>NZ_JBIAPA010000003.1:659363-1751160 GCF_042888005.1 Nocardia sp. NPDC003269
GCCCGGGCGTTGTTCAGGGGTGCGCGGGGGGCGTATTTCAGCGGGGCGGCGCCCGCCCCCGCGGGGGGGGCGCGCCCGGCGGGGCGCCCCACCACCGGCTTCAGGCGAGAGCCAGCGCCAGCGAGCCCGCGGCCAGCAGCAGGTACGGCAGCGGATAGCCGAGGTCGGTGTAGGCGCGGGCGCGCAGGACGGTCAGTTCGGCGCAGAGGAAATACAGCACCAGCCCGGCCGCCGCGGCGATCGCCAGCGGCCGCGAGGCCAGCCCGGCCAGCAAGGCCAGCCCACCGACCGCCTTGATCGCCGCCAGCGGGGTCAGCGTCCACGGTGCGACGCCGTAGCGGCGCATGTTCTCGCGGACCCAGTCGGCGCGGACGACATCGACCGCGGCGGCGATCAGTGCGGCCAGGGCGGCGAGCACGGTGACGATGACGAAGCTCGTGTGCATGAGTGGGTTCCTCCGGTCTACGGTGAGCGACGGCGACCGCCGTCGATCCGATGACGAACGGGCCGGCCGAAAGGTGACCGATGCACGCGGATGCGCTCGCGCTCGCCTTCGAACAACGCCGTGACCGGCTGCGCGGCGTCGCCTACCGGATGCTGGGCACCGCCGCCGAGGCCGAGGACGCGGTACAGGAGGCGTGGCTGCGGCTGGACCGCGTCGCCGTGACCGAGATCGGCAATCTCGACGGCTGGCTGACCACCGTCGTCTCCCGGATCTGCCTGGATCAGCTGCGCGTGCGGGCCCAGCGCGCGGAGACCGCCGAGCCTGCCGTCGACGCGCCCGCCGTCGGTCCCGGGGCCGACCCCGAGGACGACGCACTGCTGGCCGACGCGGTCGGGCGCGCGCTGCTCGTCGTCCTCGACGTGCTCGGACCGGAGGAACGCGTCGCGTTCGTGCTGCACGACCTGTTCGCCGTGCCCTTCGCCGACCTCGCCCCGATTCTCGGGCGGACACCGGCGACGACCAAGAAGCTGGCCAGCCGGGCCAGGCAGCGCGTCCACGCGCCGGCCCGGATCGGCCCGGCGGAACTCACGGCGCAGCGGGCCGTGGTGACCGCGTTCCTGAAGGCGGCGCGCGAGGGTGACCTCGACGAACTCCTCGCCGTGCTGGCGCCCGATGTGGTGCGCTCGGCCGATCCGGCGGCACTGCCACCCGGCATGGCCGCCCTGGTGCGTGGCGCGGCCGCGGTCGCCGAGGGCACGGTCGTGCTGCGGCAGCGCTCGCGCGAGGCGGTCGTGGTGCTCGTCGACGGTCGGCCCGGACTCGTCGTGGTGCGGGCGGGCCGGGCGCTGTTCGTGGTCACCTTCACGGTCCGCGACGCGCGGATCGCCGCCTACGACGTGGTCGCCGACCCGGCCCGACTGGCCGGTCTCACCGTGTCGCTGCTGCCGGAATAGTCCTGATCCACTGCCCCGCGCCCGATTTCGGCACACAGTGCACGATTGCACGCCGTGCGGAGTCGCATGGCGTGCGAGATCGCAGCGCGCGCAAGCGGACTCGGGTCGTCAGAGCGCCGGGACGCGCGCGAAGCCCAGCGGCGGGGTCGGAACCGGGCCCGAGCGCAGGTCGTGCCGGAAATCCGGCAGCAGCGGCAGCATGTCCACATTGCGCGCGGCATAGCAGCGCACCATCGGCAGCGCCCGCGATACCTCGGCGCGTTCCACCGGCTCGGCGTCGACGAACGCCATTCCCTCCAGCCCGAGGCCGAGGGTGTCGGCGACCCGCACGATCGAAGCCGACTTGCGGCCCCAGCCCACCTCGACCGCCGAGAACATCTCGTAGAGGCCGTGCCGGTAGAGCGTACGCAGGGTACGGGAACGATCACCACGTGCCGCGACGGCATGCAGCACTCCGCGCTCGCTCAGCTTGGTGAGCGTACGCAGTGCCTGCGGGCGCAGCGTGGTGCTGGTCGAGTCGTGGACCACGCCGTCCCACAGGGTTTCGTCCAGTTCCCAGACCAGACAACGGACGGCAGGTCGCATGGTGCCCCTATCGGTTCGTTCCGGCGCGGAGAACTCTACAACCACTCATAGCGATGGACCAGACTTGTGACCGCTCACCAAGCAGGCAAGCAAGCATGGGTCCGCGACCCATAACCTGACGTTCCATTCCGGCATCGCCGCGGGTTGGCTAGGGTGAAGTCGCTGGACAGCGGGGGCAGAGCCGCAAGATGGGCGAAGGGAACACAGATGTCCGTTGAGAATCCACCCCGGCAATCGCTGACCATCTCCGGTCAGCCGATGTCGTCGCCGCTGAAGGACGTGCGCGCCCTGTCACGGCAGATGGTCGGCCACTTCGTCGCCAATGTCGTCCCCTGCGGCACCCTGCCCGGCGACGCGATCACCGGCGACGTCACCACCATCACGCGAATCTGCCTGGAATTCGCCGTCAGCATGCTCGACGGCCGCGACATCCCCAACAAGCTCCAGCGCCTGCAGGACGCGGCCAGCGGCTGGGCCCGCGAGGGCGTGCCGATCGACACCATCCACCACTCGATCGCCGAGGGTTTCAAGATCGGCCTCGACCTGGTGGTCGCCAACGCGTCGGTGAAGGACTACGACAACCTGGTCGACGGCGTGAAGATGGTGATGGAGATGCTCGACACCATCACCGCCCAGGTGTCGCTGGCCTACGTGCGGGAGCTGCGCGGCGTGGTCAGCGAGCACCACACCGCCGTGCACACGCTCACCTCGGCGCTGCTCGGCGGTCACAGCACCTCGACGATGGCCCGCGAGTGCGGAATCGCGATCGCCGAGACGTACGCCGTTCTGGCCCTCGCGATCCCACCGCATCGGGAAGAGGCCAACCCGGCCCTCGACGCGCAGGTCGTCGCGCGGCGCAAACTGCGCCGGGTGCAGGCCGAACTGGCCAAGCGGTGCGGCGATTCGGCGCTGTCGCTGCTCAGCGTCGACGGTGGCACGGTGCTCATCCCGGCGGGCACCTTCGATCGCGACGGTCTGGCCGCCCTCGTCGCCCAGCTCTCCCAGGCGGCGCAGGTCGGCATCACCGCGGCGTTGGTCGAGACCAGCACGACCGGCGTCCCCGACGCCGCCGACCAGGCCCACGAGCTGCTCGACATGGTCCAGCGGCTCGAGGTCACCTCGGGGCTGTACCGCTTCGACGAGCTGGCCCTCGAATACCAGCTGACCCGCCCCGGCCCCGGCCGGGAGTTCCTCGGTTCGCTGCTCGACCCGCTGGACCAGTACCCCGAGCTGCTGGAGACCCTGCAGCGCCACATCGCCAACA
The DNA here is from genome assembly GCF_042888005.1 of Nocardia sp. NPDC003269. Taxonomy (NCBI): domain Bacteria; kingdom Bacillati; phylum Actinomycetota; class Actinomycetes; order Mycobacteriales; family Nocardiaceae; genus Nocardia; species Nocardia sp. NPDC003269. The sequence continues at coordinate 662,611 of NZ_JBIAPA010000003.1, forward strand.
ATCTCAATCGCCAGCGCACCGCGCGGGTGCTGCATGTGCACACCAACACCGTCGACTACCGCCTCAAGCGGATCGGCCAGCTCACCGGTTTCGACCCGACCCAGCCGTCGGGCCTGTGGTACCTGCGCTCGGCCCTCGTGGCCCGCAGCTACCGCTCGGCAGCCTGACCGACCCCGGAAACGCCGAAGGCGCTGTCCGCGATCGCGGACAGCGCCTTCGTGTCGTCTCACAGGGAGCCACCACCCCCGACCAGCCAGGGGTTGAACTCGCAGACCAGGTTCGGGCTGCTCGCGGGATCGAGGGCCCGCAGCGCGATCGACAGCGCCCGCGGCGAGTACATCATCGTCAGATGGTCGGAGACGTCCTGCTCACAGCCCTCCTGCAGGGTGATGTTGGTGACGGTGGCGCCCGGCCCCGGCTTCAGGAACGTCAGGTCGTAGGGGTTGGTGATCTCGTCGTAGCGGGTGCCGACGACGGTGTAGTCGACCCCGGCGACGGTGTCACCGTTGGCGTTGAGCTGGTTGACGAAGTCCGAGCCGATCGTCTGCTGGATACCGGCGTGCCCGACGAAGATCTCGATCAGGCCCAGGATGTCGATGCCGGCGTTGTTGATCATGCGGCCCAGGGCGCCGATGCCGTCCAGGCTGGTGCCGTGGTGGGTGGCACCGTAGGTGACCAGGTTCTTCACCTTGGCCGCGCCGCCGTCGAACTTGGTGTACCAGTTGGCCAGGGCACCGCCCTGGGAGTGGGCGATGATGTCGACCTCGCCGGCGCCGGTGGCCGCGAGCACGCGATCGACGAAGGTGGCGACCTGCTTGGACGAGTCCTGGATGTAGCCGGTGCCCATGACGCCGGGCAGCAGCGATCCGAGACCGCCGCCTTCGACCAGGCCGGAGCGGCCGTAGTTGAAGGTGAAGGTGCAGTAGCCGGCGTCCTTGATCGGCTGACCCATGTAGGCGTAGCCGTTGTAGGCGTTCATCCAGGTGCCGTGCAGCAGCACCACCGGACGCGGATGTTCGGCGGTGGGCTTGCAGTTCCAATCATTGGCCCCGGGCGGCGCGGCGTCCCCGTTGCCGAGTCCGTAGGCGAACGCGGCCAGCCAGGATGTCTGCGCCGGGCCGTAACCGATGGTGTCGGTGGACTTTCCACCGGAGGAGCCCGAACTGGACCCGGAACCGCCGTAGCAGTTGCCCGAACCGTTCCCGGACCCGGCGCCGCTGCCGGAGGTGCAGGCCGAACCGCTACCGGGCCCGGCCACTTCGCGGCCTGCGGTGATGATGTCGGCGAGGGCCTGCTCGGAGGGCGCCGGGTCGGGGGACGCCGCCGCCCCCGGACCCGTGAGCGCGACGGCGAGCGCGCCGACGCCGGTGAGCACCGCCGTCTGTAGCGTCCGTCTGCGACTGGGAGATTTCATCGTTGGCGTATCTTCCTGTGCGATTCGAGAAACACGAATGGCTTTTTGTCGAAACCGCCACGAACATAAGGCCCGAAAATCCCGGCCTTTCCGCCGTTTACGGGTTTCTGGACAGGTCACCACCGGTTGTCGAAAACCCCCATGAGGGGGCACAGGAATTCTTCGGCTACCCGGACCGTGAGCGGCCCGGGTCACCCTCTGGCGCGATTCACCAGCACCGACCGGCTGTCATCGCACCCCACCCGGGTATTCCCCGGGCCCGCTGAACGTTCACAGCATTTCCCGCGAAAAACGCAGAGGGTTCCCAGTTCCGCCGAGTCAGCATTCCGTGCGAGCGGCTACACCCTGCAATCGCTCGTCGAGCCAGAGCATCGCCTCCGGATATCCGGTGACCGCGCCGATCACATGCTCACCGAAGACACTCCGGTACACCGCGTTCGCGCCAAGTGCGCACTGTTCGTTGTACAGATTGCGGGCGCCCGCGGCGGGGATCCAGAACTCCTGCTCCCCGTTGTAGATGTAGAGCGGTGTGGCCGAGCGCATTCCGGCCATGCGGGTGATCTCGTAGATCCTCTCCGCCAGGTCCGACCGCAGGGGGTCGGGGATGTTCGCGCCGACATCGATGGGCAGGTGCAGGATGCCGGGAACGGCGAACACGCTGACGCACTGGTCCTTCATCACCGAGGTGGCGACCCAGCGCGCGAGGTTGTTCATCGCGGCCAGGATCTCGGGGCGCTCCCGGCCGATCGCGAAGGTGGCCGCCATGAAGATTCCGGAGGCGAGGTTGGCGTTCATGCTGCGCGAGAGGATCTCGAAATCGGCGGGCACGCCCCCCAGTGCCGCGCCGACGATCACGTCCGCGAGTTCCGGTGCGTAGGAACCGATCAGCTTGGCCGCGCCGTGGGTGGCGATGGCGCCGCCCGAGTAGCCGGTCATCGCGAATCGGCTCGCGCCGAACACCGCCGGGTCGACGCCGCGCACCGCCCGGATCCCGTCGAGCACCGCGTGCCCGGCGACATACGGTTCCGCGTAGGCCATCCACGGGCCCTCGTGATCGGGGACCAGGACCGCGTACCCGCGCAGGGCCGCCAATTGGGTGGTCGGCGGGAAGAACTCGGTCATGCTGGAGTGCAGGTTGAGGCCGTGCGAGAGCGTGTAGCCCGGCGTGCACTCACGACCCAGCGCATCGATCGGCAGGTTGTTGACCAGGACCGGCCGGTCACCGGGGCCGGTCCAGTCGGTGGCGGGCACGAGCAGCGTCGCGGTGGCGAAGGACGGGCGGCCCTGCGAATCGTCGGTCCGGTACTTGAGCAGGGTGGCCGACCGCAGCGGCACCAGCGTCAACGGGCCCGCGGTGGCGAGGATGTCGCGGGTCGCGATGATGTCGCCCGGCGCGAGATCGGCCAGCCCGTCGGGCCAGTGGTCGAACATGGCGTCACCGACCGCCGCGGGCAGGACCGCCGCTCGCAGCGCGGCGAGTTCGGCCTCCGGGTCGGTGGCCGCCCCGCCCGAGGGCTGGATCGGTGACGGCAGCACCTGATCGATCCAGCGTTGCAGATCGGGCAGGAAGCCCGGCGTACCCGGGTGCGGCACCGGGAATTCCGGGGTGGGTTCGGCGGCGGCGGTGCCGACGGCGAACGAACAGAGCAGCAGGATCGAGCAGAACAGCACACGGACAGATCGCATGGCACACACGCCTTCGGGTGGCAACTCGGAATCGTCGCTGACGTGCGGCGATGCGGTGCTTCGTCTCCCGCCGAACCTCCCCGAACGCGCCCTCGTCAGTCCACTGACGGTACGCCGGAACCCCCCGGCCGGATCGGCGTCGTGCCCGAGTCGTGACGCAATGCGGCTCGATCGCAACAACAATCGGCCCGGATCCGTGTCGGGGTGTGCGGATCCGGGCCGATCGCCACCGGGCTCAGCAGGTGCTGGGCGCCGGTTCCCCCTGCAGCCGCGCGTCGAGCCATCTCAGCGCGGAAGGCAGTCCGAGCACAGCTGCGGTCAGGTGGTCCGGGGTGGGCGTCGATTCGGTGACCACCGGGGTGCCCGCCGCGCACCAGCGGTGCGTGGTGGTGGTGATCGCGTCGACCGGGATCAGGCCGTCGATGGGCGAATGCCATTCGAAGACAGGCATCCTCGGCGTGCCGGGGTAGAGCTCGAGACTGTTCTCCTCCACCACGGCGCGGGCGTCCGGGTCGTCGACCATCGAGGTCGTGGCGGCGAAATCGAGGATGCCTCGGCCCGCGCCCGCGCCGAGGATGTCGTTGGTGCACGCGTCGGCGATCGCGGCGCGGGCGGCCAGGCCGCGCGCGTTCATCTGCTCGCTGATCGGAAACCGTTGCGGATACTCCCGTTCCAGGCCGATGCCGGCCGCCAGCGCCAGACCGAACACCGGGTGCGAGCCGAAGCCGAGACCCTCGAGCATCGACACCAGGTTCATCGGAACCCCGCCCATCGCGGCGCCCGCGATCTCGACGTCGGGCGCGTAGCTGGGCTGCAATGCCGCTGCCCAGGCCGTCGCCATCCCGCCGCCGGAGTAGCCCGCCATCGCGACCCGGCTCCCCGCGACCTGGAGTTCGTCGACCTTGCGGATCGCCCTGATCCCGTCGAGGGTCACCTGACCGCCCAATCTGGCCGCGCCGTAGGCGAAATCGGGACCGAGGTGGTCGGGTAGCGCCATCGTCCAGCCGCGCCGCAGGGCGAGGTTCCAGAAGACCGCTTCGCGCACCATGAGATTCGGGTCGTTCGTGTAGAGCACCTTGGAGACCGAGCAGCGCACGCCGAGGCCGTTGATGATGTGCTGGTAGGACAGCACCGGTTCGTCCCGGCGGTGGCCCGCCGGCTGCAGCACCGTCGTGGTCGCCGCGATCGGTTCACCCGCGGAGTTGGTCGAGCGGAACTTCACCAGGGTGATCCTGGTGTCGGGGAACATCGCCAGCGGCGGCATCGGCCGCACGGCCAGCACGTCGCCCGGCTGCGCCGCCGACAGGTCGGCGGGCTTGGCGTAGAAGGGGTCGGGATCGGCGCTCGGGTAGAGCGGTGCGCTGTGCGCGGGGGCCACGCCGACCACGGCCAGCACCAGCGCCACCCCCACCGCCGACACCGCGCGGCGTGGCCGAGCCCGTCGTGCCGTGGCTGCCCAGATCATCCGGCGCTCCTCCCGTGTCGCTGCCGTCGAGACCGATACTTGCCGGTAGCGTGGCTCGTCGGTACCCCTTCGGACCTAGATCGGCGGAGCTCACAACCGGCGCGAATGCGGGTTGTGACCGGATTCAAGTCGACGGCGATTCTTGTCGGCCACCGCCCCGCCGCGGCACCGGAGGGCTGTGAGATCTCCAGTGAATTCCAGAACATGTTCCACTCGACGGCCCGGGCCCTACCGTCGAGTAGGAAGGCGCCCACCAGCGCCGGGGTAGAAGGAGCACGCCATGATTCCCATCGACGAGAACATCGCCGCCACCGCCCATCGCGCCGACCGCACCGAGATACCGACCCGGCGGATCACGGTCTACTTCGACGGCGCGACCCCGCAAGACGCGCTGGTGCTGGAGTACGCGGCGACCCCCGCCGAGGCGTGGGAGTTCACCACCGCGGCGGTGCACGCCGGCCTGCTGGTGACCGTCGACGGGCAGGTCGGGCCCGAGCTGCGCCGGCTCCCCTGCCGATCGCTGTGGCACTGAGCCCGACGGCGCCGCCGCGCCCGCCGCACTAGGCTGGGCCGGGCGGCCGCGTCCCGGCCGCGCGCCAGGACGACAAGGAGGGGCGTCGCGTGATTCGGTGGCAGTTCCCGGCCACACTCGCCGCCGTCGCGGTACTCGGCCTCACCGCCTGTGCCACGACCGCCGCCGACGAGCCGGCCACGGCCACACCGTCGACAACAACGACGCCGCCCCGCTCGACCAGCAAGCCGCCGGTCACCCTCGCACCGCCGACGCCGACGGTCGACCCGTATGCCGGGCTGCCGTTGATCGACCATGTCACCTGGACCGACACCGTCGACGGCGCCCGCCTGCTCGTCGTGCCGACCGTCGCGGGCCGACGCACCGCCGCGCCGGGCACCGATGAACTCGCCTGGCAGGAGGTCCTGGCCCTGGACGCCGACGCCGACGCGCCGGGGATGCGGGACCAGTTCGTCTGCCACTGGGTGTGGGCGAGGATGGTGGCGCCCGACAAGCCGAGCTGGAATCTCGAACCGTGGCGGCCCGCCGTCGGCTATTCGGCCACGGTGTCGGCGAACTGCAATCCCGGTGGCCCGGAGCGCTGAGGGCCGTCGATCCGTTCGAAAGGAGCACTCGCATGCGCATCGTCGTCGCCGGTGGACACAGCAAGATCGCCCTGCTGCTGGCATCGTCGCTCACCCGCCGCGGTGATCAGGTCCACGCGCTCATCCGCCGCCCCGATCAGGCCGCCGACATCGCCGCGACCGGCGGCGTCCCGGTCATCTTCGACATGGAGCGCGACACTCCCGCCGACCTCGCCGCCGCGGTCGCCGGCTCGGACGCGGTGGTCTTCGCCGCGGGCGCGGGCCCCGGCAGCGGCGTCGAGCGCAAGTACACCGTCGACCTCGGCGGCTCGGTGCAGCTCGCCGACGCCGCCGAGCGGACCGGCGTCCGGCGCTTCGTGCAGATCTCCACCATGGGCGCGGGCGCGCCACCGGCCCCGGGGACCGACGAGGTCTGGGCCGCCTATATCGATGCCAAGACCCGCGCGGAGGACGACCTGCGCTCCCGCGCGCTGGACTGGACGATCCTGCGGCCGGGCATGCTCACCGACGACGCAGGCAACGGTCTGGTCACGCTCGGATCGCCGCCGATCGGGCGCGGTCCGATTCCTCGCGCCGACGTCGCCGCGACGCTCGCGTCGATCTTGGTCGCGGACAACACTTTTCGGCACACGCTGGAAGTGGTTTCCGGTCCGGAGCCGATTGCGTCGGCCGTGTCGGCAATTCGATAGCCGAAAATTAACTATCCCAACAGTATTCGGCCGGGGAGCCGATTTCCGGTGACCGGCGGCACCCTTTTCGCCACCCCGCGGAACAGGCCAGCCGCCGGTCACGGCGTTATCCACCCACCGCCCGCCGTGAACACGGTGGCGTCACCCCGGATTCGCCGCTCAGAAGCCGGGAAAAGCGCTGCATCGAGACGGAATCGATCGTGCAGATGTGCTTGCATTTGAAACTTGCCCCGTCCTAAACTCAGGGCCGCAACACAATTCAGGGGATAGTCAGGGGAGGCCGCGAGCGGCACACCTGGGGCTAGGTTTGCCTTGGGTTTGCCACTGCCTAAACACAGGGGCGTTCACCATGAACAACACCAACGGCCGTTTCGGCCTCGCTGATCGCGCAGCGACGACCCACCCCGTCACCGCAGGGTGCTCCAGGGAAACAGCGGTCGCCTATGTCATCGACGCGGTGGAATCCACCGGCGCGGCGACACGCAACGATTTCGATATCGACCGGATCGTGACCACCGCGCACGAATTGGCCGACGACTGGGATCTGCAGACGCTGACCCCCGACACCTTCTGGCGGATCGCCGCGGGCTGCATCCGCTACTGAATCACCGACCCGGACCGGGCGCCGTCCTCGGCGCCCGGTAGCGGTGTCTCGCCTCCGGCCCGCTCGGCGTAGTCGAGCAGGATCTCGCGCGAGCGATCCGGTCGCGCGGCCTGGACGCTGAGCTGGTCCATCACCGACAGGTACAGCGCCAGGTCCTGCCTGCGCTCGAGGTACAGCGCGCTGGTGAGCTGCTCGAGGTAGACGATGTCGGGCAGTTCGGGCTCGGCGAAGCGCAGAATACTGAAGGAACTGCCCGCGGCGGCGTGCCCGCCGGCCGAGTACGGCAGCACCTGCACGGTCACGTTCGGCATCGTCGACAGCTGGGCCAGGTAGCGCAGCTGCGCGCGATGCACCTCGCGCCCACCGATCGGGCGGTGCAGCACGGCCTCGTCGATCACCGCCCACACCACCGGCGGGTCCACCCGGCGCAGCACGTCCTGGCGGAGCTGGCGGACCTGCACCCGGCGCTCGGTATCGGCGTCGTCGAACCCGAGGGTCACGATCGCCCGCGTGTACTCCGGGGTCTGCAGCAGACCGGGCACCAGCTGGGCCTCGTAGGTGCGGATCTGGCTGGCCGCCTGCTCGAGCCCGAGGTAGGTACTGAACCACGAGGGCAGCAGATCGCTGTAGCGATGCCACCAGCCGGGTTCACTTGCCTGCCGGGCCAGTTCGAAGAAGGACTCACGCTCGCGGGTGTCGTGGACACCGTAGAGCGTGAGCAGGTCCCTGATATCGCGTTCCTTGAATCCGGTGCGTCCCAGTTCGAGCCGGCTGATCTTGGCGTGTGAGCCACGGATCGCGTCACCAGCCGCTTCGCGGGTGATGCCTTTGCTCTCGCGCAGTTTGCGCAACTGACCACCGAGGGCGATGCGCAGCACGGTGGGGCCGCGATCGACAACGGGTTGCACGCGACCGATCTCGTCGGGTTCAGCCGTCATGGCTGCCGATATTACCGATCACCGGGTCAAGTAGTCGAACTCTCCGGCCTTCGCGCCGCGGATGAAAGCGTCGATCTCGGGCCGGGTGTAGAAGATCACCGAGCCGTGCGGGTCGCGCGAGTTGCGTACGGCGACCGAACCGTCCGTCGCTTCGGCCACCTCGACACAGTTGCCGCTGGGGTTGCTGAAGGTGCTCTTGCGCCAGTCGCCGACGCCGGGGCGTTCCCGCTGATCATGGTGCATACCGGACACGTCACACTCCTCGTTCTCGATTGATGCCATCAGTACGAAAGTTGCAGATGCACGTACAAACGTTCTTGCATCTGCACGTCGCGATCGGGACATTAACACGGTTCACATGCGGTCGCACCGGTCGGTACTTACCCGACGACACGACCTGGGCGGCCGCTCGATCGGTGACGTCCAGTCCCCTGAATTCGCAAGCGCCACAACCCGATCAGATGCCCGACACGTCCGAATTGACAGTGCAGATGTTCTTGCATCTGCAAACAACACCCCCGTAGACTCAGCCCTCAAGATCACCGGAAGGGACGTCGGCAGCACCAGCCGGACGGGCCCTCCGCTGCCGGATGCGAGGGGACTCGGATGAGTACGCCGTTTCGAACACCCCGCAGGGTCTCGGCCGGAACCGCCGGCCTGGAGGTCCCGCGATACCTCGGCACGGCAGGCGCGGCCACCGGATCGTGTAGCGACGAGCCGCTCGGGCTCACCTACCGGCAGGCACGCGAAATGCTGCGTCAGCACGACGTGCACGGACCGCAGTGCAGGCAGTGGCTGGCCGCCGCGGCCTATCTCTCCGCGGGCCTGGACGACGAATAGCCGGTTGTAACGTCTTCGTGCTGGTCACAGCCGTGTCACCCGGGGCATCCTGGAGATGAAGAATCGGGCTCGACACGGGTGAGCGGCATATGCGTATAGCGGAGATCCTGCGCAACAAAGGCACGACGGTGACCACGGTGCCGCCGCAGACCACGGTGCGTGTCCTGCTCACCGTGCTGGCCGAGCACAATATCGGCGCGGTGGTGGTCTCCCCCGACGGCGCGGCCATCAGCGGGATCGTCTCCGAGCGCGACGTGGTCCGCCACCTCGCCCGGCTCGACGCCGCCGTGCTCGACCGGCCGGTCGCCGAGATCATGACCGACCGGGTCCGTACCTGCGGGCCCGAGGATCACGTCTCCTCGTTGCGCGAGATCATGACCGAGCATCGCGTCCGGCACATGCCCGTGGTCGAGGCGGGCCGGCTGGTCGGCATCGTCAGCATCGGCGACGTGGTGAAGAGCGAGATCACCGAACTGGCTGCCGAACGCGGACACCTGGTCGACTACCTGCAGGGCCGGTACTGAGCCTGGGCCCGAAAAGCGTTGCCCGCGAGAATTCTTCGTCGGCCGTACCAGAAAAGTGCGTATCGTTGATCTGGTGCACCCCCTCCGGCCCGAGCTGACCGCCGTTCCGGCGCTGCGGCACGCGCCGACCCCGGTGCCCGCCACGATCCGTGACCGCTTCCCCGCGCTGGCCGATCCGGCCGTGGTGTATCTCGACAGCGCCGCGACCACCCAGAAGCCGGACACCGTGATCGCCGCCGTCACCGGCTATCACGCCGAGCACACGGCCAATGCCGGGCGCGGCACCTACAGCTGGGCGACGTCGCTGTCCGCGCGGATCGCCGCCGTCCGGTCCAGGGCCGCCGCGTTCGTCGGGGCGGCCCATCCCGACGAGATCGTGTTCACCGCCGGCGCGACCGCGGCGCTCGGCGCCGTCGCCCACAGCTGGGGGCTGGCCGTCCTCGACGACGGTGACGAGATCCTCTACAACCCCGCCGATCACGCGTCCAACGTGCTGCCCTGGCATCACCTGCGCGACACCCTGGCCCGGTTCGGGCGCCGGATCGTGCTGCGCCCCTACCGCAGCACCGCGGCGGGCGAGGCCGACATCGACGACATCGCCGCCCAGGTGGGTCCGCGCACCCGGCTGATCACCACCAGTCATCTGCACCATGTCTACGGCGGGCTGACCACGCTCGAGGAACTGCGCGGCCGGATCGATCCGGAGATCCTGCTGTGCTTCGACTGCTCGCAGAGCGGCGGGCACCTGCCGGTCGACGTGCTCGACCTCGGCGCCGACTTCGCGGTGTTCGCCGGGCACAAGATGTTCGGCGCGCCCGGGATCGGCCTGCTGTACTGCCGGCGGCGGGTGCACGACCGGCTGCGGCCGTTCCTGCCCGGTGGCCATTCCGGGGTGCGGGTCGGCGACACCGGGCTGATCACCACCGGGATGCCGGAAATGCTCGAGGGCGGCACCTACAACATTCCCGGAATACTTTCCCTCGCACCGGCTTTCGACCTGCTCGACGAGCTGGATCCGATCGCGATCGCCGCGCACAACCGGGAGCTCACGCTGCGGCTGATCGACGGGTTGCGGCCGCTGCCCGGCCTGGAGTTCCTGCCGGGGCCCGCCTACGCGGGGTGCGCGGTGGGGTACGGGATCGTCTCGTTCACCCTCGACGGGATCAGCGCCACCGATCTCGGTTTCGTGCTGGCCGACGCCGGTTTCCTGGTCCGCACCGGGGCGCACTGCGTGCCGGGCACCGAGCCCGGCGCGGATTCGGTGCGGGTGAGCACCCACCTCTACAACACCCTGGACGAGATCGATCGTTTCGTCGCCTGCGTGGCCGGCCTCGCCGGGCACGGGCGCTGACCATTTCCTGTCCCGAGCCGAGGAGGAACCCATGGGCACGCACCCCACGCAGCACTACGATCGGCGGGCCGCGTCCCGGGTACTGGCCGAGCTGGCCGCACCGGGACTGTTCGTGGCCGCCGAGCCGCCGTCACCGACCCGGATCACTGTGCGCGCCACCGCGTTACGCCCCGAGCCCGGCAGCGCGCTGACCCAGTCGCAGCGGATGTATCTGGAGCGGTTCATGCGGCCGTGCCGCCCCGACCAGGTCACCAGCGCGACCCATCGCATCACCTGGACCGACAGCGCGGGCGTGCCCAACACCGGCTATTTCCACACCGGGGGCGCCGGTCCCGAGCTGGCCGTGGTCGCCAGGGAGACGGTGCTGACGCTGTGGCGGGAGCTGGCCGCCTCGGGTCTGGTGGCGCGCGCGGCGACACTGCCCGCACCCGATCTCGCGGTGCTGGCGGGCACGACCACCGATCACGATCCGCACGAGATCTTCCGCGTCGGGGTGGAGGCCACCGGACGCGCGCTGACCCAGCACGGACTCGTGGCGGCCGACACCCCCTATCGCGAGATCGTCGACTTCGCCAGGGGGCTGCGCGATTCCGGCATCTTCGCCGCCGTCGCGACGCGCTGGTTCTGGGAGCTGCAGGCCTCCACCTTCCGGCGCGGGATGATCCCGGTGCGCCTGGTCGCCCAGCCGGACGGGAGCGTGCGCTACACGGCCGACTCGATCGCGGTGCTGCGTGCCATGAAGGACGCCACCATCGCCGACGCGCACACGGTGATGCGCCGGGCGGTCACCGAGGAGGGCCTCGACACCGAGGCGGCGGTGGCCAAGTACCACGACGAGCTGGATCTCGTCTCCCGGCAATACGCGCTGCTGCCCGCGGGCGCGCGGCCCGCCTGCCTCGCGGCGGCACCGCAGGCGGTCGGTGGGGCGGCGGTGCATGTGCTGGCCACCGTGGTCGACCGGTTCGTCGAGACCTTCGCCGCGCTGGCGGCCACGGTGGTGGTCGCCGAGGACACCGCCGAGCACGTCCCCGACGGTGCGCTGGGCGACGACGGCGTGTTCTACGTGCCCGACATGAGCTGCAAACACTGCGTCCGCACGATCACCGCGCTGCTCGAATCGATGGACATCCCGGTGGCCGAGGTCGATCTGGAGTCCAAGCGGGTGAGCGCGCGGATCCGCAGTCCACGACATCGGTTCCGGGTGTTCGAGGCGCTGCGCGACGGCGGCTACAACCCGGTCGACGACGTGCCGGCGCAGGCGCCGGGCGCGGCGGTGGGATGACGCCGCCCGCCGTTCCCGCCGCGCTCCCCCCGCTGGTCGCCGAGTTCCTGGCCGATCGGACCGCCGTGCGGGCCGCGCTGGACCGCTACGGTTCGCCGCTGCACCTGCTGTTCCCCCAGGTCTTCGCGGCGAACCTGGCCGGGCTGCGCGGGGCGCTCGACGCGGGGGCCAGCCGGTACCGGATCTGCTACGCGCACAAGGTGAACCGTTCGGCCGCCTTCGCGCGGACCGCGGCGGACGCGGGGATCTCCGTCGATGTCGCGTCGGCGCGGGAGCTGGCGGCCGCCTTGGCCGCCGGGTTCCCGGCCGACCGGGTCGAGGCGACCGGTCCCAAGGGCGTGGCCATGGTGCGCGCGGCGCTCGCTGCGGGCGTGACGGTCAATGTCGACAATCTGTGGGAGCTGTCGACGCTGGCCGACCTGGCGCGGACGACAGTTCCTGTCCTGCTGCGCATCTCGGGCTTCCCCGGGAGCGCACCGAGCCGCTTCGGCATCGATCTCACGGCCGTGGACGCCGCGTTCGACGTGCTCACCCGGCACCGCGATCGGTTGCGGCTGCGGGGTTTCGCGTTCCACCTCGACACCGCCGCCACCGCGGAACGCGTGCGGGCGGTCGCCGCGTGCCTGGATCTGGTCGAGCGCGCCTACGGCCACGATCTGACGCCGACCGTGCTCGATATCGGCGGTGGATTGCGTCAGGTGTTCACCGCCGACGCCGCGGGCTACGACGCCTACGATCATGCCTTGCGCGCGGGCCTGCTCGGCCGGGGCGAGGCGCTGCACTGGGGCAGTGCCTCCTTCGGCTATCACGTGTCCGGCGGTGCGATCCACGGCGGACCGGTGTTTCACAAGTACGCCAATACCGAGTCGGCCGCCGATATCCTCGCCGACCTGCTCGCGACGCCGCTGCCCGGACACGGCGGTCGCGGGCTCGGACAGGTCCTCGCCGACAATCTGCTCGAGCTGTGGCTCGAACCCGGCAAGGCACTGGTCGATCAGGCCGGAATCACCCTGGCCAGTGTCGAATTCGTGAAGCAGGCGGGTAACGGCGCGACCCTGGTGCATCTGGACCTGAGCCGCGACACGGTCACCGCCGCCGATCAGGAGGTGCTCATCGACCCCGTGGTGCTCGCCGAACCCGCGCTCGCCGACCCCGGCGGGGTGTTCTTCGCCGGGCAGCTGTGTCTGGAGCGGGATCTGGTCACCCAGCGGAAGGTGCGGGTGGCCGGAGTGCCCGCGCCGGGTGATCCCGTGCTGTTCGCCAATACCGGCGCCTATCACATGGATCTGTCCGCCGCGCAGGCCAGCATGCATCCGGAGGTGGCGAAAGTCGCTGTGCTGCACGGTGACAGCGGCTTCACGCTGTGCCACGACGCGGACTTCCGGGTGCCGTGATGGTCTACACCCACATCACCGAGCTCATCGGCAACACTCCCCTGCTGCGCCTAGACCCGGCGGTGCACGGGCTGGCCGGGGTCGAGCTGTACGCGAAACTGGAGTCGCACAATCCGTTCGGCTCGGTCAAGGACCGGGTCGCCTGGGCGATGATCCGCGCCGACGTGGACCGCATCGCCGCCGACGGGCAGTCGTTCATCGAGGCCTCCAGCGGCAACACGGCCAAGGCACTGCGGGTCCTCGGCGCGCTGCACGGCATCCCGCTGCGGGCGGTGACCAACCGGATCAGGGTGGGCGAGGTCAGGCAGCTGCTGCAACTGCTCGGCACCGAGATCGTGGAGCTGCCGGGCCTGTCCGAATGCCCGGATCCGCACGCGGCCGACGATGTCTCGGCGGTGATCGCGCAGACCACCGGCCAGGCCCCCGAGCGGTGGTTCCACCCGTCGCAGTACACCAACGAGCGCAATATCGACGCCCATCACGACGGCACCGGCACCGAGATCGCCGCCGACCTCGCCGCGGCGGGCATCGCGCATCTCGACTACCTCATCGGCGGGCTCGGCACCACTGGCTCCACCCGCGGCACCGCGACCGCGCTGCTCGCCCATCATCCGGGGTTGCGCACCATCGGGGTGGTCTCGGACCGGTTCGACTTCATTCCCGGTATCCGCTCCGAACGCGAGATGTGGGATGTCGGGTTGTTCCGGCCCGACTTCTACGACGACATCGTCACCGTCGATTCGGCCGCCGCCATCGATGCCACCCTCGCGCTGATCCAGGGCTACGGGGTGCTCGCCGGGCCGACCAGTGGCGCGGGCTACGCGGCGGCTCTGCGCGCGCTGGCCGCGGCGCCGCGCCCGGACGATCGGCCGCTGGTCGCGGTCCTCATCGTGTGCGACCGGCTCGAGCCGTACCTGTCCTATATCGCCAAGCGCAGGCCGGATCTGTTCGGGAAGACGGCGGGCCCGGCCGCGCCCGGTCCCGACGACACCGCCGCCGCGCCCACGCTCACCCCGGCGGCGCTGGCCGAGCTGGACCGCACCGGCAGGCCGACCGTCGTCGACACCCGCGGCGCGATGGCCTATCGGGTCGGGCACGTGCCCGGCGCGCTCAATATCCGCGACGATCAGCTCGACGAGATGCTCGCCCAGGGCATGCCGTTCCCGCGCTCCCGGCCGGTCGTGTTCGTGTGCCCGGTCGGCGAGACCTCATTGCGCTTCGCCGCCCTGGCCCACCGCGCGGGCTACGACGCCTACAGCCTGGCCGGTGGCATCGTCGCCTGGCGCGACGCGGGTCATCCGCTCGAACGCGGCGGCTGATCAGACCAGCACCCGCGCCGCCCGGCGGACGCCGGCGAGGGACCGGCGGGTGCCCGTGGCCGCGAGCAGCGCGCCGAGCGGGCCACGATAGCCGTCGGCGAGGAGCCCGACGACGGCCCGGAACCGGGCGACGAACCGGTCGGCGGTCTCCTCGTCGAACCGGGCGACCGGGTACAGGAACGAGCCGTCGATACCGGCCGGGGCGCCGACCGGATCGTAGTGATCGGTCAGCCCGAACTCGAGATCGTGCTTGGCCCTGATCACGCCGGTCGGCAGCTCGGTGATCGAGAGACCGTGGGCTGGAGCGGGTTCGGTGGCGGTGCGCGGCGCCTCGGCCCGCTGCAGGATCAATGTCGCCTGGAACAGCGGCAGCGCCGCGTCCTGGAGCAGGCAGCGCTTGAGCCGGGGATTGGGCGTGTCCGGGTGAGCGTAGGCGGCGAGCGCGACCCGGCGCACCTGGTCGACGAGCTCGTCGACGTCGCCGGCCCGGTCCAGCCGCACCCGCATGAGCACGTCGTCGGAGAAGTTGCCGACCAGGTCGTCGAGCAGCCGGTGATCACGCCCGGAGACCGCGGTGGCCACGGTGACGTCGGCGCTGCGGGCGAACGCGCCGACCGACACCGCGAACGCGGCCTGCAGGACCATGAACAGGCTCGCCCGCCGGTCCTGGGCGACGCGCAGCAGACCGGCATGGGTGCGCGCGTCGAACGAGATCGGCAGCAGCGCACCGGCGACCGGGTCGACCGGTGGCGACTGGGGTTCGCGCGCGGGCAGATCCAGCAGGGCCGGCCGGCCGGCCAGCGCGTTGGCCCAGTAGCGCAGCTGATGGGTCGCGCGGCTCCACTCGTCGGTGAACTCACCGAGCTGGGCGTGCTTCCACAGGGTGTAGTCGGTGTAGCTGACCGGCAGCGGCGACCACTCGGGCGCGGTACCGCCGCGGCAGGCGAGATACGCGGTGACCAGGTCCCGGATCAGCGGGCCCAGCGAGCGGCCGTCGACCGAGATGTGGTGCACGACCAGGGCCAGCACGACGTCGTCGGGACCGACGACGAACACCCGCGCCCGCACCGGCGGCTCGCGGGTGAGATCGAAGGCCCGCGCCGACAGCGCGGCGACGGCCGCCGGGAGTTCCGCCTCGGGGACGGCGCATTCGGCGATGTCGAGGTGCAGATCCGCCGGGTCGACGACCTGCTGGGCCGGGCCGTACTCGGTCACCGGATAGATCGTGCGCAGCGGTTCGTGCCGGGCGACAAGGCATTCCAGCGCCGACCGCAGCGCGGCCCGGTCCACGTCGGCACCGCGCAGCCGCAGCGCCCGCGCGACATTCCAGTCCGCGGAGCGGCCGAGCCGGGCGGCGTGCCACATGCGCTCCTGGGCGGGCGCCAGCGGCACATACGCCGGACGCGGCTGCGGCCCGAGCAGGACGACCGGCGGTACCGGCGGCCGGAAACACACCGCCGCCGACCCGTCCCGCGGCGCCGTCAGCACGCCGCGACCGTCCTCGTGGCCCCCCGACCTGATTCCCCGACCGGGGTCGAACACTCGCGACAACCTCCACGCACGTACCAACAGATTCGGAACGCTAACGAGCGGATGTGAACTAACAGTTACCGGATTGTGACCACGTCCGGTCGGGCCGACCGGACCGCGGCCCCGCGATGTCGCTGTCTGTCCGCTTTCCCGGAAAAACGCCCAAAAGCCGCGTTACAGTGGCGTCGGGAAGCGGAGCGAGGAGCTGGTCGGTGTCCATCGGGAAATTGGTGTCGTTCGACGGGTCACGGGGATTCGGGTTCATCCGGCCCGACGACGGCGGGCCCGATGTCTTCGTCCACGTCAACGACATCGGCCTCGACGAGGACGAATTGCGCCAGGGCAGACTCTTCGAATTCGATGTGACCGAAGGCGATCGCGGCCCGAAGGCGATCAACCTGACCGCCGCGGGGCACACCGCGCCCGCGCCGAAGTCGCGCAAGGAGCGCGCGGGCGGCGACCGCCTCGGCGCCGAGGACCTGCGCCGACAGATCACCGAACTGCTGCTGGAAGCCTCCCCCGCGCTCACCGCGGCCGAGATCATCACCATTCGCGAGCGGTTCACCGCCTTCGCCGACGAGCACGGCTGGCTCGACAGCTGACCTCGCGCCTGCGCGGTCACCGCCGCCGGGCCACCTAGACTCCCGACTGATCCGGTAGCTGCGGTGCTGCTGGACCGACCGCCCAGGGAGTCACGGTGACGACGACCACCGATCAGTCACGCTTCACCGCCTGGTTGCTCGACGGCGTGGCGGACCCGAAGCACGCCCAGCATTCCGGACCGATGCGCGCGGTCGCGCACGCCGAACCGCATCAGCGGTCGTGGTGGCGGGTGATGTGCCTGACCGGCGTCGACTACTTCTCCACCCTCGGCTATCAACCGGGCATCGCGGCCATCGCCGCGGGCGCGCTCTCCCCGCTGGCCACGCTGGTGCTGGTCTCGCTCACCCTGTTCGGCGCGTTGCCGGTGTATCGCCGGGTCGCGCGCGAAAGCCCGGACGGCGGTGGGTCGTTGGCGATGTTCACCGACATCCTGCCGCGCTGGTCGGGCAAGCTGTTCATCCTGGTGCTGCTCGGGTTCGCGTGCACCGACTTCGTCATCACCATGACGCTCTCGGCCGCCGACGGCGCCGCGCACATCATCGAGAATCCGTTCGCCCCCGCCGCCTGGCAGGACTCGCGCCTGATCATCACGCTGATCCTGCTCGGGCTGCTGGCCGCGGTGTTCCTCAGGGGTTTCGGTGAGGCCATCGGGATCGCCGTCGGCCTGGTCGGGGTGTATCTGTCGCTCAACGCGATCGTCGGCGCGGTCGGGCTGTGGCACGTGTTCACCAGCGAGCACCGGGTGATCGACTGGACCCACGCGATGACCACCGAGCACGGCAGCGTCTGGATGATGATCGCGGTCTCGCTGCTGGTCTTCCCCAAACTCGCGCTCGGCCTGTCCGGATTCGAGACCGGCGTGGCGGTGATGCCGCTGATCAAGGGCGAACCCGGCGACACCCCCGAGTACCCGCGCGGGCGGATCATCGGCGCGCGCAAACTCCTCACCACCGCCGCGCTGATCATGAGCGCGTTCCTGCTGGTGTCGAGTTTCATCACGGTCGTGCTGATCCCGGAGCAGGAGTTCGAGCCCGGCGGCCAGGCGAACGGGCGAGCGCTGGCGTACCTGGCCCACGAGTACCTCGGCAACGGCTTCGGCACCGTCTACGACATCGCCACCATCGCGATCCTCTGGTTCGCCGGCGCGTCGGCGCTGGCCGGGCTGCTCAATCTGGTGCCCCGGTATCTGCCCCGCTACGGCATGGCGCCGGAGTGGGCGCGGGCGGTGCGGCCGCTGGTGCTGGTGTTCGCGGCGGTGGCCTTCGGGATCACCTGGTACTTCGACGCCGATGTCGACGCCCAAGGCGCGGCCTACGCCACCGGCGTGCTGGTGCTCATCACCTCGGCCGCGATCGCGGTGACGCTCTCGGCCCATCGAAAGGGCGAGCGGCGCAAGGTGATCGGCTTCGGGGTGGTCAGCGTTGTGTTCGTCTACACCACCATCGCCAATGTGTTCGAACGGCCCGAGGGCGTGCACCTGGCCTCGCTGTTCATCCTCGCGATCATCGTGGTGTCGCTGGCCTCGCGGGCGCACCGCGCGTTCGAGCTGCGGGCCATCGAGGTGAGCTTCGACGACGCGGCGGCCGCGCTGATCGACGGGGCCGCCGCGACGGGCGTCATCCGGATCGTCACCCACGCCATCGATCAGCGCGCGCCCGCGGAGTACGACGAGAAGGAAGCCGACCAGCGGCGCGAGAGCCACATCCCGGACGCCGACTCGATCCTGTTCCTCGAGGTGATCGTCGGCGACGCCTCGGAGTTCAGTACCGATCTGCGGGTGACCGCGATCGAGGTCGGGCGCCACCACGTCCTGAGCGTGCAGGCCACCGCGGTGCCCAACTCGATCGCGGCGATCCTGTTCGCGATCCGCGATCGCACCGGGCTCGAACCGCACGTGTACTTCGAATGGACCGAAGGCAATCCGCTGGTCAACCTGCTGAAGTTCCTGTTCGTCGGTGAAGGCGAGGTCGCGCCGGTGACCAGGGAGATCATCCGGCGGGCCGAGCCGGACCCGGCGCGGCGGCCGCACGTGCACGTCGACAGCTGAGCGTGACACCACCGCGCGCGATGTCCGCGCCGGTGTCGGTGGGCCGACCTACGATCGAACCCGCACCGATGAATCGGGCACGCTCGCGCCGTCGACACGGGTGAACCCACCCGCGAGGAGGATCGGATGGATCTACCGGTGATGCCGCCAGTGCGCCCCATGCTGGCCAAGTCGACCCCGTCGTTACCCCGGGAGCCCGGGCTCAGCTACGAACCCAAATGGGACGGGTTCCGCTGCATCGTGTTCCGCGACGGTGACGAGATCGAGCTCGGTTCCCGCAACGACCGCCCGCTCACCCGGTACTTCCCCGAACTGGCCGAACTGCTGAAAGCCGCGCTGCCGCAGCGCTGTGTGGTGGACGGGGAGATCGTGGTCGTGACCGATCAGGGCCTGGATTTCGACACGCTGCAGCAGCGGCTGCATCCGGCCGCGTCGCGGGTGAACAAGCTGGCCGCCGAGACACCGGCCAGCTTCGTCGCCTTCGATCTGCTCGCCCTCGACGATCGCGATCTGACCGCCGAACCGTTCACCGAGCGCAGGCGCGCGCTGGAATCGCTGCTCGAGGCCGCGCCGGGCCGCATCCACCTGACCCCGATCACCCAGGATCCCGATGTCGCTCAGGACTGGTTCACCCGGTTCGAGGGCGCGGGTTTCGACGGCGTGATGGCCAAGGCCGACGACCTGGCCTATCTGCAGGACAAACGCGTGATGCTCAAGATCAAGCACGAACGCACCGCCGACTGTGTGGTCGCGGGCTACCGGATGCACAAGGACGGCGAGGGGGTCGGCTCGCTGCTGCTCGGCCTCTTCGACGACGACCGGAACCTGCATCATGTCGGAGTCGCGTCCAGTTTCACCGCGGCCCGGCGCCGCGAACTGCTCGGCGAGCTGGCACCGCTGCGGGAGAACGCGCTCGACGACCACCCGTGGCGCACCTGGGCCGACGCGGCCGCCCAGGCCACCGCCGACGGCAAGATGCCGGGCGGGGTGAGCCGATGGACCGGCGGCAAGGATCTGTCCTGGGAACCGCTGCGGCCGGAACTGGTCGCCGAGGTCCGCTACGAGCACGTGCAATCGGGACGGTTCCGGCACGGCGGACGGCTGGTCCGCTTCCGCGCCGACCGGACCCCGGACTCGTGCACCTACGCCCAGCTCGACGAGGTCGCCCCGGCCGAGCTCGACGCGATCTTCGGCGGTGCGCGATGAGCGCCGCGGTGGAGCTCGAGGTCGACGGGCGCGCGCTGTCGATCAGCAATCCGGACAAGGTCTACTTCAGCAAACGCGGCGACACCAAGCTCGACCTGGTCCGCTACTACCAGGCCGTGGCCGAGCCGCTGCTGGGCGTCATCGGCGGCAGGCCGCTGCTGCTCGAGCGCTATCCCGACGGCGCGTCCGGCAAGTCGTGGTTCCAGAAGCGGGTGCCGAAGTCGGCGCCGGACTGGTTGCGGACCGTCGAGGTGTCGACACCGAACGGCACCACCAGCGACGCCCTCGTCGCGCACGACCTCGCCCACGTCCTGTGGGCGGTGAACCAGGGCTGCCTCGGCTTCCACGTCTGGCCCAATCACGTGCCCGACCTGCGGATCGCCGACGAACTGCGGATCGACCTCGATCCCTCGCCCGGGATCGGTTTCGACGATCTGCGCCGGGCCGCGGTGCGCACCAGGGACCTGCTGACCGAACTGGGCATCGAGAGCTGGATCAAGACCTCCGGCTCACGCGGACTGCACATCTACGCCGTGCTCGAACCCCGGTGGGACGGCTACGAGGTGCGCGCGGCCGCCGTCGCGCTGGCCAGGGAGCTGGAGCGCCGCCATCCCGAGGAGATCACCGCGCACTGGTGGAAGGAGGAGCGCGGGTCGCGGGTGTTCGTCGACTTCAACCAGAACGCACCGCACAAGACCGTGTTCGGCGCGTGGTCGGTGCGGCCGAAGGTGGGCGGTCAGGTGTCGACACCGATCGCCTGGGCCGATCTCGACACCGTCGTCCCCGACGAGCTCACCCTCGCCACCGTTCCCGCCCGGCTGGCCGAGTTCGGCGACCCGTGGGCCGACCGCGCGCCCCAGTCGATCGAACCGCTGCTGGCCATGTCGGAGCGCGATATGGCGGCGGGCCTGATGGACGCGCCGTGGCCGCCGCAGTACCCGAAGATGCCGAACGAGCCACCGCGGGTGCAGCCGAGCCGGGCCAAGAAGGCCGACTGAGGACCTATTCGGTCCAGGGCACCCAGGTGCCCGCCCCCGCCTTGCCCTCGCACACCAGGGCGTGGTTGTCGGAGGTGCGCCCCGACTTGTCGACCGTGGGATCGCAGCGCGTGCCCTCGGTGTAATACGACCCGGACACCCGGAACGGGCCCGACCAGGTGTAGGCGCCGTCGGCGCGCAGGCACAGCAGGGTCGCGCCGTCGGCCGCGACGCCGAGCAGCCCGGCCCGGTCCGCCGAGCACGGCGTGCCCTTCTCGACGACGGTGCCCAGCACCGGGACGGTCCCGGTCGCGGTGGCCGTCGGCGCGCCCTGCGACGGCACCGTGGTCGACACCGAGGTCACCGTCGTCTCCTTGGCCAGCGTCGGCACCTCGACGTCCAGCCCGCCGAACATCACCAGTCCCACCGTGGCCAGGGCGGCCACCTCGGCGATGCCGAGCAGCAGCGCGAACACCGCGATCCCCCGCCCCCGCGGATGCCCGAACGCGAGCAGACCGAACACGATCGCGATCGGGAACAGCAGCACCAGCGCGGCGGCGAGCGCGACCATCGCGTACGGGTTCACCCGCGGTTGGTCGGCGCGTGCGCCGCCCACCGCACCCTCTTCCTGGGTCGCGTGCGGCCAGCGCTGGCCGTTCCAGCGCCGATCGTCGGCTTCCTCCTCGGGGTCGTCGTCCCATTCGTCGTACCGTGCCATCAACCCCGGGTCCCTCTCGATCCCCCCGGCGCGGAATCGAACCACTTGCGGCGCCGGGTTACGCGACGAGAATAGGGACTCCGGGGCGGTCGGTCAGCGCAAACGACAAATGCGTGTACCTGCGGTTCGCCCTCGAATCCAGGGGCATGGACACGGGTAACGAACCGGCAAACACCTTTGCCTCCCCACCATCGACGGGTCCATGCTGGTCATGAGGTGAACCACAGCGCGCAGCATCGGCCCGCGAGGAGGACCCTATGCCCGGCAGCACCACTCCGGCAGACAAGCAGCCCTGGCATGCCCAGGCCGGCGATCTGCTCGCCGACGATTACAACGTTCCCGGCATCATCGCGTGCGCGATCGGCGTCGTCGGCCTCGCCTGCACACTGGTGGCGGCGGGGACGGAGCATTACGGCTGGGCGGTGGTCGCCGGGGTGGCCACGGCGATATTCCTCGTCGGCGGCCTGGGCGCCCTGCTGTTCGAACACCGCAGGGAACAGCAGATCGAACTCGCCTACGGCCGCAGCGGGCACGCGCCGGGTCATGTGGGCCCGCAGCGCTACAGCGCCCGCGACATCCCGCTGCCGAACCCCGGCCAGCGCAGGCTGACGTCCTAGCCGGGCACGCCCGGTCGCGGTTCCACGCTCGGGATGGTCTGGGTGATCACCGTGAGCAGGGTGTCGACGAGCAGCCGGTGCACCTGGTCGCGGGTGAGCGTGCCGCGGGTGATCCACTCCCTGCCCGCCACCTTCACCAGTCCGGCGTAGGCGAGCACCAGTGCGCGCGATGTCGCACTGCCTGCCAGATCGGAACGGCCCATCATCACCAGCATCCGCTCGGCGGCCGCGTCGTCGGCCTGGTCGAGAATCTGCTGCACCTCGGGGTCGTCACCGACGCCCTCGTGACTGGTGACCTTCACCCAGGTCGTGCCGTGCTCGGCGATGGTGTCGAGCAGCCAGCTGACGATCGCGGCGACCCGCTCGACCTGGGTGCCGTCGGGAATGGACACCTTCTCCAGCCGCGGCAAGGTCACCATGCGGCGCACGACGGCCAGGTACAGGTCACGTTTGTTGCCGAAGTAGTGGTTGATCAGCCCGCGGGCGACACCGGCGCGTTGCGCGAGTTCCGCGGTGGACACCGCCGCGTAGGGCCGCTCGCCGAACATGTCGATGGCACAGGCCAGGATCTGCGCGCGTCGCTCGTCGGGTTCGAGCCTGCGCCTGCGCGGCGCGTCTGCGGTATCGGTGTCGAGCGGGGAAATCGGGCTGCTCCGTCGGGTTCTAGGGTCGCCGCGCTGTTGCGGTGACGGTGCACCACGATACCCAGCGGGTCCGTCGAGCGGCCAATGCGACAATGAGTGTCGTCCCCCGCTCCCGCACGAAGGAATGCCGCACTCCCCGATGACCGCGAACATGATCGATCCGGACGAGTTGGCGACCTGTCTGCGGGTGCTCGAACAGGCCGGGCAGCTGGAAAAGGAACATCCCGATTCGATCGCCGTCCAGCGCGCGGTGGGGCACATGTTCAAGAAGCTCAAGCAGCGGCGGCGCATCGAGGCCAGGGAGCAGGTCGCCTCGGCCGATCGCGCGGTCATCGCGGCCACCGCC
Organism: Nocardia sp. NPDC003269; assembly: GCF_042888005.1. Classification (NCBI taxonomy): domain Bacteria; kingdom Bacillati; phylum Actinomycetota; class Actinomycetes; order Mycobacteriales; family Nocardiaceae; genus Nocardia; species Nocardia sp. NPDC003269. The sequence goes on from NZ_JBIAPA010000003.1 coordinate 685,921, forward strand.
ACCGGCTCGCCGCAGCGCATCGACGACGAGACCGCGGGCATCCAGATCAGTTCGGCCACCACCGGCGCGAGCGCGGGCACGCTGCTCAAGCCGCGGCCCTGCTACATCTGCAAGCAGCGCTACACCCAGGTCGACGCGTTCTACCACCAGCTGTGCCCCGACTGCGCCGCGGCGAGCCACGCCAAGCGCGACGCCCGCACCGACCTGACCGGCAAGCGCGCCCTGCTCACCGGCGGCCGCGCCAAGATCGGCATGTACATCGCGCTGCGGCTGCTGCGCGACGGCGCGCACACCACCATCACCACCCGGTTCCCCAACGACGCCATCCGCCGCTTCGCCGCCATGGAGGACAGCGCCGACTGGCTGCACCGGCTGCGCATCGTCGGCATCGACCTGCGCGACCCGGCCCAGGTCGTCGCGCTGGCCGACGACGTCGCCGCGCAGGGCCCGCTCGACATCCTGATCAACAACGCCGCGCAGACCGTGCGCCGTTCGGTGGGCGCCTACAGCGCCCTGGTCGACGCCGAGACCGCCCCGCTGCCCGCGGGCGTGCTGCCAGAGATGGTCACCTTCGGCAAGACCATGCAGGCGCATCCGACCGCGCTCACCGCCTCGCTGACGCCGTCGCTGTCGGCCGCCGATGTCGCCGAGCTGGCGCTGGTCGCCGGCTCGGCGACGCCGGAACGGATCGCGGCGGGCGTGGCGATCGATGCCGGTGGGCTGGTGCCCGACCTCGCGCACACCAACAGCTGGGTGCAGACGGTCGCCGAGGTGGACGCCACCGAGCTGCTCGAGGTGCAGCTGTGCAACTCCGTCGCGCCGTTCATCCTGGTGTCGCGGTTGCGGCCGGTGATGGCCGCGGCGGCGGGGCGGCGCAAGTACGTCGTCAACGTCTCGGCGATGGAGGGCCAGTTCAGCCGCGGCTACAAGGGCCCGGGCCATCCGCACACGAACATGGCCAAGGCCGCGCTGAACATGCTGACCCGCACCAGCGCGCTGGAGATGTTCGAGGCCGACTCGATCCTGATGACCGCGGTCGACACGGGCTGGATCACCGACGAGCGCCCGCACTACACCAAGGTGCGGCTGGCCGAGGAGGGCTTCCACGCACCGCTGGACCTGGTCGACGGCGCCGCCCGCGTGTACGACCCGATCGTGCAGGGCGAGAACGGCGTCGACCTCTACGGCTGCTTCCTCAAGGATTACCAACCGTCCTCCTGGTAACACGAACCAAGCGATGCCGAACCGGAATGTTGATCATGATTCCGATCGGCGGACGGCCGCCTAATCTGAATATGTGCCGTTCCGGGTGTTGGCCGATCTGATCGCCGTCACCCACGTCGCGTTCATCGCGTACGTGGTCGCCGGCGGTTTCCTCGCGTGGCGATGGCCGCGCACCATCGGGCTGCATCTGCTGGCGGCATCGTGGGGGTTCGGCACCATTCTGATCGGCTTCGACTGCCCGCTGACCTACGCCGAGAACTGGGCGCGCACCCAGGCCGGGGTGGCCCGGCTGCCGCAGGCCGGGTTCATCGACCACTATCTGACCGGCGTGATCTACCCCGACAGCGCGCTCGGGCTGGTGCGGCTGGCGGCCGCGGTGGCGGTGCTGGTGTCGTGGGCGGGCTATGTGCGCCTCCAGCTGCGCCACCGCGGCCTCAGCTCAGGTGCCGTGTGATCTCCTGCGCCACCGCGGCGGGCTGCTCGTCGAGGTAGAAGTGCCCGCCGGGGAAGGTCCGCAGCGCGAACGACCCCTCGGTGACCGTGCGCCACCCCTCGGCCTGCTCGACCGTGGTGGTCGGGTCCTCGGTGCTGACCAGCGCGACGACCGGGCAGGTCAACGCGGGGCCCGGCGCGTGGCGGTAGGTCTCGACCGCCTGGTAGTCGGCGCGCACCGCGGGCAGCACCAGCTCGGCCAGGCCGGGTTCGGTGCGCAACAGCCGCACCGGGGCCGGGTCGGCGGCGAGGCGCTCGAGGTCGTCGATGAGGGCCGCGTCGGAGCCGCGGTGCAGTCGCCCGGTCTCGACGACATCCGGTGCGGGACGGCCGGACACGATCAGCGCCGCCGGCGGTTCGCCCGCGGCGGCCAGCCTGCGCGCCGTCTCGTAGGCGACCGTCGCGCCCATGCTGTGCCCGAACAGCACCCGCGGCGGACCGGGGCGGCGGGCGACGTCCTCGGTGATGCGGTCGGCGAGCGCGTGCAGCTCGGTGATCACCGCGTCGCCGAGCCGATCCTGGCGGCCGGGGTACTGCACGGCCGTCACCTCGGCGCCGGGCCCGATGTGCTGGGCCAGCGCACGATAGGCGGTGGCCGATCCCCCACCGGGCGGGAAGCAGACCAGCCGCCGCCGGGCCACCGGATCGGCCCGCAGCACCCGAATCCATTCCGTCGCCGCTGTATTCACGCCCACATCACGCTCCTCGCCTGACATCCTCGTCGCTAGGCTGAGCGGTGTGACCACCGCGCAGCACCTCGTGCACGCCTATGAGACCGGGCTCGGACTCGAGCCGTCGGCACTCGACGGCGAGCCGTCGCCCGGTGCCCGGCTGGCAGCCACGCTACCGGTGTGGGCGCTGGCCGCGGGATCGGTGGCCGCGGCGGCAGGCTCGGCGAATCGGTACCGCGCGGCGCTGGGCCTGGCCACCCGGCCGACGCGACTCGACCCGGCCCGCATCGCCGCGGCTTTCGCGAGCGAACGGCTGTTCCGCCGGGCCGGGGCGGCGCCGTCGATCTTCGCCGAGCTGTCGGGGTTCTTCCGCAGCGCCGACGGCTGGGTCCGCACCCACGCCAACTACCCGCACCATCGCGCACGGCTGCTCCAGGCGCTCGAGCTGCCCGCCGGCACCGACCTCACCCGGCTCACGGCCGGATTCGCCACACTGAAGGGCGCCGAGATCGAGGACGCCGCCGCCACGGTGGGCGCCATCGCGGTGCGGGTCCGCACCGAGGCCGAGTGGTCGACCAGCCCGCAAGGCCGGGCCGCCGCGACCGGCCCGCTGGTCACGGTCGACCCGCGGGGCGACCGTGTGCCCGCGGACCCGCCACGCCCCGCCGCCCCGACCGTCGAACGACCGCTGGCCGACATCCGCGTCCTCGACCTCACCCGGGTCCTCGCGGGCCCGGTCGCCAGCAGGACCCTGGCCCTGCTCGGCGCCGACGTCCTCCGCGTCGACCCACCGCACCTGCCCGAGATCGACTGGCAGTTCGCCGACACCTGCCAGGGCAAACGCTCGACGCTGCTCGACCTGCGCACCGACCTCGCGACCTTCGCCGAACTGCTGGCCGCCGCCGATGTCCTGGTGACCGGCTACCGGCCGGGAGCGCTGGCCGCCGCCGGTGTGCGGGCGGCAGCCCGGCCCGGTCTGATCGAGGCGTCCGTCTCGGCGTGGGGCACGACCGGACCGTGGGGCGGGCGACGCGGCTTCGACAGCATCGTCCAGGCGGCGTCGGGTATCTCCCTGCTCGAAGGCGGTCCGGATCGCCCCGGCGCGCTGCCCGCCCAGGCACTCGATCACGGCTCGGGCTACCTCCTCGCCGCAGGCGTCATGGACGCGCTGCGGGCCCGCACCACCGACGGCGTGGGCCGTACGGTGCGGGTCTCGCTGGCCCGCACCGCGGCCTGGCTCCAGGCAGGCGACCGCAGCCCGGACCACCCCGCACCGGCACCGCCCGATCCCGCCGCGACCACGTCGCACGGCGATATCGTCACGGCCGCACCGGCTTTCGCCGACTACGACGACTACCGCTGGCCCGCACCGCCGTACGGCTCGGCCCAGCCGTTCTGGCTCGACACGCCGGACCGCCTGCGCCGCGGCTGACCGACGACACTCATTTCCCCGCCAGCGCCCGGATGGCGGTCGCGAGCTGGTCGCCGTCGGCGACCGCCTCGCCCGGCTTCAGCAGCCACAGCACGCCCAGCCCCTGCACCAGGGCGAAATACAGGCGCCCGATGGCGTCGGCCTGGGCCGCGTCGAGTTCGGGATGCGCGGCCCGCACGTTGTCCCCGATGTCGGTGACCGCGCGGGTCAGCTGGTCACCGAGCTGCGCGCGCGCCTCGTCGGAGCGCACGATACGCACGATGTTCTCCAGGCTGGCCAGCATCGCCTCGTGGTTGTCCGCGAACACCCCGGGCATCGCGTTCCACAGCCCGGCGAACCCGGCCAGCGGCGCCGAGCCCGCGCCGTCGGCGATCAGCGCCTCCATCGCATCGCCGATCGCGTTGCCGAGCGCCTCGGCCAGCGCCTCGGTGACGAGGCGGTCCTTGGACCCGAAGTGGTAGCCGATCGCGGCCAGGCTCACCCCCGCCGCCGTGGCGATATCACGGGCGGTCGCCTTCGCCACGCCGCGCTCCAAGATCACCTTTCGCGCCCCGGCCAGTAGGTCTTCCCTGTTTCCCATGCTCACGAGCGTACCGGATCGTCTTAGACATTTGTGCTAGACATTCGTGCCAGGCCTGTGTTAGACATATGTCTAAGACATTCGTTCTTCTCCAGACGGGAAACACCATGACCACCACCAGCCCCCTGCACGTTCTGGTCTCCGGCGGCGGTATCGCGGGCAACGCGGTCGCACTCCAGTTGCTGCGCAACGGCATTCGCACGACGGTGGTCGAGCGGGCCGCGGTCCCCCGCCCCGGCGGCCAGGCGGTCGACCTGCGCGGACCGAGCAAGGAAGCCGCCGAGAAGATGGGCCTGATGGCGGGCATCGCGAAGTACCAGCTCGACGAGCGCGGCATGTCCTACATCGACGGCGACGGCAAGATCTACGCCAGGATGGCGATGGAGGACTTCGACGGTCAGGGCGCCGTCGCCGAAATCGAGATCACCCGCGGCGATCTGAACAACGTCCTGCTCGAGGCCGTCGCCACCGTCGACACCGGCGAGCTGGACTACCGCTACGGCGAGTGGATCGAACAGATCGACCAAGACGACACCGGCGTCACGGTCACCTTCGCCTCCGGCACCACCGAGCGCTTCGACCTGGTGATCGGCGCCGACGGCGTGCACTCGGCGACCCGGCGGCTGGTCTTCGGCCCGGAGGAGCAGTTCAGCACCAACCTCGGCGGCTACGGCGCGTTCTTCACCATGCCGTCCCCGGCCGATGTGGAGCCCGGCTGGTTCGGCATGCGCCTGGTGCCCGGCGCCATGCTCGGCATCCGGCCCGACGGCGACCCGGCCACCGCGAAGGCGATCATCACCCTGCGCACCGAGGTCGACCCGACCCTGCGCCGCGACGGTGACGCCCAGCGCGCGCTCATCCGCCGGATGATCGGTGACGCGGGCTGGCACGCCCCCGCGGTGCTCGCCGCGATGGAGACCACGACCGACTTCTACTTCGACGAGCTCGCCCGGGTGGACGTGCCCGAGCTGTCCGTCGGCCGGGTCACCCTCGTCGGCGACGCCGGCTACTGCGGCTCCCCCATGACCGGCATGGGCACCGCCATGGCCATCGTCGGCGCCTACGTGCTCGCCGCCGAGATCGCCGCCACCCCGGACGATCCGGCCGGCGCGCAGCAGCGCTACCAGGACAAGATCACGCCGTTCCTGGCCAAGGCCAAGGAGATCCCCGGCGGCGGCATCGCGATGATGCTCCCCAAGACCCCGCTGATGACGCGCCTGGCCAAGACCAATGTGCGGATCATGATGTCGCGTCCGATGCGGCCGATCACCAAGAAGATCTTCTTCGGCCACACCGAGGAGTTCGCCCTGCCGACCTACTGATCCGCGCCGCCCGGCCGCGCGGCGACGCGGGTGCCGGGCTCACAGCGGGATCAGCAGATGCTTGCGCGGTCGCTGCTCGACGTGCTTGTCCCGCAGCAGATGCAGGGCCTTGCGGATCTCCAGCCGGGTGGTCGACGGCTCGATCACCGCGTCGATGTAGCCGCGTTCGGCGGCGATCCAGGGTGTGGCGACCGCGGTGTTGTAGAAGTCGACCATCTGCTGCCGGACGCCGTCGCGCTCGGCCTCGGGCACGGCGGCGAGCTGCCGTCGCTGGGTGAGCCCGATCGCGGCCTCGGCGCCCATGACCGCGATCCGCGCGGTCGGCCAGGCCAGATTCACATCGGCGCCGAGCTGCTTGCACCCCATCACCGCGTAGCCGCCGCCGTAGGCCTTGCGCACGACCACGGTCACGATCGGCACGGTCGCCTCGACCACCGCGTAGAAGAACCGGCCGCCCCGCTTGATGACGCCGATCTTCTCCTCCTCGACGCCGGGCAGCACCCCGGGCGTGTCGACGACGAAGATCAGCGGCAGCCCGAACGCGTCGCAGAGCCGGATGAAATGCGCCGCCTTGTCCGAGCATCGGGCATCGATCGCCCCGCTGAACACCTGCGGCTGGTTGGCCACGACACCGACGCTGCGGCCGTCGACCCGGGCGAAGCCGGTGATCATGTTGCGCGCGGCACTGGCCCCGACCTCGTGGAACTCGCCGTCGTCGAAGATCCGCAGCAGCACGTCGTACATGTCGTAGCCGGCGCGGTCGGAGTCGGGGATCAGGGTGTCGAGTTCCCGGTCGGTGTCGGTGATCTCCGGCTCGAGCGCCGGGTTGACCACCGGGGCGTGCTCGAAGCAGTTCGACGGCATGAAGCCCAGATAGGCTCGGGCCCAGTCGAACGCGGCCCGCTCGTCGACCGCGACATGGTGGATGGTCCCGTTCTGCGCCTGGTTGTAGGCGCCGCCGAGTTCCTCGAGGGTCACCTCCTCGCCGGTGGTCTCGCGGATGATCTCCGGTCCGGTGACGAACATGTAGGCGTTCTCGGTCGCGATCACCACGTCGGTGTTGATCGGGGCGTAGACCGCGCCCGCCGCGCACTTGCCCAGCATGATCGACACCTGCGGCACCACGCCCGACAGGTTCAGCTGCCGCCTGCTCATGGCGGCGTACCAGGCCAGCGAGGTGACCGCGTCCTGCACGCGCGCCCCGCCGGAGTCGTTGATCGCCACGAACGGGCAGCCGATCTCGGCCGCGAGGTCCATCGCCTTGGCGACCTTGCGGCCGAACATCTCCCCGACCGAACCGCCGAACACCGATTGATCGTGGGCGATCACCACCACCGGGCGACCGTCGACCGTGCCGTGCCCGGTCACCACGCCGTCACCGTAGAGGCTGTTCGCCACGCCGGGCTGCTTCACCAGCGCCCCGATCTCGACGAAACTGCCCGTGTCCAGCAGCATGCCGATCCGCTCGCGCGGACTGGGTATCCCCTTGGCGGCCCGTTTGGCGACCCCCACGTCCCCCGCAGGCTCCTGCGCGGCTGCCAGATTCTTCCGCAACTCTGCCAATTTCGCAGCGGTCGTCGCCTTCAAGATGCACCTACCCTCGCCGGTTTTATGAGCTATCGGTCCGCAATCTCCCAGCGAGACTAACCGAAACCGCCGCCGTCACAGCTCTTTCGCCCCCGCCGACGTCACATTCGGGGTGCCGGATGCGTCTTCCCACCGGGCGAAACCGCCATGACCAGCGGCGAACGGCACGGGCGGCAGCGGAACGCGAAACGCCCGCGGTTACCCTCGACCTGTGGCGCGCAAGATCATCCTCGATGTCGATACCGGAATCGACGATTCGCTGGCGCTGCTGTATCTGCTGGCCTCCCCCGAGGCCGAACTCCTCGGGATCGCCGCGACCGCGGGAAACGTGCCGACCGCCCAGGTCGCCGCGAACACCCTGGCGCTGCTCGATCTCGCCCGCGCCGGCACCGTCGAGGTCGCGGCGGGCGCGAACGGACCGCTGGTCGTGCCGCTGCGCACCACCGAGGACACCCACGGCCCGCAGGGCCTTGGCTACGCCGAACTCCCCGCCTCGCCGCGGCCGCTCTCGGACCGCTCCGCCGCGCGGATGTGGGTGGAGCTGGCCCGCGCGCACCCCGGCACCGCGATCGGCCTGTGCACCGGCCCGCTGACCAACCTGGCGCTGGCCCTGCGCATGGAGCCCGAGCTGCCCCGGCTCCTGGACCGCCTGGTCATCATGGGCGGGGCGTTCAACCACCCCGGGAACACGACGCCGACCAACGAGTGGAACATCCACGTCGACCCCGAGGCCGCCAAAGAGGTCTTCGACGCGTTCTCGGCCGCCCCGCCGGACCGCCGGCCCCTCGTCTGCGCGCTCGACATCACCGAGTCGATCGAGATGTGGCCCGAGCATCTGGTGCGCTTGGCCGAGGCCGCGCACAGCACGCCGCCGGAGCGGGTCGCGGCGGGTGACGCCACCGAATGGCGCTCGGCGGCAAGCAATCCGGTGATCCGCTACCTGGTCGACGCGGTGCGCTTCTACTTCGACTTCCACGACGGCTACGACCTGGGCTACCTCGCGCACATGCACGATCCCTTCGCCGCCGCGGTGGCGCTGGACCCCGCCCTGGCGACGACCAGGCCCGCGACCGTCGATGTCGAGCTGACCGGCACGCTGACCCGCGCCACCACCGTCGCCGACTGGGCGGGCATGTGGGGCCGGGAACCCAACGCCGACATCGTGATCGGCACCGATCCCGCCGTCTTCTTCGAACGTCTCGTCACCCGCGTCGGCGCGCTGGCCCGTCGCCTGTACCCGGAGCCGCCCTCGTGACCGTCGATACCGCCGCCTACCTCGCCGACTTCCGGGCCCGCCTCGGGCTGCCCGCGATCGTCGACGTGCACACCCATTTCATGCCCGATCAGGTGATGCGCAAGGTGTGGGCGTACTTCGACCAGGCGGGCCCGCTGACCGGGCGGACGTGGCCGATCACCTATCGCGACGACGAGCAGGTGCGGCTGAAGACCCTGCGCGACTTCGGCGTCCGCGCGTTCACCTCGCTGGTGTACCCGCACAAGCCGCAGATGGCGGCCTGGCTCAACGACTGGACCGCCGATTTCGCGGCCCGAACGCCCGACTGCCTGCACACCGCGACGTTCTACCCGGAGCCCTCGGCCCCCGACTACGTCCGCGCGGCGATCGACTGTGGCGCGCGGGTCTTCAAGGTGCACATCCAGGTCGGCGCGTTCTCCCCGCTCGATCCGCTGCTGGACCCGGTGTGGGCGATCCTCGCCGAGGCGGGCGTGCCCGTGCTCATCCACTGCGGATCCGGTCCGGCCCCCGGCGAATTCACCGGACCGGCGCCCATCGCCGAACTGCTGCGGCGATTCCCGGACCTGCGCCTGATCATCGCGCACATGGGCACCCCCGAGTACAGCGAGTTCCTCGATCTGGCCGAGCGGTACCCGCGCCTGTACCTCGACACCACCATGGTGTGGACCGATTTCAGCGAGAGCGACGCCCCGTTCCCGCCCGGCGAGCGGGAACGCCTGCGCCGCTTCGGTGATCGGATCCTGTTCGGCAGCGACTTCCCCAATATCCCGTACCCGTACGCCGAGGCCGTCCAGGCGCTGGAGCGCCTGGATCTGGGCCCGGAGTGGCTGCGCAAGGTGTGCCACGACAACGCGGTCGCGCTGTTCGAGCTGGGCTGATCAGGCGGGGATCTCCATCCCCTCGGCCAGCAGCGGCCAGGAGTTCTTGAACGCCTTCTGCCAGTAGCCCCACGAGTGGGTGCCCTGGGTGTCCACGTCGAAGGTGGCGGGAATGTCGAGCTCCGCCAGCCGTTCCCGCAGGTTCTCGGTGCACCAGCTGGTCGCGGCCTCGATCACGCCACCGACGACGATCTGATTGGCCAGCCCGACCGGACCCCAGGTGATCAGGTGCGGGTCGCCGAGCTTGTCGTGTTCGCCGGGCAGGCCGTTGCCGTTGGAGATGTAGAGCTTGGTGCCGCGCAGCCCCTCGGCGTTGACGACCGGGTCGTTGGCGACCCATTCCGGATCACCGGGCGGCCCGTACATGTTCGACGCGTCCCCGCCCCCGGTGCCGACGACGACATTGACGAACTGCCTGCCGACCGGATCGCTGATCTGCGCGCAACCGCTGTAGGCCGCGACCGAGCGGAACAGCCCCGGTTTCGCGATGGCGAGTTGCAGCACGGAGGTGACCGTCATCGAGTTCGCGGCGATGGCATTGCGGCCGGTCGTCTCGAACATCGTGTCGACGAGGGCGGGCAGTTCGTCGAGGAAGAAGGTGCGCCACTTGTTCACGCCGAGACGCGGATCCGTACTGCGCCAGTCCGTGTAGTAGCTCCACGCGCCACCCACCGGCATCACGACATTGACGTCCTTGCCCGCCAGGAAGTCCACCACGTCGGTGTTCTGTTCCCAGGTCGCGGTGTCCTCGCCGCCACCGGCGCCGTTCACCAGATACAGCGCGGGCCGCGGCACCGAGGTGTCGGCGGGGCGCTGCACCTTCACCGACACCTCGCGGGCCATCGCCGCCGAGTAGATCCGGACCGTCACCTGCCGTCCGTCGACCGAGGTCACCTCGGCGCGGGAGCCATCGATCGTCACCGCCCGATGGGCCACCGCGACACCGGATTCCGGGCCCTGCGCGATGGCCGACGGGCCACCGGCGACCGTCGCACCGACGGCGAGGAACACCGCCGCCAACGCCGAGAGCGCGCTGCGGCACCTCATCGATCGAACCTCCTACTGAAAACCGACCACTCAGTGCGGTCCGACTCAGTATCGGGGAAGATCACAGCGCCGTTACCGGCTTCTTACCGATTCGTCACCAGAGACAACGGAACCCGGGGTGAATTATGAAGCAGCAACGGTGAACCGGGCCTGCCGATGCGCCGGGCGCTCGGCCTCGTCCAGCAGCGCGACGGCGAAATCCTCCATCGAGATCACCGACGCGCCGTCCGCGTCGACGAGCAGCTCGTCGGTGCCGATCCGGTAGACACCGGTGCGCACGCCGGGCGCCAGGTCCGCGGGCGGACTCAGATACGTCCAGTCCGCCACGCCGTCCGCGCGGCAGATCGCGAGCTGCTCGGCGCAGGCCTGGGCGATCGCCGCCAGTTCCGCCGGGAATTCGGCGGTTTCGTGCAACGGCAGCCCGACGCCGGGGACGACCAGCGTCGCCGCACCACCCACGACCAGCAGCCGCGCCCCGGCGCGCGCCACCCCGGCCAGCATCGCCGCCGCGACCACCGGCAACTCCGCCTCGGAGCCCGGCGCGGGCCGGGTCGCGGCGACGACGAGATCCTGCCCGGCCGCGAGCCGCTCGACCTGCTCGGCACTGGACGCGTCGCCGAGCAGGAGCCGCACTCCCGCGGGCATCGGCACCGCCCGCCGGGCCACCGCGGTCACCTCGTGTCCGCGGGCGAGGGCCTCGGCCACGACCCGGCTCCCGACGGCGCCACCGGCTCCGAACACCGCGATCCGCATGATCAATCCTCCTGTGCGACAACCCGACTGCCTGACAGGACGAATATATCTCAATATTGAGTTAGTTAATCATGATGTATCTCACCATTGAGATACTCCGGGAGCTCGGCGGCGTAGACGGCCAAGCGGACGCGGTTGTCGGTGCCTGTCTTCTCGAACAGATTCGCGAGGTGGGTCTTGACAGTGCTCACGCCGAGGTGCAGCCGTTCGGCGATCTCCTGATTGCCGTACCCGGCACCGACCAGACGCAAGACCTCGCGTTCCCGCGGACTCAGCTCCGGCACGGCGACCGCGGGCTTGGCGGTGAGTGCCCGGTCGACCAGGCGGCGCAGGAGCGCGGGCGAGAACACCAGGTCACCGTCGACCGTGCGCCGGATGGCGTCGAGCAGGACCTCGGGGTCGGTGTCCTTGACGAAGTAGCCGGCGGCACCGGCGGCCAGCGCCGGGAACAGGTGCTCGTCGTCGTCGAAGGTGGTGAGCACCAGCACTTTCGCACCCGGCGACGAGGCCATGATCTGCCGGGTGGCCGCGACGCCGTCCAGGCCGGGCATGCGCAGGTCCATCACCACCAGATCGGGCGCGAGTTCGGCGTACAGGCGCACGGCCGCCGTGCCGTCGGCCGCCTCGCCGACGACGGCGAGGTCGGTGGTGTCCTCGATGAGCATGCGCAGCCCCGCGCGCACCAGGCGCTGATCGTCCGCCAGCAGTACCGAGATCATGCCGGTTCGGCTCCCTTCGCGACGTCGGGCAGCCAGGCCCGTACGATCCAGTGCCGGTCGTCGGCCGCGGCGGTGAGCGTGCCGCCCGCCAGTGCGGCGCGCTCCCGCATTCCGACCAGGCCGTGGCCCGGCGGCGCGGTGCCCCCGGCACGGCCGCTGATCACCTCGAGGTCGATGCCGTCCGCGCGCCGGTCGATCCGGAACCGCACGGGCACCGCGCGATCCCCGTGTTTCATGATGTTGGTCAGCGATTCCTGCACCACCCGCAGCAGCGTCAGCCTGCGCATCGCGTCGAGTGCGCCCAGGTCGGTGGCGATCTCGGCGTCGATGGTGAATCCGGCGGCCCGCGCGCGGACCAGCGCCGCGGTGATCTCGGCGTCGACCGCGTCCGCCTCGACCAGGGCCACGGTGCCGAGGGCGGGATCGCGGAGGGCGGCGAGGAAGCGGCGGATGTCGGCGAGCGCGTCGGCGGCGGTGGCGCGCACGTCGTCGAGGACGGCGACCACCCGCGGATCGGCGTCACGTACCACCCGGCCCGCGACGGCGACGCGCAGGACGATCGAGGCCATGTGGTGGGCGACCACATCGTGCAGTTCCCTGGCCATGGCCGCGCGCTCGTCGAGGCGGGTACGGGCCTCGGCCTCGGCCGCGCGCATCCGGAGATTGTCCGCGAGATCGCGCTGGCCGCGCAGATACAGCCCGAGCAGCAGCGGCAGGCCGACGTAGGCGACCGCCTCGACCACGGTCGAGGCCCGCCCGATCGAGGTGTCGTGCAGGCCGACGCGCCCGAGGACCACCGCGGCGGCCCAACCCGCCGTCGCCACCCACACCGTCGAGCGCCGATGCGTACGCGCGATCACGTCGACCAGCGCGACCGCGCCGAGGTACGGCACCAGTCCGGACACGCTCCAGGCCGGGGTCCGCAGCATCGGCACGGCCAGCGCCGACAGGATCAGCGAGACCGCCAGCGGCCATCGCGTTCCCGCGAGGAACACCACCCCGGCCGTCATCGCGAGCAGCCAGTAGTGCGGCGGCACCCGGTACTGGCCCGGATAGGTGCTCGCCAGCAGCAGGACCGGGATCAGCGCCAGCGGCAGCCACCGCAGGAGCGGCCGCCGGGTGCGGCGTGCGCTGGTGTCGATCACGCACCCACGGTAGGCGACGCGTCGGGAGTAGCACGCGATCGGCGCGTCCGCAACAGCCGCGCGGCCGGAATCGACCGTCCGCGATCCGGCTCCGGGGCGGAGTCGCCGGGGCCCGGCCCGATCGAAGCTGGAGGCACCCGCACAGACAAGGAGTACGACACGTGGTCTCCCGCCGAGGCTTCCTCACCGGGCTCGCCCTCACCCCGCTCGCCTATGCCGTCGGATGCTCGGTCCGCACGGCCTCCCCCGCGGCACCGGCGGGCACGCGTCCGCTGCCGATCCCGCCGCAGGCGCCGTCGACCGTCGGCGCCGATGGTGTGCGCCGGTTCACGCTCCGGGCCCAGGCCGGAAGCACCGAGATGCTGCCCGGGTCGCGCACCGCGACCTGGGGGTACAGCGGGTCGGTCCTCGGCCCGACACTGCGGGCCCGCCGCGGTGAGCGGGTCGGCGTCACGGTGACCAACGACCTGCCCGAACCGACGTCGGTGCACTGGCACGGGATGCACGTGCCGGCCGCGGTCGACGGCGGACCGCATCAGATGATCGAGCCGGGGGCGGTGTGGACGCCGAGCTGGACAGTGGCCCAGCAGGCGGCCACGCTCTGGTACCACCCGCATCCGCACGGCGCGACCGAGAAGCACGTCCACCGCGGACTGGCCGGCTTCTTCCTGCTCGACGACGATCCGGCCGATGCGCTGGACCTGCCGAAAACCTATGGCGTGGACGATATCCCGCTGGTGATCCAGGACCGCCGGTTCACCGCCGACGGCGGCATCGACGAATCCGACGCGACCGATGTCGGCCTGCTGGGCGACACCATCGTCACCAACGGCATCGTCGGTGCCCATCTCGACGTCACCACCGAGCGGGTGCGACTGCGTGTCCTCAACGGATCGTCGGGCCGCCTGTACCACCTGGCGCTCGGCGACGGCCGGACGTTTCAGCTGATCGCCACCGACGGTGGCCTGCTCCCGGAACCCGTTGCGCTGTCCCGAATCCAGCTCAGCCCCGGGGAAAGGGCGGAGATCGTGGTCACCGTCCGCGCGGGTGAAACCGTCACGTTACGGTCGCTCCCGATCGAAGACCGCGCGGGGATCGATCGGGCGGCCGAGTTCGGTTTCGACGACACCTTCGACATCCTGGCCCTCCGGGGCGCCGACACCCTGCGCCCCACGGCGGCCGTGCCCGCGGCGCTCGTGCCGATCCGGCCGCTCGCCACGGCGAGCACCGCGCCGACCCGGACCTTCGCCTTGCGGTGGTTCATGATCAACAACCGCCGCATGGACATGAACCGCATCGATCTGACGATCCCGGCCGACACCACCGAGGTCTGGTCGGTCCGCAACGAGGACAACTGGCCGCACAACTTCCACATCCACGATGTCCAGTTCCAGATCCTCGCGATCGACGGAAATCCGCCGCCCCCAGCGCTTTCCGGCTGGAAGGACACCGTGTACACGGCACCGGGCGCCACGTACACCCTGGCCATGCACTTCGCCGATCACACCGACCCGACCTTCCCCTACATGTACCACTGCCACCTGCTGCATCACGAGGACCAGGGCATGATGGGCCAGTTCCTGGTCCTCGCGCCGGGGCAGCGGCCCGCCCCGATGCGGATGGACATGGGGCACGGGTGATCAGGCGACGGATTCGAGGTACTTGGCGAGGGCGGCGACCAGTTCGCGGGTGCCCTCTTCGCGCTGGGCGCCGGTGTCGTGGCCGTCGAGGTGGGCGCCGAACTCGACGAGGGTGAGCTTGGTGCCGGTGCTGGTCGGCTCGAACTCCCAGGTGGCGACCGAGGTGGAGATGTGGGCGCCGTCGAGCCACATGTCGTAGGTGTAGACGAGGCGTTCGTCGGCGACGATGTCGGTGTAGGTGGCGACGAAGCGCGAGGTCACCGTCTCCTGGAAGACACCCTCGTTGACCTCGATGCCACCGACCCGGAAATCGACGGAGGCCTCGGTGAGCTCCCAGCCCTCCTCGCCGCCGAACCACTTGCTCTTGATGGCAGGGTCGGCGAACGCCTGGAATGCGACCGCGGGCGCCACGGGCACCTCGCGCTCGATGGTGAACTGGGCGTGGTTGATGGAGCGGGTAGCGGTGTTGTTCATTGTTCTTCTCCCTCTGCGTTGTTCGCTGATTCCACGAGTAGTGCCGTGAGCCGGTCCAGCTGACGCTCGGCCGGTGGTCGCTGCTGCCGCAGCCAGTCGATCGCGGACCCGAAGGCCCCCGGCGCCAGCTGATAGGTCCGCACGCGCCCGATCTTGGCCGAGCTGACGATCCGCCCGGCCTCCAGCGCCTTCAGGTGCTGCACGATCGTCGGCAGCGCGACCTCGAACGGCGCCGCGAGATCCGACACCGAGGCCGGACCCCGAGCGAGCCGCTCGACGATCGCCCGCCGCGTCGGATCGGCCAGCGCCCGGAAGACACTGTCCAGTCCCCCGTCCGACTCACCACCCGAATACTTAGGCACATGCCTAAGTATTCACACCGACAAGACTTCGCGCAACCCCTGGGTCGCGAAAAGTTGTCAGGCGTCGAAAGCGCGCAGGATTTCCTCGGCGGCCAGCGCCGGGGTGAGAGTGCCGTCGCGGACGGCGGATTCGATTTGGGCGCGTGCGGATTTCACGGCCGGATTGTCGGCGAGGCGGCGCAGGATCTGGTCGTGGACCATGGTCCAGGTCCAGTCGACCTGCTGGCGGCGGCGCTTCTCGGCGAACTCGCCCGCGTCGGTGAGGACGCGGCGGTGTTCCAGGACGGTGTCCCAGAACTTGTCGAGGCCGACACCTTCGAGGCCGCTCATGGTGAGCACCGGCGGCCGCCAGAGGGCGTCGTGCGGGTGGATCAGGCGCAGGGCGCCCGCCAGTTCGCGCGCGGCGGCCTTGGCCTCGATCTCGTGCTTGCCGTCGGCCTTGTTCACCGCGACCAGCTCGGCCAGCTCCAGGACACCCTTCTTGATGCCCTGCAACTGGTCACCGGTGCGGGCCAGGGTGAGGAAACAGAACACGTCGACCATATTGGCCACGGTCACCTCGGATTGGCCGACGCCGACGGTCTCCACCAGGATCACGTCGTAGCCCGCGGCCTCGAGCAGCACGATGGTCTCGCGGGTCGCCTTGGCGACGCCGCCGAGCGTGCCCGCCGTCGGCGAGGGCCGGATGAACGCGTCGGCCTCCAGCGACAGCCGCGCCATCCGGGTCTTGTCGCCGAGGATCGAACCGCCGGTACGGGTCGAGGACGGGTCCACGGCCAGCACCGCCACCCGATGTCCCTTGCCGAGCAGGTACATCCCGAGTGCGTCGATGAAGGTCGACTTGCCCACGCCCGGAACACCGGTGATGCCGACCCGGTTCGACACGACCGTGCCCGGCTCGGTCCCCAGCCGCAGCAGCAACTGCTGGGCCAGCTCCCGATGATCGGCGCGGGTCGATTCGACCAGCGTGATCGCCCGGGCCAGCGGAGCACGCTGACCCGCGCGGATCCCGTCGGCGAGTTCACCGATATCGATCGTGCGCGCGGCACGGGCGACGGTCCTGCCTTCGTTGCGCGGGGCCCCGACACCCGCGGTGGTGCCGAGCCGGGGGTGCGCCACGGCTCCCCCGCCTCCCTGTGCGGGCTCGCTCATCGTGTTCCCCAACGGCATGCTCGGGCACCCTTCGTCGTGACGCCGGCTACCGCCTGCGGGCGCTCACTGGTCATGCCTGCGCGCCGCCGCCGATCTCGTGTCCGAGCGAGGCACCCAGCTTC
The DNA here is from genome assembly GCF_042888005.1 of Nocardia sp. NPDC003269. Lineage (NCBI taxonomy): Bacteria > Bacillati > Actinomycetota > Actinomycetes > Mycobacteriales > Nocardiaceae > Nocardia > Nocardia sp. NPDC003269. Next base: position 702,776 of record NZ_JBIAPA010000003.1, read on the forward strand.
TTCAGCAGATCGATGGCCGCGTCGGCGATGACCGTGCCGGGCGGGAAGATCGCCGCGGCGCCCGCCTCGTACAGCTCGTCGAAGTCGCCGGGCGGGATGACACCGCCGACGATGACCATGATGTCGGGGCGACCCACCTCGGCCAGCGCCTGCCGCAGGGCGGGCACCAGCGTGAGGTGACCCGCGGCCAGCGAGGAGACACCGACGATGTGCACGTCGTTGTCGGCCGCCTGGCGCGCCACCTCTTCGGGGGTCTGGAACAGCGGGCCCACGTCGACGTCCATGCCCAGGTCGGCGAACGCGGTGGCGATCACCTTCTGGCCGCGGTCGTGGCCGTCCTGGCCCATCTTGGCGACCAGGATGCGCGGGCGCCGGCCCTCGGCCTCGGCGAACTCCTCGACGAGCGCGATGGCCGCGCCGATGTTGGAAGCCTTGCCTGCTTCGTCACGGTACACACCGGAGAGCGTACGGATTTCGGCCTGATGGCGGCCGTAGACCTTCTCCAGTGCGTCGGAGATCTCACCGACGGTGGCCTTGGCGCGGGCGGCGTCGATGGCCAGCGCGAGCAGGTTGTTCTCCATCCCGCCCTCGGACGAGGCGGCGGCGCGGGTCAGGTTGGCCAGCGCGGCCTCGACGGCGGCCGAATCACGTTCGGCGCGCAGGCGTTCCAGCTTCTCGATCTGCTCGGCGCGCACGCGCGAGTTCTCGACCTTGAGGACCTCGACCTGCTGGTCCTCTTCGACCTGGTACTTGTTGACGCCGATCACGGGCTGCTGGCCGGTGTCGATGCGCGCCTGGGTGCGCGCGGCCGCCTCTTCGATGCGCAGCTTCGGAATGCCCTCCGAGATCGCCTGCGCCATCCCGCCGTGCGCCTCCACCTCGGCGATGTGCGCGCGGGCGCGCTCGGCGAGCTGGTGGGTGAGCCACTCCACGTAGTACGAGCCACCCCACGGGTCGATCGGGCGCGTGGTGTTGGACTCCTGCTGGATCAGCAGCTGGGTGTTGCGGGCGATGCGGGCGGAGAAGTCCGTCGGCAGGGCGAGTGCCTCGTCGAGGGCGTTGGTGTGCAGCGACTGGGTGTGGCCCTGGGTCGCGGCCATCGCCTCGATGCAGGTGCGCGCCACATTGTTGTAGGCGTCCTGCGCGGTCAGCGACCAGCCCGAGGTCTGCGAATGGGTGCGCAGCGACAGCGATTTCGCGCTCTTGGGCTCGAACTTCGAGACCAGTTCGCTCCACAGCAGCCGGCCCGCGCGCAGCTTGGCGACCTCCATGAAGAAGTTCATGCCGATGGCCCAGAAGAACGACAGGCGCGGGGCGAACTTGTCGACGTCCATGCCCGCCGCGATACCGGCCCGGATGTACTCCACGCCGTCGGCGAGGGTGTAGGCCAGCTCCAGATCGGCCGTGGCACCGGCTTCCTGGATGTGGTAGCCGGAGATGGAGATCGAGTTGAACTTCGGCATCTCGGCGCTGGTGAAGGCGAAGATGTCGGAGATGATCCGCATCGAGGGCTTGGGCGGGTAGATGTAGGTGTTGCGGACCATGAACTCTTTCAGAATGTCGTTCTGAATGGTTCCGGCCAGCTGTGCGGGCGTGACGCCCTGCTCCTCGGCGGCGACGACGTAGAGCGCCAGGATCGGCAGCACCGCGCCGTTCATGGTCATCGACACCGACACCTGGTCCAGCGGGATCTGATCGAACAGCTGGCGCATGTCCAGGATCGAGTCGATCGCGACACCGGCCATGCCGACGTCACCCTGCACGCGCGGGTGGTCGGAGTCGTAGCCCCGGTGCGTCGCCAGGTCGAAGGCGACCGACAGACCCTTCTGACCGGCCTGCAGGTTGCGGCGGTAGAAGGCGTTGGAGTCGGCGGCGGTGGAGAAGCCCGCGTACTGGCGGATGGTCCACGGCTGGTTGACGTACATGGTCGGGTAGGGACCGCGCAGGAACGGCGCCACACCGGGCACCGTGTCCAGCGGATAGCCCTGCGCGACAACGGCGTCGCGGTCGGCCTTGGTGAACACCGGCGGCACGTCGATGCCCTCGGGCGTGGCCCAGGTGAGCTGATCGGCGGTGGTGTGGTTGGCCGCGGCTGCCTCGGCCACGAACTCCTTCACCTGCGCGTCGTCGACCTCGGCGGCCGTCGGCGCGTGCTCGGTGAGCGGCACCTCGGCGAAACTACCGATCAGGTGCTCGATATCGGATGTCGTCATCAGGCTCCCACCTTCTCCAGCAGCTGCGACAGGACCGCGACCGCGTCGATGCGCAGGGTCAGGTACCCGTCGGGACGCTGTGTACCGCTGTACTGCGCGACCGACTTCTCCGGTCCGGCCAGCAGGACCGTGTCGATGCCCGCGGCGCGCAGGGCCTCGACCGCGGCGCCCGCTTCCTCGCCGTAGCGCTTGTCCGCACCGCACAGCACCGCGATGGGCGCGCCGGATTCGGTGGCGGCCGCGGCGATCCCGTCGACGGTGAGCGGGCCGGGGTTGACCGACTCGATCCCGCCGGAGGCCAGCACGTTCGCGGTGAAGATGGTGCGCGCGTTGTGTTCGGCGACCGGGCCCAGCGGCACGATCAGCGCCTTGGGACGGGCGCCGGTGGCCGCGAGGAACGCGTCGGAGCGGTTGCGCAGCGACTCGAACGCGGCGCCGTAGCGCGCGACCGAATCCCCGGCGCGGGCCTGCTCCGAGAGCGGGGTCTCGGCCAGGTTGGGGAACTCGTTGACACCGGTGACCGCGGTCTTGCGGTGCGCGATGTCGGCGGCGCGGGTGGCGGCGGTCTCGGCGATGCGGTCGGCGACCAGGCCAGCAGCGAGCGCGGCGGGGTAACCGCCCGCGGCCTCGATCTCCTGCATGAACTCCCAGGCCTTGGCGGCCAGGTCGTCGGTCAGGGAGTCGACGTACCAGGAGCCGGCGGCCGGGTCCTGGACGTGTCCGAGGCGGGATTCCTCCAGCAGCAGCAGCTGGATATTGCGGGCCATGCGCTCCGAGAACGACTGCGAGACACCGAGTTCGCCCGCGGGCAGCGCGGAGTCGAACGGCAGCACGGTGACCGAGTCGGCACCGCCGACACCGGCGCCGAAGGCGGCCAGGGTCGTGCGCAGCAGGTTCACCCACGGGTCACGCTGGGTCATCATGGCGGCCGAGGTCACCGCGTGCTGCGGGGCCGCGCCGAAGGCAGGCGCACCGCACACCTGCGCGACGCGCGCCCAGAGGCGCCGGGCCGCACGGAATTTCGCGACGGTGGCGAACTGGTCGTCGGTGGCCGCGAAGCGGAACTCCAGCTGGCCGAACGCGTCGGCGATGTCGACACCGGCGGCGGTCAGCGCGCGCAGGTACGCGAGACCGGCCGCGACGGACGCGCCCAGCTCCTGCGCGTCGGCGGCGCCGGCGTTGTGGAAGGCGGTGCCGTCCACGGTGATCGCGCGGACGGTCTCCGGGCGGGCGATCGCGCGCGCCGCCAGGGCGACGGCCTGCTCGGTGTCGATGTCGGCGGTGCCGGCGAAGGCGCTGGTCAGCGGCGCGGCACCCAGGCCGACCTGGATCTGCGCGCGCTCGGCGAGCTGGTAACCGTCGAGCACCGTGAAGACCTGCGTGGCGGCGGCCTCGACGTCGGCGCCCGCGACCAGGGTCAGCGGGGCCAGCTCGAAAAGCAGGCCGGTCAGCGCGGTGGGGATGTCGGCGGGTGCGACGCCCTCGGCGCCGATCCCGAGCGACACGGCGCTGACGCCGTTCTCGAGCCAGCCGAGAATCGTCCGGTTGGTCGCCGCGGCATCCGCCGAGCCGGCGAACGCGGCGACGAACCAGCCGCGCTGCGGATCGCGGGTGGCGCTGCCACCGCGCACGAACGGGAACGCGCCGGGCAACGGCTGCTCGGGCAGCTCGTCGCGGCGGGTGTAGAGCGGGGCGATGGTCAGCCCGTCATAGGTGGTCTCGTCGAGCAGATGCTCGGGCTCCGCCGGGAGCTCGGCGACCTCGACCCGTCGCGCCTTCGCCAGCACGCCCGCCACGCCCTTGCGCCACGCGGCGTACTCGGGCACCGGATCCGGCGCGAGTCCCGCCCCGGACTCTGAACCAATCGGCATAGCTGCTGTTCTCTCTTCCATTCGACGACCGCATCCCGGTGTACTGCCGATCCGGCAGCATCAGCCCAGCAGCGGAATACTGCGGCGAACCAGGATGTGTCCGGTTCTTACATGATGCTAACTGTGACACCCTGTCCACTCTCTCCGGCCATCCCCTACCGGCCGGTACGCTTACCCGGTGTCCCGACTGATCCGCTCCCCGCGCCTGCTCATGGCTCTGGCCGGGGTCGCCGTGCTGTTCGTGGTGGCGATGATGGTCCCGCTGCCCGGCCCGCAGCAGATCAGGGAGTGGGCGGGCGGCGCCGGTCCGCTGCTGCCGCTGCTGTTCTTCCTCTTCTACGCACTGGTCGCGGTGGCGCCGGTGCCACGCACCGTGCTGACCGTGACCAGTGGTGTCCTGTTCGGTCCGGTGCTCGGTTCGATCGTCGCGCTGGGCGCGACCGGGATCAGCGCGACACTGGCGCTGCTGGGCGTCCGCGCGCTCGGCCGGGACCGGGTCGCCGGGCATCTGCACCACCCGGCGGTGCGCGCGATCGATGATCGACTGGCCCAGCGCGGCTGGCTCGCGGTGGCCGCGCTGCGGATGATCCCGCTCGCGCCGTTCTCGATCGTCAACTACTGCTGTGGCCTGTCCTCGGTGCGGGTGCTGCCCTATCTGGCGGCCACCCTCGTCGGCTCGGCGCCGGGCACCATCTCGACAGTCGTCCTGGCCGGCTCGCTGGCGGGCCACACCGATCCGATCGCGGTCGTCGTCTCGGCGGTCTGCCTCTCGATCGGCCTGCTCGGACTCGCGCTCGACGCGAAGCTGCCGATCACCGCGGCGCCCACGGCGCCCGAGACCGAGACCGTCGCGGCGCGCGGCTGACCCCGTCGCGGCGCGCCTGCGCCGCCCGACCCGTTCGCGATCGGATAATCCCCGGTCATGGCGATGACGGTGGGCCGACGATCCGCACTCGCACTCCTGGCCGGGCTCCCCCTGCTGGCCGCGGGGACCGCACGGGCGCAATCCGCCCTGGGTCCCGGCGTGGGGGTCGACCCCGACCGCACGCCCACCCGCTACACGATGACCGCCTTCCGCGCCGACAGCGACACCACACTGGCGGTGTACGAGTCGGCCGACGGTACGGCGTTCACCCCCGTCGACGAGGACGCCTACACCCCGCCCACGGGCCTGGTCCGCGATCCGAGCATCCTGCGGCACACCGACGGTCGCTACTACCTCACGTACACGATCGCCGGTGACGCCACCGCGATCGGCCTGGCGCACAGCCTCGACCGGATCACCTGGACGTCCATGGCCCCGGTGCCCATGCTGGTCGCGGGCAGGCTCGACGGCGCGTGGGCGCCGGAGTGGTACGCCGACGCCGCGGGCCGCGTCGGCATCATCGTCTCGCTCACCTGGGGTCACGGCTTCACCCCGCACCTGCTGATCCCCCTCGACCCCGGCCTGACGACCTGGGCGCCGCCGGTGCCGCTGCTCGGCCTCGGCCCCGGCGGACCGGGGTCCCTCGGCTATATCGACACCACCCTGGTCCGACTGGCGGGCCGGTTGTTCGCGTTCGTCAAGAACGAGGACAGCAAGCTGATCGAACTGGCCGTGGCCGACCGCCCGATCGGCCCCTATTCCTTCGTGGCCACCGGCGACTGGGCCGGATGGGGCGGTCCGCGTGAGGGTCAGTCGGTGGTCCGCCTGCCCGACGGCGGGCACCGGATCTACCTCGACGCCTACACCGACGGCCGCTATGTCTACAGCGACAGCTACGACGGATTCCGGTCCTGGACGCCCCCGGCGGAGCTCCCCGGACTCTCCGGCGTGGTCCGCCACGGCACCGTGCTCGCCGAGTTCGGGCCGACTGTCACGACATAACCACAGGTCAGGGCCCATCCACTGATTCGGTTCCGGACTTTCTGAACTGAAACCCCCTTACTTCAGGGGCACCGGGTTACGCTGGCGTTCCGAGACAAATTGAAAGTGAGCTTCTTCACATAGGCCAGTTGTGACTAACGCATATTTCAGAAAACTCTCAGAGTTATAGACTCGGGATAGCCCAGGGTTCGCCAGCTACATCCGGTGCGGGATCCAGAGCAACATCCGGTGACGCGACCGCGGTCACCGACATCCCCGTTCGCGCCGTCTTCGGCATGCACTGCACCTCGAGGTGACCCCGCATGGAATACACCCATCTGTCCGAATTCACGATCCGCTCCGGCGCCCTGTCCATCTGGACCCCGGAGCTGGCCGACGCCGGCTCGTGGTACGACGACGAACGCCCGCTCGCCAGCGTGCACTCCCAGTACCTCGGCTTCCTCGATCCCGAGGACCCCACCCCCGGTCGCGGCCGCTGGATCGGCACCATCTTCGAGATGGACGCCCCGCTGGACGCACGGGTATGGGCCAGGACCCTGGAACTGTGGCACGACCGCCACGAGGGCTTCCGCACCACCGTCGCCCCCACCGGCGACGGCGACTACCACCGGATCACCACCGCCCCCGGCACCGTGCGGGTCGCCTCGGCGCCGGTCCCCGAACTCACCGACGGTGACCTGATCAACGAATTCCTGTGCGAGGCACTGGAACTGCGGCTGTCGCCGCTGATCTGGCCGCATCTGCTGGTGGCCACCGTCGCCCACGACACCGACGACTTCACCGTCCTGGTCGCCGCCGACCACTCGGTGCTCGACGCCTACTCCCAGGCCGTGCTGATCCTCGAACTGCGCACTCTCTACACCGCGGTGCGCGACGGCGGGGAGATCCGCGATTCGGCCACCTTCGGCAGCGCCGCCGACTTCGCCGCCGTCGAACGCGCCGCCGCCGAGGAACTCACCCCCGACTCCCCCGCCGTCGGGGTGTGGCGCGACTTCGTCGGCACGCCCGGCTCGCCGATGCCCCGCTTCGCCGAGGGCATGGTGGCCGCGCTCGACGGGGAGCACGCCCAGCCCAGTGTCTCGCGCACGCTGCTGACCCTCGACCAGCTCGAAGAGGTCGAGGAGGCGCTCGGCCGGCTCAAGCACCGGCTCTCGGTCACCGTGTTCGCCGCGCTGGCCGCCGCCTCGCGAGAGGTGTTCGGCGACGACCGGTTCCGCACCATCATGCCGATCGCGACCCGCCCCGACCTGACCTGGCTCGAGTCGATGGGCTGGTTCGTCAACGTGGTGCCGGTCGACATCACCCTGCCCGCGGGCGCCGACATGGGCACCGCGCTCGACGTCACCCGGGCCGCCCTCAAGCGCGCCCACATCTGCAACGACGCCTCCTGGGGCCGGTCGCTGGCGATGGCGGGGGCGCTCGAGGGCCCGACCTTCGGCGCGTCGTTCCTCGACATCCGGATGCTGCCGGACTACGAACTGGTCGCCGACCTGCGCGGACGCACCCTGCGCGCGGTGTCGTACTCCACCGACGAGGTGTACTTCTGGGTCGTGCGCGGCCCCGAGGGCCTCTACGTGTCCACCCGCTACCCGGCCGGCCTGGCCGCCGAGGTGATGGATCGCTTCCTCACCGAATTCGCCAGGGCCATCTACGCGGTCACCACCCTCGCGGCGCCCGTCACGAGCGCCCCGGTCGCCGACACCGCGTCGGCAGCGCTGAGCGCGGGCTGACGATGCGTGCACTGCTGGCCTTCACCGGCAGCCGTGGCGATGCCCAACCCGGCATCCTGCTGGCCCGCGAGCTCCTGGCTCGCGGGCACTCGGTGACGCTCGCCCTCTCCCCCAATCTCGTCGACTTCGCCACCGCGCACGGCATTCCCGCCGTCGGTTTCGGTCGCGACAGCGCCGAGCTGCTGCGCACCCAGCACGACGACCGGCGGTTCCGCAGCCTCAGCCCGCGCCAGCGGCTGCGGGCCGTGCTGGATCTGCAGCGGCGTGGCGTGGCCGAGGCGGTGCGCGACCTGCTCGCACTCGCGCCGGGTCACGACGTGCTGGTGACGGGGATGGCGGGCGAGGAGGCGGCCGAGAAGGCCGCCCGGCGGGTCGGCCTGCCGCTGGCGGCGGTGCACTTCTTCCCCATCCACCCGAATCGCTCGGTGCCGGTCGTCCCCACCGCGTGGGGCGCCCGGATTCCCGGTGCGCTCAACCGGCGGATCTGGTCCGGCCTGCGATGGGCCCGCGATGCGGCGCTGGCCGAGCCGCTCGCCGAATTCGGCATCGTGGAACATCCACTGCCGGGCCGGGTCTCGATCCAGGCCTACGATATCGACCTGTTCCCCGGGCTGGCGGCCGAGCTCCCCGATCGGCATCCGATCACCGGTTTCGCCGTCGACGCCGACGGATTCCTCGGCGGCCCCGCCGATCCCGCGCTCACCGCGTGGCTCGACGCGGGCCCCGCGCCGATCTATGTCGGCTTCGGCTCGATGGCCGTCGACGATCCGGCGGCGCTGGTGGCGATGCTGCGCACGGTCTGCGCGCGCCGGGGCAGGCGGTTGCTGCTGGCCGCCGGCTGGGCGGGCCTGGAGCCGGAGCTGTCCGCCGAGGTCGCGATCGTCGAGCAGGTCGACCACGCCGCGGTGTTCGGGCGCTGTGTCGCCGCGGTGCACCACGGCGGGGCGGGCACCACCGCCGCCGCGCTGCGCGCCGGGGTGCCGCAGGTGATCTGCTCGATCCAGGCCGATCAGCCGTACTGGGGCCGGGCGCTGGCCCGGCTGGGCCTGGCCGGCACCCTGCGCGCCGCGGAGCTGACCGCCGACCGGCTCACCGCCCTGCTGGATCGCGTCGCCGACCCGGAGGTGGTCGCGCGCGCCACCGCGTACGCGCACGCGTTCCCCCGGCGGGGCGTCGCCCTGGCCGCCGACGAGGTGGAAACCCTTGTCCCCCTGACCTTCCCGACCCCCGAACTCGACCATGCCGGGAGGCCCCTGTGACCACCGACATCGCCGTCCGCACCAGCGGCCTCGGCAAATCCTACGGCGACTTCACCGCCGTCGGCGGTATCGATCTCAGCATCCCGGCCGGTTCGGTCTTCGCGATGCTCGGCCCCAACGGCGCGGGCAAGACCACCACGGTCCGCATGCTCGCGACGCTGCTGCGCCCCGATCGTGGCAGCGCCGAGGTGTTCGGCTTCGACGTGGTGCGCGAGGCCACGGCCGTGCGCTCGATGATCGGGCTCACCGGGCAATATGCCTCCGTCGACGAAACCCTCACCGCCGGTGAGAATCTGCGCCTGTTCGGCCGCCTGCTCGGCCTGTCCCGCCGGGACGCCGCCGCGCGCAGCGACGAGCTGCTCGAGGAGTTCGAGCTCTCGGCCGTCGCGCGCCGCAGCGTCTCCGCGTTCTCCGGCGGGATGCGCCGCCGCCTGGATCTGGCCGCGACGCTGATCACCGTGCCCCCGTTGATCTTCCTCGACGAACCGACCACCGGCCTGGACCCGCACACCCGCGACCGCATGTGGGGCATCGTGCGCGGACTCGTCGAACGCGGCGCGACGGTGCTGCTCACCACCCAGTATCTCGAGGAAGCCGACGCGCTGGCCGACCGGATCGCGGTGATCGATCGCGGCACCCTCGTCGCCGAGGGCACGGCCGCCGAGCTCAAGGCCTCGATCGGCGAACAGGTGCTGCGCCTGGACATCCCCGACACCGCGGACCTGCGCCGTGCCGAGTCGCTGATCCAGGAACTCACCGGCGAGGTCCCCGAGGGCTCCTCCACCGGCACGCTGACGGTCGCGCTGCCCGATGTCGCGCTCGGCACCGACATCGTCGCCGCCTGCCGCGCCGCGGGCATCACCCTGCGGGGTTTCGCGGTCGACCGGCCCGACCTCAACGAGGTGTTCCTGTCGCTGACCGGACACGCCCGCACCGCCGACACCGTCGACGCGGCATGACCGCCCTCCGTGAAAGGTCGAGCAGCGCAATGACTCTCACCACCCCGACCGGCACGACGCCGCCGCAGGTCGTGCGCGCGCCGCGGATCACCCGGGTCGGCGCGCTCGCGGCGGTACAGCACGCGCTGATGATGGCGTGGCGTGGCCTGCTCACCTTCCGGCACAGCCCGCAGCTGCTCTACGACGCCATTCTGCTGCCGATCGTGGGCCCGGTGCTGTTCGGCAGCATCTTCGGCACCGCCATCGCGGGCAGCATGGCGGCCTACCTGCCGATCATGATTCCGGGCGTGCTGGTGCAGATCGTGCTCACCTCCTCGGTCGCCACCGGTGTGCAGCTGTCCGAGGACATCCACTCCGGGGTCTTCGACCGCTTCGTCGCCATGCCGATCGCCCGCTCCGCCCCGGTTGCCGGAGCGTTGCTGGCGGGCACGGTGCGGTACCTGATCGCCGCGACGACGGTGGTGATCGTCGGATTCTGCATGGGCTACCGGCCCGAGCACACCGCCGGGTTCCTCGCCGGTGCCGTGCTGGTCGTCTTCGCGACGACCGCGATCAGCTGGCTGTTCGCCTTCATCGGCGCGACCGTCGCCCGGCCCGCCGCCGTGCAGGGCATGTGCATGCTGGTCCTGACCTTCCTCGGCTTCGCCTCCAACGCCCTGGTGCCCGAGGAATCCATGCCCACCTGGATGCAGCACGTCTCGGACGTCAATCCGGTGTCCTACCTGGTCTCCGCCGTGCGCGAGCTGGCCGCCGCGGGCACCGTCGGTGCCGACGCGTGCTGGTCGCTGGTGGCCTCGGTGGTCGTCGTCGCCGTCTTCGCGCCGCTGACCGTGCGCACTCTCCGTTCCCGATGAGGAGTTCCCGATGACCGTCACCTCCCCCGCCGTCGCGGCCGTCGCCACCGGACCGGCCGGTCTCAACCGGATCACCGCCGACGACGACCTGTTCTTCAAGCTGCACAGCCTCTACCCGAACGCGCTGGTCAATCAGCTGGCCTATCGCTTCGACGAGCGGCTCGACCCCGACCTGCTGCGGCGCTGGCACGCGCACCTGGCCACCGGATTCATCGCCCGCAAGGTCCGCACCACCCGGTTCCCGATCGCGCGGGCGCACTGGGAGCCGGCCACGGAGTCGCTGCCGCTGATCTGGTCGCCCACGCCGCTGCCCGACGACCGGGTGCTGGAGTGGTTCCTCGAGCAGGCCGCGGTGGAGTTCGACCCCGAGCGCGGCCTGGTGTGGCAGCTGGCGGGTGCGCACACGGAGTCCGGCGGCACCGTCGTCACCCTGGTCGCCTCGCATGTCGCCTGCGACGGCGGCGGGATGATGCACGCGATCGTCGACTCGCTGGACCGGCTCAATCGCGGCGAGACCCCCGACCGGGCCGCCAGCGCGGGCCATCTGGTCGGCCCGGTCGCCGGCCCCGGCCGCTTCGCCGCCGACATCGCCGACGCGGTCGGACAGGTGCGCGCGGTCGCGCGCGGAGTGCGCCTGGCGCGCCGCGCCCGCGGGGTGAGCGAGCCCGCCCGCAATCCGCGCCCGGCCGAACCCCGCCTGCCGCACGCGGAGACCTGGCAGGCCGCCGAGACGATCGTCCAGGTCGACCTCGCCGACTGGGACGCCGTCGCCGCGGCCAACGGCGGCACCACCAACGGCCTGCTGATCGGTGTCGCCGTCGGTCTGCTCGGGCGCAGCGGCCGGATCGCCGACGGCGCCGACGTCCGCGTCGACATCCCGCATTCGATGCGGGTCGCCGACGATCCGCGGGCCAACGCCACCACCGGGCTGCCGATCAGCGTCACCTACCGCGCCGGTGCGCGGGCCGATCTGCCCGCGGTCCGCGCCGCGCTCAAGGCAGCGGGCCTGGCCTACCGCAATCCCGCGACCATTCCGCCGATCCAGCATCTGCAGCCGGTCCAGATGCTGCTGCCGAAGGTGGTGCTGCACAAGTTCGCGCGGACCGCCAAGGCGCCCGAGTGCCTGTGCACCAACATGGGGCGCACCGCCCAGAACATCGCCGTGCTGGGCGAGCACCGGGCGCGCGATGTGATCATGCGCCCCGTGGTCAATCCCGGCCCGGTCGAGCTGTTCCGGCAGGTGGAAGTGGGCGTCAACCTGGCGTTCTCCTGCGACGACGACACCGTCACCCTGGTGGTCACCGGTGGTGACCCCGACCGCTTCCCGACCCGCGCGGCGCTGCAGGACCTGCTCGCCGCCGAGTTCGGCGACTGGGGACTGACACCGCGCTTCTGGTGAGGCCGCGCCGGTGCCCGCGGCTATCGTGGAGCCGTGGGCATCATGGGCGAGCTGTTTCCGGGCAAGAAGCTGCAGAACGAGGGCAGCGGCGACAGCAACGGCCAGGAGCGCGAACCCAGGCTCGACGTCGACCTCGACGCGGGCGTCATCCGGCTCTCCCCGCCCGTCGCCCCGGCGCGGGCCGACGGCGACTGAGGCCGCCCCGCACCGCTCGAATTCCGCTATCGGTGCGCGGAAGGATTGCGCCTGATCACGGCGTTGGCGATAGTTCACGGCACTTCGTCGAGAGGGAGCCGCCATGACCGCCACCGAACCGCCGCGCTCCGGCGCGCAAGCAGTCGACCGCGCGGTGCACGTGCTGAACTGCTTCCAGGGCAGCGATCCCGAACTGTCGCTCAGCGAACTCGCGCAGCGGGCGGGACTGCCCGTCAGCACCACCTTCCGGCTGGCCCAGGCCCTCGTTCGGGGCAGGCTGCTCGAACAGGATCCGGCCACCGATCGCTACCGGATCGGGCACGGACTGGCCTGCCTGGCCCGCCCCGCCCTCTCCCGGCTGGGTCTCGACGCTGCCGCACCCCATCTGTACGCGCTCGCCGCCGGTATCAAGATCACCGTCAGTTTGAGCGTGCCCGACGCGGAAGAGGCGCTCACCGTCTTCCAGGCGCGGCCACCGGTGTACTTCTGCCACAACCAGATTCCGCGGGAGCGCAGCCCGCTGTCCACCAGCGCGGTCGGCCACGCGCTGCTCGCGCACACCCCGGCCAGGGCCGACGCGGCCACCGGCGAACTGTTCGACACGGTGCGCAGGCGCGGGTTCGCGGTCGAGGAGATCGACAGCGACGAGCCGATCCGCGCGATCGCCGTCCCGGTGCTCGGACCCGACCGGCAGGTCTGGGGCGCGCTGGGTGTGCAGGCGCGTTCGGTCCGCCTCGACCGGGATCTCGTGCGAGCCGTCGTGCCCGCGATGCACCAGATCGCCGTGCGCATCGGACCGTATTTCCACGCGGGCGCCGCTGGTACGGGATTCGGCGCACCGTGATTTCCACGATGCGAAAACGGCATTGCCGCCCGGACACCGCCGGGCGCACTATGGAATCCGTTGCGGCGCAGCCCTCGCCGCACTCGTCACCGAAAGTCCCGTCATGATCGAATCCCCCGCGCTCGTCCGCCGCCGTACGGTGGACCTGATGCGCCTGTCGCCCGGATTCTGTCGCCGCTGACGCCGCGGCGGCTCCAGGTCCGCCGATTCTCTCCCCTCTCCTTCCCGGTAATCCGTTCGCGCGGATCGTCGCGGCGTGCGCCCGTGTGGCCCGCCGCGCGGTCACGCGTGCCGTCGAAAGCACCCCGAAACATGTTCTCCACCCTCTTCCGACGACGTCCGCTGCGGGCGCTCGCCGCCGCACTCGTCGTTCCCGCCGCCCTCGCGGTGGTCACCGCGTGCGGCGCCACCGACGCGCCGACGACCGCCGACGGCAAGACCGTCCTGCGCTATCAGGGCCAGACCGGCCTGGTCACGGCCTTCGAACTCGCCGACAGCCTCGGCTACTTCAGCACGATCAGCTTGCAGTGGGAGGGCGATACCACCAGCGGCCCGGCGAATATCCAGGCCGCCGCCACCAAGCAGATCGAATTCGGCAGCGCGTTCAACGGCGCGGTGGTCAAGCTCGCCGCCGGTGGCGCACCGGTGCAGGCGGTGCTGAGCTCCTACGGCTCCGACGCCAAGTCGTTCACCGGCTACTTCGTCCGCGACGACTCCGGCATCACCAGCGCCCGTGACCTGATCGGCAAGAAGGTCGGCGTCAACACCCTCGGAGCGCACCACGAGTTCGTCACCCGGGAATGGCTGCACCAGCAGGGGCTCAGCGAAGCCGAGATCAAGCAGGTCCAGCTGATCGTGGTGCCGCCGGTCAACACCGAGGAGGCGCTGCGCAGCGGCCAGATCGACGTCGCCGCGCTCGGCGGCGTGTACCGCGAGACCGCGGTGCCTCGCGGCGGCCTGCGCCCACTGTTCACCGACAAGGACATCTTCGGCGAATTCGACTACGGCACCTACGTTTTCCGCAAGGACTACATCGCCCAGAACGGTGCCGCCGTCAAGGACTTCGTGCAGGGCACCGCGCGGGCGACCCGCTGGCTGCAGATCACCCCGCGCGACGAGGTGGTGGCCAAGTTCGCCGAGATCATCACCAAGCGTGGCCGCAACGAGAACCTCAAGCTGCTCGACTACTGGCGCAGCTCCGGCATCCCGGTGGCGGGTGCGGTGATCGCCGACCGCGAGATCCAGATCTGGATCGACTGGCTCGAGCGCAACGGTGAACTGCCCAAGGGCAAGATCGCCGCCAAGGACCTGTTCACCAACCAGGACAACCCCTACGCCAACGGCACCTACCAGCCCGCCAGCGGCCCGACCGGCGAGGCGGTGGCCGCGAAATGAGTACCACCACAGCCAAACTCGCCCTGCGGGGCGTCGGCAAACAGTTCGCCGTGCGCGGCGCGGCCGAGAAGTTCACCGCCATCGACGACATCAGCATCGACGTCGGCGCCGGGGAGTTCCTGGTCCTGGTCGGCCCCAGCGGTTCCGGCAAGTCCACCCTGCTGGACCTGCTCGGCGGCCTGAACACCCCCAGCGCGGGCCAGATCCTGCTCGACGGCGCCCCGATCACCGGCCCCGGGCTCGACCGCGGCGTGGTGTTCCAGCAGTACGCGCTGCTGCCGTGGCGCACCGCCCGCGCCAACATCCAGTTCGGCCTCGAGGCCAAGGGCGTGGCGCGCAAGGAGCGCAGGGCGATCGCCGAGCACTACCTGGAACTGGTCGGCCTGGCCGGCTTCGGCGACCGCTACCCGCACGAGCTCTCCGGCGGCATGAAGCAGCGGGTCGCCATCGCCCGCAGCCTGGCCTTCGACCCGGAGGTGCTGCTGATGGACGAACCGTTCGCCGCCCTCGACGCGCAGACCAGGGAGTCGCTGCAGGACGAACTGCTGCGCATCTGGCGCACCACGGGCAAGACCATCCTGTTCATCACCCACGGGATCGACGAGGCCGTGTACCTGGGCCAGCGCGTCGCCGTGCTCACCTCCCGGCCCGGCCGGATCAAGGCCGTGATCGACATCGATATCGACCGCACCGGCGACATCGATGTCCGCTCCAGCGAACAGTTCCGCGACTACCGCCACCGCATCTGGACCGAACTGCAGAGCGAGGTGAGCCGGGCACAGCGGCTCGAGCTCGCCACCGACGACCGCGCCGCGGCGGCGGTCGCGTCCACCGACAGGAGCCCCGCCCATGTCTAGCGCCGTCCCCGTCCTCGTCCGCCCCGCCGAAGTCGCCGCGGAACCGGCGGTCCCCCTGGCGATTCCGGTCCCCCGGCCCGCGGTGCCCGCCGGGCTGGCCCGCGCCGCCCGCACCACCGCCGCGACCCTGATCCGGATCACCAAGCCCCTGCTGGCCTTCGCGCTGCTGCTGGGCGCCTGGGAACTCGCGCCCCGGTTCGGCCTGGTCGACGAGGTGTTCCTGCCGCCGTTCTCGGTGGTCGTGCAGGCCTTCGCCGAGCTCGCCGCCAACGGGCAACTGGGCGAACACGTCTCGGCCAGTCTCACCCGGTCGATCACCGGCTTCTCGATCGCCCTGGTGATCGCGGTGCCGGTCGGGATCGCGATCGCCTGGTACAAGCCGGTCTCGGACTTCCTCAATCCGGTGCTCGAGCTGTTCCGCAACACCGCCGCCCTGGCGCTGCTGCCGGTGTTCGTGCTGATCCTCGGCATCGGCGAGACGTCGAAGATCGCGCTGATCGGCTACGCGACCTTCTTCCCGATCCTGCTCAACACCATCACCGGGGTGCGCACCGTCGACCCACTGCTGGTGAAATCGGCGGTGTCGCTCGGCTTCTCGCCGCTGCGGCTGTTCCAGAAGGTGATCCTGCCCGCGGCCATCCCGTCGATCTTCACCGGCATCAGGATGGCGGCCGCCGGCTCGATCCTGGTTCTCATCGCGGCCGAGATGGTCGGCGCCAGGGCCGGTCTCGGCTATCTGATCACCGCCGCGCAGCAGAACTTCCAGATCCCGCAGATGTACGCGGGCATCGTAGCCATCTCGCTGATCGGCCTCGGTTTCAACTTCGCCCTCGTCGCGCTGGAACGCCGCCTCTCCCGCTGGCGCACCTCGCCGACCGACGCCTGACCAGGAGTCTCTTCCATGTCCCGCAAGACCTTTCATCTCAACGCCTTCCTGATGGGCGTCGGCCACCACGAGGCGGCCTGGCGCCACCCGCGGACCGACGCGCACCGGGTACTCGATGTGCGGCACTTCCAGGAGCTGGCCCGCATCGCCGAGCGCGGCAAGCTCGACTCGGTGTTCTTCGCCGACACCCTCGCGGTCGGCCCGCGCATCGAACGCAACACCCTGGCGGTGTTCGAACCGGTGACGCTGCTGTCGGCGATCGCGACCGCCACCGAGCGGATCGGCCTCATCGCCACCGCCTCGACCAGCTACAACGAGCCGTTCAACCTGGCCCGCAAGTTCGCCTCGCTCGACCACATCAGCGCGGGGCGGGCCGGCTGGAACATCGTCACCTCCGGCAGTGTCGACGAGGCCTACAACTTCGGCCTCGACGCGATCCCCGAGCACGCCCGCCGCTACGAGCGCGCCGAGGAGTTCGTCGACGTGGCGCTAGCGCTGTGGGACAGCTGGGAGTCCGAGGCGATCGTGCTCGACGCCGAGGCCGGCGTGTTCGCCGACCCGACCCGGGTGCACACCCTCGACTACGCCGGCGAGCGGTTCCGGGTGCGCGGCCCGCTCAACTCGCCGCGTGGCCCGCAGGGCAGGCCGCTGCTGGTGCAGGCCGGATCGTCCGAATCGGGCAAGGAGTTCGCGGCGCACCGGGCCGAGGCGGTGTTCACCGCGCAGCGCACCCTCGAGGAGGGCGTGCGGTTCTACCGCGATCTCAAGAGCAGGCTGGCGAAATACGGTCGCGCCGAGCACGAATTGAAGGTGCTGCCCGGCCTGGTGCCGTTCATCGCCGACACCGTCGAGGAGGCGAAGGCGCTCGAGCAGGAGTTCACCGACCTGATCTCGCCGGACTACGCGCTGCGTCAGCTCTCGTCCATGCTCGGGGTCGACCTCACCGCGCACGCGCTCGACGCGCCGCTGCCCCCGCTGCCCGCCGAGAGCGAGATCGAGGGCGGCAAGAGCCGGTTCACGCTGGTCAAGGAGCTGGCCGAGACCGAGGAGCTCACCGTGCGCCAGCTCATCGGCAAGCTGGGCGGTGGCCGCGGACACCGGACCTTCGCCGGCACGCCCGAGCAAGTGGCCGACGAGCTGCAGACCTGGTTCGAGGCGGGCGCCGCCGACGGCTTCAACATCATGCCGCCGTACCTGCCCGGCGGGCTGGCGGACTTCGTCGACCGGGTGGTGCCGATCCTGCAGGAGCGCGGCCTGTTCCGCGCCGACTACGAATCCACCACGCTGCGTGGCCACTACGGCCTGGACCCGGTGGAAAGCCGGTTCGCCGAGCGGGATTCGCGGGCCAGCGCCTGATGCGGACCCGACGTCTCGACATCGACCTGATGCGGGTGGTGAGCAGTTCCTGTCCGGGCCGCTGAGCACACCCGCCCCCAGCCCGGCATCCCCGAAGGACCGAGAACATGACCACCATCGAAACCCCCCGCACCGCTACCGAACTGGAGATCACTCCGGTCGCCGGGCACATCGGCGCCGAGGTCGCCGGCGTCGACCTGCGCACCGAGCTCACCGACGCCCAGGTCGCGGAGCTCACCGCCGCCCTGCACCGGCACAAGGTGCTGTTCTTCCGCGATCAGGAGATCGGCCACGCCGAGCAGATCGCCTTCTCCCGCCGGTTCGGCGCCGTCACCCCGTCGCACCCCTACGACGACGACGCCCCCACCGAGCACCCGGAGATCCTGGCCGTCGACAGCCGCCTCTACGAGAAGCGGTTCGGCCGCAAGAAGTTCAGCTACACCAACCAGTGGCACACCGATGTCTCGCCGCTGATCAACCCGCCCGCGGCGTCGATCCTGCGCGCCGAGATCGCCCCCGAGCGCGGTGGCGACACCCAGTGGACCAATCTGGCCGCCGCCTACGCCGGGCTGCCGGAGTCGCTGCGCACCTTCCTCGACGGCCTGCGCGCCGAGCACCGCTTCGGTGGCCGGATCCCGCCGTGGGAGGCCGACAGCGACTACGCCCGCAAGATCGCGGCCGCGCCGCTGGTCACCGAGCACCCGGTGGTGCGGGTGCACCCGGTGACCGGTGAGCGGGTGCTGTTCGTGAACCCGGGCTTCACCACCCGGATCATCGGCCTGACCCCGCCGCAGAGCGACGCCCTGTTGCAGCTGCTCTTCGACGAGATCGCCCACCCCGCCTACACCGTCCGGTTCCGGTGGGCGAAGGGCAGCATCGCGTTCTGGGACAACCGGGCCACCGCCCACCTGGCCCCGAGCGATCTCGACCACCTCGACGTCACCCGGGTGCTCTACCGCACCACCCTCGAGGGCGAGGTCCCGGTCGGCGTCGACGGCACGGCGTCCAGCTCGGTGGCCGGCGAGAAGTTCACCGGCGCCTGATTTCCCCTCCGGTGCCCGGC
This sequence comes from Nocardia sp. NPDC003269, assembly GCF_042888005.1. Classification (NCBI taxonomy): domain Bacteria; kingdom Bacillati; phylum Actinomycetota; class Actinomycetes; order Mycobacteriales; family Nocardiaceae; genus Nocardia; species Nocardia sp. NPDC003269. Next base: position 721,524 of record NZ_JBIAPA010000003.1, read on the forward strand.
CGTCCCCGGCCGGGCACCGGCTTCTTCTCGACAGGAGCACGATCCATGAGCGAAACCTGGCACACCAGCACCGACGTCCTGGTGATCGGCGGCGGCCCCGCCGCGTCCTGGGCGGCGATCCACGCCAGGGAGGCGGGCGCCGAGGTGATCCTGGTCGACAAGGGCTACTGCGGCACCAGCGGCGCCACCGCGCCGTCGGGCACCGGGGTCTGGTACGTCGCGCCCGAGGCCACCGCCCGCGCGAGCGCGAAGGCGTCGCGCGAGGCACTGGGCGGCCACCTCGCCGACCACTACTGGATGGACCGCGTCCTGGACCAGACCTACACGAACATGCACCGGCTCGCCGTCGAGGGCCGCTACCCCTTCCCTGTCGACCCGGCCACCGGCGAACCGCTGCGCACCGGCGTGCAGGGTCCGGAGTACATGCGGCGGATGCGCGCCTGGCTCCAGCGGATCGGGGTGCGGATCCACGACCACTCACCCGCGCTGGAACTGCTCGTCGACGACACCGGCGCGGTGCGCGGCGCGGCGGGGCATCAGCGCCAGCTCGACCGGGACTACCGGATCACCGCGGGTGCGGTGGTGCTGGCCTCCGGCGGTTGCGCGTTCCTGTCCGGGGCGCTGGGCACCAATGTCGACACCGGCGACGGCGCGCTGATGGCGGCCGAGGTGGGCGCGCGGTTCTCGGGCATGGAGTTCTCCAACGCCTACGCGATCGTGCCCAAGGGCTCGACCATCACCAAGACCGCCTACTACGGCTACGCCACCTTCTTCGGCGAGGACGGCCGGGTACTCGAGGACGCCGGGTCCACCAGGGGCCGCTCGGTGATCGCGCGCACCCTGTCGCGGGAGAAGGTCTTCGCTCAGCTCGACCGGGCCGACGCGACCGTGCAGGCGCAGATGCGGCTGGGGCAGCCGAACTTCTTCCTGCAGTTCGACCGCCGCGGGATCGACCCGTTCACCCAGCGTTTCGAGATCGACCTGCTCGCCGAGGGCACCGTGCGCGGCACCGGCGGCATCGATGTGGTCGACGACGACTGCGCCACCACGGTCCCCGGGCTCTTCGCCGCGGGCGACGCCGCGACCAGGGAGCGGATCTGCGGCGGTTTCACCGGCGGGGGCAGCCACAACGCGGCCTGGGCGATGTCGTCGGGCAGCTGGGCCGGCGCGGGCGCCGCGCGCTACGCCCGCACGGCGCGCACGGGCGGCGAGGTCGAGGGCGCGGGCCGGGTCGGCCTGCGACCCACCGGTTCCGGCACCCTCGCCGCCGCCGAGGTGGTCGCGGCCGCCCAGGCGGAACTGATCCCGTTCGAGAAGAACTACCTGCGCCACGGCGACCGGCTGCGGCCCGCGCTCGCCCGTCTCGACGAGCTGTGGAACGCCGCCGCCGACGGGCTGGCGGGCACGACCGGCGACGACCGGATCAGGGCCAGGCAGGCCGCGGCGATCACCGCGGTCGGCAGGTTGATGTACCGATCGACGTTGTCGCGCACCGAGACCAGGGGCATGAGCAAACGGGCCGATCATCCCGCCATCGATCCGGCCCAGCATCACCACGTCGTCTCCGGTGGCCTCGACGCGCCGTGGACCGGCACCGCCGACGCCCGTAACGCCGGACTGGCGGTGGCGTCGTGATCGAATTGCTGCGCGCGCAGGATTGCATCGGCTGCGACAAATGCGTGCTCGCCTGCCCCACCAACGTGTTCGACCGCACCGAGGACGGCATTCCGGTCATCGCCAGGCAATCGGACTGCCAGACCTGCTTCATGTGCGAGGCGTACTGCCCCACCGACGCGCTCTACGTGTCCCCGGAGTCCACCGCGCTCCCCCGCGAGGCCACGCTGCCGACCGAGCACATCGGCCGGTACCGGGAGAAGCTCGGCTGGGGCAACGGCCGGACCGCGGGCGCCAGGGTGGCGGTCGGCCCGCGCCTGCCGCACGGCACCCCGCCGCCGCGGCTCATCCCCTGAGCAGGTCCGCCGGTCGTCGCAACGCGCCGAAGAGCGGATCGTCGTAGACGGTGGGTTCGACGACCGGATCGGGCACCCGGAGCAGATCGGCGGTGCTCACCTCGGACCAGTCGTATCGCTGGTTCTCGCACTGCAATTCGACCAGCGACACCGACGACACCGTGTCGTCGAGGCCGAAATCGGCGAAGCCTTCCTCGGCGAGCACCGTCCGGACGTGCTCGACCGGGGTCGGCCGGGTGGCGTAGGCCAGGGCCAGGTACGGCCGCAGCGGCTCGCCGAACTCGGGGATCCGTTCACGGATCCACACGTCGGTCAGCGCGCGGGTGAGGTCGTCGCGGACCTCGAGCAGATCGGCGGGCAAGGTGATCGGCAGCCGGATCGAATCGGCCGCGACCACGGGCGCGCCGAAGCCGATCTGGAACGGGGCGCGCTCGGCGAGGACGGTGCGCGAGCCGGCGACCAGCGCCGCGAGATGCACTCCCTTGACGCCGTCGACGAAGCCGATGCCCTGGACTCCGATCCGCAGCCGGCCCGCGTCGACCGGTTCGAAGCCGGGCAGTCTGGTCAGCGTCGGGCCGAAGATCTCCACCAGCTTGTCGGCGACCGGCTGGGTCGGCGTGACCTGCCAGTCGTAGAAGGACCGTCCCGGTGTCCACCCCGGCCGCCACCACCAGCGGCTGGCAACCGTCATCTCGCTCGCGCTCATCGACCCACCTCCCGACTCGACCGCTCGCGTCCAGCGACCACCCGGTCGACCGGCGGATCTGCTCACGAACGACAGATTCGGCCGGTTCACCCCGACGTACCGGACACGATCGGCAACCCCTCTGCGACGCCAGTTACCTGTCAGCGACGGTATTACCCGGCGTGGCGGACCCGCAACACGGCGAGACCGTTCCGTTGTACCTTCGCTCCCGACTCATCGCTTTCGGCCCCGGCCCGGCGGCTCGCACTACACTGACCGGCATGCCTGTTCGTCGGCTGATCACGCTGTGTGCGTTCGCCCTCCTGCTGCCCTTCGCCGCCTCCGCCTGCACCATGACGGGCCCCGGCACCACCACCGAGTGCAACGTGAGCGGGTGCACGGTCACCTTCGAGCGCGGGGTGAGCGCCAAGGCATCGGTGCTCGGCATCGACGCCGAGCTGGTCGCGGTGAACGGCGACATGGTGACGCTGAGCATCGGCGGCCAGCAGGTGACGGTGCCGGTCGGCCAGTCGCAGGCGGCCAACGGGATGGATGTCCGGGTCAGCGAGGTCACCCAGGACAAGGTCGTCGTCGTCCTGTCGACCGGCTTGAACCAGAACTGATCGATCGGCGCAAGCCGCTGCGCTACACCGGTTCCGCGCTGCGATAGCTGCGCGCGACCAACGCCGACCGCAGGCGCCACAGGCCGTGGCTGCGGGTCGCGTCGCAGCCGGTCAGGCGGGCGATCCGCTTGAGCCGGAAGTCGACGGTGTTGGGGTGCACGTGCAGGGCACGCGCGGTGCGCTGCCGGTTCACGTCGTGCGCGATGTGGCACCGCAGGGTAGCGAACAGTTCGGGGTGCTCGTCGAGCGGATCCAGCAGCGCCGCAAGGAAATCCCGCCCGGGGCCCGGTCGGGTGAGCTGGTACTCCAGCGCCAGGTCGGCGAAGTGGTGCAGCCTGCCGTCGACGCCGAGCCGCTGCACCATGTCGAGCAGGCTGTGGGTCCGGTCCGCCCAGGTCGGCAGCGCGTCGCCGGCGCAGTGCGCGACCGCCACGGTGATCGGCACGCCCGCGGCGTCGGTGAGCGCGGCGAAGAGCGGTTCGAGTTCGTCGGCGTCGACATCACCGGGAAGCAGCGCGGTGCCTCCGTCGCCGGTCAGCAGGGACAGCGCGGTGCCGTCCGACCAGCGGAACAACTCGGCGCGCACCTGCTCGAGCCGACGCCGGCCCTGTGCCCGATCGGGGCGTACCCGGGCGCCGGACGCGGGCGGATCGGTGATGGCCACCGCGAGCACCCAGTAGTGCGACGCGATCTCGACCCCGCACCGCCGGGCCATCGTCGCGGTCGCGCTCCCGTCGAGCAGGGCCGCCGTGATCAGGTGCACCGCGCTGTGGTGTTCGCGCAGCACCGCGTAGCGCAGCACCGTCTCCAACGAGACACCCTGGCGCACCCACGCCGCGACGACGTCCTCGATCTCGGCGGCGCCCACCGCGTCCTCGGTCTCGGTGAACGCGGCGACCAGGTGCCGTACCCGGCCCGCGTCGTCGCCGTGCTCGGCGAGCGGCATCGTCGTGCGCCACGCGCCGTCGGAGCCCGACGCCCGGGCGAGGACGGAATGCGACCTCGTCATGTACAGGCCTCCTCGATGTGCTGGTCCCGACCTGAGCACCACGCTACGGAGCAGGCGTTCCCCGCGATGTCCAACATTCTGGACACCGCTACCCGCTCAGCCGAGCACGTTCGGCTGGTCCAGGATCCAGCGCCAGCTACCGTCCGGCTGCCTGCGCGCGACCTCGACGGTCGCCCCCGTGCCGCCGGGCAGCCGCGACGACGTGAGCGCCAGATCGCCTGCCCGCAGCGCGGGCGCCTGCGCGCCGAGCTGGAACACCGGCCGGTCCGCGACCAGGCGCGCGTAGGCGGCTCTGATCTCCGCGATGCCGGTCGCCACCACGCCGTCCGGCAGGGCCAGGACCGCCTCGGATTCGTACAACTCGACCAGGCCGTCCACGTCACCGGCGTTCAGCCGTTCGACCACCAGCCGGCTCAGATCCTCCGGACGCCGCGCTCGTTCCCGCACACCGTCGACACTGTCGGTCATCGTCACCCTCCTCGACATGGGCTGTGCGCCAACGGTAACGCCGGGGTACGACAGAACCGGACGAGCGTCTCAGTGCCCGTCGTGCACGTCGACCGAGTACCGGTACCAGTTCCCGTCGAACGGGGTGTAGACGGGCTGATAGGCGGTGGGGACGTGCACCGGCGGCCGGGCACCGGCGGGGAAGTAGGCCAGGCCGCCGAGCGAGTCACCGATCCCGAACAGGCAGCCGCCGTCGCGATCGGCGACCGAGGACACCCGGATCACCCCGATCCAGCCTGCCTCGGACTCGGCACACCGTCCCCGCGCCACCTCGGTCAGCGCCGATTCCGACAGCCACCAGGCCACCCGGTCCGGAATCCCCGCCGCGACGGCGCCGACCCCGGCCAGCACCACCAGCGGCGCGACCAGCACGGTGCCGTAGCGCCGGTAGCGCGCACACCCGATCGGCGCGCACACCAGCCAGACCACGCCGGCGACCAGCAGCGCGAGCACCGCGGCGACCGTGACCAGCAGGTCGAGGGCGGTGGCGTCGTCGAGCAGCAGCGCGACGATCGCCCCCGCCGCCAGCACCGTCGACGCGCGCATCGCCGACACCCAGCGCCGAGTCGGTGGCACGGTCCCGGTCTCCACGGTCGTCATGGGCCCACCCTACGGATGCCGGCACCGGAAACGGCGAAACCCCGGAGGGCCGTTGGCCTTCCGGGGTTTCGCGCGCACAGATCACACCGTCACAGCGGCGGGAATCCCGCCGAGCCGGTCGCCATCCAGTTCCAGAATCCGGCTGCCCGGTTGACCAGCAGGGCAATGACGTCGAGAGCAGTGCTTCCCATCAAGTTTTCCTAACATTCGGACGAACGATTCGCTTGCCCACCATAGCAACTCGCCACCGCCGATCACGACACGATCTCGGCGCACTGGAGCATTACCAGTGAGCACGCGCGCGCATTCGTCTCGTCGACAACGAAATCGATGTTTCAGCAGGTGAGAGCGTTGCCGATGCGAAATCGCCCGGCGCTCGAATGCCGTGCGGGGCACAATTGCCGGACAGCTCGTCCGGTGCGGTGAATTCCCCGCCGGACAGATATTCGCCCGAGATCGAGACGGCGGGCGATCGGCGCCGGGTCCCGACGACGACAGGCGTCGCACCTCCTCGCGGCCGTCGCGAACCGCGAATACAGTACTGGGGAAGCACACCTTTCCGACGTGAGACCGGTAGCGCCCGACGAACACGGTGAGGACGGATGGACAGCATCAGTCACGAGCTCCTGCACAGGCCCCTGTTCTCCCGCGTCCCCCTCGACCAGGGCAACGCGGCCAGCCGCATCAGCGCCTACATCTACGGGAACGTACTGATCCTGGCCGCCCTGATCCCGGTCGCGCCGTCCGCCGAGAACGTCGGCATCCTGGTTGTTCTCGGGACCGCCGTGTCGACGTTCATCGCGCATTCCTTCGCCGAGAGCGTCGGCCGATCGGTGCGCGAGGGCTCGCCGCAGACCACGGCGGATCGCTGGGCCGACCTGCGCGATTCGCTGCCCATCCTCAGCTCGGCGGTGGTGCCCTGCGTCGTGCTCGCGGCCGCGGCCTTCGGGTGGCTGCAGCCGCGCACCGCGCAGGTGCTGGCCGAGGTCGTGATGCTGGTGCGGATCGCCGGCATCGTCTTCGTCATCCGGCGGCTGCAAGGCCGGCGCCCGGACCGATCGACGCTGATCGGGGCGGTGGTGCTGGGCTGCGCGGCCACCACGGTCGTCGCGGTCAAAGTCGTCCTGACCCACTGACCGCGAGGAGGACCACGTGTCGGCGCCACCGGTGAAGTCGAGTTCGCTCGTCCTGCTCGTGCTGGCCGCCGGCCAGTTCCTGATGACGCTCGACAGTTCGGTGATGAACGTGTCGATGGCCACCGTCGCCCAGGACCTCGACACCACGATCACCGGGATCCAGACCGCCATCACGCTCTACACGCTGGTGATGGCCTCGCTGATGATCACCGGCGGCAAGGTGGGCGCCATCGTCGGCAGGCGCCGGGTGTTCGGGATCGGCCTCGTGATCTACGGCATCGGCTCGTTCGTCACCGGCCTGGCGCCGAATCTGGCGATCCTGCTGCTGGGCTGGTCGCTGCTGGAGGGGATCGGCGCGGCCCTGATCATGCCTGCGATCGTCGCCCTGGTAGCGGGCAACTTCCCGCCCGCGCGCCGCTCGGCGGCCTACGGGATGGTGGCGGCGGCGGGCGCGGTCGCCGTCGCGGTCGGTCCGCTGCTGGGTGGCGCGGTGACGACGTTCGCGTCGTGGCGCTACGTCTTCTTCGGCGAGGTGGTCATCGTGGTGGCGATCCTGCTGGTGCTGCGCCGCGTCGAGGACGCGCCCGCCGAGCAGGTCCGGCTCGATCTGGTCGGGTCCGTGCTGTCGGTCCTCGGCCTGGGCGCGATCGTGTTCGGCGTACTGCGGTCGAGTGAATGGGGGTGGGTGCGACCGACCTCCGGCGCGCCCGCGCTGTTCGGGTTGTCGGCGGTCATCTGGCTGATACTCGGCGGCCTGTTCACCATGTATCTGTTCCTGCGCAGGCAGACCTACCTCGTCGACCGGGGCCGCGACCCGCTCGTCGATCCGGCGCTGCTGCGCAACCGGCAGCTCGTCGGCGGGTCGAGCATGTTCTTCGCGCAGTTCGCCGTGCAGGCCGGGGTGTTCTTCACCGTGCCGCTGTTCCTGTCGGTGGTGCTCGAGCTCAGCGCGGTCGAGACCGGGGTGCGCATCCTGCCGCTGTCGGTCGCGCTGGTGCTGGCCGCGATCGGGATCCCCCGCTTCCGGCCGCAGGCCGATCCGCGCCGGGTCGTCCGGCTGGGTCTGGGCGTGATCATCGTCGGCGTGCTGATGCTCGCCGCCGGCATGGATCCCGGCGCCGACGCGGCCGTGGTGTCGATCCCGATGCTGCTGATGGGGCTGGGTCTGGGCGCGCTGGCCTCGCAGCTGGGCGCGGTCACGGTCTCGGCCGTGCCCGATTCGCGCAGCTCCGAGGTCGGCGGCATCCAGAACACCGCCACCCAGCTCGGCGCGTCCCTCGGGACCGCGCTGATCGGCTCGATCCTGATCGCGACGCTGACGTCGTCGGTGGTCTCGGGCATCCAGCAGAACCCGGCCGTGCCCGCCTCCGTGCAGCAGCAGGCCACCACCGATCTGTCCTCGGGCGTGCCCTTCCTGTCGGACCGGCAGCTGTCGGACGCGCTCGACGACGCCGGGATCGACGACGCCACCGCCGAGGCCATCCTGGCCGTCAACACCGATGCCCGCCTCGAGGCACTGCAGGTGGCGTTCGCGGTGACCGCGCTGCTGGCGATCCTGGCGCTGTTCGGCACCGGCCTGCTGCCCCGCCGTCCGGTCACGGGAATCACCCGTTCCGGGTGAGGACCGCGCCGCGGGCGGCTGGTTGGCTGGCAGCACGGCCGACCGCAGAGTCCCGAGGCGAGGAGCGCTCGTGAACGCGTACCCACCCATCGACGAACACGGCATCGTCGGCGACCTGCAGACCGCGGCGCTGGTGTCGTCCGCCGGAACCATCGACTGGTGGTGCGCGCCCCGCTTCGACTCACCGAGCGTGTTCGCCTCGCTGCTGGACAGCGCGCGGGGCGGACATTGCTCGATCGCGGTCGACCCGGCCAGCGCGGGCACGGTCCGGCAGCTGTACCTGTCCGACACCGCCATCCTGGTCACCCGGTTCTCCGGACCCGACGGCGTCGGCGAGGTCGCCGATTTCATGGTCCCGATCCCCGGCACCGCGCCCACCGATCGGCACCGGCTCGTCCGCGTCGTGCGGGTGGTCCGCGGCAGCCTGACCTTCACCCTCGAATGCCGGCCACGCTTCGACTACGCCCGCGCCACCCACACTCTCGAGCAGGTCGACGAGCGCACCGCCGTCTTCCGTTCCCCCACCGCCGATCTGCACCTGCAGGCCACCGAACCGATCGTGCTCGACCCCGACGGCGCGGACGTCACCGCGCGCTTCACCCTATCCGCGGGGGAACGCGCGGCGGTCGTGCTGACCACCACCGCCCCGGGCGCCGCCGCGTCGGCGGCACCCGAATGGGCCGCCATCGCCACCGAATTCGACCACTGCCGCCACTTCTGGCAGACCTGGTTGCGCTCGTCGACCTATCGCGGCCGCTGGCGCAACATGGTCAACCGCTCGGCGATCACCCTCAAGCTGCTCACCTACGCGCCGACCGGCGCCCCCATCGCCGCGGCCACCATGGGACTGCCCGAGCAGATCGGCGGCGAGCGCAACTGGGACTACCGCTACACCTGGATCCGGGACGCCTCCCTCTCGGTCCGCGCGCTGATGGACCTCGGATTCGCCGCGGAGGGCCTCGCTTTCCGGCGCTGGCTGCGCGAACGGGTGGACGCCGGCGGCACCGCCTCCGGCGAGCCCCTGCAGATCATGTACCGCGTGGACGGCGATCCGAAGCTCGAGGAGCTGATCTTGCCCCACCTGGAGGGTTACGAGAAGTCGGCGCCGGTGCGGGTGGGCAACGGCGCGGCCGACCAGATCCAGCTCGACATCTACGGCGAGGCGGCCGACGCCCTGGCCCAGGCCACCGACATGGCCGCGATCGCCGGCTGGCGCACCTTCACCGGCCTGATCGACTGGCTCGCCGACCACTGGGACCGGCCCGACGAGGGAATCTGGGAAACCCGCGGTGGGCGTCAGGATTTCACCTACAGCCGGCTGATGACCTGGGTGGCCTTCGATCGCAGTATCCGGCTGGCGACCGAGCACGCCCGACCCGCCGATCTGGCCCGCTGGACCGCCGAACGCGACGCGGTCTTCCGGCAGATCATCGACCGCGGCTGGAGCGAGCGACGCCAGGCCTTCGTCCAGCACTACGCCACCGATGTCCTCGACGCGTCGCTGCTGCTCATGCCCCGCATGGGATTCCTGTCACCGAACGACCCCATGTGGCTGAGCACCCTCGACGCGATGGACCACGAACTGGTCAGCGACAGCCTGGTCTACCGCTACGACCCCGAGGCCTCCCCCGACGGCCTGCGCGGGACCGAGGGCACCTTCAACCTGTGCAGCTTCCTGTACGTGGAAGCCCTGGCCCGGACCGGCCGCTTGCAGCAGGCCCGCTACGCCTTCGACAAGATGCTGACCTACGCCAATCACGTCGGTCTGTTCGCCGAGGAGATCGGCCCCTCCGGCGAACAACTCGGCAACTTCCCGCAGGCGTTCACGCATCTGGCCCTGATCACCGCCGCGCTCGCCCTCGACGAAGAACTCGACCGTGTCGAGGCGGCGCCCCCGTCGGCGGGCTGATCCCGTGACCACCCGATTCCTTGTTCGGAGGACACTATTTCGGTAAAATCAGTGCGTTCTCGCACCGAATACACACTGCTCGCCGACTTCGCTCTCGGACCGTCGGCGCAATTCTCGGCGATCCATTTCTCGACGGGCACTTTCTTTCCCTCAGCATCCCGAGGAGTCGAGCATGACCAGCAATACCTCGTCGGCGCATCGCGCGCCACCCGAGGAAGAACCCTTCCAGACACAGGCCATCGCGGAGGGTATTTCCATCACGGCCGCGTGCATGCTGCTCATCTTGGCGGCGGTCTCGATCCTGCAGGGCATTGCCGCGCTGCTGGACGACGAAATATATGTCGCCGGAGTCGAATACGTGTACAAGTTCGACACGACGACCTGGGGATGGATTCATGTCGTGCTCGGGGTGCTGGCGCTGATCGTCGGCGTCGGCCTGGTCCTGGGCGCCACCTGGGGGCGGTACAGCGCGCTCGCCGTCGCCGCGCTGGTGATCGTCGCGAACTTCCTGTCCCTGCCCTACTATCCGGCCTGGTCGTTCATCATCATCGGGCTCAGCCTGGTGATCGTCTGGGCGATCTCCACCTGGAGACCACAGCACTGACTCCGCCGGCGCTAGCGACATCGCCCCGGCCCGACGTGCGGCGGGCTGGGCGATGAGCGCCGACTCCGGTGCGCGGATCCGGATTTGGTCCGCCCGGGCCGCCCTTCTCCTCGCCGCGCTGACCGCGGTGATCCCGGTGCTGTTCGCGGGAGTGGTGGGGACTCTCGGCGTGCTGATCGTTGGCACCGGCGGCGTGGTCGTCACGTTGGCCGCCCTGTACTGGTTCCTGACCAGGTACGGACTGCTGCGCTGGGTGTCGCTGGCGATCGCGGTGCTCTCGCCGATCATCGTCGTCGTGGCGTTCGTGCGGGCCCGGCTGCTGTGGGTGGTGCTGCTCACCGTGGCGGTGGCTCTGCTGGCGCTCCTGTGCGCGCGCGTCGCGCTGCGCACCGGGACGCATCACGCCCCCGCGCCCGACCGGCCCGCCCCGGTGGCCCAACGCCCGTTCCTCATCATGAACCCGCGCTCCGGGGGCGGGAAGGTGGAGAAGTTCGATCTGCGCCGCCGCGCCGAGGAACTCGGCGCGGAGGTCGCCCTGCTCGAAGGCGATGTCGACGTCGAGACGCTGGCCAGAGACGCCGTCGCCCGGGGCGCGGATCTGCTCGGGGTGGCGGGCGGCGACGGGACCCAGGCGCTGGTGGCGGGCATCGCGGCCGAGCACGACCTGCCGTTCCTGGTGATCAGCGCGGGGACCCGCAATCACTTCGCGATGGACCTCGGCCTGGATCGCGCCGATCCCGCCGCCGGGCTCGACGCCCTCCGCGACGGTGTGGAGTTGCGGGTGGACCTGGGCCGGATCAACGGCCTGCCGTTCGTCAACAACGCCTCGTTCGGCGTCTACGCCGAGATCGTGCGCAGTCCCGCCTATCGCGACGACAAGACCGCGACGGTGCTGCGCCTGCTGCCCGACCTGCTCGCCGGGCACACCGGCAACCGGCTCGTCGCCCGCATCGACGGCACGACGGTCGACGGCCCGCAAGCGATCCTGGTGAGCAACAACCCCTACGGCACCAGCGACCTCGCCGGGCTGAGCCGCCGCGAACGCCTCGATCGCGGCACGCTCGGGGCAGTCACCGTCTCGGTCGCCAACACCCGCGACGCGGTCGGGCTGATCCGCCGCACCCGCAGCCGCGGCCTGACCCAGCACACCACCCCGGAAGTCGCCGTCGACACCGACGCGCCACAGATCCCGGTCGGTGTCGACGGCGAGTCCCGCCAGCTCGACACCCCGGTGCGCTGCGTCATCGAACCGGGCGCATTGCGCGTATGGGTACCGCGCCACCGGCCGGGAACGCCGCCAGCCCCACCCACGATCGATTGGCTCCGGCTGCGTGACTTGGCCATTCGCGGCGACGCCGCGGCACCGCGTTGACCGCCACAGGTTCCGGGATTGCACCCACTGCCATCATGCGTCAGATGAACGACGGGGAAACAGCACCGGACAACGGACGCCCCGGGCTGTGATGACGCCGACACCGTCGACCGGCCCGGGTGAACAAAAGTATCGGCGGACACCACTGTGCGCAGGTAATTCCATTCCGAAATATTCTGTGCGCCAGCCGTAATCCGCCGACCGCTCGGCAAAAGGTGCTGACCGACGAGTTTTGTTCAGCGAAATCGTGATCGCCGTCACAGGAATGAATTCCGCCGTTCCGGCTATACCATCAGATCCGCCGAGGCTTCCCGGGAATATCCGCCGTCGAAGTTCCAGAGCACCAGTGGTGACACATCGACGTGCCCCTTTTTCGAATCCGTCTTCCGCCGCTTCGGCATGTATTCGTCGCGAGGTGAACCCGGTCATGGAATACACCCACCTGTCCGAATTCCAGATCCGTCCCGGCACGTTGTCGATCTGGACGCCCGAACTCCCCCCGGCTGCCTGGCAGCCCGACGACCGTCCGCTGACCAGCGTGCACGCCGGCTACTGCGCCGGGGTCGACCCCGCCGATCCGCGACCGGGTCGTGGGCGCTGGATCGGCACCGTCTTCGAGATGGACGCGCGCCTCGAGCCCGCCGCCTGGCGCGAGACGCTGCGTCGCTGGCATGCCAGGCACGAGGGGCTGCGCACCACGGTGCGCGTCGACGCCGCGGGCGAACCGCGCCGACTGCTCGCCCCCGCCACGGCGGTCGGCATCGCCGAGCACCGGGTGGACGGACTCACCGACGGCACCCGGATCAACGAATTCCTCTGCGGTGCACTGGAACTGCGCCTGTCTCCGCTGGTCTGGCCGCATCTGCTCGCCGCGACGGTCGAGCACGCCGCGACCGCGGACTTCACCGTGCTGGTGGCCGCCGATCACTCGGTCATGGACGCCTACTCCCAGGCCATTCTCATTCTCGAGCTGCGCACCCTGTACCGCGAGGTACTGGCGGGCGAGCAGGCCCGCGAGTCGGCCACCTTCGGTAGTGCCGCCGACTTCGCCGTGGTCGAGCGCGCGGCCGCCGCCGAGCTCGACGCCGACTCGCCCGCGGTGGCGACCTGGCGGGAGTTCCTCGCCGGCGGCGACGGCACCATGCCGCGGTTCGCCCCGCACGCGCACCGGCCCGCACCGGCCGACCTGGCGCAGCCGAGTGTGTCGCGCCGGGTGCTCGAGCTCGACCAGCTCGAACGGGTCGAGGCGGTCCTCGACCAGGTGCGGCACCGGATGTCGGTGGCGGTGTTCGCTGCGCTGGCGGTGGCCCATCAGCGCCGGTTCGGCGCGGAGCGGATGCGCACCATCATGCCGATCGCGACCCGCCCCGATCTGCGCTGGCTGGAGTCGATGGGCTGGTTCGTCAATGTCGTCCCGGTCGACATCCGGGTGGAGCCCGAGGCGGGGATGGCCGCCGCGCTGGACAGCGCGCGCACGGCGCTGCGCCGGTCGCGGACCGCGAACGACGCGTCCTGGTCCCGGGTGCTGGAGGTCCTCGGGGTCGCGGAGACGCCCCGGTTCGGCATCTCCTTCCTCGATATCCGGGTGCTGCCCGGCTACGAGCTCGTCGCCGACCTGCGTGGCCGGACCCTGCGGGCGGAGTCGTACTCCACCGACGAGGTGTTCCTGTGGGTCGTGCGGGCCGCCGACGGCCTCTACGTGTCCACCCGGTATCCGGCGGGCCTGCCCGCCGAGGTGATGGACGAGTTCCTCACCGCGTTCGGCGCGGCGCTCGCGGAGGTCACCGCGGCGGTCCACCTCGACGCGCCCGCGCCCGCCGCGGCGCCGGTCGTCGCGCAGGCGGTGTGAGCCGATGCGGGCACTGCTGGCCTTCACCGGCAGCCGGGGCGACGCCCAGCCCGGCATCCTGCTGGCGCGCGCGCTGATCGCCCGGGGCCACGAGGTGACCCTCGCGCTCGCCCCCAACCTCGTCGGGTTCGCGACCGAGCACGGGGTCCCCGCCGTCGGGTTCGGCTGCGACAGCGCCGCGCTGTTGCGTGCCCAGCGCACCGACCCCCGATTCGGCGCCCGGAATCCGTGGGCACGGGTGCGGGCGGTACTCGACCTGCAGCAACGTGGCGTGCCGGAGATGGTCGCCGATCTGCGCGAGCTCGTGCCGGGTCATGACGTGGTGGTGGCGGGCATGGCGGGCGAGGAGGCCGCCGCCGTGGTGGCGCGCGAGGCCGGGCTGCCGTTCGCGGCGATGCACTTCTTCCCGATCCAGGCCACGACCGTCGTCCCGGTGGTTCCGGCGCGGTGGGCGGAGCGGATTCCGGGTGTCGTGCACCGTTGGGGCTGGTCGGTCCTCGCCCGCGCCAGGGCCGCCGCGCTGGCGCCGGTGCTGCCCGCGGGCGAACCACAGGTCCGGGTGCGAATCCAGGCCTACGACCCCGCGCTGTTCCCCGGTCTGCGCGACGAACTGCCCGGGCCGTTCACCGGCTTTCCGATCGACGTCGACGGTGTGCTCACCGCGGACCGCACCGACACCACGGTCGCGGTTCGCCGGTGGCTGGCTGTCGGTTCCGCACCGATCTATGTGGGCTTCGGCTCGATGGATGTCGGGGATCCCGTCGCGTTCGTCGCCATGCTGCGTGCGGTCTGCGCGGGTCGGGGCCGGCGGCTGTTGCTGGCCTCGGGGTGGGCCGCGATCACGCCCTCCCTCGATGCCGAGGTGGCCGTCGTCGATCAGGTCGACCACGCCGAGGTGCTGCCGCAGTGCGTGGCGGCCGTGCACCACGGCGGCGCGGGCACCACCGCGGCCGCGTTGAGAGCCGGTGTGCCGCAGGTCATCTGCTCCGTCCAGGCCGACCAGCCCTACTGGGGGCAGGCACTCCAGCGGCTCGGCCTGGCGGCGACCGCGCCCGCGCACACGCTCACCGCCGCGCGCCTCGGCGCGCTGCTCGACCGGATCTCGACCCCCGACGTCCGTCGCAGGGCGACCGATTACGCCGCGACGTTCACCAGCGACGGGGTCGCGCGCGCCGCCGACACCGTCGAGGCGCTCGCCCCGCTCACCTCCGACTTCGTCCACGCCGCAGGGAGACTTCCATGAACCCCGAGATCGCCATCCGGATCACCGGACTCGGCAAGTCCTACGGCGACTTCACCGCCGTCGGCGCCGTCGACCTCACCGTCACCGCGGGCACGGTCTTCGCCCTGCTCGGCCCCAATGGCGCGGGCAAGACCACCACCGTGCGGATGCTCGCGACCCTGGTGCGCCCCGATCGCGGTAGCGCCGAGATCTTCGGCTACGACATCGTGCGCGAAGCCACCGCCGTGCGCTCGATGATCGGGCTCACCGGCCAGTACGCCTCCGTCGACGAAACCCTCACCGCCGGTGAGAATCTGCGCCTGTTCGGACGACTGCTGGGGCTCTCGCGTCGCGAGGCCGCCGCGCGCAGCGCCGAACTGCTCGAGGAATTCGAGCTGAGCGCGGTTACCGATCGTCCGGTCGGCCAGTTCTCCGGCGGGATGCGGCGGCGCCTGGACCTGGCCGCCACGCTGATCACCGATCCCCCGCTGATCTTCCTCGACGAACCGACCACCGGCCTGGACCCGCACACCCGCGACCGCATGTGGGGCATCATCCGCAAGCTCGTGGCGCGCGGCGCGACCGTGCTGCTCACCACCCAGTACCTCGAGGAAGCCGACGCGCTGGCCGACCGGATCGCGGTGATCGATCGGGGCGCCATCGTCGCGGAGGGCACCGCCGCCGAGCTCAAGGCCTCCATCGGCGATCAGGTGCTGCGCCTGGAACTCGCCGATGCGGCTCAGTCCGCGCACGCGGAGGCCATCGTCGCCGACCTCACCGGCGAGGTGCCGGAGGGATCCTCGGCCGGGATCCTCACCGTCGCGCTCGCGGACGCGGGCACCGCCGCCGACATCGTCGCCGCCTGCCGGGCCGCGGGCATCGCGCTGCGCGGCTTCGCCGTCGACCGACCCGACCTGAACGAGGTGTTCCTCGCTCTCACCGGCACGGCCCGCGCCGCCGCCTGATCACGGAGACCACCATGACCGTCACCACTGCCGAGATCGCCGCCGAGGCCACCGCCCCCGCGACGATCGATCGCCGCCCCCGGGTCACCCACGTGAGCCTGCCCGCCGCGCTGTTCCAGTCCCTGCTGATGGCCTGGCGTGGCCTGCTCACCTTCCGGCACAGCCCCCAGCTGCTCTACGACGCCCTGCTGCTGCCGATCGTCGGACCGCTGCTGTTCGGCAGCATCTTCGGCACCGCCATCGCGGGCAGCATGACGGCCTACCTGCCGATTCTGATCCCGGGCGTGCTGGTGCAGATCGTGCTCACCTCCTCGGTCGCCACCGGCGTGCAGCTCTCCGAGGACATCAGGTCGGGGGTGTTCGACCGGTTCGTCGCCATGCCGATCGCCCGGTCGGCGCCCGTCGCCGGTGCGTTGCTCGCCGGCGCGACCCGATATGTGATCGCCGCGACCACCGTGGTGATCGTCGGCTTCGCCATGGGCTACCGGCCCGCGCATCCGCTCGGATTCCTCGCCGGCGCGGTGCTGGTCGTGCTGGCGACCACGGCGATCAGCTGGCTGTTCGCGTTCATCGGGGTCACCGTGTCGCGGCCCGCCGCCGTGCAGGGCATGTCGATGCTGGTGCTGACGTTCCTGAGTTTCGCCTCCAACGCCTTGGTGCCGGAGGAGTCGATGCCCACCTGGCTCGCCTACGTCTCCGACTACAACCCCGTGTCGTATCTGGTGTCGGCGGTGCGCACGCTCGCCGAGGACGGCGCGATCGGCGCCGACGCCTGCTGGTCGGTGGTGGCCTCGCTCGTCGTCGTCGCCGTGTTTGCGCCCCTGACCGTCCGCACGCTGCGCGCCCGCTGAGAGGAGCCCCCATGACACTCACCGCCCCCGCGATCACCCCCGCGGCCGCCGTCAACCGGCTCACCGCCGACGACGATCTGTTCCTCAAACTGCACAGCCTCTACGGCAACGCGCTGGTCAACCAGCTCGCCTGGCGATTCGACGAACCGCTGAGCCGGGAGCTGCTCGACCGCTTCCACGCCCAGCTCGCCCACGGCTTCCTGGCCCGCCGGGTCCAGGGCACCCGGGTGCCCTTCGCCCGCCCGTACTGGATGCCCGCCGCCGCCTCGATCCCGCTCGGCTGGGACACGGTGCCGGTCACCGAGGACGAGGTCCTGGACTGGTACTTCGCCCAGAGCCGAGTCGATTTCGACCCCACGGCCGGATCGGTGTGGCGGTTGTCCGCCGCGCCGACCACCACGGGCGGCACCTTGGTGTCGCTGGTGACCTCGCATGTCGCCTCCGACGGCGGCGCGGTGCTGTTCGCCGTCGGTGACGCGCTGGCCCGCTTGACCGAAGAGCCCGATCGGACCGTGAGCTCCGGGAGCCTGGTCGGCCGGGCACCCTGGAATACGGTCGGCGCGAACATCTTCGACGCCGTGTTCCAGCTCCGGGCCGTCGCGCGGGGAATCCGGGCCGCCCTCGCGGCGCGCGCCGTCACCGAACCCGGCCGCACTCCCCGACCGGCGGACCCCGAGCTGCCGCTGCCGGATCGCTGGTCGCCCGCCGATGCCGTCGTGCACCTGTCCCTGGATCAGTGGAACTCCATCGCCGCCACGCATTCCGGCACGACCAACGGACTCCTGATCGCCCTCGGCGCGGGCCTGCTCGGCCGCAGCGGGCGCGTCGGCGACGCCGCCGACATCCGCGTCGACATCCCCCATTCGATGCGCACCGCCGACGACCCGCGCGCGAATGCCACCACCGGCCTGCCGATCTCGGTCCGCTACCGCGCCACTGACCGCATCGACCTCGGCGCGGTCAGGGCGGCGGTCAAACGAGCCGCGACCGCCTACCGCGACCCGGCCACCACCCCCGCCCTCCAGCATCTGCAACCGCTCCAGATGATCCTGCCCCGCTTCGTCCTGCGTCACTTCGCCCGCACCGCCACCGCACCGGAGTGCCTGTGCACCAATCTCGGCGAGACCGCCCAGGGCGTCGCCGACTTCGCCGGCCACCGGGCCGCCGCCGTCCTCATGCGCCCGGTCGTGTGCACCAACGATCCCGCCATGTTCCGCCGGGTGGAGGTCGGCGTGAACCTGTCCTTCTCCACCGACGGCCGCACCGTGACTCTCGCCGTCACCGGCGCCGACCCCGACCGCTTCCCGACCCGCGCCGCGCTGCGGGCCCTCCTCACCGCCGAATTCGACTTCTGGGGACTGACACCGCACTACTGGTGATCCGAGGGCCGTGCGTGCTTCGACTAGAATTCGCAGCGTGTCAGGCTGTCACCGGATGCCCTCGGAGACCTCGTGAAAGCCGTCGTCTACGACCGCTACGGCGGTCCGGAAGTGCTGTCTCTCACCGACGTTCCCGTACCCGAGCCCGCCGCGGACCAGGTACTCATCCGCGTGCGCGCGACCGCGCTGAACCTCTCGGACTGGGAGAGCCTGCGTGGGACGCCGTTCTATTCGCGGATCGGCGGCTTGCTGGCACCGCGCCGGGGCATTCTCGGCTCCGATATCGCCGGCGTGATCGAGGCCGTCGGGTCGTCGGTGACCGGGTTCGCGCCGGGTGACGCGGTGTACAGCGACAATCTCGTGCACAAGGGCGGATTCGCCGAGTACGCCGTCGCGCCCGCGTCCACGGTGGCCCACAAGCCGCCGGAACTGGGTTTCGCCGAGGCCGCCGCACTGCCGCAGTCAGGGGCGATCGCAATCCAGGGCACCGCGGGCATCACCTCGGGGATGTCGGTGCTGATCAACGGGGCGGGCGGTGGGACGGGCGCGTTCGCGATCCAGCTGGCCAGGCGGGCGGGCGCCCGGGTGACCGGGGTCGACAACGCCGGCAAACTCGATTTCCTACGCGCACTCGGCGCCGACGAGGTCCTCGACTACCGCGTCACGGACTTCACCCGCACCGGCCCCTACGACCGGATACTCGACCTCGTCGCCCTCCGATCGGTCTTCGCCTACCGCCGGGCACTGACACGCGGCGGCCGATACCGCTGCGTCGGCGGAACCACCCGAGCCGTGCTACGCACCGCGACCGCGGGCGCACTCCTCGGCCTGGTGACCGGACGTTCGCTCGGCGTACTCGTCGTCGAGGAGGGGCCTGCGCATTTCGAGCCGCTGGCGCGCATGTGCGTCGCGGGAGAAATCGACATCCACCTCGACCGCACCTTCCCGCTCGAGGAGGCTCCGCTCGCCTTGGCCTACGTCGGCGCGGGCCGCGCACTTGGAAAGGTAGTAGTCGAGATCGACTGAACAGCGGGGACCGTCGGGGCCCTACTTGGTCCTGCTGACCGTAACCGTCTTCGTCGACTTCGGGACGTTGGTCGGCGTGGACGATTTCCCATCCGGTGCGGCGGTCTTGGTCACGGTGATGGTCTTCGTCCCCGGTTGCGCCTGCCCCACCTCGGCCTGCTCGGGCACCGATCCACAACCAGCACCCGGTGCTGCACCGCCACAACCGGACCCGGCAGACACCAACCCCACAGCCACCACGGCGGCACCGATCGCGACGACGATCCCGGCCAACAGCTCGCGTGCCATAGATCCAGCCTCCTCCGTCGGACTTCGGACTTCGGACTTCGGACTCTACGTACGATCCGGGCCGCCGCGGCCGACACTGAGCACGCATGTCGGCTCGCCCGCGACAACACCGTCGCGCCACGCCTCTCCGGTGGAGCCAGCAACCGGCCCCGGCTCAGACTGGCGTTCGGCTTCGATGACGTCGACCATGTTGATGGACAGCCCTGCCGCGGAACGAGAGAGCAGTTCGTTAGCGCACGCAACCGAGTCGACTCACGGTGATAGGTTGCGTGCATGTCAGCCTCCGACGTCCCCGAACCTGCCGAGGCCCCTGGACCGCGCCGTACCGCCAAACGCGTGCTCGGCGGTATCGCGCTGATCCTCGGTGCGATAGTTCTGCTGATCACCGGAATCCAGGCGATCGTCGATCCCGCCGCGGTGGTCGCCGGATCCTCCGGCTCCGGGCGCAGTCCCGACACCGACACCGAGGCGAAGATCGGCGGGTTGCTGCTGTGCTTCTTCGCGATCACGGTGTTCGGCTTCGGCATAGGCCTGGTCACCAGCAAGACGGCGCCGAAGGGTGACAGGGCCGGCTCACCCCGCTGAGCGGGCATCAGCGCGGCGTAGCCGATGCGGCCCTACTGTCTCACCAGCGGTGGTCGTTGGGCCGCGGGGCTGGGCGAGGCGGAGGGAGACGCTGGGGCCGGGACGGCGCTCGAGACGGCAGCAGAGCAGGCGCCGGGCCCGCGGGCGGGAGGTTCAGGCTGTAGGCGGACTCGGCATGTTCGGATTCGTCGATGCCCTCGGCCTCGGATTCGGAGCCGACTCGAAGGCCGATGAGCCGGTCGACGATCCACGCCAGCAGCAACGTCGCCACGAAGGAATAGGCCATGACGGCCACCGAAGCGATGGCCTGGCGCTGCAACTGGACGAATCCGCCACCGTAGAGCAGGCCGTTGCCACCCGCGGGGTTGACCGAGACGTCGGCGAACACGCCGACCAACAGGGTGCCGACCACTCCGCCGACCAGGTGAACTCCGACCACGTCGAGCGAATCGTCGTAGCCGAAGGTGTATTTCAGGCTCACCGCGAGCGCGCAACAGATACCCGCGGCCACACCGATGCACAAGGCACCGACGACGCCGACGAAACCGCACGCGGGGGTGACGGCGACCAGCCCCGCGACCGCGCCCGAGGACGCCCCGATGGTGGTGGGTCTCCCGTCCCGGAGTTGTTCGACGACGATCCAGGCGAACGACGCGGCGCCTGCCGCGATGGTGGTGTTGGTGAACGCCAGGGCAGCGAGATCGCCTGCGGTCAGCGCCGATCCGGCATTGAAGCCGTACCAGCCGAACCACAGCAGCGACGCGCCGAGCAAGGTGAACGGCACATTGTGTGGCCGGGCGATGCTGCGCGGCCAGCCGTGGCGTTTGCCGAGCACCAGCGCCAACGCCAGCGCCGCCGCGCCCGCGTTGATGTGCACCGCGGTGCCACCCGCGAAATCGAACGCGCGAAGCTGGTTCGCGATCCACCCGCCGACATCGGCGGAGGCGCCGGCGGAATCGGTGTCGGTGAAACCGGTGACGTGGAAAACCCAATGCGCGACCGGGAAATAGACGACGGTGACCCACAGGGCCGCGAACACTATCCACGACCAGAAGCGTGTCCGCCCGGCGATCGCACCGGTGATCAACGCCGTGGTGATGACCGCGAACATCAACTGGAACATGACGAACGCCATGGTCGGGATCTGGTGCCCCACCGGCCCGGACAACGTCCCGTGGGTCGTGCGCAGCAGCGCGTGCGACATGTCCCCCACGACCCCGTAAAAGACGTCGTCACCGAATGTTTCGCTATAGCCGTAGAGCACCCAGAGCATAGACACCACGCCAAGACAGACGAAGTTCATCATCAACATGTTGAGCACACTCTTGCTGCCGACCATGCCCCCGTAGAAGAACGCCAGTCCCGGTGTCATCAACATGACCAGCGCGGCGCAGGCCAGCACCCACGCGGTATCTCCCGAATTCACATTCGTACCTCTTGTCCGACAGGATTCCGGCACAGCATCGAGAAGCGCTGTTTCCCCGAACAACCCGCGGTGTTTCGAGCCGATGAATTCGACGACAGGCGCGCCAGCCCGCAGCATGTCCTCGCCGTCCTCGACCCACACCCACCCAACCCCGCATCCGCAACGGCGACGTCAGACGGGAAGATGCGCTGCGGATACGATATTCCCCCATCAGGAGAGTATCATTCTCATAGATTGATCGCCGTAGGAAATCCCACCCCCGGGTTCTCAGCACCCGAGACACCGTGCCGCCCCCGCTGGGGCGGCACGGCGAAGGAACGAGGCATAGTGAGCAACACCATCAACGTCGAATCCGTGACCGACGGCTCCAGCACGAGAATCATTCAGGTCTTCGATCCGTCGACCGAGGAACAGATTGCCGAAGTCATCGATTCCGATCAGAAGGCGGTCGACGCGGCGGTGGGCAGAGCCCGGGAGACGTTCGAATCCGGGGTGTGGCGCAAGCAGCCCGCGATCCACCGCGCGGACGTACTGTTCCGGGCCGCGGCCATCGTCCGGGAACGCACCGACGAACTCGCGGCGATCGAAGCACGGGACAACGGCATGAACGCCATGGCCGCACGACACATCATCGCGGTGGCCTACGACATGCTCATGTACTACGCCGGGTGGGTCGGCAAGATCCACGGCGAATCGAGCAGCCTCGTCTCCGACGGCCTGCTCGGCGAATTCGAGAGCTTCCACACCTTCACCCAGCTCGAGCCGGTCGGCGTCGTCGGCCTCATCGTGCCGTGGAACGGGCCGTTCTTCGTCGCCATGCTCAAGGTCGCGCCCGCGCTCGCCGCGGGATGCAGCGCCGTCCTCAAGCCCGCCGAGGAGACCCCACTCAGCGCGTTGAAACTCGAGGAGATCTTCCGCGAGGCAGGCCTGCCCGACGGCGTGCTCAATGTCGTCACCGGGTACGGCGAGACGACCGGTGCCGCGCTCACCGCTCATCCGGACGTCGACAAGATCTCGTTCACCGGATCGACCGAGGTCGGCCGCCTGATCGTGAAAGCCGCGGCGGGCAACCTCAAGCGGCTCACGCTCGAACTCGGCGGCAAGTCGCCGCTGATCATGTTCGACGACGCCGACCTGGACAAGGCGATCATGGGCGCCGGGATGGGGCTGCTCGCCGGTTCCGGGCAGAACTGTTCCTGCACGTCGCGCATCTATGTCCAGCGCGGCATCTACGACCGGGTCGTCGACGGTCTCGCCGCCTTCGCGAAGATGCTGCCGATGGGTGGCAGCGACGACCCCAGCTCGGTCCTCGGGCCGCTGATCAGCGCGAAGCAGCGCGAGCGTGTCGCAGGCATCGTCGACGACGGCGTCGCCGCGGGCGCGCAGGTGGTGACCGGCGGCAAGCCGATGGACCGCCGCGGCTACTTCTACGAGGCCACCATCGTCACCGGCACCACCCCGGACATGCGGCTGATCCGCGAGGAGATCTTCGGGCCGGTCGGTTCGGTCATCCCCTTCGACGACGAGGACGAGGTGATCGCGGCCGCCAATGCCACCGATTACGGTCTGGCGGGCTCCATCTGGACCGAGAACCTCGGCCGCGCACACCGCGTCGTCAACGAGTTGCGCGCCGGGCAGATCTGGGTGAACTCCGCGCTCGCGGCCGATCCCTCGATGCCGATCTGTGGCCAGAAGCAGTCCGGCTGGGGTGGCGAGCGCGGCCGCAAGGGCATCGACGCCTACTTCACCACCAAGGCCGTCTACGTCCGGATCTGACCGGTTCGCTGTCGCTCGCGCCCCGGCGGGACGCGAGCGACGGCGGTCCGACTCAGCTGACCGGGCTCAGATCCGCCCCGACGGGCGGGAACATCGAGACGCCACTGCGGAAAACCTCTGTCGTGCCGATCGATTCGGCGGGCAGCGCGGCGGCGGCCAGCGCCTGCGCCTTGAACGCCTGCGCGGCGACGCTGAGCCGGTGCACCACCGGATCGACCCGATGCTCGGGCGGCGAGGACCAGTCATCGCCCCAGACAACGACTTCCACTCCCCCGTCGCGCAGGGCAGAGACGACGCCGCGGTGCGCGCGCGAGTCGCGACAACAGACATCGCCGGCGATCGCCAGAGCGTGCGGTCTGCGGCCTTGGCCGTGCGCGGCGAGCACCTGATGGAGGTCGACGAGTTCGGCGCCGAGGATGCGCAGCGGCCGCGCGTCGGAGATCTCGGCGACGAGCACCGACACGTCCCAGCCCGCGACCGCACGATCGAACAACCAGCCCCCGGCATGTTCGACGACGTCGACGACGCTGGTCGCCACGACGTCGAGGCGGTACCTCATCGCGGAGGGGCCGGGGCGAAGTCGCGTTTCAGCGACCTCGTGTACTCGGCGAACACCTCGGTCAGGGGAATCGAATGATCGAGCAGCCATGAGATCTCCATTCCGTTGATGAAAGCGACGATCTCCACCGCCCGGATCCCGGGATCGAAATCAGCACGGTAGCGGCCGATTTCCTGGTTGTGGCGGATGAGCGTCGTGACGATGCCGACGGCCAGGTTCCATCGGTCCAGCATCCGGTCGTGCAGAGGAGCCTCGGGCTGCAGGTTCTCCACGAGCAGCACGGCGAAGGTGCCGACCAGTTCGGGTGAACGCCGGATCCGCTCGGCGACCTTCTCGATCTCTTCGATCAGGTCCCCGCGCAGGTCCGCCTGCTGCAGGTCGTCGGCATCGCGCGCGTCCAGCACCGCGTGCAGCAACTGGTTCTTGGAGCTGAAGTGGTGCAGCAACCCCGCCGGGCTCACCCCGGCCTCGCGCGCGATCATCGCCAGACTCGTGTTGCGCCAACCGTTGCGGGTGAGCAGACGCTGGGCGACGGCCACGATCCGCTGGCGGCGATCCTCTCCCTTGGCGAGTAGCGAGGCGTAAGGACGAGGAGAAGTCATGCGCGGCACCCTGTTCGAGAAAACCTAGTGAACACACAGTAGGTTGGTTGACCCGCTGCGACAAGGGTCTCATGTGTCGAGAATAGCGTTCTTGCGCTGCTGCGTGGACGAAACTCGCTTTCCCAGAAATTGCCCCCTGGTCACGCTCGCCACCTGTGATAACGTTATTTCCGCATTTGGAGAATCAAATTGGAGGACAGGATGCCGGTTCCCAGTAGTAGCGCCCCGCTGTACCCACCCGGCGGATTCGGCCCACCGAAGGACCGGCGCGGCAAGGCGGTGGGCACCCTCGGCCTGCCCGCGGGCACCGAGGTGTTCTCCGCCGACAACCACATCTCGCTGGCGCACGACATCTTCTACGAGCGGTTCCCGGAGAACCTCAAGGACCGCGCGCCCCGGGTCTGGTACGAGGACGGCGCCTATCAGCTCGGCCGCAAGGGAAAGTCGTTCCTGCCCGGCGATTTCAGCCATGTGCTCATGCAGTACGACCCGCTGGAGGGCTCGGGCAGCGCCAACCTGGACGCGCGCGGCGCCGATCTGCGCGCCGACGGCATCGCCAAGGAACTGGCGTTCCCCAACGCACTACTCGCGCTGCTGTTCTACCCGGACAAGGAGATCCGCGAGCTCTGCTTTCGCACCTACAACGCCTACATCGCCGAACTGCAGGAGCAGTCCGGCGGCGCCTTCTACGGTGTCGGCCTGGTCAACTGGTGGGACGCCGCGGGCGCGCGCCGCACCCTCGACGAGCTGAAGTCGCTGGGGCTCAAGACCTTCCTGCTCCCGCTGGCGGCGGGCAAGGACGACGAGGGCGCGGTCATCGACTACGGCAGCACCGCGATGATTCCGGTGTGGGATGCCATCGAGGAGTCCGGCGTCCCGGTCTCCCATCACATCGGGGAGTCGCCGCTGTCGGCGCCGTGTGAGGTCAACAGCGTCGCGGTCGGCATGATGCACAATGTCGCGCCGTTCCGGGAACTGTTCTCCAAGTACATCTTCAGCGGGATCATCGACCGCCACCCCGGACTGAGCATCGGCTGGTTCGAGGGCGGCGTCAACTGGGTTCCCGCGGCCATCCAGGACGCCGAGCACATGCTCGCCTCCTTCCAGCACATGCTCGACCGGCCGGTCGAACACGACATCCGGCACTACTGGGACCATCACATGCGCGCCTCGTTCATGGTCGACCCGCTCGGGCTCTCGCTCATCGACCGGATCGGGATCGACCGGGTGATGTGGTCCTCGGACTACCCGCACAACGAGAGCACCTTCGGCTATTCCGAGCGGTCCCTGGCCGCGGTCGTCGAGGCCGTCGGTCCGGCGGCGGCGGCCCGGATCGTCAGCGGCAACATCCGCGACTTCCTCGGCGTCTGAGATGACGGTGTTCAGCACGGCCGCGCGATCCGCGGCCCTCGACATCCCCGACGTCCCCGACCGGGCCCGGATGCGGACCGAGACCGGCGCCCGGCTGCGGGCCGCCATGGCCACCCGCGGCGTCGACGCGCTGGTCCTGCTCAACAACACCAATGTCGCCTACGCCACCGGCGCGAACTGGCCGCTCGGGGACGCCGGGCTCTCGCACGTCGAGCGCCCGGTGGCCGTGGTGGTGGCCGGTGATCCGTGGCCGCACCTGTTCCTGCCGTTCCGGGAGGGCACCGCCGACGAGACCGAACTGCCCGCCGACCACCTGCACGGACCGGTCTACCTCGAATTCGACGAGGGCGTGGACACTTTCGCCCGTACCCTGGCCGAGCTCGTCCCGGCGGGGTCCACCGTCGCGGTCGACGAGTGCACCGGGGCGATGCGCCGGGCGGGGGCCGCGCTGTTCCCCGGTGGCGCACCGTCCGACGCCGCGCTGGTCGTCGGCGCGGCGAAACTGATCAAGACGCCCGACGAGATCTCCTGCCTGCGGATCGCGAACCGGATCACCGAGCAGGCGATCGCCGAGGTGCAGGCCGCCCTCCAGCCCGGATGCCGCCAGATCGATCTCTCGGCCGGATTCGTCCGGCGCGCTTTCGAACTCGGCGCCACCGCGAACATGCTCGACGCCATCTGGCAGGTGATGCCGCGGTCCAAGGCCGAGGGCGTGTGGACCACCCACGGCGATCTCGCGCTGCCACTGCTCTCCACCGAACGCGCGCTCGCGGCCGGTGACGTGCTGTGGACCGACGTCAG
The DNA here is from genome assembly GCF_042888005.1 of Nocardia sp. NPDC003269. Classification (NCBI taxonomy): domain Bacteria; kingdom Bacillati; phylum Actinomycetota; class Actinomycetes; order Mycobacteriales; family Nocardiaceae; genus Nocardia; species Nocardia sp. NPDC003269. Next base: position 748,260 of record NZ_JBIAPA010000003.1, read on the forward strand.
CATCACCTATGGCGGCTACTGCTCGGACTTCGGCCGCACCTGGATCGTGGGCGACACCCCGAACGCGCGGCAGCGACGGCAGTTCGAACGCTGGCGCGAGATCGTGACCGCGGTGCTCGATGTCACCCGGGCCGGTGCCACCGCCGCCGATCTCACCCGGGCCGCGATCGCGGCCAACGACGGCGTCCCACCCTGGCTGCCGCACTTCTATCTGGGCCACGGCATCGGCGTCAGCGCCGCCGAGATGCCGATGATCGGCACCGATCTCGGCGCGGAGTACGACGAGAACTTCGTGTTCGAGCCGGGGATGGTGCTGGTGCTCGAACCGGTCGTCTGGGAGGACGGCACCGGTGGATATCGAAGCGAGGAGATCGTTGTGATCACCGACCAGGGCTACGCGGCCCTCACCGACTACCCGTACGACCCGTATGGGTACTGAGATCCTGCCCGACGAGCGCGCCCTGCGGCAGGGGCGACGCGCTCGCGCGCTGACACAGATGCATGCCGACGATCTCGACGTCCTCGTCCTGGGCAGGCAGGCCAATGCCCGCTATGTGGCGGGCGCACCGCAACTGTGGGTGGCGGGCACGCGCCCGTTCGGCCCCGTCGCCACCCTGGTTCGCGACAGCGGCGCGGTGCACCTGCTCAGCACCTGGGACGAGGGCATTCCGGAGGACATCCCGCACGGCAATCTCTACGGCCTGGCGTGGAATCCGCTCACCACCATCGAGGTGCTGCGCCGCATCGAAGGCGCGAGCACGGCCCGCCGCGTCGGCACCGACGCCCTGTCCCCGACCTTCGCCCAGCTGCTGCCGCGGGCGTTCCCGCAGGCCGAACTCGTCGACGGGGAACCGGCGATGAGCGCCGCGCGACGGATCAAGACGCCGGAGGAGATCCTCGCGCTGCGCCGCGCCCTGGCCGTGGCGCAGCAGGGGCTGGCGGCGGCGGTGGCCGCGCTCGCGCCGGGGGTGAGCGAACAGTCGCTGATCGGCATCCTGCTGGAGGCGATGGCGGCGGGCGGGATCAGCACGCCCGCCTCCCAGGACTCGGCGTGGGTCACTTCGCGAGCGCATCCGTGGCGGCGCGCGGGCGTGCAGCGGCGCGCGCGGGCGGGCGATCTGGTGGCGTTCTCGGCAGGCATTCTCGGCGAGGGCTACATCGGCGAGGTCGGCCGGACCTGGCCCGCCGACGGCGTGGGCGATGCCGGGGCGCGAGCGCTCTATCGACGCTGGGATGCCCTGTGGGACAGGCTCGTCGAAGCATGCAGACCGGGCGCGTCGGCCGCCGATCTCCTGGCCGCCTACGAGCTCGCCGGTGAATCGCTGCCGCCGATGCCGGTGGCCCGCGGACTGGGCATGGGTTTCGACGCCCCGGTCGTCTCCCCGCTGCTACGGCGGACCGCCGAGGCCGAACGACTGGAGCCCGGCATGGTGCTCTCGGTCACCAGCTATGTCTGGGAGCCCGGGGTCGGCGCCGTCTTCGGCCGCGACGCGGTGCTGATCACCGCCGACGGCGCCGAGGTGCTGACCGACGCGCCGCACTGGCCGCACTGACCCGCAACACCCTTCGGGGCGGGCCACCCGCCGGGCGGCCCGCCCCGTCCAGGCAAAGGAGCCGCATCGTGCCCGGACCGGAGCAGCCGTCGGCGGAGGAGATCATCCGCTACGACAAGGACCCCGAAACCCGCATCGCCACCATCACTTTCGACCGGCCCGACCATCTCAATGCCCCGACCATCGCGGCCCGGCTGCGCTACGGCGAGCTGATCCATCGCGCGAGCGTCGACGACGAGGTCAAGGTGCTCGTCGTCCGCGGCGCGGGCGACGACCTCGGCAGCGGTGCCGACCTGCCGGAATTCCTCGCCGTGCAGCGTGATCCGGATCCGGGTCCACGACTGGCCGAATACCGGATCGGCGCCGAGGACGGGGTGCGCCATCCGCCCGCAGGGTCGTTCCGGCACGGCGCGACGGTCAGCCAGTGGTACGCCAACGCGCAGGCGGGCTGCCGGAGCCTGCAGGAGTTCAAGAAGATCAGCATCGTCGAGGTGAAGGGCTACTGCTACGGCTGGCACTTCTATCAGGCCGCCGACGCCGATCTGGTGATCTCCAGCGACGACGCGCTCTTCGGCCATCCGTCGTTTCGCTACTACGGCTGGGGCCCGCGGATGTGGACCTGGGCGCAGACCATGGGCCTGCGCAAGTTCCAGGAGATGGTGTTCACCGGCCGCGCGTTCACCGCGCAGGAGATGGCCGACTGCAACTTCCTCACCAAGGTGGTGCCGCGCGACGAACTGGAGGCCGAGACCGCGAAGTACGCGCTGGCCTGCGCCCGGAATCGCCCTACCGACACCATCTTCATGCAGAAGGTGTTCTTCGAGATCATGAAGCAACAGCAGGGCGAGTACATGGGCAGCCTGCTGAGTGGGTTCTTCGAATCGATGGGCGGGCACGTGCACGCCGACGACGAACTCATGCTCGGAGACGCCTACGACAGCGGGCTCAGTGCGGCGGTGAAGGACAACGACGCCCGCTTCCCCCCGGAGTTCCGGCTGAGCAAGTCCGCGCGCAAGGACGACCGGTGAGTACCGCCGTCCCGCCGCTGTCCGGGTGGACGGTCCTCGACCTGTCCACCGGGATCGCGGGGGCCTACTGCACCAAACTGCTCGCCGACGGCGGTGCCGAGGTGGTCCTCGTCGAGCCGCCCCGGGGTGCGGCGCTGCGGCGCTGGTCGGCCTCGCACACCCCGCTCGGGTCCGGCGCCGACGGGCCGCTGTTCACCTTCCTCAGCGGCGCCAAACGCAGTGTGGTCGTGGACGTCCGGGCAGCGGCCGATCGCGCGATGCTCGACGGACTGCTCGCGACGGCCGATGTCGTGGTGTGGGAACCCGGTTCGCCGATCGCCGACGATCCCGCCTGGTCCCCCGCCGCGCTGCGGCGCGCGCACCGGCACCTGGTGGTCACCGCGATCACGCCGTTCGGGCTCGACGGGCCGTGGGCGGGACGGGCGGCCACCGAGTTCACGCTGCAGGCGTGGTCGGGCGGCATCATCGGGCTCGGGCGCGGGGCGCCGGAGCGGGCGCCGGTGGCCGTCGGCGGACGGATCGGCGAATGGTTCGCCGGCGCGCACGCTTCCGTCGCCACCCTGACCTCACGGCTGCGCGGCGGCGGGGGCGAACTGATCGACCTCTCGATCCTCGAAGCCCAGATCCTCGGGCTGACCTACTTTCCCGTCACCTTCCACGATGCGCTCGGCCGCCCGTTCCGCACGCGGCGCAGGCGCAGCGTCCCCGGCATCGCGACCGCTGCCGACGGCCTGGTCTCGGTGGGCTGCGGCACCGTGCAGCAGTGGTTCGACCTGTGCTCGATGGTCGGGCATCCCGAGTGGATCGACGAGGACACCGACGCCTCGATCACCGAACGCGCCGCCGCCAAGGCACCGCAGATCTATGCCTGGCTGGCCGGCCACCCGGTCGACGTGGTCCAGGATCTGGCCTCGGCCTTCCGGATTCCCAACGGGCCGGTCGCCGACGGCGCGAACGCCCCGGCAATGGATCATCATCTGGCGCGGGAGTCGTTCGTGACCGATCCCCGTGACGGATTCGTGCGCCCCGGCCCGCCGTATCGTTTCGATCCCCCGCTGCTGCCCGAACCCGGGGCCGCGCCCCGGCTGGGCGAGCACACCGAGCACCACCGTGTGCCCGCGGCCGGCACCGCTTCCCGAACCCGTGGCGGCGCAACGGAACAGCTGCCGTTCCAGGGGATGCGGGTGCTCGATCTCACCACCTTCTGGGCGGGTCCGTCGTGCACCCACTACCTGGCCATGCTCGGCGCCGAGGTGATCCACGTGGAATCACCCACGCGGCTCGACGGCACCCGGCTCATCGCGGGGGTGCCCGCAGGCGAAGACCGGTGGTGGGAGAAATCGCCGATCTTCTCCGGGCTCAACGCGGGCAAGAAGAGCATCACCGTGGATCTGGCCGACGAGCGCGGGTGCGCGCTGCTGGCGCGGCTCGCCGCGACCTGCGATGTCGTCGTGGAGAACTACACCCCGCGCGTGCTCGAGCGGATCGGCCTGGACTATCCCGCCTACCGCGCGCTGCGGCCCGACGGGATCATGGTGCGCATGCCCGGATTCGGCACGAGCGGGCCGTGGCGCGACAATCCTGCCTTCGCCTATGTCATCGAGGACACCTCGGGCATCAGCTGGCTGACCGGTCACCCCGACGAGAACCCGGTGCAGCCCTATTCGATCGGCGACCCGAACGCGGGCGTCCACGCGCTCAACGCCTTGCTGCTGGCGCTGACCCACCGCCGCCGCACCGGCGAGGGAACCCTGATCGAAGCGGCCATGGTGGAGGCCGCGCTCAATGTCGCCGCCGAACAGGTCGTGGAGTACTCCGCGAACGGCGTTCTGCTGCACCGCGACGGCAACCGGGGCCCGGCGGCGGCGCCGCAGAATCTGTACCGGGTCGCGGGCACCGACGAATTCGGCGGCCGGGACTGCTGGGTGGCGATCGCGGTCGCCACCGACGGCCAATGGCGCAGGCTCCGTGCGGCACTCGGCACCCCCTTCTGGATGCTTGACCCCGCGCTGTCGAGCGCGGCGGGCAGGCACGCCCGGCATACCGAGATCGATGCGCGGCTGGCGGCCTGGTGCGCGGACCGCGACGGCGCCGAGGTCGTGCGGATCCTGTGGGACGCGGGGGTTCCCGTCGCCGAGGTGATACAGCCGCACCGCCAGGCCGACCTGCCGCAGCTCGCCTTCCGTGGCTTCTTCGAGACCGTCACGCACCCGGTCACCGGAACCGCCCGGCACAGCACGGTGCCCGCCCGGTTCTCGGCGGGACCGTACCGGCTCCACCGTGCGCCCGCGCCGCTGCTGGGCCAGGACAATCTCACCGTGCTCACCGCTCTGGGCCTGGACGCCACGCAGATCAGCGCACTGATCGCCGCCGGGGTCGTCGGTGGCGAGCCGACGGTGGCGCCCGCCCGGACCGCTGCGCGGTGATCCCGGAACCGCCCGCCCGCACCGGGATCTCGGGTCGGGCAGGCGGTATCCCGCGGGAGGTCACCGTGCGGGGCGCTCGTCCTCGGTCGCCCGCTCCCTGACCAGTTCGAGAGCGATGTCGATGAGCTGGTCCTCCTGGCCGCCGATGAGCTTGCGCAGCCCCGCCCGGTGCAGCAGTTGCGCCGCGGAGACGTCGTAGCGTTCCGCTTGGCGCACCGCGTGTTTCAGGAAACTCGAGTAGACACCCGAGTACCCCATGATCAGCGCGTTGCGATCGAGGACGCATTCGGCGGGCATCGCGGGCCGCACCACGTCCTCGGCCGCGTCGGCGATGTCGAAGAAGTCGATGCCGGTCTTGACGCCGATCTTGTCGAACACACCGATCAGCGCTTCCACCGGCGCGTTTCCCGCGCCCGCGCCGAACCGCCGCACGCTGCCGTCGATCTGGGCCGCGCCCGCCCGTACGGCCGACACCGAGTTCGCGACACCGAGCCCGAGGTTCTCGTGGCCGTGGAACCCCACCTGGGCGTCCGTGCCCAGCTCGGCCACCAGCGCCGCCACCCGGTCGGCGACCTCATCGCCGACCAGCGCCCCCGCGGAGTCGACCACGTACACGCACTGGCACCCGGCGTCGGCCATGATCCTGGCCTGCGCGGCGAGGCGCTCCGGCCCGACGGTGTGGGCCATCATCAAGAACCCCACCGTTTCCAGGCCGAGTTCCCGTGCGGCGCCGAAGTGCTGGATCGAGACGTCGGCCTCGGTGCAGTGGGTGGCGATGCGGCAGATGGCGCCGCCGTTGTCCCGGGCCAGGGCGATGTCGTCGATCGTGCCCACCCCGGGCAGCATGAGGAACGCGATCCGGGCGTTCGTCACCGACTGTGCCGCGATGGCGATGAGTTCCTGATCGGGAGTCGCGGAGAAGCCGTAGTTGAACGAGGATCCGCCGAGGCCGTCACCGTGGGTGACCTCGATGACGGGCACCCCGGCCCCGTCCAGCGCGGTGACGATCGCACGGACCTCGTCGCCACTGAACTGATGGCGTTTGTGATGCGACCCGTCGCGCAGCGAGGTGTCGGTGATCCGGACGTCCCAGATGTCGCTCATCGCGCCGCTCCCTGTGCCGCGCCGCCCGCGGCGAGTTCGGTTGTCCTGCGGGCGATCTGCTCACCGACGGCGGTGGCCGCCGCGGTCATGATGTCGAGGTTGCCCGCGTACGGCGGCAGGTAGTCGCCCGCGCCCTGCACCTCGAGGAACGTGGTGACCACCGCCCGGCCACCCGAGTGCACCGACGGATCGTCGAACTGGGGGTCGTTGAGCAATCGGTAGCCGGGCACATAGGTCTGCACCTGCGCCACCACCTCGTGGATGGACGCGGTGATCGCGTCCTGGTCGGCGTCCTCGGGGATGGCGCAGAAGACGGTGTCGCGCATGATCATCGGCGGTTCGGCCGGATTCAGGATGATGATCGCCTTGCCGCGTGCGGCGCCGCCGATCGTCTCGACGCCCCGGCTGGTCGTCTGGGTGAACTCGTCGATGTTCGCCCTGGTTCCCGGGCCGGCCGAGGCCGACGACACCGAGGCGACGATCTCGGCCAGCGCTACCTCGACCACCCGGGAGACGGCGTGGACGATCGGAATCGTCGCCTGCCCGCCGCAGGTGATCATATTGACGTTCGGCGCGTCCAGATGCTCGCGCAGATTCGCCGGCGGCACGACCGCGGGGCCGATCGCCGCCGGGGTGAGGTCGACGACGCGGATCCCAGCCTCGGCGTAGCGCGGGGCCGCTGCGCGATGGACGGCGGCCGAGGTGGCCTCGAAGACCAGATCCGGTGCCTCGGGCCGGTTCAGCAGCCAGTCCACGCCCGCCGCGGAGGTCTCCAGACCGAGTTCCGCGGCCCGGGCCAAGCCGTCGCTGGCGGGATCGATGCCGATCATCCAGCGCGGTTCCAGCCACTCCGACCGCAGGAGTTTGTACAGCAGGTCGGTGCCGATGTTTCCGGACCCGACAATGGCTACCGATGTCTTCGCCACCATGACACAACCTTCTTCCGAACTAGTCGAAAACGGCCCGGACAGTGCCGAGCCCACCGAACCGCGCGACGAACTCGTCACCGGGACGCGCGTCGATCGCCCAGGTGCAGGACCCGGGCAGCACCACATCGCCCGCCCGTAACCGCACCCCGAACCCGGCGACCTTGCGCGCGAGCCAGGCCACCGCCGTCGCCGGATCACCCAGCACTGCATCGCTGTTCCCCTGCGCGAGGATCTCGCCGTTGCGCAACAGCACGGCATCGATATCGCGCCTGTCCACCTCGTTCGGTGCGACCCGGTCGACACCGAGGACGAAGCCAGCCGACGACGCGTTGTCGGCGATGGTGTCGCAGATCCCGATGGACCAGTTCTCGATCCGGGAGTCGATGATCTCGAGCGCGGGTGCCAGCGCCGCCGTGGCGGCGAGCACGTCGCGCTCGGTGCAGTCCGCGCCCGGCAGGTCGGCGCCGAGCAGGAACGCGACCTCGACCTCGACCCGGGGCCACAGGTACCGGCCCGCGGGCACGGGGCGGTCCTGATCGAGCCACATGTCGTCGAGCAGGTGACCGTAGTCCGGCTCGTCGACGCCCATCATCTGCTGCATCGCCGGTGAGGACAGCCCGATCTTGTGGCCGATCACCCGCGCTCCGCCACGCACCCGCGCCCCGATGTTGAGCAGCTGGATCTCGTAGGCGTCGATGACGTCGATGTCCGGCCAGGTGCAAGTCAGCGGAGATACCGGAACCTGGTCGCGTTCGGCGCGAGCCAGGGCGGTAGCCACGCCCGCGCGGTGCGCGGCGGTCAGCATGTGGTGGCGGGCAAGGTATCCCAGCCGCGCACGGTCGAGGTCGGGGAGAGCCGGGCCGCGGACAGGTCGACCTCCCATTCGGGGAACCGGCGCAGGATCTCCTCCAGCGCGATCCGGCCCTCGAGCCGGGCCAGGGCCGAACCCAGGCAGTAGTGCGTGCCCGCGCTGAACGACAGGTGCGGGCGGGAGAGCCGGTGGATGTCGAAGACATCGCCGTCGGGAGCGAAGTGCCGGTCGTCGCGGTTGGCCGCGCCGATCAGCATCATCATCACGCTGCCCGCCGGGACCGTCCGGTCGTGGAGTTCGATGTCGCGAGTCACGTAGCGGGCCACGTGCGGGGCCGGCGGCTGGAACCGCAACAGTTCCTCGACAGCCTTGGGGATCAGGCCGGGATCGTCGACCAGCTGCTTGCGCTGATCGGGATGCTCGGCCAGCACCTTGCCCGCCCAGCCGATCAGGCGGGTGGTGGTCTCGTTGCCCGCGCCGGACACGACATTGACGTAGGTCAGCAGTTCCTCGCGGCTCAGGCGCCGCTCCACCCCCGTCTCGTCCTCGAATTCGACGGTGAGCAGCTCGGTCATGATGTCGTCGGACGGGTGCTCGGCGCGCCAGTCGATGTAGGCGGCGAACAGTTCACCGCCTGTCATGCCCTCCGAGGCCGCCTTCATCGGCTGGCCCTCCTCAGTGCGCATCTGGTCGTTGGCGAAGTCACGGATGGCTTCCTGGTCCTGCTCGGGGATGCCGAGCAGCAGGCCGATCGTGCGCATCGGCATCTGCGCGCCGATATCGGCGACGAAATCGATCCGGCCCGTGCCGATCAGCGGATCGAGGCTGTCGGCACAGAATCGGCGGATCTGCCCCTCGAGCGCCTGGATCTTGCGGGGCGTGAACATGCGCGACAGCAGCCGGCGGTGGATGTCGTGGATCGGCGGGTCCTCGAAGATCAGGACACCGGGCGGGATCGGGATGTTCGCCTTGATCAGCTCCAGGATGGCGCCGCGGGCCGAGCTGAAGGTGTCCTTGTCGAGCAGCGCGGCGTTGACATCGGAGAATCGCGACACCGCGTAGAAGTCGTGGGTCTCGTTGTAGTACAGGGGAAGTTCCTCGCGCAGCCGCCGGAACATCGGGAACGGGTCGGCGTTGAGCTCGACGTCGTACGGGTCGTAGAACACCTCGTCGGTGGTGCTGGTCGTCATCGGATCGCCCCTCACGGCAGCTAGGAATGGATACCGGTCACCAGGTGACGGGTAGCGAGTACAGGCCGTAGGCCAGGCGGTCGTGCTTGAACTCGACCTCGTCGAGCGGAATCGCCAGGCGCAGAGTCGGGATCCGGCGCACCAGCGTCCGGAAAACGATCTGCAGTTCGGCGCGGGCGAGCTGCTGACCGACGCACTGGTGCGGGCCGAAGCCGAAGCCGAGGTGGTGTGCCGCGGGCCGGGCCAGATCCAGCCGGTCCGGTGACTCCCATGCCCGCTCGTCCCAATTCGCCGGTGCCAGATCGAAGATCAGCCCGTCCCCGGCGTGGATCGTCAGCCCCGCGATCTCGATGTCGGCGGTGGCGATGCGGCGCTGCCCGTTCTGGATGATGCTCAGATAGCGCAGCAGTTCCTCGACCGCGTTGACGACGATTGCCGGGTCCTCGGTGTCGCGCAGCAGCGCGAACTGTGCTGGGTTCTCCAGCAGCGCGAGCGCGCCGAGGGAGATCATGTTGGCGCTGGTCTCGTGGCCGGCGATCAGCAGCCCGGTGCCGAGCTGGGCGGCTTCGCGCATGTCGATCTCACCCGAGCGCACCCGCTCGGCGATATCGGAGACCACGTCCTCGGCCGGGTCGTCCAGCTTCTGCTCGATCAGCTCGACCAGGTACCGGGCCAGCCCCGCGCGCCCGGCGGCGGCCTGTTCCTTGGTGGCGAACCGGTCGACATTGACACTGGCGTGCTGCTGGAAGAACTCGTGATCGTCGTAGGGCACGCCGAGCATCTCGCTGATCATCAGCGTCGGCACCGGCAGCGCGAGCGCCTCGACCAGGTCCGCCGGTTTCGGCCCGGCGAGCAGCCGGTCGAGGTGCTCGTCGGTGATCTGCTGGATCGCCGGGCGCAGGCTCTCGACCCGCTTGAAAGTGAACGGCTTGGTGAGCATGCGCCGGTAGCGCTGGTGCTCGGCGCCGTCGGTGGTGAACACCGACTTCGGCCTGCTCCCGACAATGGCCAGCATGCCCTCGTTCCAGTGCGGGAAACCGGGCCGGTGATCGTCGACGCTGACCCGCGGATCCGACATGAGCTGCTTGTACTCCGCGTACCCGGTGACCAGCCAGGGGGTGCTGCCGTCCCAGATCCGGACCCGGTGCAGTGGGTCGGCGCGGCCGAGCCGCAAGGTCTCGGCGGGCGGCGCGAACGGGCAGCCCGGCGCGCGCAGCATCGGGTACTCGGGTGCTGCCGCGGTGGCGGTGGTCTCGGCCGATGTGTCGGACACGGTTCACTCCTTCGGTGGGCGCCGCGGCGGGGCCGCGGGCGCGCGGGTCATTCCTCGATGTGGATGGCCATGGCGGGGCACACGGCGGCGGCGGTGCGGACGTCGCCGGCGAGTTCGGCCGGTGGCTCGGCGTCGAGCAGCACGACGATGCCGTCCTCGTCGCGCTGGTCGAACACCTCGTCGGCGTGCATCACGCAGTGGCCCGCGGCCACGCACTTGACCTGGTCGACTGTCACCTTCATCGAGACCTGCTCTCTTGGGGGACGGGATCAGCCCGCCCGTCGATCAATTCCTGGCGGCGAATCCTGGCCTGTTTGGCCATGTTCCAGCCGAGGACCGCCGTCACGGCACCGTCGCGCTCGTATCGGACGACGAAGCGCCCGTCGTCCGGATCGCCGTCGACGACCCCGGCGGTGGCGTCGCGGGTGACCGTGCCGTGGACCTGGATCTTCGTGCCGAACTGGTCGGTCCAGAAGTACGAGATCGGCGCGTGCGGGCGCGGGGTGCCCGCGATGGCGGCGGCGACGACCGCGGCCTGCTCGGTGGCGTTGGTGCGGTTCTCCCACCGGACCTCGGCGCCGAGTCCGGGGTGGCGCCAGCGGGCGACGTCGCCCGCGGCGTAGACCCCCTCGGCCGCACGGCAACACGCGTCGCAGACGACCCCGTCGCGCAACGACAGGCCGCTGCCGTCGAGCCAGCCGGTCACCGGGGCCGCGCCGATCGCCACGACGACCAGATCGGCGGGCAGCACGGCGCCACCCGCGAGGGCCACCCCGGTGACCTCCCCGTTGCGGTCGGTGAGCCCATCGACCGCGGCACCGAGTTCGAGGCGCACGCCGTTGGCCCGGTGCAGCGCGCCGAGCCGGGCGCTCACCAGGTCACCGAGCTGACCGGCCATCGGCGCCGACAGCGGACCGCACAGGGTGACGTCGCGGCCGAGTTCGCCTGCGGTGGCGGCGATCTCACTGCCGAGGACGCCCTCGCCCACGACGACCACCCGTTGCGCGTCGCCCAACCCGGCCCGCAAGGCAAGGGCGTCGTCGAGAGTGCGCAGGACGTGGACGCCGCGCAGGGCGGGCGGGGTGGGCAGGGTGCGTGGCGCGGCGCCGGTGGCGATCACCACGTGGTCGGCGGTGATCGACCCGCCGCGGACCTGCACGGTCCGGGTCGCGGCGTCCAAGGCCAGTGCGCGTGTATCCAGGATCAGCTCGAGGTCGAGCCCGGCCAGCAGCCGTGGCGGTCGCAGCAGGGTGCGTTCGGCGCGCCACTGCCCCGACAGGATCTGTTTGGACAGCGGCGGCCGGTCGTAGGGCAGGTGCGGCTCGGCCCCGAGGACGGTGATCCGGCCCCGATATCCTTCGCGCCGAAGGGCTTCCGCGGTGGCCAGGCCGGCGGCCGAGGCTCCGACCACGAGCACACCGGTACCGCGCTTCATCGCGCACTCCCCTGCTCGGCAGGTTTCGGGCGGCGCCGCAACGGCTTGCCCGCCACCGTGCCACCGTCGACCGGCAGGACGGTCCCGGTGACGTAGCGCGACAGGTCGCTGCCGAAATAGACCGCCGCTTCGGCCACGTCCGCCGGCTCGCCGTCACGCCGCAGCGGACGGTCGTCGCGCATGGACTCGCGGACCATCCGGGTGAACTTCTCGCTCGCGCCGCTCGGCATCCGGTCGGCCGAGGAGGCCAGCAGCGGCGTCGGGATGCTGCCGGGGGCGATGCAGTTGACCCGGATCCCATACTGCGCCAGCTCGATCGCGGCGGATTTGGTGAAGTGGATGACGGCGGCCTTGGAGGCGCGATAGCTCTGGACGCCACCGCCCGCCTGGATGCCGCCGATCGAGGACACGTTGATGATCGACCCGCCCTCGGCCGCGGCCATGTGCGCGGCGGCGAAGCGGGTACCGGCCATCACGCCGAGCAGGTTCACCCCGAGCACCCGGTGGAAGTCGAGCAGGTCGTCGTGCAGGAAGTCCTTGTGCATCACGCCCGAGACGCCCGCGTTGTTGCACATCACGTCGAGCCGCCCGAAGACCTCGACGCCGCGGTCGACCAACCGCCGCACCTGCACGGGGTCGGCGACGTCGGTCTCCGCGAAGACCGCGGCGTCGCCGTAGCCCGCGATCGAGGCGCGGCCCCGTCCGGCGTCGACGTCGCCGACGACCACCCGAGCGCCCGCGGCGACGAAGCGCGCGACGATCGCCGCACCGATCCCGGACGCGCCGCCCGTCACGACGGCGACCCGGCCTGCCAGTTCGTCGGTCATCCGTTCTCCTTCTCTGATCCGGTCATCGCGCCACGACCGGCGCATCCGTGACCCGCTCCGCCGAATCGGCGTGGCGGGCGAGGAAATCCAGCAGCAACGCGTTGAGTACGGCGGGCTGCTCGAGCTGAGGGCAGTGCCCGGCGTCCGGTACGACCGCGCTCGCTCCGCGGGGCACCCGGTGCGCCAGCTCGTCCGCCCAGCCCGCGGGCAGCAGCTTGTCGCCCGCGCCTTCGACGAACAGGGTGGGCGCCGCGATCCGGTGGTAGTCGCGGTCAGCGGCCGGGGTCGACGGCGCGTCGGCGCCGGGACGGCGGAATCGGGCGGCGGCCAGGGCCTCCCACGCGCCCGGCGCGACGCTGGACTCGTGGCGGCGCCGGACGTAGTCGACGTCGGCGGGGTAGGCGCGCGACTGGAACAGGGCCGCCACGATGCGGCGCATCCCCACGGTGGTCGCGTCGTAGTCGTAGAGCGCGTCGACGTGTTCGTTGCGCAGGATCTCGCCGCCACCGCAGATCGCGACCAGGCTGCGCGCCCGCAGCCGCGGCCGCGCGGCGGTCTGATCGACCAGCAGGTTGATCGCGCCCATCGAATTGCCGACGAAATGCGCGGAGTCGACGCCGAGGACGGCCAGCAGGGCGGCGACGTGGCGGATGCGCAGTCCGCGCCCGTCGGTGAAGTCGACGACCTTCGCCGAGCGGCCGTAGCCGAGCATGTCCGGGGCGATCACCCGATGGCTGTGGGCGAGGACGTCGACGGTGTACTCCCAGCCCAGCGCCGCGTCGGCGCCGAATTCGCCACCGTGCAGCAGGACGACCGGTTCGCCGGAACCGGTGTCGAGATAGGCGGTCTCGTGCCCGTCGACGACGAGACGGCGGTAGTCGGCGATCACGAGGCCCGCTCCACCCGCTCGACCGCCGAGAGCGGCACACGCTCGACGACGCGCACGTGCCCGGGCGCGGTATGGGTCTCGCCGGGTTCGGTGAGCAGCCGGATCTCGCGCAGGCCGAGGTCGTCGAGGATGTCGAAGGCGGACTGCAGATCGCTGTGTCCCACCGGATGTGCCCGGGGCAGCGCCGATTCCCCGCCGGGCGCGCTCGCCCGGAGCGTGTCGCCGATCGCAGTCTTGCCTGCCCGCACATAGATCAGCACGCCACAGCCCGCGGCCGCGATCCGCGCGAGGGCGCCGTGCAGCGCGTCGCGGCAGCCGCACGCCCGCGACCCGAGCACGTCACCGATGAGGCATTCGAAGTGCAGCCGCACCAGCGGCGCGCTTGCGCGGGCGGGGTCGCCGTGCACGAAGGCGATGTGTTCGCGATCGAGGCCGTCGGTGAAGCCGATGGCCCGGAACTGTCCGAGCGGCGCCGGGATGCGCGCGGCACCGTGTCTGGTCACCCGGCACAGCTCACGGCGCCGGTAGGCGACCACCTCGGCGACCGAGACCATCGGGAACCCGTGGACGCGGCCGAGTTCGGCCAGGTCCGGCCAGGTGGGGTATTCCCCGTCGGCGCCGGTGATCTCGCAGATCACCCCGGCGGGCCGCAGCCCGGCGAGCTCGGTGACATCGACAGCGGCCTCCGGGATCTCGGGGACTTCCAGCACACCGTCGGCGGCGGTGCCGAGGGGGAAAACGTTTCCCGGCCTCATGAATTCGGCCGCGTGCGCATCGGCCGAGGCGAGGGCCCGCACGGTGGCCGCGCGCTGAGAGGCACAGATTCCGGCCGAGCCCGCCAGACCGACCGAGACCCGGTAGCGGGCCCGGTTCGGGCCGGTGCCCGCCGGATCCGCGGGCGGAACGGCGAGGGCGTCCAGCGTCGTAGCACGAAGCGCGACCTGTACGAGCCCGCAGCCCAGCCCGCTCAGCACCGTGATCGCGGCGGGGGTGACGTGTTCGGCGGCCAGCACCAGATGCCCACGAACGCCCTCGGCCGCCGGGTCGGCGACGATGATCACGCGGCCCGCCCGCAGCGCGGTCAGGGCGGTGGACACCGCCAGATGCCGAGTCTCCGTGCGGTTCTCGCTCATGACCGGCCGCCGCCCGTGGGGACGAAGGACAGCAGCTGCCCGGCCAGCATGTCCAGCTGGGCCTCGATGCCGGCATCGGTGAGCGCGCCCTCGGCGTCCCAGATCGGTTCGGCCGAGTTGATCGCCACGCCGAGCGGGGTCGGCCAGGCGCGCAGAGCGTGGCCGATGACGCGCAGCTGGCCGAGCGTGCCGACCGCGGCCTGCCAGCCGTAGGCGCAGGTGATGCATCCCCAGGGCTTGTTGTCCAGGTAGACCGTGGTGTCGCCGCGCATGTCCTCGATGTAGTCGAGCGCGTTCTTGACCAGGCCGGACACTCCGCCGTGGTAGCCGGGTGACCCGACGAGCACGGCATCGGCCCGCCGCAGGGCCTCGACCAGGGCGGTCGCGCGCGCGGTGCGGCCTGGCTCGTGCGGGCTGTACATCGGCAGATCGATGTCGGTGCCGCTGAACAGGGCCGTGCGCCCACCGCGTCGCTCGACCGCGGCCAGGCAGTGCCGCAGGGCGCGTTCGGTCGAGGAGTCCTCGCGCAGGGTGCCGCCGAGGCCGACCACGAACGGGCGTCCGTCGGTGACCGGTGTCGCCGTGGTCTGGCTCGTCGTGCTGACAGTCATGTTCGGTCGACCTCCGCTACTTGATCGCGATGGGGTTCAGGGGCGACCCGACCGCGCCGACGACGCGCAACGGCGGTGCGACGAGCTGGAATTCGTAGACCCCGTCGGCGGCACAGTCGGCGGCCAGCGCCGCGAAGTCCCAGTACTCGCCGAGCATCAGGCCCATATCGCGCAGGCACAGCATGTGCAGCGGCAGGAAGGTGCCGTCGACGCCGGGGGCCGGGTCCTCGACCATCAGGTTGTCGGCGGCGACCGCGGCGATCTCGTGTTCGTGCAGCCACAGCGCACAGGTCCAGTCCAGGCCGGAGTACGGCTCGGCGCCGTCGCGGGCCTCGAGATAGCGGTCCCACCAGCCGGTGCGCACCAGCACGATGTCACCGGATTCGATCGTGACGCCTTGGCGGGCGGCGCATTCGTCGAGTTCGTCGGCGGTGATCGGCGCGCCCGGCGCGAGATAGGTGTCCGCGCCGCGATAGCGCACCAGGTCCAGCAGCACGCCACGGCTGGTGATGCCCTTGCCGTCGACCTTGTCGATGCCGCAGTGGAAGGCGCCCTGGCTGGTGACGGACTCGGCGGGGAAACCGTTGTAGAGCTGGTCGGCGTAGTAGACGTGCGACAGCGCGTCCCACTGGGTGGCGGCCTGCAGCGGCATGATGATCAGGTCGTCGTTGAAGCGGAACGGGTTGTCGGCGAAGAAGCTGCTCAGTTCGCCCGCGACGCTGTTGCGCAACCACTTCGGGCCGTATTCGGCCAGGGTCCTGGCGTCGCCGCCGTCGACGGTCATCACGTGGGTGGGGTTCTGCCGGAACTGGAAGGCGCCCTGCGGGCCGCTGGAGCCGAAGTCGATCCCGAGCGGGAAGACCTTGCCGTGGCGGACGAGTCCGGCGGCGGCGGCGATCTTGGCCGGGGTGATGAAGTTCAGGGTGCCCAGTTCGTCGTCGGCGCCCCAGCGGCCCCAGTTGCGGACCCGCTCGGCGAGGGAGTGGAAATCGGTGAGAGTTGCCACGGCGGTGGATTCCTTCCAGTTATTGCCGGGTGGCCGGGGCGGGGCCGGCCAGTTCGTCCGCCAGGCGCGCGGCGAGCGTGCCGCCGTCGACCCACAGCACCTGGCCGGTGATGTAGGCCGCCGCCCCGCTGTTGAGGAACAGCAGCGCCGTGGCCTGCTCGACCGGGTCCGCGGCGCGGCCGAGCGGCTGGGGGATGCCGTCGAGGTAGTGCGGTCCGTAGGCGGTGCGCAGCTGATCCAGGATGGGGGTGTCGGTGACGCCGGGACCGGTGCAGTTGATCCGGATCCCCGCGGCGGCCAGCTCCACCGAGCGCCGCATCGTGTAGAGGATCAGCGCCTCCTTGGCCAGCCGGTAGCCGCCGCCGTCGGCGACGATCTCCGGATGGTCGGCGCACCACACCAGGCCGTCGGCGAAGGAGGCGGTGTCGAGCAGTCCCGCGGTGTCCCAGCGGTTCTCGTGATAGTCGGAGGCCGCGAGCGAGGACACCGAGACGACCGCCGAACCGGGCGCCATGCCCGCCACGATCGCCTCGGTGAACCGGCGCAGACCCAGGAAATTCACCGCGACCACCTTGCTCGGGTCGCCGATGCCGGAGGACACCCCCGCGACATTGAACAGCGCGTCGACCGTGCCGCCGATCCGGGTGAGCGCGGTGTCGATCGCGGCGGGGTCGCCCTGGTCCATCGCGACGAACTCGTCGCACACCGCGTCGCGGCCGGGGTCGCGCAGGTCGACGCCGACGACCCGCGCGCCCAGCCGCGACACCTCGGCGGCGACGCGCGCGCCGATGCCCGACGCGCAGCCGGTGACCACCACCCGCTGCCCGTCGAATCGGCACCGCTGCTCGAAGGTGTCCATCGCCTCAGGCCCGGCCGCGTTCTTCCAGCAGTCGCTGCTGCTCTTCGAGCCGGGCCGCGGCCTGCTTCTGGCCCTCTTCGATCTCGGCCATCGCCTCGGGAATCTCGCCCGCGGTGAACGTCCCGCCGCGACCGGTGGGCAGACCGCCGAAGGAGTAGTCCTCGTCGAAGGCGGGCGAGGGCATCGGCACGCGGCGCGCCTCGGCCTTCGCCAGGATCGGGGCCATCCGCTTCGCCTTCTCGGCTACGGCCGACTCGTCGCGTTCGATGAATTCGGGCAGCACCTGCTTGCCCATGATCTCGAGCGATTCCATGGTGGCCTCGTGGCTGCGCGGGTTGAGCAGCAGGATGATCTCGTCGACGCCGCTGGCCTCGTAGCCGCGCAGGAATTCGCGCACGGTGTCGGGCGAACCGATCGCGCCACGGCCGGGACCGTAGGCGACGGTCGGATCGTCCTTCACGGCGTCGAGGTAGGACTGCCACACCTGGGTCCGGCCGGGGGTGTGCATGCCGGTCATGTAGTAGTGCATGATCCCGTAGGAGAAGAACCCGCCGCCGACGCCGAGGCGTTGCACGGCCTGGTCGTCGGTGGGGGCGACCATCATCGACAGGTCGCCGCCGATGGCGAGGATGTTCGGGTTCATCCGCGGCACCATCGGCGCCGCGTGGTCCTCGAACTCCTGGTAGTAGCCGCGCACCCGGTCGCCCAGCGCCTCGGGCCCGGTGTAGGCGAAACTCAGTGCGCCGATACCCATCCGAGCCGCCATCTGCACCGACGACGGCCGGGTGCAGGCGACCCACAGCGGCGGGTGCGGGGTCTGGCGCGGCTTCGGGATGACATTGCGGGCGGGCATCTCGAGGTGGTTGCCCTTGAAACCGGTGAACGGCGCTTCGGTCATGCAGCGCACGGTGACCTGCAGTGCCTCTTCCCACTGGGCGCGCTTGTCGGCCGGGTCGATGGCGAACCCGCCGAGCTCACCGACCGAGGACGATTCGCCGGTGCCGAATTCGACGCGCCCGTTGGACAGGTGGTCGAGGGTGGCGACCCGTTCGGCGGCGCGGGCGGGATGGTTGATCGCCGGCGGCAGGTGCATGATGCCGAAGCCGAGGCGGATGTTCTCGGTGCGCTGGCTGGCCGCGGCCAGGAACATCTCCGGCGCGGTCGAGTGACAGTACTCCTCGAGGAAGTGGTGCTCGGTGAGCCAGACGGTCGAGAAGCCCGCCTGATCGGCGAGTTCGACCTCGTCCAGACCGTCCTGGAACATCTGGTATTCGTCGTCGTCGGTCCACGGCCGCGGCAGCGCGAATTCGTAGAAGAGGGAAATTTTCATCGGGTACCTCCAGTGGTGTCGGCGGGTGCCGGGTGCTGCGTCAGGTGCTCGGCGGCGATGTAGCCGAAGGTCATGGCCGGGCCGATGGTCGCGCCTGCACCCGCGTAGCTGCGGCCCATGACCGCGGCCGCGGTGTTGCCGACCGCGTACAGGCCCGCGATCGCCGTGCCGTCGGCGCGCAGCACCCGGGCGTGCTCGTCGGTGCGCAGCCCGCCCGAGGTGCCCAGGTCGCCGAGGATGACGCGGAAGGCGTAGTAGGGCGGTTTGCCGATCGGGTGCAGGTTCGGGTTCGGCAGGGTGTGGTCGCCGTAGTAGTTGTCGTAGACGCTGTCGCCGCGCCCGAAGTCGTCGTCGTGGCCCGCGTGTGCGAGCTTGTTGAAGCGAGTCGCCGTGTACTGCAACGCTTCCGCCGGGACATCGATCTTCGCGGCGAGTTCCGCCCAGCTGTCGGCGGCGACGACCACGCCCGACTCCAGCCAGGCGGCGGGAATCGTGAAGCCGGTGGGGACCGGCGCGAGCGGGATCTTCGGGATCGGCAGGTGCCCGCCGATGACGTAGCGCTTCCAGGAGCGGTGGTCGGTGATCAGCCAGCACGGGATGTGGGTGACCCCGGATTTCTGGCCCTCGATCATGGCGTGGCCGAAGTCCATATAGGGCGCGGCCTCGTTGACGAAGCGCTCACCCGCGCCGTTGACCATGAACTGGGCGGGCATCATCCGCTCGTTGAGCATGAACTGCAGCCGACCGTCGGGCCACTGGATCGCCGGGAACCACCAGGCCTCGTCCATCAGCTCGGTGTCGCCGCCCGCCTCGCGGCCGAGGCGGATACCGTCACCGAGGGAGAGCTGGTTGCCGAAACTCCAGTCCTCGTCCACGGCGGGCTGTTCGGCGACGCGCCAGGCCAGGTCGTGGTCGAAACCCCCGGTCGCCAGGATCACCCCGCGCCGGGCGCGCACCCGCACCGGTCTGCCGTCGCGGGCGACGGTCGCGCCGACGACGCGGCCGTTCTCGACGTGCAGCGCGGTGATCGGGGCGTTCAGCCACAGTGGGACACCGTGTTCCCGCAGCGCCAGCCGCAGCCGCGCCACCAGCGACTGGCCGATGGTGACGATGCGGTCGCCGAACAGGTGGGCGCGCACCATCCGCCAGATCAGCTTCAGCAGTACCGCTTTGCCACGCCAGCTCTGCCGGACCCGGTAGAACATCCGCAGATCCTTGGGCCCCAGCCAGATGCCCTTGGGCGCCAGCGCGAGCGGTGCGAGCAGGGTGGCCTCGTCCTCGCCGAGTTCGCGCAGATCGATCGGCGGGACATTGATGGTGCTGCCCTGGGCCGAGCCGCCGGGCAGTTCCGGATAGTAGTCGGCGTAGCCGGGTTTCCAGACGAATTCCATTCGGCAGCTGCGACTTTCGAGGAACTCCATCATCTCGGGGGCCTTGGTGACGTAGCCGCGCAGGCGTGCGGTGTCGACCGCGCCCTCGGTGATGGTCTCCAGGTAGGTGACGACATCGTCGGGGTCGAGGGCGAAACCGGCGCGCCGCTGCGCCGGCGCGTTGGGCACCCAGATGCCGCCGCCGGACAGCGCGGTCGATCCGCCGTAACTGGGGCCCTTCTCGACGACCAACACCGACAGCCCGTCGGCCTCCGCCTTCAGCGCGGCGGTGAGCCCGCCGCCGCCCGAACCGGCGACGAGGACGTCGACCTCTTCGTCGAATATGGTGCCGGACGGTGGTTCCGGGGTGGCGTCGGCGGTCATGCTCGGCCCTCCTTCGTCGTCGGGTCCGGGTCGGCGGGCACGGCGGCGCGCACCGCGAAACCGGCGATGAGCGCGGGGGCGGCCCGGTAGTAACGCACGGGCGTCCGGTACGGGCCCTGCTGGGCCAGCGCCGCGAACGCCGCCACCCAGGTGCGGATCTCGTGGGCGGAGTGGCCCGCGGCGGCCGTGACGGCCGCGTTGTCCCAGTGCGCGAACTCGGCCAGCCTGCCCTCGTCGAGCAGAGTCAGGAATTCGTTGTCCCACTGCGGGTTCAGCGGTCGCAGGGCGCCCTCGCCCGCGGCGAATTCGCGAGCGGCCTCGACCACCGCGGCGCTGCGGGCGGCACGCTGCTCGGCTGACATCGGCCCGCCGTGCACGATCCGGTCGCGGACCGCGCCGGTCGCGGTGTCCAGACGCGGCACCGGCGGATCATGGGACAGGCCACCGGAACCGAGGACCAGGACCCGTCCGTCGAGCGTGGCCAGGAACGCGCCCACCGCCGCTCCGAGGGCTCTGGCGCGGTCCACCGGACCGAGCGGAACAGCGACCGCGTTGACGAAGACCGGGATCACCGGACGTGCGGTGGCCGCGCCGAGCAGCCGTTCCAGTGGCTGCACGGTGCCGTGGTCGACATCCATCGCCGTCGACACCGCGACGTCCACGCCCGCGGCCAGCACCGCCTCGGCGAGCTCGGTCGCCAGCGCGGCCGGAACGTCCAGCGGTCCGGCATGGGTGCCGTAGTCGCCGACGCCGGAAGCCGCTGTGCCGATGCAGAAGGGGGGCATCGTCCGGTAGAAGAAGCCGTTGTAGTGGTCGGGCGCGAAGGTCACCACCAGCTCGGGATCGAACTCGCGCACGAAGCGGGCCGCGTCGTCGACGGCGGCCCCGATCTCGGCGCGCAGTTCCGGCGACGGCCCGGGCAGGTCAAGCAGAGGGCTGTGCGAGACGCAGCACACGGCCAGCGGCATCGGAACCTCCTCGCGTCGAGGCGATGGTGTCGAGCAGGTCGGCGCCGAGTTCGGGGGCGAACTGCGCGATGGACGACCCGGCGACGACCCGGTCCGGACGCAGGAAGACCACCGAGTCTGCCTGGCCGTCGAACCAGCGCTTGAGCGCACCGGTCCGGTCACCGACGACGGTCACGTCCTCGTGATCCTGTCCGGCCCAGGCCAATTGCGTGGCGGGCCGGGCCGCGACGAACCGGGCGCCGAACGCCAGCCAGCGGGCGAACACCTCGTCGCCGAGCACCGCGCGCGGGTCGTTGTTCCAGCACAGCACCGCGAACCACGGGCCGAGCACCTCGTCGAGCAGCACCTCCGGCTGCGTCCTGGTGCGCACCACCGGCTGGACGAACAAGGTCCCGACCGGCGACGGTTCCGATCGCGACCAGCGATGCACCACCGCACCGCGCTCGTAGCGCGGCATCGGCTTGAACTTCATGCCGAGCACATAGCCGCGGACCGGCGGGATCGCCGCCGCGGCCCGGACGAGGACGTCCCGGATCGCGGCGACCCGGCGGTCGGTCGGCGAGATGACCCGCCCCACCAGCGTGGACAGGTCGATCATGGCGCGCGCGTGGGTGCGGCGTTCGGTGTCGTAGGAGTCGAGCAGCGTGGCGTCGGCCCGGCCGGTCACCACGGCCGCCAGCTTCCAGCCCAGATTCGCCGCGTCGCGGATTCCGCTGTTGTAGCCCTGGCCCTGCCAGACCGGCATCAGATGCGCGGCGTCACCGGCCAGCAGCAGCCGCCCGGCGCGGAAGGCGCCCGCGATGCGGGAGTGATGGGTGTAGACGCGCCTGCGGATGATGTCGAGGCGCTCGGGGTAGGGCACCAGCGGTGCGATCATGCCGGCCACGAACGCCGGATCCTCGGCCAGTTCGTCGGGTTCGTCGTCGTGGATCATGAACTCGAAGCGGCGGATTCCGTGCGCGATGGACACCGACACGTTCGGGCGCGCCGGGTCGGCGGCGACCTCGATATTGGGGTGGCCGAGCGGATCGGCGGCGATGTCGACCACCAGCCACCGGGTCGGTGAGGTGGTGCCGTCGAAGCTCACGCCCATCGCCTTGCGGGTGACGCTGCGACCGCCGTCGCACCCGACGACATACCCGGCCCGCACCACCTCGGGGCCGGTCGCGGTCACGATCCCGACGTCGACGTGCCTGCCCCGGTCGGCACAGGTCCCCACCGCCGCCGACCACCGCACCGACACACACGGGTACCGGTCGAGCCCGGCCAGCAACTCCGCGTCGACGAGTGGCTGCACGAATCCGTTGCGCTTGGGCCAGCCGAACGAGGTGTCCGCCGGGGCGATCTCGGCGAGCAGACGGCGCCGCGCGTCGACGAAGCGCATGATCTGGTTCGGGGTGGTGTGCGGCAGGATCCGCTCGATCAGCCCGATCGATTGGAAGGTGCGCAGCGATTCGTCGTCGAGACCGACACCGCGCGGGTAGTCGATGAGGGTGGCGCGCTCCTCGACCACCAGGGTGCGCACACCCGCGGCGCCGAGGATGTTGGCCAGCGTCAGGCCGACCGGGCCCGCGCCGACGATGAGGACGTCGGGGTCGGCCATCTCAGGCCCCGAGCAGGAAGGCGAGGTGCAGGGCGTCGAAGGTCGCGGCGTCCTCGTACTGCGGCCAGTGCCCGCAGTTCTGCATCACCTCGAAGCGGGCGCCGGGGATCATCGAGGCCATCCGCCTGCCCTCGGCCACATCGGCGGTCGGGTCGTGGCTGGTCCACACCACCAGGGTGGGCGCGGTGATCTGCCCGTACTCCTTCTCCCCCAGCAGGTTCCGCTCGCGGATCACCGGGTCCTGCAGGGCCATGATGTCGTGCATCGCGGCGGTGAATCCCGGCTGCCGGTAGATGCGCTGCCTGCTGGCGACGAGATCGGCGTAGTCCTTGGACTTGTCGGCCATCAGCCAGGTGATCCGCGCCCGCACGGTCGCCCAGGTGGGGTCGGCGGCCGCGGCCATCGACAGGGTGACGATGCGCCGCATCACCTCGGGGTCGGCCTGGGAGCCGCCCGCGGTGTTGAGCACCAGGCGATCGACCCGCTCGGGGTGATCGATGGCGGCGCGGGCGGCGACCCAGCCGCCCAGCGACTCACCGCTCAGCGACGCCTGGCGCACGCCGATGGTGTCGAGGAACGTCATCAGATGGTCGACGTAGTGCGGGATCTCGAGCGCGTGACCGGGTTTGTCGGTGTAGCCGTGACCGAGCATGTCGATCGACCAGGTGGAGAAGTGGTCGGCGTGGGCGGCCAGGTTGCGGACATAGGCTTCCGCGTGTCCGCCGGACCCGTGCAGTAGCACCAGGGTGGGGAGGTCGTCGGCGCCCGCGTGCAGGTAGCGGGTGCGCACTCCGCCGACATCGAGGTACCCCTGGGTGAACGGCACGCCCTGCAGGTCGCTCCATACGCTTTCGTGCTCGGACAACTCCGTCACTCCCTCTGCCCGTCGGTTGTTCACTGTGGTCAGGCCTCGACCGGCTTGCCGGTGGCCGCGGTGTGCCCGGCCCGGTGGCCCCACACCATGGCGGGGCCGATGGTGCCGCCCGCGCCGCCGTAGGCCCGGCCGGTGACTCCGGCCATGGCATTGCCCGCGGCGAACAGCCCGGGGATGACCGCGCCGTCGACGTGCAGCACCCGGCCGTCGCGGTCGGTGCGCGGGCCGCCCTTGGTGCCCATCGCGCCGACGGTCACCGGGACCGCGTAGTAGGGCCCGGTGTCGATCGGGCCGAGGGTGCGGCCCGCCGCGGTCGCGGCATCCTGGTCGCCCCACCAGCCGTCGTAGGCGCTCGCGCCGCGGTCGAAGGCCGGATCGTGGCCCGCCGCGACGTCGCGGTTCCAGCCGGCCACGGTGGCGGCCAGCCCGGCGGGGTCGACCCCGATGCGCCCGGCCAGCGTCGGCAGGTCCGCGGATTCGTTGAACCAAGCGGGGACCGGATCACCCGGCGCGACACCGAGGAAGCCGTAGCGGCGCAGGTGTTCGGCGTCGAAGACGATCCAGCCGGGATCGTTGACGTAGCCGCCGCGCGGGTCCAGATAGTGGAAGGCACCGGCCATCGAGTTGTACTCCGACGCCTCGTTGACGAAGCGCCGACCGGCCCGGTTGACCATGATGCTGCGCGGCCGGGTCCGCTCGAGCCGGACGCTGCGGCTGCGCGGATGCCCGTCGATGGTGTCGCCGGGGATCCGCACCACCGGCACCCACCACGCCTCACTCATGGTGCCGAGGTCCGCGCCGTGCGCCATCGCCATCCGCAGGCCGTCGCCGGTGTTGTTCGGCGGTGAGACCGGGCCACGCATGGGTCCGCGCAGGTAGGCCCCGACCAGTGCCGGGTCCCACTCGAAGCCACCGGTCGCCAGGACCACGCCCAGGCGGGCGCGCACCGTGCTGCCGCCCGCCGCGGTGGCCACCCGGACGCCGGTGATCGCGCCGTCGTCGGCGAGCAGTTCGACCGCGCGGGCGCCGGTGCTCGGCACCACGCCGGCGGCGAGCACACCCACCAGCAGCCCCGCCACCAGGGCGGTGCCCGCCACGCACAGGTCGGCCGAGCTGTCCTCGTCCACCGAGGCGTGCAGCCGTGCCCTGGTCTCGGCGTCGAAACCGACATTGCTCCAGTCGGCGGGAAAACTGGTGATGCGGTCGCGCCACGGTCCGAGCCGGGCCGGATCGAAGGCCACCGGGCTCAGCGAGCGACCGCCGCCCGGCTTGCCGCCGGGCAGTTCGGGTTTGTAGTCGGGGAATCCGTCGGCGACCTCGAAGCGCACACCGCTGTGCGCCTCGACGAAAGCGATGGTGGCAGCACCGGTTTCGACGAAGGTCCGGACCAGGTCCTCGTCCATCGAGCCGAAGGACTGCGCGCGCAGATACGCCATCGCGTCGGCGACGGTGAGCGGTTCGCCCTGGATCCGATCGTGCGCGGGAATCCAGGCTATGCCGCCCGAGACCGCGCTCGTGCCACCGACGGTCGCCGCCTTCTCGAAGACCGCGACCGACGCACCGGCGGTCGCGGCGCTCAGCGCCGCGGTGAGCCCAGCCGCGCCGCTGCCGAGGACGACGACGTCGACCTCGGCGTCCCACTCCACGGTCGGCGCCTTCTCTTGCGAAGTCACTGTCGCGCTCTCCTTGTCGGCCGCCGTCACCCAACCGGGCGTCACGACACCGGCGAGATCGAAGTTATCGTATGGCGAGAATGTTATTCTCCGACAGCGAGCGCCGCAATCTTTTCGCGGATCTTGTGGCTGCGCACGGTTCCCGAAGCCGGTCACCCCCGGCTACACCCGCCGCCGCCGACAACCGAGCTCACGGCAATAGCCGGGTCTCCCTTGCGGCGAAACACGGTTCAAGAGTACGGTTCTCGTATCCGGCAAGTCATGTTCTTGCACGGACTTCCCTGTCGTGCCACTCCGATCGCGCGACAGCTGCGCTGGAACAGGAGAGCATCCGTGAGCATCGACGATGCCGCCGACCGGGACCGCAAGGCGAACCGATACCACTTCGACCGGGACCGCAAGGCGAACCGATACCACTTCGACCGGCACACCCCGGAATACCGGCACCGCTTCACCGAGATCACCCACGACCTGCACGCGAAGTGCCCGGTCGCCTGGACCGACACCTACGACGGCCACTGGGTGGCCGCCGGGGCGAACGCGGTCTTCGAGCTCGCCCGCTGCCCGCACGTGTCCAACGACCACGACCTCAACGGCGAGCGCAACGGGTACAAGGGCATCTCGATTCCCACCGCCCAGCGCGCGCAACTCGTGCGCGGCGGAATTCTCGAGATGGACGATCCCGAGCACCGGCTCTACCGGCAGGTGCTCAACCCCTACCTGTCCCCGGCCGCGGTGCGCCGCTGGGAGCCGGTGATCGACGAGATCGTGCGGGCCGCGCTCGACGAGAAGATCGAATCGGGCCGCATCGATTTCGTCGACGACCTCGCCAATGTCGTGCCCGCGGTGCTCACGCTCGCCATGCTCGGCATCCCCCTGGCCAAGTGGTCGATCTACAGCGAGCCGGTGCACGCCGCGGTGTACACCCCGGAGGACTCCCCCGATGCCCCGCGCGTGGCCGAACTGCACCGCGCGATGGGCATCGACCTGCTGACGAGTCTGGCCGAGGTCAAACAGCATCCGCGCCCCGGCCTGCTCGAGGCGCTCACCGAACTGCGCATCGACGGTGAACCCGCGCCCGACCTCGAGCTGCTCGGCATGCTCGGCCTGATCATCGGCGGCGGTTTCGACACCACCACCGCGCTCACCGCGCACGCGCTCGAGTGGTTGTCGCAGAATCCCGGGGAACGCGCCCGGCTCAGCCGTGACCGCGAGACCCTGCTCGCGCCCGCGACCGAGGAGTTCCTGCGCTACTTCACCCCGGCGCCCGGCGACGGGCGCACCATCTCGGCCGACGTCGCGATCGAGGGCACCGAATTCAAAGAGGGCGAACGGCTCTGGCTGTCCTGGGCGATGGCCAACCGCGATGCCGAGGTGTTCCCCGATCCGGACGACATCGTGCTGGACCGGCGCGGCAACCGGCACTTCAGCTTCGGGCTCGGCGTGCACCGCTGCATCGGCTCCAATGTCGCGCGCACCGTGTTCAAGTCGATGCTCACCGCCGTGCTCGACCGGATGCCCGACTTCGCCTGCGATCCGGCGGGCACCGTGCACTACGACACGATCGGGGTCATCCAGGGCATGCGCAACCTGCCTGCCACCTTCACCCCCGGCCCGCGGCTCGGCGCAGGCCTGGACGAGACCCTGGCCAAACTCCAGATCATCTGTGACGAGCAGCAGCTCGCCGCGTCGGTGACGGCGCGGCCCGAGATGGCCCGGATCGACTGATGCGGACCCACGCCGACGGCACCACCACCCCGTACATCGACGCGAGCGTGCACATCTTCTTCGCCTCGAACAGGGACCTGCGCGATCATCTGCGCGAACCGTTCAAGAGCCGGGGCGTGCCCGATGTGGACCTGGACTGGTACGGGGCGCCGGGCGGTGAATACCTCGCCGGCTCGAGCGGCCCCGGCCGCCGGGCGCCCGGTGCGGACCCGGCCGTGGTCGGCGGGCACCTGTTCACCGACCGCGGCGTCGACGTGGCGATCCTGCATCCGATGACCCGGGGCATCCTGCCCGACCGGCACCTCACCTCGGCGGTGCTGGCCGCGCACAACGACATGCTGGTCACCCGCTGGCTCGCGCACGAGGAGTTCGGTGACCGGTTCCGGGGCACCCTGCGGGTCAACCCGGAGGACATTCCCGGCGCGCTGCGCGAGATCGCCCGTTACGGGCAGCATCCGTCGATCGTGCAGGTCGGGGTGCCGTTGCAGGCACGGGAGCTCTACGGCAAGCCACAGTTCTGGCCGCTGTGGGAGGCCGCCGCCGCGGCCGGGTTGCCGGTCGCGGTGCACATCGAGACCGGCGAGAGCATCGCGTTCCCGCCGACGCCGTCGGGCCACACCCGGACCTACGAGCAGTACGTCGGGTTCATGTCGCTCAACTACCTCTACCACCTGCTGAACATGATCGCCGAGGGCGTCTTCGAGCGGTTCCCCGACCTCCGGTTCGTCTGGGCCGACGGTGGCGCGGATCTGCTGACGCCGTTCAGCTGGCGGATGGACACCTTCGGCAGGCCGCATCTCGAGCAGACCCCGTGGGCGCCGCGAATGCCGAGCGACTACCTCCCGGAGCACGTGTATTTCGTCCAGGACCGGCACGACGGTCCGCCCGCCGACGCCGAATTCGCCGCCGAATGGCTGGGTTTCACCGGCAAGGACGACATGGTGATGTTCGGCTCGAGCTATCCGCACTGGCAGGCCGCCGATGTCGACACCCTGTCGCCGGCCCTGACGGCCGAGCAACGCGACAAGCTCTGCTGGGCCAACGCGGCGCGGCTCTACGGCATCGAGGTCCCCACCGCCGCCGCGGTCCCCACCAGCTAGTTCCAGGAAGGATGCGTATGCCGCCGATCCAGCACGAGCAGCGTGCCCCCGCACCCGAACAGGTCGCCGTGCGGGTCGTCGACTCCGACGTGCATCCGGTGCCGCGCCGGGGCGAACTCGTCGAGTACATCCCCGAACCGCATCGCAGCGCCTACTTTCTCAGTCACCGGGTGGGCGACACGATCATCTACGACGCCCCCGACTACGCGCACTCCTACGCGATGCGGGTCGACGCGTTCCCCGCCGACGGTCAATTCCCCGGCAGCGACCCCGACCTGGCGTACCGGCAGCTGATCCTGGAGGCCGGCTCCGACATCGCCATCCTGGAGCCGACCGTCCGGGCGACCCGGCTGCCGCAGGCGACCCAGGCCATGGCCACCGGCATCAACCACTGGCAGGCCAACCACTGGCTCGACCCGGTTGCCAACTGGCATCAGCGCTGGCGCGGGTCGATCTGCGTCGCCGTGGACGATCCGGCCGGCGCGGTCGCCGAGATCGAGCAGTGGGCCGGTCATCCCTACATGGCACAGATCCTGCTCAAGGCCGAACCGCGACCGTCCTGGGGCGATCCGAAGTACGACCCGATCTGGGCGGCGGCGACGCGCCACGATCTGGTGGTGAGCTGCCATCTCGGGCGCGGCGCGTTCGAGACGATGCCCATGTCGCCGGTCGGATTCCCCAGCTACAACCACGATTTCATGGTCAGCTACTCGCTGCTGGCGGCCAACCAGATCATGAGCCTGATCTTCGACGGCACCTTCGATCGCTTTCCCGCGTTGCGCATCGTGTTCGTCGAGCACGCGTTCACCTGGATCCTGCCGCTGATGTGGCGGATGGACGCGATCTACGCCTCGCGCAAGCAGTGGATGACGATCCGGCGCAAGCCCTCGGAGTACGTCAAGGAACACATCCGGTTCACCACCCAGCCGCTGGACTATCCAGAGGACAAGACCGAACTGACCCGCGCGCTGGAATGGATGGACGCGGGCCGGATCCTGCTGTTCTCCTCGGACTACCCGCACTGGACCTTCGACGATCCGCGTTGGCTGGTCAAGCATCTGCCCGTGGCGGCCAGGGACCGGGTGATGTTCCGCAACGGCATCGAGACCTACCACCTACCGGAATTCGTTCCTGCGCTGCCCGATTCACCCCGGAGGCGTTGAGATGACCGAGGACGGGTCGACGTCCGGCGAACAGCCGCGCCTGGCGCCGGGCCGCGAGCACGTGGTCGCCACGGTCGAGGAGATCCCGCCCGGGTCGTCGATGGTGGTGCCGATCGGCCGGTTCGGGGTCGGGGTCTACAACGTCGGCGGCACCTTCTACGCCATCGCCAACTACTGCCCGCACGAGGGCGGTCCGCTGTGTTCCGGGCGGACGCGGGGACGGACCGTGGTGGACGAGAGCGTCCCCGGCGACGCGGTGATGGTGCGCGACAACGAGTTCCTCTACTGCCCATGGCATCAGTGGGGGTTCGAGCTGGCCACCGGAACCACGGCGGTCAAACCCGAGTGGAGTATCCGGACCTATCCGGTGCGTGTCGTCGACGGCTCCGTCGTCGTCCAGGCGTGAAAGGACCTCCCGTGCCCTCCGTGACGGTGAACGGCGGCCGCGTCGTCTACGAGATCCTCGGCACGACGGGCACTCTCGTGGTGCTGACGCCGGGCGGCCGGTTCGGGATAGACATTCCGGGCCTGCGACCACTGGCCGAGGCCCTGGTCGCGCGCGGGCACACCGTGCTGCTGTGGGACCGGCCTAACTGCGGCGCCTCCGACGTGCAGTTCTACGGCGTGAGCGAATCCCACATGCGGGCCGAGACGCTCGCGGGACTGCTCACCGAGCTGGGGCTGGGTCCCTGTGTACTGGCGGGCGGGTCCGGTGGTGCCCGGGATTCACTGCTGACCGCCATCGAGTACCCGGAGCTGGTCACCCGGCTCGTGCTCTGGAACATCGTCGGCGGGACCTACGGCCTGTTCAATCTCGGTGCGCACTACATCCTGCCGAGTCTCCAGGTCGTCCGTGGCGCCGGAATCCCCGGTCTGCTGAAACTGCGGGAGTGGCGCGAGCGCGTCGAACAGAATCCCGGCAACGAGCAGCGGCTGCTGGCCCTGGACCGCGACGAGTTCGTGAAACTGTCGCTGCGCTGGCTCAACGCCTACGTGCAGAAGCCGGGCCAGACCGTGCCGGGCGTCGACGACGACCTGTTCGACCGGATCGGGGTACCCACCTTGATCATTCGCGGCGGCGCCCAGGATCTGGATCACCCGCGGCGCACCTCGCTCGAGATCTCCTGCCTGATCGACGGCGCAGAGCTGATCGACCCGCCCTGGCCGGAAGACGCCTGGGAACGGGCCATGGCGGATCGGGCTACCGGTCGGATCGACCGGTTCAATCTGTTCGACACGTGGGTGCTGGCCGCACCGGCGATCGCCGAGTTCCTGGCCCGCCGGTGAGCCACCCCGCCATCGCCGGTTCAGCGCAACAGCAGGCGCACTTCGGTATTCAGGGCAGCCTCGAGCGCGGTCAGCACCCGGCTCTCGGGGACTCGTGCCAGGTCGGCCGCGCGCAGGGTCACGGTGACGATATCGAATCCGGCGGCATCGGGGAGACGGTCGACGTCGCCGGTGAGGCCGAAGCCGGCCAGCACGCCGTGCGCGTCGTCGTCGGTGCCGCGGCTGAGGAAGGTCACCGTGCCCGGCACCGGCTCGGTCCCGAACGCCCGCGCGCACGCACGCACCAGATCACGCACCGTGGTGGCGGGGTCGTCGGTGTCGACCTGGAATCGCAGTTCCACACCGGGGTTGTCACACAGACCCGTGGCATCGGCGCGCAGCGCGTTCAGCCCGGCGGCCCGCCGTGCCGGGGTCAGTATCCGGTCGGGGTCGACATCGATGCGAACGACCGCGGTCCTCATGTCGCCGAGCCCAGCCACGCGCGACCGCGAACTACCCGATCCGGACCCGAGCGGGGAACAATCATGTGAGTCAACGGTGTCTGCGTCGGCATCGCGCCCCGCTCGTCTGCCTGCTGCTATCGCCGGGGCAGGCCGAGGACGCGCTCGGCGATGATGGTGCGCTGGATCTCGGAGGTGCCGCCGGCGATCGTGCCGGCGAAGGAGCGGACGTAGCGTTCGAACCAGCCGGGGGCCGACTCCTCCAGGCTCAGCGGGCTGTAGCGCGCCGTGACGTCGGGATGGATCAGGCCGCGCGGGCCCGCTGCGGTCAGCGCGGCCGACGCGCCCGCTTGGACCGCTTCGGAGCCCAGCAGTTTCAGCACCGACAGGCCCGCCACGTCGTCCTCGCCGCGGGCCGCGCCGGCGAGTGCGCGGGAACCCAGCAGGCGCAGGGCCTGGGCGTCGAGCGCCAGCGTCGCGTAGCGGTCGGCGTCGAGCGCGGTCACCGGCTGGAAATCGGCGAGCAGACCGTCGAGCCTGCTGGCGAAACTCAGCCACAGCAGCGTGCGTTCGTGCCCCAGTGAGCCGTTGGCCACCCGCCAGCCCTCGTTCACCGCACCGACGATGTTCGCCGCCGGCACCCGGACCTCGGTGAAGAACACCTCGTTGAAGTCCAGGTCGTCCGGGTCGGCCACCGAGGCGAACGGCCTGCGTTCGACCCCGGGCAGGTCGGTGGGAATCAGGATCGCGGAGATGCCACGGTGTTTCGGCGCGTCGGGGTCGGTACGCACGAAGGCCAGCAGCACGTCGGCGTCGTGGGCGCCCGAGGTCCACACCTTCTGCCCGGAGACGACGAAGTGGTCGCCGTCGCGGACCGCCCGCGTGCTCAGCCCGGCCAGATCCGATCCCGCCCCCGGCTCGCTCATGCCCAGCGCCGCGGTCAGGTCGCCGCGCAGGACCGGAATCGCCCATCGGCGTTGCTGTTCGGCGGTACCGAAGGTGATGAGCGAGGCGGCCACGATGCCGACGCCCTGCGGATTGAAGCTCTCGTGGATGCCGCGCCGGGCCAGCTCCTCCCGGTGCACGTACTGCTGCACGATCCCGGCGTCGCGCCCGCCGAACTCCGGCGGATACCCCGGAACCAGCCAGCCCGCGTCGAATTGCACCCGCTGCCACCGGCGCGCCCAGTCCGGCAGGTGGGCGCTCGACCGGGGGCGGGCCGCCGCACCGGCATCGGTGGGCAGGTGCTCGTCGAGGAACGCGATCAGGTCGGCGCGGAAGTCCTCGACGTCCTGGTCAAATCGCAGCTGCACGGTACTGTCTCGCAATCGTCGCCCGGTGCTCGTCGGTTCCGCCGAGCAGCATCTCCCCCGCCTTGGCCCGCTTCAGCGCGAACTGCAGGTCGTTCTCCCACGTGTAGCCCATCGCGCCGCACAGTTGCAGCCCGTGCCGGAAGACGAGTTCCTGGCACTCGCCCGCCGCCGCCTTGGCCATGACCGCCGCCAGTCCGGCGCGCTCGTCGGCCTCGGCCAGGGTCAGCGCGGCCCAGTAGGTGAGCGCGCGAGCGCGTTCGACGGCGACGTGCATGTCGGCGGCCTTGTGCGCCACCGCCTGGAAAGATCCCAGGGGAGTGTCGAATTGGCGGCGCTCTCGCACGTGCGCCACCACCAGGTCGAGCACCCGCTGACACGCGCCGACCATGGTCGCGGCCAGTCCGGTCAGCGCGCTCGCGCGGGCCCGCGCGACATCGCCGCCGGTGGCGCTGTCGGCCGGGACCCGTACATGGTCGAAGGTGACGGTGGCCAGGTGCAGGACCGGATCGAAGATCGCCGAGCGGCGGCTGTGCACCTGTCCCGACTCGACCACGAACACACCGGCGCCGGTGACGACGGCGAGCAGGTCGGCCCGATCACCGTCGAGCACCTCGGCCGCACCGTGCAGCACCCACTCGGCGCCCACCCGCCGGGGCGTGATGCCACCGAACACCGCGGCGCCCGCCACGCCGGCGGGCGCCCGCGGTACCAGCGGCGCGAACTGGCTCGTGGTGGCCAGATACGGCGTCGGATCGCAGGCCCGGCCCAGTTCCTCGTGCACGATGGTCAGCTCGACGGCATCGCGCTGGTCGGTCATCGCCGTCCAGCCGTGCTCCACATAGCGCTTCCAGAGGGGCTCCGGGTCGGCCCCCTGGTCGGCGACGGCCCGGACCAGCGCGGGCGGACAGTGTTTCGCGACGACCTCGCGCACGGTGTGCTGCCACAACCGCTGATCGTCGTCGAACTCGAGCAACATCCGACCGACCTCCTCTGCTCCCACCGACGATGAGAATGTCATTCTTGTTCACAGGATAGTATGTACTCTCGATGTAAGAATATGATTTCCGGACTCCGAGGAACCGCCGTGGCCTACGTCATCACCCAGAACTGCTGCAAGGACGCCTCGTGCATCGCGGCCTGCCCGGTGGACTGCATCCGCCCGAGCGAGGGCGACGACGGCACCCAGATGCTGTTCATCGATCCCGAGACCTGCATCGACTGCGGCGCGTGCGCGGACGAGTGCCCGGTCGACGCGATCTACTCCGAATACGATCTGCCCCCGGACCAGGAGCGGTTCCGGGACCTCAATGCCGCCTATTTCCAGCGACATCCCCTCGAGTTCGGCGACCTCACGGTCCCGGCGCAGCGTGCCGCAGTCGCCCCCGGCACCCTGCGGGTCGCGATCGTCGGGGCCGGTCCCGCGGCCTGCTACGCCGCGACCGAGTTGCTCGGCATCGACGGCATCGAAGTCGACATGTTCGATCGGTTACCCACGCCGTACGGCCTGGTGCGCTTCGGGGTCGCGCCGGACCATCAGCGCACCAAATCGGTGGTCCGGGTCTTCGACAACGCCTTTCGCACAGAGCGGTTCGGCTGTCATCTCGCGGTGGAGATCGGCGCCGGGCTGACCCACCAGGATCTGCTGGACCATCATCACGCCGTGATCTACGCCGTCGGCGCCCCGGACAGCCGCGAGCTCGGCATCCCCGGCGAACACCTGGCCGGACATCACGCGGCCGCCGATGTCGTCGGCTGGTACAACGGGCATCCCGAGCACGCCGCCCACCGGTTCGATCTGACGGCCCGGCGGGCGGTCGTCGTCGGCAACGGCAATGTGGCACTCGACGTCGCCCGGATGCTGCTGGCCGGTCCGGCCGCGCTCGCCGCGACCGATATCGCCGACCACGCGCTGGCCGCCCTGTCGGAGCAGCGGATCGAGGAGGTGGTGATCCTCGGCAGGCGCGGGCCGCGCGAGGCCGCCTTCTCGGTCGGCGAGTTCAGCGCGCTCGGCCATCTCGACGGGGTCGATGTCGCCATCGAGGCCGGGGATCTGTCGGCGCATCCCGACGACGACGTCGAGACGGCGGCGAAACTCGAACTGGCCCGCGCCTACGCCGACCGCCCACCGACCCCGGGCAATCGGCGCATCGTCTTCCGGTTCCACGCCGCGCCGGTCGAATTGATCGGCACCGAGCGCGTCGAGGCGCTGCGGGTGAGCGGTGATCCGGACCCGATCGAGACCACCCTGGTCTTCCGTTCGATCGGCTACCGCGGGAGGCCGGTCCACGGACTGCCCTACGACGCGCGCACCGGCACCATCCCGCACCGGGTGGGCCGGGTGGTCGACACGGACGGCGCCGCGGTGCCCGGGGTGTATGTGACCGGCTGGATCAAGCGCGGGCCGCGCGGCGTCATCGGCACCAACCGGAGCTGCGCGGCCGAGACGGTTGCCGGACTGCTGGCCGATCACGCGAACGGCGACCTGGATCGACCGGTCGAGGATCGCCGGGCCCTGCTCGAGCTGATTACCGACCGGGGCCTGACACCGGTCGACTGGCCGGGCTGGCGCGCGATCGATGCCGCCGAGCGGGACTGCGGCGCGGCCCGGGACCGCCCGCGGGTCAAGCTCGTCTCGGTCGAGGAACTCCTCGATACCGCGCGCCGCAGACCACAGCTGCTGGCCTAGTTACTCGCGGGCCCGCCACACGGTGACGACGAGGGAGGCGAGGTCGAGGGCCGGGCTCAGCCCGACCTTCCCCGTGGCCGCGCGCTCCTGGAAGGCCTGGACGACCTTGTCCGGGTCGTCGTCGAGTTCGTAGACGGCCAGGTAACTCTGCGCGGCGGCGCCGGCACCCGGCAGCTGCGCGGGCACCCGTCCGTAGCGTTCGCCGGCCACCACACCCGGTACCGCGAGCACCTCGTCGAGGTGCACGGTGTCGTACCACTCGTTGAACTCGGTGTCCTGACCTGCCACCGGATTCGAGAACACGAGCATCTTCGATCGGGCCATCGCCGTTCCCCTTCAGGGTCGAGAATTGAAATTTTGCAATGCGAGAACCAGCGTCTCACAAGGAGTTGATCATGACCAGTAGCACCGACCGCCGTGAATCCGTAGAATCCATCGCCGGCGACGAGCTCACGATCGACCGCCGTGGTGCGGTCACCATCGTCCGGCTCGAGCGCCCGCAGGCGCGGAATGCCCTGACCGACAGGATGCTTCGTGGCATAGGCGCCGCGGTTCTCGCCGCCGAGGCGGGCACCGGCGGCCGGGTCCTCGTTCTCACCGGCGCGGGTGATCGGTCGTTTTGCTCGGGCATGGATCTGCGTGCCTTCGCCGAGGGCGCGCAGATCGGGTACGGCACCGATCCCCAGACGCTCGCCTATCACCGGTTGGTCGACCGCCTGAACCACTGGCGTTCGGTCGTTTTCGCCAGCGCCGACGCGCGGGAGGGCGCCGCGGCGTTCGTGGCGAAGCGAACCCCGGTCTGGCAGAACCGCTGAGCGGATCAGCCCGTCGGGAGCAATCGCTGCCACTGCCCGGCGGGCGGCGCGGCCAGATCGCCCTGCCGATACAGCTTGCCGTCGGAGCCGACGTAGTTGCCGGTGTTCGGGTCGTATCCGGCCAGGCCGACCCCGATCCGCGACGGCACGGCGTTCGAGGGCCGCTCGGCCGGTGGCGGCACCGGCCGGGTATCGGGCGGCACGCCCTGGTCCTCCAACCCTGGATCACGGGGATACGGACCGGTTTCCGGCTGCGTGGTGGCCAGCGGGACATAGTCCTCGTCGCTGTTGCACAGCGCGGCCGTCGCCGCCCGCTTGCCCGGGCGCGCGGCGCACGGGATGTTGCGGGCCCCGCGCACCGCGATATCGGAATCCTGGGGCAGCTTGCAGTACATCCCTTCCGGGGTGTCGATGGTGTCGGTGTCCTCCGGCGAGCGCCAAGCGGTCGGCGGGAGGAAGCCGACCGTGCAGGTCACCGGATCGGACAGGTTGCCGAACCGGAAGTCACCCAGGCCGAGGCCCGAGGCGTTGCGGGAGGGCTGGACCGCCTGGATCATCGAGATCGCCGGGGGCAGCAGGACGAGGATCTGTTCGAGGCCCGCGTTGTAGGTGACCGCCAGCTGCCCGATCGAGGTCAGGTTCGCCAGCAACACCGGCAGGGTCAGCTCGACGGAGGCGAACAGCGCGCCGACCTCGTTCGCGAAGCCCGGCCCGGTCCGCAGCAACGACCGGACCTGCGGGTCGTCGGCAACGAGCTGGCCGGTGACCCCGGCCAGACTGCGGGTCCACAACTGGACGGCATCGGTGGTGCGGGCCTGCGCGTCCAGCAGCGGCACGCTGTCGGTGACCAGCGCCGCGGTCGAATCCGACACGGAGTTCAAGCTTTTCGTAATCGTCGCGGCGGAGGCCAGCAACGAATCCAGGTCGGGCCCCGCACCGTTGACGCCCTGGAACAACCGGTCGAGCAGCTCGTGCAGCCGATCGACGGGAATGGTCCCGACCAGGTCGCTGAGCCGGTCCAGCATGGGGCCGACCTGCTGGGGCACGGTCGCGTCGGCGGCCGTGATCACCGAGCCGTCCCGCAGGTAGGGCCCGGCATCGGTGCGGGGCCGCAGGTCGACGTACTGCTCCCCCACCGCCGAGACGCTGCGTACCTGCGCCTCCAGATCGGCCGGAATCGGCCGCGCCGCGTCCACCGTCATGGTCGCCCTGACCCCGGTCGCGGTCAGCTCGACCGCGGTGACCTTGCCGACCTGCACCCCGCGATAGGTGACATTGCCGAACCGGTACAGGCCACCGGATTCGGGCAGCTCGAGGTACACGGTGTGCGTGCCGACGCCCAGCAGCGCGGGCAGGCGCACGTACACCGTCAGCATCACCGTCAACCCGATCACCGACAGCACCGCGAAGATCACCAGCTGAGCGCGGACGAATGTCGACAGCAGCATCAGCGTTCTCCCGGAACAGGTTCCACGCCGACGCCCAGCGGGTTGGTGGTCGGCCGGGCATAGCCGGGGTCACCCACGGCGGCCTGGACGACGGCCGTCGGGTCACCCCAGGGTGTGCCGAGCAGCAGTTCCCGGCGCAGGCGCGGCACGGTGAGATCGACCGTGGCGTGCAGGTTGAGGTAGTCGCCGCGCACGGCGCGATCGATCACCGACTGCCCGTAGGGATACACCGTGGCGTAGGCCAGGGCGGCATCGATGCGCGGGCCCACATCGGCGAGCGCGCGCAGGGTCGGTTCGAGGTTGCGCAGGTCGGCCACCAGATCCGATTTCACCTCGGTCACCACCGCATTCGCGGTGTCGCCGAAGACCCGCAGCCGGTCCAGGGCGGTGGTCAGGGCGGGACGCTCGGCCAGCAGGACGTCGAGGGCGGCGGGCAGTTCCCGCAGGGCATCGGTGAGCACGTCGCGCTGACCTGCGAAGGTGGCGGCCAGCCGTTCCAGGGCCCGCATGGCGGCGACGATGTCGTCGCGCTGACCCGCTAGCGTGCCCATGACGGTGTCCAGGCGGGTGAGCAGGGTGCCGATCTGCTGTTGCCGCCCGTCGAAGGCGTCGCCGAGGCCGGACACGATGTCACCGAGCTGACCGAGCCCGCCGCCGTTGAGCACCACCGACAGCGAGGCCAGGGTCTGCTCGGTCGAGGGGTAGGTCGAGGCCCGGTTGAGCCCGACGGTGGTTCCCGGCGCCAGCGCCCCGGCGGGCGCGACGCCGTCCGGCGTGTTCAGCGCGAGATGGCTGGACCCGAGCAGGCTGGTCTGGCCGATCGTGGCGACCACATTCCCCGGCACGGTGGTGTCGGGCCGGATGTCGACGTCGACGACCGCGTGCCAGCCGGCCAGTCGGATCCGGCGCACGCTGCCGACCACCACATCGTCGACCAGCACCGGTGAATTGGCCACCAGTGTTCCGGCGTCGGCGATCTCGACCGACAGCGTCGTCGACCCCGGCCCGCCCTCCGCCCCGGGCAGGGGCAGCGAGTTCACGCCCTGCCAGCCACAGCCGGTCAGCGACAGCAGGACGGTCGCGGCGGCGGCCAGCGCGCCGATCCGCTTCCGCCGGTGGGTGATGCGCGTCCGTGCGGTCATCGGGGTCCTCCCGGGAACAGGATGTCGGCCAGCGTCGGCGGCGGGGACGCCGGTGCCGACGGCGCTCCGACGGCCTGCGGCACGAGCTCGGGCTCGGTGTAGATCAGGTTCTCCGGGCGCGCGGCCGGGGAGAGGACAGGATTGATCGGGAACGGCAGGTTGTTCAGATCGGTCATGTTCAGCAGCGGCAGCACCGGGCCGAGGTACTGATGGCATTTCCGGGCGGATTCCGCCGAGGTCGTGTTCTCGATACCCGCGATCGCCGAGCACACCAGCTGTACTGGATTGGAGAAGTTGTTGAGCCCGAAGACGCCCGATTCGGTGCCGGTGTCCGGGTTGTAGATGTTGTAGAAGTTGGCCATGCTCGTCGGGAAGATGTGCAGCAGCTGTTCTAGGTCGTCGCGGTGGTCGACGAGGTTCTGCGTGACATTCACGAGTCCCTGCAACTGCTGCCCGGCCCTGGCGCGGTTGTCCCGCACGAAGCGCTGTACCTCGGTGACCGCGTGCGCGAGTTCGGTGAGCGCGGAGTCCAGAGCGGTGCGGCTGTCGTCGAGCACGCTGGTCAGCGAGGCCAGCCGGTTCTGGAACTCGACGACCTGGACATTGCTATCGCGCAGCGCGGTCACGAAACGCTGGAGATTCTGGATGATCCCGACGATGTCGCCGCTGCCGTCGGCGAGGATCCGCCCGATCCCGGACAGCTCGGTGAGGGCCTTGCGCAGTGCGTCGCCGTTGCCCGCCATCGCGTTCGCGGCACTGTCGACGAACTGCCCGAGCGAGCTGGACGACAGCTCGCGGCCGGGGCCGAGATCGGTGGCCAGACGGGTCAGCTGGGTTTTGATCTCGTCCCATTCGACCGGTATCGCGGTGCGTTCGAGCGGGATGGTCGCGCCGTCGGGCAGTCGCGGGCCGGTATCCCGGTAGGCGGGGGTGAGCTGCACATAACGGGAGTCGACCAGGCTCTGGGCGATGATCACCGCGCGGGCGTCGGCGGGGACCGGCACCGCGCGGTCGACCGCGAGCACGAGTTCGGTGGTGGTGCCGTGCGGTTCGATCGACACGATCGAGCCCACCTTCACCCCGGAGACCCGGACGTCGTCGCCGGGGTAGATCGCGGTCGCGGAGCTGAACACCGCCCGCACCGTGTACGGCCCGAACAGGTTTCGCCACCCGGCGGACACCCCGGCGAGAACGGCGACGACTACGACCAGGGCGGCGCAGGCGCGCAGCAGGGACCGCCGGGTCATCGGGGGGCCGCCGGCGTCGGCACCGGGATCCGGCTCTGCGGCTGCACTCCGAAGGCCTGATCGATGAAGGGCTGCAGGAGATGTCCGTCGAGCAGGTTCACCACGAAGGCGTTGTAGAACGGACCGCCCGAGACCGCTTCACCCTGAGTCAGGGAGACTTTCGCCAAGCCGGGCAGTGCGGCGGCGATGTTGTCGCGGTTCTGTTCGAGCATGGCCACGATCGCATTGAGCCGGTCCAGCGTCGGCGCCAGTTCGGCCTCGTTGTCGGCGACCACGCCCGAGAGCTGCGCCGCCACCGCCGACACGTTCGCCAGCAGGTCCACGATCGCCTGCCGACGCTGCGCGAGCACCTGCAGCAGCGAATTCGCGTCCAGCAGCAGGGTGTTCAGCCTGCTGCCGCGCTCCCCGATGATGCCCGACACCTCGGCGGTGGCGGCGAGCAGACTGCGCAACGACTGATCGCGGCTGTTCACCGACCGGGACACCTCGGTCAGCCCGGTCAGCGCCGGGCCCAGGTGCGGCGCGATCTGGTCGAGCGTCTGCGACAGCAGTGCCAGCGAACGATCCAGGGCGCCGGTATCCATCTCGCGCACGTTTGTGGTCAGGTCACCCACCGCGTCGGTCAGCGAATACGGCGACGAGGTCCGTGCCACCGGGATCACCCGGTGCGGCCGCAGCGTGCGCTGACCTCGCGAGGTGAGTTCGAGGATCCGCTGCCCGAGCAGCGATCCGGTCTTGATCCTGGCCTCGGTCTCGGTGCCGAGCACGACATCGTCCTGGACGGCGAAGTCCACCCTGGCATCCCCGTGGTCCAGGCGCACCCCGACGACCCGGCCCACCGTGACCCCGGACAGGACGACCTCGTCACCCACCGCCAGCCCACCCGCCTCCTGGAAGACCGCGCCGTAGCGCACCGTGGTCGCGAGCAGGATGAACTGCTGGGACTGCAGACCGATGGCGATCACGCACACGGCCAGCACGATGCCGATCACACCCGGCCGCGCCAGATGCGCGCCGCGATACTGCGCCATGCTCACGGGCTGCACCGTCCTGTCGTCTGCTCGATCCACGGCAGCACCAGCACCTCGCCGTTCGCGTCGGTCACCCGGACAGTGATCGCGCAGATGTAGTACTGGATGAAATTGCCGTAGGCGCCGGTGCGCACGAGCTTGCGGAAGTTCTCGGGCGCGCGCCGCAGGGCCGCGTCGAGGGTTGCCTTGTCGTCGTCGACCAGTGGTGCCAGCCTGGCCAATTCGTGCACCGTGCCCGCCAGCGGCGCCCGCGCCTGCCAGAGCAGGTCCGCCACCGACGCCGTGCTGCGATCCAGTACGTCGATGGCGGCGCCGATCGGCTCGCGCTCCCTGGCCAGTTCGCTCGTCAGGGTCTGCAAGCGATCGAGGGT
Source organism: Nocardia sp. NPDC003269 (assembly GCF_042888005.1). Taxonomy (NCBI): domain Bacteria; kingdom Bacillati; phylum Actinomycetota; class Actinomycetes; order Mycobacteriales; family Nocardiaceae; genus Nocardia; species Nocardia sp. NPDC003269. The sequence goes on from NZ_JBIAPA010000003.1 coordinate 789,307, forward strand.
GCCGGCGAATCGGCCGCCCTCCCCGGCCAGCGTGGTCATCACTGTGTTCAGGTGGTCGATGAGTCGCTCGACGACAGCGTTGTTCTGCGCCAGGGTCGTGGTGAACGCCGCGGTTCCCGCGGTCAGCGAGTTCAAGGTGCCCTCGCGGCCCTGCACGATCTCGAGCAGCGACCAGGTCAGCGCGTTCACCTCCTGGGCGCTGAGTCCCTGCACCACCGGCTTCAGCCCACCGAGCAGCAGGTCCAGATCCAGTGCGCTCGCGGTCCGTTCGCGCGGGATCTCCGCACCGGCGCCGAGCCGGTCGTGCACGCCTGCGTCGTCGGTCAGTTCCAGATAGCGGTCACCGACGAGGTTCAGGTAGCGCACCGCGGCGGTGGTGCCGGTGGTCAGGGCGAGGGTGGTGTCGGCGTCGAAATCGACGCGGACGGTGTGGTCGGCGAGCAGTTCGACGCCGCGCACGCTGCCCACCTGGACGCCCGCGACCCGTACGGAGTCACCGGTGCGCAAGCGGGACACGTCGGCGAACAGCGCGCTGTACCGTTCGGTGTCGCCGCCGCGGTACTGCCCGAACACCAGCGCGAGGAAGCCGGACAGCAGCACCATCACGACCGCGAAGATCCCGAATTTCACCAGGGGCGCGTTACGACGGCTCATCGCGCACCGCCGAACAACAACTGGGACAGGTTGTCCACGTTGAGGATCACCGACTGGTTGCCCCGCGCGAACGGGTTGGCCCCGACATCGGCGACGACGAACGGCGGCTTCTCCTCGTAGCCCACCGGCAGGACCGAACACTGCGAACCACCGGTCGCGGCCACCTTGGGCAAGTGCTCCGGATACCGATAGGGGTCGATGCCCCACAGGAAGTTCGCCGAGAGCCCGAGGCCGGGGACGTCGACCGGTTTCGAGTGGGCGAGCAGGCCGAACCCGTCCAGCGAACAGCGCAGCGACTCACGGTATTCACTGGTGAGCGCGGTGGTGGGCACCAGCAGATCCAGCGTTCGCGCCAGCGCGGAGGCATTGGCGGCGAGCACCCGGTCACCGGTGTCGGCGAACCCGATCAGCGAGACGAGCAGGGTGTCGAGATTGCGCTGTTCGTCGATGAGCGTGCGGCTGATCGCGGCGGCATTGTGCGCGGTATCCACCAGCGCGCCCGCGGAATTCGCGTAGGCGGTCAGCACCGGCGGTGCCAGGGCGAGGTCGGTGCGCAGGGCGGGCAGCGCCGGCTCGAGCGTCGCCAGGAACTGTTCGAGGTCGCCGAGCATCGCGCCGACCTCGGCGCCGCGACCGCGGGTGGCGGTGGCGATCGCGCCGAGGGTCGCGTTCAGCTTCGCGGGCTCGACCGCCGCGAGCACCGTGGTCAATTGTTCGAAGACGGTGTTGATCTCGACGGTCACCCGGTCGGCGGTGAGTACCTGACCGGCCCGCAGCGAGCCCCCTGCCGACCGTTCGGGCGGGCTCAGCTGCACGTACTTCGCGCCGAACACCGTGGTCGAGGCGATCGCGACCCGCACGTCGGCCGGGATCAACGCCAGCGTGCCAGTGTCGAGCGCCAGTTCCAGCGCCGCGGTGCCGTCGGGGCGTTCGCGGATGGTCGTGACCCGCCCGACGGTGACCCCGCGCATCTTCACGTCCGCGTCCGGATTCATCACCAGCCCGGCGCGTTGCGCGATCACCGTCACCTCGGCGGTGTCGGCGAGCCCGCCGCGGAACAGCACGACACTGCCCGCCACCACCGCGCAGGCACAGCCGATGGCGATCAGCCCGGTGACGACCCGGCCCAGCATGCGCAGCATGACGGCCCTCCCTAACCCGACAGATCGAAGTTGCCGTTGGCGCCGTAGACCGCCAGCGAGATCAGCAGCGTCACCGAGACGACCGCGATCAGCGACGTGCGCACCGCGTTGCCCACCGCGAGGCCGACACCGGCCGGGCCACCGGCGGCGTGGAACCCGAAGTAGGTGTGGATCAGCAGCACCGTCAAGGCCATCAGCAGCGCCTGCGCGAACGACCAGGCCAGATCGACGGGGTTGAGGAAAGTGGTGAAGTAGTGGTCGTAGAGCCCGGGTGACTGGCCGAGCAGGAACACCGTGGTGAACCGGCTCGCCACGAACGACGCCACCACCGCGAGCGCGTACAGCGGGGTGATGGCGATCATCCCGGCGACGATCCGCGTACCCACCAGATACGAGACCGGTTCGATCGCCATGGATTCCAGCGCGTCGATCTCCTCGTTGATCCGCATCGCGCCCAGCTGCGCGGTGGTCCCGGCGCCGAAGGTCGCCGCCAGCCCGATCCCGGCCACCACCGGCGCGGAGATCCGGACGTTGATGAAGGCGGCCAGGAATCCGGTGAGCGCCTCGATGCCGATATCGCCGAGGGAGCTGTAGCCCTGCACGGCCAGGGTGCCGCCGGTCGCCAGGGTCAGGAAGCCGACGATCACGACCGTGCCGCCGAAGACCGCGAGAGCGCCCGCGCCCATGCTGATCTCGGCGATGAGCCGGATGGTCTCGCGCCGGTGATGCACCGCCGCGAAGGGGGCGTAGGCCAGCGCTTTGACGTAGAAGAGGGCGTGGTCGCCGACCCGGGCCAGGCTCAGGACCGGTCGGCGCAGCCGCCGCAGGGTCAGTGGATAGCGTGCAGCCAGTGTCATCCGTCCCTCTCCCTCATCGCCCGGTCAGCTGGATCCCGACCGCGGTGACCACGACATTGATCACGAACAGCGACATGAACGCGTAGACCACCGTCTCGTTGACGGCATTGCCCACCGCCTTGGCTCCCCCGGTCACGATCAGCCCGCGATAGCAGGCCACCAGGCCGGCGACGAAGCCGAACAGCAGGGCCTTGACCGAGGAGATCGCGAGCTCGCCGAGTCCGGTCAGCAGCGTGATACCCGCCGCGAACGCACCGGGATTCACGTCCTGCACGAACACCGAGAACGTATAGCCGCCCATGATCCCGATCAGGCAGACGAGACTGTTGAGCAGCAGCGCGACCAGTCCGGAGGCGAGCATGCGCGGGGTCACCAGGCGCTGGACCGGGTCGATGCCGAGCACCTGCATCGCGTCGATCTCCTCGCGAATCGTGCGGGAACCGAGGTCGGCGCACATCGCGGTCGCCCCGGAGCCGGCCACGATCAGCACCGTCACCATCGGCCCGACCTGGGTCACCGCGCCGAAGGCCGCACCGGCACCGCTGAGGTCGGCGGCGCCGAGTTCGCGCAGCAGGATATTGAGGGTGAAGCTCACCAGCACGGTGAACGGGATCGCCACCAGCACGGTCGGCAGCATCGACACCCGCACGATGAACCAGGCCTGTTCGAAGAACTCCCGAGCCTGGAACGGCCGCCGGAAGGCGAACCGGACGGCGTCGGCCGACATCGCGAACAACCCGCCCACCGCCGTCAGCGGCCCGGCCGCTCTGGCGGCCACCGTGCGTCCCCAGCGGGAAGTCGCCGACCTCATCGCGGACCCGGAGTGTCCGGCCCGGGGCCGTGCCGATCGCCGGTGGCGCACGGTCCGGTGGTACATCGCACCGGATAGTCGAGACGCTGATTCTCGACCGGCCACAGCGAGATCGCCAGATGCTGGAGTGCGATCACGGTCCGCGTCAGCACGAGCTGGACCCGCTGATCGCACGCGAGGCGCCGGGCGACCGCGCCGGTGCGCATGTCAGTCGCTCGCGGGCAACGGCGCGGCACCCTTGAGGGTCAGCCGCACCGTGCCGATGCTGAGCGCCCCGGCACCCGGCTTGGTCACCAGGATCTCGGCGCCGGTGTCGTCGACGTAGCGCTTGCCCAGCACGTTCCCGTCGGCGAAGTCGACATGCGGACTCGCCCCGGCGGTGACCTCGGTCCCCAGCGGCACCATCGGCACACCACCCGCGCGCAGGTCGTCGAGGCTGTCCGCCGGGCGAACCACGATGACTTCGGTGTCACAGACCTGACTGCGTAGCCGCGTACCGCTGGTGACCATTGTCGACCTCTCTACCCGCCCACACCGATTTACGATATCGGCATTCTCCTTGATCGAGAATATCATATTCACTCAGCGCTGATCACGATTCTTCAACCGAAACGACTGCACGGAAACGGTTCAGCCCGCACCGAACGGGTGGCGCCATGGGCACGTCTACCGCCGGATGCGTGCCGATTCGCCGTCGATCGCACCGCACCGGTGATAACGTAATTCTCGCAGCAGGAGAAGGTGCAAATCGCGTGGCATGACTCCGATACCGCGGACTCGGCGTCGACGATCGACCGGAAGTGGAAGCAGCACAATGAAACTCGACGAGCACGATGCCGACGCTCTGCACTTCGAGGCGCTGGAGGCCGAAGCGGAGGCGATCGCCGCCGAAGCGACCGCCGAGGCCGCCCGGGCCAGGGCGCGGGCGGCCCGGCTTCGCCGCCGGGCCGCGGCCACCGCCGATCGAGCACCGGCCGACCCACCTCCCGACGACTCCCCGCCCGCACCCGCCGGCGACGGCGACGGCTCCGATCGAGACGACACCGAGGTCCCGGCACCGCATCCCGCCCGTTTCCGCCACCGCTCGGTGGTGGCCGCGGCGGCCCTGACACTGATCATCGCCGTCGGCGCGAGCGGATACCTGGCCTGGCACCACCATCGGACCGCAGGCACCACCGAACAGGCCGCGGAGTTCGCCGCGGCGGCCGAGCAGGGTGTCGTCGCCCTGACCTCGCTCGACTTCAGCCGGGCCGATCAGGATGTCGACCGGGTCCTCGCGCTGTCGACCGGCGCATTCCGCAGCGACTTCGAAGGCCGGGCACAGGATTTCACCGCGGTGATCCAGCAGTCCAAGGTCGCCACCGCGGGGCGGGTGACCGCCGCTGCGGTCGAGTCCATGACCGAGACCTCCGCGGTCGTCCTCGTCGCGGCCACCTCGCAGGTCACCAATTCCGCCGGTGCGCAGCAGGAACCGCGCACGTGGCGCCTGAGCGTCACGGTGGCCCGCGACGGCGACCAGCTCAAGATGTCGAAGGTCGAGTTCGTCCCATGAGCACCGACTCCCCCACCCCACGGCCGCGGACTCGTCGCGGGCGGCTCGTCGCGGGATTGCGCGGCACAGGCACTCGCCTGCGCTCCGAGGCACGTGTCGCGGCGCTCATCCTGGTCGCGGCCGCCGCCGCGATCGCGGCGATCGTACTGTGGTCGACGCAGTACCGCCCCGACAGCGCGGTGGACACCACCGCCAAGCAGGCGGCGGTCGAGGCGGCCACGACCGGAACCGTGGCGCTGCTCTCCTACAAACCGGCCACGATCGACGAGGATTTCGCCGCCGCCCGAACACATCTCACGGGCGACTTCCTGGCCTACTACAGCCAGTTCACCCAGCAGATCGTCGCGCCGGCGGCCAAGGAGAAGTCGGTCACCACCGCCGCGGCCGTCGTGCGGGCCGCGACCGCGGAGATCGGCCCCGACCGGGCGGTGGTCCTGGTGTTCGTCAACCAGACCACGACGAGTGCCGACAAACCCGACCCGGCGATCACGGCGAGCAGTGTCCGGGTCACCCTGACCCGCGTCGACGAGGACTGGCGCATCTCCTCGTTCGATCCCGTCTGACCACCCGGCGTGCCCGCACCGCGGCGGCGCGGGCGGCGCATGACCGAAAGGCACTGCCGTGGAACCGGATACCTTGTACCGCAGCGCGATACGACCGCCGCCGCACCGCTACACGGTCGTCGTGTGGGCGTCCGGCTCGCTCGCCCGGCACCTCGCCGCCGCGGTCGGCGACCATCCGGGTCTCGACCTGCTCGCGGTCCGCACCGAACGGCATCCCGGCGACCGTGCCCGGCCGTCCGACGCGGACACCGACCGCGGGCGGACCTCCCAGGACGTCCTGACGCTCGCGCCGGACTGCGTGCTCTACATGCCGCGGAAGTTCGATGCCGACACGGTGTGCCGGTTGCTGATGGCCGGGATCAATGTGATCACAACCCGCAGCGACCTGCACCATCCCGACAGTATGGAGCCCACGCTGTGCGCCCGCCTCGAATCCGCCTGCTGGGCAGGCGGCGCGTCCCTGCACAGCACCGGCGTCAGCCCGGGCTTCGTGACCGAGCTGATGCCGATCACGATCGGCGCGGTCCAGCGGCGGATCGACACCGTGACGATCGACGAGTACACCGATCTCACCCGCAGCGCCCCGGCCGCGCCGGGACCGGGGATCGCCGCCTTCGGCGCGACCTGCCCAACGCACATGGATCCGCGGGCGCTGATCCGCTTCCAGCGGAGCTTCGGCCCGTCACTGCGCTTGGTCGCCGACGGCCTCGGACTCGCGATCGACACCATCGAAGTCGGTGGTGACTACGCCGTCTCGACGCACCCGGCGGGGTGCGGGCGCGACCGGATACCGGCCGGAACCGTCGGCGCGTACCGCTTGTCGCTGGTCGGCAGTCACTCCACTGTCCCTCGAATCGCTTACCGGGCGACGTGATATCGCGTGCCGGACCTGGATCCCGCGTGGCCGCTCGAGCACAACGGCTGGCGGGCCACCATCGTCGGCGATGCCGCGCCCGTCGAGATCATCGTGCGGACACCGGCCGCGTCCGGGTTGTCCGGGGGACTCGCCCCGGCCAACACCGCGCATCGCGCGGCGCGCACGATCCCGCTCCTGTGCGCGGCTCCTCCCGGCATCCGGACCAGCCTCGACCTGCCGCCGTCGGCGATGACCACCGTGTGAGTTCCGCCGTCAGCGCGACGCGATGCCCATCGAGTCCGCGCGTGCGACGATGCGACCGGCGTGGCTCAGGATGGGCGCGTCGACCATCCGTCCGTCGACCGCGAAGACTCCCCGCGCATTCCGCGCCAGCGCGAGCACGCGCCGCGCCCACTCGACATCACGCGGGTCGGGGCGGTAAGCGTCGGCGATGACCGGAACCTGCGTGGGGTGCAGGGCGACCTTGATGTCGAACCCGGACGCGACGGCGTCCTCGGCTTCGGCGGCGAGCCCGTCGAGATCGAGGATGTCGAGGAAGACACCGTCGACGGCGAGCTTGCCCTGGGCCTTCGCCGCGATCAGCGTCGTCGAGCGTAACTGCCGGGCGACATCACGATAGGTGCCGTCCGCCCGCCGCGACGAGCTCCCGCCCACAGCGGCGACCAGGTCCTCGGCTCCCCACATCACCGCGAGCACCGTTCGGGCCGCGGCGATCTCGTCCACCCGCCGGACCCCGGCCGGGGTTTCGACCAGCGCGATGATGTCGTAGCCGGCGAGCAGGGCGGGCAGGTCACCGGTTTCGGCTTTCGGGAGCATGAGGACCCGATAGGGCGTCTGGGCGAGCACGCGCAGGTCGAGCTCGACCTCCGGCGAATCGAGCGCGTTGATCCGGACGACCGTCCGCGCGGGATCCAGCCTGCAATCCCGGATCGCCTCGCGCGCCGCGGCTTTCGCATTCGCTCCGACACCGTCCTCCAGGTCCAGGATGACCACGTCCGCGCAGGCCGCCGCCTTGGCGAACCGCTCGGGCCGGTCCGCCGGGCAGAACAGCCACACGGGCCCCGGCGGTTCCCAGCTCATCGGCAGTCTCCGCGTGCGGGATCGGTGCGCTCCGGTCGGCGGCGGACTTCGACATGTTGATCCATGCCACTGACGATAACGCTGTTCTCGCTGCTGTAGCAACACTTCTCACACGATGCGTGCGGCGCGGATGCCATTTTCGTGGATATAGTGGAAATGACATTCTCCGACGGTCGAGAGAGACGGAACGATCATGACTTCGAACGAGGCCGAAGCACGGCGCCGGAGAACCGTCACGGTCCGGGCCACCGAGCCGAGCCCGCGACGGCGGTGCGACCACGGTCCTGGTCACGGGTCGCCGGAACCGGGTGCCAGCCTGCTGGCCGCGGCGCGGATTCTGCACGAACTGGCGCTGCCGCCCGCCGACGCCCGCGCCGTCCAGCAGCGGCTCAGCGCACTGCCCCGGCCGCGGGCCGGGCGATGCGAGCACTGCGACCACCCGCGGCTGCGCGGCCTGGTCGACTACGCGATCGAGCACATGGAACTCGCGGCCGAGGTGGCCCGCGCGCACGAGGTGATCGCCGTGGCACCGGAACTGGCGGAGATCCTCTGGATCGTGTCCGCCTGCGCCTGCCGGCTGGCGACCGACCTCGCCGTGCCGGCACCGCCACTGGTTTCGGCAGACGTACCCGCTCTGGCTCGCGGCGCCGAAGACGCGACGGCACGAATGCTGACCCGCTGGCGGCGCACCACCGGCGTCGACACCGCCCAGCGCGAACTCGGGCTCGAGCTCGAGACCGTGCTCCGGTCGCTCGACCGGATCGCCGCCACCCTCGCGCGCCGCTGACCACACCCGACCCCGCACGCACACAGATCGCCGGGCGACCGGCGAGAGAAGGACGATCATGCGAACCCGCATCGACCCCCGCGATACCGCGGGCCGTTCCGGCCCGCCCCGCAGCCGTCGCACCCGGCCGTCGCCCGCGCCCGCCGAGCCGGGGGCGAGCACGCGTGTGATGGTGCGCCAGGTGCTCGACTTCTTCGAGAAGTGCCCGGCGTGCGACTATCCCGCCGAGGCGACCGAGACCGTCGCCGTCTTCGGCGACGGACGCGTCGACACGACACTTCAGCCGACGTGCGGGCTGCCGTGTGGATGGCGGGGAACGCCCCGCGCGGGCCGACACCGGTGAGCAGGCCGGCTCCGACTCAGCGCCCGCTGACGGTGGGCGTGGCGACACCGACCCGCAGCGTCACCCGGTCCTGATAGAACGCCACGTGCCCCCGCAGCCGCGCGACCTGCGGGGTCGGGTCCTCATAACTCCACACCAGCGGTTCCCCGCCGTCCCCCGCGAAGCGCCAGTAGGTCGCCACTCCCTTGAACGGGCAGGTGCTGCTGTATCCCTCGGCGCGCGTCAATGGCACGCGGACATCGTCGCGCGGCAGATAGAAGACGAGGCCGTGGTCCTGCTCGTCGACCAGCTGGGCCCTGGTCGATTCCGCGATCAGCAGCCCGTCCAGCCGCGCGGTGACGAGATTGCGCCGGGCGTGGATGTCGACGCGGTAGTCAGGATGGTCGAGGAATCCTCGGTGTCCGGTCATCAGATCTCCTGTCAGAGCCGGGCCGCCACGGGCACGGCGTCGTCGTCGGCGCGCAGGCCGCGGATCATCGCCTCCTGCGTGAAAGAGGCGAGCAGACGGCCGTCTTCGGTGTGTACCAGGCCGTGCACACACGACATTCCGGCCCCGACCTGGATGCTCTCGTGGGAATACAGCAGCCATCCGTCCCAGCCGATCGGTTCGTGGAAACGCACCGCGACGGTCATCACCGCGGTCGACAGGCTGTGATGCGCCTGCGCGGTGCCCACGCCCGGATGGGCGCGCAAGGTGGTGGACACCGACAGGTGCCCGGTGAAATGCGCCAGCAGCGCCCTGGCCAGGTCGTCGCGCTCGGGCACCGGGTCGTAACGCACCCAGGCGTGCAGTTCCGGCGGCCCGAGCTCGGCGGGATCGTTGACGTCGGCGACGCCGACGACGCGCAGCTCCCGGCCTGCCATCGGCATGTCCGCGGGCAGTGCCGCCGCCGGGCCGGGCACCGCGGGACGCGGAGCGTGGTGTCGCACGACATCGGCCGACGGCACATCGGCCAGGACCGAGACGGTGGCGCACCGGCGGCCCGCCTGCTCGACCGCGACCACCGCAGCGGCCATGGACCGGCCACGATGGGTCACCTCGACCTCGAACCGCACCGGCGCCGCGGGGTCGACCGCCCGGGTGAAGACCGCGTGCGCGGAACGAACCACCTTGTCCGGCAGCACCTTCGCGGTCGCGACCAGGGATTGAGCCAGCAACTGGGTGCCGTCCACCACGTGTCGCGAACCACCGTCGCTGACGCCGGTGAAGCCGGTCGGGCCGTCGGGTTCGACATCGAAGATCCGCAGCATCCGCGACACGGACGACTCCGGCGCGGTCCGCTGCTCTGGTGTGATCGCCATCTGGGCCTCTCGCCTACCTCGGCATCCCTCGCCACGACAACATCCGCGATTGTGGGACGAGAATGCCATTCTTACAATACGGTAATCGATACTCCACACAGCCGCCAGGACGGAAACGGAGGGACCGGTGTCGATTCGTCACGACCCACCCCACAGCACCGCGGGCGACCGCGGCGAGCAACCCGCATGGAAGCAGCGCGCCGTAGAGCGGTCACTGCGCACCGCGACCCAGCGAGCGGGCGAGCGCGTGCAGCGCTTCCTGGACGCCGCCCAGGCGATCATCACCGAGCGTGGCACGACAGATTTCACCGTTCAGGAGGTCATCGACCGCTCGCGACAGTCCCTGCGCAGCTTCTACCTGCAGTTCGACGGCAAACACGAACTGCTGCTCGCCCTCTACGAAGACGCCGTGGCCCGGACGACGACACAGATCCGCGCGGCGACCGCGGGCCGCACCGATCCGCTCGATAAGCTGCGCACCGCGGTGGTGCTGCTGTTCCAGCTCTGCCGCCCCGACCCCGACGCGCACCGGCCGCTGTTCTCCGAATTCGCGCCGCAGCTGAGCGGATCCGATCCGGCCGAGGTGCGCTCCGCCCACGCCGCACTGTTCACGATGTTCGCCGAACTGATGACCGAGGCGAGCGCCGCCGCCCGGCTGCGCGGCGACCTGCACCCGCGACGGATGGCCGCCATGACGATGCACATGGCCATGACCCCGGGCGCCTCCGTCGGCGAGGGACGACCGCTCACCGCCGAGGAGATCTGGCACTTCTGCGCCCGTGGCATCGAAGCACCAGCAGAGTGACAATCCCATTCTCTCAAACGAGAATTCGATTTACACTAGCGGCATGCCCGATATGTGGAACGACCTACTCTCCTGCTTCGACCTGAAACCCGCGGTCGGCATCGACAACATCGCCCTGGTCGGCGAGAACCAGACCCTGCCGTATCACCGCGTCTTCGGCGGTCAGATCCTAGGACAGCTGATGGTGGCGGCCCGGCTCGCGTTTCCGGACAAGGCGGTGAAGTCACTGCACACCGTCTTCACCCGGGAGGGGCAGTCGGACACCCCGATCCGGTACCACGTGAACCCCCTGCACGAAGGCCGCTCGTTCGCCACCGCTTCGATCCTCGCCTGCCAGGGCGAGCAGGTGATCGCGACAGCCATTGCCTCGCTGCATGTTCCCGAACAGGGCTCGCAGCGCCAGAGCCTGCCCGCGGTCGGCCCTCTGCTCGGTCCCGAGTATCGGGTGGAGTTCCCGCTGCTGCCGTGGGAGGCGCGCGCGACCGACGACCTCGACAGCACCGCGGTCGCGGCACCGGACTACACGCTGTGGATGCGCACCCCGCCGGTCGAGCCGGAGCTGGGCGCGGCGCTCACCGCCTATGCCACCGATCTGACGCTGATCGGCACCGCGCTGCGGCCCGAGGAGGGAATCAGCCAGTCCGGCAACGGCACCCGATTCCTGTCCGCGGTCACCACCCACACGCTGTGGTTCCACCGGCCCGTCCGCAGCGACGTCTGGCAGGTGCTGCGCCAGCACAGCCCGATCCTCGCCGACGGTCGGATCTTCGGCCGCGGTGACGTCCTCACCGAAGACGGACAGCTGGTGGCCTCCTACGCCCAGGAGGCGATGTTCCGCCTGCGGTCGTGAGGTGGACGCACGGCCTGGGCCGCCGGTGCCTGACACCGAGGCGGCCCGGACCGGCAGCTCAGTGCCCGCTGTACTCCGCGACCAGGTCGCGCCGCAGGATCTTCCCGGTGGGCGTGGCGGGCAACGAGTCCCGGAAGACGACCCGGTCCGGGGTTCGTGAGCCGCGCAGGCCCGCGCGGGCGAAACCGCGCAGCTCCTCCGGATCCGGCGCGTGGTCACCACCGGGTACGACGACCGCCACGATGATCTGGCCCCACTGCACGTCATCGATACCGATGACCGCGACCTCGCGCACCTGCGGATGCTCCACCAGCACATCCTCGATCTCGGCCGGGGCGATGTTCTCGCCGCCGCGGATGATGGTGTCGTCGGAACGCCCGCCGATATACAGGAATCCGTCGCTGTCGAGGACGGCCACGTCCCTGGTCGGGAACCAGCCGTTCGCGTCGAGGACGGAGCCGATGCCGGTGTAGCGGCCCGATACCTGCGCCCCGCGGACGTAGAGCTCACCCGTCGCGCCCGCGGGCAGCACGGTGCCGTTCTCGTCACGGATCTGCAGTTCGATGCCGGGGACGGGGGTACCGACCGAACCCAGCCTGCGCGCCAGCGCGGGGTCGTCGGCGGCCAGAGCCGCGCGGTGGTCGTCGGGCCCGAGAACCGCGATGGTGGAACTGGTTTCGGTCAGGCCGTAGGCATTGACGAAGCCGGTGGCGGGCAGCAGCCGCAGCGCGGTCCGCAGCAGTGGCAGGGCGACCTTGGAACCGCCGTAGGCGAGAGTGCGCAGGGAGGGCAGCGTCGCGCCGGTGCGCTCGAGTTCGGCGACGATGCGAGCGAGCATGGTCGGCACGACGGTCGCCGTGGTCACCGACTCCCGGCGCACCGCGGCGACCCATGCGGCGGCGTCGAACGTGGGCAGATACACCACTTTCCGGCCGGCGTACAGATGCGACATCGCGGCGCCGACCCCGGCGATGTGATAGGGCGGCACGCACACCAGTGCCGCGTCCCGCGGTGCGGCAGAGGCGAAGTCGACCGTGCCGGTGATGTAGCTGACCAGGTTGTTGTGGGTGAGTTCGACCGCTTTGGGCGTCGAGGTCGTCCCGGAGGTGAACAGTACGACCGCCACCTGCTCGGGGTCCGCGTCCACGGCGGCGGGTTCGGCGGACGTGGCCAGCGCCAGGAACTTCGGCGAACGCAGCACGGTGACACCGGAACCGGACACTTCGCGCACGACTATGTCGTAGTACTCGTCGTCGCACACGAGCAGCGGCGCGTCCAGCCGGGCGATGAGCGCGCCGAGCGCCTCGGCGCCGAGGCGGTAGTTCAGCGGCGTGAACGGCACCGCCGCACCGGCGGCGGCGAACAGCAGCAGCGGCAGCAGATGCCCGCCGGTCCCCACGTAGGCGAGGCTGCGGGCCCCGGAGCCGGTCAGCACCGCGGCGCCGCCTTGGGACAGCACGCTCAATTCGGCTGCCGTCCACTGTGTCTCGCCGCAGGCCACCGCACAGCGGTCCGGGTCGTTCGACGCGGCCATGTCCAGCAGCAGCGAAATGCTCATGTCGCACCCTCTCCACGCGCACCGCCCGGCGGCATGCCGAGACCGCCACGGTGCTGCGATATCCCATTCTCCGTATCGGAGAATAACATATTCACCGATGCCATCGGCGAGCGAGAAGGTAGCGGAGACCGCGATCCGTGTGGGCCAGCCGGTCGAAAGCCGGTGGCTCACCCGATCTGGACGAGATCTGTTGCGCCCCACGTTCCGGTGACCAGGAGTTCACCGCAGCGGAACCGCTCACTCGTCTCCCCCGCGACCGTGGGCAGACCCACCGCCGTCAGCGCACAGTCCTTGAACGTCTGTGCCGCGACGCTGATCCGGTGGTGCACGGTGTCGAGCCTGCTGTCCAGGCTCGCGGGGACGGAATCTCCCCACACCACGACTTCGGCCCGGCCGTGATCCAGGCAGTCGAGCAGACCACGACGGACTCGCGCGTCGGCGGTGAACAGGTCGGCGGCGACGGCCAGTGCGTGCGGCCACGGATCGTGCGCCGCCGCGGCGAGCGAGGTGTCCAGCTCGAGCACGCTCGCGCCGAGGATCTCCACCGAGCCGCCGTCGCGAGTATCCGCCAGCACCACGGTGACTTCCCAGCCCGCCATCGTGCGGTCACACAACCAGCCGCCCGCGTGGCGCACCACATCGGCGGCCGTGCCGGCCACCACCGCGAGGCGGTAGCGCAGATTGTGCCGCCGGATCTCGGCCCGCCGCTTCGGCGCCGATCCGCCCGGGGCGCCGCGAAAGTCCTGCGCAGTCATGCGATTCCACCTCTAAGCATCACGCTCTCCAATTGAGAGAAGTATATTCTCACAGCAGAAGAATCGAATCAGCAATGGCGTGCGGTCACTCGCGCGCCGGAGAGGAGGCCGACATGGCTCTGCCCCCGCTTCCCGAGGATCAATGGAACGACGAGGTCGACGCCGCGCTGGCGCGCATGCTGCCCCCGGAGCGCCGCACGCCGGCCCAGGCGGGAAACGCCCTGTCGGTCCTGGTCCGCCATCCCCGGTTGACCCGCGCCTTCCTCGGGTTCAACACGCACCTGCTGTTCGCGTCCACGCTAGAACCCCGGTTGCGTGAGCTGGCGGTGCTGCGGGTGGCCCACCGTCGCGACTGCGCCTACGAATGGCACCATCACGCCGAGATGGGGCGGGCCGCGGGACTGACCGACGCCGAGATCGACGCGGCGCGGCGGGTCGGCACCGCGCCAGGGGAATTCGATCGCCTGGTCCTCGACGCCGTCGACGAACTGGACGAGAAGTCCGCGCTGTCCGACGAGACGTGGACCGCGCTCGGCGCCCGGCTGGACGACCGTCAACGGATGGATTTCGTCTTCACCGTGGGCTGCTATACGACATTGGCCATGGCGTTCAACACCTTCGGTGTCGCACTGGACGAGACCGCGGGCCGCCCGCGGCACTGAGACCGGAAGCGCGCGAGCCCACCGGCTCGCGCGCCTGTCCCGGTCAGGCTCTGGGCAGACCGAGCACCCGCTGGGCGATGATGTTGCGCTGGATCTCAGAGGTGCCACCGGCGATGGTCCCGGAGAAACTGCGCAGGTAGCGCTCGAACCAGCCACCGGAGAAGTTCTCCAGATTCAGCGGATTCGGCGGCGAGGTCACCGCCGGGTGCGCCAGCCCGTCCGCGCCGACGGCGTCGAGTGCCCGCTCGGCGGCCGACTGCACCGCCTCGGAGCCGAGCACCTTGAGCACCGAGAGCGCGGGCACATCCTGCTCACCGCGCGATTCCCTGGCCAGCGCCGCCGAACCGAGCAGGCGCAGCGCGTAGCTGTCCATCACCAGGCGCGCGTAGGCGTCACGGTCGAGTTCGGTGCGCGGGCGGAAGTCGGCCACGAGGTCTTCGAGCCGATCCGCGAATCCCAGCCACAGCAGGGTGCGTTCGTGCCCGAGCGACCCGTTGGCCACCGACCAGCCCTCGTTCTCGGGTCCGACCCGGTTGGCCACCGGCACCCGCACACCGTCGAAATAGACCTCGTTGAAGTCCAGATCGTCGGGCGCGCAGGCCGACGGGAACGGCCGCCGCGTGATGCCAGGGGCGTCGGTCGGGATCAGCAGCACGCTGATCCCCTGGTGCTTGGGGGCATCCGGGTCGGTGCGCACGAAGGTGAGCAGCACATCGGCGTGGTGGGCGCCGGAGGTCCACACTTTCTGCCCGTCCACCACGTAGTGGTCGCCGTCACGGATCGCCCTGGTCCGCAATCCGGCCAGGTCCGACCCGGCGCCCGGCTCGCTCATGCCGAGTGCAGCGGTGATCTCGGCCCGCAGAATCGGGATCGCCCACTGCCGCTGCTGTTCGGCGGTGCCGAACGACAGCAGCGAGGCGGCGATGATGCCGACGCCCTGCGGATTGAAACTGTGATAGATCCGCCGCTTGGACAGCTCCTCGTGAAAGACGTACTGCTGCAGCACCGAGGCGTTGCGGCCGCCGAATTCCGGGGTGTTGCCGGGCAGCAGCCACCCGTTGTCGAAGAGCAGCCGCTGCCAGCGCCGAGCCCAGTCCGGCACGTGCGCACTGGATTCCGAACGCTGCGCCGCCTCGTCCTCGCCGGGCAGGTGCTCGGCGAGGAAGGCGACGAACTCCGCGCGGAACGCCTCGACGTCGTGATCAAAGCTGAGTTGCACGGTATTCCTCCGTCACGAGTGCTCGGTGCTCGGCGGCGCCGCCGAGCAGCAGCTCCCCCGCCTTCGCGCGTTTGAGCGCGAACTGCAGGTCGTTCTCCCAGGTGAAGCCCATGGCGCCGAAGAGCTGGACGCCGTGCCGGAACACCAGCGACTGGCACTCGCCCGCCGCGGCTTTGGCCATCGAAGCCGCCAGCCGCCGCCGTGGATCGTCGGCGGCCAGACACAGCGCGGCGAAGAAGCCCAGTGCCCGCGCCCGTTCGATCGCCACGTGCATATCGGCCGCCTTGTGCTGCACCGCCTGGAACGATCCGATCGGCACCCCGAACTGGGTGCGGCCCCGCACATGGTCGAGTGCCATGTCCAGGATCCGGCGGCAGGCACCGACCGTGGTCAGCGCCAGCCCGGTGAGCGCGACCTGACGGGCGCGCGCCACCTCGACCTCGACCCGGTCGGCCCGGCGCACCGCGACCTCATCGAAGGTGACCTCGGCCAGATGCAGCACCGGATCGAAAACCGGTGTGCGGCGGGTGATCACCGCCTCGGCGGCGACCACGAACACCCCGGCGTCGGTGACCACCGCGAGCTGTTCGGCCCGGTCACCGTCGAGTACCTGCCCGGCGGTGCCGGACAGCCGCCAGCCCGCGCTGTCGCGGGCGGCGGTGACCCCGCCGTACACCGCCGCACCCGGCCGGTCGAGGCGTCCCACGCCCGGCACCAGCGGCGCGAACTGGGTCATCGTCGCGAGGAACGGCGTCGGGTCGGTGGCCCGGCCCAGTTCCTCGCAGACGATGCCCAGCTCGACCGCGGCACCGGACTCGGTGAGTTCGGTCCAGCCGAGACCGACATAGGTCTGCCACAGGGCGGCGGGGTCGGCGCCCTTGTCCGCGATGTCCCGGATCAGGGACGGCGGGCACTCCTTGGCCGCGACCTCACGCACGATCTCGCGCAACAGCCGCTGCTCGGAGTCGAACTCGAACAGCATCGCTTCGGCTCCGCTACTTCAGCATGCTGCCGGCGTCGACCGGCAGCGAGACACCGGTGATGAACCGGGCCTCGTCGGAGACCAGGTAGAGCACCGCGTTGCTGACATCCACCGGATCCACCCACGGCGTGGGCAGGGTGTGGAACATCCGGCAGATCGGCTCGAGGTCGGCCGGGCCCGGGTTCTCCAGGTCGGGCCGGAACAGCTTGTAGGTGCCCTCGTTGAGCAGCATGGAGGTGCTGACGTGGGTGGGGTGCACCGAGTTGACGCGGATGGACTGGTGCCCGTGCTCCACGGCGAAGGTGCGCATGAGCCCGACCACGCCGTGCTTGGCCGCCACGTAGTGGCCGACGTTCGGGTAGGCCTTGAGGCCACCCACCGAGCCGGTCAGCACGACCGCGCCGCCACCGGCTGCGACCAGATGCCCGACACCGGCTTTCACGGTCTTCCAGACGCCGCCGAGGTTGACGGCGATCATGTCGTCCCACAGCGTCTCGTCGAGGTCGGCCAGTGCGCCACCCTCGTTGCCGATGCCGGCGTTGGCGACGATGATGTCGAGCCTGCCCAGCTGCTCGACGCCGCTGTCCACCGCGGCTTTGAGCGCGTCGTAGTCACGCACGTCCACCTCGGCGGTCACCACGCGCCTGCCTTCGGCCTTCACCAATTCCGCGGTCTCGGCCAGGTCCTCGGGCGTGGACATGGGGAAGGGCACGTTGTCGAGCTGCTTGCAGACATCGATGGCGATGATGTCGGCGCCCTCCTGCGCCAGCCGTACCGCGTGGCTGCGGCCCTGGCCGCGTGCCGCGCCGGTGATGAAGGCGACCTTACCGTCGACTCGTCCGGTCATCGTGAACCTCTTTCTCTGGGAAACCCAGCGTCCGTGGGTGATTCAGGGGTTGGG
This sequence comes from Nocardia sp. NPDC003269, assembly GCF_042888005.1. Classification (NCBI taxonomy): domain Bacteria; kingdom Bacillati; phylum Actinomycetota; class Actinomycetes; order Mycobacteriales; family Nocardiaceae; genus Nocardia; species Nocardia sp. NPDC003269. The sequence continues at coordinate 807,007 of NZ_JBIAPA010000003.1, forward strand.
GGTGAAGGTGATGTGCAGGTCGGACAAGCCGCGCAGGATGAAGGTCGGCTCGTAGCGGTAGGTCCGGTCACCGGCGGGGCCGTGCTGTTGCTCGTCGATGCGGATGTCGAGCATCCGGTCCAGAATCCGCTCGATCGACACCCGCCCCTCGACGCGCGCCAGCGGAGCGCCGGGGCACGAGTGCACGCCGCGTCCGAAGGCCATGTGCTCGCGGAAGTTGGTGCGGCCCAGCTGGAATTCGTGAGGATTCTCGAAGCGGCGCGGGTCACGGTTGGCCGCACCGGGGCAGACCATCACCGTCGAGCCGACCGGGATGTCGACGTCACCGACAGTGGTGGCGCGCTTGGCGAGCCGGAACCCGGACTTCACCGGCGCGTCCAGCCGCAGGGTCTCCTCGATGAAGGCGGGGATCAGGCTGCGGTCCGCGCGCAGCGCCTGCTGCACCTCGGGATGATCACCGAGGATGCGCAGGGCCGCGCTGAGCAGTTTGGCGGTCGTCTCCTGACCCGCGCCGAAGAGGAAGGTGGCCGAGCGGACCACATCGATCACCTCGGGCGTGGAGCCGTCCGGGTACTTCGCCAGCGCGAGCGAGGTCAGCACGTCGTCGCGCGGGTTCTCGCGGCGCTCGGAGATGTAGCCGACGAACTTCTCGTCGAGCCATTCCAGCGGATTGGACGCGACGATCTCGTTGTCGAGCGCCCCGACCCTGGCACCGGGCCGCTCGGCGCCGAGCACGATCCGGAACTGCTCGTGATCCTCCTCGGGCACCCCGAGCATGTCGGCGACCACCAGCAGCGAGAACGGCTTGGCGTAGTCGACGAGGAACTCCGACCTGCCCGCGGACAGGAACTCGTCGAGCTGGCGGTCTGCCAGCCGCCACATGAACTCCTCGTTCTCCTTCAGCCGCGCCGGGGTGAGCAGCCGGTTCAGCAACGACCGCGCGTAGGTGTGCTGGGGCGGGTCCATCGTGACCATGTGCTCGTACATCGGCAGTTGCGAGCGGTGCTGCTCGAGCAGCTCGGTGATGTCGTCGCCCTCGATGGCGAAGGGCAGCGGCGGGAACGGGCCGCCGACCGAGATGGCCGAGGAGAACAGGTTCGCGTCGCGCAGCACCTCCATCGACTCGGCGTACCCGGTCACCGCGTACACCCCGTACTGCGATTCCTTCGTGACCGGGCACTTCGCGCGCAGGTGATCGAAATAGGGGTGGGGATCGGGCACCAGGGCCGGATCGGTGAAGTAGTCGACGGTGTCGAAATCGGTCATTCGGATACTCCTCGCAAACAACGGTGGGGGAAGGCACGGGCCGGATGCCCGCCGAGATCAGGGCAGATAGACCCGGCTCGCGAGCCAGCGGCCGTCGACGAGCCGCATGGTCATCAGGACCCGGCTGCGATCGACCCGGGGATCGGTGGCGGCGGCATTGGTGACGGTCTGGTCGATGAACAGCAGCACCTCGACCTCGGTCTCGGTCGCCGACTTCACCGCCGCCTCCAGCACCGCGCCCTTCCCGGTCGCCTTGTTCTCCTGCAGCAGTTCGCGCAGCTGGCCGCTCGAGCGGGTGTACATGTCGCGGAATTCGCCGGTCGATCCGTCGAGCACGGCGGCGAAATCGCTGTCGAGGCGGCTGGAGTCGACGCTGGTCAGGGTCACCGCGTAGGCGCGGGCGGCCTGCAGCGCCGCGGCGGCGGCGTCGTCGACCGCCCGCTCCTGCCGCAGCTGCCAGCCCAGAACCCCGGCGGCGCCGAGCGCGACGACCGCCAGCAAAGCCATGACGGGCAGAGCCGAACGGCGGGCGACGACGAGCACGCGCGCGACCATCAGCAGCAACCGGTACCGCAGGGGTATTCCGGCGGGGGCGGCGTCGGCGGACTCCGCCGACGGCGAATCCTGTGCCTCGACAGGCTCCTTCGGCTCGCCGTCGGCGAGCGGTTCGGTCTTCCGGTCGACTACGACAGTGTCGGTATCACTCATGGCGTCGTTCCTCGCGGTAGGGATCGGGCTGGGGAGGTGGTCTGGTCCGGTCATCGCGGCGGCGCCGGGGGTGGGTCCGGCAACGGCGGGCCCGCGAAGGTGAGCGGCAGGGACAGCGGCCCGATCGGCGTCGACACCGTCTGCCGGGTGGGGCTCTCGCCGGCCGGCGGAATGCCCGGTATCGCGGTGCCGGGCGGGCGGGGCGCGTTGGCCGCGCCGCGGATCAGCACCGAGGGGTCGGTGTTCGGGCAGTACGTGTACACGTACGGCTCGGGGAAATCGGGCAGCGACGGCGCTCGGCGGGGCAGGTCGTAGTCGCAGGAGTAGCGGGGGTACAGGTTCACCAGGCCCCAGACACCGCCGTCGTGGAAGGCGACCGCGATCGCGTCCAGGGTGGAACCGCTGCGCTCGGCCGGGAAGAAGAACTCCTGGAACGCGGGCACCCGGGCGCCGGTCACCTCGGCGACCACGCCGAGGTTGTCGAGCAGATTCGCGCCGGTGCCCGCGTTCTGCGCGATCACCGCGTCCAGCGCGCGCAGCGTTCCGGGCGCCGCGTCCAGCAGTGCCACGTAGCCACCGGATTTCGCGCTCGCGCCGGTCAGCACCTGGTCCAGGTCGGTGGCGAACTCGCCGAGGCCCGGGGTCAGGTTCCGCACGGTCCCGAGAACCTGTCTGCTGTCGCGGATCAGGCCGACGGTCTGGGGCAGCACCGCGTCCAGGGTGGAGATCAGGAAGATGCCGCCGTCGATGAGGTCGGACAGCTTCTCCGCACCCTGCGGCCCGACCCCGAACTCGTCGACGATCGCCGCCAGCTGAGCCGGATCGACCTGGGCGAGGGTGGAATCCAGCTGTCCGAGGGTCTGCCACAACGGGGTCGGCGTGCTGGTCCGCTCGACCGCCACCTCCGACCCGTCGGCCAGGTAGGGGCCGTCGTCACGGGTGGGCCGGAAATCCAGGTACTGCTCCCCCGCCAGCGACAGACTCGCCACCCGGACCTCGCCGTCGGCGGGGACCGCGGTGCCCGCGTCGATCACCGCGACCGCGAGGAGACCACGCTCGGTGAGCGTGACCGATTCCACCGTGCCGATCGGCACCCCGCGCAGCGCCACGGTGCGACCGGCCAGCAGTCCCCCGGAATCGGCGAGATGGACCCGGACGCGGTAGGTCGCGGCCGCGGGATTCACGCCCAGCGCGCCGAAGGCCAGGTAGCCGATACCGATCACCAGCGTCACCACCAGCGACAGGGCCGAGACCGCCGCCCGCCGCGCCCGGACGGTCCGCACCACGGCGACGACCATGCGGGCCACCGGCTCCCCCGCGCCGCCGCTCATCGGCCGGCTCCGGTGATCCGGCCCTGCAGGCGGAGCAGGGTATAGGTGAGCGTGCCGACGAAGTTCGTCCGGTCCCGTGCGTCCGGCAACCTGCTCGCCGGATCGCCCGGATGATTGACATCGGGCAGCACACCCAGGGCCAGGTCCTGGAAGTCGGCGTCGGTACTGGCCGCGGTGCTGGTGGTGACCGCGATCACCGGGCCGAGCATCGAGTTCATCGCCGCCACACTGGCATTCGGGTCCGTCGCCGCGGCGTTGAGCTGTTCGGCGATCCGGTTGATGTCGGCGATCATGCCGGTGGTCTCGGTGCCGTCGAGGCCGGGGAACCGCGCGAGCTGCCGGGAGAGCCGGTCGACTTCGCCGACCAGCGACAGCGCTTGCGCGGAATTGGCGCGCAGGGTGGTCAGCGCGGGCCCGGCGGCGGTGAGGACGTCCTCGATGGTGCCGGTCTGCTCGTTCAGCGTGCGGGCGAGCTGGTCGACCTCCGACAGGGTGGCGCGGATGTCGTCGGAGCGGGCCGCGAGCGACTGGACCACCCGGGTCGACTGCGCGATCAGCTCCGCCATCCGGTCGCCCCGGTCGCCGACCGCGCGCCCGAGCCCGTTGACGATGGTCGTGAGATTGCGGATAGCGCCGCCGTTCACCAGCAGCGAGGCGGTGGTGAGCAGTTCCTCGACGGTGGCCGCGGCGGAGGTGTGCTCGCGGGCGATGCGGTCGCCGTCGGCGAGCACCGGGGTGGCCGCGGTGGCGTCGGCGGGTGCGGTCAGCGAGACGAACACGTCGCCCAGGGGCGTGGCGGTGCGCAGTTCGGCGGTCGTCCCCAGCGGCAGCCGGACGTCGGGCCGGATGCTCAGGGTGACCACGGCGGTGTAGTCGCGCACCGCCATCTCGGTCACCTCGCCGACCTCGGCGCCGGACAGCCGGACCTTCGCCTTCGCCGGCAGGTTCAGCGCGTTCGCGAAATCCGCTCGGACGGTGTAGTTCTCGCCGCCACTACCGGGTGCGGGCAGTGGCAGGTCGCCGAGCCCGACGGCACAGCCACCCGAACACAGGGCCGCGAGCACGAGCGCCACGATGCGGGAGCCTCGCGCCGGCCTCATCGGGGCATCCTCGACATCGCCTCGAGCATGTCGGTGATCCCGAAGTCGGGACCGAAGTCCTGCAGTGTCCCGGTCGCGCAGCCCAATTGGCGCAGCCCGAGGATATTGCAGACCTCCTTGACCAGCTGGCCGTCGAAGAAGACCTTGTCCAGCAGCGCGTGCACGCGCACCCCGCGGTACTCGAAATCGACAGCGCGGTAGGCATTGTTGAGCAGCAGTGGCGTCACGTCGATGAACTCGGCGAGCTGACCGCGATAGTCGGCCAGCGCCTTGGTCACCGTGGCGGTGTTGGCCACGGTCGTCTGCAGCACACCGGCGTTCTCGGCGAGCAGGGTGTCGGTCCGGCGCAGGATCTCGACGATCTGGGCGCCCGTGCCCCCGGTGCCGATGCCGAGATCGGCGACCACGTCGCCGAGTTGCCCGGTCGCGGTGCCGAATTCGCTGATGGTCCGCTCGTTGGCCGCGGCGGCGCGCACCAGCACGGCGAGCTGGTCCACCAGTTGGGTGAGCGTCTCCCGGGTGGCATCGCCGCCGTCCTCGCCGAGTCTCACCGCGACCGCGAGCTGGTCGAGGGTGTCGCGCAGTTGGGCGCCGCTGCCGGTGGCGATCGCCGAGGACGCGGTGAGCAACCGCGCGACCGGACCGTCGCCCGGCTGTTCGCCCTCGAGCTCACCGGCCATCCGGTCGGCGGCGCCGAGCAACCGGTCGAATTCCACCGGGGTACGGGTGCGATCAAGGCCGAGGCGCGCGCCGTCGGCCAGGGTGGCCCCACCCCGATAGACCGGGGTCAGTTCGACGTGCCGGTCGGTGAGCACCGACGTCGACAGGGTCACGGCCCGGACGCCCGCGGGGATCTCGACATCGCGGTCGACGGCCAGGGTGACCTCCACGTGCGAGCCGCGGGGCTGCACGGCGGTGACCTCACCCACCGGCATCCCGAGCACCGCCACCGCGTTGCCCACGTAGAGACCGGCGGCGTTATCGAACAGCGCGGTCACGGTGGCCCGGCGCTCGCCCTGGATCGGGTTGCCGGCGAATCCGGCCGCCGCGCCGACCAGCAGCACGACAGCGGCGCTCAGCAGTGCACGTCCGGCTCTCATCGACAGTCCTCGAAGTAGGGGGGCAGGTTCGCCATCTGCGCGCGTCCACCCAGCGCGCACATCCACGAATCGATGAGCGGTCCGGCCGGCGCGGTGAAGTCGACCTCGTTGCCGGTGCCGGAGGCATTGGCGAAGTTGCGCACCGGGATCGGCAGGATCTCGAGGGTGTTGCGCAGCAGCGCGTCGTTGCGGGCGAGGCTGCCGAGCAGACCGTCGAGACCGGCCAGCAGGCTGTCCACGGCCGGGCGGTCCTCGACTACCAGCGCACTCACCTGATCGGCGAGGGCGCGGGTGGCGTTCATCAAGCCGACCACCGCGTCGCGGCGGGCCACGATCTCGGTGAGCAGGTCACGGCCCTGGGTCATCACGGCAGCCAGATCGGCCTGCTGGCTGGTGAGCACCGTGGTGAGTTGCGCGGTGCTCGTCAGCAGTGCGCTCATCTCCCCGCGCCGCTCACCGATGACGGCGGCCAGCGCGCGCAGGTTGGTCAGCATGGCGGGCAGCACCGTCGGCACCCCGTCCAGCTGCGCGGCCAGCGCGGTCAGCGAGTCACCGATCCGGGCGGCATCGATCCGGTCGAAGGTGACCGTGGCGTTGTCCAGCGCGGTCTGCAGATCGTAGGGAACCTCGGTGTGTTCCAGGGTGATCCGCCGATCCGGCAGCGCACCCTCGCCGGCGGGGCGCAGTTCCACATAACGGGCGCCGAGCAGCGTGGTCAGTTTGATGGCCGCCCCGGTCCCGGCACCCAGCGGCACCGAGGAATCGATGTTCAGCGCGACCACGACCCGGTCACCGGCCAGCCGGGTGCCGCCGACGGTGCCGACCGCGACCCCCGCGACGGTCACCGAGTCCCCGCTGCTGATCCCCGCGGCCTGGGCGAACTCCGCCTCGTACCGTGTCGTGCCGACCCCGAGCGCGTGCACACCGACCGCACCGGCGGTCGCCGCCACCAGGACCGCGACCGCGCACAGCCCGAGCACGACCCTGCGATGCTCCTCGATCGGCCGCCCGGCCAGCCGGATCCACTGTCGGACAGTTTCTTTCATGGTCGCCTCACCTGCAGATCGGTGAATACTGGGGCTGCCCACCCGGCGTGGCGAGACCGACCACCGTCGGTACCAGCGCCACGAGTGAGGGCAACAGGGTGATGTTGAAGTTGCACAGGTAGGTGCTCAGATACGAGCCCTCCTGACTGACCCGGGCCAGGCCCTTCATCAGCGCGGGCAGATTGAAGCCGAGGTAGGCGAAGTTCTGCTTGTTCTCCGCGAAGTGCCGGGTGAAGCCGGGTTCGCGGTAGAGCATGGCGTTCAGATCCGGTTCCATGTCATCGAGCAATCCGGCCATCCGGCCGGTGACCACCGCCGCCGAGTCCAGCGTTCCCAGTAGTTGGTCCCGGTGTTCGGCCAGGCCGCCGATGATGGCTCGCGACTGGCTGATCAGGCCGCTCACCTCGCCGCTGCGGTGTGCCAGGTCGCCGACCACCGTGCTCAAGTTGGCGATCACCGCGCCGAGCACCTGGTCGGGTCCGGCCAGGGACTGCGCCAGCGACGACACCTGTTCGATCAGCAGCACCATCGAGGTCTGATCACCCTGCAGGGCCTTGATCAACGCCCCGGTGACGTTGTCCACCTGCGCGGGATCGAGCCCGCCGAACAGCGGCTCGAAACCGTTGAGCAGAACCGAGATGTCGAAGGACGGCTCGGTGCGCGCCAACGGGATCTCCGCGTCCGGCGCCAGCGGCCGGGCGTCGCCGAACTCGGCGAGCGCGAGGCCGAGATAGCGCTGGCCGATGACGTTCTGGTAGGTGATCGAGGCCTTGGTGTTGCCGTAGAGCACCTGGTCGTCGGCCACCCGGAAGCGGACCCGGGCCTGCACACCCGCCAGTTCGATGGCGTCCACCCGGCCGACCCTGACCCCGGCCATCCGCACATCGTCGCCGACCCGCAGGCCGCTGACGTCGCTGAAGACCGCGGAATACGGTGCGGTGTCGCCGTTGACGCCGCGGTCGAGGGTCACGTAGGTCACCCAGATCAGCGCCATCGCGACCGTGACGAACAGGCTCACCCCCAGCAGCGGCTTGCGGTAGCTCATCGTGGGACTCCCATCGGCAGCGGGCCGTCGGCCAGCAGCGGCGCCAGCAGCGCTTCGGCCCCGTTGTGGGTGCCGCCCAATGCCTGCTCGATCAATGTCTTGATCTCGGCCGGGAGTTCGCCGGCGAGCTCGGGCGCGGCCGGAGAGGTTCGCGGGTCCATGACCGGGGGGAGCTCCTCGATCGGCACCGAGGTGGGCGCCGTCGCGCAGCTCGGGCCCGCCAGTCCCCCGTAGCGCGGGCAGTCGGCCCGGGTGTAGGGGGTGTGCGGGGTCATCCGGAACTGGAATTTGCCACGGCCACGTGGGTTCTCGGCGTTCCAGAACTCCGCGTACCACAGGTCCGAGAGCTTGCGAATACTCACCACGATCTGGCTGAACGCCGGTGAGCCCGCCGCGAAGACGTCCAGGACCGGACCCATCTCGTGCACGATGCCGGTGAGCTGATCGGTACGGCGATCCATCGTCGCGCCGACCGTGCCGAGGGTCGTCCCGCTCGCGGTGAGCAGTCCCGCCAGCTGATCGTGCTGTTCGGCGAAGGTGCGCAGCGGCAGCACCGCGTGGTGCAGCGCGTCGAGCAGGTCGGGCGCCGCGGCGGTCAGCCCGCGGACCGATTCGGCGAGCATGGTCAGGGTGGGTGGGCTGCCGTCGGGCGTGAGCAGCGCGTCGAATTCCTCGGTGATGCGGTCGAGCCGGGCGCCGGCCCCGACCAGGTCGGCACCGCGCCGATCGGTCGCCTCGGCCACGGCCGCCAGCACACCCACCGTGTCGGCGGTGCCGATGCGGGCGGTGGCGGCGATGATCTCGCGCAGCTTGGTCAGCGCGGTCTGCAGCTGCACGGTGGACAGGCTGGTGTCCTGGCGGATCTCGGTGTGGGCGGTGATCGCGGGGCCCGGACCGTTGTCGACCAGCTGGACCGAGGAGACGGCGAAGACGTTGCTGGGGACGACCCGTGCCGTCACGGTACGCGGAACACCCTGGGCCGCAGTGGGATCCAGCAGCAGCCGGACCCGGTTGGCCATGCCTCCGCGCGCCGGGACCACCCCGTCGACGATGCCGACCAGCATCCCGCGGAACTTCACGTCGGAGCGGTCGGGCAGGCCGTCGCCGAGTTGCTCCAGCACCGCGGTCACCTCGACCTTCTCGTCGAAGCGTCCGGTCGACTTCATCAGCAGCACCGTCAGCACCAGGGTGACCGCGACGAGCACGACCACCCCGCGCAGCAGCAGCATCCAGCCCGCCGGACCGCGTCCGTCCTTCTCGAAGAGCACCGACACGGGCTCACCCACCCAGCCGTGCGCTGGCGCCGATGCCCCAGATCGCCACCGTGAGAAGCAGATTGACAATGATCATCAACGAGATGGCCGCCCGCATCGCGCGTCCGGCGGCGATGCCGACCCCCTGCGGTCCGCCTGCGGCGTAGTAGCCGTAGTAGCACTGCACGGTCGAGGTGATGATCACGAAGACGACGGCCTTTCCGAGGGAGTAGACGATGTCGGGACCGTTGAGCACCAGCTGGAAGTAGTGCTCGTAGGTGCCGGCGGAGAGCCCGCCGGACAACCCGACGACCACCCGCACGGCCAGATAGTTGGCGGCCAGGCAGACCAGATACAGCGGCACGATCGCCACCATCGACGCCAGCAGCCGGGTGCTGACCAGATAGGGCACCGAACGGATGCCCATCGATTCCATCGCGTCGATCTCCTCCGCGATGCCCATCGCGCCGAGCTGGGCGGTGAACCGGCAGCCCGCCTGGGCCGCGAAGGCCAGCGACGCCATGATCGGCGCGAGTTCCCTGGTCGAGGCCGTGGCGGCGATCAAACCGATGGTCGGCTCCATCCCGAGCAGGTGCAGGGCGTTGTAGCCCTCCAGCCCGACGATGGCCCCGCCTGCCGCGCCGAGCACGATGATCACCCCGGCGGTTCCGCCACCCACCACGATCGAGCCGTTGCCCCAGGTGATGTCGGACAGGATGCGCAGGAACTCGGTCCGGTAGTGCCGCAGCATCACCGGGATGGAGAACAGCGCGCGCAGCAGAAAGGTGACCATGTGCCCGAGGCGCATGACCGAGATGCCCATGCGCCGCGACACGCGCAGGACGGTGCGGGTGCCCACCGGGCGATACGGCGCCGCCATCACAGGCCCTGCCGCGGGAACAGGATCATGAACAGCTGGGTGAACACGACGTTCACCAGCATCAGCAGCAGGATCGAGGAGACCACCGTCGAATTGACGGCGTTGGCGACACCGGCCGGACCGCCTTCGGTGTGCAGGCCCTTCTCACAGGCCACCACCGCGACGATCATCCCGTAGACCACCGCCTTGACCAGGGTCAGCCACAGGTCGCCGACGGTGGCGAACGAGGCGAAGGTGGCGACGAAACTGCCCGGCGCGCCGTTCTGGGCGAAGACGTTGAACAGATAGCCGGCCAGGAAGCCGACGAAACACACCACGCCGGTGAGCGAGACGCCGACCAGTACCGCCGCCGCGACCCGGGGCACCACCAGGCGCCGCACGACCGAGACGCCCATGACCTCCATCGCGTCGAGCTCGTCGCGGATCTTGCGGGAGCCGAGGTCGGCGCAGATCGCCGACCCCACCGCCGAGGCCATCAGCAGCGCGGCCACCATCGGCGCGCCCTGGCGGATCACCGCGAGCCCGCTGGCCGCACCGGCCAGCGAGGTCGCGCCGACCTGACCGGCGAGCAGACCGAACTGGATGGACAGGGTCACCCCGATCGGGAGCGAGACGAAGATGGTCGGCAGCACCGCCGCCGAGGACATGAACGCCGACTGCCGGATGAACTCGCCGAAAGCGAAACGCCCGGTGGCGATGTCGGCGACGAGGTATTGCACGGCACGCACGCCGAGCACGAACTGCCCGCCGACGGTCTCCAGCGCGGCCACCGGGTGCCGCCGCAGATAGCCACGCCACCAGGCCGAGATCTCCCGGGTCGCCGGCTTCGTCTGCGCGAGACGGGCCTCGCCCTGCGGGCTGTCCCGGACCGCGGCTTCGCGGGGGATCGTCATAGGTGATCTTTCGGGTTGCTCCCGGAAATGAACTTCTCCATAGTGAGCTAGGTCTCGCGTTCACGTCAAGAGTCATAAAGTCCATTTGAGAGAATTGCATTCTCCTGAGAGGTCATCGAAACACGCCGTCGCACAACAGACATGGCGACGGACGAAGACATGACGATGCGACGCCATCGAAGCGGCGTCGGCGAACGGGCTACCTCAGGGGAACGAGGTCGCGCATCTCGCCACGAAACGAGGGCGGCAGCAGGGTCCCGGACCGGAAGGATTCCACCGGCGGCACAGCCGCACCGGGCAATCCGGCCGCGGTCAGGGCACAGGATTTGAAGGCCCGGGCGGCGACGCTCACCCGATGACACGACGCGCCGACCCGCTCTTCCAGTTCATCGGGCAGATCGTCACCCCAGACGGCAACCTCCGTCAGACCTCGGTCCAGACAGTCGAGCACGCCTTCGCGCACCTGCGGTTCGGCGAGATAACTGCGGACCGAGACAGCGACCGCGGTCGGCCAGAGATCGTGCCGCGACACCGCCAGCGACTGGCGCAGATCCAGCACGGTGGCACCGAGAATCTGGAGCGGACCGACGTTCTCGGAGTCGGCGACCAGCGCCGTCACCTCCCACCCCGCGGCGGCCCGGTCGAACAGCCAGCCACCCGCGTGCCGGACGATATCGGCGGTATCCGGGCCCACCACGGCGAGCCGGTGCCGTAGCGGGTGCCGGTGCGCGTGTGCGCGCCACCGAATGACCGAATGAACACCCTGACCTGTAGCCATATCTTCATCCCCGTTTTCGCAGGCGAGCAGCCGAAACGGTCCGTTGCGAGTCCCCCGCGGGCGCCCGAGCTGGGCAACGCGGTGTCACCGAACCCGCGGAACGCAACTGCCGACCACACCGTAATTTGATTCTCACCAGCGCGAGGAAGGTTCTCAGTGAACGTGGAGGTGTGATCTACCTCTCATTGACGAAAGGGTTGCCGAAGCAGCAGGCGGTGCCCTGGATCCGATCCGCACCCTTGAACACACTCCTGCAAATATGATTCTCTCTGATCGAGAATCATATACTCGCGGCGCGAGGCCCTGCTCGGCCCGCCGACGAAGGAGTCCGCCGATGCGCACGATCCCGCCCGACTTGGCCCGCCGCTACCGCGAGAACGGCTGGTGGACCTCCGAGACCCTCGGCGACCTACTGACCGAAGGGCTGCACGCCGCGCCCGACACGACCTTCCGGGTCCATTCCGCCACCCGGCCGTGGTCGGGCACCGTCGCCGAGGTCGAGCACCTCGCCCGCCGGCTCGCGGCGGGCCTGCACCGCCGCGGGGTCGGCCCGGGCGGTGTCGTCGCGTTCCAGCTGCCGAACTGGATGGAGGCCGCGGCCGTCTTCTGGGCCTCGGCGTTCCTCGGCGCGACCGTCGTCCCGGTGGTGCACTTCTACGGCCGCCGGGAGCTGACCCACATCCTCGAGTCGGTCCGGCCCGACGTCTTCGTCACCGCCGACCGGTTCGGCAGCCTCGAGTTCGCGCCCGAGGCCTACCGCGCGGTAGCGGTCACCGGCGTCGTCGGCCGCGACTTCGAGGAGCTGCTCGACGACGAGCCACTGCCGGGCGTGCTGCCGGTGGCCCCCGAGAGCCCCGCGCTGATCGCGTTCACCTCCGGCACCACCCGGGCCCCCAAAGGCGTTGTCCACAGCCATCACACGCTCGGTCACGAGACGCGGCAGCTGGCCGGGATCTATCCCGCCGATCGCGGTGACCAGATCACCGCGGCGCCGGTCGGCCATTTCATCGGCATGGTCAACGCCTTCCTCATCCCGGTCCTGGACCGGGCGCCGATCAACCTGGTCGACGTGTGGGATCCGGCGCGGATTCTCGCGCTCATGACCGACGAGCAGCTCGCCGTGGGCGGCGGCGTGCCGTACTACGTCACCAGCCTGCTCGATCATCCGGATTGGACCGACGCGCACCTGCCATACCTGCGCTATGCCGGACTCGGCGGCGCCGCCGTGCCCGCCGCGCTCACCCGACGCCTGGACGACACCGGGATCACCGTCTACCGCTCCTACGGCAGCACCGAGCACCCGTCGATCACCGGGTCGCGTTCCACCGCGCCGACGGGCAAGCGGCTCTTCACCGACGGCAACGCCTTGCCCGGTGTGGAGATCCGCCTGGCCGAGGACGGCGAAATCCTCAGCCGCGGACCGGATCTGCGCCTGGGCTACACCGAACCCGACCTCACCGCCGCCGCGTTCGACGCCGACGGCTGGTACCACACCGGCGACATCGGCGTGCTCGACGACGACGGCTACCTCACCATCACCGATCGCAAGTCGGACATGATCATCCGCGGCGGCGAGAACATCAGCGCGCTCGAGGTCGAAGAAGTCCTGCTCACACTGCCCGGCGTCGCCGAGGCCGCCGCCGTCGCGGTGGCCGATCCCCGGCTCGGCGAGCGGACCGCCGCGGTCCTGCGGCTGCTGCCCGGCCAGGCGGGCCCGTCCCTCGATCAGCTGCGCGCGCACTTCGCCGCAGCCGGGATGGCCAAGCAGAAGTGGCCCGAAGAGGTGCATGTCGTCGCCGATTTCCCGCGTACCGCCAGCGGCAAGGTGCAGAAGTTCGTTGTCCGCCGCGACCTCGCCCTCCACCACGAGGACATTGCCGTTCAATCCTGAAGAGAATATGATTCTCACAAATCGGTAAGGAGGATCCACATGACGAAGATCGAGCTGCCCTACCAGCTCTTCGACGCGGACAACCATCTCTACGAGACCAAGGAAGCGCTCACCCGGCACCTGCCCAAGCAGTACGAGGGCGCCATCCAGTACGTCGAGATCAACGGCCGCACCAAGATCGCGGTGCTCGGGCAGATCAGCGAGTACATCCCGAATCCGACCTTCGACGTGGTCGCGCGTCCGGGCGCGATGGAGGAGTACTTCAAGAACGGCAATCCCGAGGGCAAGAGCCGCCGCGAGATCTTCGGCAAGTCGATGAAGGCGATCGACGCCTTCCGTAATCCGGAGGCCCGCCTGCAGGTGATGGACGACCTGCAACTGCAACGCGCCCTGATGTTCCCGACCCTGGCCAGCCTGGTCGAAGAGCGCATGCGCCACCATCCCGAACTGATCCACGCGGTCATCGAGTCACTGAACCGGTGGATGCTCGAGGACTGGGGCCAGGACGGCAGTTTCGTCCATTCCGGCCGCATCTTCACCGTCCCGGTGATCACCCTGCCGATCGTCGAGCGGGCCATCGCCGAATTGAACTGGGCCGTCGTCGAACACGGCGCCAAGGCCATCCTGGTGCGTCCGGCTCCGGTGCCCGGTTTCAAGGGCATGCGCTCGTTCGCGATGCCGGAGTTCGATCCGTTCTGGAAGCGGGTCGTCGAACTCGACGTGCTCGTCACCATGCATTCCTCCGACAGCGGCTACTCCCGCTTCGATGCAGAGTGGGAGGGCAACGGCCTGGAGATGCTGCCGTTCCAGACCAACACCTTCGCCATGACCAATCAGTGGCGGCCGGTCACCGACGCGGTCGCGTCGTGGGTGTGTCACGGTGCGCTGAATCGGTTCCCCGACTTGAAGATCGCGGTCATCGAGAACGGTTCGGCCTGGCTCGAGCCGCTGCTGCAGCAGCTCTCCGACGTCTACAAGAAGGCACCGGAGGGCTTCGGCTTCCGCGATCCGATCGAGGCGATCAAGCAGAGCCTCTACGTCAGCCCGTTCTGGGAGGAGGACCTGCAGCGGCTCTCCGATGTGATGGGCGTCGATCACGTGCTGTTCGGTTCGGACTGGCCGCATCCGGAGGGGCTGGCCGAGCCGGCGCGCTACATCCACGAGATCAAGGACATGCCGATGGCGAACCAGGCCAAGATCATGGGCGGCAATCTCGCACGGCTGCTGAAGGTATGAGCTGGGAAACCCTCCCGCAGTTGGTGGCGAGCGCGGCCGACCGCTTCGGGGACGCCGAAGCGGTCGTCGACGGCGACGTGCGCCTGAGCTTCACCGAACTCGCGGCCCGGGTACGCCGGGCCGCGGGGGCACTCGCCGCTGCGGGTATCGACAAGGGCGACCGGGTCGCCCTCTGGGCGCCGAACTCCGCGCAGTGGATGATCGCAGCGTTCGGCGTGCTCACCGCCGGTGCCGTGCTGGTGCCGGTGAACACCCGGTTCAAGGCGGGCGAGGCGGCCGATGTCATCCGGCGCAGCGGGGCGAAAGCGGTGCTGGTGGAACAGGGTTTCCTCGGCACCGACTACACCGGTGTCACCGAGGTGCCGGTGATCGACCTGAAATCCGGGTTCCTCGAGGCGGGCGAACCGTTCGAACGCGCCGTCGCGGGAACCGATGTCGCCGATGTCATCTTCACCTCGGGAACCACCGGACGCCCCAAGGGCGTCACGATGAACCACCGGCAGACCCTGCGGCTCTATGCGGAGTGGTGCGATCTGGCCGACCTGCGCGAGGGCGACCGGTATCTGATCGTCAACCCGTTCTTCCACACCTTCGGGTACAAGGCGGGGCTGGTGGCCTCGCTCATCCGGGGCGCGACCGTCCTGCCGGTGCCGGTCTTCGACGTCGACACGGTCCTGGACCTGGTGGAACGGGAACGGGTGACGATGCTGCCCGGGCCGCCCACCCTGTATCACGCACTGCTGGAAGCGAAAGGCACTCGTGACCTGTCCTCGCTGCGCGCGGCGGTGACCGGCGCCGCCGACATCCCGGTGGAGCTCATCCGCCGGATCGCCCAGGAGCTGCCGTTCCGGTCCATCATGACCGGCTACGGCCTCACCGAGGCCGGCACGGCCACCGCCTCCCGGCCCGGCGACACCTTCGAACAGATCGCGACCACGGTTGGCCGGCCCTGCGATGGTGTCGAGGTCCGGATCGCCGAGGACGGCGAGGTTCTCGTCCGCGGCTACTCGGTCATGCTGGGCTATCTCGGCGATCCCGACGCCACCGCCGCGGCCATCGATCCGGACGGGTGGCTGCACACCGGCGATCTGGGCGAGCTGGACATCGACGGCAGACTGCGCATCGTCGGACGGAAGAAGGACATGTTCATCGTCGGCGGATTCAACGCCTATCCCGCGGAGATCGAGGGATTTCTGCTCGAACATCCCGCGGTGACGCAGGCCGCGGTGATCGGGGTACCCGACGAGCGGCTCGGCCAGGTGGGACGGGCGTATGTGGTGGTCAAGGCCGAGGTCACCGAGGACGAACTCATCGCCTGGAGCCGGGACCGGATGGCGGGATACAAAGTGCCGCGCTCGGTGCGGTTCCTGGATGCGTTGCCGCTCAACGCGACCGGCAAGGTCATGAAGGACCAGCTGTCGTGACCGGTTCCCGCGTACCCGACCCGGCACAGCTTCGAGTCCGCCGGCTCACCCCGTGCGGTATGCTTTGCCAATTGCGAGAATTGCATTCTCGCCTGCCGGGCAGCGCATTCTGACGATGCGGTCCCGGCGTTGCACATCACAGAGCGAGGAGCCCCGTGAAGACCGACGACCTGATACTCGTGAGCATCGACGACCATGTGGTCGAGCCACTCGACATGTTCGACCACCATGTCCCCCGCAAATGGGCGGACTACGCGCCCCGCGTGGTCGCCGACGAGAAGGGCATCGACCACTGGATCTACCGGGATCG
The DNA here is from genome assembly GCF_042888005.1 of Nocardia sp. NPDC003269. Taxonomy (NCBI): domain Bacteria; kingdom Bacillati; phylum Actinomycetota; class Actinomycetes; order Mycobacteriales; family Nocardiaceae; genus Nocardia; species Nocardia sp. NPDC003269. The sequence goes on from NZ_JBIAPA010000003.1 coordinate 823,268, forward strand.
GCCGACCGGCGTCGCCGGGCTCAATGCCGTGGTCACCTGGCCCGCCGAGGAGTGGGGCCGCGACCCGGCCGGCTACGCGGAGATGCGCCCCGCCGTCTACAACGTGCACGACCGCGTGCGCGACATGGACGCCAACGGGGTGCTCACCTCCATGTGCTTCCCCACCTTCACCGGATTCAGCGCCGGGCATCTGAGCCGCGGCGGCCAGGACGAGATCACCGTCGCGATGATCTCGGCGTACAACGACTGGCATCTCGAGGACTGGGCGGGCGCCTATCCGGGCCGCTTCATCCCGATCGGCATTCTGCCCATGTGGGATCCGCAGCTGGCGGTCGCCGAGATCGAACGCCTCGCCGCCCGCGGCTGTCACTCGGTGACCATGCCCGAACTGCCGCACATCGACGGCCTGCCCAGCTATCACGACATCGACTACTGGGCGCCGGTGTTCCAGGCGCTGCAGGACAACGAGACCGTGATGAACCTGCACATCGGCCAGGGCTTCGGCGTGCTGCGGCTCGCCCCCGACGCGCCGATCGACAATCTCATGGTGCTGGCCCCGAGCATTTCGCTCATCGCGGCCCAGGATCTGCTGTGGGGACCCGCTTTCCGGCGCTTCCCGAGGCTGAAGGTCGCGCTGTCCGAGGGCGGTGTCGGCTGGATCCCGTTCTTCCTTGACCGCTCGGACCGGCACTACACCAACCAGCGCTGGCTGCGCCGCGACTTCGGCGGCAAGCTGCCCAGTGAGGTATTCCGCGAGCACGTGCTCGCCTGCTACGTCACCGACCGGACCGCGCTGAAGTTCCGCCACGACATCGGCATCGACAACATCGCGTGGGAATGCGACTACCCGCACTCGGATTCGATCTGGCCCAACGCCCCCGAGTTCGTGCTCGAGGAACTCCTGGCCGCCGGCGCCACGGACGACGACATCCACAAGATCACCTGGGAGAACGCCTGCAGGCACTTCAACTGGAATCCGTTCGGGCACATCACACGGGAGCGCGCCACCGTCGGCGCGCTGCGCGCCACCGCGACCGACGTCGACGTGTCCACCCGCTCGCGGGCCGAGTACGCGGCAGCCTACACCCGGCACAACGGCTGAGGACGACCATGACAGCTCGCCTGATGATCTTCGCCACCCCGCACGACGGGATGGACGACGAGTACAACCGCTGGTACACCGACGTACACATCCCGGAGATGCTCACCATCCCCGGCGTGGTCTCGTGCGAACGGCACAGGCTCGCCAGGGGCGGACCGGACGAAGCCCGCTATCTGTCGGTGTTCGTCCTGGACCGGGAGCCCTCGACCGTGCTCGCCGAACTCGGCGCAAGGGCCGCGGACGGCCGGATGACGGTGTCGACGGCGGCCGACTCCGCCCGGACACGGATCACCGTCTGGCACGCGCTCTGACCCGATCGCGACGAGAGCCCGGTCCCCCTGCGGGGACCGGGCTCTCGTGTATGCCGGGTCGACTCAGCGGGCAGGGCCCTCGAGAATCGTCACCGCGGCGACCGCGGTCGGGCCACCCAGGTTGTGCGCCAACCCGAAGCGCGCGCCCTCGACCTGGTTCACCGCGGTGCCGCGCAGCTGCTCGAACAACTCGACGCACTGGGCGATGCCGGTGGCGCCGGGCGGATGCCCCTTGGTCTTGAGGCCACCGCTGGGATTGACCGGCAGCGCACCGCCGACCGAGGTCGCGCCCGTCTCCACGAGCTTGTGGGCCTCGAACTTCTCGGCGAAGCCGAGATCCTCGTAGCTCATCAGCTCGATGCCGGTGAAGTAGTCGTGCACCTCGGCCACATCGATGTCGGCCGGGCCGAGACCGGCCATCGCGAAGGCGCGACGGGCCGCCCGCAGCGTCGCCGGGAAGGTGGTCAGATCCGGCTTGTGCTGCACCATGATCGAGTCCAGCCCCAGCCCCACTCCGCGCACCCACACCGGCGCGTCGGTGTAGCGGTCCACGACGTCCTCGGCGACGAGCACCAGCGCCGCGGCGCCGTCGCTCTGCGGTGCGCAGTCGTACACCCCGAACGGGTCGGCCACGATCGGCGCCTGGAGCGCCTGTTCGAGGGTGATCTCGAAGGGCAAGCGCACCTTCGGATTCCGCGCGCCGTGCCGGTGATTCTTCACCGCCACCATGGCCAGGTGCTCGCGGGTGGCCGGGGACTCGTGCAGGTAGCGACTCACGTGCAGGGCGAAGCCGGCGGGTGCGAACAAACCGAGTTCGTAGTCCCAGGCGCGGTGCCTGGTCATCGACTCCCATTCGCGGAGCATGTCCTTCTCCGCGGTCTCGCGCAGCTTGTCGGCGCCGATCACCAGCGCGACGTCCACCGCGCCGGAGGCGATGGCGTACAAGGCATTTCGCACCGCGTCGTTGCCGGTGGCACACGAGTTCTCGATGTGGGTCACCGGCAGGTCGGGCAGGCCGAGCGCCTCGGCGAGGATCCCCGATGGAAACCCGTCGGTGGTCCGCAGCGCGCCGAACCACGCGGCCTCGATCTCGTCGATCCGCAGGCCCTTGTCGACGGAGGCCGCGCATTCGGCGAAGGCCATCGGCAGCAGGTCGCCGATTCCGAAGGCGAAGTGTTCGGCGAACGGTGTCATGCCCGCACCGACGACGGCGACTCTTCTCATGCCGCTTCCCTTTCCGGCTCGAACGCGTATCCGTAGTCCGGGACACCCGAACGTATCGCCACCCGGCGCAACACCATTCGGCCTCGCACCCCGATCTCCGCGGTGCCCGCGTCGGCACCGGTCACCTTCGCCAGGGCGCGTACGCCGATGTCGTCCAGCTCGACGATCACCAGCGTGTACGGACTCTTCTGACCGGGCACCGGCATACGCACGGTGGTCGCGGCGTAGACGGTGCCGGTGCGCGGCAGCGGAACCAGGGTGTAGGCGGTGGCGAGGGTGCCGTCCTCCCCCAGCCGGTATCGCGGGGGGAAGTCCAGCTCGTCGGTGCCCTCGTGGCGGCCCGCTTCCCAGCGGACCTTGGCCTCGAAGGCACGCTCGTAGGCGGCCAGCGAGAGCGGCAGGTCCGTGCCGGGTTCGACGATGCCGTCGAGCGGTGGCCGGGCCGGCGGCTCGAGTCGCCGCAGCGACAGCGGTCCCGGCACCACCGTGACGCCGGACAGGCTGGCCTGTTCCACCCCGACCAGCAGCCCGGCAGTGTCCCACTCCGCCATCGCGGCCAGGGCGAACAGCGCCGACGAGGCCCCGTTGGTCGGCAGCTGGGGCGGTGTCCCACACAGCGCTGCCGCCTGTTTGTGCTCCACACCCGCCACCGCGACCGGGGTGTCGAGCCAGGCCGCCGACAGCGACGCCACCAGACCGCGCTCGCGCAGCAGCCGGGGGTCGCCGTAGTCGTGGACGCCGTCGGCATGGCGGGTACGCACCGGCAGGCTGCGCGCGACCCGCGCCGTGGTCCGCACCTGCATCCCGCTGCGGTCGGAGATCCAGGCGGCCGCCGCGCCCGCGGGCTCGAGGTCGACGCCGATCACCAGGGTGCGCGGACGGGCGGAACTGAGCGCGTCCAGGGTCGCCGGGGCGCCACCGAGCCGCTCGGTCACCTCGAGCTCGGGATCGAGCCCGAGCCCGGCGAGCAACACCGCGGTGTTGCTGCTCTCCACCAACGGCAGATCGCGGCTGACCAGGACCACCCGTTCCACCGGCTCGCCGCCGGCGAGCGCGGCCCGGCCCGCCTCCACCGCGAGGGTGACCGCGTCCTCGTCGTCTCCGGCGACACGGTGATGCCGGTGCCCCCAGCAGGGTAGGTACGTCCCCATCGACGCAACATGCGGCATGTCGGCTCCTTCCGGACGACTAGGTGACCGCGCCCGCGGTCTTGAGCGTGATGATGCGATCCCAGTCGAGTCCCAGTTCGAGCAGGATCTCCTCGGTCTGCGCGGCGAACTCCGGTCCCGGCCGCAGGCTGGGCGGTGCCACGTCGAACTGCACCGGGCTGGAGACCAGTTCGAGTTCACCGGCGGGGAGCAGATACTCGTTGGCCCGGATCTGGGCGTCGGCGAGCAGCTGCACCGAATCCTGGACCGGCGCCCAGGGACCGGCCAGCGTGGCGAATCGCTCGGTCCACTCGGCGAGGGTGCGCGCGCCGATCACCTCGCGCAGGATCGCCACCGCCTCGGCGGTGTGCTCGGCGATCGACGCGGCGTCGGCGAAGCGCGGATCGTCGGCGAGGTCGGGCCGGTCGATGTGGCGGCACACGTCGGCCCAGAACTTGGCGGGCTGCAACATGACGAACGACAGGTAGCGGTCGTCGGCGGTGGCGTAGAGGCCCGAGAGCGGATTGGTCGGCGCGCCGTGCACACCGGGGCGCGGCGCGCGCATCGGCTGCTGCTGCGAGGCCGACAGCGCGACCGTATGGCCTAGCGCCCACAGCCCGCTGCCCAGCAGCGAGACGTCGACGACCGAGGTCTCGCCGGTGCGTTCGCGTTTCAGCAGCGCGGCGGCGATCCCGCCGGCCAGGTTGGTGCCCGAGATGGTGTCGCCGAAGGCCGGGCCCGGCGGCTGGATCAGACCTTCGGTCCCCTCCGGTGTGATGGTCGCGGCGATCCCGCCGCGGCACCAGAAGGCGGTCATGTCGTACCCGCCCCGGATGGACTCGGTGCCACGGGGACCGAGTGCGCTGCCCCGGGCGTAGACGATGTCCGGATTCACCGCGCGGATGTCGTCGACGTCGATGCCGAACTTGGTCCGCGCGGCGGGCAGGAAGCTGGTGAGGAACACATCCGCGTTCTTCGCCAGCGCCCGGATCACCTCGCGGCCCTCCGGGACGGACATGTCGATGCCGATACTGCGCTTGCCCCGATTCGCGTGTTCCACATTGGGATTCGGATCGCCCTCGACGGTGAAGGCGCCCACCCGCCGCAGTCCGCGTTGCGGATCGCCACCACTGGCGTGCTCCACCTTCACCACATCGGCGCCCCAGTCCGACAGCACCGCACCGGCCGACGGCACGAACCCGTACATGGCGACCTCGAGCACCGTGATGCCCGCCAGCGGCCCGCTCATCCGAGAACTTCCGCGAGGGTCTTGTACTCGAGGAATTCCTCGAGCCCGGCCACGCCCATCTCCCGGCCGATGCCGGACTGCTTGTAGCCGCCGAACGGGGCGTCGGGGTGAAAGTAGTTGCCGCCGTTGATGCTGAAGGTGCCGGTGCGCACCCGCCGTGCCACCGCTTTGGCCCGGTCCGCGTCAGCGCTGAAGACCGCGCCCGACAGCCCGTAGATCGAGTTGTTGGCGATGCGGACCGCTTCGTCGTCGTCGGTGTACGGAATCAGCGCCAGCACCGGGCCGAACACCTCCTCCTGCGCGATCTCGCTGTCGGGGTCGACGTTCGCCAGCAGGGTCGGGGCATAGAAGAAGCCGGGATCCAGCTTCTCGCCACCGGTCACCAGGGTGGCGCCCGCGGCGACCGCGCGCTGCACCATGTCGTGCACCTTGTCCCGCTGCTTGGCGCTGATCAGCGGGCCCATATAGGTCTTGGGGTCGTTCGGATCACCGTGGCGCACATGGGCGAAGTTGGCCGCGACCAATTCGGCGACCCGGTCGTGATCGGCGGCGGGCACCAGCAACCGGGTGGTGAGGGCGCAGCCCTGTCCGGCATGGGTGACGACGCTGAACGCCGCGAACACCGCCGCCTGGGTGTAGTCCGCGTCGTCGAGCAGGATCATCGCCGACTTGCCGCCCAATTCCAGGAACACCTTCTTGAGCGTCGCGCTCGCGGCCGCCATGATCTCGCGTCCCACCGGGGTGGAACCGGTGAAGGTGACGACGTCCACGTCCGGATGCGTCGTCATCCGCTTGCCCACCGCGATATCGGAGGACGCGAGGACATTCACCACGCCCGACGGGATCTCGGTGTGGTCGGCGATGATCTCCCCCAGCGCCAGCGTGGCCAGCGGCGTGTCCGGCGCGCCCTTGAGCACCACCGTGCAACCGGCTGCCAGCGCGGGTGCGAGCTTCGCCAGGGCCAGCTGATGCGGATAGTTGTAGGCGGCGATCGCGGCGACCACGCCCGCCGCTTCTTTCTCGACCCAGCGGTGATGCTGCTGCCCGCGGATCTCGACATTGCCGAGGTCCTCGGTCCACCCGTAGTCGTCGAGCAGTTCGGCGTAGTAGCGCACGATCTCGAACGGGGTCTCCAGCTGATTGCCCGCGGTCAGCGCGCGCGTCGCGCCGACCTCGGCGATCGTCAGCGCGCGCAGTTCCTCGACATTGTCGCGCAGCGCGCGATAGAGCTGCCGCAGGCAGCGCGCGCGGAAACGTGGATTCGTCGCCCAGGTGGTCTTGTCGAACGCGCGGCGCGCGGCGGCGACGGCGTCGTCGACATCGCCGACCCCGGCCTCGGGCGCGTAGCCGTACACCTCGCCGGTCGCGGGATCGAGCGAAGCGAGCGTCTGCCCGGTTTCGCGCAGCTGCCCGTCGACGAGCAATCGACGTGTCACCGTCCCCGCCACTTCCTGCGTTGACATCCCGCCTCCTTGCTGGGACCACGTCCCGATGGAAATTGCATTCTCTCAACCGAGAATGCTACATGCAACAAACGGGACGGTAGCAGGGATCTGCGATCGAATCGGCGCGATTCGTCCACATCGCCCCGGGTTCCCGAATTCGACGGCCGCCCTTGCTAACCGGAACTCGACGAGAGTACGGTTCTCACATCCGGAAGGGAGATTCTTTTGTTCCACACACCAGCGGCCGTGAGGGCCGGAGCGGGGGATCGCACGTGAAGACAGCCGTGGTCACCGGAGGCGCCTCCGGCATCGGGCTCGGGATCGCCGAACGGTTGCGCGGCGACGGTTTCCACGTCGCCACCCTGGATCTGCACCCGGCGGCCGACGACGACTTCGCCTTCCGCGCCGACGTCACCGATCCGGAACAGGTCGCCGCGGCGCTCTACGCCGTCCGCGCGAGATTCGGCCCGATCGCGGTGCTGGTGAACTCGGCCGGGCTGGACGGATTCAAGCGCTTCGGGAAGCTGTCGTTCGCGGAGTGGCAGCGGGTCATCGATGTGAACCTGCACGGCGTCTTCCACACCATCCAGGCCGTGCTGCCGGACATGATCGACGCGGGCTGGGGCCGCATCGTCAACATCTCCTCGTCGAGCACGCACTCGGGCCAGCCCTTCATGGCGCACTACGTCGCCGCCAAGTCGGCGGTCAACGGACTCACCAAAGCCCTTGCGCTGGAACTGGGTCCGTCGGGCATCACCGTCAACGCGGTGCCGCCCGGGTTCATCGACACCCCGATGCTGCGCAAGAACGAACAGGCCGAGCGCCTCGGCGGCACGGTCGAGGACCACATCGAGCGCACGCCCGTCCGCCGCGTCGGCACGCCGGCCGACATCGCCGCGGCGTGCGCCTTCCTGATCTCCGAGGAAGCCTCCTACATCACCGGGCAGATCTTCGGGGTCAACGGCGGACGCAACACATGAGCATCGAACACCCCGAACGAGAGGAACTCCCATGGGACGCGTAGCAGGCAAAGTCGCCTTCGTCACCGGCGCGGCGCGCGGCCAGGGCCGCAGTCACGCGGTCCGGCTGGCCGAAGAAGGCGCCGACATCATCGCCGTCGACATCTGCCGCGACATCGACTCCATCGGCTACGCGCTGTCGCGCCCCGAGGATCTCGAGGAGACCGCGCGGCTGGTCGAGAAGGCCGGACGCCGGATCCTGACCAGGCAGGTCGACGTCCGTGACGCCGCCGCCCTCAAGACGGTCGTCACCGACGGCGTCGCCGAATTCGGCCGCCTCGACGTCGTGGTCGCCCAGGCAGGCATCGCCGGGATGAAGGGCACGCCGCAGTGGCAGGCCTGGTCCGATGTCATCGACACCAACCTGATCGGCGTCATCAACACCATCCAGGCCGCGCTGCCACATCTGACGGAGGGCGCGTCCATCATCGCGACCGGTTCGGTCGCGGCCCTGATGGACATCGCCAAGGTGGATCAGCCCGGCCGCGATCCGGGCGGCATCGCCTACGTCGTCGCCAAGCGCGGCCTGTCGGAGTACGTGCACCATCTGGCCCTGCACATCGCGGCACAACGTATCCGCGCCAACGTGATCCACCCGACCAACTGCGACACCCCGATGTTGCAGAGCGAGCCCATGTACCGCTCGTTCCGTCCCGATCTCGAGCACCCGACCCGCGCGGACGCCGAGCCGGCCTTCGGCGTCCAGCAGGCGATGCCGATCCCGTTCGTCGAGACCCGCGACATCAGCGACGCGGTGCTGTTCCTGGCCTCGGATGAGTCGCGGTTCATCACCGGGACGCAGCTGCGCGTCGACGGCGGCGGCTACCTGAAGTGGTACGAGTACCACATCTGAGAGGAAGTTTCATCGTGAAGGTCCAGGTCGATGCGCAGCGCTGCCAGGGGCACACGCTGTGCGCCATGATCGCGCCGAAGGCGTTCGAACTCAGTGATATCGACGGCCACTCCTCGCCGGTCGACGAGCAGGTGCCCGCCGATCAGCAGGACCAGGTGCGCGAAGCGGTGCACTCGTGCCCCGAGCGCGCCATCTCACTGGCGGAACAGTGACCGAGGACGGCACACCCGCGTCCGGGCGGCCGCTGCCGCAGCTCGGCCCGGACAACGAATTCTTCTGGACCGCGGGCGCCGACGGCGTCCTGCGGATCCAGGAGTGTCACTCCTGCGCAGCCCTGCTGCATCCACCGCAGCCGGTGTGCCGGTACTGCCGTGGAAGCGAGCTCGGTGTCCGCGAGCTCTCCGGCCGCGCGACGCTCATCGCGTACACGGTGAACCATCGCTTCGCCGTGCCCGGCCTGGACCCGCCGTATGTGGTGGCCACCGTCGCGCCCGTCGAGGATACCCGGGTCCGGCTGACCACCAATATCGTGGCGGCCGAGCCGGATTCGCTCGAACTCGGCATGCCGGTCGAGGTCACCTTCCAGCCCGACGGTGACGTGTGGCTGCCACTGTTCCGCCCGGTCGCCGGCGAGCCGGTCGCGCTGCCGGTGGACGAGATCGCCCCGGACGGCTACGCCGCGCGCATCCGGCCGATGGTGCGCGGCGACAAGTTCGAGGACCGGGTCGCGCTCACCGGCATCGGGATGTCGCAGATCGGCCGCAGGCTCATGGTGCCCGCGCTGTCGCTGACCGTGGCGGCCTGCGAGCGCGCGGTCGCCGACGCCGGACTCACCTTCGACGACATCGACGGGCTGTCGTCCTATCCCGGCGGCGGCAATCTCGGCGGGTTCGGCGAAGGTGGGGTGACCGCGCTCGAGGCCGCGCTGGGGATCCGGCCGACCTGGCACAACGGCGGGATCGAAACCTTCGGTCCCGGTGGCTCGGTGATCGCCGCGATGACCGCGGTGGCCGCCGGGCTGGCCCGGCACGTGCTGTGCTTCCGCACCGTCTGGGAATCCACGTTCGCCGAGCAGATGAAGGCGGGCCGGATCACCCCGGGCGGTGGCCGCACCGCCAGCTGGCTGACCCCCTTCGGCGCCACCTCCGCCGCGCACACCCTGGCGCAGAAGGCGCAGCGGCACTTCCACGACTACGGCACCACCCGCGAGACTCTTGGCTGGATCGCGCTCAACCAGCGCGCCAACGCCGAACTCGATCCCACCGCGGTCTATCGCGACCCGATGACCATGGACGACTATCTCGCGGCCCGGCCCGTCACCAGCCCGTTCGGGCTCTACGACTGCGATGTCCCGTGCGACGGCGCGGTCGCCGTGGTCGTCTCCGCGGTCGACACGGTCGCCGATCTGGCGAGCACCCCGGTGTTCGTGGAAGCGGTCGGCACCCAGATCGTCGAGCGCATCGAGTGGGACCAGAGCACCCTCACCCACGAACCACAGGTCCTCGGTCCGGCCGCGCACCTGTGGACGCGCACCGACCTGCGGCCCCGCGATGTCGACGTGGCCGAACTCTACGACGGCTTCACCTTCAACTGTCTGTCCTGGATCGAGGCGCTCGGGTTCTGCGGAATCGGTGAGGCCGCGGACTTCCTCGACGGCGGCAAGAACATCGCCCGCGACGGGCTGATCCCGGTGAACACCCACGGCGGGCAGCTCTCCCACGGCCGCACCCACGGCATGGGTCTGCTGCACGAGGCCATCGCGCAGTTGCGCGGCGACGCCGGACCACGACAGGTGTCCGGCGCCCGGGTCGCGGTGGTGTCCAGCGGCGGGCTCACCCCCGGCGGTGCGATGCTGCTGCGCGCCGGGTCATGAGTGCCAGGAAAGCGAGATGACGTGACCCTCACCCATTCCGGGCTCCCCACCGTCGGTGACGACGCGCCCGCGGCTGTCGTCACCGAGGTCGACGGCGTTCCGGTCTCGGCGTTGTTCGCCGAGGCACCGGCGCCGCGCGCGGTGCTGCTCGCTCTGCACGGCGGGTCGACGACGTCGGCCTATTTCGACTGTCCCGGGCATCCGGAGCTGTCGCTCGTGCGGGCGGCGCATCGGCTCGGCTACACGGTCCTCGCGCCGGACCGCCCCGGTTACGGCAGCTCCGCGCCCTACGCCGAGCGGCTGATCCCGGCGGCGGTCCGCGTCGACCTGATGTTCGAGGCGCTCGCGGCCTTCCTGCGCGGGCGCCCGCGCGGCGCCGGAGTGTTCCTCACCGCCCATTCGGCCGGCGCGGAACTGGCGATGCGGATGGCGGGTGATCCCCGGTTCACCGACCTGCTCGGCGTGGAGCTGGCGGGCACCGGCTTTCGCTATCACCCCGACGGCGCGGGCATCCTGCGCACCGTCGGCCCCGATTCGCCCCGTCCGCCGGGCGTCGGTGACCTGATCTGGAATCCGCCGCGGCTCTATCCGGCCGACGCCCGCCGCGGCGCCTCGATCGCGGTGCCTGCCCCGCCGGCGGAGACCGAGGCCGTCGCCGACTGGGCCACGCGGATCTTCCCGGCGCTGGCCGCCGGAATCCGGGTGCCAGTGCGGTTCTCCGCGGGCGACCACGAGCGGGTCTGGTGCAACGATGTGGCCGCGCTGGCCGAGGTGGGCGCGCTGTTCACCGCCGCGCCGCGGGTAGTGCTCAACCGCCAGCTCGACACCGCGCACAACATCAGTGTGGGCAATACCGCCGCGGCCTATCACCTGGGTCTGCTCGCGTTCGCGGAGGAATGCATGGTCACCGCCGAGCACGGCGAATTCTCCGGTCCCACCACACAATTGGACGGCGGCACGGTGCCGCCGGAGAGGTGAATGTGATGGACGCGACCGATACCGCCCTGCTCCTGCTGCGAGTCGTGGTGGGCGCCACCATGATCGCGCACGGGGTCAACCACTGGCTCGGCGGCGGTGGGATCGCAGGCACCGCGGGCTGGTTCACCGGGCTCGGCCTGCGCAACGGCGTGTTGCAGGCGTGGGCGAGCGTGGTCACCGAGATCGGTGCCGGCGCGCTGCTCGTGCTCGGACTCGGCACACCGCTGGGCGCGGGCGCGGTGGTGGGCGTGATGCTCGTCGCCGGGCTGCTCGCCCACCGGACGAACGGATTCTTCGTGTTCAAGGAGGGCTACGAGTACGTCCTCGTGCTCGCCGTGGCGGCGGTCGCCCTGGGCGCGCTCGGCCCCGGCCGGGTCTCGCTGGATCACACCCTCGACATCACCGTCACCGGCTGGGCGGGTGGACTTCTCGCGCTCGGACTCGGTGTCGCCTCGACCATCGGCCTGCTGGCAGCGTTCTATCGCCCGGCCCCGGCCCCCGTCGTCACCGGACAGGAGGCGCACTGATGCGCATCGGATTCATCGGACTGGGCAGCCAGGGCGGACCCATGGCCCGGCGCATCATCGACGCCGGCTACCCGACCACGCTGTGGGCGCGCAGGCCCGCATCGCTCGAGCCCTTCGCCGACACCACGGCGAGCACCGCCGACTCCCCCGCCGCCCTTGGCGCGGCCGCCGATCTGGTGTGCGTGTGTGTGGTCGGTGACGCCGACGTCCGCGAGGTCGTCACCGGTGAGCACGGCGTACTGGCAGGCATGGCACCCGGCTCGGTGCTCGCGGTGCACTCCACCGTGCACCCGGACACCTGCCGTGAACTCTCGGAACTCGCCGCACGCCAAGGTATTTCGGTCCTCGACGCACCCGTGAGCGGCGGTGGCCCCGCCGCCGCCGAGGGCCGACTGCTGGTGATGGTCGGCGGACCCGCCGACGCGGTCGAGACCGCGCGGCCGGTCTTCGCGACCTACGCGAATCCGATCGTGCACCTCGGCGACGTCGGCGCGGGCCAGTTCGCCAAGCTGCTCAACAACCTGCTGTTCACCGCCAATCTCGCGACCGCACAGGGAACTCTGCGCCTCGGCGCCGAGCTCGGCCTCGACACCGCGCGGCTCGGCGAGGTCATCACCCACGGCACCGCCGACAGCTTCGCACTGGGACGCGTCGTGGCCTCGGGCGGCACCCTCGACGGCTTGGCCGTCCGCGCGGGCGAGCTCCTGCGCAAGGACGTCGGATTGCTCGCCGACCTCGCCGCCGCCGCGGCCGCGGAGCCGGGGATCGAACTCGACGCCGCCGATGCCGCCCTGGCAGTGATGAAGCGGGAACGACAGGCACTGCCCCGCTGACGATTTCGGAATCGGTGCGCTGCGGTGTGCGGCTGTTGCTGCTCTGCCCCCGCAGACGGCGTGGTGATCGACCGGCTGATCAACGCGCTGCCAACCGCAGGCGGCAGAGCGATTCGACCGATCACCAGTCCGGCCGATCACCGCAATGTCCGCCCAAAGGCCCGATGTTCGGTCGGCTCACCAGTCCGGCTGACGACGAGCGATGGCGTTGCCGCTGTTCGGCACCGGCGGAAATCACTGATCCTCCTGTCGCTGCCCGATCGAAGAAGGAGAACCGATGCGTGTGGGATTCGTGGGCGCGGGCCGGATGGGCAAGCCGATGATCGCCCGTCTCGTCGACGTCGGGCACTCTGTACGGGCTCTGGCCCGCAAGGCCGAGACGCACGAGGAGTTGGCCGCCGTCGGCGCCACTCCCGTCGCGTGCGTTTCCGAGGCGGCCCACGACGCCGAGGTGCTCATCGTCTGCGTGTTCAGCGATGACCAGGTACGCGAGATCTGCCTGGAGGGACCGCTTCTCACCGAGCTGCCCGCCGACGCGCTCGTCGTCCTGCACACCACCGGCAGCCCGGAGACCGCCGTCGCCGTCGCGACCGCCGCGACCCACCGGGGTATCGGTGTGGTCGATGCCCCGGTCAGCGGTGGCCCGCACGATATCGCCGCGGGCACCCTCACGGTCTTCCTCGGCGGGTCCGACGGCGACTGCCGCCTCGCGACCGAAGTTCTTGGCGCCTATGCCGATCCGGTCCTGCGCGTCGGCGGGCTCGGCGACGGTCAGCGCGTGAAGCTGGTCAACAACGTCCTGTTCGCGGCGCAGATCGGTCTCGTCGCCGAGGCGGTGCGGCTGGGTGCCCACCTCGGCCTGTCCGAACCGGCGCTGCTGGCCGCGCTCCCCCACGCCAGCAGCGGCGGCAACGCGGTCACCCGGATCGCGGGCAGGGGCTCGGTGGACCTGTTCCGCACCACCGTCGGCGAATTCCTGCGCAAGGACATCGCGGTCGCCGGCGCGGTCGCCGACGCACTCGGCGCGGACCTCGGCCTCCTCGAAGCCGCGATCCGCGCCGGTCTGACGCCGTCGACACCGGTCACCCCATCCTCCTGAGCCTGGCGGTGCCAGCCGAGTAACCGATCAGACCGCGAGCCGGACACGAAATGGGTTCCGCTGCACCGCAACGGAACCCATTTCACTCACTCCACGACGATGGCCTGCTCCGGACAGGCCGACACGGCTTCCTCCACCGCACCGACCAGATGGTCGGGCACCGCACCCGGGGCCGTCTCGGCATAGCCGTCCACGTTCAGCGTGAAGACCTCGGGACACAGCCCCAGGCAGGCACCGTGGCCACGGCAGCGGTCCGCGTCGACAGTTACCTTCATCAGGCCTCCTCGGTGTCGAATTCCAGGTGCAGCGAGGTGAGCCCACGCAGGATGAAGGTGGGCAGGTAGTGATACCGCCGCTCCTCCGCGGGCCCGTGCACGGCCTCGTCGATGCGCAGATCGGTGGTGCGGGCCAGCAGGCGTTCGATGGCGATCCTGGCTTCCGCGCGGGCCAGCGGCGCGCCCGGGCAGGTGTGCGCACCGCGCCCGAAGGCGATGTGCTGGCGGGCATTCGAACGCGCCGGATCGAACGTGGTCGGATCGTCGAAACGGCGCGGGTCACGATTGGCCGCACCGTTGACGACCATCAGTACGGTCCCCACCGGCACCTCGGCACCGCCCACCGTCGAGGTCGTCTTCGCGAGCCGGAAGTCGCCCTTGACCGGGCTCTCCATCCGCAGCGATTCCTCGATGAAGTTCTGGATGCGGCTCTTGTCCGCGCGCAGGTACTCCTGGATGTCGGGACGCTCGGCGAGCAGTTTCAGCGCCGAACTCAGCAGCCGGACCGTGGTCTCCTGGCCGGCCGAGAAGACGTTGGCGGCCACCCGCACGACGTCGATGACCTCCGGCTGCGACCCGTCCGGGAAGGTCGCGGTGGCCAGGCTGGTGAGCACGTCGCCGCGCGGGTTGCGGCGGCGGTCCTCGATGTAGGCCGAGAACTTGCCGTAGAGGAACTCGATCGGGTTGTGCGACATGCCCTCACCCTGCGTGGAGCCGACGCTGGCGCCCTCGCGGTGCGGGTCGCGCTGCAGGGTGTGCAGGAACTCGTCCTGGTCGTCCTTGGGTACACCGAGCAGGTCGGCGATCACGTAGAGCGTGAAGGGACCAGCGAATTCGCGCATGCAGTCACCGCCGGTGACCAGGTAGTGGTCGAGCATGCGGTCGGCGATCGACCACATCGCCTCCTCGTTCTCCTTCAGCCGCTTCGGCGTGATCAGCCGCATGAGCAGCGCGCGATGGTCGGTGTGCGTCGGCGGATCCATCGTCGGCAGCTGATCGCTCATCGGGAGGCTGTCGCGATGCTCGGCGATCACGGCGTCGACATCGCTGTTCTCGTCCAGCGGAACCGGGAATCCGGGGAACGGGCCGGTGACGGCGATGCACGAGGAGAACCGTTCGACATCGTTGTAGACCTCGAGTGCCTCGTCGTAACCGGTCACCATCATCACGTCGTGATGCCGCTCGCGGGTCACCGGACATTGCTCGCGCAACGAGTCGAAATAGGGGTAGGGATCTGCCACCAGCTCCTGTCCGAGGAAGAAGTCCAGATCCTGGAAGTTGTTCACCACGCGACGGGTCCCTTCGAGATTCCGGTCGACGCCACCCAGCGGCTGTTGGTGCCAGTCGACTTCCGTGATTGAGAATAAGCCTCTCACATGTGAGTATGAGATTTCCACACTGCTTGCTGCGCGTCAACCGGAGGACCGATCCGATGCCCCACGACCCCACCGCGGACCAGCGGTTTTTCCAGACGACCACCCGTGAATTCCTCGCGGGCACGGTCCCGATCGACACCGTGCGTGCGCTCGCCGACGCCGGGACCGGTTTCGATCGGGACTGGTGGCGACGCGGCGCCGAACTCGGCTGGACCGCGATGCTGGTGCCCGAAAGCCTCGGCGGCGGTTCGGTTTCCGGCTACCCGATGACCGAACTCGCCCTGGTCGCCGAGGAACTCGGCCGCGCCGCGGCACCCGGCCCGTTCGTCACCACCACCGCCGCGCTGGCGGGTCTGCGCGCCACCGCGAGCCACCTCGCCGACACAGTCGCCGCGATCGTGGCCGGAACGGTCGTCGTGACCTGGGCGGTGTACGAACCCGGTGCGGGATTCGGCGCGCTCACCGGCGAAGCCGCCGGGACCAGAGCGGTGCGAGCCGGCGCCGGATACCGGTTGACCGGCGTCAAGGACCGGGTGGAGGCCGCCGATCAGGCCGATCTGTTCCTGGTCACCGCGACCGGCCCCGACGGCCCGATCCAGCTGCTGGTGCCCACCGATACGCCGGGCGTCGCGGTCAGCCCCACCTGGACCATCGATCTCACCCGGCGCACCGGCAAGGTCGTCTTCGACGATGTCGTCATCGGCGCCGACGCGGTGACCCACACCGGCGCCGAGGCCGCCGCCGCGGTGCGCGCGCAGGCAGGCGCCGCCGCCCTCGTCACCGCCGCGGAGTCGGCCGGCGCCGCCGACCGCGCCCTCACCCGCACGCTGACCTGGCTGTTCGAGCGCTACACCTTCGGACGGCCGCTGGCCTCATACCAGGCGCTCAAGCACCGGATGGCCGACAACAAGACCTGGCTGGAAGCCTGCCGCGCCACCGCGTTCGCCGCCGCGGCGGCCTGGGACGCCGAGGCGCCGGAGACCGGCGAGTACATCAGCATCGCGAAATCGTATGTGGGCGCGAAGGCTCCGGTGATCGCCCAGGACTGCGTGCAGCTGCACGGCGGAATCGGCGTCACCTGGGAGCACGATCTGCACCTGTTCCTGCGCCGGATCACCCTCGGTCGCGCGTTGTACGGCACACCCGAGGAACACCGGCGCCACATCACCGATCTGCTCGACTCCGCGGCCTGACCGCACCGTCCATCCAGGAAGGCATCGTCGTATGACCACCGACATCGAGACCGTCGAGGAATTCCGCGTCCGGGCACGGAACTGGCTGAAGGCCACGCTGCCCCCGGCGCCGCCGACGACCGCGCCCGCCGACACCGAGGAGGCGTGGCAGCACGCCCGCCATCTGCAGCGCGTGCTCCACGACGGGGGTTTCGCCGGCATCTGTTTCCCGACCGAATACGGCGGCCTCGGCCTGACCGCCGATCACCAGGCGGCCTTCACCGAGGAATCGCTGCCCTACGAGATGCCGCTGCTGCTGAACGTGCCCACGCTGGCCATCTGCGCGGCCAGCCTGCTCGATCTCGGGACCGAGGAGCAGAAGCGGACCCACCTGCCCGCCGTGCTGCGCGGTGACGAGATCCTGGTGCAGTTCCTGTCCGAGCCGCGCGGTGGCTCGGACCTGGCGGGCCTGACCTCCCGCGCCGATCGCGACGGCGACCAGTGGATTCTCAACGGCTCCAAGATCTGGAGTTCGGGCGCCTACGCCGCCGACTACGGCCTGTGCCTGGCCCGCACCGACTGGACCGTGCCCAAACATCAAGGCCTGACCCTGTTCCTGGTGCCGGTGCACGCCGAGGGGGTCACGGTGCAGCGGATCAAGCAGGTCACCGGCTCGACCGAGTTCTGCCAGGAGTTCTTCGACGATGTGGTGCTGCCCGCGGACGCGGTGGTCGGTGCGGTCGACGACGGCTGGGCAGCGGCCTCGCGCCTGCTCTTCCACGAGCGGGCGGCTTTGGGCGGCACCTCGCCCTACACCAGTGGCGCCCGCCCGCACCTCGGTGGCGAGGCCGACCAGCTGCTGCGCCTGGCGAAAGCGACCGGCCAGGACGGCGATTCGCGAGTCCGCGAGGACATCGGCGAAGCACGGGCCATGAACATCGTGCGCGATCAGCTCATCGTCCACGTCACCAGGGCGATCGCGGCGGGCACGCTGCCCCCCGCCGCGGGCGCCCTCCCCCGGCTCTTCTCCGCCGAGAACGCCTGGCTGCAAACCGATACCGCGCTGCGGATCGCCGGACCCGACGGCGCGACGCACACGCCGGGCGACGCCGCCGACACCGAGACCGTCGGCTTGGACTACCTGTTCCGCGCGGCTTGGAGCCTGGCAGGGGGCAGCACCGAGATGGCCCGCAACGTGATCAGCGAACGGGTGCTCGGCATGCCGAGGGAGGCCGCCGCCGACCGCGATATGCCGTTCGACCAGGTCCCGCACGGGCGGTAGCGCGCGGCTGCCCGCCCTCTCGCGACACGTCGATCGCCCCCGTCGATGGGGAGAACTCACCATTCGGCGGTCGGCCGATCGGTGCGGCGCCCAGCGACGGAGCTGACAGCGCAACGGGTCTCACCGCGCGCCCTAGTCTCGGGACATGGTGCGACAGCCGAACATCAGCCGCCGGGGCGCCCTCGCGATCGGGGTGGGGGCGGCCGGCACGCTGATGTCGACCGCCATGGGCGTCGCGCGGGCCGAGGATCCCGCCGACAACCAGCGCTACGCGGGATACACACCGCGGGACTGGGCCGAGCCCTACGCGAGGTACATGACCGGCCGCACGGCGCCAGCGCCGATGGTGGTCGTCGACGCCTATACGGGACCGCCCAGCCCGGCCGAGCGCATCCCGCTGTTCGCCGATCTGCCCGCCGACCTCGCGCCGAGCGGCACGTCACCGGTCGAGACCGGCTACGGCTTCACCGGTGACGGTGCGGTGTGGGTGGCGGTGCGCACCGAGATGCCGCGGGTGAGCGCGGCGATGTGGGATTGGTGGTTCGGCTGGCATCTGGCCGAGTCGGCCCGCTACAAGCTGTGGCACCCGGATGCGCACCGGTACGCCGAGGTCGCCGCCGACCGCAGCGGGGTGGCCGGTCCCGATCGGGATCGCTACGTCGGCAACATCTCCTATGTCGACGAGTACATCGGCGCCACATTGCAGCAGCTGGCCATCGCCTTCCGCGACCCGCGCGAGCACGGCTTCACCGTCCCCGACGGACACACCATCGTCTTCGGCCGCGTCGGCAGCAGCGTGTTCCCGGTGGACCTGGGCTGGCTCGCCCACCAGGTCCGCCCGATCGAGGGCGGCTGCGAGATGCGGTCGCGGTTCTATCTGAATCTCGTCGCACCTCGCCCGCCGGACCCGCACCACATCGCGCGGGCAGTGCAGCGCGGCGCTGCCGTCGATGTGGGCGACCTCGTGCCCGACCTCGCGATGGCGCGCGACCTCCTCATGTGCGGGCAGGAGATGAACCACCTCGCGCGATTCCTGCCCGAACTCCACGCCGAGTTCGGGCGGTAGGCGGCGGGTGATCCGGCCGATCCGCGATCACGTACCGGTCCACCGCGGGATGCGCTTCTCCGCGAACGCCAGCGGGCCTTCCTGCGCATCGGCGCTGCGATAGCACCGCACCGCCGCGTGCCGGGCCGCGTGCAGGGCGGCCGAACGCCCCATCTCGGTCGCGAGCATGACCGTCTCGCGTGCGGCGAGCACCGACAGCGGCGCCGCACCCGCGATCTCGCCTGCCAGTTCCAGCGCGTCAGGCAGCAGGTCGGCGGGCTCGACGAGACGGTTCACCAGGCCGATCTCGTAGGCGCGTCGCGCGTCGATCGGCTTGCCGGTGAGCAGGATCTCCATCATGATCCGCTGCGGGATCATGTGGATCAGCGGTGCGGCCCAGGGTGAACTGCGCCCCACCTTCACCTCGGTGACGGCGAAGCTGGCCTCCGTCGAGGCGACGCACAGGTCGCAGGCCTGGGCGATCATCCAGCCGCCCGCGAAGGCGGCGCCGTTGACCGCGGCGATCGTCGGTTTGCTCAGTTCCACCGTGTCGTAGGGCACCGGGAACATGTCCCGGGGCGGGATCGTCATCCCGGTCTCCACCATCTCCTTGAGATCCCCACCGGCACAGAAGGCCCGCCCCGCGCCCGTGAGCACCGCGACCCGCAGTGCCGGGTCCGCCTCGAAACGTTCCCACGCGGCGAACAACCCGGCCCGAACGTCGTGTGCCAGGCAGTTGCGGGTATCGGGGCGGTTCAGGGTGATGACCGCGATCCCGTCCGGCCTGGCCTCGAACAGCACTGCGTCCTCGGACATCAGAATCCTCTCCGCTGGATCTCGTGCGCCGCACGGTCCAGGTCGTCGCGAAAGCCGGGGTGCGCGACCGCGATCAGCGCGCGGGCCCGCTCGGCCAGCGTCCGGCCCGCCAGTTCGGCGGCGCCGTATTCGGTGACGATCACGTCGACATCACTGCGCGCGGTGGTGACCGGCCCCGACAGCGCCGCGCGGATCCGGCTGACCGACCCGCGCCGGGCTGTGGATTGCAGGGCAATCACCGACCGCCCACCCGGCGACCGCAGACCCGCGCGCACGAAGTCCACCTGTCCGCCGGTGCCGCCGAAATACGCTGTGCCGCTCTGCTCGGCATTGACCTGCCCGGTGAGATCGACCTCGACGGCCGAGTTCACCGTGACCAGCCGGCTGAGCCGCCCGAGCACCGCCGGGTCGTGGGTGTAGGCGGTGGTGCACATGCGGATCAGCGGATTGCGGTCAGCGAACCGGTAGAGCCGTTCGGTGCCGATGAGCGCGCCGGTCACCGAGACCCCGCGATCGATCTCCTTGCGCGCGTTGGTCACCACCCCGGCCTCCACCAGGTCGACCAGGGCATCGCCGATCATGCCCGAGTGCACCCCGAGGTCGGTGCGGTCGCGCACCAGCCGCAGCACCGCGTCGGGAACCGCGCCGATCCCGACCTGCAGCACGGCACCGTCGTCGATGAACCCGGCGACGTGCCGGGCGATCGCCTCGTCCACCGGTCCGATGGCGGCGGGGGTGACCCGCACCGGATCCCGGGAGACCCGGATCGCGACATCGATGTCGGTGGCGTGGATCCGCTCACCCACGGTGCGCGGCACCCGGTCGTTCACCTCGGCCACCACCACCCGGGCCGCGCGGATCGCGGACAGGATGTGGTCGCTGATCAGCCCCAGACTGTGTGTGCCGTCCGGGTCGGCGGGCGCGACCTGCACGAACGCGATGTCGCAGGGCAACTCGCCCGCCTCGAGCATCGGGCCGATCCGGCTGACATGACAGGGCACCACGCTCAGCAGGTGCTCCGCGGTGAGTCCGCGCAGCGCGCCGATGGCACCCATGCTCACCGGCTCGAACACCGCGGCTGCGGCCGGGGTGAGCAGGCCGGAGAAGCTGGTCGCGAGGAACAGCGACAGGTCCGCGATCTCGCCGCCCTGGGCGATGAGCGCCTCGATCAGGGTGGTCGGTTCGCCACAGGCCTGCCCGGCGACGATCCGGTCGCCGGGTCGCAGGATCGTCCGCAGGTCGAGGTCGGCGGCAGGCAGCACGGCGGTCATCCGGCCACCGGCCCGGGAACGACCGAGCGGAGCTGTTCGAGCACGGCGCCGGTATCGGCGCCGAGTCGCGGTGCGGGACCGGCGATCCGGCCCGGTGTCCGGGAGAAGCGCACCGGCGGGCCGGGGAAGCGGACCGGCCCGTGCGGGGTGTCCACGGTCTGGAAGAAGCCGACCGCCGCGAGATGCTCGTCATCGAACAGGTCGTCGAGCGAGCGCACCGGCGCCGCCGGGATCTCCAGCTTCCGCAGGATCGTCAACCACTCCTCGGTGGTGCGTTCGGCGAAGGTCTCGGCGAGCCGGGCGTAGACCAGATCGATCCGGGCCGCGCGCTGTGCCAGCGTGGCGAATTCCGGGCCAGCCCACCGCGGTCGCACGGCCGCCACGAACGCCGACCACTGCTTGTCGTTGTAGACCAGCGCCGCCAGGTATCCGTCGGCGGTGCGGTAGGGCCTGCGTTCCGGGGTCACCGCCCTGGGGTAGGCGGCGGGACCCAGTGGCGGCGAGAACAGGGCGCCGTTGCCGTGTTCGACCAACATGAACGCCGCCATCGTCTCGAACATGGCGACCTCGACCTCCTGACCCTCCCCGGTCCGCTGCCGATGCAACAGCGCCATCGTCGTGGCGTACACCGCGGTCAGGCCCGCGACCTTGTCGGCGATGATGGTGCCCACGTAACCCGGTGTGCCGGTGAGCATCTCCTGCACGGCGGGGAGACCGCAGGCGGCCTGCACGGTGTCGTCGTAGGCGGGCAGGCCGGAGTCCGGCCCCCCGCGACCGTAGCCGTAGCAGTTCGTGTAGACGATGGCCGGATTCAGCGCGGCCACCTCCCGATACCCGAACCCGAGCCGCTCGATCGCCGCCGCGCGCATGGAGTGGACGAAAACGTCGGCACCGGCGATCAGTTCGCGCAGGGCCGCCGCGCCGTCCTCGGTCCGCAGGTCGAGAACGACGCTGCGCTTACCCCGGTTGACATTGACGAAGACCCCGCTCATCCCGGGCTCGGGACCCACCGAGATGTAGCGGGTGTCGTCCCCGCGCGGCGGTTCGATCTTGATCACCTCGGCGCCCATGTCGGCCATGATCTGCGTGCAGTACGGCCCCATCACCATCGCGGTCAGGTCGATGACCCGAATCCCCGCGAGCGGACCTGTGTGTTCCATCGCGTCCCCTTTCGCCCAGTACCCGATCGGGCTATCTGGTGAATCTTTGCAAGGATAGTGCTATCAAGGAAGTCGTGGACAGCTTCACCGGCAACATCCGTACCCCGCGCCCCGTCGCGTCCGCGCTCGACGATCCGCTGCGCGAGCGCCCCGACGCGCCCGCGATCATCGCCGCTTCGGGGACGTGGAGTTACGCCGACCTCGACGAACAGGCCGCTCGCGCGGCGGGTGCGCTGTGGTCGCTCGGCGTCCGGCCCGGCGATCGGGTCGCCGCCTGCCTGCCCAATGATCTCGGCATCGTCGCCGCGTTTCACGGCACGCAGCGCATCGGGGCGATCTGGACCGGTATCGGAGAAGCCAATTCTCCCGCCGAGCAACAGTATCTGCACGATCTGTGCGATCCGGTCGTCGTGCTGGCCGGTTCCCGCTGGGGTGGCACCGCACCGCGCGCGGTGTTCCCGGATCACTGGGATGACCTGACGACGAGGGCCGACCCCGCGCCCACCCTCGCCCACGACATCGACGCGCCCGCCGGAATCGCCTTCACCAGCGGCACCTCCGGTCGCCCGAAGGCGGTGGTCCACAGTCAGCGCAACCTGCTGCTGCCGGGCGCGGTGGTGCGCGCGACCCGCGACTGGGGCCCCGACCTGCGCCGGGGCGACAGCTTCCCGCTCACCATCTTGAACATGATGGTGCTGTCCACCCTGACCACGGCCCAGGCCGGTGGGTGTGCGGTGATCATGGACCGCCGCGATGCCGACGGGGTCGCCGAGTGGATCGCCACCCACCGGGTCACGGTGTGGAACGGCGCCCCCGCCCAGCTCTACGACCTCGCCCGCCGGCCGGGTGCGAATCTCGGCTCGCTGCGGGAGGTCTGGAGCGGCGGCAGCGACACTCCCGATACGGTGCGCACCGCCTTCGCCGCGGCCCACCACGGCCTCGTCCCGCGCACCACCTACGGTCTCACCGAGGCACCCACGGTGGTCGCCATCGATCCGCCGGGCGACGGCTGGACACCGGGCAGCAGCGGTCACGTCCTCCCGCACCTCGACGTCGCCGCCTACGACGACGAGAACCGGCGCCTGCCACCGGGTTCGCTCGGCGAACTCCGCCTGGCCGTCGCCACCCACGGTCCCTGGGCCGGACTCTGGCGCCCCACCCTGGGCTACTGGTCCGACGGCGCCGTTCGCCCACCGGAGCCGGGCCCGTTCGCCACCGGCGACATCGGCACCGTCGACGCCGAGGGCCGCCTGTCGGTGCTGGACCGCAAGAAGATGGTCATCATCCGCGGCGGCGCGAATGTCTACCCGCTCGAGGTGGAACGGGTACTCGCCACCCATCCCCGGGTGAGCAAGGTGGCGGTGTGCCCCGTACCGGACGAACGGCTCGGCCAGAAGGTGGCGGCCGTCGTCGAAACCGACAGCGACACCGTAGATTTCGCCGAGCTGGCGAGCCTGTGCCGGAAGGAACTCGCCGGGTACAAGGTGCCCGAGATCTGGGCCAGGGTGGACACGCTGCCGGTGAACGCCATGGGCAAGGTGGAACGCACCGGGCTCACCGCACTCGCCGTCACCGCCCAGCAGGAGAACCGATGAGCACCGAGCACGCGGCAGCCCTGCGGCTGTTCGATCTGACCGGCCGGGTCGCCGTGGTCACCGGCGCGTCCTCGGGACTCGGCGCCGCCGTGGCCGAGGCTCTCGCCGGACTCGGTGCCCGGGTCGCCGTGGTGGCCCGGCGCGCCGATCGGCTCACCGAGCTCGCCGACCGAATCGACGGACTCGCCGTCGTCTGCGATCTAGCCGACCCGGCGCAGGTCGGCACCGTGGCACCGCGGGTGATCGATCAGCTCGGCGCACCGACGATCCTGGTTAACGCGGCGGGCAACCGGTTCACCACCGCACGCGCCGAGGACGAATCGCTCGACGCCGTGCAGCGCACCCTCGGCCTCAACCTCGTGGCACCGTTCCTGTTGGCGCAGGCGCTGTTTCCGCACCTGCGCGACGCGGGCGGCGGATCGGTGGTCAACGTCTCCTCGATCAGCGGCCGGGTCGGCGTGCCCGGCATCCCCCAGGCCTCCTACGCGGCGGGCAAGGCCGGATTGTCCGGGCTCACCACCGAACTCGCGGTGCAGTGGGCCCGGCACTCGATCCGGGTGAACACCGTCGCGCCCGGCTTCTTCCGCAGCGAGATCACCGACAGCCTCTACGACAGCGACCGCGGCGCCGAGTACTTGCGCCGCAACACCCCGCTCCCCCGGGAAGGCACGGCCCAGGACCTGGTCGGCGCCATCATCTGGCTGGCTGGCGATGCCGCGCGCTATGTCACCGGGCAGACGATCGTGGTGGACGGCGGCTGGACCGCACGCTGACGACAGCGCCCGCTCCCGGGCGATTGACACCGAACACTCCCGATGAAAACATATCCATACCCAAGCGAGAATTACATTCTCGCAGGAGAGAGGGGTAGTACCCATGTTCTCGGCCATCCTTATCGAGAAGAGCGGCACGCCACCCGAGGTCAGCGCGACCACCGTGTCCGACGAGGCGCTGCCGGACGGCGACGTCACCATCGATATCGCCTACTCCACGCTGAATTACAAAGACGCCCTGGCCATTACCGGAAAGTCGCCGGTGGTCCGCTCGTTCCCGATGGTGCCGGGCATCGACCTGGCCGGCGTGGTCGCCGAGAGCGGTCACCCGGACTGGTCGGCCGGTGACAAGGTCGTGCTCAACGGCTGGGGTGTCGGGGAAACCCACTGGGGCGGCCTGGCCCAGCGCGCCCGCGTGCGCGGTGACTGGCTGATCGCGCAGCCGGACGCCTTCACCGCCCGCCAGGCGATGGCGATCGGTACCGCCGGCTACACCGCGAGTCTGTGTGTGGAGGCGCTGGCCGGACACGGCCTGCGACCGGAGGACGGCGAGATCCTGGTGACCGGCGCGACCGGCGGCGTCGGCAGTGTGGCGATCGCCCTGCTCAGCGCGGCCGGGTACACGGTGGCAGCGGCCACCGGAAAGCCCGCCGAGGCCGGGTATCTCGAGGATCTGGGCGCGAGCACCGTCGTCGACCGGGCCGAGCTCGCCGAACGCGGCAAGCCGCTGCAGAAGGAACGCTGGGCGGGCGTGGTCGACGCCGCCGGCAGCCACACATTGGTCAACGCGAGCGCGCAGGTCCGCTACGGCGGCGCCGTCGCCGCCTGCGGGCTGGCCCAGGGCATGGATCTGCCGGGCACCGTCGCCCCGTTCATCCTGCGCGGGGTCACCCTCTACGGGATCGACAGCGTCATGGCGCCGGTCCCGCGCCGGATCCTGGCATGGGAGCGGCTGGCTCGCGACCTCGATCCCGCCGCGCTGGACACCATCGCCGCCGAGGTTGCGCTGAGCGAGGCGATCGCCGCCGCGAACCGGTTCATCGATGGCACCGTGCGTGGCCGTCTCGTCGTCGACGTCAACCGCTGAGGGAGCATCGTGGCCACGAACAAGCGCACCGCCGCCGTCGAACTCGACCTCAGCGATGTCGAGCACCGGGTCGGCACCCCGATCGGCGGCGGTCAGCTGTGGGATCCGTGCAGCTCCTCCGATATCCGCCGCTGGGTCATGGCGATGGATTACCCCAATCCGCTGCACTGGGATCAGCGATTCGCCGGGGAATCCCGGTACGGCGGGCTGATCGCACCCCAATCCATGGCGGTCGCACTCGATTACGGGCACGGCGCGGCTCCCGCATGCGTCGGCCGCATCCCCGGTAGCCATCTGATCTTCGGCGGCGAGGAATGGTGGTTCTACGGCGCGCCGGTACGTCCCGGTGACACCCTGTTCCAGGAGCGCCGCTTCCACGACTACAAGGTCGCGGAGACGAAATTCGCGGGACCGACCATGTTCTCGCGCGGTGACACCACCCATCGCAATCAGCACGGTGTGCTCGTCGCCCGCGAGCGCTCGACCGCCATCCGCTATCTCGCCGAGGAGGCGAGCAAGCGCGGTATGTACGACGACCAGGCCGGCGAGATCAAACGCTGGACAGCGGCCGAATTGTCCGAGGTCGACGCCGTGCGCACCGCGTGGCTGCATTCCAACCGGCTCGGGGTCTCCCCGCGTTTCGACGACGTGAAAGTCGGTGACACCCTGCCGCGCCGCGTGATCGGACCGCATTCCATCGCGAGTTTCACCACCGAATACCGTGCCTTCCTCTTCAATATCTGGGGCACGTTCGGCTGGGTCGCGCCCGAGGGGGTCGCGGATCCGTGGGTGTATCAAGACCCCGGCTGGACCGAGGGTTTCGGCTTCGACGAAGAAGGCGCCAAGATCGATCCGCGGCTGCGTGACGGCCTCTACGTCGGCCCCTCCCGCGGCCATATCGATGCCGGCAAAGCCGGCGAGGTCGGCATGGCCCGCGCCTACGGATACGGCGCGACGATGGGCGCCTGGTGCACCGACTATCTCGCGTATTGGGCGGGCAACGAGGGTTTGGTCCGCCACACGAAGGCCGATTTCCGGCTGCCCGCTTTCGAGGGTGACGTCACCTATTTCGATGCCGAAGTCGTCGGCAAGGAGGCCCACTCGACGTGGGGTGTCCCCCTGGTCCAGATCGAGCTGAGGCTCACCGACCAGAACTTCGGCACGCTCGTGAAGTGCGTCGCCGAAGTAGAACTGCCGCGCTGAGCCGGAAGAAAGAACGGAAAGGTCGACGATGACCGAGAAAGTAGCGAGCCCGGCCATCGCGTCCGGCCCACCGCTGGCCGAGGAACCAGGACTGGGCACCCTGACCCTCCCCGGTTTCCTGCGCGAGGTGACCCAGCGATACGGCGATCGGGAAGCGCTCGTCTTCCACGACGACACCGGCGTCACCCGCTGGACCTACGACGAGCTGTGGGATCGGTCCGTCGCGGTGGCGCGCGCCCTGCGCGCCGCCGGGGTCGGCAAGGACACCAGGGTCGGTGTGCTGATGACCAATCGGCCGGAATGGCTGGCGGCCGTGTTCGGGACCTCCCTGGCCGGTGGCGTGGCGGTGGCGCTGAGCACCTTCTCCACTCCCGCGGAGCTGGAATACCTGCTGCGGCTGTCCGGCGTTTCCGTGCTGCTGTTCGAACGTGCGGTCGCCCGAACGGATTTCGCGACGGTACTCACCGATCTCGAGCCTGCGATCGGCACGGCGGCGCCCGGTGCCGTGCGATCGGCGGCCTATCCGTTCCTGCGCCACCTCGCCGTCGTCGGGACACCCCTGGACGGCGGCGCCATCGAGAGCTGGGACACGTTCGTCGCTCGCGGCGAATCCGAGCCGGTCGACCTCGTCGAGGCGGCCGCCGCCACGGTGCAGCCGAGCGATACGGCGGTGCTGTTCTTCTCCTCCGGAACCACGAGCAAGCCCAAGGGAATTCGCAGCGCGCACCGCGGGGTCACCATCCAGATGTGGCGTTTCCGGCGGATGTTCGGTTTCGGCCCCGACGACCATGTCCGGTGCTGGACGGCCAACGGCTTCTTCTGGTCCGGCAATTTCGGGCAGGCGCTGGGATCGACCCTGGCCGCGGGCGGGTCGCTGGTTCTCCAGTCGACCTTCGACGGCGCGGCGGCACTGGAACTGATGCAGTCCGAGCGGGTGAATTTCCCCGTCGCCTGGCCGCATCAGTGGGCCCAGCTCGAAGGCGCGCCCAATTGGGCGACGGTGGATCTGAGCGCGCTGCGGTTCGTCGACGTCGACTATCCCGCCGCCCGCCATCCCACGGTGACCACGACCTGGACCGAACCAGGGCACGCCTACGGCAATACCGAAACCTTCACCATCACCACCTGTTTCGCGGCCTGCACGCCCGAGGACACGATCGCGGGCAGCAGCGGTGAACTACTGCCCGGCAATACGATCAAGATCGTCGACCCGCTCACCGGAACCGTCCTGACCCGTGGCGCGAGCGGCGAGATCTGCGTCAAGGGCCCCACCCTGATGCTCGGCTACGTCGGCATCCCGCTGGACGAAACCCTCGATGCCGACGGCTATTTCCACACCGGCGACGGCGGCTACCTCGACGACCTCGGCCGCCTGTATTGGGAAGGCCGACTCACCGACATCATCAAGACCGGTGGCGCGAACGTCTCCCCGCTCGAAGTCGACGAGGAGCTCAATCGCTGTCCCGGCGTGAAAGTCGGTCGCACGGTGGGTATTCCGCACGATACGCTCGGCGAGGTGGTGGTGGCCTGCGTCGTCCCGCAGGCAGACACCGCCCTCGACGGCGAGGCCGTCCGCGCCTTTCTGCGCGAACGACTCGCCAGCTACAAGGTGCCCCGGCACGTCCTGCTCTACAGCGAGGACGACTTCGCCCTCACCGGCAGCGCCAAGATCAAATCCGCCGAGCTGCGCCGATTGGCCGCGGCCCGGCTCGCGACCTAGCGGAGAGCGCAGGAGGTTCCGGCGGCCCGCGCGCGGCGCCACCGGAATCTTGCTCGTACTGCCCGCGCAGCGTCGCCACGAGTTCGGCGGTGGTCTCGGCTTCGGTGACGGCGCCGATTCCCTGACCCGCACCCCAGGCGGGCGGGCCGCCGGGCGAACATCAGTTCCTGCACGATAGGAGTCACACCGACCTCTATGCCACCAGTTGCATGGGGCTCGTGGCGTCGATCACAATCACCCTGGCGATCCGGATCGGCGGTTGCCGCGACCCGATCGTCCGGGTGATCCGCGGGCGCTACCGATATCGGGCGGCGAGGATCCTGCGGTGCGCCTGCGGTTCGCCGAAGAGAGCACGGTTCAAGGTCGCACGCTTGAGATGGACATGGATTCCGCTGTCCCACGTGTAGCCGAATCCGCCGTGCAATTGCAGCGCGGCGCCCGCTACCCGCACAGCCGCCGTGCTCGTGTACGCCTTCGCCGCGGCCGCCGCGACGATCGCGTCGGCAGGCCGCTCGGTGAGCGCCCGGACCGCCGCGTCGACGAGGTGCCGGGCGACGGTGACCTGCACCAGCATGTCCGCGCAGGCATGCTTCACCGCTTGGAACGAGCCGACCGGGCGACCGAATTGTTCGCGCACCCGCACATAGGCGACGGTCGCCGCCAGCATGGCTTCGGCCGAACCCAGCGAGTCGCAAGCCACCGCGACGGCGGCTCGCGCGCGCAGCGCCTCCGGTGGGCTGTGCGCCGGAAAGGGCCAGACGGCGTGGACGGGCACCCGGTCGGCGGTCACCGCGGCGGCCGAGCGGGTGGCGTCGACCAGTGGTGTCGGGGTGATCGCCAATCCGCTGGTGCCGGGCACGACCGCGACGAGCGATCGTTTCCCGGCGTCGGCCCGCACCGGGACGAGCAGCAGATCGGCAGTCTGCGCGTCCAGCACGAAAGCCGCCGAACCGGTCAGCACGGGTCCGGCGGGCCCGCCTTCCAGCGCGAAGGCCGGATCGGTGTCGCCACCTGCGTCGAGGACCAGCACCGGCACCGTGCGCCCTGCGACCGTGTCCCGGACAACGTTGTCGCGTAGGTCATCTGCGACGACCTCGGCAAGCGCCGGGACCGACAGGGCCAGCACCGTCGGCAGCGCCGTGACGGCCGCGGCCCGGCCCACCTCGCCGAGCAACACCGCGACCTCGGCGAAGCTCGCTCCCGCACCATCGAATTCGACGGGTGCCGCCAACCCCGGCCAGCCGGCCTCGGTGATAGTCGCCCACGGCACCGGATCGCGGGCCGATTTCGCCAGCAGATCCCTGGCGAGGACGCGCAGATCGTCGTGGAATTCGGCGAAGTCGGTCATCGCTTCTCTCCCACCGGCTCGTGCGGCAGCCCGAGGCCGCGTTCGGCGATGATGGTGCGCTGGATCTCGCTGGTGCCACCGGGGATGGTCCATTCCCAGGAACCGAGGAAATCCAGGACCCAGGCGCCGGACTCCCAGCCGCCCGACATCGGCTTACACAGCACCGTGTGCGCCTCGACGCCGCCCAGTTCGGCGCCGAAATCGGTCATCCGCTGGAGGAGTTCGCTGTAGTACAGCTTCACAATCGACGCGTCGGCCGGTCCGCCCGTGCCCGCCTCGTGCCGTTCGACCAGGTCGCGGCACAGCGCGCGCAGGCCGGTGAGTTCGATCTCCAGTTCGGCGAGGCGATCGGCCACCACCGGATCGTCCAGCGCCCGGCCGCCGGGACCAGGGCGGGCGGCATCGGCCAGCAGCATGCGGAATCCGGCATTGCCGAGCCGCTCGGCCAGTTCGAGCATGGTCAGTCCGCGTTCGGCGCCGAGCGTGCGCTGGGCGACCTGCCAGCCGGCGTTCTCCGCGCCGATCAGTCCGCTCGCGGGTACCCGCACCTGATCGAGGAAGATCTCGCAGAAATGCGATTCGCCGGTGGCCTGGCGGATGGGCCGGACTTCGATGCCGGGGCTGCGCATGTCGAGCAGGAAGTACGAAATCCCTTGTCGCGCCGGCGCGGCCGGATCGGAGCGGGCCAGCAGCAGGCACCAGTCCGCGTACTGCGCGCCGCTGGCCCACACCTTCTGGCCGGTGATCACCCAGTCCTCACCGTCACGGACGGCGGCGGTCCGCAACGCGGCCAGGTCCGAGCCCGCGTCGGGTTCGGAGAAACCCTGCACCCAGATCTCCCCGTCGAGAATCGCGGGCAGATGCCGCGCGCGTTGTTCGGGGGTTCCCGCCGCGAGCAGGGTGGCGGCCGCGTGATGGATGGCGACGAAGGCGAGCACCAGCCGCGGCGCGTCGTGCGCGGCCAGCTCCTGGTACAGCACGATCTGATGCCCGACCGGCATCCCGCCCCCGTACTCCGCGGGCCAGTGCGGCACCGCGAACCCGGCGGCCCGCAGCCGTTGGAACCACTCCCGCTGGAACCGAACGAATTCCGCGTCGGACGCACCGAGCTGGGTCTGCCGCCAGTCCCCGGGGAGCTGGGTGCGGCACCAGTGCCGGACGTGCTCGCGGAATTCCGAGAGGTCGGCGGGCCACCGATCGTCCACTCCCACCAGGTCGGTCGGTGCCATCGCGTGCGCATCCACCACATCTGCCGCTGCCACCGGGCGCGCATCCACCGCATCCGCCGATGTCGTCGGGCGCGCGCCCGTTGCCGCCGCTGCCGCCGAGCGTGCGCCCGTTGCCTCCACCGCTGCCGCCGGGCCCGCACCCATTGCCTCCGCCGGTGCCACCGGACGCGCACCCATTGCCTCCGGGGGCGTCATCGGGCCCGCTGACGCAGGGCGAGCAGCCGGTCGCGGTGCTCGGTGGTCTGCATGGAGACGATCTCGGCGGCGAAGCCCGCCTGCATCGGGCCCGCCAGCGCCTGGCTGAGGTACATGTTCACCACACGTTTGGTGCCGCGCACCGCTTCGGGTGGCTGGGCTGCGATGCGGTGTGCGAGGGCGAGTGCCTCGGGCAGGAGTGCCTCCGGGGCGACCACGCGGCTGGCCAAGCCCACGTCGACGGCGGTGGCGGCGTCGATGCGGTCACCGGTGAAGAGGTACTCGCGCGTGCGCAGGATGGGGGTGAGCAGTGGCCAGAAGGCGGCGCCGCCGTCACCGGCGACCAGGCCGACCGCGACGTGCGGATCGGCCAGATAGGCCCGCTCCGACAGCAGTACCACGTCGCTGAGCACGGCGATGCTCGCGCCGAGGCCGACGGCTGCGCCGTTGACCGCCGCGATCACCGGCAGCGGGAAGCGCAGGATCTCCTCGATGATCTGCGCGCCCTCCCGGATGCTCTCGTCGCGGGCGACGGGGTCGTCGAGGAAGGAGGTGATCCAGTCCAGGTCGCCGCCCGCGCTGAACGTTCGTCCGGCGCCGGTCAGGACCACCACCCTGGCCTCGGTATCTGCGGCCAGGTGCCGCCAGACCTCGGCCAGCGCGCGGTGCAGATCGGCGTTCACGGCGTTGAGCGCGTCGGGCCGGTCGAACAGTACGAGGCGCACCGGGCCGTCGGCGGTCACGGTGAGTCCGGGTGGCAGCGGGTCCACGGGGTCACGCCCCTCGGGGATGGGAGAACGGACCGGCGAGCCCGTCGGCACCGATCCGACGGGTGAGCAGGTCCTCGGTACCGGTGATCCCGAGCGGCAGCCTGCGCAACGGCAGACTGTGCCGGGAAAGCCACGACAGTGTCGTCTCGTCGCAGAACCCGACCGCGCCGTGCACCTGGTGCGCGACCCGGAAGACGATCTCGGCGGCCTCCAGGGCGGCCAGCCGCAGGGCGAGGGCGTCGGCGACCGCGCCGGGCTGCCCGGTCTGGACACTCCACAACGCGTACCTGGCCAGCATCTCGACGCCCTTGCGCTCCACTTCCCCGTCGGTGAGCTGGAACTGCACCGACTGGAAATCCGCCAGTCGCTGCCCGAACTGCTCACGCACCAGCACGTGGTCGCCCGCCAGTTCCATGGCGCGGTCCAGCATCCCGAGCAGCGTCCAGCACGGCAGCACCAACGCCAGCGCCAGATTGCCCGCACCGCGAGCATCCAAGGTCCGCAACGCAATCGGCGTCACGAACGCTGTCTCCCGCGGAATCCGCCCGCCCGCCGCGGCGACGATTCCCGCCACCGCTCCCGCGCCGGAACGTCCGCCGACCGCCCCCTCGGATCCCCCACCGAGCCGCACCGAGAACTCTCCCCCGGCCCCGCCACCCAGCCGGACAGCGAACTCCCCACCCGTCCCACCACCGGACCGAGCCGTCGCGGTCCACCGCAGGCCTGCCGGATCCACCGCGACGACGCGCAGGTCGAGGTCTGCGATCGCGGCGGCGAGCTCCGGACCGGCCACCACGACGAGGGCGTCGGCGTCGAGGTCGTCCGCGCGGGACAGCCGCTCCGCCACCGGATACGGGACGGCCCAGTAGCCCGCGCTGCGGCACAGGGCGGCGGCCGCTTCCAGTTCGATCGGGTCGCGCCGGGGACTCAGGTCCCATGCGCCCAGCCGCGCGAGCACGGGCGCGATCGTGGTGTGCCGGATCGCCGGGTCGGCCTCGGCCAGCTGAACGAGGTCGTCACCGCCTGCCGCGCGCAGCGCGCGGAGTGCTTGACGGCCGAATTCGGCGGCCTCGCTGGATAATTCGAGATGCATGTCGCCCCCTGGTGGTAGCACGGCCGCACTCACGCGGCCGCCCCGGATCGTCGCGTTCCCGACAGCAACGCGCGGGCCAGCAGGATCTGCTGCATCTCGACGCTGCCCGAGGCCACGGTCGCGGCGTTCGCGTAGCGCCAGTGGTCGTCGACGGCGCGGCGGAAGTTCCGGCGCACGCCGACTTCGTCGGGTACGTGGGCGGCCAGTTCGGTGAGCAGCGCGGCGCTCTCCTGGTCCAGCCGGGTGACCGCGATCCGGTAGGCGGCGGCGTCGCCGGGCGCCACCCGACCCGTGTTCTGCAGGGCGACAACCTGATACGCCAGCAGCCGGGCCCGCCGGGCCCGCGTCAGCGCGCGGGCCCACCGGCCGCGCAGAGCAGGGGGCAGGCTGTCCCAGCGGTCGCCGAGCGCGGTCGGCGCGAGGTGCAGCAGTCGTTCGCAGCGGGCGTAGCGGGCGATGCCGACCCGTTCGAAGGCCAGCACCTCCTGCACCACGGCCCAGCCCTCGTCCACGGAGCCGAGCACGTCGGCCGGGCCGACCCGCACGTCGTCGAAGAAGACCTCGTTGAGGTGATGTGGCCCGAGCATGGAGCGGATCGGGCGGACCTCGATACCGGGCGCCGTCATGGGCAGCAGAAACACCGTGAGCCCCTGCTGTTTACGGCCACCGGTCGAGGTGCGGGCGAGCAGAAAGCACCACTGCGCCATGGTGGCGTAGGAGGTCCAGATCTTCTGCCCGGAGATCCGCCAGCCATCGCCGTCGGGGCGCGCGGTCGTGCGCAGCGAGGCCAGGTCCGACCCGGCGTCCGGCTCGGAGAAGCCCTGGCACCAGATCACCTCGCCCGCCGCGATGGGCGGCAGGTGCAGGCGCTGCTGCTCGGCGGTGCCGTGCCGCATGAGGGTGGGCCCGACCCAATTGACGCCCATGTACTGCGCACCGCGCGGTTCGTGGTGGGCCCACATCTCCTCGCGCACCACGGTCTGCTCCCACACCGACGCGCCCTGCCCGCCGAAGCGCCGCGGCCATGCCGCACAGAGCAAGCCACGATCGGCGAGCACGCCACAGAATCGCTGAGCCGTCGCCAGATCCGCGGGATCGTCGGTGAACGCGCCGAGAAAATCGGCCGGAACCTCCGCGGCGATCGACCGCCGGAGCTCGCTGCGCAGACCCGCCGCGGCTTCGCCCATGGTGAAGTCCATACGACGCACAGTACGTCAATCCTCATAAGGATAGCAATATTTGTGGGGTCAACGACGCCCCGATTAGACTGCGCCCA
Organism: Nocardia sp. NPDC003269; assembly: GCF_042888005.1. Lineage (NCBI taxonomy): Bacteria > Bacillati > Actinomycetota > Actinomycetes > Mycobacteriales > Nocardiaceae > Nocardia > Nocardia sp. NPDC003269. The sequence continues at coordinate 857,615 of NZ_JBIAPA010000003.1, forward strand.
TGGCGGAGACGACGACCCGGGATGCAGTGCGCGACAGGCGAGCCGCGTGACCGCCCCGCGCCGGGGCCGGGTCCCGCAGCGCCGCATCGCCGAGACGGTCGCCGCCGAACTGCGCGCCCGCATCCTCACCGGCGACGCGGACTATCGGCTCCCCACCCAGGACCAGCTGGTCCAGGACTTCGGCGTCAGCTACCCGTCGATCCGCGAGGCGCTGCGCATCCTGGAGACCGAGGGCCTGGTCACCGTCCGCCGCGGCAATGTCGGTGGCGCCGAGGTGCATCGGCCCGACGAATCCTCGGCCGCCTATCACCTCGGCCTCGCCCTGCAGGGCGCCCGGGTGACGCTCGGCGATCTGGCCGCGGGCCTGCGCATGCTCGAACCCCTGTGCGCGGCCGCGTGCGCGGGCCGGGCCGACCGGGCGACGACCGTGGTGCCCGCCCTGCTCGAGAATGTCGAGAAGTCCGCCGAACTGCTCGACGACGGGGCCGAATTCACCCATACCGCCAGGGAATTCCACGATCTGATCGTCACCCATACGCCCAATCTCACCGTCCGCTACATGGTGAGTTCGCTGGTCACCCTGTGGTCGGCGCAGGAGCAGGCATGGGCCCTCGAGCTCACCCAGGAGGGCTCGTACCCCTCCCGCGAGCAGGCCGACGCCGCCGTGCGCACCCACCGCCGGATCGCGCGCGAGATCGAGGCAGGTCGCGCCGCCGAGGCCGAGCGGCTCTACCGCAGTCACCTCTCGGCCACCCAGAGCCTCGTACTCGAGCGATACGACGCCGACATGATCAGCGCATCGCCCCAAGGCGCGCGGCCGACCGCACGGATGCGGCCGAGCACCCGCATCTGAGCCAGATCTCGCCCGTACCAGCGGATTCACGGATATCAGTCCGTCGGCACCACATCTTGGATAATCTAATTCTCAGAATCTTGCATATCTAGTTCCCTTGCCGTTCGACGAGCCCGCCCGACCTCGATCGTCGCCCTCGCGACACCGTGACACCACCTCGGAGCGCCTCGTCATACAGCCGTGCCCGGATTCGGAAAGGGCGCGCTGAGCAGCGATTTCACCGACCGAGCCCAGTATTGCAATCATTGCGAGGATTGACGTACGGTGACCCGCAACACCCACTGATCCGACCGTAGGGGAGGGCCCCGCAGTGACCCGAGGGGCGCGCTACCGCAGCGAGACACCATTCACCGTCGCCGAGGGCTGGAGCCTGCGCCGGCTGACACCACCGAGCCGCCTCTTCGGCGCCAACGGCCTACGGACCGGCGCGGACAACCGCATCTATGTCGCGCAGGTGGCCGGTAGCCAGATCAGCGCGCTCGATGTCGGCACCGGCGAGCTCGAGACCGTCAGCGCGAAGGGCGGCGAGATCGTCGCCCCCGACGATCTCGCCTTCGACACCGAGGGCAATCTCATCGCCACCGAGTACATGGACGCCCGCGTCAGCGTGCGCCACACCGACGGCACCTCGCGGGTACTGCGCGACGACCTGCCCGGCGCGAACGGCATCACCTTCCACCACGGCAGGCTGTTCGTGAACGAATGCCGGGTCGGTGGACGCCTGATGGAACTGCCGCTGGACGGCAGCGCACCGCGCGTGCTGCAGGACAACCTGCCGATGCCCAATGCCATGGAGTTCGGGCCCGACGGACTCCTCTACTACCCGGTCATGGGCACCAACGACATCTGGCGTATCGATCCCGACGGCGGCGAACCCGAACGTGTCGTCGGCGATCTCGGCGTGCCCGACTCGGTCAAGTTCGATGCCGAAGGGTTCCTCGTCTCGACCCAGGTCGGCACCGGCGAGGTGCTGCGGATCGATCCGCGCACCGGTGAGCGGCGGGTGCTGGCCGCGCTGGAGCCCGGCCTGGACAACTGCACCTTCGTCGGCAACCGGCTGTTCGTGTCGAGCTTCACCGGCGAGATCACCGAAATACTCGCCGGCGGCGCGACCGAGTCGATCCTGGAAGGCGGCCTCATGTGGCCGCTGGATCTGACCGTGGCTTCCGACGGCACCCTCTACGTCGCCGACGGCACCTACCTCTATGTATTCGGCGATGCCGGGCTGACCCAGGTCGCCTCGCTGTTCAGCCTCAACACCCCCGGCTACGTGCGCGGGGTCACCGCGGTGGGCCCCGGCGAGCTGCTGGTGGCCACCTCCTCGGGCGAGATCGCCTCCTACCGGCCGGGTCCCGAGCCGGTCACCGAGGTCCTGGCCGAGGGCTTCGACCAGCTCTACGGCATCGCCGTCACCGCGGACCGCACCGTGGTGGCCGCCGAATTCGGTGCGGGCCAGGTCCTTTCGCTGCGCGGCGGCACGGTCGAGGTGCTGGCGAGTGGCTTGGATCGCCCGCTCGGCGTGGCTCTCGGCCCCGACGACACCGTGCTGGTATCCGAGTCCGGCAGTGGGCGGATCGTCTCGATCGGCAGCGGCGGAGTGGACACCGTCGTCGACGGACTGGACACACCGCACGGAATCCTGGTGCGCGGCAACCAATTGCTCATCGTCGACGTCGGCCTCAAGGCGCTGATCGAGTTCGACCTCGCGACCAAGGTGCGCAGCGTGCTCGCAGCGAACCTGCCGGTGGGCGTGCCCGAAGGCGTGGTCGCCAAGCCGCTGCTCGGCACGCCACCGTTCTCCGGTCCGATGGGTCCGTTCGCGGGTATCACCGCCGGACCCGACGGCACCGTCTACCTCTCCGCCGACGCCGAGGGCAGCGTACTCACGCTGCGGCCACCGGCATGAGCGCGGCGGCGGGCTTCGAGGGCCTGGGTCTGCGGGACAGGATCGTCATCGTCTCGGGTGCGGGCGGCGGTGGCATCGGCACGGCGGTCACCCGCCTGGTCGCCACCGCCGGGGCGACCGTGGTGGCGGTGAGCCGGTCCACGGACAATCTCGACACCCACATCAATCCCCTCGCTGCCGAAGGACTTTCGGTGATCCCCGTCGCCGCGGACGCGAGCACCGACGAGGGGATCGCCACGGTCCTGGACCGGGTCGCCGACCTGCCCGGCAGCCTGCACGGGCTGGTGAATGTGGCGGGCGGCGCGGACCCGGCCACCTGGATGCCGGCCACCCGCGTCACCCGCGAGGACTGGCGCGCGCTGTTCGCCCAGAACCTGGAGACCATGTTCTTCATGAGCCAGGGCGTGGCCAGGGCGCTGCGCGAACAGGGCAGCCCGGGGTCGATCGTCTCGGTCTCCTCGATCAGCGGGATGAACACCGCGCCCTTCCACATCGCCTACGGCACAGCCAAAGCCGCACTCGTGGCCGCCACCCGGACGCTGGCCGTGGAACTGGCCCAGGACGGCATCCGGGTCAACGCCGTCGCCCCCGGCGTCACCGAGACCCCGGCCTCACGGGCCTACGTCGGCGCCGACCCCGACCGCGACCGGCGCGCCATCACCATGGGCAGGCGCGGTCAGCCCGAAGAACAGGCCGGCCCGATCCTGTTCCTGCTCTCTGACCTGTCGACCTATCTCACCGGCCAGACGCTGCTCGTGGACGGCGGCCTGAATCTGCGCTGGACCCATCTGGGCGGTGACCACACCTCGCTGTTCCTCGAGAACGAGGACTTCCGCGCCGCCATCACCCGCTGACGAACCACGGTGTGCATCAGGAGGATGTCATGACCGAAACCGCCGAGAACACCACCGATCCCGCCGCCGACCCGCTGTCGACCCCGATGACGATCGGCGTCGAGGCCTACATCTCCCCCGAGTACGCCAGAGCTGAGGGCGACCGCCTGTGGGCCAAGGTGTGGCAGCAGGTCTGCCGGGTGGAGGAGATCCCCCGCGTCGGCGACTACCTGACCTACGAGATCGGCGCGGACTCCATCATCGTCGTCCGCACCACGCCGGAGACCCTGCGCGCCTACCACAATGTGTGCGCGCACCGGGGCCGCCGACTCGTCGACACTCCCCCGGGCGCGCACGACGGTCGCGGACAGGCCCGCCAGTTCACCTGCAACTTCCACGGCTGGCGCTACGACCTCGAAGGCCGCAACACCTTCGTCGCCGAACGCGAGGACTGGCCGTGCGGTCTCACCGACCGCAACGACGGACTCCAGCGGGTCCGGGTCGACACCTGGGGCGGCTGGGTCTGGATCACCATGGACCCCGACGGCGAATCGCTGCGCGACTATCTCGAACCCGCCGCGAGCCTGCTCGAGCACTTCGAGCTGGAGAAGATGCGCTACCGGTGGCGCAAATGGCTGACCTTCGACTGCAATTGGAAGGTCGCCTTCGAGGCGTTCATGGAGACCTACCACGTCCCCTACACCCACCCGGAGTTCTCGAACTTCGGCTCCTTCCTCGGCTGGGCCCGCGCACAGGGCAAGCACAGCAATATCGGCTACGACGCCCCGAAGGGCATGGAGGAGAACCAGGCCAAGCTGCGCGTCGGCGGCGGCGCCGACGCCCGAGTCTCCACCGCCCAGCTGCAGAACTTCACCTGGGAGAACGCCAACACCAACACCACCCGCACCCTGGTCGACGTAGCCAACCGGCTGGTCGACGAACTGCCTGAGGACACCCCGTCCGACCAGGTGCTGCGCTACTGGCTCGAGACGGCCAGGGCCGAGGATCAGGCGCGCGGGGTCGACTGGCCCAAGGTCGAGCCCGACATCGTCGCCAAGAGCGGCACCGCCTGGCAGATCTTCCCGAACTTCCAGATCGGGCACGCGGTCAACAACATGCTCTGCTACCGGTTCCGCCCCTTCGGCACCGATCCGGACAAGTGCATCTTCGAGGCCGCGGTCTTCGAACTGTTTCCGGAAGGCGAAGAGCCGCAGACCGAATGGGAATACACCCCCGTCGGCGACCCCGGCTGGCGCACCGTGCTGCCGCAGGACTTCGACAATATGGCCGCGGTCCAGCAGGGCATGAAGTCGCGGGGCTTCTCCGGCCCCAAGCCCAACCCCTATCGCGAACGCAGCGTGGTCAACCTGCACCACAACCTCGCCCGGTATATGGACACCGGCGCTCCCCGTGATCTCGCGTGAATCACCCTCCAGCAAGGAAATCCGCATGAGCGACTGCGCACCCACGCAGACCCCCGACGTCGATGTCGAGGAACTCCGGGCCACCTACCTCGCCGAACGCGACAAGCGCGTGCGCACCGAGGGCCAGGGTCAGTACCTGGTGACCGACGATGGCTTCACCGACTTCTACGAGGGCGACCCGTACACGAGAGTCGTCCCCCGGGAACCGATCACCGACGACATCGGCATCGCGATCCTCGGCGGTGGCTGGGCGGGTCTGCTCGCCGCCGCCCGGCTCGAGGAGGCCGGGGTCACCGACTTCCGGATCATCGAGCTGGCCGGCGATTTCGGTGGCGCGTGGTATTGGAACCGGTATCCCGGCATCCAATGTGACACCGACAGCTACGCCTATCTGCCGCTGCTCGAGGAAACCGGCTACATGCCGACCGAGAAGTACGCGCGCGGCGACGAGTGCTTCGAGCACGCGCAGCGCATCGGCAAGCACTACAACCTCTACGGCCGCACGATCTTCAGCACGCTGGTGAAATCGCTGCACTGGGATGACGAGCTCGACCGCTGGCGCATCGGCACCAACCGCGGCGACGACCTGCGCGCCCGCTTCGTGATCATGGCGCAGGGCCCGTTCAACAAGCCCAAACTGCCTGGTATCCCCGGTATCTCGGAGTTCGCCGGCCACACCTTCCACAGCGCGCGCTGGGACTACGACTACACCGGCGGCAGTATGCGGGGCGGGCTGGACAAGCTCGCGGGCAAGAAGGTCGCGGTGATCGGCACCGGTGCCAGCGGCATCCAGATCGTGCCGCACCTGGCCGAAACCGCCGAGCACCTCTACGTCTTCCAGCGCACCCCCTCCTATGTCTACGAGCGCGGTGACGTGCCGACCGATCCGGAGTGGGCCGCCTCGGTGCAGCCGGGCTGGACCCGCGAGCGCAAGCGCAACTTCCACACCGCCGCGTTCGAGGCGTTCACTCCGGGCCAGGCCGACCTGATCTGCGACGGCTGGACCGAGGTCAGCCGCAACCTCGAGGCGCATCTCAGCGCCACCGGCGGGTGGACGACGCTGACACCGGAGAAGTTCCTGGAGCTGCGCGAGATCGAGGACTACAAGGCGATGGAGCGCGTGCGCAGGCGCGTCGACGAGATCGTCACCGATCCGGCCACGGCGGCCGCGCTCAAGCCGTACTACCGGTTCCTGTGCAAGCGGCCGTGCTTCAACGACCAGTACCTGCCCACCTTCAACCGCGACAACGTGACCCTGGTCGATGTCGCGAAAACCAAAGGCGTGGAGCGCATCACGGCCCGGGGCATCGTCGCCGACGGCACCGAGCACACGGTGGACTGCATCATCTTCGCCAGCGGCTTCGAGATCACCACCGACCTGGACCGCCGCTTCGGCATCGCGCCGTTCGCCGGCCGCGACGGCCGCTCGCTCTACGAGCACTGGGGCGAGGGCTATCAGACCTTGCACGGCCTCACCACCCGCGGCTTCCCGAACCTTTTCTTCACCGGGTTCCTCCAGGGCGGAGTCACCGCGAGCACCACCGACATGTTCGACCAGCAGGCCGAGCACATCGCCTACATCCTGAAACAGGCCGTCGACACCGGGGCCACCACGGTCGAGCCCACCGCCGAAGCGGTGCGGGAGTGGGTGACCACGGTGCGCGAAACCGCGGTCGACAACAGCACTTTCCAGCGGGAATGCACTCCCGGTTACTACAACAACGAGGGCGAGCAGACCATCCGCTCACACCTCGGCGAACCGTACTGGCCCGGCTTCTACGCCTTCGGTGACCTCCTGCGGGCGTGGCGCGACAGCGGGGACCTGCCCGGCCTGGAGCTGAGCAGATGACGTTGCGATTCGACGATCGTGTCGCCGTGATCACCGGCGCGGGGCGCGGTCTGGGCCGCGCCTACGCACTGCTGCTGGCCGCGCGGGGCGCCAAGGTCGTGGTCAACGATCTGGGCAGCAGTGTCCGCGGCGACACCGTCGAGGGCGATCCCGCCGCCGAGGTGGTGGCCGAGATCCGCGCGGCGGGTGGCGAAGCCGTCGCGTGCGGCGAGTCCGTCGCCACGCCCGAGGGCGGGCGCGCGATCGTCGACGCCGCGCTGACGCACTTCGGGCGGCTCGACATCCTGGTGCACAACGCGGGCAATGTCCGCTACGGCACCCTGCGCGAGCTGAGCTACGCGGACTTCGAGTCGGTGCTCGATGTGCACCTGCGCGGGGCGTTCCATGTGGTGCGCCCGGCCTTTCCGGTCATGGCCGAGGCCGGGTACGGCCGCGTCGTGCTCACCTCCTCGATCGGCGGGCTCTACGGCAACAAGGGCGTCGCCAACTACGCGGTGGCCAAGGCCGGGATGATCGGGCTGTCCAATGTCGTCGCGCTCGAGGGCGCGGACTCGGGCATCACCAGCAATGTCATCGTGCCCGCCGCGGTGACCCGGCTGGCGGACGGACTCGACACCTCCGCCTATCCGCCGATGGGACCCGAACTCACCGCCCCGGCGGTCGGGTGGCTCGCCCACGAATCCTGCTCGATCACCGGCGAGATGCTGGTGGCCGTCGCCGGACGGGTGGGCCGGGCCTATATCGCCGAAACCCCGGGGGTCCATCGGCCCTCGTGGACGATCGAGCAGGTCGGCGAGCAGATCGACGCGATCCGTGACACCACGGACTCGTGGATCCTGCCGCCGGTTCCGGCCGGTCACACAGATCACCTCAGGAAGAGTTTCGCGCTAGTGACGGAGGCACACCGGCATGTCGGTCAAGGTCTATGAACGGATCCTTCAGCTGTTCGAAGCCGAAGGCATCACCACAATTTTCGGGATCCCGGATCCGAACTTCGTGCACATGTTCCATCTCGCGGAGGAACGCGGGTGGAACGTCATCGCACCGCATCACGAGGAATCGGCCGGTTTCATGGCCGAGGCGGTCTCCCGGATGACCGGCACGGCGGCGGTGTGCATCGGCACCCTCGGGCCCGGCGTCGCCAATCTCGCCGGCGCGATGATGTGCGCGAAAGTGGAGAACTCGCCGGTGATCTTCCTGGGTGGTCAGCGCGCCCGGATCACCGAGCAGCGGGTGCGGCGCGGCCGCATCCAGTTCGTCAAACAGGCTGCGCTGTTCGAGAACTCGGTGAAGTACAGCGCCAGCATCGAATACGCCGACCAGACCGACGAGATCATCCGCGAGGGCCTGCGCAAGGCACTCACCGGAACGCCCGGCCCGGTCTATATCGAATACCCCTCGCACGTCATCCTCGAAGAACTGGATGTGCCCGCTCCCCTGCCACCGTCCGGGTATCGCCTGGTCGGCCAGACGGCGGGCGCGGACAAGATCGCCGAGGCGGTCGACCTGCTGCGGGCGGCGAAGCAGCCGATTCTGCTGGTCGGTCACGGTGCGCACACCGCCCGCGCCGGTGCGTCGGTGCGGGAACTGGCCGAGCTGCTGGCGGTTCCGGTGATCCAGACCTCCGGCGGCACCTCCTATATCGAGGGCCTCGAGGACCGCACCTTCCCGTACGGGTTCTCCCCGTCGGCGGTCGAGGCCGTGGTGCAGTCGGATCTGTGCCTGGCGATCGGCACCGAGCTGGGTGAGCCGGTGCACTACGGGCGTGGCAGGCACTGGGTCGCCAACGAGGCGAACCGGAAATGGATTCTGATCGAACAGGATCCGACCGCGATCGGGGTCAACCGGTCGATCGATGTGCCGCTGGTCGGCGACCTGCGCGCGATCGTGCCGCAGCTGGTCGAAGCACTGCGCGACACCCCGCGCACCGCCACTCCGGAACTCGCCGGCTGGATCGAGCAGGACACCGCGCGGCTGGCCGAACTCGCCGAGACCGCGCCGTCCGGGCGCACCCCGGTGCATCCGGCGCGGCTGATCGTGGAGGCCACCAAGGCTTTTCCCGCCGACGGCATCATGGTCCGCGACGGCGGCGCCACCACGATCTTCGGCTGGACCTACTCCCAGGCCAAGCCGCACGACGTGATCTGGAACCAGAACTTCGGCCACCTCGGCACCGGCCTGCCCTACGCGGTCGGCGCCTCGGTCGCCGAGGGCCGCAAACGCCCGGTGATGCTGATCTCCGGCGACTCCTCGTTCCAGTTCCAGATCGCGGAACTGGAAACCGCGGTGCGCCTGAACCTTCCGCTGGTCTCGGTGGTCGCGGTCGACTACGCGTGGGGTCTCGAGGTCGGCGTGTACAAACGCACCTTCGGGCAGGGCTCGCTCGAGACCGGCGTGCACTGGGGCACCGGGACCCGGTTGGACAAGGTCGCCGAGGGCTTCGGCTGCTACGGCGAGTACGTCGAGCGCGAGGAGGACATCGCGCCGGCGATCAAACGGGCCTACGCCAGCGGCAGACCGGGCGTGATCCACGTGGCCGTCGACCCGAAGGCGAACTCCGAGGAGATGCCCTCCTACGACGAGTTCCGCACCTGGTACGCGGAAGGAACCCAGTAGTCATGCCGGATATCTCCACGTTCTATGTCGGCGGTAAATGGATCGAGCCCGCCGGCACCGCGACCTTCGAGGTCGTCGACCCGGCCACCGAAGAGGTCTACGGCACCGTCGCCGCGGGCACCGCGGCCGATATCGACCGGGCGGTGGCCGCCGCGCGCGGCGCGTTCCCGAGCTGGTCGGCGAGTTCGGTCGACGACCGCCTCGCCGTACTGACCGCGATCGGTGCCGAGTTCGAACGCCGCCGCGGCGACATCGCGGCCGCGCTGACCGCCGAGATGGGCGCCCCGGCCGCGCTGGCCAACGGGTTCCAGCTGAATCTGGTTGCCGGACATCTCGATACCGCCATCGAGGTGCTGCGTGACTACCCGTTCACCGAGCAGCGCGGGGCCACCCTGATCGCCCGCGAGCCGATCGGCGTCGCGGGGCTGATCACGCCGTGGAACTGGCCGCTGAGCCTGATCGCGGTGAAGGTGTTCCCCGCGTTGGCCGCCGGCTGCACGGTCGTGCTCAAGCCCTCGGAGCAGTCGCCGTTCAGCGCGCAGATCTTCGCCGAGGTGCTCGACGCCGCCGGGGTGCCCGCGGGCGTGTTCAACCTGGTCCACGGTGACGGGCCCGGGGTGGGCGCGCCGCTGGCCGCGCACCCGGAGGTCGATGTCATCTCCTTCACCGGTTCCACCCGGGCCGGGATCGAGGTGGCCCGCGCCGCCGCGCCCAGCGTCAAGCGGGTCACCCAGGAGCTCGGCGGCAAGAGCCCCAATATCGTGCTCGACGACGAGCAGTTCGCGGCGAATGTCGCGGCGGGGATCGGTCCGCTGATGATGAACTCCGGTCAGACCTGTAGCGCGCTGACCCGGATGCTCGTGCCGCGCGCCCGCATGGACGAGGCGATCGCGGCGGCGAAGTCAGCCGCCGAGCAGCTGACCGTCGGCGATCCGACCACCGAGGTCGCCCTCGGCCCGGTGGTGTCGAAGGCGCAGTTCGACAAGGTCCAGTGGCTCATCCAGCGGGGTATCGACGAGGGCGCGACCCTGGTCGTCGGCGGCACCGGCCGTCCCGACGGGCTGACGAAGGGCTACTACGTCAAGCCGACGGTGTTCGCGAACGTCACCAACGACATGACGATCGCGCGCGAGGAGATCTTCGGCCCGGTGCTGACCATCCTGGCCTACGACAGCATCGACCACGCGGTGGAGATCGCCAACGACACCGAGTACGGGCTGGCGGGCAACGTCGCCGGCGCCGACCTCGACCAGGCACGGGCGGTGGCGCACCGCATCCGGGCCGGGTACGTCTCGATCAACGACGGGTTCGATTTCCACTGCCCGTTCGGTGGGTTCCGCAGGAGCGGCAACGGCCGCGAATGGGGTGCGTTCGGTTTCGACGACTACGTCGAGATCAAGGGCATCCTCGGGTACGCGCCGACGGCCTGAGAGACCGTGAAAAGCGCCGGGATCGTGGGATTCCGGCGCTTTTCACGTTGCGTCAGGACAGGCCGAGGTCTCTGGCGACGATCATCTTCATCACCTCGCTGGTTCCAGCGTAGATGCGGGCCACGCGCGCATCGGTGTAGAGGCGGGCGATCGGGTATTCCGTCATGTAGCCGTAGCCGCCGAACAGTTGCAGGCAGCGGTCGACGGTGCGGGCCTGTACCTCGGTGCAGAACAGTTTCACCCGGGCGGCGTCGGCGCCGGAGAGTACGCCGTCGACCAGGTCCGTCACGGCCCGGTCGATCATGGTCTGCGCGGCCTCGACTTCGGTGGACAGGGCGGCCAGCTCGAACTTGGTGTTCTGGAACGAGGCCACTGGTGTACCGAAAGCCTTACGCTCCCTGGTGTATTCGACGGTGGCGCCGATCGCGGCACGCGCCTGGGCGACCGAGCCGACCGCGACGGTGAGCCGTTCCTGGGGCAGGTTGTGGCCGAGATAGCCGAAGGCGGCACCCTCCTCGCCCAGCCGGTTGGCCACCGGCACCCGCACATCGGTGAACGACAGCTCCATGGTGTCCTGCACCTTGCAGCCCATCTTCTCCAGTTCCCGGCCGCGCTCGAAGCCAGCCATCCCGTCCTCGACGACCAGCAGGGTGAGTCCAGCCCTGCGGTTGCCGGGGTCGGTGGCGGTGCGCGCCACGACGATCACCAGATCGGCGAGCAGCCCACCGGTGATGAAGGTCTTGGCGCCGTTGAGGATGTAGTGGTCGCCGTCGCGTACCGCGCTGGTGCGCATCCCGGCCAGGTCGGAGCCGGTACCGGGCTCGGTCATGGCGATGGCGGTGAGCAGTGATCCGTCGGCCAGGCCGGGGAACCAGCGCTCGCGTTGCGCGGCGTTCGCATACTCGAGGAAGTACGGCAGGATGACGTCGAGCTGGGTGCGGACGGTCCCGAGGGTCACCAGGGCGCGGGCGGACTCCTCCTGCAGGACCACGTTGTAGCGGTAGTCGCGCAGGCCCGCGCCACCGTACTCCTCGGGCAGCGCGATGCCGAGCAGGCCGAGTTCGCCCATCTCGGTGAAGATCTCGCGCGGCATTCGCCCGGCGCGTTCCCAATCCGCGTAGTTCGGCACAATGCGCTTCTCGACGAAGCCGCGCACCAGTTCGCGGAACGCCTCGTGATCAGGGGTGAACAATTCACGACGCACGTCTTCTCCCCGGTCTCAGACGAGCTCGACGATGGTGGCGTTGGCGGTGCCGCCGCCTTCGCACATGGTTTGCAGGCCGTAGCGAATCCCGTTGTCGCGCATGTGATGCAGCATGCGGGTCAGCAGGACTGCGCCCGATCCGCCGAGCGGGTGTCCGAGCGCGATCGCCCCGCCCAGCGGGTTGAGCCGGGCCGGGTCGGCGCCGGTCTCGGCCAGCCAGGCCAGCGGCACCGGCGCGAAGGCCTCGTTCACCTCGTACACCCCGATCTCGGACAGCGTGAGCCCGGCGCGGCGCAGCACCTTCTCAGTGGCGGGAATCGGGCCGGTCAGCATGAGGACCGGGTCCGAACCGGCCACCGCGCCCGCCCGATAGCGGGCCAGTGGGGTGAGTCCCAGTTCGCGCGCCTTCGCCGGGGTGGTGAGCACCAGCGCGGCGGCACCGTCGGAGATCTGGGAGGAGTTGCCCGCGTGGATGACTCCGTCGTCACGGAAGGCCGGCTCCAGCTTCGCCAGCTTCTCCACGCTGGTCCCCCGCCGGATGCCCTCGTCGACCTCGATCACACCGTCGTCGGTGGCCACGGGCACGATCTGCTCGGTGAAAGCGCCCGCATCCTGGGCGGCGGCAGCGCGTTCGTGGGAAAGCACCGAGAACTCGTCAAGGCGGGTACGGTCCAGGCCCCACTTCTCGGCGATGAGTTCGGCCGAGACGCCCTGGTTGAAGGAGAAGCCGTCGTAGCGGGCCAGCGCCTGCGGACCGTACGGCGCGCCACCGGCTTTGGCGGCACCCAGCGGCACCCGGCTCATCACCTCGACCCCGCCGGCCACCACGACATCGGCCATCCCCGACATGACCGCCTGGGCGGCGAAGTCGACGGCCTGCTGACTGGACCCGCAGGCGCGGTTCACCGTCGTGCCGGGCACGCTCTCCGGCCAGCCCGCGGCCAGTACCGCGTACCGGCCGATATTGCTCGACTGGTCGCCCACCTGGGAGACACAGCCCCACACCACGTCGTCGACGACAACCGGATCGAGGCCGGTGCGTTCGGCCAGGGCGGTGAGCACGCGGGCGGACAGGTCCGCCGGGTGCACCCCGGCCAGACCGCCGTTGCGTTTGCCGACCGCGGTGCGGACCGCGCCGGCGATGACTACCTCGGGCATGCCTATCTCCCGTTCTCGGAGCTCGTGGGACGGATCGGTGGACGTTGCACCGTCCACCGCCCGGTGAAGCGTGGCTCGCGCCGTTCGGCGAACGCGGCGAAGGCTTCCGGCGCGTCGGCGGTGGCGAAGTTCAGGCCCTGCGCACGGGACTCGGCGGCGAGCGCCTGGCGCAGGGTGGTGTCGGCGCCTTCGTGCAGCAGCGCCTTGGTCTGGGCCAGCGCGACCGGCGGGCCCGTGGCCAGCCGGGCGGCGAGATCGTCGGTGAACGCGTCGATCTCGTCCGCGGGCTTGATCCAGGTGACCAACCCCAGCGCGTGTGCTTCGGTGGCATCGATGGTCTCGGCCAGCAGCGTCAACCGCTTGGCCTGCTGCATCCCCACCAGCCGGGGCAGCAGCCACGAACCGCCCAGATCGAGGGTGAGCCCACGGGCCGTGAATACCTGCGCGAAGGTCGATTCGGGCGTCGCGATCACCAGATCGCAGCCGAGCGCCAGATTCCACCCGGCGCCGATCGCGGGCCCGGTGACCTTGGCGACCGTCGGCAGCGGCAGCTCGTGCAGCAACGTCGCCACCTCGGCGAGCGGGCGCATGCGATAGATCGGATGCGCGTTGTCGGGCACCGAGATATCGGCCCCGGAACAGAAGGCGCTGCCCGCCCCGGTGAGGACCAGCGCCCGCACACCACGATCGGTAGCGACCGCCCGCAGCGCGTCGGCCAAGGCGGCGAAGAGCTCGGCGTCGATCGCATTGCGCCGGTGTGGGCGATTCAGGGTCACGGTGCGCACGCCGTCGCGGTCGGCGATCAGCAGCACCGAGTCCGCGGCGTCACCGGTCACGGCGCAACCTCCATCCGGCACAGGCTCTGGTGACATGCCGCCCACGAACTCCCGTCCGACGCTGCTCATCAGTCCGAATGCTCGCATCGGGCGCACGCCGTGCCAGTCGCGGCGCACCGGCGATGCACCGTGCCCGGTCATGATGGCGCGAACGACGACACGGTGCGGCGCCCGTAGCGACTGCTGCGCCGACGAGCGCACTCGGTGCGAGCCCGTGCGGGCCGGTGCAGGCCGGGCGCGGGCGCCACCGTGCGGGTCCGGATGCAGCCCCGGCCGGTGTAAAAGGACCGGCGAGGACGTTTCCGGAGCTGCTCGTCGGAGCCTTGCCGCGGCCGCCGTTCATGTCACTGCCTCCGTGCGCGGTGCCGGCATGATCACACCGGTGGTGCGCAGATGCTCGATTTCCGTTGCTGTGCAGCCGATGTCGTTCAGAACGCGGTAGGTGTCGGCGCCGAGGGCGGGCACCGGGCCCATGGGTGGGTCGTAGCCTGCGATGATCGCGGGCGGCAGAAGCGACAAGATTGCACCGGCGGGGGTGTCGATCTCGCGCCACCGGTCGCGCTGCGCCAGCTGCGGGTGGGCGAGAACATCACTGGGCCGGTTGTAGCGGGCGTTCCCGATACCGGCGGTGTCTGCGATCCGCTGGATTTCCGCCAGGCTGTGGCGCGAACACCAGGCGGTGATCGCCGCGTCGAGTTCTGCGCGGTGCGCGGTGCGACCGGGGTTGGTGCGGAGTCGGTTGTCGGCAGCCAGATCCGGGCGTTGCAGGATCGTCGTGGCCAGGCGCTGCCATTCGCCGTCGTTGGTGGTGCCCAGGACAACCGTGTGGCCGTCGGCGGTCGGGTAGGCGCCGTACGGGGCGACCGCGGGTGAGCTCATGCCGAGGGGTTCCTGATCGACGCCGGCGTGGCGAGCGTAGGTGAGGTGGTAGCCCATCAGTTCGGCCATGGTGTCGAACAGGCTGATGCCGATGCCCGCGCCGGTCACCGGGAGGTCGATACGCTCGGGCCCGCCGGTGTCACGCCGGTACAGGCACATCATGATCGAGAGCGCCGCGTACAGCCCGGTGGTCGCATCCGCCACGGGTGGACCGGGTTTGGCAGGTTGCCCCGCGGTCCCTGTCACCGCACAGACCCCCGCCTCGGCCTGCACCAGCAGGTCGTAGGCGCGTTTGTGCGACAGCGGCCCGTTGCGGCCGAACCCGTCGATCTCGACCGCGACGAGCGAGGGATACCGGGCGGCGAGGTCCTCCGGCGACAAGCCGAGCCGAGCGGTCGCGCCCGGGGCGAGATTGGAGACCAGCACATCGGCACCGCTCAGCAGCCGATGCAGGATATCCAGCCCTGCAGAGGTTTTCAGATCGAGGGCGATCGACTCCTTGCCCCGGTTCACCCAGACGAAATGCGCGGCCTGCCCGAGCACCACATCGTCGTAGTGCCGGGCGAAATCACCGCCCACCGGGTTCTCGACCTTGATTACCCGGGCACCGAAATCGGCCAGCACCCGCGTGCACATGGGCGCCGAGACGGCCTGCTCCAGCGCGATCACAGTGATCCCGGCCAGCGGCGCGGGCGCGGGTGAGTCCACCGGCGTCATCAGATCACCGTGCCGCCGTCCACCGGCAGCACCTGCCCGGTGACGAAGGAGGCGGCGTCAGAGGCCAGGAACACGAATGCGCCGGCCACCTCCTCCGGTTCGGCCCAGCGGCGCAACAGGATCCGGTCCAGCATCTGCGGCGCGAACCGGTCGTCGGTGCGGATGGCGTGCGTCATCGTGGTCGCGGCCAGCGGGGCCACCGCGTTGACCAGGATCTGCTTGCGCGCCAGCTCTTTCGCCATCGACTTGGTGATGCCGATGACCGCGGCTTTGGCCGCGGAGTAGTTCACCTGGCCGAGCGTGCCGACGATCCCGGCCGCGGAGGTGACATTGATGATCCGCCCGGTGCCGTCGGTGGGCAGGTACTCCAGTGCCGCTTGGACACACTGGATGGCCCCGAGCGCGTGGATGTCGAACAGGCGCCGTACCGACTCCCCGGTGGTCTTGTTCAGCATCGCCGGTGCGGTCACCCCGGCATTGTTGACCAGGATGTGCAGCGCGCCACCGGCCAGGGCGGCCGCCCGCTCGGCGGCGTCGGCCGCCGCGTCGGCGTCGGTGACGTCGAAGGCGAAACTCGCGGCGGTGCCGCCGTTTCCGGTGATCTTCTCCGCGACGGCGGCCGCGGCCGCACCGTCCAGATCGGTCACCAGCACCGCGGCGCCCGCCGTGGCGAGGGCCTGGGCGACGGCCGCGCCGATGCCACCCGCCGCCCCGGTCACCAGCGCGGAACGGCCGGTGAGGTCGAACAGTGTCTGCGGTGCCATCAGTAGCTCCTCGGCAGTCCCAGGGCGTGTGTGCCCAGAAAGTTCAAGATCATTTCCTGGCTGACCGGCGCGATCCGCATCACCCGTGACTCCCGGAAGTAGCGTGAGACGTGGTACTCCTCCGCGTACCCCATCCCGCCGTGGGTCTGCAGGGCGCGATCGGCCGCGGTGAAGCCGGCGTCGGCGCACAGGTACTTGGCCGTGTTCGCCTCGCGCCCACAGGATTTCCCGTTGTCGTAGCGCCAGGTCGCCTTGCGCAGGACCAGCTCGGCCGCGTCGAGACGGGCCAGCGAGTCGGCCAGGGGGAACTGGATGCCCTGATTGCTGCCGATCGGGCGGTCGAAGACGACGCGCTCCTTGGCGTAGCGCACCGCCCGGTCCAGGGCCGCCCGGCCCAGGCCCAGCGCCTCGGCCGCGATCAGCATGCGTTCGGGGTTGAGACCGTCGAGCAGGTAGCGGAAGCCCTGCCCCTCCTCGCCGACCCGGTCCTCGACCGGCACCCGCAGATCGTCGATGAACAGCTCGTTCGAGCTCACCGCGTTGCGGCCCATCTTGGCGATCGGGCGGATGTCGACGTGGGCGCGGTCCAGGTCCGTCAGGAACAGGGTCATGCCGTCGGTCTTCTTCTCGACCTCGTCGTAGGGCGTGGTCCGGGTCAGCAGCAGGATCTTCTCCGACTCGAGCGCCTTGGAGATCCACACCTTGCGCCCGTTCACCACGTAGTGGTCGCCGTCGCGGCGGGCCGAGGTGGTGATGCGCGGAGTGTCCAGTCCCGCACCGGGTTCGGTGACGCCGAAGCACACGTGCAGGTCACCGGCGGCGATCCGCGGCAGGGTGCGCTGCTTGAGTTCCTCGGAGCCGTGCACCACCACCGGCTGCATCCCGAAGATGGACATGTGGATCGAGCTCGCGGCGTTCATCCCGCCGCCGGAGCGCGACACCTCCTCGGCCAGCAGGGTGGCCTCGGTGATGCCGAGGCCGTGCCCGCCGTATTCCTCGGGAATGGTGATGCCGAGCCAGCCGCCGCTCGCGATCGCCCGGTAGAACTCGGTGGGGAATTCGTGGTCCCGGTCGTGTTCCAGCCAGTATTGGTCGTCGAACTTGCGGCACAGCTGGGCGACCGAGGAACGGATCAGCTCCTGGTCCTCGGACAGGTCGAAATGCATACCTTCGGGCATCGTGCGGTCCCCCTCCTCAGTCGGCCGATCCGGACGCCACCGGCTCCCGAATCGTCCGTGCGGCGAGTCCGTCCAGTTCGTAGGCTTGGCGGGCCAGCCAGAACCGCAGGAAGTCGGTCAGCGAATAGCGCAGGAACACCGCGGCGCCGCTGACGGCGGCGGCCACGCCACCCAGCGCGAGCACGATCGCGTCTCGCTGGGCCAGTGGGTCGGTGGTGCCGTGTGACATCAGGTAGGCCAGCGCGGCGAGCACGGGCCCGGCCACCATGAGCACCACACCGGTGCGCAGCCACAGTCCGGAACGGCCTGCCGACGGGTCGGGAATCTTGAGTTCTCGCAGGTCTCGGGCGAAACGGTCCGCGCGGGATTCGGTCATGATGGGTCACTTCCTAGATAGAGGGCGGCCAATTCGTTGCGGAGTCCGCTGTCCGGATGTCCTTGGCGCACGATGCGTCCGCGCACCAGGACGGCCGCGTGATCGGCGATGTCGAGGACGGCGGCGGCGAATTGCTCGACCACGAGCACCGCCACCCCCTGGCGGGCGATCTCGGCGACCTGCTCGTAGAGCCGCTCGACCACCAGCGGCGCCAGGCCCATGGACAATTCGTCGAGCAGCAGCACCGCCGGGTCGGTGGCCAGTCCCCTGGCCAGCGCCAGCATCTGCTGTTCGCCGCCGGACATGGTGCCTGCCACCTGGCCCGCCCTGGTGCGCAGGATCGGGAACCGGTCGAAGGCGATCTCCTCGATCTGTGCGCGGGTACGACCCGTGCAGGTCATCATCCACAGGTTCTCGCGCACAGTGAGATTGGGGAACACGCCGCGGCCTTCCGGGATCAGGCAGACCCCGGCGCGGGCCAGATCGCGGGCCGTCGCGCCGCTGACGTCGCGCCCGCCCAGCTCCAGACCACCTGCCGTCACCGGGTGGGTTCCGGCCACCACGTTCAGTGCCGTCGTCTTGCCCGCGCCGTTGGGCCCGAGCAGCGCGACGACCCGGCCTGCCGCGACCTCGAGATCCACGCCGTGCAGCACGGTGATGGCGCCGTAGGCGGCGCGCACACCCCGCAATGCCAGCAGGGGCGCCGAGTCGGTGGTCTCGGCCGGGACCACCGCGGTGGCCGGCCGCACGGTGGTCACAGGTCCCCCAGGTAGGCGGCCAGGACGGCCTCGTCCGCACGGATCGTCGCGGGCGGCCCGGAGGCGATCACCCGGCCGAGGTCGAGGACGTAGACCGCGTCACACACGTTCATCACCAGGCCCATGTCATGTTCCACCAGCAGCACCGCCGCGCCCTCGTGCGCGAGGGCGCGCAGCAGTTCCCCGAAGCGCTCGGTTTCGGTGTGGTCCTGGCCCGCGGCGGGTTCGTCGAGCAGGATCACGCTCGGCCGGGCCGCGACCGCCCGGCCGACTTCGACCAGTCGTCCGGTGCCGGTGGGCAATTCGTCGGCGCAGGCGTCGGCGACCGCGGCCAGGCCGAACCGGTCGATGATGTCGTCGACGACCTGTCCGGCCCGGCGCCGGTCCGGCCCGAGTTCGGCGGCGACCAGGAGGTTGTCGCGCACGCTGAGCCGGCCGAACAGTTCGAGCCGCTGGAAGGTGCGCGCCATGCCGTGCCTGGCCCGGCGGGCGGGTCCGGCACGGGTGATGTCGCGACCGCCGAGGCGCACCCGTCCGCGCACCGGGGTACGCAGCCCGCAGATCACGTCGAACAGGGTGCTCTTGCCCGCACCGTTGGGGCCGATCAAGCCGGTGATCGCGCCGGCCTCGGCGCGCAGGGTGGCGGCGTCCAACGCCCGGTTTCCGCCGAACACGACGGTGACATCGTCAACTTCCAGTAGTGACGGCACGGTCGAGCACCTCCTCGTCCTCGGGTGTCCAGGGCCGCCGGATGCCCCACCATTCGACCGGCACCACCGACGGATCGGCCGCGGGGCGATCGCGCACCGAGTTCCAGATCCGCGCCGTCACGATGGCGACGACGGCACCGCCGGTGAAGGCCCAGCCGTCGATCGCCTCGAGCAGCCGCAGGCCCCACAGCCCGAGGACGACGAGCACCAGCAGTGGAGCCACCACCCGGTCGCGCAGCATCGGGAACCACTCCCGGCGCAGCGGAGCGATCGCGCCGTCCTTCAGCACGCCGCCACCGAAGAGGATGCCGGCCACCGACGGCAGCACCTGCGAGAGATTCAGCAGCCCGGGCCACAACACCGGAATCACGTTCAGCGGACCCGCGAACACCAGACCGGTGAACATGCCCGCTCCGACGGCGCCGAGACCGGCGATGGTGACGATCAGGAAGATCGGCAGCCCGGCCACCAGGTTGAACTGGTCCGGCGCCACGGCCCGCACCTGCATTCCGTACAGCGCGCCGCCCAGGCCGGCCAGCGCCGCCGAGAGCGCGAACACCGCCACCCGCGCCAGCAGCAGGCTGCCGCCCAGGGTCGCGTAGGCGGCCTCGCTGTCGCGCAGGGCGATCAGCCGCCTGCCGAACCGGCTGCGCCGCAACAGCGCGACGCCGAGACCCGCCAGGGCGAGGCAGACCGCGGCGAACACGGTGATCCCTCCCGTGGTCTCCACCTTCAGCCCGAACAGGTCCGGCCCGGCGATCGACACCGAGCCCTGATCGAACAGCGCGATCCGCACCCCGAAGACCTCGAAGGCGGGCAGCGTGAAGATCCAGCGGTCGAGCACGACCGCGAAGGCCGCGGTGGCCAGCGCCAGGTAGACACCTGAAAGCCGCAGTGCCGGAATCGCGATCACCGCGCCGACCAGTCCCGCGATACCCATGGCCGCGAGCAGTGCCCACCACTGACCGTCCGGTCCCAGATGCCCGTAGGCCACCGCGCCGATACCGGCCAGACCGAGCTGGCACAGCGAGATCTGCCCCGCGAACCCGAGCAGCGGCACATACGACAGCGCGATGACGCCCCAGGCGAACATGGCGCCGTAGGTGATCAGATCCGGCTCACTGAGCATCGTCGCCAGCATCAGCCCCAGCGTGACGATCACCGCCGCGAAGACGGCCGATCCGCCGAGGGTGGGCAGCGGCACCGCGCCCACCCGCCGGTCGCGCCCGCGTAACCGGCCGTGCGGGAACAACAACAGCGCGACGAACAGCAACAGCGCGGGCGCGGCGAGCCGCAGCCCCGGCAGGTATTCGTTCTGCGGCAGGTACCCGGTCAGGTAGCTCTCCAGCAGACCGACGACCACCGCGCCGGCGAACACCATCGGCAGATTGCGCAGCCGCCCGAAAATGGCCGCGGTGTAGGCACTCACGATCAACAGCGACAGTTGCGCCGCGTCCAGCGTGACCATCGGCGCGATCAGGATGCCGCCGATCGCGGCCAGCTCGATGCCGAGGATCCAGGCGATCCGGTTGGCCCGCTGCGGGTCGGCGCCGGTGAGCCCCACCAGGGCGCGGTCATCGACCGTGGCCCGCATTTCCACCCCGGTTCGGGTGCGGTACAGCAGGATCCGCAGCGCGATCGCCACCGCGATCGCGACCGCGATGGTCAGGGCCTGGTGCCAGGTCAACGTCACCACGCCCAGATCGAGCGACGGCTGGTCGGGGAAGAAGCGCGGCAGCGACCGCGATTCGTTCGGATTCCAGATCCAGCGCGCCAGCACGATCAACCCGCTGAGCAGCGCGATGGTCATCACCAATTTCTCGGCGTCGCCCAAACCCTGGGTGGGAGCTAGGGTCCGGCCGAAGAACAGACCTAAGGCCGGGGCGAAGACGAGCAGCACCGCGGCCAGCGCGAGCGGAACCGGCCAGCCCCAGCCCACCGACAACTGCCAGTAGACGAAGGCCGAGACCATGCCCGCGGCACCGTGCGCGAAGTTGAACACCCCGGTGGTGGTGTAGGTGAGTACCAGGCCACTGCCGATCACGGCGTAGATCGCGGCGGTACTCAGGCCGACGATGCCGAAGGCGAGGAATTGCTCCATCAGCGGACGCGCTCCGTCACTTCAGATCCGCGAGACTCTTGTTCACCGAGGCCAGGGTCATCGGCTGACCGAAGTCCGCCTTGTACCGGTACGGGGTGAAGCCGCAGCGGTAGAGCCCGTCGGTGTTCGGCGAGAACTGCGCGGACTTCCATCCGTCCGGACCGGCCTGCTGCACGTTGAAGCAGCGGGTCTGGTCGGCCAGCGGCTTGGACAGGTCGACCGGTGCCTGCAAACCGCCTGCGGTCCAGGCCGTCTCCTTCGCCGCGGTCTTGTAGACGCAGGCGCGGGTCAGATCGGCACCACAGGCGGTGGCCGACTTCGCGAACAACAGCCAGGACTGGAAGGCGCGCAGCACCTGGAAGGTGATGGCGCTGCCCGGGGCATACTGCTGGAAGAGGTCCTTCACCTGGTGCACCGCGGGCACCCGGTCGGCCGCGTCCAGCGGTGCGGTGCCGCTCATGTCGAGCACGTTGTTCTGCTGTCCGAGTGAGCTCTTCGCCGAGTCCAGGAACACCTGGTTGTAGGAGTTGGCATTGGCGTCGATCCAGTCCAGCTTGTAGTTCATGCTGGTCAGCACGTCCTGGAGCTTCGCCAGGTAGCGGAAGTCACCGTAGAAGATCAGGCCTTTCACCCCGGCGGCCTTGATGGCCTGGGCGTAGGGCGTCCAGTCCGAGACACCCGAGATCGGGTACAGGTCGCTGTAGGCGATCTTCGCCCCGGCGGCAGTGAGCGACTCGGTGAGCTTGTCGCCCATGACCTTGGTGATCGGCGAGTCGCCGTTGATCATGCCGATGGAGCTCTTGGACCCGGGGAAGGCCTCGTTGATCAGCCAATCCTGGAATCCCGTATAGGGATTCACGTTCTCCGACATCGACGAGCCCGCGCCCAGCTGCAGGTCCGAGCCGGTGTTGGCGGTCTGGGAGACCTGCGCCGGGAACTCCGGCAGCAGACATTCGAGCCGGTCCTTGACGCCGAGACCGTCGAGCGCGGCGCTGCCGCCGACCAGGACGAAGTCCTCCCGGCAGGCCTCGAGCATGCGCTGGCGAACCTCCATCAGTTTGGTGTCGCGCAGGTTGGTGACGATCTTGCGGCCGTTGATTCCACCCGCCGCGTTGCACCACGACGTGAAAACCTTGGCCGCGTCGACGAAGTCGGGATTCTTGGTGAAGCCGATGTCGGAGAAGACACCGACCTCGATCTCGGTCGCCGTCACGCCCTGGGCCTGCGCGCTGCCCGGCGTGCCCGGCGTGCAGACATCGCTGAGCGTGCCGAAGTCGCCTGACGCGGCAGCCGCCGGACCGCTCGCACCGTCTTCGCGCGCTCCGCTCTCCCGGCCGCACCCTGCCACCAGGAGAGCGACCGCCATCAGGGCGATGACTGTTCGCTGTGGTTTCACCGTGTTCCTCCTCCGTGAGCAGCGGCGGCATGGCGCCCGCTGCAACGGAAACTATCTTCTCAGAATCGGATAATCAATATCGAGTTTCCGGAGAGTATGAATCTTCCAGGTCGGCCGGGGCGGCCGACTCGACGCTCGCACCGGGCGGCCGAAGTCGCGTTTGACAGCGCCCGACCTGCATGGAAATCTGGTAGTCAGTTTTGGAGAATCATATTCTCACGAGAGGGAGTCCCTTGGCACACTTCACCAAGCCGGCGGCAGGGAGCTGGACGCAGAACTATCCCGAGCTGGGCACCGCCCCGGTGGACTACACGGATTCGATCGACCCCGCCTTCTACGAGGACGAGCGCCAGGCGATCTTCCGCAGGACCTGGCTCAATGTCGGCCGGGTGAACAAGCTGCCCAAGGTCGGCAGTTACTTCACCAAAGAGCTCGCCTGCGTCGGCACTTCGCTGATCATCGTCAAGGACAAGGAAGGCGTGGTCCGCGCCTTCCACAACATCTGCCGTCACCGCGGCAACAAGCTGGTCTGGGACGACTACCCCAACGAGGAGACCGCCGGTACCTGCCGGCAGTTCACCTGCAAGTACCACGCCTGGCGGTACGGCCTCGACGGCGAGCTGACCTTCGTCCAGCAGGAAGGCGAGTTCTTCGACCTGGACAAGAGCGAGTTCGGGCTCAAGCCGGTGCGCTGCGAGATCTGGGAAGGCTTCGTCTTCGTCAACCTCGACGAGACCGCGGCGCCGCTGACCGAGTACCTGGGCCCGATGATGAAGGGCCTGGAAGGCTATCCGTTCGCGGAGATGAGCGAGGTCTACAGCTACAAGGCCGAGATCGGCTCGAACTGGAAGCTGTTCATCGACGCCTTCGCCGAGTTCTACCACGCGCCGGTACTGCACCAGAAGCAGGCGGTCAAGGACGAGGCCGACAAGCTCATCGGCACCGGCTTCGAGGCACTGCACTACGAGATCGACGCGCCGCACTCGATGGTGTCCTCCTGGGGCGGCATGGCGCCGCCGAAGGACCCGATGATGGTCAAGCCCCTCGAGCGCGAACTGCGCAGCGGTCTGTTCGGGCCGTGGGACCGGCCCGACATCGATGGCCTCGATCCGCTGCCGCCCGGCCTCAACCCGGCAGGCCACAAAGCCTGGGGCGTGGACGAATTCGAGATCTTCCCGAACTTCTCCCTGCTGTTCTGGGCGCCGGGCTGGTTCCTGACCTACCACTACTGGCCGACCGCGGTGGACCGCCACATCTTCGAGGCGAACCTGTACTTCGTGCCCGCGAAGAACGCGCGCGAGCGCCTCGCCCAGGAGCTGGCCGCGGTCACCTTCAAGGAGTACGCGCTGCAGGACGCGAACACCCTCGAGGCCACCCAGACCATGATCGCCACCCGCGAGGTCACCGACTTCCCGCTCAACGATCAGGAGATCCTGCTCCGCCACCTGCACACCACCGCCCAGAAGATCGTCAAGGAGTACCGCGATGGCAAGCACTGATTCGACCAAGGCGCTGCCCGCCGAGTTCGCCGACCTGGAGCGCTTCGGCGACTGGATCCTGGCGACCGAACCCGAGCGCTACGCCAAGCGGCTGGCCTCGTCGATGGACCAGATGCAGGAACTCTACGACGCGGTGTTCCCGCGCATGCAGCCCGCGCTGGACTTCATCGACGGCAAGTACGAGTGGAACGATCTGCCGGAGGAGGGCCGCCACCTGTTCCATCTGCTGCAGTCGCTGGTGATGGTGTCGTTCCCGATCGAGGTCTGGAAGCAGGCGCGGGTGCCCGATTCGGGTGCGGCCTACCTGGATGTCGTGCGCGAACCGGTGGTGTAGCCGATGACGACGCGCACGCTGCGAGCGGCCGGTCTCCTCGATGTCGACACCGGCGAGATCGTCCGGCCGGGCATCCTGCGGGTCGAGGACGACCGGATCACCGGTGTCGGCGGTGATGTCGAGGGCGAGGTCGTCGAACTCGGCGACCTCGTCCTGCTGCCCGGACTGATGGACATGGAAGTCAATCTGCTGATGGGCGGGCGCGGGGAGACCGGGCTCGCCTCCAGCGTGAAAGACGATCCGGCCCTGCGGGTGTTGCGTGCGGTGGGCAATGCCCGCCGCACTCTTCGGGCCGGGTTCACCACCGTCCGTAACCTCGGCCTGTTCGTCAAGACCGGCGGGTATCTGCTCGATGTCGCGCTGGGCAAGGCGATCGATGAGGGCTGGATCGAGGGACCCCGCATCGTGCCTGCGGGCCATGCGATCACCCCGACCGGCGGACACCTCGACCCGACCATGTTCGCGGCCTTCGCCCCCGACGTGCTGCAGCTGACGATCGAGGAAGGGATCGCCAACGGCGTCGACGAGGTCCGTAAGGCGGTGCGCTACCAGATCAAGCACGGCGCGCAGCTGATCAAGATCTGTGTCTCCGGCGGCGTCATGTCGCTCACCGGAGCGCCCGGCGCACAACACTATTCGGACGAGGAACTGCGCGCGATCGTGGACGAGGCCCATCGTCGCGGACTGCGGGTCGCCGCGCACACGCACGGCGCCGACGCGGTCAAGCACGCGGTGGCCGCCGGGATCGACTGCATCGAGCACGGCTTCCTCATCGACGACGAGACCATCGCGCTGATGGTCGAGCACGGCACCTGGCTGGTACCCACCACCCGGCTGGCCGACGCCATGGACGTCTCCAAGGCCGATCCGGCCTTGCAGGCCAAGGCCGCCGAGATGTTCCCCAAGGCCCGCACCTCGGTGCTGGCCGCCTACCGGGCCGGCGTCCGGATCGCGGTGGGCACCGACGCGCCCGCGATTCCGCACGGCCGCAACGCCGACGAACTCGTCGCCCTGGTCGAGCGGGGCCTGGCACCGATCGACGTGGTCCGCGCGGCCACCGTGCGGGCCGCGGAGCTGATCGGCGTCACCGACCGCGGACGGCTGGCGCCGGGGCTGCTGGCCGATGTCATCGCCGTCCCCGGTGATCCCCTGGCGGACATCACCTGCACCAGGGACGTGCGATTTGTGATGAAAGGCGGAAGAATTCATGTCCAGAAGTGACGACCTGCTCGAGATCCAGCAGGTGCTCGCCCGCTACGCGGTGACCATCACGCAGGGCGACATCGACGGGCTGCTCGCGGTGTTCACCCCCGACGGCACCTACAGCGCCTTCGGCGACACCTACACCCTCGACCTGTTCCCCGACCTCGTCGCCGCCGCACCGAAAGGGCTGTTCCTCACCGGGACACCGGCGCTGGAGATCGACGGTGACAAGGCGACCGGCACGCAGCCGCTGTGCTTCGTCGACCACAGCACCCACGACCTGCGCATCGGCTACTACACCGACACGCTCGTACGCACCGACGACGGCTGGCGGCTGCGAACCCGGCGTATGACGTTCATCCGCCGCAACGGCGACCATGATTCCGGGATCCCGCACGCGTTCGAGCGATCCCGGCCATGACGGTCGACACCGGTCCGCAAGCGCCTGTCCTGCACGAGATCTCCGAGTTCCGCAACCGGCTGCGCGGGTGGCTCGACGCCAACGACCTGGCGCCCGCGCCCGACGAATCCCTGGACGGCCACGTCGCCCAGCTACTGCGGGTGCGGCGGGCGCTGTTCGACGCGGGTTGGATGCGTTACGGCTGGCCCGCCGAGGTCGGCGGTCTCGGCGGACCCGCCGCGCTGCGCGCGGTCCTGGGTGAGGAGGTCGCGACCCGCGACCTGGCCGAGCCGGGTATCTGGTCGATGATCGAGGTCCTGGCGCCGACGATGATCTCCTACGCGCCGCCCGCGCTGGCCGCGCGGATGGTGCCGCTGCTCCTGTCCGGCCGCGAACAGTGGTGCCAGGGGTTCTCCGAGCCCGGCTCCGGCAGCGATCTCGCCTCGCTCAGCACCACGGCGACACCACGCGGCCGGGACTGGGTGATCTCCGGCCAGAAGGTGTGGACCAGTCTCGCGCAGTACGCGGCCCGCTGCGTGCTGCTCACCCGGACCGGGCCGGGCCACGACGGGATCACCGCGTTCTTCGTCGACATGGACACACCGGGAATCACGGTGCGCCCCTTGCGGACCATGCACGGCGTCGACGAGTTCGCCGAGGTGTTCTTCGACGATGTGGTGGTTCCCGGCGATCGGATGCTGGGCGCGCCCGGCGACGGCTGGCGGATCGCGATGGATCTGCTGCCACACGAACGATCCACCTGCTTCTGGCACCGGATCGCCTACCTGTTCACCCGCCTCGACCGGGTCATCGGGCAGGTCGGCGACCAGGACGACGACGCGCTCGGCGCCGCCTACCTCGCCCTGCACACCGCGCGCTGCCGGTCGCTGGGCACCCAGCGCCGCCTCGCCGAGGGCGCCCAGCTCGGCCCGGAGACCTCGATCGACAAGGTGCTGCTCGCCGGCGCCGAACAGCAACTGTTCGACCTCGCGCGCGATCTCCTGCCGGGTGCGGTCGAGCTCGACGACGGCCCGTGGCGCACCGAGTTCCTCTACTCCCGGGCGGCGACGATCTACGGCGGCACCGCCGAGATCCAGCGCAACATCATCGCCCGCAGGCTCCTCGATCTCGGGAAGGAATGATCATGCCCGAACGTCCAGGGCTCGACCCGGACGAGCGCGCCCTGCTGAACGGCTCGCTCCGCCACGCCATGTCCGGCCGCACCGGCCACGCGCTGGACACCGCGCTGGCCGAGCTCGGCTGGCCTGAGATCCACACGGCAGCACCGGAACTCACCGGTCCGGTCGTGTTCCGGCTGCTCGGTGAGACCGGCGCGCACGCGCCACTGGTCCTCGACGTACTGGCCGCCGCCGGGACGGACACCACGGTCCTGCCCTTCGCGGGCGGGCGCTGGGTGCGGTGGGACCGCCCCGACCCTGATCGGCCCGCACGACAGGGTGATTCGATCGACGGCGAGCTCCCGCTGTACCGCGCCGCGGCGGGCATCGCGCCGGCCGCGCGCCCGCTCGCCGAGGGCAGGCGCGTGCTTGGCTGGTGGCTGCTGGGCACCGGGCACGCCATGCTGACGCTGGCCCGCACGCACGCACTGGACCGGGCTCAGTTCGGCCGCCCACTCGCCGCGTTCCAGGCGGTGCGGCATCGCCTCGCCGAGACCCTGGTGGCGCTCGACGGCGCCGAGGCGGCACTGACCGTCGCCGACGAGGCCGCCCTCGACCCCACCCGCGCCGAGCACCACGCCCCTGCCGCCCTGCTGGCCAAAGCGGCGGCCGGACAGGCCGCCCGCACCGCGGCCCGGCACTGCCAGCAGGTGCTGGGCGGCATCGGTTTCACCGCCGAACACGCGCTGCACCGCCATGTCCGGCGGTCCCTGGTCCTGGACGGCCTGCTCGGGAGCGCGCGGGAACTCACCAGGGAGGCGGGCGCGACGATCCGGCTGTCGGGCACGGCCACCCGGTTCGCCGAGCTCTGACCCGCCGCACACACGACGATCGCCCGGTACCGCTGCGGTACCGGGCGATCGCGCGCGCTCAGCAGGCCGTCGAGGTCCCGCCCTGGATGGCCAGCAGCGCGCAGAACGTGGTCGCGGCGACCTTCCAGCTCTCGCCCTGCTTCACCGCCTGCCCGGTCTGATCCGGCAGCACCGGGTTGCCGCCCATCAGCAGCGTGTAGCCGACGTCGGCGGTGTCGGCACCGGTGACCTTCACCGTCGACACGGTGACCGAGGTACCCGAGGACTGCGGATTCTGGGCCTGGGCCTGCAGGATCGCCAGGAAGGCATCGCCGCTCTGCACCAGCGCGGCCCGCTCGGTCGCCGGCTTGGAGCCGTCGAAGAAGGTCGTGTAAGCCTGGGTGATGGCCTGCGTAGTGGCGGCGTCGGCGGTCGCCGGGGCGGCGCTGCTGGTCGCGGCGGCGGACGGTGCCGCGTCGGCCTCGTCGTCGGAGCCACAGCCGGTCAGCGCCGTGGCCAGGACGAGACCGCAACAGGCCGCAGTGGTGCGGAACAGGGATGTGCGCATGAAACTTCCTTGTCTCACTTGATGTTCGCTTTCATTTCGTCCATGTCGATCAGGATCGGATATCCGTTGACGCTCAACGCGTTTCCGTGTCCCGTCTGATGGATGTCGAAGACCGACTGGATAGCCGCGTAGAAGCCCTGCACATCCAGGGTCTGATTGACCGCCCGCTTGGCCTGCCGCAGACCGAACGCCGGCATGGCCGCGATCCGGGCGGCCAGCTGCCGGGTGTGCTCGTCGAGATCGGCGCGCGGGACGACCACGTTCACCATGCCGACCCGCTCGGCCTCCTCGGCCGTCACCGGTCGCCCGGTGAACAGGATCTCCTTGGCCTTGCGCGCACCGAGTTCCCAGGTGTGGCCGTGGTATTCGACGCCACCGATGCCCATCAGGACCACCGGATCGGAGAAGAGGGCGTCCTCGGCGGCGACGATCAGATCGCACGGCCAGCACAGCAGCAGCCCGCCCGCGATACACCGGCCCTGCACCGCCGCGACGGACGGCTTGGGCACATTGCGCCACCGCAGCGAATACTCCAGGTAGCGGCGCGATTCCAGCTCGTAGATCCGGTCCAGGGTGATCGAGCTCGGATCGGGCCACGACCTGTCCTTCAGGTCGTGGCCGGCCGAGAAGTGCTTGCCCTCGGCCCTGAGCACGATGACCGCGACGTCGGCCGATCCGGCGGCGCGCATCCAGGCGGCGTCCAGCTCGTCGAGCAGCTCACCGTTCTGGGCATTGGCGGCGTCCGGCCGGTCGAGGGTGATCGTCGCGATGCGATCGGCGACTTCGTAGCGGATGTACAAATCGATGCTCCTTGCCGGGCGGGATGCGATCTTACGAGAATAACATTCTCATGATTGGAAGTAACAGTCTCTCGAATGTTGCGACATGCCGCACATGGCTACACAGTTAAACGGGGTTCTCCGGTACAGTGCATTCATGTTCTCTTCGCATGACCGGGGATCGAGGTGCCCGTGACCAGCCCGAGCGAGAAGCCGGCCTGGAAACAGCGCGCGGTCGAACGATCGCTACGCACGGCGACACTGCGCGCCGAGGAGCGGGTACAGCGGTTCCTCGACGCCGCGCAGGCCATCATCACGGAAAAGGGCAGTACCGACTTCACCGTGCAGGAGGTCGTCGACCGCTCCCGCCAGTCGCTGCGCAGCTTCTATCTGCAGTTCGACGGCAAGCACGAGCTGCTGCTCGCCCTGTTCGAGGACGCGCTGGCACGCACGTCCGAGCAGCTGCGCGCGGCCGCCGACGGGCAGACCGACCCGATGGACAAGCTCCAGGTCACCGTCGAATTGCTGTTCGAGCTGTGCCGTCCCGATCCCGCGGCCCAGCGCCCGCTGTTCACCGATTTCGCGCCGCAACTGCTCGTGTCCCACCCCGGGCACGTCAAGGTCGCGCACGCGCCGGTGCTGGCCCTGTTCACCGAGCTGATGGACCTCGCCAAGGAAGCGGGCGAGATCACCGCCGACATGAACACCCGCCGTGCCGCGGCCATGGTGATGCAGACCGTCATGTTCACCGCGCAGTCCACCGGCGCGGTCGACGAGGAGACCCAGCATCCGATCACGGCCACCGAGGTCTGGAACTTCTGCGCGCACGGGTTCGCCCGCGCCTGAGTCTCCGGCCCACCGCGGCCGCGTTGCTCCCTCGAACACACCACGAGAACCGGCAGGTCACCACCGACCTGCCGGTTCTCCTTCTCTCGGCACCACTCAGACGGTAGGCACCTCGATCACCGTCGCCGATCCCATCCCGCCACCGGCACACAGCGCGGCGATGCCGAATCCGCCGCCGCGACGGCGCAATTCGTGGACCATGGTGACGATCATC
Source organism: Nocardia sp. NPDC003269 (assembly GCF_042888005.1). Lineage (NCBI taxonomy): Bacteria > Bacillati > Actinomycetota > Actinomycetes > Mycobacteriales > Nocardiaceae > Nocardia > Nocardia sp. NPDC003269. Next base: position 888,415 of record NZ_JBIAPA010000003.1, read on the forward strand.
CTGGCCCCGGTCGCCGCCACCGGATGGCCGAGCGAGCAGCCACTGCCGCTGTAGTTCACGATCTCCGGATTCAGGTCCAGCGCCCGGATCGCCGCGAGCGGCACCGAGGTGAACGCCTCGTTGATCTCGATCAGCCGCACCGAGCCGAGCGAGATCCCGGCCCGGCGAGCGGCTTTCGTGATCGCCTCGATCGGTGCCAGCCCGGTGTCGGCCGGGTCGACGCCGACCGACGCCCAGCCCCGGATGTAGCCGAGCGCGGGCAGCCCGAGCCGATCGGAGGCGATCGCCAGCGCCGCGGCGCCGTCATTGGCGCCGGACGCGTTGCCCGCGGTGATCGAGAAGCCGTCGATCTCGGGGTGCAGCACCTTCAGCGAGGCCAGCCGCTCCAGGCTGGTGTCGCGGCGTGGATGCTCATCGACGTCGAAGAGCCCGTGCGGGGTCTCGACGGGGAGGATCTCGTCCTTGAACAGGCCTTCGTCGATGGCGGTGATCGCGTTGCGATGGGAGCGGAATGCCCACCGGTCCAGGTCGTCCCGGGTGAGCCCGGCCCGCACCGCGGTATTCCAGCCGACGGTGATCGACATGTCGAGGGCCGGGGCGTCCGGGCGGTCGGGGTGACTGGGCGAGACCCACGGGTCGATCCATTCGTCCGCGCCGACCTTGAACCGCGCGCGCGGTGCGGTCGAATCACTGTTCACGCCACCGGCGATCACCAGCTCGTCCATCCCCGACCTGATGCTCGCCGCCGCCGACTGCACGGCGGCCATCCCCGCGGCGCAGTGCCGGTTCTGGGCCAGGCCCGGCACCGCGGTCAGGCCGGCGGTGACGGCGGCATGTCGCGCGAGAACACCGCCGCCGTAACGGCCCTCACCGAGGATCACGTCATCGATTCGGTCGGTGTCGAGTTCCCCGGCGACCGCGCCGACCACGTGGTGCGCGAGGTCGAAGGCGGTGGTGTCGCGCAAGGTGCCCTTGCGGGCGGTGCCGATCGGCGTCCGCAGGGCGGAAACGATGACGGCTTCGGGCATGAGGGCCTCCTCGGTGGATTGCCCGCAAGGGGCTGACGTGTCCTTGTGAGAATAGTATTCTCGCTCATTGAGATTGATATTCACAAGGAGGGATCGCGCTATGCAGATCAGTGGAAGTTCCGCACTCGTCGTCGGCGGCACCGGCGGCCTCGGCGAGGCGACCGTGCGGCGGCTGCACGCCGCGGGTGCGAAGGTCGTCGTCGCCGACGTCGCCGACGACAAGGGCAAGGAGCTTGTCGACGAACTCGGCATCCGCTACGTGCATACCGATGCCACCCAGGAGGATTCGGTGCGCGCGGCGGTCGCGGAGGCACAATCGCTGGGACCGCTGCGGATCTCGGTCGACACCCATGGTGGCCCCGCGACGGGCGGCAGGCTCATCGGCAAGGACGGCTCGCCACTGGAGCTGGCGGGCTTCCGCACCACCATCGAGTTCTATCTGACCGCCGTGTTCAATGTGCTCCGCCTGTCCGCCGAGGCGATGGCGACCACCGAGCCGCTGGACGAGGGCGCCCGCGGCGTCATCGTGAACACGTCTTCCATCGCCGCGTTCGAAGGCCAGATCGGGCAGCTCCCCTACGCCGCCGCCAAGGGTGGCGTCGCCGCGATGACCCTGGTCGCCGCCCGCGACCTCTCCCCCCTGGGCATCCGGGTGGTCACCATCGCGCCCGGCACCGTCAACACCCCCGCCTACGGCAAGGCGGCCGACCAGCTCGAGGGGTATTGGGGTCCGCAGGTGCCGTTCCCCAAGCGGATGGGACGCTCCGACGAATACGCCAAACTGGCCACCGCGATCGTCGAGAACGACTATCTCAACGGCGAAGTCATCCGCCTCGACGGTGCGCTGCGTTTCCCGCCGCGCTAGCGGCACACGACAGGTAAGGGACCCGGATGCCTCCGGGTCCCTTCCCTGTCGATGCCGATGCGGGCTGGGCCGCGCTACTTGCCGGCGGTGAGGCGGGTGATCACCGTGCGGAAGGCCTCGGTCTGGAACGAGAGGTCCTCCGCGGTGGTCGCGTAGTCGAGCGTGGCCAGCACGGCCCGCTCGAGATGCAGATTCAGCAGCCGCTTGGTGCTCTCCGCGGCCTGCTGGGGCAGTTCGGCGACCCGCTTGGCACAGGCCATCGCCTCGGCGAGCGGATCGGCGACCACGTGGTTCACCAGGCCCATCTCGCGTGCCCGTTCGGCAGTGATCTTGGCGCCGGTCAGGGCATATTCCTTGGCCAGCAGCAGACTGGTGTGCAGCGGCCAGCTGAGCGGACCGCCGTCGGCGGCCACCAGGCCGACCTGCACATGCGGGTCCTTGAGGTAGGCGTCCTCGGCGATGTAGGCGATATCGCTCAACGCCACCAGACTGCAGCCGAGCCCGACGGCGGGCCCGTTCACCGCGGCGATCACCGGCACCCGGCACCGCACCATGCCGAGCACGATCTCGCGGCCGTGCGCGATGGTCTTCGCGCGCAGCTCGGGATCGCGGGCCAGTTCGGCCAGGTAGGCGAAGTCCCCGCCGGCGGAGAACGCCGCGCCCGCCCCGGTGAGGACCGCGGCCCTGGCAGAGCGGTCGGCGGCGAGCCGGGGCCACAGCGCGGCCAGGCCGGAGTGCAGTGCGTCGTCGACGGCGTTGAGCGCGTCGGGCCGGTTGAGGGTGATGATCCGCAGCGGGCCGTCGGCCTCGACATGGATCTCGGAGGGCAGGTCGTACATGTCAGGCTCCTAGCTCGAGGATTCGCGTGGCGATGATGTTCTTCTGGATCTGCGACGTACCGCCCATCACGCTCTGGGCGCGGCTGTAGAGGTAGCTGCCGAACATGTCGTCGGCGGCGGTGCCCGCCACCGCGAGTGCCGCGTGGCCGACCGACTGCTCCACCCAGGTCATCAGCAGCTTGTCGAGGGACCCGTCCGGTCCGTGCACGAGCCCGTCGAGCTGTTCGGAGAGCCTGCGGCGCACGTGCAGCCGCAGCATCTCCGATTCGACCGCCGCCCAGGCGAGTTCGTCGGGGACTCGGCCGTCCACCCGGGACTCGAGCTGCCGCACCGTCTTCGCGTAGCGGGCCGCGAAACCCAGTGTGGCCGGTTCACGTTCGTGCCCGACCACCGTCATGGCGAGCTTCCAGCCGTCGCCGGGAGCGCCGACCATCCGGTCGGCGGGGACCCGGGCGCCGTCGAACCGGACCTGCCCGAACTCGCGGGTGACCCCGCTGATCATCCGCAGTGGCCGCTGCTCGACCCCCGGCTGGTGCATCGAGACGATGAATCCCGAAATGCCTTTGTGCCGTGGGGCGTCCGGGTCGGTGCGGGCGAGCAGCAGGCACCAATCGGCGACATCGGAGTAGCTGGTCCAGATCTTGTGGCCGTGCAGCACGTAGTCGTCGCCGTCGCGGGTGGCCGTCGTGCGCAGGGAGGCCAGATCCGAACCCGCGTCCGGCTCGCTGAAGCCCTGACACCACCGCTGCGAGCCGTCGATCATGCCGGGCAGAAAGCGTTGTTGCAGTTCGGGACTCGCGTGCCTGCCCAGTCCGTGGACCAGATAGCCGAGGCTGGGGCGGGCCGGCGCACCGGCCCTGGTCAGCTCTTCGTCCAGGATGACGTCGTAAACCGGTGCCAGCGCGTGTCCACCGAATTCCTTCGGCCAGGACAGGCCGAAGAAGCCCGCGCCGTACAGGGCCCGATGCCAGTCCCCCGCGCGGGCCCAGTACTCGTCGCCGGAGGAGGGGAAGGACGCGGCCGCGCCGGCCAGCCAGTCCCGCAACCGGGCGCGGAAGGCGGCTTCGTCCGGCGAATCACGATAGTCCACGGTCGATGTCCTCCAGACGTGTTGCGAACAGTTCGGTCGAGGTCAGCACCCGGCGCAGGTAGACGTGCGCCAGGCAATCCCAGGTGTTGCCGATGCCGCCGTGCACCTGGATCGAGGTCTCGCACACGGTGCGGGCGGCGCGCGCGGTGTAGACCTTGGCGACGCGCGCCGCGCGCAATGCCTCGGCGGGCGCCAGCTCGTCCACCGCCCAGGCGGCGTAGCGCAGCACGCTGATCGACCCCTCGATCAGCGCCAGGCTCTCGGCCAGCAGATGCGCCACTGCCTGATAGGTGCCGATCGGGTGGCCGTACTGCGCGCGAACTTTCGCGTAGTCGACCGCCAGCCGGTGTGTGCCACGGGCCGCGCCGAGCAGGTCCGCGGTGGTCGTGGTGACGGCCAGTGCCCGCCACTGGACGAGTTGTTCGGGCGACAGCTCGCCGAGCAGTTCCCGCGCACTGCCGATGTCCGCGGCCGTCCGGGTGAGGTCGGCGCCGGGCAGCCGGGCACCGACCTCGGCGGCGTAGAGCTGCCGGTCGTCGAGCAGCAGCACCCGGTCGCGGCCCGCGGCATCGACCGCGCGGCCGTCGACGCCGATCGTCCATCGCCCCTCGGCGGCCCCGCGCAGGTCATCGGCCAGGACCGGCCCCAGGAACGCCACGTCGATGAGTCCCCGCGCGAATTCCTCGGCGACCAAGGCGACTTCGACACCGGAGGCCCCATCGGAGCGCAAGCTGCGCCACCCCGCGACATCGACCGCCTTCTCGAGTCGCTCCCGCCGGTTCGCGTCGTCGAGATCGGCGACCGAGCCGGGTCCGAGGTCGTCGGCCAGCCGCGCGGCGGCATCACGCAGCTGACGCTGCTCACTGGTCAGTCGGACGTCCATGACGCTCCTCGAGGACTCGGCGGAGCACCTTGCCCGAGGGCAGGCGCGGGATCTCGGGTACGAAAACGACACGCCGGGGCCGCTTGTAGGAGGCCAGGCGGTCACCGACCAGGGTGATCAGCTCGTCGGCGGCGACGGTGTCGAGCACGGCGACCGCGGCCACCACCGCCTCCCCGTCGTAGGGGTCGGGCGTGCCGAACACCGCACAGTCGGCGACCAGCGGATGGTCGTGCAGCACCGCCTCGATCTCGGCGGGCGCGACCTGGAAGCCGCGCACCTTGATCATCTCCTTGGCCCGGTCGGTGATCCGGATCCAGCCGTCGGCGTCGACGTGCCCGACATCGCCGGTGCGGTACCACGGGCCGTCGAAGGCGTCCGCGGTGGCCTCGGCAGGCAGGTAGCCCGCCATGGTCGAGGTCGACCGGCACTGGATCTCGCCGGTCTCCCCCGCCGCCAGCGGTTTTCCGGTGTCGAGGTCCACCACCCGGATCTCGACGCCCGGCGCGGCCTTGCCGACCGAGTCCAGCCGCGCGCCGACAAGCGGATTGCACGCGATGACCGGCAGCTCGCTGGCGCCGTAGGCGGGCAGCCACGGCACACCCGTCCGCACGGTCACCGTTTCGGCGATGCTCGCCGTCACCGGGGTGGCGCCCCACATGATGTAACGCAGTGAACTCAGGTCGTAGCGTTCGAGTTCGGGGTGGGCGGCGAGGGCGATCGCGATCGGCGCGACGGCCATCTCGATGGTGATCCGGTCGTCCTGGACGCAGGACAGCATGGTGTTCAGGTCGAAGCGCCGATGCAGCCGCATCCAGGCGCCGGCCCGCAGAGCGGTGACGATATTGAGCAGGCCCAGGATGTGCGAGGGCGGGGTGGCGATCTGGATCCGGTCGGCACCGGTGAGGCCGAGGACCTCGGTCCACTGCCGCACCGCCACCGCGAGCGAACCGTGGGTGTGCCGTACCGCTTTCGGCATCCCGGTCGTACCGGAGCTGAACACCAGGACGGCGTCCGCGGCCGGATCCGGTTCGGCCGCACTATCTTCCGAGGCGGCGATCGGGTCGTCGAGGTGACGCATCGGCAGCAGGTCGCCGAGGACCGGGCTGTCGCCGAGCGCGGCGACCGGTGCGGTGAGCGCCACGGCGTGCGCGACCTCGTCTTGTTTCCAGGCCGGACTGATCAGGACGACGCAGGCGCCGATCCGCCACACGGCCAGCACCGCGACGACGAATTCGGGCCGATTCGACGACATCAGCGCCACCCGGTCCCCCATCCGGACACCCCGGGCCGTGAGCTCGCCGCCCAGGCCGGCCGCGAGAGCGCCGAGTTCGTCAGCGGTGTAGGCCCGATCCTCGAATACGAGCGCGCTGGGCACGGTATCGGCCATCTTGGAAGGTTCCCGTCTCATGAGAGAGAATACTATTCTCATTTCGATAGAATCTTCATACCAGGAGGACGCGGTCCATGGCGACACTCTCTTCATATCTGCGAGCGACCGTGACCCGGGTGGTGGCCGAGAGCCCGGACGCGCGGACCTTCGTGCTCGCCCCGCACGACGGACCGCTGAGCTACCGGGCGGGGCAGTTCTGCACGTTCCGGGTCACCGTGGACGGCGCCGAACTGTTCCGCTCGTACTCGATGTCCAGCGCGCCGGAGACCGATACCGAGCTGATGACCACGGTCAAGCGCGTGCCCGGCGGCGCCGTGTCGAATTGGCTGCTCGACACCCTCGCCGAGGGCGACGAGGTGGAGCTGTCCACGGCCGCGGGCCGGTTCTGCCTGCGCGACACCGAGGTCGCGCTGCTCGGCTTCAGCGGCGGCAGCGGTATCACCCCGATCCTGTCGCTCACCAAGGCGGCGCTGGCGAGCACCACCCGCCGGGTCCGGCTCCTGTGCGCGGACCGCGACCGGGCATCGATGCTGTTCGCGGGCGCCCTCACCGACCTGGTCGCCCGCTACCCGGACCGGCTCGAGGTGGTCCGCCACCTCGACAGCGAGCGCGGATATCTCGATGCCGCGACCGTCCGCGCCTTCGTCGGCGCGGACGCGCCCGGCGATCACTACATCTGCGGGCCCGAGGCGTTCATGGAACTGGTGGAGCGCGCACTCCCCGGACCCGGTGCGGTGTTCAGTGAGCGCTTCCGCACGCCTGTCGCGGCGAGCACCGCGCCGACAGTCCCTGCGGCAGCACCGGATTCGGGTGGAACCGTTACGGTGATCCTGAACGGCAAGAGGCGGTCGGTGCCCCACAAAGAGGGGGAAACGCTGCTGGAGAGCGCCCGGCGCGGTGGTCTCACCCCGCCGTTCTCCTGCGAACAGGGCAACTGCGCGACCTGCATCGCCAAGGTGACCGCGGGCCGGGCGACCATGCGCCAGAACAACGCGCTGGCCGACGACGAGGTCGCCGACGGCTACGTCCTGACCTGCCAGGCCGTCCCCGACTCCACCGACCTGACCGTCGACTACGAGTGAGTTCCGGTGGCGCCCAGGACAACGGCTCCGGGCGCCACCGGGGTCGTCAGCCGCGCAGCTGCGCGGCCAGCTCGGCGATCATCGTCCTGGTCCGCTGCTTGGAGGCGATCAGCGCATCGCGGTCGTCGCCGATCGGCAGCAGCCGCACCGAGATGTCGGTCGCGCCCGCCTCGGCGTAGCGACGCAAGCCCGCCGCGATGGCGTCCTCGTCGCCTGCCAGGCACAGATCGCCGATGGTGCTCGCGTCACCCTGGTCGAGCAGCCGCTGATAGTTGGGCGAGACCTCCGCCTCGCCGAGAATGCGATTCGCCCGCTCGCGCGCCTCGTCGACCTGCCCCGGCGCGCACAGGCACACCGGCAATCCGGCGACCACGCGCGGCGCGGGCCTGCCCGCGTCGGCGGCGGCCTTGGTGATCCGCGGGACCACGTGCTCGGCGATCGCGCGTTCGTCGGCCATCCAGAGGACTGTGCCGTCGGCCTGCTCCCCCGCGATCCGCAGCATCACCGGCCCCAGCGCGGCGACAAGCACCGGCACCGGGGCGACCGGGCCGAGATCCAACGGATTGTGCACCGCGAAGGTGTCGTTCTCGACATCGACCGATCCACTGCCGGTGAGACCGGCCGCGAGCACCTCGAGATAGTCGCGGGTGTAGGCCGCCGGCTTCTCGTACGGCAGGCCGAGCATGTCACGCACGATCCAGTGGTGCGACGGCCCGACCCCGAGCGCGAGCCTGCCGCCCGCCGCCGCGTGCGCCGAGAGTGCCTGGCGAGCCAGCGCGACCGGATGCTGCGCCTGCAACGGGACGACGGCCGTGCCCAGTTCGATCCGCGAGGTGGCCAGTCCCATCGCCGCGACGGTGATGAGCGCGTCGAAGTCGGTGGGAATCTGCGGGATCCAGGCGGTGTCGAGTCCCGCCGACTCCGCCCAGGCGATATCGCGCAGCATGCGCTCGAGCTTGCGCCCGGAGTCACCCCGCTCCGGGCCGATCATCACGCCGATACGCACGGTTCCTCCAAATGGGTCGCTGTGAATGAATATGCTACTTCCATAATTGGAGAACACCAATACCAACTCTGGAGAATATGATGCCCGACCTGGAACACCTGCTGCGCGACCGCACCGTCCTCGTCTCCGGCGCCAGCCGGGGCATCGGCGCGGCGATCGCCGTCGCCGCCGCCGAGCAGGGCGCCAACGTCGTTCTGCTGGCCAAGACCGACGCGCCGCATCCGCGGCTGCCCGGCACCGTGCACACCGCCGCGGCCGAGGTCGAAGCAGCAGGTGGCCGGGCCGCCGCCGTCGTCGGCGATGTCCGCAGGGAAGACGATGTGGCCCGCGCCGTGGCCGTCGCGATCGAGCGGTTCGGCGGCATCGACGTGTGCGTGAACAACGCGGGCGCCATCGCCACCGAGCGCACCGAGGCACTCACGATCAAGCGCTTCGACCTGCTGCACGACATCAACGTGCGCGGCACGTTCCTGCTCACCAAGGCCTGCCTGCCACACCTGCGCACGTCGCCGAACCCGCACGTGCTGAGCATCTCGCCCCCGGTCAATCTCGCTCCGCATTGGCTCGGCGCGCACCCCGTCTACACCCAGTCCAAGTACGCCATGACGCTGCTGAGTCAGGGATGGGCGACCGAATTCGGCGATGCCGGAATCGGATTCAACTGTCTGTGGCCGCAGACGTTCATCGCCACCTCGGCCGTCGCGGCACTCGAGGACGGCGCCGACCAGCTCGCGTCGGCCCGCAGCCCCCGGATCATGGCCGACGCCGCCGTGGCGATCACCACCCAGCCCGCGCGCGTCGTCACCGGCCGGTGCTTCCTCGACACGGAAGCGGTCACGCGGTTCGCCGGGATCGACGACCTGTCCCGCTACGGCGGTGGCGCGCACCCGACGCGCGACCTGTTCGTGGACTGACGCGTAACGCGAGAAGCGGCGGCCGGGATACCCGCCGCCGCTTCTCGTCACCCGTTCAGAGCTGAGCCCAGACCGACTTCGTCTTCATGTACGCCTCGACGCCTTCGCGCCCGAACTCGTGACCCCAACCCGACTGCTTGTAGCCACCGAAGGGCACCCCGTGATCGAACACCAGCTGGCAGTTCAAGGACACCGTGCCCGCCTGCAACCGCTTGGCCAGCCGGTGCGCACGGCTGAGATTCGTGGTCCATGCCGTGGCCGCCAGGCCGTAGGAGGTGTCGTTGGCCAGCGCCACCGCCTCGTCCTCGTCGTCGAACGGGAGCACCGTCACCACCGGCCCGAAGATCTCCTCGCGGTAGAGCCTGCTCGTCGCGGGATCGACATTGGTGAGCACGGTGGGATGGACGAAATAGCCACTGCGGTCGAGGCGATGCCCGCCGGTGATCACGTCGACCCCGTCGGACTTGCCCTCGTCGATATAGCCCATGACGCGGTTCAGCTGCTTGGCGCTGATCAGCGGCCCGATCATGCTGCCATCTTCCTTCGGGCCGCCCAGCTTGAGGTTGTTCGCCACGGTCGCGATGCCCTCGACGACGCGCTCGTACACCCCGCGCTGGACGAAGATCCGGGAACCGCAGACACAGCCCTGGCCCGAGTGCACGAAGATGCCCATCGCCGCCATCAGCACCGCCATGTCCAGATCGGCGTCGTCGAAGATCAGCACCGGCGACTTGCCACCGAGCTCGAGCATCACCTTCTTGAGGTTGCCCGCCGAGGCCTGCACGATCTGCTTGCCGACTTCGGTGGAGCCGGTGAAGGCCACCTTCTCGACATCGGGATGCGCCGTGATCGCGGCGCCCGCGGTGTGCCCGTAACCGGTCAGCAGGTTCACCACCCCCTCGGGCACGCCGGCCTCGGCGATCAGCCGATCCAGCAGCAGTGCCGACAGCGGCGTCTCCTCAGCGGGTTTCACCACACTGCTGCAACCGGCGGCCAGCGCGGGGGCCAGCTTCGCGCAGGCGTTGAACACCGGGCCGTTCCACGGGAAGATCAGGCCGACCACGCCGTAGGGCTCTTTGAGGGTGTAGGCGTGCATGTCGGCGTAGGCGCCGGACACGCCACCGGTCATCTGCACCTCGTACGCCGAGCCGTTGAGTTTGGTACACCAGCCCGCGTAATAGCGAAAGAACTCGGCGCACGTGGGAACGATCATCTGTGCTTGCGCGAGCGGCATTCCCGTATTGAGCGAGTCGAGCTCTGCCAGCTCTTGCGCGTTCGCGTCCATGAGATCGGCGATGCGCCACATGATCTTGGCCCGCTCCCGGCCTGACAGGCCCTGCCAGACCCCGGCCTCGAACGAGGTCCGAGCCCGAGTCACCGCCTCGTCCACCGCCTCGGGCCCACAGTCGGTGAACTCGGTGATCTGCTCCTCGGTCACCGGGTCGATGATCGGGATGACCTCACCTTTTCCGGGTCGCTCACGTATTTCGTCCAGAACCGATCGCAGCGTCATCGCGCATCCCCTTCGGCATCACAGCCCTCGTGGCACATGTCTCGAAGACAGGCTTAACACCGGACCGAACCCTCGGTCAAGAGTTTCATTCTATTTTTCGGAAATGTCATTCTCTCCCAGTGGGGCGGCCGCTCCGCTCGACGCATACCAGGTCGACCGTCCAGATTTGTCCGTTCGTACAGCTTCCCGATTTCCCGCCGCAGGGCCGGTGGAGTTGTAGTACGACTGCTGAAAAGCGCTTCGATCTCTCGGAATGGACTGTTCGTGGATGTTGCCCAGGGCGCAGGACCGATCGTCGACTGGTGGGCCTACGCGCACCGACACACGCTGCGGTACCGGCTGGCGGTACTGGCGACCGACGCCCGCGAAGTGGTCACCCACGCCGGCGGATGGCTGTTCGACCGCTCCATGGCAGGCTGGGACGTGAACGCCGTTCTCGCCGATGTCACCGACCTGCTGCCGTTGCAGATCCTCGGCGCGAGCGTGCTCGAACTCGAAGGACCCCTTGCCGTTCCGGTGCACCACACCTGGCCCGACGCACTGGCCGTCGCACCGGATCTGCTCCGATCCGACAACCGGGTGCGCGACGGCGTCCTGAACTGCCTGGAACACGACCTGATCGAAATCGTGCTGTGGGGCCAACTGCCCGCGGAGTTCGAGCGCCGCGTCGACGTGATGAGCCATCGCCTCAGCACCGCCGCGCGGGCGTTCAAGCAGCGCGCGCTGGCCGCGACCGAGACCGAGACCGACACCGTGCCGGTGATCGAGGGATTCCGCAGCAACGCAGCCTCACTCGCGGCCGCGCGGGGCGCTGCGGGTATCCCCTCGGTACGCTGACCGGCCCGGCCGGCGCGGGACGTTCGAGGTGGGACTCGTCGCCTACTGCCCAGCCTCGCCGGCGTTCTGCTCCAGCCACTCGGTGAGCGACCGGCCCGCGTCCAGCACATGCCGTTCGGCGATCGCCCTGGCCCGCACTGCGTCACGCTCGCCGAGCGCGTCGATGAGCTGATCGTGATCGTCGAGCGAGTGCTGTTCGTGCTCGGGGAACAGCCGCAAGAAGTTCGAGGGAACCACCCGCACAGCCTGTTTGATCTGGGTCAGCAGGCGCGGCGAGTGCGCGGCCCGGTGGACTTCCTGGTGGAACCGCCAGTTGGCTTCGCCGATGGAGTCGTCACCGGAACGGGACGCGACATCGGCGGCAAGTTCGCGCAGGTGCGCCAGCTCGGGGGTGCTCGCGCGCTGCGCGGCCCAGGCCGCGGCCTGTCCGGTCAGGACGCCCAGGATGGTGAAGCTGTCCATGATGTCGGCCGGGCTGATCCCGATCACCGTGATCCCACTGCGCGGCGCGACGCGGACCAGACCTTCGTAGGACAGTTCCAGCAGCGCTTCCCGCACCGGCGTACGGCTGGTGGCGAATTCGTCGGTGATGGCGTCCAGGTCGATCCGCGTGCCCGCGGGCAGAGCCCCGGTGAGGATGCGATCGCGCAGCTCTCGGGCCGCTCGTTCGCGAACGGTCCCGGCGATGTCGGTTGCCATTCGCGAAGCTTAACAGGCCAGAGGTACCAGGTTTGAAATCTGATATGTCAGATGTTACATTCCAATTATGGCGATGAGGCACGGCGACCGGATGACGTTGGTCGCGTTCATGCAGGCGGGCAACACCTCGGTCTACTCGGGGTCCTGGCGGCACCCGGCCACCGAGCACGGCTATCTGGACGCGTCGTACTACGCGAAGGTCGGGCGGCAGCTGGAGGAGGGCTGTTTCGACCTGATGTTCTTCGACGACCGGCTGGCCATGCCCGGCATCTACGGCGGCTCGGTCGAGGAAGCGGTGCGCACCGGCGCGCGCCCGGTGAAGCTGGACCTGGGGGTGGTCCTCGGCGTCCTGGCGCAGAGCACCTCCCACATCGGCTTGGGTGCGACGTATTCCACGACGTACTACGCGCCCTTCCACGTCGCGCGCACCTTCGCGACCCTCGATCACCTCTCCGCGGGCCGGGCCGCGTGGAACGTGGTGACCTCGGTCAACGACAGCGAGGCCCAGAACTTCGGCGTGGACGCCCACCTCGGGCACGACGAGCGCTACGACCGCGCCGACGAATTCCTCGAGGTGGTCTCCGGCCTGTGGGACACCTGGGACGACGGCGCGATCGTGCACGACCGCGCCGCGGGCTACTTCGCCGATCCGGCCAAGGTGCACGAACTGCGGCACGAGGGGCGCTTCTTCTCCGCGCGCGGACCGCTGACCGTGCCGCGCACACCGCAGGGCCGACCGGTGATCATCCAGGCGGGCTCGTCCGGTCGCGGCCGCGAATTCGCTTCGCGCTGGGCCGAATTGATCTTCACCGGCGACCCCGGCCTGGAAGTGGCCCGCACGCATTACGCCGACCAGAAGGCCCGGATCGCCGACGCGGGCCGCGATCCTGCCTCGGTACGCATCTGCCCGATGGCCTACGCGGTGGTCGGCGAGTCCGAGCAGCACGCCAGGGAACGTGAGGCGATGCTGCTCGAGGACTTGGTCCATCCGATGGCGTCGCTGACATTGCTCTCGGAGTTGATGAACTACGACTTCGCGCAACACGATCTGGACGACCCGGTCACCGACGAGCTGATCGCCTCGGTCTCGGGTATCCGCGGTCTGGTGCAGAATCTGCGCACCCACATCGGTGGCACCGTCACCGTGCGAGATCTGGCGGGCCACCGCGCCACGCTGCTACAGGGGCCGCGGTTCGTCGGCACCGGCGAACAGGTCGCCGACCAGATGGCCGAGTGGTTCCACGGCGAGGCCTGTGACGGTTTCGTCCTGGCGGCCACGCATATGCCCGGCTCGTTCGAGGACGTCGTGCGGATGGTGGTACCCCGGTTGCAGCAGCGCGGTCTGTTCCGCACCGCCTATGAGGGCACGACCCTGCGTGAGCATCTCGGCCTGTCCCGGCCCGCGCCCACCCGGCCAGCGAGCACCGTGGTGTGAGATGAACCAAGCCATGCTCGACGGCGTGCGGGTGCTCGATCTCGCCACGCTCGCGGCGGCGCCACTGGCCGCCACCTACCTCGGCGAATTCGGCGCCGAGGTGATCAAGATCGAGCAACCCACCGGCGGTGACCCGATCCGGACGTGGGGCGCACAGCGCAACGACGTCGGGCTGATGTGGAAGTCGGTGTCGCGCAACAAACGTTCGATCACCTTGGACCTGCGCGTCGCCGAAGGTCAGGAGTTGCTGCGCAAGCTGGTCGCGACCGCCGACGTCGTGGTCACCAACACCCGGCCGCAGACCCTGCGCACGTGGGGCCTGGACTACGCGAGTCTGCGTGCGGTCAACGAACGCATGGTGATGCTGCACATCACCGGCTTCGGGTTGACCGGCCCCAAGAGTGAACGTCCCGGCTTCGGCACGCTGGGCGAGGCGATGAGCGGCTTCGCCCACATCACCGGCGAGGCGCAGGGCCCACCGACGCTGCCGCCGTTCATGTTGGCCGACGGCGTCGCCTCGCTCAACGCCGCCTATGCCGTCCTCATGGCGCTCTACCACCGCGATGTGCACGGCGGTCCCGGCCAGCTGATCGATATCAACCTGGTCGACCCGCTCACCCGGCTGCTGGAACAGACACTGCTCAGCTACGACCAGCTCGGCACCGTGGCCCAGCGCGCGGGCAACCGGTGGGATATCTCCGCACCACGCAACACCTATCGCACCGCCGACGGCAAGTGGCTGGCGATGTCGGGCAGCTCGCCCGCGCTGGCCCTGCGGGTGTTCCACGCGATCGGCCGTGCCGATCTGGTCGACGATGCGGACTTCGGTGATCCACAGCGCCGCCTCGCCCGAGCCCGCGAAGTGGACGAGGTGGTGGCGGAATGGGTTTCGCGTCAGACCCTCGACGAAGCCATGCGCGTCTTCGACGCCGAACAGGTGGCCGCGGCCCCCGTCTACGACATCACCGATCTCGTCCGCGACGAGCAGATGCGCCACCGCGAGGTGTTCGTGCCCGTCGCCGACGACGAACTCGGCACCGTGACCGTGCAGGCGCCGGTGCCGCGCTTCTCCGCGGCGCAGGGCCGGGTATCCCACCTCGGGCCCCGGCTGGGCGAGCACAACGCCGAGGTCTACGGCGAGCTGCTCGGCCTCGACGCCGCGACCATCGACGACCTGCACCGCCGCGGCGTGCTGTGAGTCTTTCCCCACGACAAAGGATTCCACGATGACCTTGCTGATCCGGCGCTCCGAACTCGCTTTGCCCGCCTGCAACGACCACATGTTCGCCAAGGCCCTGGCCAGCGGCGCGGACCTGGTATTCCTCGATCTCGAGGACGCGACCCCGGAAGCACTCAAGGAGCAGTCCCGGGAGAAGGCGATCTCGGCACTGACCGACCTGGATTGGGGCCGTACGGTTCCCGCGATCCGGATCAACGCCCTCGACACCCGCTGGTGCCACGACGACATCATCGAAGTGGTCAGCCGCGCCGGCGCCCACCTGCACACCATCGTCGTGCCCAAGGCGCGCACCGCCCGCGATGTGTGGTGGGTCGACGTGCTGCTGACCCAGCTCGAGGACAAACTCGGGCTCGAGCGCGAGATCCGGCTCGAGGTGCTGATCGAAGAGGTCGAGGGACTGGCCAACGCCGAGGCGATCGCCGTCGCCAGTCCCCGGGTGGACGCCCTGATCTTCGGGGTCGGAGACTTCTCGCTGTCCCAGGGCGCCCGGGTGGACACGAATTTCGAACCGCTCGGCGACTACCCCGGCGACTTCTGGCACTACGCCCGCAACAAGGTGCTGGTCGCGGCCCGCATCGCGGGTATCGACGCGATCGACGCGCCGTTCCCCGACTACGGCAACCTCGCCGGCTACGAGCGCGACGCCCAGCGGGCCTCACTGCTCGGCTACACCGGGAAATGGGCGATCCACCCGAGCCAGGTGCCGATCGCCAATGCCGCCTACTCCCCCACCGCGGCGGAAATCGCGCTGGCAGAACGCAATATCGCCGCCTACCGGGAGGCGGAGGCGGCTGGACGCGGCGCCGTCGGCGTCGACGGCGTGCTCGTCGACGCCGCGCACATCAAGATGGCGCGGGCGACGCTGGCCCGCGCCGCCGCGATCGATCCCGCTCGGCGCGCCGACACCACCGTGTCGGTCTGAGGATCGGGGCCGCCGGTCTCACCCGACCGGCGGCCCCGACCGTCACAGGTCCGAGGTGAGCGGATTGCCCTCGGGAATGGAACCACAGCTAGAGCCCGCGGGCAGGCCCGCGAAGCGCGCGTCGATCCACGAGATCGCACCGACGCTCCATGCCGCGAGGGTCGGAATGTGGCTCAGTTCGTCGTACTGCCGGTACTCGACGTAGGGGTTACCGTCCGCGCAGTACTTGCGGGCGAGACTGCGGACGTCGCCGGCGACCATGACACCGTCACCGGCGCCGACGGTAGGTTTGCCGCCGTCGGTGCCTTCCAGATTCCCGTTGGCGCCCTGGGCGATGTACAGCGGGATGGTCGGCGTCGGCGCGTAGCCGAGGTTGACCCTGTCGACCGCTTCGACCAGCGGCACAACGGAATTCGGGTCGGCGTACTCGGGCTTGACCAGCTGCTGCCAGGTCAGGCCGGGGTATTGGAAGATCACATTGCCGATCGAGGCGTCGCGCAGTGCGGCGACCACCCGGGTGCCGTAGTCACTCAGATAGGGCGTGAAGTCGATGTCGTAGGACCGCGCGACACCGATGATCGCCATGGCGGCGACACCGGACCAGCCGAGACTGCCGCTGACGTAGCGCAGGTTGTGCGCCGGATTCACCAGCAGACCGCCCTGGGTCGCCCCGACCAGCTTCGCGTTCACCTCCGGCGCGTAGTCCGGCGCCAGCGCCGCGGCCCAGTCGGTCGCGATCGCGCCGCCGGAGTAGCCGACCAGACCGATGCGCGTCTGCGCGGTGAGTCCGGTCTCGGCCGAGCGCACGGCCGCGCGGAGGGAATCGAGGGTGTTCATCCCGTATTCGGGCCCCGCCGCGAAATTCGCCTGCTGCCCTTCGGTATCGGCGATGATCACCGTGTAGCCGCGGGCGAGGATGTCGGCGATCACCGTGGCCTCGGAGGTGAGCACCATGCCGCCGAAGCTGACGTCGCCGGCGATCGATCGCGAGGGACCGTGCTCCGGATCGAGCGAATCGTAGAAGGATTGGTAGGCGACCGCCCGCGCCGGATCAACACCGCCGGGCGGGAGCAGGATCGAGGTGACGTTGGCGCTGGGCCGATACTGGGCATCCGTCGTCCGATACAGCAGCTGCACCGCGGTGATCGGCGTGGGTATGCCGATGAGGTGATAGGTCGTGGTCCTGGTGTCGAGGACGGTGCCGGGCTCGACATCGGCCAGCGACGTCTCCCCGCGGTAGCTGTAGAACGAGTCCGACACCGCGTGGGCAGGCGGCGCGAACACTGTCGCCGAGGCGCATGCCACCGCGAGCGCAGCAATCGCCGACGTCATCGGGGCGACTGTACGTGCTTTCTTCAAGAATTCCCCTGCAATCTGCTACCTGACACCGGACCATGTCCGGTCGTCATTTCGACCGGGCCGAGTGCGGAATCGGCGCAATGCGCGAAATTGTCGCCGCCGACGCGCCGGTGATTTCACCGGCGCGTCCCCCGACCACAACCGGACATGAATATCCGGTTGCCGAGGCATATTGTGAACGGGACCACCCGACGGCGTCAAGTGTGCCGGTTTTCACTCACACAGCGCGCGCAACAGCAGTCCCCAGCACTTGCCCGCCACCACCACCCGGTCCTGTTCCGGCGTCTTGTTCAGCAGTGCGCCCAGCATTCCCACGGCCAGGAAGATCTCCTCCGCCGTGACCCCGCGGCGGACGCTGCCCCGCCGGCTGTCGTCGGCGAGCTTCTCGTCGAGCAGGGCGTAGAGGCGGGCGATGATCTCCACCAGCCGCGGGTCGCTGCTGTCGGCGAGACGGAACAGGTCGAACAAGACCGCCACCTCGACGATCTGGTCGAAGATCTCCGCCAGCAGCTCGTCGAGCGTCGAGTCGGTCTTCGCGACCATCGCCTCCAACTGGGCGAGGTTCTCGTCGAAAACGGCGAGAATGATCGCCTCACGAGTCGGAAAATGCCGGTACAGGCTGCCCTGCCCGACTCCCGCCGTGCGCGCGATCAGGTTCAGCGGCGCGTCGAGGCCGTGTTCGGCGAAGGTGGTCTTCGCCGCGGCGAGGAGGGCGACCCGATTCCCGGCGGCGGCGGCAGGCCCCCTGTTGACACGACGTGGCGAGCTCATCCGGACAACGCTACCCACAGGCGAGCCCCGCCCGGTCGCGAATCGTCAGCCGGGCGGCGCACGCGCACAGCACGCGCACCGGGCGACAGACCGCGCCGATCGACTTCTCCCGCGCGGTCATACCGAAAAGCGCATCGACGGTTTCCCGCCTTTGCCTATCGCCGCGGAAACAGGTGTCGAATTCACCATCTCCCGATTTCCGAGAAACGACGGGAGCCCAGGGCCTCCCACTTCCACTCGACATCGACCGTTTCGAATGTAGCAGCGAAGTACGGCAGCACCAACCGTGCGTCGTGAAGTTGTTTTCCCCTCCAAATGTGGTCGCGCGACTGATGCGCCCGCACAATACCGCGTGCCCGGAACTGTGAGAATCCCAAACATCCGGACAGTCGAGTCCGGTTGGGCTATGGTGCAGTGATGCCGGCATCCGCTACTTCCGACAGCACAACCACCCCCACCGGACAGGCGCCTCGGCTCGACCACGCCGCGGCGCAGTGAGGACAGCTCGCCCCCGCGCGCCGGAACCGATCCGCGCCGCCGTCGCGGACCAGGCGACAGCCCTCGATTGGCTGACCGGGTTCGCATTGCGGATGCGGTCCGAGCCCGCGAGCGAGACGATCCTGTCCACCGTCGATTCCGCGATCCAGGAGACGTTTCCGCACTTCCTCGCCGACGCCGAACTCCGCAGGGAGGTCAGGGCGGCCACCCGGGCGCACTGGCTGAGCTTCCTCACCGTCGTCGGGCACACCCGGTTCGAGGCACGGCCGCCCACCGAGGCCGTGGACGGCGCGCGGACAGTGGCGCGCCGCGGCTACGGCGTGGACATCCTGCTCAAGACATATCGTGCCGCCCAGCGCGGGTTGTGGCGGTACATCACTCACGTACTGAACGAGCAGATTCCCGATTCCGAGCTGCGCGGGGTCGTACTGGTCACCTTCTGGGAACGCAGCACGCTGTGGCTCGACAGCTGTCTCGACGACATCGTCGCCGCGTACCTGAACGAGCGCGAGCACCGCATCCACGACTCCGATGCCCACCGCACCGCGACCGTCCAGGCCATCCTGCACGGCGAGCCGGCGCCGACCGCCGACTCGCCCGACGATCTCGGTCACCCGATGGACGATTTCCAGACAGCGCTCGTGCTCTGGACCGACGGTGAGGTGCCCGCCCGGCAGGCAACGCACCTGCTTCGCGAACACGCGACGCACATCGCCGACTGGCTCGGCGCACCACCGCCACTGCTGATCAGCAGCGGCACCCACGGCATGTGGGCCTGGGTGGGGACACCGCACCGCCCGGAGACCGGTCACCTCCCGTCGCCGCCGACCACGTACACCCATGTCGCGGTCGGCATTCCGAGTCCCGGCGTAGACGGCTTCCGCCGCAGCCATCTGGAAGCACGTGCCGCACAGCGGATCGCGACCACGGCCTCGCACGCCGCCACCGTGACCGCCTACCAGGACGTCGACCTGGTGTGCCTGCTCACCGGCGACGGGAACATCGATGCCGTGCGCGCGCTCGTCGAGCGCGAACTCGGCGAACTCACCGAGCGCAGCGAGCCGGTCGCCCGACTTCGCGATACGGTGCGCGAATTCCTCTACGCCGGAGGCAGTATCGCGGCGACGGCGGACCTGCTCGGCGTGCACGCGAACACCATCCGCTACCGGCTCCACCAGGCCGAGCGTCGCATGGGTCACCAGATCGAGCACCGCCGGGTCCATATCGAACTGGCCCTGCGCTGCCTCGAGATCTACGGCGACGAGCTCCTGCCTGCACCGTAGTCGGTGGTTCCCGGGCGAGCTCGTCGACCGGGAACCGTCCGTCAGCCCGGAGATCCGGCCGGCGCGCCCGCACGACTCAGCGCGTAGGCACCCGCCGCGGCGTAACCGCCGGTGAGCGCGAGGAACCCGATCGACGCGCGCACGGGGACACCACCGCGCCAGACCTGGACGGCGCCGGCGATGGTGTCGGACGTGTCGATCGCCAAGCCGAGGCGATGCCAGCGCCGACGATCCGCCGCCGTACCGACGAGATAGTTGCTGCCCATCGCGATCGCGCGGGCACCGTAGACCCTGGTCAGGTACTCCGATTCCGGTGTGCCGGCGACGCCGAACGCACCGGCCAACCTGCGCGGTGCCACCAGCGACACGACACCCAGCGCGATCCGTCCCCACGCGAGGCCGTTCATAACGCCCATCATCCCCTCCTAGATCCTCGACAACCCGACCCCTTCACGATCACATAAGTTTTAGAAGTACTCAAGAACTAAATTAGAAGCGTCACTGCTCGCCCTCGGGGGCGGCAGCGGAACCGTCGCCGCCCGCCTCCCCGTAGACCAGGGCGGACGGCAACGCCGCCAGCAGCACCTGCAGCACCGACGGATCACCGGCCAGGACTACGCGTTCCGCGGCGATCGCGTCGACGGCGGAGAGCCGCGCGGCCCCGATCGCCGCCAGTGTCACGACGTCCGTCGTCACCACCGCGTCCGCCTCACCGATCGCCGCACCCGGCCGGACCTCGACCTGCCCATCGGCCAGCCGCATCTGCGCGATCGACTCGTCGACCCGGAATTCGATGGTCGCGCGCACGCCGGCGAGCGCGTCACGGTCCATCATTTCGGCGAGAAAGACCAGACTCCACTCCGCCCGCAAGGCCTGTTCCGGCAACCGGGGCGTGCCGAGACGGTGACGCACCCCCCACATGGCCAGCGGCGTCATCGCCTCGGCGAGTTCCCGGCCCGCGGGCGTCAGTTCGTACACCAGCGACGCCGCGGGCGGCGGCAGATGACGGCGGGCGACGATCCCATCCGCCTCGAGATACCGCATCCGGGAGGCGAGCATGCTGGTGCCGATGCCGACCAGCGCCGCGGCCAGATCCGAGTAGCGCTTGGGGCCGGACATCAACTCGCGCACCACCAGCAGACTCCAGCGCTCGCCGACAATGTCGAGCGCGCTCGCCAAACCGCAGTACTGGTTGTAGCTCCGCCTGGTCACCAACCCACCGTACCAGCGGAAACTCACATTTTCACCACCATATACTTCTAAACTGTCTTGTAGTACTTCCATTTCTTATGTTCAGCGGGCGGCATGAGCAGCAGCATCAACCAGGGGCAGCTCATGCCCAGCTTCCTGTCGGCTGCGTCTTCGCACCGGCCTGCGATATCCGCCTGGCAGCAGCGCAGGGCGACCACGTCATCGGGCTGCCGGAAAGCGCGGTGGCGATGCGCGGCGGCGCCGGTGATACTGAGTCGATGCCGACCCGGATATGGCAGTCGACCCCTCGACAAAGCATCGAGCGCGAGTGCCGGCGCCGTGGGCGAACCGCCTTCGTCGAGGGCTGCAGTCGAATGCTGGACGGCGACGACTCCGACATCGGTCTCGTTGTCGCACTTGGTGGTCCCCTGGGGCAGGACTTGATCGACCGCGGCATGCCGGCCCACCAACGGTACTGGCTACGCGTCTGGGCCGGCCGCGGCTTGTTCTGGGTATGGGGAGACGAGGCATTTCCGTACTTGGCCGAGGCCGCAGAAGACGAGCACTGGCGGGTTCGCGAATGGGTGGCCAAGGTGATCGGTAAGCACGGCCTGACTGAAGCAAAGCCAGTTCTGCGTCGTTTGATCGAGGACTCGACGCCCCGGGTGAGTACCGCCGCGCGTCGGGCGCTCTGTGCACTCGACGATCTTCCAGAGCCACCCAACTAAGCCGATCGGCCCCGCTCGGCAGGATTCACAGTCGCGTAGTGAGGCTGCGCAATCGGCTGGGCACGCAGTGAAGACGTCGACTGTGGGCCGCGACACACACGCACGGGTCGGGCATGAATCGGTGCGGCCTAGACTACTGCCGATGAGCTGGTGGGATTTCCGGACTTCTCCCAAACGGCGCGAGCGACAGTCGGCAACGCGGTCGGGGACCGAGGGTGGGGCGATGACGGGCGGCGGCATGCTGCGCGCCTGGTGGAAGGACCCGGTCGACTACCGATGGCTGGTCTGCACCCTGGCGGCTCGGTCGGCTCTGGGGCCGCTCAAAGTGCTGATCGGCGGGGCTGGAGCGGCAATCGCGGTGATGGGCGCGGTGATCGCGGGAACCCCGGTAGGTCCGCCCGGCGATCCCGGTATCGCCTCGACGATCGGCGTGCTGTCCGGGACGCTGTGGGCGGTGCGCTGGTGGCTGCTGCCGTGGCCGAACCGGACCGAGTCGCTGTTGTTGATCGCCTGTGCCGACGTGCTGTTCACGGTCGAATTCCTGCAGTTGCAGGATCGGCTGTTCGGGGCGATGGGCACGGTTCTGCTCCTGGTCACCGGCAGCTACCTGAGCTTCTTCCACAGTGCGCGGGCGCTGGCCGTGCACTCGGCCTGGTCGGTGCTGTCGGTACTGGTGTTGTCGGTGCGCATCGCCACCGGCGGCGGCGATGTCCACCTGGCGGTCGCGGTCGCACTCCTCCTCGCGTCGGTGGCCGGCGCGATGCCCGCATACCAGCTCCTCTACTGGCTACTACGCTCCGAGTCGCTGTCGGACCCACTGACCGAACTGCTCAACCGCCGAGGTCTGGAGAACCGGCTGCCGCAACTGATGGACCGCAATCCCGCGATCTGTGTCATCTGTTTCGACCTCGACCGGTTCAAGAACGTCAACGACACCTGGGGACACGGCATCGGCGACACCGTCCTGGAACGAACCGCGCGCCGCTTGCGCGACGCCGCCGGTGCGCTGGCGGTGGTGGCACGCACCGGCGGAGAGGAATTCGTAGTGGCCGCCCCGATCGCCGCAGCGGCCGCTCGAATCGAGGCCGAGCGGTTGTGCCGAGTGGTCGCCGAACCGCCGGCGGCCGGTGTGGTGGTCACCGCGAGCGTCGGCGTGGCCGTCTTCGACGCGACGCTGTGCGCACAGTGCCCGAGCCCGACTCCGGACCGACTGCTGCAATCCGCTGACGCGGCGATGTACCGGGCCAAACGATCCGGCGGGAATCTGGTGGTGGTCGACGATCTCACGCCGCCGCCGAACCACCATCACGCGACCCCGGATCACCACGAGTAGCGATCACCGCCCGCCCGGCCTGGTCCGGAAACCTCGTCATCCGATGTTCCAAATGCAATACTGGAAGCGATACAGTATGACCCACCGCAGCGTCTCCGACGGTCTGCCACGAGGCCTCGACGGCGGTATCCGTAACGAAGGGACAGGGAATGACAACGCTGGACTATCTGGCCATCGACGTCGACAACCACTACTACGAATCATTGGACGCGTTCACCCGCCACCTGCCCAAGGAATTCCGGCAGCGCGGAGTGCAGATGGTCCAGGACGGCAAGCGCACCCTCGCGATCATGGGCGGGAAGGTCAATCACTTCGTCCCCAACCCGACGTTCGACCCCATCATCGAACCCGGCTGCCTCGATCTGCTGTTCCGCGGTGAGATCCCGGACGGCGTCGATCCCGCCTCGTTGATGAAAGTCGATCGCCTGGCCGACCACCCGGAATACCAGCAGCGCGACGCGCGTGTACCGGTCCTGGACAGGCAGAAGCTCGAAACCGTTTTCATGCTGCCCACCTTCGCCTGCGGGGTCGAGGAAGCCCTCAAGCACGACATCCCCGCGACAATGGCCTCCCTGCACGCCTTCAATCTGTGGCTCGACGAGGATTGGGGATTCGACCGGCCCGACCATCGGATCATCGCCGCGCCGATCATTTCGCTCGCCGACCCGGTGGCCGCGGTCGAAGAGGTCGAGTTCGTGCTGAGCCGGGGTGCCAAGATGGTCCTGGTCCGCCCGGCGCCGGTGCCCGGCGTCACGCACCCCCGATCGCTGGGCGACCCGCTGCACGACGCGGTGTGGGCCCGCTTGGCCGAGGCCGGGGTGCCTGTCGGCTTCCATCTGTCCGACAGTGGGTACCTCGCGATCAACGCGCTGTGGGGTGGCAAGGCCCAATTCGAGGGGTTCGGCAAGAAGGATCCGCTGGATCAGATCCTCCTGGACGACCGCGCGATCCACGACACCATCGCCTCGATGATCGTCCACCAGGTCTTCACCCGGCACCCGAAGCTCAAGGTCGCGAGCATCGAGAACGGCTCATACTTCGTCCATCGCCTGATCAAGCGCCTCAAGAAGGCGGCGAACACCGCGCCGTACCACTTCACGGAGGACCCGGTCGAGCAGCTGAAGAACCATGTCTGGATCGCCCCCTACTACGAGGACGACGTGAAGCTGCTGGCCGAGACGATCGGCGTCGACAAGATCCTGTTCGGCTCCGACTGGCCGCACGGCGAGGGTCTCGCCGATCCGACCACCTTCACCGCCGACATCCCGCAGTTCCCGGAGTTCTCCTACGAGGACACCCGAAAGGTGATGCGGGACAACGCACTCGAGCTGATCGGCGCGAAGGTCACGCTGGACTGACCCAGCGGACCCACCGCATCGGCGCCGCCCGTCCCAGCACCGCAACAACAGTGCTGGGACGGGCGGCCGTGTTACTTGGCCACGAACCTGGTGACGTCGAGAATCAGCACGACACGGTCGTAGACGTCGTCGGGCAGTCCGCCTCCGGCGTCACCGTAGAGTTCGTTCAGCTCCTGGTAGAACTCGCCCTTCTCGTCCCCGAGCACCGTGACCAGCCACCCCCGGGTTTCCAGGCATCGCGACGGAGCATCCGGATCCGTGATCAGGAACGAGTAGTTCGGATTCGCTTGCAGGCTGGTGAATTTACGACGCGGAATGGTGTGGCTCATCCGCAGATGCGCACCGTCCCATTTGAACCGCATCGGCGACAGATCCGGAGCACCGTGCGGCGCGACCGTTCCGAGAACACCGACGATCGGCCGCCGGAGAAGGTCCGCGAGCTCGGCTGGCACCTGTGCGGTCATGACACACTCCATCTTCGGTTCGCTGTGACGATTTCCATGGCGCGTCTACCGCGCGATCACCGAGTCCGCGAACGCCCGGATCGACCGGGCCGCGGCATCGGGACTCGTGCTGTCGGCATGCACGACGGCCCAGGTGGCGCCGCGCTTCCCGAGGTCCTCCAGGACATCTATCCCGGTCCGCACCGAGGAGCCGTCGGCGAAATCGATCACCGGGCAGACGATCTGGATGTCGACGGAGTCCGGATCACGTCCGGCGGCGGCCAGTTCGCGACGCAAACCGTCGACGCCCTCGCTGAACTCCTCGGCATTCTCGATCGCGGTCGTGCGCATCGCCGCGGCCATCCCTCGATCCGCGATGATGGGCATCCACCCGGCACCGTGCCGGATGACCCTGCGCCGGGCGGCGGCGCCGTTGCCCCCGATCCACAGCGGCGGATGGGGCCGCTGGACCGGGCGCTGGAGCCACACCGGTCCCGGCGCGCCGAAACCTTCTCCGGCGACCGGAGATCCGGGGTCGGACCAGATCCGGCACATCGCCTCGAGCGACTCGTCGAGCAGGCGGCCCCGCCGTGCGTGATCGATGCCGAGCGCGGCGAACTCCGCGCGCAGGTATCCGGCTCCGACACCGGCGATCAGCCGGCCGCCGGAGACGACGTCCAGGCTTCCCAGCGCCTTGGCCGCGAGATACGGGTTGCGGAAAGGGAGCACGTACAGGTTGGTGAGCAGCCGGATCCGCGAGGTCACGCCGGCGATGTAGCTCAGCGCCGCGATCGGGTCCAGCGTGTTGTGCCCACCGCTGTGCCGCCATTTCAGCGACGGCGCGGGGTGCTCGCTCAGCGCCACCGCGGCGAATCCGCACTCCTCGGCCGCGACCGTGAGTTCGCGAATCACCGCGGGATGCAGGAATTCCTCCGCGGCACCGGGACGCTCACCGGGGTACTCCAGAACATACTTCATCACTGACAACCTCTGCCTCACCGATCCTCGCGCCGCCGTGACGCCACACGGACACCAGACGACAGTAGCCCGTGCGGTTCTTACTACTGTATACGTTACAGTAGATACCTTCGCGGCCGATGTCACCGGCCCATCGACGCAAACGAGGTCAGCTGTGCAGATTTCCGACGAGGCAGGACCGCAAGGACCGCTGTCCGGGCTCACCGTGGTCGCGCTGGAGCAGGCGGTGTCGGCGCCGATGTGCACGCGCGTCCTCGCCGACTTCGGCGCCCAGGTGATCAAGATCGAGAATCCGGCCGGCGGCGACTTCGCCCGGCACTACGACGATGTCGTCCACGGCCTCGCCGCGCACTTCGTCTGGGCGAATCGGGGCAAGGAATCAGTCGCGCTGGATCTCAAGGATCCCGACGGCCGCGCGATCCTGCGGCGGATCCTCGAGACCGCCGATGTCTTCGTGTCCAACCTCGCACCGGGCGCGGCGGCCACCCTCGGGCTGTCGGCCGAGCGGCTGACGGCGGAGTTCCCGGAACTCGTGGTGATGGAGATCGACGGCTACGGCGCGGGCGGCCCACTGTCGCACAAACGGGCCTACGACCTGCTCATCCAGGCCGAGTCGGGCACCTGCGCGGTCACCGGCACAGCGGACGCGCCGGCGAAGCCCGGACCGCCCATCGCCGATGTGAGTTCCGGCTTGTACGCCGCGCTCACGATCCTGGCGCTCCTCTACGCCAAACGTGCTCCCGCCGGTCGATCCGCCGAGCCCGCCAGCGCGTCGGTGAGCCTGTTCGACACCGCGGCCGAGCTGATGGGCTACCACCTGACCTACACCCGCCACACCGGGGTCGACCAGCAGCCGTTGGGCATGAGTTCGCCCGCGGTCGCCCCCTACGGCGCGTACCGCACCGCCGACGGCGCGACAGTCGTCCTCGGCACCACCAACGACCGCGAATGGCAGCGCCTGTCCCGCGACCTGATCGACCGTCCGGACCTCGCCGCCGACCTCCGGTACGCCACCAATGCCGACCGGGTGCGGCTGCGCGACGAACTCGACCGGGAGATCGCCCGCTGGTGCGGCCGCCACGAGGCCGACGCCGTGCAGGAGCGGGCGGATGCGGCCGGTATCGGCAATTCCCGGTTCCGGACGCCCGGCGAGGTCCTCACGCATCCGCACCTGGCCGCACGCCGACGCTGGCGCGCCGTCCCGACCCCGGCGGGTCCGGTGACCGCACTGCTGCCACCACCGGTCATCACCGGCTTCGAGCCGCCGATGGGCGCGGTACCCGCACTGGGTGAGCACACCGAATCCGTGCTGGTAAGAGCGGGTTTCACGCCGGACGAGATCGAGGAGTTCCGCAGCCGGGGCGCGCTCGGGCCCGCCGGGAACAACGACGAAAGGACGATCCAGTGACCGCAGAACCCACCTTGCTCATCGAACAGACCGACGGGGTGTGCACTCTGACGCTGAACCGCCCGCACCGCAAGAACGCGATCAGCTTCCCGCTGTGGCACGCGCTGCGGGCAGCGCTGAGCGACATCGCCGGAGACGACACGGTCCGCGCCGTGGTCCTCACCGGCTCCGGCGAAACATTCTGTGCCGGTGCCGATATCGCCGATGCCGAGGGCATGGACGAATTCCCCGATCCCCGCGCGGAACTCGCGACCATCAACGACACCGTGCGCCTGCTGCACGAACTGCCGGTGCCGACCCTGGCCAAGGTTCGCGGCGTCGCCGTCGGCGCGGGCTGGAACCTCGCGCTGGCCTGCGATCTCGTGATCGCGACACCGGAGACGCGGTTCTGCCAGATCTTCGCCCGCCGGGCGCTGTCGCTGGACTGTGGTGGCTCCTGGCTGCTGCCCCGACTGGTCGGCCTCCAGCAGGCCAAACGCCTCGCCTTGCTGGCGGAGATGATCGACGGAACGCAAGCCCTCGAACTGGGCTTGGTCACCTGGCTGCACACCGCAGACACGATCGACGGCGTCGCGACCGAGTTGGCCCAGCGCCTCGCCGCCGGTCCGCCGTTGGCGCTCCGGCAGACCAAGGACCTGCTCAACACGGGTACCGGTCGAACCCTGCTGGAAGCCCTCGACGCCGAAGCGTCGGCGGCGAGCGCCAATCTCGCGGGACCGGACGTGCTCGAGGCCTTCGCCGCCTACGCGGAGAAGCGCGAACCGCGCTACACCCGCGCCCCGGAAGTCACCGCGTGAGCGGCCGTCAGGGAAGCGCACCGCGACGCAGGCGCGAACGTGGCTCCCTCAATCCGGAGGACATCATCGACGGCGCGTTCGAACTGGCCGAGCAGGTCACCGTCGACGGCCTGAGCATGCCGCTGCTGGGCAAACACCTCGATGTCGGGGTGACCAGCATCTACTGGTACTTCCGCAAGAAGGACGATCTGCTCAACGCGATGACCGACCGCGCGCTGCGCCGCTACCTGTACGCGGTGCCCTTTCCCTCGGTCGAGCCGCACAATTGGCGGGATTCGCTGGCCCGGCACGCGCGGATCATGCGCCGCACCTTTCTCGACAACCCGATCCTGTGCGACCTGGTCCTGATCCGCTCGGCGCTGAGCCAGCACGCGGCGCGACTCGGCGCCGAACAGGTGGAGCGGACCGTGGCGAACCTGGTCAGCGCCGGGTTGTCGCTCGACGACGCGTTCACCGTCTATTCGGCGGTCAACCTGCACGTCCAGGGATCGGTGGTGCTCCAGCGCCTGCACGACAAGAACCAGGAGCTGGGCAGCGAGGCCGCCGCGTACTACGACGTGATCCGGATCGAGCCCGAAACGACACCGCTGCTCGCCGCGGCCATGGCGGAGGGACGCCGCTCCGGCGCACCCGACGACCACAACTTCGAGTGGGGTCTGGCCTCGGTGCTCGACCGCGCCCAGCAGGCCATCGCCACGCGAAGCAGCCCTTAGACAGGAGAACCTGGATGGAAGGCGGTACCGAGGTGGAGCCGACACGACGAGCACCCGGCGCAGAACCCACGACACTGGGCGGAGTGCTGCGCGCGCACGCGCAAGCGTTCCCGGACCGGCCGCTGCTCGATCGGGGCGGCGAGCAATTGACCTTCGGTGCCGCGGAGCATCGTTCGGCACTGCTCGCCCGCGGTCTCGCCGGGCTCGGCGCGGGCAAGGGCGTACATGTCGGGCTGCTGTACCCGGACGGGGCGGAATTCGTTGTCGCGCTGCTCGCCGCCGCGCGCATCGGAGCCGTCGCCGTCCCGCTACCCGCCTCCGCCGGCCCCGTCGAGATCCGGAATCTGATGGCCCACAGTGATGCCCGGATCCTCCTGCGGGCGCGGGAAGATCACCTGCCGAGTGCGGCCAGGGTGGTCTCGGAGGCCCTGTGCGGCGCGGAATTCGACGCCGAGGGGAGGTGGTATTGCACGGCGGCACCACAGTTGCGCCACGTGATCACCGACAGCACGACACCGGCGCGGTACGCCCCGGACGTCCACCGATGGGCCGACGACGTCGACGACCAACAGCTCGCCGCGCTCGAAGACGATGTCCATGGCGCTGATCCGCTGTGCCTGCTCTATCTGCCCTCGACCGACTCGCTCACCGGTGCCGTGCATACCCATGGCTCTCTGCTCGGTGGTCATCGCGTGCGCAACCGGACGGGTGGGCTGACCGGGGAGTCGGTGCTGCGTACCGATCACCCGATTCCCTCCCCCGCCGGAATCCTGTCCGGGTTGCTGCCCGCCGTGCTCGCCGGCGCGACGCTGCAACGTCACAGCCTCGGCGCTCCCACGCAGGCCCCCGCCAGTTGCTCCGAGGGGCCGGGCTCGATCGAAGCGGGCGGTTCGGTTCTGTGGCACGGGGACGAGCGCCGAGCCGTCGGAATGCCGATGCCGGGCTTCGATACAGCGGTCCTCGACCCCGATACCGGCGCCGAGGTCGATTCGGGAGTGGTCGGCGAGTTCTGTTTCCGCGGACCGTTCGTCATGCAGAACTACCATCGGCGAAGCCGTGAGGAGTGCTTCGATCCCGACCAGTGGTTCCACACAGGCGAACTCGTCCATCGCGACGATGACGGCGTATTCCACCCGGTGGGTCGCGGTATCGAGCCGTCACCGCGGGCGCACCCGGGCGAGCATCCCGCCACGACCATGGACCGGCTCGTCCGCGATCGGGCCGAGAGGTTCGGCGGTGTTCCGGCGGTGATCGAACCCGGTGGCCGGCTCACCTACGGCGAGCTCGACTCGGCGACAAGGGAACTCGCCGCCGTGCTCGTCGATTCCGGTGTCGGCAAGGGAACCAGGGTGGGGCTGCTCCTGCCCAACGGCATCGATTGGGTCCGGATCGCTGTGGCGCTCACCAGGATCGGTGCGACCCTGGTCCCGTTGAGCACGCTGCTGCGCCCGCCGGAGTTGCGTGCCCAGCTGCGCGTCGCCGCGGTCCGGATCGTGGTGACGGTGCCGGAGTTCCGCGGCCGGAACTATCTCGACGATCTCCCACCGGCTCACCAGGACGGCGCGGTCGCACCCGATTCGTCGCTCCCGGCGCTCAGGCAGATCTGGACCGCGGATCGGCTCCTGACCGCGAAGCCGACCGGCAGGGCGGTCCGAATCTCCACAGCCCTGGCCGAATCCGTGTCGGCTGCCGATACCTTCGCCATCTTGTTCACGTCGGGAAGCCGGGGCATGCCCAAGGGAGTCCTGCACTCCCACGGCAGTGCTTTCGGCGCCGTCCGGGCCGGCCTGTCCGCCCGCGCCATCGACGCGAGCACCCGCCTCTACCTGCCGATGCCGTTCTTCTGGGTCGGTGGCCTCGGCGGCGGCGTGCTCTCGGCACTGCTCGCCGGTGCCACGCTCGTCACCGAAGCCGTCCCCCACCCGCCGGCTACCCTCGAGCTGTTGCGCAGGGAACGGGTGACGCTGTTCCGTGGCTGGCCCGAGCAGGCCGAGGCCCTTGCCCGGGTGGCCGAGACCGACGGTGTCGCCGTCACGACGCTGCTGCCGGGCAGCCTGGACGCGTTGCTGCCCGCCGAGCTACGGCCCAGACCCGGTGCGCGCGCCAACCTGTTCGGCATGACCGAATCGTTCGGCCCGTACAGCGGGTATCCCGCGCATACCGATATGCCCGCGTCGGCCTGGGGCAGCTGCGGGCAGCCGTTCGCCGGGACACAGCTCCGGATCACCGACCAGGACACCGGATCCGCGGTGCCTGCCGGCGACGTGGGTGTCATCGAACTGCGCGGACCTCATCTGCTGCGCGGGATGTGCCTGCGCGAGCGCGCCGAATTCATGACACCGGACGGCTTCTACCGCACCGGCGACCTCGGCCGTGTCGACGACCGGGGCTTCCTCTTCTATCACGGCCGTGCCGACGACATGTTCAAGGTCAGCGGCGCGACGGTGTATCCCAGCGAGGTGGAGCGGGCGCTGCGCGGTCTCGACGGCGTCATCGATGCGTGCGTGACCGATGTCGCGGGCGAACAGGGCGCACGCGTGGGCGCGCTCGTGGTCTGCGACAGCTCGGCCACGCCGGACGGACTGCGCGCCCAAGTCCGGGAGTCGTTGAGCGCCTTCAAGATACCCACGGTGTGGGTGCTGACGGATTCGCCCGAGCGGATACCGCGCGGCGCGACCGGCAAGGTCGACATCCGTGGTCTCCGCACCCTGCTGCAGTCCCCCCAGCCGGAAGGAGCTGGTCGGTGAGCGAGGATCAGCAGTCCGCGACACAGCCCTTGGCCGGGGTCCGGGTCGTCGAGATCTCCAGCTTCGTGGCTGCACCGCTGGCCGGGATGACTCTGAGTCAGCTCGGCGCCGAGGTCATCCGGGTCGACCCGCTCGGCGGTGCCGCCGATGTCCACCGGTGGCCGTTGACCGATGACGGCGCCAGCATCTACTGGACGGGCCTGAACAAGGGCAAACACTCGGTCACCGCAGATCTCCGATCGCCGGAGGGACAGCAGCTGATCAGCCGGCTGATCACGGCCGGTGGCCCCGCGGGCGGAATCCTGCTGACCAACGTGTCCGGCCGCGACTGGCACAGCCATGCCGCCTTGGCCGCCCTGCGGCCCGATCTGATCCATCTCGAAATCCTCGGCCGCGCGGACGGGTCGACCGCCGTCGACTACACCGTGAACGCGGCCACCGGCTTCCCCCTCGTCACCGGACCGGCCGACCACGCCGAACCGGTCAATCATGTGGTGCCCGTGTGGGACCTGCTCTGCGGCCTGTACGCGGCGCTCGCGATCACCGCCGCGGTCCGGCACCGCGACGCCACCGGGGAGGGCAGCCGGATCTCGCTGCCACTGGAGGACGTCGCCCTGGCCACCGCGGGCAACCTCGGGTTCCTCACCGAGGCCATGGTGTGCGAGCGCACCCGCCCCCGGCTCGGCAACGCCGTCTACGGCCAGTTCGGCGGACATTTCACCGGAACCGACGGCGCGACCTTCATGGTGGTGGCACTGACCGCCCGGCACTTCCGGGATCTCACCGAGCTCACCGGAACCGGCCACGTCGTCGACGCGCTCGCCGACGCGCTCGCGGCCAACTTCGCCGACGAAGGAGATCGCTACCGTCATCGCGAAGCACTCACCGGTCTCTTCACCCCGTGGTTCCGTACCCACACCGGCGCGCAGATCGCCGCCGGACTGGCGGGGACATCCGTGCTGTGGGAGCGTTACCGGACCTTCGGTGAAGTCGCCGCCGACCCGAAAGTCACCGCCAATCCCCTGTTCTCGCCCCTGGATCAGCCCGGCATCGGCACCTATCTCGCGCCCGGCGCACCGGTGTCGATCAACGGGACGCACCTGCCCGCCCGGATCGCTCCGGCGCTGGGTCAGCACACCACCGCGGTCCTGCGCGACCTGATCGGGCTCTCCACCCCGTCCATCACGGAATCGCGGAAGGCAGCGGCCGATATCTGATCCGCGCGCCCGAGCGGACGACCCGGTCAGCTCGGGCGTCGCCGCGAGAGCAGCGCCTGGGCCCGGGCGAGGTGCGGCCGGTCGAGCAGGGCACCGCGATGGCCGATCGCCCCGGCCGCGGGGTCGGCGGCGAACAGATCCACGATCTCCTGGGCGGCGGCCAGTTCGGCCTCGGTCGGCGCGAACGCGTCGTTGATGATCTCGACCTGGTCCGGATGGATGGCCAGCATGCCCCCGAAGCCGTCCTGCCTGGCACGGAGGCAGCGCGCCCGCAGCCCGGCGGAGTCGCGGTAGTCGGCGTGGATGGTGTCGACGGCGACCGCGCCGGCGGCAGCGGCGCCGAACAGGCACAGGCTGCGCGCCGTCTCGAGGACCGGACCGAACCGTCCGTCGGCGCCGCTCACCGCCGCCGCGCCGATCTCGGCCGCGAGATCGGCGACACCCCAGGTGACCGCGGCCAACCGGGGCGCATCTCGATAGGTCCCCATGGTGTGCACCGATTCGGCGGTCTCCGGGGCCAGCGCGACGACCGCGGTGTGTCCGGCCGGTGTTCCACCCGCCACTTCCAGAGCGGATAGATAGTTGTCCAGTGTCCGCAGGTCCTGGCCGCCACGAGTTTTGGGCAGCATGATGCCGCCGGGCCGGGCGGGCAGCACCGCCGCCAGGTCGGTCAGGGTGTGCGGGCTGTCGAAGGGGTTCACCCGGACCCACAGCCGCCGCCGCTCCGCGACGGGGCAGTCGGCCAGGAATTCCGCGCACTGGGCGCGTGCGTGGGCTTTGCGATCCTGGGCCACCGCGTCCTCGAGATCGAGGATCACGATATCGGCCGCGCTCGCCGCGGCTTTCGTCGTCTTCCGCTCGCTGTCGGCGGGAGCGAACAACCACGATCTCCGTCCGAGGTCGGCACCTGCGCCGCGCGCTCCACTGAATATCATCCCGTGAATGTTACTGTATTTATTTCGGGCGATCACCTCCGCGGGCCACGCGCCCGCGTGCCGGGCAGCGGAAACTCCATCGGTAATGGTTACTGTGGTAAATAACAAAGGCCGCGCACCGATATAGCCCCCACACCAAAGACTCCACGAAGGTGGCCACAGATGACGAAACGAGCAACCACGGACAGGCGCCCCCGGCGCGAGCGGGGTTCCCTGAACCCCGAAGACATCCTCGACCGCGCTTTCGAGCTCGCCGAGGAGATCTCGCTGGACAACCTGAGCATGCCGCTGCTCGGCAAGCACCTCGGCGTCGGCGTCACCAGCATCTACTGGTATTTCCGCAAGAAGGACGAACTCCTCAACGCGATGACCGACCGAGCGTTGCAGCAGTACGAGAATGCCGCGCCGTTCATCGAGACCGACGACTGGCAGGACACCCTGCGCAACCACGCGCGCACCATGCGCAAGACGTTCCTGAGCAACCCGATCCTGTGCGATCTGATCCTCATCCGCGGCGCGCTGAGTCCTCGTGCGGCACAGGTCGGCGCCGTGATGACCGAGAAGGTCGTCGCCAACCTGGTCGAGGCGGGGATGTCGGTCGATGACGCGGTGGACACCTATTCCGCGGTCCAGCTGCACACGCGCGGCTCGGTGGTGCTGCAGCGGCTCTACGACAAGAACAAGGAATCCGGCGATGAACCGGGTGCGTACTACGAACACCTGCAGATCGCACCGGACACCACCCCGCTGCTGGCCGAAGCGAGCGCCAGGGGCCACCACAGCGGTGCTCCCGACGATCACAACTTCGAATACGGGCTCGACTGCATTCTCGAACGAGCGGTGCGCCTGATCGGCGCGCCCCCGAAGAAGGCCGCGGCCGAGAAAGCCGCAGCGAAGAAGGCCCCGGCAAAGAAGGCCCCGGCAAAGAAGGCGGCCGCGCAACCCGCCGCGAAGGCCACCGCGGCGAAGAAGACCACGACGACCCGGAAGACGGCCGCCCCTCGCCGTACCCGCGCGGCGGCGGGCACCGAGTAGCGACCCGACCACTACGCCAGCTCGTCGAGCCGACGGACATTCCATCGGCCGGTGAACGCCGTCTCCCGTTTCTGCGCGAACGCCGCATAGGCCTCGGGCAGATCCTCGACGGCGAAATTGACCGCCTGCGCGCGCGACTCGCCGGCCAGGGCCTCACGCAGGGATCGGTCCACACCCTCGTTGAGCAACGCCTTGGTCTGCGAGATCGCGATCGGCGGGCCCGCGGCGAGCCGCTGCGCGATCCCGTCGACGAACTCGTCGATCTCCGCCTCGGGCTTGATCCAGGTGAGCAGGCCGAGTTCGCGCGCTTCGGCCGCGTCGATCGTCTCCGCGAGCAGCGCGAGCCGCTTGGCCTGCTGGACGCCGACGAGCTTGGGCAACAGCCATGAGCCACCGCAGTCGATCGAGAGCCCACGCCGGGTGAACACCTGGGAGAACGTCGCGTCCGGTGTGGCGACGACCAGGTCGCAGCCCAGGGCCAGGTTCCAGCCTGCGCCGACCGCGACCCCGCGTACCTTCGCGACGGTAGGTACCGGCAGATCGTGCAGGAATTGGGCGACATCGGCGATCGCCCGCAGCTTCCGGAACGGCGCGGCATAGGGATCGCTGTCGACGACGTCCGCGCCCGAGCAGAAGGCACCGCCCGCCCCGGTGACGACGACGGCACCCACGCCGGGTTCGTGGGCGATCGCGTCCAGCGCACCGCGCAGCGCGTCCCACAGTTCGAGGGTGATCGCGTTCTTGCGGCTGGGCCGATTGAGCGTGAGCGTCACAACGCGGTCGTTGCGCTCACGGCGCAGAATGTCGGTCACGGGGATCGAGTCCTTCCGTTCTGCCGGCGTCACCCGGTGCGCGTTTACAGAAACAGGTCTTTGTCGAGCGGAGCCAGGCCCGGCACCGCCCGGTATCGGCCGAAGTCGGTGACGCCGTGCGCCGCCAGCACGTCCTCGTCGATGAGGAACCGGCCCGTCGCCTCGCCAGGGGGCGCGGTGAACACCAGATAGGCCGCGTCGGCGCAGATCTGCGGAATCCGCGCGGTGGCAACGCGCTGTGCGCCACCGGGCCGGTTGCGGATCGCCGCGGTCGCGATCGTCGTGCGCGGCCACAGGGAGTCGACCCTGATGCCGCTGCCGCGCAGCTCCTCGGCGAGCCCCAGGGTGACCAGCGACATGCCGTACTTGGCGATGGTGTAGCCGAGATGAGCTCCGGCCCAGCGTGGTTCGAGGTTCAGCGGTGGCGACATCGTCAGGATGTGCGGATTACGGCCCGCCTCAGCCGATTTCCGCAGGTACAGCAGCGCCGTCTTGGCGAGCAGGAAACTGCCGCGACAGTTGATGTCCTGCATCAGGTCGTAGGCCTTCATCGACAGGTCCTCGGTGCGCGAGAGGTCGATCGCGGACGCGTTGTTGACCACGATGTCGATCCCGCCGAACCGCTCGGAGGTCTGCTCGACCGCCGCCGCGACGACCTCGTCCCGGCGGACATCGCCGATCACCTTCAGGACGGAGCCGCCCGCCAGCTCGAGCTCCTCGGCGGCGGTGTGGATGGTGCCGGGCAAACTCGGGTGCGGCTGATCGGTTTTGGCGATCAGGGTGATGTTGGCGCCGTCCGCGGCCGCCCGCCGGGCGATCTCGAGTCCGATGCCGCGGCTACCGCCGGACATGATCATCGTTCGCCCCGCGAGGCCTCTGTCACCGTCGGGCATTCGACCGATCTCCGATCCGCTCGACCCGGCGGCAAGGCCGGCGGGTGATCATACTGTTGTTATTACAGTACATACCTCTGGAGCTGCCGTCCAATGTCACTTACTGTAATACGGACAGTATTGTCTGGCCGATTCCGGCCCGCGCGCTCGCCCGTCGACGACGGCTCACCACCACCCTGCCCCCGAGGAGCGGAAACCATGGCCTACGTCATCACCCAGCGCTGCTGCAACGATGCCAGTTGCGTCGCCGACTGCCCCGTCGACTGCATCCGGCCCCGTCCGGACGAACCCAGGTTCGCGACCGCCGAGATGCTCTACATCGATCCCGACACCTGCATCGATTGCGGCGCATGCGTCGACGCGTGCCCGGTGGACGCCGTCTTCGCCGAGGACGACCTGCCCGACGTGCTGACCGGATTCGCCGACATCAACGCCGCGTACTTCCGGCGGCATCCGCTGCTGCCCGCGGCCGACCCCGTCGCACCCCTGCGGTTGCCGAAGGACCTCGGCCCGCTGCGGGTAGCCATCGTCGGCGCCGGCCCCGCAGCCTGCTACGCCGCCGAGGAACTGCTGCGGCGCTGCGCCGCCGAGATCGAGATCTTCGACCGCCTCCCCACCCCGTGGGGCCTGCTCCGTTCCGGAGTCGCGCCGGATCATCGGAGCACCAAGGCGATGACCACCCGATTCGAGCCGGTCCTCGACCGCGAGGCCGTCGGCCTCCACTTGAATGTCGAAGTGGGCGTACATATCTCGCACGACGAGCTGCTCGCCGACCACCACGCGGTGCTGTACGCGGTCGGCGCCTCGGGTGACCGCACCCTGGACATCCCGGGCGAGGACCTGCCCGGCTCGCACTCCGCCACGGAGTTCGTCGCCTGGTACAACGGTCACCCCGACTATGCCGACCGGGTGTTCGACCTGTCGGGCCCGCGCGCGGTGATCATCGGCAACGGCAATGTCGCCCTGGATGTGGCCCGGGTCCTGACGATGCCACCGGATCTGCTCGAGGGCCGGACCGATATCGCCGAGCACGCACTCACGGCTCTGCGGGCGAGCCGTATCACCGAGGTCGTCCTGATCGGGCGGCGCGGTCCGCTACAGGCCGCCTACACCGGTCCGGAGTTCCTCGCGCTGGGCCATCTCGATGGTGTCGACGTCGTCGTCGAGTCGACCGACCTCGACCTGGACCCCGAGAGCCGCGCCCTGCTCGACGATCCCGCGGCCGAACCATCACTGCGACTGAAATATTCTGTGGCACAGCAGTATTCGACGTCGGCGGGCACGCCGAGCCACCGCCGCATCGTCTTCCGCTATCTCGCCTCGCCGACCGCACTGACCGGTGACGGCAAGGTCGAGTCCGTCGAGCTGGTCCACAACGAACTCACCGCGCGGGACGGCCGCCTCCGTGCCGAGCCCACCCACCGCACCGAAACCCTCACGGCCGGAATGGTACTGCGCGCGGTCGGCTATCGGGGCACCGCGCAACCCGGACTGCCCTTCGATCCCGCGCGCGGGGTGATCCCCAACGAGCACGGCCGGGTCGTCGGATCGGACGGCGCACCGGTGGACCGGGTCTATGTGACCGGCTGGATCAAACGAGGTCCGCAGGGCGTCATCGGTACCAACCGAGTCGACGCGCAGGAGACGGTCGAGGCCATCCTGTCCGACTTCGCCGCGGGGCGCCTGTCGTCCCCCAGCGGCGACCGGGCCGCACTCACCGAGTTGCTCGACCGCAGGCAGCCCGACCGCGTCGGCCGGGACGGCTGGGCGGCCATCGATCGCGCCGAACTGGCCGCGGGCGCCGCCGCAGGCAGGCCGCGCGTCAAACTGGCCACCCGGGCCGCCCTGCTCGCCGCGGCCTGCGCACCGCAGCAGTCCTGAAAGCGCCACCGCCGCTCCGGATCACGGAGCGGCGGTGGCGGTTTCGGGCGGCCGTGGTGACGGCGCGACTCACTTCGGCTGGAAGCGCTGACCGCCGTCGATCCGCACCACTTCCCCGTTGATGTACGGGTTCTCGAGCAGGTGCTGGGCCAGCAACGCGTATTCCACCGGTGTGCCCAGCCGCTTCGGGAACGGCACGGACGCGGCGAACTGCGCGAGCTTCTCCGCACCGAGGAAATCCATGATCGGGGTGTGCATGGTGCCCGGTGCGATGCTGTTGACCCGGATACCCACCGCGCTCAGATCGCGAGCGGCGACCAGCGTCAGACCGTTGACGCCGCCCTTGGCCGCCGCGTAGGCGGACTGGCCGATCTGGCCCTCGTAGCCGGCGATCGAGCTGGTCATCACCACGGAACCGCGTTCACCGTTGGCCTTGGCCTCGAGCTTGGCCATCGCGGCCGCCGCGAGTCGCAGCACGTTGTAGGTGCCCGTCAGGTAGAGCGCGATCGTGTCGGTGAAACCCTTCAGGGTGTGCGGGGATCCGTCCCGGTTGACCACCTTCTCCAGCACGCCGAAGCCACCGTGGGCGATCACCGCGTAGCGCAGCGTGCCCAGTTCGGCGGCCGCGGCGATCGCGTGCTCCACCGAGTCCTCGTCGAGCACGTCGGTCCGCACGTAGACGGCCTTGTTGCCCAGCTCGGTCGCCAGGGCGTTGCCCTTCTCGTCATTCAGGTCGGCGATCACCACGGCCGCACCCTCGGCGTGCACCTTGCGCACCGTCGCGGCACCGAGGCCACCGGCACCGCCGGTCACCAACACCACTTCACCTTCGAACGACACTGCTTCTCCTCACTTCTCGGTTCGACGGCGGACAAGACGGCCGTGCGGCCTCACTTGCCCGTCCACTGGGGGGTTCGCTTCTCGGCGAAGGCTTTCGCGCCTTCCTGCGCGTCCGCGGTGGCGAAGACCGGCCCGATGAGCGCCATCTGCTTCTGCCACATCTCGTCGGGGTGCCACGCGGCCGCCTCGACGATGACCTGCTTGGTCACCGCGACGGCGACCGGCCCGTTGGCGGTGATCCGCTCGGCCAGGGCCAGTGCCCGGTCCAGGGCTTCGCCCGGCTCGGCCAGCTCGTTGACCAGACCCCACGACGCGGCGTCCGCTGCGGTGAAGGTGTCGCCGGTCAGGGACAGTTCCAGCGCCTTCTGGTAGGGGATCCGCCGGGGCAGCCGCAGCAGTGCGCCGCCACCGGCGACCAGGCCGCGCTTGACCTCGGGGACACCGAACTGCGCGGTACGCGAAGCCACGACCAGATCGGTCGCCAGCACCAGTTCGGTGCCGCCGGCCAGGGCGTACCCCTCGACCGCGGCGATGATCGGCTTACGTGGCGGCTTCTCGGTGAAGCCGAGACCTCGACCGGCCACATACGGGTACTCCCCCGCTGCGAAGGCCTTCAGATCCATTCCGGCACTGAAGTTTCCGCCACTGCCGGTCAGTACCGCGACCGACAGTTCGGCGTCGCCGTCGAGTTCGTCCATGGCGTCGGCCAGCCCCTGGCTGACCGCGAGATTCACCGCATTGCGCGCCTGCGGCCGGTTGATCGTGACGACCAGTGTCCGGCCGCGTCGTTCGACCTGTACTTCGTCCGACACAGGTACCTCCTTGTTCTGTTCGCTGATTGCCGGGTGCTCAGACTTCGATGACCAGGGCGCCGCCCATACCGCCACCGGCGCACATGGCGCTGACACCGATCCCACCGCCGCGACGGCGCAGCTCGTAGATCAGCGTCGCCACCTGGCGAGCGCCGGAGGCCGAGATCGGGTGGCCGAGGCTGCAACCGCTGCCGGAGAAGTTCACCTTCGACTCGTCGATGCCGTGCTTGCGGCAGGCGGCGATCGGGACCGAAGCGAAGGCCTCGTTGATCTCCCACAGCGCCACATCGGCGACGCTCAGCCCGGCGCGATCGAGCACCTTGCCGACCACATCGACCGCGGCGAGCCCGTTGTCCGCCGGTGTCACCGCGACATTGGCCCAGGTCCGGACCGTGGCCAGCACCTCGAGACCGGCACCTGCGGCGTAGTCGTCGGCGGTGACGGTGACCGCGGCCGCGGCGTCGTTGATGCCGCTGCTGTTGCCCGCGGTGATGGAGAAGCCCTCGATCCCGGGGTGCAGCACCGGCAGCGAGGCCAGCCGCTCGAGGGTGGTGTCGCGGCGGGGATGCTCGTCGACCGCGAAGTCGAGCACCGAGCCGTCGGCCTGGGCCACCTTCAACGGCAGGATCTCCTCGGCGAACCGGCCCTCATCGATCGCGGCGATCGCGCGCTGGTGGGAGCGCAGCGCCCACTCGTCCATCTCCTGGCGGCTGATGCCGACCTTCTTGGCGGTGTTCCAGCCGACCGTGATCGACATGTCGGTCGCCGGGGCGTCGGGGGTCTCCGGATGCGATGGCGGGATCCAGGGCTCGCGGAACTCGAGATCGGGGCCCACACCGGGCACCCGCCACTTCATCAGCGGGGCCGTGGACAGCGACTGCACGCCACCGGCGACGATGACGCGTTCCACACCCGCGCTGATGTGCGCGGCCGCGTTGGCGATCGAGGTCAGGCTGCCCGCACAGTGCCGGTTCACGGCCTGGCCGGGAACGCCGGTCATTCCGGCGGCCACCGCGGCGTGCCGGGCCAGATCGCCGCCGCCGTAGTTCAATTCGGCGAGGATGACATCGTCCACCTCGGCGGGGTCGATACCGGAGCGGCGGACCGCCTCGGTGAGGATCTCGGTGGCGAGGGTCTCCGATGCCACATTGACGAGCGCGCCCTTGAAGGACCGCCCGATCGCGGTCCGTACCGCGCTGACGATGACCGGTTTGGCCATATCTCTCAACCTTCGTCTCTCTGGGCCGCACCGGGCGGTGCGGCGTCGGTCTGTTCGGTGACAGCAGTGGGGTTGCGGGGCGTCACGACGCCGCCGGCGCGCCGGTGGAACGCAGCGTCGCCGCTGCCGCCACCAGATCGAGGTCGCCGGCGCCGAGCAGGTCGCGCGGAAGCGGGGCACCGTCCCCGATCAGCTCCAGTGCGGCGCGGACGTCTTTCGGCCTGCCGACTCCGAGAGCACCGATCAGCCGGTCCTGCGCCAGGGACAGCGCGAGGAAGGAGCCGCCATCGAGGTCGCCGAGGACGACGAGTTCGTCACCGCGAGTCGGCCATCCGGCGATCTGCAGGGTGCGGCCGAACTGGCTGGTCCAGCACCACGGGACATCGCGGTAGGGCGATCCGTGACCGAGCACGCTGCGTGCCGCGGCACTGCCGTGCGCCTGGGCATGGTTCCAGTGCTCGACCCGTTCGGTCCCGCCCAGGATCGCATTGGGGAACCGGGCGACGTCGCCGGCGGCGAACACCGCGGGCGCCGAGGCCGCGCAGTACTCGTCGACGACCACGCCGTCGGCGACCGTGAGCCCGGCGGCCTCGGCCAGGCCGGTCTCCGGTGTCATTCCCACCGCGACGATCACGACATCGCCGCGCCAGGACCGGCCGTCCTCGGCGGACACGGTGGTCACCGCGTCCCTGGTCTCCGCCGCGACGAGCCGCACTCCGGTGTACACGCCGACCCCGCGATCACGGTGCAGGCGTTCGTAACTCGCGGAGATCGCGGCGGGCAGCACCCGCGCGAGCACCCGGTCGGCGGCCTCCAGCACGGTGACCTCGGCCCCGCTGCCGCGCACGGCCGCGGCCACCTCCATCCCGATCAACCCACCACCGATGACCAGCACCGACAGGGTCTCGCCGACCTTTCCGGCCGCGCCCAGCACCGGTCGTAGCGCATCGAGGTCGGCCAGCTGCCGCACCGTGTAGGCCTCGGGGACGAGGTGGTCCAGCCGTTTCGCGCGGCCTCCGGTGGCCAGCACCACAGCGTCGTACGCCAGGTCGGATCCGTCCCCGAATTCGACACGGGCGGCGACGGTATCGAGGCGGGTGGCGATCGTGTCAGTGCGCAGCTCGATGCCCATGTCCGCCCAGAACACCGGCTGTTCGAGCCGAGCCCGCTCCGCGCCGACCGCACCGGACAGCAGTTCCTTGGACACCATCGGCCGCCGGTAGGGCTGCGCCCGTTCGGCACCGGCCAGCACGATCGACCCCGTGAACCCCTCCCTGCGCAGGGTTTTGGCGGCGCCGACTCCGGCGATGCCGGCGCCGACGATCACGATCTGCCCGCGGCGCGGAACCGTCACCGCGCGACCTCGATCATCTCGAAGTCGGACTTCTCCGCACCGCAGTCCGGGCAGGTCCAGTCGTCGGGGATGTCGTCCCAGCGGGTGCCGGGGGCGATCCCGTCGTCGGGCCAGCCCAGTTCCTCGTCGTACTCCCAGCCGCAGATGACGCAGCGGAAGAGCTTGCTGGCCGTGGTCGTTTCGGTCATGGTTCACTTCCCCCAGGGCACGGCCTTGACGAATCCGCCTGCGTCCACGCGGATCTGGCTGCCCGTCACGTACCGGGCGGCGTCGGAGGCCAGGAACACGACCATGTTCGAGACGTCCTGCGGCTGGATGTAGGGCACGGGCATGGCCTGCATGGCCGGGAACGCCTGCTCCGCGTCGGCGCGGGTCGGGGCGTCCTTGTCGGGGCGGAAGATCTTGTACATGCC
This sequence comes from Nocardia sp. NPDC003269, assembly GCF_042888005.1. Taxonomy (NCBI): domain Bacteria; kingdom Bacillati; phylum Actinomycetota; class Actinomycetes; order Mycobacteriales; family Nocardiaceae; genus Nocardia; species Nocardia sp. NPDC003269. The sequence continues at coordinate 931,176 of NZ_JBIAPA010000003.1, forward strand.
GTCGTTGTGCAGCATGTCGGTGTCCACGTTGGTCGGGTGGACCGCGTTGACCCGGATCGATTGCTTGGCCAGCTGGATCGACAGATCGTTGACGTAGTGCGCTACGACCTGCTTGGCGAAGCTGTAGGCCGAACCGCCGGGCCCCTGCTTGGTGGAACTGCCCAGCTGTGCGGCCAGCGAACCGGTCGCGATGATCGAGGCGCCCGCGCCCAGGTGCGGCAGACTGGCCTGCACCACGTTGAACACCCCGACGAGATCGGTGTCGATGGTGTCCGACCACGATCGCATGCTCTGCCCGCTGCCCAGCGGCGCGATGCCCGCGTTGGCGACCACGATGTCGAGGCGGCCCAGCGCTTCCACGCCGGCGGCGACCGCTGCCCAGACCACGGTGCGGTCACGCACGTCGACGATCGCCGGGTGGCAGCGCCTGCCCTCCTTCTCGACCAGCCGGGCGGTCTCCTCGAGATCCTCGGGTCGGGCCAGGGGGTAGGTGTTCCCCTCGAGGTCCGCGCAGATGTCGAGGGCGATGATGTCGGCGCCCGCGGCGGCCAGGTTGACCGCGTGCGACCGCCCCTGTCCGCGGGCCGCGCCCGAGATGACGGCGACCTTGTCGTCCAAACTTCCCACTGATGGCAACCTTTCAGTACTTCTACGGTGATCGAGGGGTGCTCGCGGGCTCAGTGCTGTCGCGGGAGCCGGGAGCCGATGGTCTTGGTCTCGAGGTACTGCTGGAAGCCCTCGATGCCGCACTGGCGGCCGACTCCGCTGTTCTTGTAGCCGCCGAACGGCGCGTCAGCGCCGTAGAACATGCCGCCGTTGACGCCGACCGCGCCGGTGCGCAGACGACGCGCGATCGCCATCCCGCGTTCGTCGCTGCGCGAGAGCACGGCGCCGGCCAGACCGAACGCGGTGCCGTCGGCGATGCGGACGGCCTCGTCGTCGTCGGAGAACGGGATGACGACGAGTACCGGCCCGAACACTTCCTCCTGCGCGATCGCCAGACCGGGGTCCTCGGTCGCGAAGACCGTCGGGGAGAAGAAGTGCCCGCCTGCCAGGTGTGCAGGCAGATCGGCGGGTATCGCGCCGCCGGTGACCAGGCGCGCGCCGTCGCGCTGCGCCCGTGTGCACGCGGCGCGGACCCGATCCTGCTGTGCGGCACTGATCAACGGGCCGACGAGAGTTTCCGGCAGTGCCGGATCGCCGACCGGGACCGCGGCGAAGGCCGCCGCGACTGCCTCGACCATGTCGTCGTAGAGGGAGCGGTGCACCAGCATCCGGCTCGTCGCCGCGCAGGCCTGGCCCGCGTGCACGCAGACCCCGATGGCGCTGCGCAGAGCGAGCTCCGGTTTCGCGTCGTCGAGCACGATCAGCGCGGATTTCCCGCCGAGCTCGAGGAACGTCCGCTTCATCGACGCCGCGCCCTGGCGCAGGAGCAGGCGCCCCACCTCGGTCGACCCGGTGAACGAGACCAGATCGACGCGCGGATCGGTGGACAGCAGTACGGCCACATCGTTCGACGGCGTGGTCACGATGTTCACCACACCCGGCGGGAAGTCGGTGTGCTCGGCGATCAGCCTGCCGAGCCGGGTGGCGTTCCACGGCGTGTGCGGATCCGGTTTCAGGACAACGGTGTTGCCCGCAGCCAGGGCGGGACCCAGTTTGTTGAGCACGACTTCGACGGGGAAGTTCGACGGGCAGATCGCCGCGACGACACCGACTGGTTCCTGCACCACGGTGCGCTTGTTCCGGTCACCGAAGAGTCCGCCGCCCGCGAGCACCCGCTCCCAGGCGAATTCGTCGATGAGCCCGGCTGGATAGCGCAGCGCCTCGGCCAGTGGCCAGTCCAGCTGGGCGTTGTGGGTCGTCATGACCGGGCAGCCGACCTCGGCGACCAGCTCGGTGCGCAGCAGTTCCTTCTCGGCTTCCAGCGCGCTCTGCAATTGCTCGAGGCAGCGGCGGCGCAGCGCCCGGTCGACCGGCCAGGAGCTGTGGTCGAACGCCCGGCGCGCGGCGGCGATCGCCCGCGTCATGTCCGCCTCCCCCGCGGCGGCGGTGACGCCGAGCACCGACCCGGTGGCCGGGCTGTGGTTGTCGAACATCGCGCCCGACAGCGCGCCGGTCAGCTCACCGTCGATGAGCATGCGCGACTCGGCCTGCGCGGCGGCCACCAGCCCCAGCTCCGGACTCAGTGCGGTCCGCTCGCCGACGACCTCGCTCACATTGCCTCCCGATGACCATCCTGGATGATTAACTGTAATGATTACCGTATAGTACTTCGGGACACGTATCAATCGCGGGAAAGGAGCACCGATGTCCGGATTGCTCAGTGGCGTCACGGTTGTCGAGCTGGCGTCGTGGACCTATGTGCCGAGCGCCGGCGCGGCACTGGCCGACTGGGGCGCGAATGTCATCAAGGTCGAGGACACCCGGGGCGGAGATCCCTGCCGCAACCTGACCATCGGCGGCCTCGACGGCACCGGCACCGCGGTCCAGGCCAATTTCATGATGGAACTCGGCAATCACGGCAAGCGCAGCATCGGCGTCGACATCAAAACCGAACAGGGCAGGCAGATCCTGGGCCGGCTGATCGCCGAGGCCGATGTCTTCCTGACCAACTGGCTGCCCGCTCCCCTCCAGCGCGCGGGCCTGACGGTGCCGCAGATCCGGGAGTTCAACCCGTCGGTGATCATCGCCCGCGGCAGCGGCCACGGCAGCCGCGGTCCGGAGAAGGACCGCGGCGGCTTCGACGCCGCCAGCTACCTCGCCCGGGCGGGCGTGGCCTACGCCCTGTCCCCGACCGACGCCGAGTTCCCGATGGCGCAGGGCCCCGCCTTCGGCGATCTGCAGGGCGGCATCACGCTGGCGGGTGGCGTCACCGCCGCGCTGTTCCATCGCGAGCGCACCGGCCACGCGCCGATCGTCGACAGTTCACTGCTCGCCCAGGGCATGTGGTCGGTCGCGCCCGACATCGCCGCCGCCGACTACTACGCCATCGACCGGATTCCGGCCGGCGAGGCGGGCACCGCCCTCAACCCCGCCGTCAACCGCTACCGCACCCGGGACAACCGCTGGGTGCAACTGGTGCTGCTGCAGGCCGATCGGTTCTGGGCCGGCTTCTGCGAGCGCATCGGCCGCCCCGATCTGGGCACCGACCCACGGTTCACTCCACTCGCCAATCTGGTCGTCAACCAGGAAGCCGCCACCGCCGAGCTGCGCAAGACCTTCGCCGAGGCGGACCTCGCCCACTGGCAGAAGGCCCTCGCGGACGAGCCGGGCGTGTGGGCCACCATCGCCAGCCCCCGGGAAGTGCTGACCGACCCCCAGGTCACCGCCAACGGCTACCTCATGACCATGACCGACAGCGGCGGCACCGAGTACCGCACGGTCGCCGCCCCGGTCCAGTTCGACGAGACCCCGGCACCGGCCAGCCGCGCACCCGAGTACGGCGAACACACCGAGACGATCCTGCTCGAGATCGGTCTGAGCTGGGACGACATCGTCGCCGCCAAGGACAGCGGGGCGATCCTGTGACCGAGACGCAGAAGCGGTACCTCAGCTGCCCGTGCGGCGAGTGGCTGACCGGCGCCGACGAAGACGACCTCGTCGAGCGAGCTCGGCAGCACCTCACCGGGCGCCATCCCGACCACAGCTATACCAGGGACCAAATCCTCTTCCTGGCCCACTAGCCTTGCGGAAATCTCTATAGTAATCCTTACAGTATCTAAGTTAGGAGAGTGCTCGTGGACAAGAACGATATGATCCTGATCAGCGTCGATGACCACATCATCGAACCGCCGGACATGTTCGCCGAACACCTGCCGAAGAAGTACGCCGCCGACGCTCCGCGCCTGGTGCACACCCCCGACGGTGCCGATGTCTGGAAGTTCCGCGACACCGTCATCCCGAATGTCGCCCTCAATGCCGTGGCGGGGCGGCCGAAGGAGGAATACGGCCTCGAGCCCGACGGCCTCGACGAGATCCGCCCGGGCTGTTTCGACGTGCACGAGCGCATCAAGGACATGAACGCCGGCGGCATCCTGGCGTCGATGAACTTCCCCTCCTTCCCCGGCTTCGCGGGCAGGCTGTTCGCGACCGAGGATTCGGACTTCTCGCTGGCGCTCGTCCGGGCCTACAACGACTGGCACATCGATGAGTGGTGCGGCGCCTACCCCGGCCGCTTCATCCCGATGGCACTGCCGGTGATCTGGGACGCCGAGCTGTGCGCCGCCGAGGTCCGCCGGGTCGCAGCCAAGGGCGTCCATTCGCTGACCTTCAGTGAGAATCCGGCGGCGCTGGGATACCCCAGTTTCCATGACCCGTACTGGAATCCGCTGTGGAAGGCACTCGTCGATACCGACACCGTGCTGAGTGTGCACATCGGGTCATCGGGGCGGCTGTCCATTCCCGCGGTCGACTCCCCGCCGGACGTGATGATCACGCTGCAGCCCCTCAACATCGTGCAAGCGGCGGCCGATCTGCTCTGGTCCCGGCCCGTCAAGGAATACCCCGACCTGAAGATCGCGCTGTCCGAGGGCGGCACGGGCTGGATCCCGTATTTCCTGGAACGGGTGGACCGCACCTTCGAGATGCATTCGACCTGGACGTTGCAGAACTTCGGCGGCAAATTGCCCTCGGAGGTGTTCCGCGATCACTTCCTCACCTGCTTCATCAGCGATCCGGTCGGTGTCCGCCTCCGGCACGAGATCGGTGTCGACAACATCTCCTGGGAGATGGACTACCCGCACAGCGACTCCATGTGGCCCGACGCTCCCGAGGTGTTGTTCGCGCTGCTCGAGCAGGAGCAGGTGCCCGACGACGAGATCGACAAGATCACGCACCTGAACGCGATGCGCTGGTACTCCTTCGACCCGTTCCAGCACATCCCCAGGGAGCAGGCCACCGTCGGCGCGCTGCGTGCCGCCGCGGCCGACCACGACGTCAGTATCCGGTCCCGCAGCCAGCGGACCACCTCGGCGGCCGAGGACAAGCTGGCCGCCTTCCAGGCCCAGATCAAGGCAGCCACCGCGCACACCGCGAGCTGACCGGTACGACCGCGCGCCACCCCGGAACACATTCAGGGTGGCCGCCTCCGCTGTGAACCGATGAGGTGAGATCTTGAGCATTTCCGTGCTCCTCGAGATGGCCGCGGCCACCCGGCCCGACCACAACGCCGTCGTCGCCGACGGCACCACGACCACCGTGGCCGAGCTGAGCGGCCTGGCCGACCGCGCGGCGGGCCTGATCGACTCGGCGGGCGTGGGCCATGTCGCCTACGTCGGCACCGGCGGAATCATGCTGCCGCTGCTGCTGTTCGGGTCCGCGCGCGCGGGCCGCGCGTTCACTCCGCTGAACTACCGGCTCGGCGCGGCCGCGCTGCGGGAGCTCATCGAGCGGCTCCCCGCCCCGCTCGTGGTCGCCGACGACGAATACGCCGACATCGTCGCGGGGACCGGCAAGCAGGTCATCGGCTCCGCGCTGTTCTGCGCGGCGGTCCGCACCGCGTCCGGCGACACCACCATCACCGAACCCGCGCCCGAGGACACCGCGGTCCTGCTGTTCACTTCGGGCACAACCGCCCAGCCCAAAGCGGTGGAACTCACCCACGCCAACCTGACGAGCTACGTCATGGGCACCGTCGAATTCGGCTCTGCCGCACCGACGGACGCGGCCCTGGTCTGCGTCCCGCCGTACCACATCGCCGGTGTCGGTGCCGCCCTGTCGAACCTCTATGCCGGCCGAACCACGGTGTACCTGCGGCACTTCGACGCGCAGCGCTGGATCACGCTGGTCCGCGAGGAAGCCGTCACCAACGCGACAGTGGTGCCGACGATGCTCGACCGGATCGTCACCGCCCTGCGCGCGGCGCCGGGGCCAGGACTGCCGAGCCTGCGCACCCTCGCCTACGGTGGTTCCCGCGCGCCGATGCCGCTGGTCCGCGCGACCCTCGAGCTGCTGCCGGAGGTCGGCCTCGTCAATGCCTACGGGCTCACCGAGACCAGCTCGACCATCGCGGTGTCGACACCGGAGGATCATCGGATCGCCTTCGCGGCGACCGATCCCGCGATCGCCCGCAGGCTCGGTTCGGTCGGACGGGCGGTGCCGGGCATCGAACTGCAGATCCGGGCCGAGGACGGAACCGTCCTGACGCCCGGCGAGATCGGCGAGCTCTTCGTCCGGGGCCCCCAGGTGTCCGGGGTCTATCGTGGCCTCGGCTCGGTGCTCGACGACGACGGATGGTTCCCGACCAGGGACCTGGCCGCGCTGGACGCCGACGGCTATCTGTTCATCGGTGGGCGCTCCGATGACACCATCATCCGCGGCGGGGAGAACATCGCCCCGGCCGAGCTCGAGGATGTGCTGGTCGAGCATCCCGAGGTGGCACAGGTCGCCGTCGTCGGTCTACCGGACCAGCAGTGGGGCCAGATCCTGGTCGCCGTTGTCGTGCCGGTCCCCGGTGCGGCCCCGGACCCAGAGCGGCTGCGCGAACACGTCCGCGCGAACCTGCGCGGTTCTCGTACTCCGGACCGGGTCGTCTTCCGGACAGACCTCCCGACCAACCCCACAGGCAAGATCCTGCGGCGCGATCTCGTCGACGAGCTCTCCGCCGCGACCACCACCCGAGGAGCATCGTGATCACCAGCGGAACCCGCCTCGAAAGCCAGGTCTGCGACACCCAGGTCATCGTCATCAAAGCCACCGACGCCATCGCGGGCTTGCGCTGCGGTGGCACCCCCATGGTGAACCTGGGCGCGGCCAAGGACGCACACGCGGTCATCGACCCGGATTTCGCCGATGGGACCGCCGTCGGCAAGCGTTACATCCACGCCACCGGCGCCGAGATCCTGGTCACCCGGGCGGGTGTGGGCACCCTGGACGTCGATGCGGTGCCCCTGGATCTCAAGGAAGCCAAGCAACTTCCGTCCAGCGACTGAGCGACACGAGACACCGACGGCGCTCCTGCACGAAAGGCAGGAGCGCCGTCGGTGTTTCGTGGTGCCGACCGGGTCAGCGCCAGGCGGCCAGCAGTTCTTCGGTCGTGGTGATCGTGGCGATCATCGACAACGTGTTCTCGATCATCGCCGCCCCGTACGCGCGGGGGATACCTGCCACGGCGTCCCGGGGCACCACCACGTCGTAGGCGGCGTTGACCGCGTCCATCACCAGATTCGGGATGGCCACATTCAGCGAGACGCCCACCGCGACCACTGTCGTCACCCCGAGGTTGCGCAGCACCGCGTCGAGATCGGTGCCACCCATGGGACCGAGCCCGTGCCTGCGCCGCAGCACCAGATCACCCGGCTCCGGCCCGAATTCGGGCAGCAGCGCGGTGGCCTCGGTACCGGGCTCCAAGGGCACGCCGCGCGCGCCGAGGGCGAACAGCTTCGCGTTGTGATTGGAGCCGAGGCCGTCGGGGCGACGCCAGACCAGGCAGTGCACCACCCGCACACCGGCTGCCCTGGCCGCGGGGAGCAGGGCGCCGATCGCGGGCAACGCGGTGTCGCGGGCCTCTTCGGCCAGCGCGCGCAGGCTGGCCGACGCACCGACCACCGCACCCTGGAGTTCCTGGGTGACGATGGCCGTGTGGCCGGGCGCCGCGAGCTCGGCCAGCGACCTGCGCGTCATGCCGGAGCCCGCAGGCACGGCGTGATCATGGTGCCACCGGCGCGTCCACCGGCGGGACATCGTAGAACTGTTTCGCCCACTTGCGCAGGGACAGATACGGTTTGGCGTCCTTGGGTGAGAGCGGCGGGTGCTCCACGTATTTCTGGTACCGCCAGATGCTCAGGTCCTCCCAGACCGTGACCAGGAACTGTTTCTCCACCCGCGCCCGGACTTCCGGTGGCGGAACATCGGATTCGTCACCGGGGTTGCGCGGCCACCAGATCGAATAGAACAGGTCCGAGGATTCGTCGTCGACCGGGGTGGTGGCGAAGATCAGCCGATGCCTGGACGAGCCCTCGAACGCGCTGATCGAACCACCGAGACCGAACATCTGCGCGTGGATCTTCAGCGCCATCTTGTCCGGGTCGTCGCTGCGCGCGTCGGGCCAGCCGGTCAAGAACGACCAGGTGTGATCGACGGCGCTGTAGTCGAGCATCTTCGGAGTGACGGTCGCACCGTGGACGTACTCGAAATGCAGACTGTCCGGACCGTTTTCGAGTACGACCTGCGGATGCACCGGCTCGCGTTCGGTCTTGCTCGAGAACTCCGGGTACGGCCGGTAGTAGTCGACGGGATCGGAGCCCAGTTCCGGGAACATGCGCAGGATGTCGGGCATCTCCCACGACGGCGGGTTGCCTTCGGGGTGATGCCACAGGAAGACACACCCGTTCTGTTCGTTCACCGGATACACCTGCAGCCGCAGGCCGCGGTTGACCCGGTCTTCGCCGGGGATGTGCCGGTTCCTGCCGTCGGGGCCCCACCGCCAGCCGTGGAACGGGCACTCGACACAGTCGCCGACCACCTTGCCGCCGTGGCCGAGGTGCGCGCCCAGATGTTTGCAGTGCCCGGTGAGGATGTGCAGTTCCCCGGCCTCGTCCCGGTAGGCGACGAGATCCTCACCGAAGTAGTGCAGCGGCTTGGTTTCCCCCTGCGGGAATTCTGCGGACCAACCGACCATGAACCAGCCGGTGACTTTCCAGGTGAACGGGACTTTCACTGGGCACCTCCTGTGCCGGATGGGGTACTCGGACATTCACGTGATCGCATAGCCTGCCCCGATCAGGTCGTCACGATGGTCGCGCCCGCGGTGCCGGGCGCACCGTAGAGCAGGGCGAATCCGGCCTTCGGGCCGCCGGCGACCTGGCGCTCACCGGCGGTGCCGCGCAGTTGCAGCACCAGCTCGTGCAATTGGCGCATGCCCGAAGCGCCGATCGGTTCTCCGTTCGCGATGAGCCCCCCGTCGGTGTTCACCGGCAGTGTCCCGGAGATCTCGGTCGCCCCTTCGGCGATCAGCCGTTCCTGCTCGCCGTCGGCGCAGAAGCCCGCCTCGGCCATGTGGATGACCTCCGCGCCCGCGTCGGTGTCCTGCAACTGGACCACGTCGATGTCGGCCGGGGCGATCCCCGCGCTCTCGAAGGCCGCGCGGGCGGCGAACACCGACGGCGACGCGACCTCCTGCACGGGCGCGTAGGTGGTATTCACCTCGTAGGCACCGTAAGTGCGGGTGCGTACCTCCACCGCCCGGACGTAGATCGGCGTATTGGTGAACCGGTGCGCGATATCGGCGCGGCACATGATCACCGCGGCGGCGCCCTCGTCCGGCGCACAGAACATGTAGTGGGTCAGTGGATAGTTCAGCATGGGCGCGGCGAGGATATCGGCCTCGGCGACCGGCTTGCGGCGGAAGGCATTCGGATTGAGCACGCCGTTGCGGTAGTTCTTGGCGGCCACCTTCGCGAGGGTGTCCACCGAGATGCCGTGGTCGTGCAGGTAGCGGTTGGCTTTCATCCCGAAGAACTGTGTGGTCAGGTACTGACCGTTCTCGCCGTACCATTTCGGCATCCCCACCAGGGTGGGGTCGACGGTGAACGCACCGCGTGGATGCTTGTCCATGCCGATCGCGATGCCGATGTCGTATTTGCCGAGCCGGATGGCGTCCGCACAGGCCTCGGTGGCCGACGCCGAGGTGGCGCACGCGTTGAACACGTTGGTGAACGGGATCCCGGTCAGGCCCATCAGCGACACGATGGCATCGGGGTTGGCGACCTCCCAGCTGCCGCCGACGGCGAATTGGATGTCCCGCCACTCCAGGCCGGCATCGGCCAGGGCGGCGCGGATCGCGTCGGTCCCCATCTGCATGGCGGTCTTGCCGGGAAAGCGACCGAACGGGTGCATGCCCACACCGATGATCGCGACCTCGTTGGTCATCTCAGAAGTTCCTGTCCGTCAGGCGGGCTGGAAGGCGAAGGTGAATACCTCGTTGCCTTCGGCGTCGGTACCGAGCGGGATGCTGGTCAGCACGACACTCATCCCGAATGTCAAAGTCGCCGGATCGTTCTCGGTCAGCCGCCCCTCGATCCGGATGATGTCGCCCAGCTGGACCAGCCCGACGCCGAACGGCACGAAGGTATCCGCGGTCTCGTCGCCGAGATACGGTGCGCCGGGCAGGAATCCCTGTGTGGTCCAGGCGACGAGGGTGCCCGTGCGCGGCAACGTGATCGGCTCGATCGCGGGCTTGCTACAGCGCGGGCACAGGTCCTGGACCGGGAACACCGCGGCGCCGCAATCGCCGCACGATCCGGCGATCAGCTGGAAGTCCGGCTCCGGCCAGGTGGATATCTCGGGGGCGATCATTCTCTGCATCAGTCGTTCCTCTTCGTCGAATTCGTCACCAGGTCTCCGGCTCGCACCGCGCATTCCTCGACGAAGGCCAGCAGGCCGAGGTGATAGCCCGCGGCGCCGAAGCCGACGCTCATGTTGTGGCCACATCCGGCCTGTTCGTGGTTCACGACCCGGGGCGCCGCGGTGAACATCGCGGCCAGCTCGCGGACCGCGCCGGGATCGGTGCGCCACACCCGTTCGTGCTCGGCGTTGGTCAGCCGCACCGGGATCCGCACCTGCTCGGCGAGCACCGGGAAGTCCGTCGGCCACTCCCGCACGACGACGGTTTCGTACGCCGGGGTGGCCGAGGACAGGGACCGGCCGCCGAACACCTCGGGTGGGTAGCCGTCCGGCGGGCTCCACAGCAGGTCCCGGATGCCGCCGGGGCGCCGGGTGCGGTGGATTTCCTCGATGACCCGGATCGCGGCGGTTTGCTTGTGCACGCCGGTGCCTGCCAGCTCGAGGCCGAGCAGGTCGTGCCCGCGGGGGTCGGCGGCCATCCGGGCCGCCAGATCGCAGCCGGCCGAGTGGCCGACCACGAACACGCCCGCGCCGCGCGGACCGGTGCCGAGCAGCGCGTCGATCGCGGCGAAGGTGGCGTCGACCCGCTGCTGGGGTGGGTCGAAAGAGCGATCCCACGGCGCGGATTCGCCGTAGCCGGGGCGGTCGAGCGCCAGCACGGTGAATCCCAGCCGCGCGCCGAGCCGGAGCAGCGACAACCACGGCCGGTCCGGCAGGTCGAAGTACTGTGCGGTGGTGGCGCCGCCGTGCAGGGCGACCACCACCGCGCGTGGGTCGGCGACCTCGGCGCACAGCGCCGAGAACCTCGTGCCTGCCACGTCGACGGTGCGGGTGGTCACCGGACCGGTGGTGGCCGGACCGTTCTCGTTACTCATGCGTCCCTCCGCAACAACATCACTCCGCTGGGGGTCAGTCCCCCGCTGCTGACGACCGCTACGCGGGCGTCCGGTATCTGTCTCTGTCCCGCCTGCCCGCGCAACTGGGTGACCGCTTCGTGGATCAGGCCCATACCGTGGGTGCGCCCGTGCGAGAGCTGACCGCCGTGGGTGTTGAGCGGCAGAACGCCGCCGCGGGCGATGTTGACGCCGCCGGCCAGGAAGTCCTTCGCCTCGCCGATGCCGCAGAAGCCGAGGGCTTCGATCCAGGACAGGCAGTTGAAGGTGAAGCCGTCGTACAGCTGGGCGACATCCACGTCGTCGGGGCGCAGGTCGGTGCGGGACCACAGGTGGGCGGCCTGGCCGAGCACCTGCGGTTCGTGGGTGAGGGTGCTCTGATCCCATTCCAGGCGTTCGGCGATCTGCGTTCCGACCGCTTCCACCAGGACGGCGGGCTGGGCCAGATCGGCCGCGGTTTCGCGCGCGGAGACGACCACGGCCACGGCGCCGTCGCAGGGGACGTCGCAGTCGTAGAGACCGAACGGGGTGGTGATCGTGCGCGCGGACAGGTAGTCGTCCATCGTCAGCGGATCCCGGTAGATCGCGCTCGGGTCCAGCGCCGCGTTGGCGCGCTGGTTGAGCGCGATCCAGCCCAGGGTCTCCCGGTCGGTGCCGTAGCGGTGGAAGTGGCGTTGCGCGGTCTGCGCCAGCAGGTGCGCGGCCGACACGGCACCGAAGGGCACCAGCCAGGGATCGGTGATGCCGCCCGACGGGGTGATCCGCCCGGTGCGCACGAGTTCGCCGTAGCTCGATTCCCACACCGTGCGGAAGCACAGGACGTGCCGGGCCAGCCCGGCCGCGACGGCGAGCATGGCCGCGATCACCGATCCGCCGGGCCCGAAGGTCTCCGCGCCACCGTTGTGCCAGGTCGGGTACAGGCCGAGGGCCGATTCCACGGCGGTGACGCCGCCTTCACCGAACGGCCCGAAGTCGCCGGATCCGGGGTAGGTCGACAGGCCGTCGATGTCGTCGAAGGACAGTCCCGCGTCCCGCACCGCCGCCCGGCACGCCTGCACCGTCAGCGACATCGGGTCGGCCAGGAGCCGACGGCCGATCCTGGACCGGCCGATGCCGGTGATCGCGACCCGGTCCTCGAACTTGGCCGTGGTCACCGGGCCGCGAATCCGCTCGCGCAGCCGTGCCGGTTCCACCGGATCCGTCGGCAGCGCCGACAGTGGTTCCGCCGCCGCTGGATCCGCAGGCCGGAACAGTGGCAGCCAGCTCCGGCCCGCCTGCTGGAATTCCACGATCATCCGCTGTCCCAGGACGAGATCGTCCGGGTCGGCGCCGATTACGTTGGTGGTCAGCCGAACCCGGTCGTCCTCGGCGATCGCGACCTGGGCGACGACGTAGGGTGCGGGCAGACCGGGCACCGCGAACCGGTGGTTGACGGTGAATCCGATCAGCGTGGCGTACCCGGAGACCGCCTGGATGTCGAAGTCCTCACCCCGGCAGTACCGGCACACCGGCCGCGGTGGATGCACGAGCGCGGCGCACGACCGGCACTGCCGGAAGCGCAGCACTCCGTCGGCACCGGAGGCCCAATAGAATTCGGTCTCCGGCGTCGTCGGCGGTGGCAGCCGCTGGGTGTCCTCGGCCACGGGTACTCCCTCCGAGCCGGTCAGCTCGCCGTGGCTTTCGGCGTGGCGAGCGGTGCGTAGGTGGGCCTGCCGAGTCCGAGGATGTGCTGGGCGATCATGTTGCGGAACACCTCGAGGGTGCCGCCGTAGATGCCGCACAGCGGCGCCCACCGGAAGATGTACTCCATGCCGCCGTCGTCGGCCGCGCCCTCGGTGTCGATCGGCAGCGCGGCGGCGGGCCCGAGAATGTCCATCAGGTCCGGGGAGATGTCGCGCATGGTCTGGGCGATGGCCACCCGGCCGAACATGTGCGGCGCGGACAGGGCCGCTTCCATCCGGGCGATGCTGCGGCCCAGCCGCAGCGCCACCGAGCGGTCGTCGAGCAGCCGCTGCCCGCCGGGCCCCGGCGCCGCCGCGATCGCGGTGACCCGGTCGACGGAGGTCGCCATCATGGTGCCCTGGTGCACGAGGATCGACACGTCCTGCAATCCGTCGGCTTCGGCGTCGACCACGCCGTGTTCGGTGCTGAGCGGACCCATCAGGACCGACCAGCCCTCGTTGACCGCGCCGAGGCGGTACCTGTCGTCGACCCGGACATCGCTGTAGTACACGATGTTCGTGCGGTCGCCGTCGACCGTCTTGATGCCCTGGATCTCGATGCCCGGACTGTCCAGCGGCACCAGGAACATGGTGAGGCTCTTGTGTTTCCGCGCCTCGGGGTCGGTGTTGGTGATGAGGAAGACGTACTGGCAGTTGTGCGCGCCGGTGGTGAACATCTTCGAGCCGTTGATCACCCACTGGTCGCCGTCGCGCACCGCCCTGGTCTTGCACATCGCGACATCGGATCCGCCTTCGGGTTCGGTATAGCCCAGGCACAGCCGGATCTCGCCGCGCTCGAGCCCCGGCAGCACTTCGGCCTGCAGTTCCGCCGAACCGTGCGAGCGCACCGAGGTCGCCACGATGGCGGTGGTGCCCCAGGTGACCCAGGGGATGTGCACCCGCCGCTTCTCCAGATCCCACAGGCGCCTGCGCAGCCGGCCGAGTCCCCCGTCGCTCTCGTCGGCGAGTTCGGCGCTCAGCCAGCCGGCCGCACCCAGGGCCAGATGGACGCCCTCGTCGAAGTTGTCGCCGGTCTCGCGGTCCCGGCGCCGCACCTCGTCGGTGACGTGGGTGGCGAGGAATTCCCGTGCCCCGGCGAGGAATTCCTGATCCTCGCTGGACAGTTCGACGCGTGAGAAATCCATGTTCGTACTCCGTTTCTAGGCGGTCGCCGCGGCGAAGAGTTCGGCGACCTGCACCGCGCTGGCTCCGAGGTCACCGGCGGCCAACGGCCAGCCCCTGGCCCGGAGGAGGTAGGACGCGGCCGCCGATTCCTCGGACACGCCGAGACCGCCCTGGACGTGGGTCGCCGTGGTCGCCGCTTTCGGCGCCGCTTCGGCGATGTAGACGAAGGCCGCGGCGGGCAGACCCGGCTGCACGGTGGGTTCGTGTTCCAGGAACCAGGCCGCGCGCCGGCTCAGGTTGCGGGCGGCGTGGACGGTGATCGCGATATCGGCCAGCGGGTGCGAGATACCCTGCAGGGTCGAGATCGGCACGCCCATCGTGTAGCGGGTGGTCGCGAACTCCGCGGCGATCCGCAGGGTCTCCTCGACGAGCCCGACCAGGGCGGCCGCGGTGAGTACCCGCCATTCGTCCAGCGCGCGATCGTATTCGGCCAGGGCCGCTGTCCCCGTGGCCAGCACGGTCCGGTGGTCGGCCGCGGCGGGATCCACCCACGCCATCGGCAGTTTGCCGATATTGGCGACCGGCGCCGGGCGGGTGTCGAAGCCGAGCTCGACGATCTCCTCGCCATCGCGCACGATGATCCGGTCGGCCACGGCGGCGGCTCCGACGAGTCGCCTGCCGGTCGCGGAGTCGACGCGGGTGTCGAGCGCGACCAGGCGCTCCCCCTCGACGACGGCGCTCCCTGCCGCGCCGGTCAGCGCGCCGAGGCGGGCGAGCAACCGGGCGGCGCAGACGTGGTCGGTCCAGGGCACCGGAGCGAGCGCACGGCCGAGTTCCTCGGCGACCAGCGACAGGTCGACCAGCGTCGCACCGTCCCCACCGGCGGCTTCGGGCAGTGCCATCGTGGTGGCGCCGGTGGCGCACAGCTGTTCCCACAGGTCCTTGTCGAAGCCGGTTTCCTCGGCGGCCCGGACGGTGTCGATCGGACTCCGCGAGCGGAAGAACTTCGCGTAGACGGCTTGGAGTTCGGTCTGGTCGGCCGACAGGGAATAGTCCTGCCTGCGCAATTCGTAACGGTCCATTGTGGTTTGCTCCTGATTTCGCCGGCGTCAGCTGATGACGGGCCGGTCGCCGAAGAAGAATTCCTCGGCGTTGTTGTAGAGGTAGTTGTCCACCACGTCCTCGGGCAGATCCAGCGCCAGCGCCTCGGGCACCACCCGGCGCATGGCCAGGACCGGCCAGTCCGAGCCGAAGATCACCTTGTTCTTGCCCCGGGTCCGCATGAAGTGGATCAGGCTGTCCGGCAGGCGTTTCGGTGACCACGCCGAGGTCATCAAGCGCAGATTCTCGTACTTGATGAGCAGCCGGATGGCAGTGTCCCACCAGGGATCGGCGCCGTGGATCATGCACAGCCGCAATTCCGGAAACTGGTAGCAGACGCGATCGAGATAGATCGGGTTCTGCACTTCACCAGGGATCGGCGGGCCGGGCAGGCCGGTGTTCATGCACAGCGGCAGACCCATCTCCGCGCATTTGTAGTAGAGCGGGTAGTACACGGCGTCGGTGGGCGGATATCGGCCGTCGCCCCAGAAGCTGGCGCCGGTGGTCGTATAGCTGACGGGCAGATCGCGCACGAGTGCCG
This sequence comes from Nocardia sp. NPDC003269, assembly GCF_042888005.1. NCBI lineage: Bacteria > Bacillati > Actinomycetota > Actinomycetes > Mycobacteriales > Nocardiaceae > Nocardia > Nocardia sp. NPDC003269. Next base: position 946,901 of record NZ_JBIAPA010000003.1, read on the forward strand.
ACAGTTCCCGTAGCGACGGAACCGGGTGCAGCAGGTCGACCCCGTTGACCGCCAGGGAGAACCGGTCCGGTCGCTGTTCGACGAATTTCAGCGCGGTCGTCGACGGCTTGACCATCGAGTACATCAGCACCGCCTTCTCGACGCCTTGTTCGTCCATCTCCCCGAGCAGGGCGTCGAGGTCGACCGGGGCGTACATCGAGCTGCCGCCCTTGAAGTAGTCGTCGCGAACCTTGAGCATCCAGGGCGGTTGAGCCCGTTCGCCGAAGTGCACATTGACCAGGCAGTCGTTGACCTTGCGTTCGCTCATGCTCCGATTCCTTCCGCGGTTTCCTCGACCGCCCGCTGCATGGCCCACCGGTAGTCCGGCTTTCCGTTGCCGAGCCGCCGGATCTCCTCGACGAAGATCACCGCTTTGGGGACTTTGAATCCGGCCAGGCGCGAGCGGCACAGCGCGCGCAACGCCGCCGCGATGTCGTCGCCCGGGGTGTCCGTGCACGCCAGCGCGACCACTTCGTTTCCCCAGGTAGCACTGGGTCGTCCGACGACCAGCGCGTCGTGGATGTCCGGGTGGGCGCGCAGGACCTCCTCGACCTCTTCGACGAACACCTTCTCGCCACCGGTGTTCACGACCAGGGCGTCGCGCCCGAGCAGTCGCAGGGTTCCGTCGGCGTCGACGGTGGCCCGGTCGCCGGGCACCGCGGTGCGCACGCCGGCGATCTCGGGAAACGTGCGTTCGGTGGCCTCGCGGTCCTGGAAGTAGCCCAGCGGCACCCGGCCGGTCCGGGCCGCCCAGCCGACCTCGGTCTCCCCCGGCGTCAGGAAACGGGTGCGGTCGCGCGACACCGCGGTGCCGCCGGGCATCGGGGCGAAGGTGTCGACCTCGTTGCCACGGGTGCTACGTCCGAAGCCCATTCCCCCGGTTTCGGAGGATCCGTAGCCTTCGACGATGTAGGCGTGGGGCAGCAGCTCGAGCAGGTCGTGCCGGTGCACCGGGTTCGTCGCCGCGCCGCCGGTGCCGATCGCCAGCAGCGCCGACAGGTCGTAGTCGCCGGCGCGCAACGCGCGGACCAGCGGCCCGGCGTAGGCGTCGCCGACGATGGTCATGAGCGCGGCCCGCTCGGCCTCGGCGATCCGCAGGGCGTTCGCGGCGTCGAAGCGCTCGCGATCGTCGTAGAGCACCACGGTCTGCCCGGCCAGCAGGCCCGCGAACGAGGTCCAGATGCCGGCCGCGTGCGACAGCGGTGACACCGCGAACCACACGTGCCCGGTCATCCGCGCCAGTTCCCGCAGTCCGTCCGGTGAGTCGTGATCGGCGCCGTTCATGGACGAGACGTACATGTCGCCCTGTCGCCAGAGCACACCCTTCGGCCTGCCGGTGGTACCGCCGGTGCACAGCATGACCAGGTCGTCGGGCGAGGTCTCGATCACCGGTTCCGGGCGGCCGACGGTCACCGCGTTCTCGTATCCGGTCGCGCCGGCGATCTCCGGGACCCGGCTGCCGTCCTCGACCGAGATCAGCAGGTCCACCCCGTCGGGCATCGCCTCGGCGACGACGGGCCCGAAGGAGCGGTGATAGACGATGCCGCGGGGCCGCAGGTAGGCCAGCAGGTCGCGGATCTCGTGGACGGTGTAGTGGTGGTTGATATTGACCGGCACCACACGGGCTTTCAGGCAGCCCAGCATCACGTCGAGGTACTGGTCGTTGCGCAAGACGAGTGCGATACGGTCCTGACCGCATTCCCACCGGTCGAGCTCGGTCCGTTCGGTGTGCGCGCCGAATCCCCGGCCCGCGAGGAAGTTCGCGAATCGGCGGGTACGCAGCGCCGTGTCGCCGAAGCTACGGCGTCGTTCGCCGCAGACCGTGGCCGTGCGGTCGGGTACCGCCGCGGCGATCTCGTCGAAGACCGCGCTGATCGTCCACTCGCTCACCGCGGTACTCCACTGGCTGCGTCACCCGACACGGCGGTGCCGTCCGGCGCAGCTCCGGGCGATCGCCCGTCGAAGGTGAGGGCGGCGAGCGGCTCGTAGTACTGGTTGCCGACGTCGATCGCCGAACAGCTGAGCGCGGTCATCAACATCCTCTCGTGTCGCGGGGTCGCTTCGACATGTGGCCACCGGTGTCGATCCACCGCGTCCCGGTGGCCGCACGACGTACCGCAGCTCGAATAGATATGACTACTGTATACGTAACAGTATGGATGAAAGCAAGGAATTCGGCCGCAATGCCGAACACTCTCCAGCAGGAACGGTATTGTTTACAGTATCGGCGACAGTATTTGTGACGTCGAGGATCGGAAGGCGGTACGCCGGTGGCAGGCGAAGACGAGGACACCACGGGCTGGGTCGAGGTCACCCGCGACGGGCCGGTACTGCGCCTGACGCTGCGTCGACGCACCCGGCGTAATGCCCTGTCCCCCGGCATGATCGACACCTTGACCGCGGCGCTGAGCGACGCCGCCACCGACGAGCAGCTACGCGTCGTCCACCTCGCCGGAGCGGGCGAGCACTTCTGCGCCGGTGTCGACTGGGTCTCGACCAACGACGCCGGACGGAGGCCACCTGCCGGCGATCTGGTCCGCCGCATCCCCCACACCGCCCACCGGGTGATCGAACTCCTCCACGCCTGCCACCTGCCCGTGGTGTGCACCGTGCGGGGATGGGCGGCCGGGCTCGGGTGCAATCTGGCCCTCGCCGCCGACTTCACCCTCGCCGACACCGACGCGGTGTTCTGGGAACCCTTCCTGCCGCGCGGGTTCAGCCCCGATTCGGGCGCCACCTGGCTGCTGCCCCGGCTCGTCGGGCTCGCCCGGGCGAAACGCATGCTGCTGCTCGGGGAGAAGGTATCCGCCGCCGAGGCCGCGGACTGGGGCCTGATCCACGCCACCGCCGCACCGGCCGACCTCGACACCGTCACCGCCGAGTTGCTCGACCGGCTGGCGAACGCGCCGACGGTCGCGCTGGGCCTGGCCAAGCAGGCCGTCCACCGCAACCTCGGCACCGGGCTCACCGAGGCCATGGACAACGAGCTCTACGCACTCGAACTCGCTTGCCGTACCGCAGATTTCAAGGAAGGTCTGGCCGCGTTCCGGCAGCGCCGCGCCCCGGACTTCCAGGGCCGCTGACCCGGCCGACCCCACACCCCCGCCCGACTCGACGAAGAAGGTCCGATGAAAACCAAAGGCGCACTGATCCGCGACCGGCACGAGGCGTGGTCGATCGAGGACATCGAGATCGGCGACCCGCGGGCCGGTGAGGTCAAGATCCGGATGGAGACGGCCGGATTGTGCGACGCCGACCACCATCTGGCGACCGGAGACCTCGACCTGGCCGGGTTCCCCGTCCTGGGCGGCCACGAAGGCGCGGGCGTCGTCGTCGAGATCGGCGAGGGCGTCGATGATCTGCGGGTGGGTGATCACGTGGCGATGTCGTTCGTGCCCTCCTGCGGCGTCTGCCCGCCGTGCCGGGCCGGACTGTGCAATCTGTGCGACCTCGGCGCGGGCTTGCTCGGCGGTGCCGCCGTCGCCGACGGCAGTTTCCGGGTCACCGCCGGTGGTCGCGATGTCTATCCGATGGCCCTGGTGGGCGCGTTCGCGCCCTATGCCGTCGTGCATCGTGCCTCGGTGGTCAAGATCGACCCCTCGATCCCGTTCGAGATCGCCTGTCTCGTCGGCTGCGGTATCACCACCGGCTACGGATCGGCCGTGCACACCGCACGGATCCAGCCCGGTGACGATGTCGCCATCGTCGGCTTGGCGGGGGCGGGAGCGTCCACGCTGCAAGGCGCGGTGCTGTCGGGTGCGGGCCGGGTGTTCGTCGTCGATCCGGCCGCCTGGAAACGCGCGCAGGCCGAGAAGCTCGGCGCCACCGCGGTTTTCCCGGATCTCGCGACCGCCACCACGGCGATCGCCGACGCGACCGCGGGACGCATGTGCCACAAGGTGATCGCGTCGATGAGCCGCCGCGACGGCCACGATCTGGAGGCGTGGCTGAACCTGACCGCGCGAACGGGTACCTGTGTCCTCACCGCCATGGGTCCCACCATGGCCGGCGAGGCCGCCCTCACGTTGTCGATGCGCGCCCTGCTGCAGAAGAACATCCAGGCCACCCTGTTCGGCGGCGGCAACCCGCACGAGGACATCCTCGAGGTGCTCGCGCTGCACAAACTCGGCGACCTGGACCTCGACGCGGCGGGCACCAAGGAGTACCGGCTCGACCAGATCAACGAGGCGTACGGGGAGATCCACCGCACCCCCGGACTGCGCGGCATCATCCGGTTCACCGAGTCCGATCGCTGAACCATCGACGAAGGGGTCGGGCAGCCGCCCGACCCCTTCGTCGTCACCCGGTTCAGGGCAGGATGACCGTGCGCCCGACCGGCTGCGCCGCCGCCTGCCGGGCGTAGATGCCACGTTGCAGCGACCGCAGCAAGGTGTTGCGCGTCTCCTCCGGCCGGATGAGCTCGTCGAAGCCCATGTGCTCGGCCGAGTGATACGACGCCGTCAACTCCATCTCGCGCAGTTCGGCGGCGAGCTCCTCCTCCGCGTGCGAGGCGTTGCTCAGCGCGGCCGCGCTCATCGCTCCCATCGTCGCGCCGGGATAGGCGAAAGTGCCCGCCTGGCCGTCGAATCCGATCAGCGACATCACCATGGAGCCGAATCCGTAAGCTTTGCGCAACGTCACGTGCAGTTTCAGCGTGGTCGCCGCGGTCTGCGCGACGAACATCCTCGCGCCGCTGCGCAGCACGCCTTCCCGTTCGGACTCGCTGCCGGGCAGCATGCCGGGGTTGTCGGCGAGGAAGATGATCGGCAGATGGAAGGAATCGGCGACCATGATGAAATGCGCCGCCTTGTCCGCGGCGTCGGCATCGATCGACCCGGCCAGCACCTGCGGCTGATTGGCGACCACGGCGACCGGATGGCCGCCCAGGTGCGCCAGTGCGCAGATGACGGCGGTGCCGTGGCCGGGCTGGACCTCGAACCAGTCGGTGTCGTCGAACACCACGTCGAGCACGGCCCGCATGTCGTAGGAGTTGCGGTTGTCCCGGGAGACGATGCCGAGGAGTTCCGGTGTCGCACGGGGTTCCGTCGACGCGTCGGCCAGGTAGACCGGCGGGTAGGACCACGCGCTCGGCGGGAAATACGACAGGTAGCGGCGGATCTCGTCGAGGACGTCCTCGTCGGTCTCGCCGACGTTGTGGACGACCCCGCTGGGAATCGCGACGTCCGGGCCGCCCAGATCCTCCTTCGAGACGTCCTCACCGGTCGACATCTTCACCACCGGCGGTCCCGCGGTGAAGATCGCGCCCTGCTTGCTCATGATCGCGAAGTCGGCCACGGGCGCGATCAGCGCGCCGTGGCCTGCCGAGGGGCCGAGGACCGCGGTGACCACCGGCACCTTGCCCGAACACTGGGCCTGGGCCAGCAGGTCGGTCGGAGTGCGGCCGTAGTGGTCGCCGGTGGGCCGGAATCCCGCGCCTTCCAGCAGCATCACCAGCGGTACCCGGTCGCGCACCGCGAGTTCGGCCAGCCGGTACCGCTTGGCGTTGCTGCCGGGGGCGATGGTGCCCGCGAGAGTGGTGAAGTCCTCGGCGCCGACCATCACCGGGACGCCGTTGATCAGCCCCGAGCCTGCCACGATCGCGTCGGCGGCGACCGCGCCGCCGACCAGGGTGCCGAATTCCTGGAAGGTGCCCGGGTCGAGCAGGTACTCGATCCGGGCCCGTGCGTCGAGTTTGCCCCGGCCGCGATGTTTGGCGACGCGCTCGGGGCCACCCATCTCGAGCACACGGGTGCGGCGCCGCTCGAGATCGTCGAGGGTCTCGTCCCAGGTATCGGCATGGTTCATTTCTGGCCTGTCTTCTGTGATGTGCGTGCCGCAGCCGGCACGCGGGGCAGGGAACGGATCGGCCGGAGGCCGGTCAATCCAGGGTGAAACGGATCGGCAGGCGCTTGAGGCCGCCGACGAATGTCGTTGCGGTCAGCTCGGGTTCACCCACGAGTTCCACCGATGTCAGCCTCGGCAGCAATTCGTTGAAGAAGCTGCTGATCTCCATCCGCGCGAGCGCCGCACCCAGACAGAAGTGCACCCCGTACCCGAAGGCGACGTGCTTGTTGGGTTCGCGGCCGACATCGAACCGGAACGGGTCGTCGAACACGTCCTCGTCCCGGTTGGCCGACACATACGACAGCAGCAGCGAATCACCCGCCGGAATCGTGACCCCGTTGATCACCGAATCCTCGGCCGCGGTGCGCATGAAGGCCTTGACCGGGGTCACCCAGCGGATGATCTCCTCGGTGGCCCGGGGCATGAGCCCGAGGTCACCCCGGAGGCGGTCGAGCTGATCGGGGTTCTCGATGAGCGCGCGCAGGCCGCCGGAGATGCTGCTGCTGGTGGTGTCGTGTCCCGCGGTCGCGATGATCGCGTAGTACGACACGATGTCCACGTCCGAGAGTGGCTCGCCATCGATCGTCGCGTTCGCGATGGTGGAGGCCAGGTCGTCGGTCGGCTGCGCGCGACGCGATTCGGTGAGCTTCTGGAAGTAGGCGAACATCTCGATGAGCGCGTTCATGGTCTCGTCCGCCGGGGTCGACCGCGTCAGCTCGGCGTCGTCGTTACCCATGAGCTCCTGGGTCAGCTTCAGCATGAGCGGGAAATCCGATTCGGGTACCCCGAGCAGCGACATGATCACGTACAGCGGGAAGTTCACCGCGACCTCGCCGACGAAGTCGCACTCGCCGCCGGTGTCGCGCATCCGGTCGACGTAGCGCACCGCGAGTTCCTCGATCCGCAGCTTCATCGCGCGCATCGCCTTGGGCGCGAACCAGTCCGCGGCGATCGCGCGCACGACCCGGTGCTGTGGATCGTCCATGTGAATCAGGGTCTTGATGCCGACCGCGGCCTGCATCTCGTCCGACTGCGCGGTCATCAGCACCGGGCGAGGCCAGTTCGTGAACCGCTTGTCGGCGCGTTCGACCGCCATGATGTCGGCGTGCTTGGTGAGCGCCCAGAACGGCTTGTAGCCGGGCACCTCCACACGCGCCACCGGATTGCCCGCCCGCAGCGCCGACAGCGCGGTGTGCAGCCTCTTCTCATCGGTGTAGACCGTGGGATCCGCGAGGACGTTCGCGGCTTCGTCGACGACCGGCATGCTCATCAGCACCCTTTCGGATTCTCGGCTCGCCCGACCGGCCCGGGTGGCGTCACCCGGCGCCGGTGAGCGCGTTGTCCAGGACACAACAGTGATTTATAGTTGGGCTTACTGTCAAGCATTCGGTAAATACGTCCGTCGCATCTACGAAGGGGTAGAGTTGATGAGTTCCCAGCAGCGCAGGATCGTCGTGGTCGGTGCCGGATCGGGCATCGGGGCCGCCGCCGCGACCCACTTCCACGAACGTGGCGACCACGTCCTCGCGGTCGACCTGCGCCCCGGCGACACCCCGGCGGCGCAGCACGAGATCTGCGATCTGCGCGACGCGGCGGCCATCACCGATCTGCTCGGCCGGATCGGCGGCGACTGGGACGCCCTGGCTTTCGTCGCCGGCGTCCCCGGCACCGCACCCGCCGACGACGTCCTGGCGGTGAACTACCTCGGCATGCGGCTGTTCACCACCGGCATGCTGCCCCTGCTGCGCCAGGGCGGCGCGATCGTCACCGTGGCCTCGGTGGCGGCGCTCGGCTGGCAGCAGCGCATCGACGACCTCGCCGGGCTCCTCGCCGTCACCGACAGCGCGGCCGTGCGGGATTGGCAGCGGACCCAGGACCCGGCCTACCCCGTCTACAGCACGTCCAAGCAGGCCGCGATCATCTTCGCCAAGCGCCTGGCACCGTCGGCGTGGCAGAAGTACGGCGTGCGGGTCAACACCGTCAGCCCCGGCCCCACCGATACCCCGATCCTGACCGACTTCGAGGCGTCGATGGGCAAGGAAGTCCTCGACGCCGTGAAGGCCACGATCGGGCGGCACGCCACGGTCGCCGACATCGTGCCGGTGATCGACTTCCTCACCGGCCCCGGCTCGCGGTGGATCAACGGCCAGGACGTGCACGTCGACGGCGGTTTCGTCGCGCCGATGGCGGTCGGACCGGCCGTCCAGCTCTGATCCCAGGACGCCGACACCGGTCCCGGTCACATTGCCCGGACCGGTGTCGACTCATATACTGTATGTCTTACAGTAAATACGTCCACTCCGCCGTTCGGCGTGACGAAGTCAGAGGTGATCCGTGAACAGTCCCGTCGAGGACCCAGCAGCGACGGTCGCAGAGGTGCCCGATCCGCACGACCCCTACCCGTTCTTCGCGGCACGCAGGCGCGCGGGCGGTGTGTTCCACGGGACGGTGATGGACTACTCCCGAACCCCCGCGGAACTGCGGCCCACCGACACCTTCGCCGCCGTGTCCTGGTCGGCGGTGAACCAGGCGCTGCGCAACGGATCGGTGTTCAGCACCCAGCTCTATGACGCCACCATCGGGGTGTTCATGGGGCCGACGATCCTGGCGATGAACGGCCTGACCCACAAGGCGCACCGCAACCTGGTCTCGGCCGCGTTCAAACCGCAATCGCTGGTGACGTGGGAGCCCGAGATCGTGCGCCCGATCTGCGACAAGCTGATCGACGAGTTCATCGCGGAAGGCCGCGCGGATCTGGTGCGCGACTTCACCTTCGAGTTCCCCACCCGGGTCATCGCCCGGCTGCTCGGCCTGCCCGAGGAAGACCTGCCGTTCTTCCGGGAAGCCGCGGTGGCGATCATCAGCTACGCGGGCAACGTGCCCCGCGCATTGCAGGCCTCCAAGGACCTGAAGGAGTATTTTCTCGAACACATCGAGCTCCGGCGGTCCGCGCCAGCCGACGACATCATCAGCAATCTGGTCACCGCGGAGATCGACGGCGAGAAGCTGTCCGATCGCGCGATCTACTCCTTCCTGCGGCTGCTGCTGCCCGCCGGGCTGGAGACCACCTACCGGTCCTCGGGCAATCTGCTCTTCCAGCTGCTGACCCACCCCGACCAGTTCGCGGCGATCCAGCACAACCACGGTCTGCTCCCGCAGGCGATCGAGGAGGGACTGCGGTTCGAGACACCGCTGACGCTGGTTCAGCGCTATGTCACCGAGGACACCGAACTCGACGGTGTCGCCATCCCGGCGGGCGCGGTGCTGGACCTGTGCCTCGGATCGGCCAACCGCGACGAATCCCGCTGGGAGCGGTCGGAGGAGTTCGACATCTTCCGGCCCCGCCTGCCTCACATCAGCTTCACCGCAGGCGCCCACACCTGCCTCGGACTGCACCTGGCGCGCATGGAAACCCGGGTCGCGATGGAGGCGCTGCTGCGCAGGCTGACCGGGATCACCCTGCTGCCCGACGGTGATCCGCACATCTTCGGCCAGCCCTTCCGCTCACCGACCGCACTTCCGGTGCGCTTCGATGTCGCCTGATCCGCGACTCCACCACCGTTTCCGAGTTCGAGGAGCCCTGTGAACACCAGCACCCTGTTCGACCTGACCGGCCGCACGGCACTCGTCACCGGAGCGGGCGGCGGTATCGGTGCCGCCGTCGCCGGCGCGCTGGCCGCGCAGGGCGCGACCGTAGTCGTCACCGATATCGACGGTGGCGCAGCCGAAGCCACGGCCGAGAAGATCGTCGCCGACGGCGGCCGGGCCACCGCGACCGCGCTGGATGTCCGCGACCGGGCCGCCGCCGACGCCGCGGCCGCACTCGCGGCACAGGCCGGTGGCGGCACGCTCAACATCGTGGTGAACAACGCCGGGATCACCGAGCCCGCGATGTTCGGTGCCACCACCGAGGAGTCGGTGCTGCGGATGCTCGACATCCATCTGCTCGGCGCGTTCCGCTGTACCCAGGCGGCGCTGCCGTATCTCCCGGCCGACGGGACGGGGCGCATCATCAATGTGACGTCGTCGGCGGGTCTGGTCGGCACGCTCGGGCAGGTGAACTACTCGGCCGCCAAATCCGGCATCGTCGGCATGACCAAGTCGCTGGCGAAAGAGCTCGCGCGCAAGCAGATCACCGTCAACGCGCTGGCCCCGGCCGCGGCGACACCGATGACCGAGACGATTCGCACCGATCCCCGGTTCGCCGAGCAGATGCTCAGCCGCATTCCGATGCGGCGCTGGGCCGGACCACAAGAGGTGGCGGGCGCTTTCGTCTTCCTGGCCTCCGACGCCGCCTCGTTCGTCACCGGCCAGATCCTGGCGGTCGACGGCGGCCTGGTCATGTGACATCGGAACCGGCAGAGGCCGGTGCCGGCGGAGTTCCGGCACCGGCCTCGACTACCCCAGATCGGGTTCGGGGACGTGGAAGTGCGCGTCGCGCAAGCGGAATGCTTCCTTCGTGCCGTGCTCGGCGCGGGTCTTCACGAAGTTGAACTCGCCAGGAGCGAACTGCAGGTTGGTACCGAAGGCGTGGAAGAAGTAGCTGGCGACTTCCTCCCCCTGATACGCCTGGCTCTGCTCGACCATCCGGAACGCCTCCTTGGCGATGACGACGCCGTCGGCGGGCATCTTCGCCGCCTTCTCCGCCCAGTAGCGTGCCCGCGCGGTCACCGCGGCGGGATCACAGGTCTCGGTGAACACCCCGAGATGCTCCACACTCGCCGCCTCGACGATGTCCCCGGTCAACAGCAGACGGCGGGCCAGCACCGGGCCGAGCCGATGGAAGAACATGTGCAGGCTGCCCAGCGCCGGGCCGAGGAACCGGGCCGCGGGCATGCCGATCCGGGTGTCGCGGGCGATCACCGAGATATCGGTCATCAGGGCCATCTCGAACCCACCGCCGAGCGCGTACCCGCTGATCTCGCCGACGGTCACCTTCGGAAAGCCGAGGAACTCGTGGTAGAAGCCGAAGGACTTGCGGTCCACGGTCAGCCGCCTACGCTGACTGGGCCTGCGCGATGCCGTGCGCTCACCGTTCGTGGCGGCGCGCTCGCCGTACCAGCCGTACGCGTTGTTCATATCGGCGCCGGTGCTGAACACCTGCTCCGCGCCGCGCAGCAGCACCACGGTGATGTCGTCGTCGTCGGCCACCCGGTCCAGGCAGCGGGCGATGTCGTCACGCATCGCGGCGTCGTAGGAGTTGCGCTGGGCCGGGTTGTTCAGGGTGATGGTGGCGATCCGGCGGTCCGGATCGAGCTCGTAGAGCACACGGCCGTCGGTGGCAGGGGAAACGGTCATCGGCTATCTCTTCCTTAGTTTTGGGGTAGTCGGCAGCGGCCGTCAGGGACGGCTGGTTCGGGGCCCGAATCGCGCCGTGGGCAAGCCGTCGATGGGCACGGCGACGGTGCGCACGACCGCCGAGCACAGCAGCTGCCCGTCGCGCAGGAGGCGGGCGGTCGATTCGATCTCGCGGTCGCTCAGCACGCGCGCGATGTCGAAGTCGAGTTCGGTGAGGATCGGGGTCGGCCTGCGATAGGTGACCTCCATCGATCGGGTCTTGCCCGCCACCCCGGACGCGCAGCTGTGATGCTGGACCACGGCGTCGAAGAACACACCGAGGAAGCCGCCGTGCACGAGACCCGGCGGCCCCTCGTGGACGAGGGGAAAGGTGATGCGGCCCCGCGCTGTCGCGGTGTCGAGGTGGTCGAAGACGTACTCGGGGAAGCAGGGATTGAACGCGCCGATGTCGAAGGCGTGGTTCAGGTACACCCGTCGGTCCGTGGGGTCGCCGGCGAATCGCGGCGCCGGGTCGGGCGCCACCGCGGCGGCGAGTTCGCGTTCCCAGCCCGCCAGCTCGGACAGCATCGCGTCGACGACCGGGTGCGGATGCTCGAGCGCGAGCAGCAGGCCGACGACGCGGCGCACGGCCGCCGCGGCGGCGACGGTCTGGGCCAGGGGTTCGGCACCGAACCGGCCCGTCGGCGCGCTGTCGGTGCGCGCCGTGTCCGGTGGCACGGTGGCGGGTTCGGCCATCGCAGCTCATTTCTTCTCGGGGCATCGCGGCCACTCTGGCGGAGGGCTGACGGTATTGTCTACTGTACATGCAACAGTATGTTTCACTACCCCCGTCTCCAGGAGGCAAGCATGCCGTTCGACACCATCGGCTACGAGGTCGACGGGCACACGGCCACCATCACGCTCGACCGCCCGCACGCCCTCAACGCGCTGAGCCCGCACATGATCACGGAGCTGCGGGACGCCTACGACGAGGCCGAGCACGACGACAAGGTGTGGCTGCTGATCGTCACCGGGACCGGCCGCGCGTTCTGCACGGGCGCCGATGTCACCGAGATCCCGGGCGACGGCAAGGTGGTCAGCGAGCGGCCCTACCTGTCGACCTACGAGCAATGGGAGGCGCCGCAGGAGGGCACGCCGCCGTTTCGCACCATGACCAAGCCGATCGTCGTCGCGGTCAACGGATTGTGCTGCGGGGCCGGGCTGGACTGGGTGACCACCGGCGACATCGTCATCGCCTCGGATCGGGCGACCTTCTTCGATCCGCACGTCAGTATCGGGCTGGTCGCCGGGCGCGAGGTGGTCCGCCTGGCCAGGGTGCTGCCCCGGACCGTCGCGCTGCGGATGGCGCTGATGGGCAAACACGAACGGATGAGCGCCCAGCGGGCTTACGAACTCGGCATGATCACCGAGGTGGTCGAGCACGACCGCCTCCTCGAACGCGCGCGCGAGATCGCCGAGATCGTCAATTCCAATGCGCCCCTGGCCGTTCGCGGTACGCGACTGGCCATCCTCAAGGGCCTGGACGTGCCGCTGCACGAGGCCGAGATGCTCGCGGAATCCTTCCGGGAGCGGGTCACCCGCACCGAGGACGCTCTCGAGGGACCGCAGGCCTTCGTCGAGAAGCGCGACCCGATCTGGCAGTGCCGATGAACACCCCCTATTCCACCGTGCTGTTCGAGGTCGACGAGCGCGACCGGGTCGCGACCGTGACGCTCAACCGCCCGGACCGGCTCAACGCCTTCGACCGCACCATGTGCGAGGATATGCGCGAGGTCTGGCGGCGGATTCGCCTGGACGACTCGGTGAACGCCGTCGTCCTGCGCGCGGCAGGGACGCGCGCCTTCTCCGCCGGCCTCGACATCAAGGTGCCCTACGGCCAGCCGGAGGGGATCTGGCACCACGAGGACCCAGGCGAGGCGCTGAGCCCGAAATGGCAGAAGATGTGGAAGCCGGTGGTGTGCGCCGTGCAGGGGATGTGCACCGCGGGCGCGTTCTACTTCGTCAACGAATCCGATGTGGTGATCTGCTCCGAGGAAGCCACCTTCTTCGACTCCCACGTCTCGGCGGGCCTGGTGTGCGCGCTGGAGCCGATCGGGCTGATGCGCCGCGTCGGCCTCGGCGAGACGCTGCGCATCGCCCTGATGGGCAATGACGAGCGGATCTGCGCCGGCACCGCGCTGCGGATCGGTCTGGTATCGGAAATCGTCGCCCGCGAACAGCTCTGGGAGCGCGCACATGCCATCGCCGCCGGGATCGCGGCCAAACCGCCGACCGCCACCCAGGGCACGGTGCGCGCGATCTGGGAATCCCTGGACAAGCCCTACCGGGCCGCGATGGAGCACGGACTCGTCTACACCCGCCTCGGCAACCCGATCGCCAAGGCGGAACTGGCGGCCGCCCGCGACGTCGGGCCCGCCGCCCCGATCGAACCGAGGATCCGCTGATGACCCAGCCGCCCGATCACCCGCTGAGCACCCGGATCCGGCAGATCCTCGACCTCGCACCCGACGCCAGGGCGATCGAGTTCGACGGAACCTGGTTCACCTGGGACCGGCTCGCCGCCGCGGCACACCGCACCGCGGGCCACGTACCGCGGGCACAGCCGGTGGGCATCCTGCTGCGCAACCGCCCCGAACACGTGGCCGCGTTCCTCGGTGTCCTACTCGCGGGAGGCACGGTGGTCGTGATCAACCCCGCCCGCGGTGACGACCGAATCCGCGACGACATCACCGCCTTGGACCTGCCGCTGGTGATCGGCAACACCGACGATCTCACCGCCCTGGTCGACCCCGGCGCCACGACGCTGGCCGTGGACGGCTTGGACGCGCAGCCGGGGCGAGTGCGGGCGAAATCCGTTGCGTCGGCGACGAACCCGGTGACCGCGGTCCGCATGCTGACCAGCGGCACGACCGGCCCACCCAAACGCGTCGACCTGACCTACGACATGTTGTGGCGCAGCGTGCTGGGCACCGACCCCGATCGCCATCCGGTACCCACCGCGCCGCGCACCGGTGTCGCGATCGTCAATGCCCCGCTGGTGCACATCGGCGGCGTGTTCCGGGTCCTGCAATGCGTGCTCACCGCACGGCCGTTCGTCTTCCTGCCGCGTTTCGAGCTGGACCGCTGGGCCGCCGTCGTGCGCGAGCACCGGCCCGGCGCGGTGTCGCTGGTGCCCGCCGCGTTGCGCATGGTGCTGCACTCCGATCTCACCGCCGATGATCTCGCCGGTGTCCGGGCGGTCACCTCCGGCACCGCTCCCCTGTCGGCCGCCGACGCCGACGCCTTCCAGGAGAAGTTCGGGATCCCGGTCCTGACCTCGTATGCCGCCACCGAATTCGGCGGCGGGGTCGCGGGATGGACGCTGGCCGACCATCGGCAGTTCTGGCAGGCCAAACGCGGCAGCGTCGGACGGGCCAGTGGTGGCGCCCTCCTGCGGGTGGTCGCCGACGACGGCACCGAACTCGGCACGGACCGCCAGGGGCTGCTCGAGGTGATACCCGGCCAGCTGGGGCCCGGGACGGACTGGATCCGCACCACCGACCTCGCCCGCATCGACGCCGACGGCTTCCTGTGGATCCTGGGACGTGCCGATCAGGCCATCATCCGCGGCGGATTCAAGATCATGCCCGACGAGGTGCGCGCGGCCATCGAGGCGCATCCGGCGGTGCGCGGCGCGGCGGTCGTCGCCCGGCCCGACCACCGCCTCGGCGAGACCCCGGTCGCGATGGTCGAATTGCGCCCCGATCGCCGGACCGAGATCACCGACCTGCTCGACCATCTGCGAACCCGGTTGGCCCGCTACGAGATTCCCACCGATATCGCGCTGGTCGACGCCATCCCCCGTACCCCGTCGGGCAAGCCGGATCTGTCCGCGGTCCGCGCGCATTTCGCCGACACCGGCACCCGCCAGGAGTGAACGCCATGATGACAACCCTTCGACACATCAGCGGGCTGCTCGACCACATCGGCTTCCGCAAGAGCACCGACAGCCAGGGCACACCGAACTGGGAACTGCCGGTGGCGCCCCATGTCGTCAACACCTCCGGCGGCCTGCAGGGCGGCCTGATCGCCACCCTGGTCGACATCGCCGCGGGCACGGTCGCGCTCGAGCACCGGCCGCCGCACGCCGGCGTGGTCACCTCGGACCTGAACGTGCGCTATTTCCGTGCGGTCACCGAGGGCGCGGCGCGCACGCGGTGCACCGTCGTGCACGCGGGTAAGCGCTCGGTCGTCGTGCAGGTCGAGGTGTACGGCGGGCCCGACGACAGCCTCGCGGCATTGGCCACCGTCAACTTCGCGACCGTCGATTTCGCCACCGACCGCACCGCCGTCGCGAGCGACTGACCGATGGATACCGCACGGGCATCCGCGATCGAGCGCAGCTGCGCGGTGACCGCGGTGGCCTTCTCCGAACGCCGACGCACCGACGCGCGTCTGATGACCGGCGACCACCGGGGATTCGGTCTGAGCACGGGACGTCGCATCGTGCACGTCCCGTACCCGCCGATCGACGCCGACTGGACTCGCGCGACCCTGACCTGTGGTGTCGCACTGCAGTGTTCGCCGTCCAAGGACCGCATCGCCGAGTACGCGCTGCACGAGCTGTCGCCGCGGCAGCGGGCGGCGCTGTCATTGGTCGAAGGTGGTGTGGCCGCCGCCTGGGTCGGTGCCCGCCTGCCTGGCCTGCTCCCCGAATTGCGCAGGGCGCTGACAGATCTCGAGCTCCACGAGGACGATCTCGACGGCGGCCGGATGCTCGATCGGGCGCTCGCGCTGGCCCGGACCCGGCGGGTACTCACGACGTACCCGTTGCTCGGCGCGCTGCCGTCGGGTGCGGCCGGACGCGGCGCCCTGGCCTCGGCCGTGCGCCGGGTCTACGCCCGGATGCCGTGGACCTCGGCGCGCAGCGACTCCTACCGCCCGCTGACGGTCCCGGTCGGCGGGGACGGCGGTGCTCGCAACGCGAACCTGCCGCCGCCGAGCCGGCCGGAGGACGACGACGTCGAAGTCAGGGCCGACCAGCGCGCCGGTATCCCCTACCCGGAGTGGAACCGCTGGACCGGCGCCTTCCTGCCCGACCATGTCGCCGTGCTGGAACGCAAGCTGCCCACCCGCAACACCCCGGTCACCGCCGTCTCCGGTGATGTGCGGCGCTGGTTCGAACACCACACCCACCGCGCGATGCGTTCCGGGCTCGAGGACGGATCCGATATCGACATCGACCGCTACGTCGCCTATGTCGTCGACGCGGGCACCGGCCGGGCGCCGCAGCCGCGAGTGTTCCGGGAGCTGGCGCCCCTGTCCCGCGATGTCAGCGCCGCCCTGCTGCTGGACGGCAGCTCCTCGCTCGGAGTGCACGGCGGGCAGGTCTTCCGGCTCGAACTCGACTGCGCGGACGCCCTGTCGCGGGCGATGACCATGGCCGGGGAACGGCACGGCATCTTCGTGTTCACCGGCAACACCCGGCACCGGGTGCAGGTGGACTGTCTCAAGGATTTCCAGGACCCACATTTCGTCGACCCGGGCAGCCTCGGGTTGGTCACCGGCGGCTACACCCGGCTCGGCGCTCCCCTGCGCCACCTGACCGCCCGGCTGGTCGATCAGCCGTCCCAGCGCAAGTTGCTGATCGTCATCGGCGACGGACTGATGTCGGACGAAGGCTACGAAGGCCGCTACGCCTGGGCCGATGTCGCCCATGCCGTGGAGGAAGCCGAGGACGCCGGGGTCCGGGTCTTCTATCTCGGGGTCGGCCCGACCCGGGTCGACCCGCTGCCGGAGGTCTTCGGGCCCAGACGATCCCGCCGCATCGGGCGGGTCGACGAATTGCCCAGAGCGCTCGCCCAGATCCATCGAGAGTTGGTAGCCGAATGAACACAGATCCGTACTTCGCCGCCGGTATCGAGGTGCCCCTGTTCGAGGGTGCGCATCGCCAGCGGCTGCCGGTGATGCTCACCGGGCCCACCGGGTGCGGCAAGACCCGTTTCGTCGAACACATGGGCAGGCTGCTCGGCAGGCCGGTCGTGACGATCAGCTGCCACGACGACCTGACCAGTTCGGACCTGGTCGGCCGGTTCATGGTCACCGGCGGTGACGTCCGCTGGACCGACGGTCCGCTCACCCGGGCCGTGAAGTCCGGGGCGATCTGCTACCTGGACGAGGTGGTCGAGGCCCGGCACGATTCCCTCGCGGTCCTGCACGCGCTCACCGACCACCGCCGCACGCTGTTCCTGGATCGCGCCGACGAAGTCGTGGCCGCACCCGATCCGTTCATGCTCGTCTGCTCCTACAACCCCACCTACCGCAGTTCGCTCAAGGAACTCAAACCCTCGTTCCGGCAACGGTTCGTCACCGTCGCCATGGACTACCTGCCGCCGGAGCGCGAGGCCGAGCTGCTGGTGGCCGAGTCCGCGGTGGATCCGGCGGTGGCCCGGCGACTCGTCGGCTGCGCGGTCGCCATCCGCAAGGCCGACGGCGCCTTCCATTTCGAACCGCCCTCGACCCGGGTCCTCGTGGCGGCGGCGCGGCTCGTCGCGGCCGGGATCGGCGAGCTCGACGCCGTGCACGCCTGCGTGCTCGCGCCGCTGAGCAGTGACGGCGCGATCCACGACGGCCTGCGTGAGATCGCGGCGGCGACCCTGGCGGAGGTACCCGTGGCCACCTGAGCAGCGGATCAGGACGGCGTCGGCACGGGCGGCCGGTAGAACAGCGCGAGCTGACCCGCGCCCGCCGCCAGGCCCAGCCCGGCGGCGATGCCGAAACCTACCCAGCCGTCGACGTTTTCGCTGCCGAACAGCAGACCGTCGACGCTCAGCCGGCCAGGGCCGATCGTCGCTACGCCGATCGCCCCCAGCGCGAGCACCAGGTTGTACTCCCAGCCGTTGCCGACGATGAAGAAGCCGTGCGCGCGATGCACCGTCCACGCGGCCACCAGCATCAGGGCGACGAACCCGGCCGCCGCGAACGGCGTCGCGATGCCCAGTGCCAGTGCGAGTCCCGCTCCGACCTCGGCTCCCGCGGCCAGGCGCGCGTGTACCGCGCCGGGGCGCATCCCGATGCTGTCGAACCAGCGGGCCGTGCCCGCGATCCGCCCGCCGGTGAAGATCTTGCCGTAACCGTGCGCGGCCATGGTCAGCCCGAGGCACACCCGCAGGATGAGTACCCCCGCGTCGATCGCTGTCATCGTCGTTCCCTCTTCTCCGTTCCGGTTATCGATAGTATTACAGTAAACACGAACACAACGTTCGGCCAGCCACGGCGACTGCCGTGCCCGAGGAAGGCTTCGCCATGACCAGCACGACCACCGACCAGGTCACCGACGAGGATTTTCACCAGATCCTCGCCCAGACAAAAGAGTTCGTCCGCACCGTCGTGGTCCCGCGAGAGTCCGAGATCGCCGCGCAGGACCGGATTCCGGACGAGATCGTGGCGCAGGCCAAGGCGATGGGCCTCTACGGATACGCCATCCCGCAGCAGTGGGGCGGACTCGGCCTGCATCTGGCCCAGGACGTCGAGCTGGCCATGGAACTCGGCTACACCACCCTGGCCCTGCGGTCGCTGTTCGGCACCAGCAACGGCATCGCCGGACAGGTCCTGGTGGGGTTCGGCACCGAGGAGCAGAAGGCCCGCTGGCTCGAGCCCATCGCCACCGGCGCCGTGGTCGCTTCGTTCGCGCTGACCGAATCCGGCGCCGGATCCGATCCCGCGTCGCTGCGCACCACCGCGACCGCCACGGGTGGGGACTGGATCATCAACGGCGAGAAGCGATTCATCACCAACGCGCCGGTGGCCGATCTGTTCGTCGTCTTCGCCCGCACCCGGCAGGCCGACAGTTCGGGGCCCGGGATCTCGGTGTTCCTGGTGCCGGCGAGCACGCCGGGCGTCACGGTCGGGCCCAAGGACCGCAAGATGGGTCAGGAGGGGGCGTGGACCGCCGAGGTGAGTTTCCGGGACGTGCGGGTCGGCGCGGACGCCCTCGTCGGCGGCCAGGAGGACGTCGGCTATCGGGCCGCCATGAGTTCCCTGGCACGCGGGCGCGTCCACATCGCGGCGCTGGCCGTCGGGACCGCGCAGCGCGCGCTCGACGAATCGGTCGCCTACGCCGCCACGGCCACCCAGGGCGGCACCCCGATCGGGCGCTTCCAGCTGGTGCAGGCGCACCTGGCCGACATGCAGACCGGCGTCATGGCCGGGCGGGCCCTGGTGCGCGCGGCCGCGCAGTCCTGGGTCACCGGCGAGGATCGCCGCCTCGCGCCATCGGTGGCCAAGCTCTACTGCACCGAAATGGCCGGTCGCGTCGCCGATTCCGCGGTGCAGGTGCACGGTGGCACCGGGTACATGCGGGGTGTGGCGGTGGAACGGATCTACCGGGACGTGCGCCTGCTGCGGCTCTACGAGGGCACCAGTGAGATCCAGCGGCTCATCATCGGCGGCGCGCTGGTGCGCGCGGCCGAACCCACCAGCAGATGACACGGACCCGGGTGGTGCGGATCGACCTCGATCCGCACCACCCGGGTCCTGGGCTCACTGCTCGCCGGCGACCTGTTCACGCGCCCAGCGATAGTCCGCCTTGCCCGCCGGGCTGCGGCTGATGGCCGGCCGGAACACGACCGCCTTGGGCAGCTTGTACCGGGCCAGTGACCCCGCGGCGTGCTCGACCAGCTCGTCGGCGCCCACCATGGTTCCCTCGGCGCGCTGCACCACCGCGACGACCTCCTGCCCCCAGCGCTCGCTGGGCCGTCCCACGACCAGAACGTCGGCTACGCCGGGATGGGACGCGAAGGCCATCTCGACCTCCTCGGCGAAGATCTTCTCGCCACCGGAGTTGATCGTCACCGCGTCGCGGCCGAGCAGTTCGACGGTGCCGTCGGCGCGGTGCCGCGCCCGGTCACCGGGCAGCACGTACCGGACTCCGTCGATCACCGGGAACGTCGCCGCGGTCTTGGCTTCGTCGCCCTTGTAGCCCAGCGGGGTGAACAGCCGCTTGGCCAGCCAGCCCAGGCCGTCGTGGCCGGGTTCGAGCACCGAGGCGAGATCCTCGGCGACCACACGGGTGTCCAGGCCCGCCGAAAAGGTACCGGTGGAGACGAAACCGGCGGCCGAGACGTGGTGCAACTGGGTCCCGGTCTCCGACGAGCCCACCCCGTCGAGCACGGCCAGTCCCGGCACCGCATCGATCCACTCCTGTTTGAGGACGGGGTTCAGCACCGCGCCGCCGTTGGCGATCGCGGCCAGCGAGGACACATCGGCGACGCCGGACCGCACCGCGGCCAGCAGCGGCCGCGCCATGGCGTCACCGACGACGATGGCGATCGCTACCCGTTCCCGCTCGATCGCGCGCAGCGTCTCGTCCGCGTCGATCCGGTCGACGACCGGGGAGAACACCACCGATTGCCCGGTGGTCATCGCGGTCAGCACCGCCCACTGGGCGGCGCCGTGCATCAGCGGCGGCAGCAGCATCAGCTTCACCCCGGGATTGGCCGCGGCCCTGGCACCGATCTCCTTGTAGGAGCCCACGGTGGCGCCGGTGTTGACATCGCGGCCACCGCAGGCGGCCATGTAGATGTCGTGCTGGCGCCACAGCACGCCCTTGGGCATGCCGGTGGTGCCACCCGTGTAGAGGACGTAGAGGTCGTCGGGTGAGGGAGTCACCGGCGGCGGCACCGGGTCGGTCTCGGCCAGGACCGTCTCGTAATCGACCGCGCCGTCCAGCAATTCGTTGCCCGAGTCGTCGGCGATCTGGATCAGCACCCGCAACCGGGGCAGTTCGGCGCGGATCTCGGCCACCCGCGGCGCGAAGGCCGCGTGGTAGATCAGGGCCGTGGCTCCGGCATCGGCGAGCAGGTGGCCGAGTTCGCTCTTGACGTAGCGGTAGTTGACGTTGAACGGCGCGACCCGGGCGCGGAACGCCCCGATCAGGCTCTCGATGTACTCGTGGCCGTTGTGCGCGTAGATGCCGAGCAGATCCTGCCCGACCTCGTGACCGCGCAGCGCCGAACGCTCGGTGTGACAGCCGAGCCCGCGCCGATGCAGATAGGCGGCCAGGCGGATGGAGCGCTCGGCGGTCTGGGCATAGGTGCGGCGGTGTTCGCCCTGGATGACCAGCTCCCGGTCCGGCAGCGCGGCCGCGGCAGCGTCGGCGGCTCCCACCAGGGTGAACTGTGCCGGTTCTGGCCCGGCGGTGGCAGCGGACAACATGACTCCTCGAAAGTCGGCCGTCGGTGACGGCGCGTCGGATGGGGGAAGTGAGTGTGTGCGGCGATCAGGCATCAGCGGTGGAGGTCCGCACCGGCAGCCGCCCCGCGACCCGGCGGGCGGTGCGCCACCGGGCGGCTCGTAGGGCCAGGTCGACGATCCGGACCGTCCACTGCCCGAAGGGTGGTGCGGCGATTCCGGTGATCGGGAAGGGTAGATCGGTGCCGGCGACGGTGCGCCGATGGCTGAAGGTGTCGAAGCCGGTCTTGCCGTGATAGGCGCCCATGCCGCTGTGGCCGACGCCGCCGAACGGCGCGTTCTCGGAGAACATGTGGATCGCGAACTCGTTGCGGGCCACCCCGCCGCTGCGGGTTCGGGCGACGAACGCGCGGAAGTCGGCGCGGTCGGGGCCGTACCAGTAGACCACCAGCGGTGACGGGTGGGCGTTGATGTGGTCGCTGACCTCGCCGAGCGTCGTGTACGGCCGCAGCAGCAGCACCGGACCGAAGACCTCCTCGGTGGCAATACGCATGTCGTCGGTGACGTCGTGGATCAGCGTCGGCGCGATCTTGCGCCGGTGCGGATCGGGCAGGGATTCCCCTTCCGGCGCCACCGATTCCACCCGGGCGCCGCGAGCGCGGGCATCCTCGATCAGCTCGACGATCCTGGTGTAGTTCGCGTCGTCCACCGAGGAGGTGTAGTCGTCGTTGCCGGCGATCGTGGGGAACATGCCCCGCAGTTCGGACCGCAGCGCCTCGGTGAACCGGGCCATGCCGTCCTCGGGCACGAAGACGTAGTCCGGGCACACACAGACCTGGCCGCCGTTCACCATGCGCGCGCGAGCGATTCGGTTCGCGGCGCGGCGCAGATCGGCGCCGGGGCCGACCACGACCGGATTCTTGCCGCCGAGTTCGAGGGTCACCGGGACGAGATTCTCGGCGGCGGCGCGCATCACTTTCCGGCCCACCCCGGTCGACCCGGTGAAGAACAGGTGATCGAAGGGAAGCGCGGTGAACGCCGCGCCGACCTCCGGACCGCCCACGACGATCGAGAGCTCGTCGGGATCGAAGTATCGCGCGGCGAGCACGCGGGTGAGTTCGGCCGTGCGCGAGGTGATCTCCGACATCTTGATCATCACCCGGTTGCCCGCCGCGAAGGCCGAGGCGGCGGGAACGACCACCAGTTGCAGCGGGAAGTTCCACGGGCCGACGATGCCGACCACGCCGAGCGGGCTGGGATGGATCTCGGTGCGGATGCCGAAGCCACGCGAGAACGGATTCGGCTTCTCCGGGCGCATCCACCGCGCGACATGGGAGCGGGTGTGCTCGAAAGCGGCGAGCATGCCGAGGATTTCGGCGAACAGGGTGCCGGTGCGCGACCGGGTGCCGAAGTCCTGCGACATCGCCTCGGCGTAGTCGTCGATGTGGTCGAGGACCATGCCCAGCAACCGGTCGACCCGGTCGCGCCGCACCGCGGCCGACGGCTGCCCCTCTCGCAGGAACGCCGTGCGCTGGCGAGCCAGCATCGCCGGCAGCTCCGCCGGGTCCGTCGCGGCCGGGTCGGAGCGAACTCCCGCGCCTGCTGTGTTGGTGGTCGTGATCTCCATGGGCGGTGCCTCTCCGGTGCAGCGTCAGATCAGGTCGAACGGGCCGTCGGCGATCGCGGTGCGCAGGCCGGCTAGGTCGACGCCGAGATCGGCGGTCGCGCTCACACACGCCGCGACGTCCTTGCGCAGGAACGGGCCAGCCAGCTTCCCGAATTCGGCGAAACCGCCGGTCTTGCGGATCGAATCCGCCGCGAAGCTGTTGCCGCTGGCCACCGCCAGCGCGTCGAGGAGCTGGTTCTCCTCGACGCCGAGCTGCCTGCCGACCGCGGCGGCGACTCCGACCAGCTGGGCATTCGCGGCGAACAGCGCGTTGTTGATCAGCTTCACCCCCAGCGCGCTACCGAGCACACCGGTGGACATGACCGTGCTCGAATAGGCCTCCAGCACCGGACGGACGGCCCCGGCGGCTTCGGCGGGACCTCCGAGCAGCACAGTCAGCCTGCCGTGGGCGATGTCCTCGGACGAACCACTCACCGGGCCGTCCAGCAGAACCGGCCCCTCCGGGTATTCGGCCGCCAGCGCCTTGACCGTCGACACCGCGCCGGTGGTGTGCGAGACCACCACCGCGTCGGGCCGGGCCGTCGCCAGCAGACCGGACGGACCGCCGAGCACCTCGATCAGCTGGGGGTCGGAATACAGGCAGGTGATGATCACCTCGGCACGCTCGCCGATCGTCGCCGTCGAGTCGACGACCTCCGCGCCCGCGACCTGCAGCCGCTCGCGCACGTCGTCGCGGCGCGCGTACACGATGGTCCGGTATCCGGCGGCGACCAGCCGGACCACCATCGGTTCGCCCATGCGCCCCGCCCCGACAAACCCGACAACCTTCGACATCTCGTGCCTCCTCATCGGCCGCATCCTCGCGACCGGACGTCAGCGCGAACCTGGCGCGCTGCGGACAGATGACAATCCCGTAATCCATACTGTAACCCACTCAACCAAGCCGGCAGGGCGAACCGCGTCGAAAATCCGACCGCGGCCACCGACCTGCCCGGCGTGGACGGGACCCGCGTCCTTGCACCCCGTCCGCCCCCACAATAGAGTCTGAATGAAAGCCATACCGTTGCATTTACAATATGGCTAACCAGAGGGAGGTTCAGTGACCGGCCGACACACCGACAAAGTCGCGTTCATCACCGGCGCCGCGCGTGGACAGGGCCGGGCACACGCGGTTCGCCTGGCCACCGAGGGCGCCGACATCATCGCCGTCGATCTCGCGGGCCCGCTGCCCGCGGCAGTCCCATACGACTCGGCGGCGCCGGCCGACCTGGACGAGACCGTGCGCCTGGTCGAGGCGACCGGGCGCAGGATCATCGCCCATCGGGCCGACACCCGTGACTTGGACGGTCTACGCGCCGCCGCCGACGCGGGCGTGGCGGCGTTCGGCCGCCTCGACATCGTCGTCGCCAACGCGGGCATCTGTATCCCCCAGGTCTGGAACGAGATCACCGCCGAGTCGTTCCGCGACGTACTCGACATCAATGTCACCGGCACCTGGAACACGGTGGCCGCCACCGCGGGTCATCTCGTCGACGGCGGGCGTGGCGGTTCGATCATCCTGATCAGTTCCGCGGCGGGGGTGAAGATGCAGCCGTTCATGGTGCACTACACCGCCAGCAAACACGCGGTGACCGGGATGGCGCGAGCACTGGCCGCCGAGCTCGGCAAGCACCGGATCCGGGTCAACAGCCTGCATCCCGGCGCGGTCGCCACTCCGATGGGCGGGGGCGACATGGTGGCCGCCCTCGGGCGGGCACTGCAATCCAATCCGCAACTGGCACAGATGGCCACGCCGTTCCTGCCGGAGTGGATCGCCCAGCCCGAGGACATCGCAGCGGCGGTGAGCTGGCTGGCCGCCGACGATTCCCGGGCGGTGACCGCCGCGCAGATCGCGGTCGACCTCGGCTCCACGCAGTACTGACACGGAAGGAATCCACGCCAATGTCACTTCTGGACGGACGCGTCGCGGTTGTCACCGGCGGCGCCCAGGGCATCGGACTGGCCATCGCCACAGCGTTCCTGCGCGAAGGGGCCTCGGTCGTCCTCGGTGATCTGAATCCCGGTTCCGCCCTCGACGACCTGGGCACGGACCGGGTCCGCGCGACCCTCTGCGATGTCACCAGCGCCGCCGACGTCGAGGCGCTGCTGGCCACCGCGGTGACCGAATTCGGGGCGGTGGACGTGATGGTCAACAATGCCGGGATCACCCGGGACGCCTCGATGCGCACCATGCGCGAAGAGGACTTCGACCAGGTGATCGCCGTGCATCTCAAGGGCACCTGGCACGGCACCCGCCACGCCGCGGCGATCATGCGCGAACAGGGCCGGGGCTCCATCGTCAACATCTCCTCGCTCTCGGGCAAAGTCGGGATGGCCGGGCAGACCAACTACTCGGCCGCCAAGGCGGGCATCATCGGCCTCACCAAGGCCGCGGCCAAGGAGACCGCCCGATTCGGCGTGCGGGTCAACGCGATTGCGCCCGGCCTGATCCGCACCCCCATGACCACGGCCATGCCGGCGAAGGTCTGGGATCAGAAGATGGCTGAGATCCCGATGGCCAGGGCGGGTGAACCCGGTGAGGTCGCGGCGGTCGCGCTGTTCCTGGCCTCGGACCTGTCGTCCTACATGACCGGCACCATCCTCGAAGTCACCGGCGGGCGGTTCATGTGACCGGATGGCAGGCACACACCGTGGTCACCGACGACTACGTCGATCCCGCCCCGGTGGCCGCATTGAACGCCCTGTTCGACTCCGGTGCGGCGGCGATCGGGGTGGGCGATCCGCTACCGCCGCTGTGGCATTGGGCCGCGCTGGCCCGCTGGCCCGTCTCGTCGGCCATCGGCGCGGACGGGCACCCGGCGCGTGGGTCGTTCCTGCCGCCGGTGGAGCTGCCGCGGCGTATGTTCGCCGGCGGCACGGTGTCGTTCCCCGGGACGGTGCACGTGGGATCCACCGTCCGCCGGGAGGCGCGGGTGGTCGCGGTCGACGCCAAGAACGGCCGCTCCGGTCCGCTCACGGTCGTCGAAGTCGAGATACGGCTGTTCGCCGAGACCGGTGCGCTCGCCGTCGTGGAACACCAGAACCTCGTCTACCGGGGCGCCGGTACCGCCGCGCCGGCGATCGAGACCGACCGGACCTACCAGTGGCCGCGAAACCCCGTGCAGCGCAGCAGCGAAGGGGACTGGCAGCTGCACACCGACCCGACCGTGCTGATGCGGTTCAGCGCGGCGACCGCCAATCCGCACCGCATCCACTACGACCTGTCCTACGCGACCGCGGTCGAAGGATATCCAGGCCTGGTTGTGCACGGTCCGCTCATGACCCTGGCCATGGCCGAGACCCTGCGCTGGGAACAACCGGACCGGCGCCCGTCCCGGCTGCGCCACCGCAATATCGCCCCGCTGTTCTGTGGCGATCCCGCCCGGATCCGGCGTCGCGAGACCACCGATGGCGACCTCGCTCTCGCCGTCCACACCGAGCCCACCTCCGGCCAGGCGGTCGAGCACACCGTGCTCACCGCCGATTTCACCGTCGACGGAGACCCAGCCCATGCGTGAAACTGTCATCTGCGAGCCCCTGCGCACCCCGATCGGACGCTACGGCGGCGCGTTCGCCTCGCTCACCGCGGCCGAACTGGGCGTGATAGCCCTGAAAGGTCTGCTCGACCGCACCGGCATCGACCCGGACATCGTCGACGACGTCGTTCTCGGGCACTGCTATCCGAGCAGCGAGGCACCGGCGATCGGCCGGGTCGTGGCCCTCGACGCGGGCCTGCCGGTGACCGTCGGCGGCATGCAGGTCGACCGGCGCTGCGGCTCGGGTCTGCAAGCAGTCGTCCAGGCGGCCATGCAGGTCGATAGCGGCGCCTGCGATGTCGTCGTGGCCGGCGGTGTCGAATCCATGACCAACACACCGTTCTACTCCACGGATATGCGCTGGGGTGGTGCGCGCGGCGGCGTCCGGGTCCACGATGCGCTGGCGCGTGGCCGCGAAACCGCCGGTGGCCGTTTCCATCCGGTTCCCGGCGGGATGCTCGAAACCGCGGAGAACCTCCGGCGCACCTACGCGATCACCCGCGAGGAACAGGACCGGCTGGCGCTGACCTCGCACCAGCGGGCGATCGAGGCCGCGCGCAGCGGAGTGCTCGCCGCGCAGATCGTCCCGGTGCCCGTGCGCTCCCGCAAGGGCGAGGTGCTCGTCGAAACCGACGAACACCCCAGGGCGGACACCACGCTCGAATCCCTGGCCGCGCTGAAACCCGTTCGGGCGGCGCTGGATCCGGAGTCGACCGTCACGGCGGGCAACTCCAGCGGCCAGAACGACGCCGCTTCGATGTGCCTGGTGACCACCCGGGCCAAGGCCGAGGAATGGGGGCTGACTCCCCTGGTCTCGCTCACCTCGTGGGCCGTGGCCGGGGTGCGCCCCGATGTCATGGGTATCGGACCGGTCCCCGCGACGGAGGCGGCGTTGCAGCGGGCCGGACTCACACTGGCCGACATCGACCTGATCGAGTTGAACGAGGCGTTCGCCGCCCAGGCCCTGGCCGTCATGCGGGAGTGGAAGTTCGGCGAACGTGATGCCGAACGCACCAATGTGCACGGATCCGGAATCTCGCTCGGGCACCCCGTCGGCGCCACCGGTGGCCGGATGCTGGCCACCCTCGCCAGGGAACTGCACCGCCGCGAACAGCGCTACGGTCTGGAAACGATGTGCATCGGCGGCGGGCAGGGCCTGGCCGCGGTGTTCGAGCGGGTGAACTGACCATGACACTGCGCACTTTCACCTCCGTCGACGACCTGGGTGGAGCTCTCGGCGAACCCCTCGGTCCCGGCCCGTGGATCGCCATCGGCCAGGAACGTGTCGACATGTTCGCCGCGTGCACCGGCGACGACCAGTGGATCCACGTCGATCCCGACCGCGCCGCGAGCGGGCCCTACGGCACCACGATCGCCCACGGCTACCTCACCCTGTCCCTGCTCCCCCGCCTCGGCCGCGATCTCTACGCCATCGGGTTCGGCACCGCACGGATCAACTACGGCAGCAACAAGGTCCGCTTTCCCGCCGCCGTCCGGACCGGCACCCGCGTGCGGGCGGTGGCGACCCCGCTCGCCCTGAGCACCGAAGGTTCGCGGGCCCTGCTCACCGTCGGCTGGTCGGTCGAGAACGAGGACGGCGGCAAACCCGCGCTGGTCGCCGAGACTCTTACCGCGATCATGCTCTGATCCGCACCGCCGGCCGACTCCCTCCATTCCACGAACGGATCCATCGATGAAACTCGCGCACACCCACGGACTCACCGACGTGCAGACCGAAATACTCGCCACCGTCCGGACTTTCGTCGACAAGGAGATCATCCCCACCGCCCAGCAGCTCGAGCACACCGACACCTACCCACAGGACATCGTCGACCGGATGGCCGAACTCGGTCTGTTCGGCCTCATGATCGACGAAGAGTACGGCGGCCTCGGCGAATCCCTGCTGACCTATGCCCTGTGCGTCGAAGAGCTGGCGCGCGGCTGGATGAGCGTCTCCGGTGTCATCAACACCCATTTCATCGTCGCCTACCTGATCGCCCGGCACGGCACCCCCGAGCAGAAACAACGGTTCCTGCCACGGCTGGCGACCGGGGAGATCCGGGGCGCGTTCTCCATGTCCGAACCCGAACTCGGCTCCGATGTCGCCGCCATCCGCACCAGGGCGACCCGCAACGCCGACGGCGGATTCACCATCGACGGCCGCAAGATGTGGCTCACCAACGGCTCCACCGCCACCCTGGTCGCCACCCTGGTCCGCACCGACGAGGGGCAGCCGCGCGCGCACGACAACCTCACTGCCTTCCTCCTCGAAAAGCCCGCCGGACTGGGCGAAGTCGCACCGGGCCTGACCATTCCGGGCCGGCTCCACAAGATGGGCTACAAGGGCATCGACACCACCGAAATGCTGCTCGACGGCCACACCGTGCCCGCCGAGGCCGTCCTGGGCGGCACCACCGGACATGGGTTCAAGCAGATGATGGACGGCATCGAGGTCGGTCGCGTCAATGTCGCGGCCCGCGCCTGCGGAATCGCGATCCGCGCCTTCGAACTCGGCGCCCGCTACGCCCAGCAGCGCAGCACCTTCGGCAAACCCATCGTCGAGCACCAGGCGATCGAGTTCGCGCTGGCCGAGATGGCGACCAAAGTGGAAGCGGCGCATCTGATGATGGTCAACGCCGCCCGGCTCAAGGACTCCGGCCTGCGTAACGACGTCGCGGCGGGCATGGCCAAGTATCTGGCCAGTGAGTTCTGCAACGAGGTGACGCAGGCCGGGTTCCGGATCCACGGCGGCTACGGATACTCCACCGAGTACGAGATCGAACGCCTCATGCGCGAAGCGCCGTTCATGCTGATCGGTGAGGGCACCAGCGAGATCCAGAAGCGCATCATCGCCAGGGGCGTACTGCGCGACTACCGGATCTGACTGTGCCGATACCCGCATGGTCCAGGCAGCTATGGACGAATCGCGCGGCGACTGACATCACTTGCGCCAGCATCACCGCAACCTACTTAGGCGGCCTGGGCTCATAGACGCCACTACAAGAGCCTGACGAAGGCCCGAGCACCGGTCACGTAGTGGTGCCCGGCGAAGGCATCGACCCAGCAGTCTCAACCGAAGCCACGCGGCCCGGATCACCAGCAACATCCGTAGCGATTGAGTAAAGACAATCCTGGATGACATCCTGAGGAACTCATCGCCGTCGATCGCCGGCTTCAGCACGTCGACATCCAACGATCCTGCGAATCCGAGGGATGAAATACGCACAGTGGCAGCGTGTTTCATGGCCGCGTGATAGCGCGCTTGAGGATCTTGCCGCTGGGTCCGGTGGGCAGTTCGTCGAGCAGCCACACCTGGCGTGGATATTTGTAGGCAGCGACGCGTTCGCGAACGAAGCGCTGCAGTTCCTCCGCCGTGGTGCTCGCTTCCGCGGTCAGGACGACTGCGGCGACGATCTCCTCGCCCAGATGATCGTCGGCGATGCCGAGGACGGCGGCCTGCGCGACGTCGGGGTGTTCGTAGAGCAGCTCCTCGATTTCGCGCGGGTAGATGTTGTACCCGCCACGAATGATCATGTCCTTCTTGCGGTCGACGATGTAGTAGTAGCCGTCGTCGTCGCGCCGGGCGAGGTCGCCGGTGCGGAACCAGCCGTCGGGAATCGCGGCCTCGGTCGCCTCGGGCCGATTCCAGTAGCCGGTCATGACGTTCGGGCCGCGGACCGCGATCTCGCCGATCCCGTCGATCAGATCGACCAACTCGACCTCGACGTCGCGGATCGGCACACCGATCGAGCCGGGTTTGCGCTGGCGCCCGGCGTGGTTGAACGTGACCACGGGGCTGGTCTCCGACAGACCGTAGCCTTCCAGGATCTCGCAGCCGAAGGTCTTCTCGAAGGCGGTGAGCAGTTCCACCGGCAACGATGCACCGCCGGATACACAGCGTCGCAACGACGTGGTGTCCGCTGTTGTCGCGCTCGCGTCGTGCAGCAGCGCGGAGTACATGGTCGGCACGCCAGCGAAGACGGTGACCCGGTCGCGGGCGATTGCCTCGAACACCGCGGCCGGCTCGAAGCGCGCAACCAGCGTCAGCGCGGCGCCGCAATAGATCGCGGCATTGAGTGCGCAGGTCTGTCCGAAGGTGTGGAACAGCGGCAGACAGCCCAGGATCACATCATCGTGGTGCAATTCCTGCACTGTCGAGGCGTACACCTCGGCGTTGTGCGCGAGCCCGGCTAGTGTCAGCGCCGCACCCTTGGGTTGGCCGGTGGTCCCCGAGGTGTAGAGGATCACCGCCACCTGATCCTGTTCCACCTCCGGACTGTCATGGCGTGGCGCGTGCTGCGCCAGCAACGCGGAAAACGACACCGGATCGATCGTCCGGACAGCGGTTCCGGTCGCCGCCGCCCCTTGTGCGCCCTCCCCCGGACCGCCGCTCCAATCGAACAGCACTCGTACACCACAGTCGGTCAGGTAGTAGGCGACCTCACGAGCCTTCAGCAACGGATTCATCGGCACCACAACGCATCCCGCGCGCAGGATCCCGTAGTAGAGAACCACGAACTCGGGCACGTTGGGCATCATCAAAGCCACCCGACACCCAGGGGTAACGCCCTCGGCATGCAGCATCGAGGCGACCCGCGCGGTCGCCTCCTCGAGTTGCCCGTAGGTCAGGACCCCCTCGTCCGATCGCACCGCGACCCGGTCCGGGACACGCAGGGCCGACTGCAACAGATTCACGGTCAAGGAGTGCATCGTCAACTTCCGTCAGTGCTGAAAACATCGCCGGAATCGTCGCATCAATGTGACTCGCCTCCCATGGATGCAGGGACAACATCACCGGCCGGGCACTGTTCTCCACAACAGTCGCGAACCTGTAACCTGCGGAAATGGACCGTACGTTGCCGCCGAAAGCGATCATCGAAGTAGCTGGGCTCCTACTGGAGACGATCGACGACCTCGGACTGCGGCTGGCCCAGCGTTTCCTCACCGAACTCGACACCTACCGCATTGATGGACCCGGAACCGGCTGAGGAGACCGGGCGGCTTCGCGCACAACAGGGTGTGCCTTTGGCCGAAACCCTGCACGCCTTCCGCATCGGATTCGAATTCCTGTGGTCCGAACTGGTCTCCGCCTCACGACGCCACCCCGAGGTCACCGACGCGATGCTCGTCGACCTCGCCGCGGAGGTCTGGGCACTATCGGGTGAGTACGCTGTCGCGGTCGCGGCCGCCTACAGAGAGACCACGACCGAACTACTACTGCAACGCGAACACGAACGCTCCGTACTGGTCGAGGCGCTGTTCACTGGCATGATCGCCGATCCGAACACCCTCGGCGAAGCAACCCGGATCCTCGGTCTGCCACCGGCCGGCCGTTACGTCGTCGTCGCCGCGGATGCGCCCGCTCCCGGCCGTGAGGCCCTACCCGGCATCGAAATAGCCTTACGCGCAGCACAAATCACCTCCGCCTGGCGATTGCTGCCCGATCAGCAGATCGGCGTACTCGCACTGCCTGAATCCCGAGAAGCATCGGTGTTGAAGGCACTCCGCGCCCATCACGCCCGTGTGGGCATCAGCCCGTCCTACGACGCGCTGCCCGAGACACCGCAGGCGCTGCATTTCGCCCGACTCGCCCTGACCGGTCTGCGCGACCGTCCCCGAGGCGTTGCCCGATTCGACGACGACCCCCTCGCGATGCTGATCGCGGCAGCACCGATCGAAGCGGAACGGATGACCCGAGTTACGCTCGGCCCGCTTTTGGCTCTGCCCTACGAAGAACGTGAACGGCTCCTGCAAACGCTGCGGACCTGGTTTGCCGCGAACGGCTCCGCCGCCGATACCGGCCGCGAGCTCTTTCTGCACCCCAACTCTGTCCGCTACCGCTTGCGCCGAATCGAAGAAGTCACCGGCCGTTCCCTCAGCGACCCCCGAGCCGTCCTCGAACTCGGAGCGGCGTTGCGTGCAATGCCGCGCCCGAATCACAGTCTGTGACAGTCTCATTCGGCCAATCCGCTGTCCCTCAAAACGTCTGCGGTACATTCCAAGCCGCGTCGCAGGCCTATTTTCACGCCCGGCTCGCCGCGTGCCCACTGCGGTACCTCGTCACCTGGACCCGAGCTGACCTCGAATGCAAACTAGCGCGAAGTTGCGTAGTGGGAGGCAGGGGCTGGGTAAGACCGCCTCATCCGCTCATCACCCGAGTGACGGTGGCCGTTCTCCCAGCTGGGGGTGTCTTTGCGCTCGTCAAGCGGGATGTTCGGACGTGGCTGCGGCCTGGGAGCGTCCAAGACTTTCACGTTCCGCGCACTGGTTCGGCTCATTGCGGGTGATTCCGCACATCACGATATCGACCACGGCGGCAATGTAGTCGCTGTCGTTGGCTCGTTGGGTGAGTAGGCGGCGAAAGTGCAGTGGCGCGATGAGCGTTTCGAGAACGAGTTGCGCGTCGGTGCCGTCGGCGACTTCTCCGCGTTGAACAGCGCGGTCGATTATTACTCGAGCATCGCTCAACCGTGACCGCCAGAACCTCGCCCTAGTGCCGGGCACCAACTCGTCGTCCTCGATTACGGCCATAGTCCGCGCCAGGGCGGTGCCCTGCGGTGAGGACAGGTAGCTCGCGAGGGATTCCGCGAACGCGGTCAGGTCGCCGCGCAGTGAACCGGTCTCCGGAATCGGCAAGCGATCCGTGCTGTAGGCGAGCACCGCGTCGAGGATCAGAACCTCCATGGTCCCCCAGCGGCGGATAAGTGAGCTCGCATGCACCCCGGCCCGTCGCGCGATGTCGTTCATCGTCGTGCCACCCAGACCGGACTCGGTCAAGGATTCGAGTGCGGCGCGCAGTGCCGCATCTCGGACCCTCGCCGATCGGCCGCCCGGACGCCGACGCACCTCTGCTGGTTCCTGCGCTGCATCCACGCAGGCCAGGTTAACGCAAGAACATTGCTTTAGCGGCCACGCTGGCCTACAGTGGTTAAAGCAACGAAATTGCATTACTGCACGTAAGGAGGTTGTGTCATGGCCGGTTTTCGTCAGGACTTGATCGTCACGCTGCACGCGGTGACCAGAACCACAGAGCGAGCGGCCAAGCGTCGCGGCGTCGGATACTTCCTGCCGGCACTGTTCGTCGACCGCTTCACCAAGCTCGGCGGTATCGATCCGCAGGAGTTCGCCGCGCAACTCGATGGCTGTCGGTCGTTCGACGACGAGGCCTGGGCCGGCTACTGGAGTGCGTTCGCAGACCAACAACTCGCAGGTGCCGATGCGGCGCTGGCGCGGTTGGGCGGTCCGAGCGTCGCTCAGATTCTGGACGGCGACCGAGACGCTGTCGTCGAACAACTCCGGAGCGTCCTGTCTCCCGCATCGCAGCTGTTCACCGACCGATCACGCCAAGCCGCAGCAGCGTTCGAGAAGGCCCACCCGGAGCACACCGATTCCGCAACCGCGGTCGACGCCTTGGTGCAGGCAATGACCTATCTGTTCGCCGCATCGTGGCCGGGCTGGACGACCCGCCGCCTCACGGCGTACGCGAAGTCCAACCGCGTGTTCGACATCTTGATCCGTACGTTCGCACCCGCGATGGGCATCGACGTCGACACATTCAGGATCCAGATCAACGGTGACCAGATCG
This sequence comes from Nocardia sp. NPDC003269, assembly GCF_042888005.1. Lineage (NCBI taxonomy): Bacteria > Bacillati > Actinomycetota > Actinomycetes > Mycobacteriales > Nocardiaceae > Nocardia > Nocardia sp. NPDC003269. Next base: position 981,039 of record NZ_JBIAPA010000003.1, read on the forward strand.
TCGGGTACGCGATTGTGCCCGCGGGAGTCGACCGTGCGCCCGCCATTCTGATGACCAACGGCCTGGAGGGCACGATCGCCGAGATCGCTCTTCCTGCGTTGCGGCATCGGCCCGCCGATGCCGCCGTGTTCATCATGGAGATGCCCGGGACCTTTGCCTACCGGAATCCCCTGTCACTGGACTCGGAGAACTACTACCGCGCGGTCATCGACCACATGGCCTCGCACCCTCGCATCGATTCCGACCGACTCGCCATGCACGGCACCAGCTTCGGCGCGCACTGGTCGACCCGTATGGCCACGCGCGACAAGCGGCTCAAGGCCGTGGTCTCCAACGGTGGGCTATACCACCACGCCTTCAAGTCCGCATCGACCTTCGGCATGCCCGAGATCATGCTGTGGACGCTCGAAAAGACCCTCGCCGCCAAGAATCCGATGGATCTCGCGCGCAAACTCGGAGCATTTTCCGTGCAAGACGCCTTCGGGGATATCGCGATGCCGATCCTGGCGGTCAACGGCGACAGCGACACCCTCGTCCCCACCCGGGACACCGTCGAGCTGGCGCATGCGGCACCCAAGGGGGAACTCAAGCTGTACCCGGATGACGACCACTGTGCGATGGCGCACTACGACGAAGCGTTCGCCGACGCGATCGCATGGATCGCACCGTATCTGGACATCGCACTGTCAACTTCGAACGAAACGAGCGAATCATGACCTCACCGACCATCCAGGCAGTTCGGCGTCGAAAGGCTTCGCCCGCAACAGTTTTCGAAGTACTCGAGAACGGACTGTGGCGTACCTGGGGCGATGAGTCCCAGCCCCCGCTGGGACTTCCGCCCGTTCCCGCTTGGCGTGAAACCGCACCGGCAATCGCCGCCGCGACCGATGCACGCCTGCCGTTCGCGCCGATGTCGTTCCGTGATTTCATGCTCTCCGAGCAGCACGTGATCGACGCCTCCCGCGCGATGACACGCCGATACCTGCCCGACGTCTACGAGCAGGCCACCGCTTACGAGACCGCGAACGGATCGACCTTCCCCGAATTCAAGCCGTCCCCGCTGTGGTACGCACAGCCGATCTACTACATGAGCAACGCGTTGACGTTCGTGCCCACCGGGACCGACATCACCGCACCGGACTACACCCACGACCTGGACTACGAGCTCGAGCTCGGGTTCGTCATCGGCAAGCCACTGCTGAATGCCACTCCGGCAGAAGCAGCCGAGGCGATCGTCGGCTATGTCGTGCTCAACGACCTGTCGGCTCGCAGCGTCCAGTTCGATGAGATGCGTAGCGGTTTCGGGCCACAGAAGGCAAAGCACTTCAAGAGTTCGATGTCGGACGTGATCGTCGCGGCAGCGGAGATCGGTGATCCGGCCGCGTTACGAGCCGAGGTCAAGATCAACGGCAAGGTCGTCACCCGCAGCTCGACAGCCGGTATGCAACACACACTGGGCGAGGCGCTCGCGCATGCCTCGCGTAGCGAGCAGCTCTACCCGGGCGAGTTGTTCGGTACGGGAACGATCGCCGGATGCTCGGGCATCGAGAGCGGAACCCTGCCGAAGGTCGGCGACCTGCTCGAACTGTCCATCGAGAACATCGGCACCATCACCCACAAGATCATCGGGAACGACAAATGAAGCTCATTCAGGTCACGACCGGTGTGCACATGGTGACCGGCACGAACGTCAACTGGGCCCTCGTCGATGACGGTGACGCCCTCACCGTCATCGACGCGGGCTACCCGAATGACGGCAATGCTCTGGTGGCGTCGATCCAAGCTATCGGCCGACGGCCGGAAGATGTGCGGGCGATTGTCCTGACCCACGCGCACCTCGATCACATGGGTGGTATCCCGACACTGCGTGCGGGCCGCGAAATCCCTGTGCTCACCGGCCCCGAGGAGGCACGGCACGCCCGGCGTGAATACTTGGAGCAGATCACCCCCGGCGAAATGTTCCAACAGTGCGGGCACATCGCGGGAGTCCGGTGGGTGGTACAAACCTTCGCTGCTGCCCTGCCACATCTGAAGATGTCGATACCTGACGTCACCGCGGTCCCGCACGACGTGCCGCTCGACATCCCTGGCGCGCTCGTGCCCGTCTCGACACCGGGACATACCAGCGGCCATACCGCTTGGCTCATGCCGTCGACCGGTGTGGTCTTCACCGGCGATGCCCTCGTCACCGACCACCCGCTCTCGCACCTGGAGTGCGGACCCCAATTGCTGCCCAGCGTCTTCAACGAGGACGAAGATGTGATGACACAGAGTCTCTCGACGCTCGCCGGCCTCGCAGCCGACACCGTGATCCCAGGACACGGTCCCCTGCACCGAGGACCAATCGAGCGACTCGTCGATCAGGCGGTACACACCAAGCAAGCACGATAGCGACACGCGCGCTGCCCGCGCTCTTCGGCCGCCTCCGCAGTCACGTCGCGCCACCGTCAGTCGCGACGACGCATGCGTATGCAACCAGGTCTGCGAAATGGCGCCTCGCGGACAGCGATGAAAGCCGCTGTTCAGCCTCGCCTCGGCCGAGAACATCGGCCGAGGCGAGGCACATCCCACGGCGGCGATCCCCCCATGCACGCACAACAGGAAGGAATCAGGAAGTGAACGACAACCGATATCAGCGGGGCTTGAGCAAACTGACCGAGTACACGGCAGCTACCGCCGGGGAAAGCCACTTCAAGATCGCCGACAGGCTCGGTGACATCGCACCGGACATAGGTAAATACATCATCGAGTTCGCCTACGGCGACATCTACACGCGCCCGAACCTGGACAACCAGCAGCGTGCGCTCGTCACGTTGGCCTCTCTGGCGACGCTCGGAACCGAACCTCAGATCGAATTGCATCTCAACACGGCGCTGACCAGCGGACTGAGCCCCAACCAGATCGTGGAGATCTTCATGCAGCTCATCCCCTACACCGGATTTCCACGCGTTCTCAACGCGTTGGAGATCGCGCAGAAGGTTTTCGAACAGCGCGGCGCCACCGTTGACACCTCGTGCCAGGCAACGGCACACGCGAGCGGCGATTCCTGAGCGGTGCCTCGCGCACACCCACGATCATCGCCGCCACCTCCCCATGAGCACGACTTCAGCCGACTGTATATGCAGGTCGCACGATGGTCGCCCGTGCCAGCAGATCCTTTCCCACCTCAACCGCGCCGTAGCCGTGATCGCTTCGTCCTCACGCTGAACAGGCGCCCCTCGAGGATCCGGTCAGCATGCTCGCGCACGTGCCGCAGGTTGTCGAGATCCATCCCGACGAACCACCGGCCGTCTCGAGCGCGGTGCCCGAGAGGTCATAGCCTGCGGCCTGCAACGCTTGGAGAGCTTCGACCAAGCGATCACGGCTCGGCGGTGCCCTGGAAGCCACTCTCGACGTTGCGAGTCCGACCAGTAATGGACCATGCCATCACGGTCCTTCTACCCGCCGTATCAGCGGGCCTGTTGAGCTATCAGCGTCGACGAACGGGCACTCGACGGGGCCGGTCGCTGGGTGTTGGGCTACTGGTTTGACGGCGGGAGCGTCGCATTCCTGCGAGGTCGTCGCGGTCTGTAACAACGACGCACACCACCAGTAGGACCGACAGCACGACCACGGTGGTAGCAGTGATGAAAATCAGCAGTTGCAGTTGTCCTGACCTCCGGGGAAGGACACGGATTCATTGCAGTGGAATTGAGTTGAGTACCGTCGCTGATGCGTGCGCGGTCAGGTTTGTTCCTGGTCGAACACCTGCTGAACACTGCGCATCGCGGACAGAGCGGCGGGCGCACCGCAGTATCCGCTGGTGTGGATAATCGCCTCGACGATCTCCTCTCGGCTCAGCCCGTTGGTGAGTGCGCCGCGGACGTGGCCGATGAGTTCTTCGTGTGCGCGCAGGGCGGTGAGGATGCCGATATTGAGCAGGCTGCGGTCGCGGCGGGTCAGACCAGGCCGGTTCCAGATCGCGCCCCAGACGTGTTCGGTGACGAAGTGCTGGAGTTCGTCGGATTCGGTGCCTGCCGCCCGGGCCAGGGCTCGGTCGACGAAATCGTCGCCCATCACCTGCCTGCGGGTGGCCAGTCCCTCGGTGAATGCCGTCGTTTGGTTGTGGCTTTCGATCGCCATCGTCACTCCGTTCCTGTTTGTAGTGTCTGGTCGACGAGTCGCTTGGTCGGCGCATGGTGTATCAGAACGTGACCGACGATGGTCTGTGACGAGGGCGGGGCATAGCGACCCGTCCCCATCGAGACAAACGCAATTCCACTGCCATAAGGCAGCGTAACCCCCTTCCCGGCCCTAAAGCAATGTTTCTGCGTTAACATTGCTTCGTGGGCACGACGGAGGAATCAGTGGAGGTCCGGCGGCGGACCGGTGGCCGATCGGCGCGGGTGCGCGAAGCGGCGCTTCGAGCCGCGCTCGAAGCCCTGACCGAGGCCGACACACGCGCAACGACGATGAACGACATCGCCCGGCGAGCGGGTGTTCACGCCTCCTCGCTCATCCGTCGCTGGGGCACCGCCGAGGCACTGACACTCGACGCGCTACTCACCCTCAGCCTGGACCTCCTGCCGATACCCGACACCGGTTCGCTGCGCGACGATCTGACAGCATTCTCGAATTCGCTCGCCGTATACCTCTCCTCACAGCAGGGCGCTGCGCTGGCCCGGGTCATGGCCACCGTCGACGACGACTCGACGATGGCCGAGGCAAGGACCCGGTTCTGGCAGTCCAGGTTCGGCGAAGCTCGGGTGATAATCGACCGAGCCGTCGAACGCGGCGAGGTCGCGGCCGAAACGGACGCACGGGCCGTCCTCGAAGCACTCATCGCGCCACTGCACTTCCGACATCTCCTCACCCACCAACCAATTGACGACGAGGTCATCGCCCGGACGGTCGACATCGTGCTACATGGAGTCGCCGAGCAACACTGACGCGTTTCCGCGCCTGGAATCCAGCTGAGACGCGCAGCATTGGTCCGTCGCGACGCAGTCGTGATCAACACGCGAGGCTTGCCCCCCCCCCCCCCCGCGACTAGGGCGCGTGTCACGCACCTCTGCCCGGCATATCCATCGGCATGGGCGGCTTACACCCGGCAGTCGGGTTGGCACCCCCACCAGGTTGCCCGTCAGACCGTCCCAAGGGACGTTCGACCGCTGCTCCAGAGGCAATGAAACCGATGGGGCCAAGCCCGGAAGCGACATCGTTGTAGCCCCCGGACAGTTCGATTCGGGCTACTTTGGCGTATTTCTGGTGGCGACCTGATGGTTACGCTCCCCCACCTGGACTCGAACCAGAACCCGCCGATCAGGGGATGGTCACGCGGCTCGCGAGCCACCGGCCGTCCACCAGTTCCATGGTCATCTGTACGCGGCTGCGGTCGATCCGGGGATCGGTCGCGGCCGCGTTGCTCACCGTCTGATCGATGAACAGCAGTACCTCGACCTTGTCCGGCTGCGCGGATTTCACCGCCGCGTCCAGCACGGTGCCCTTGCCCGCCGCCTTGTTCTCGACGAGCAGCTGACGCAACTGGCCGCTGGAGCGGGTGTACATGTCCTTGAACTCGCCGGTGGACCCGTCGAGTACCGCGGTGAAGTCGTGGTCCAGGTTGCCGGAATCGACACTGGTCAGGGTGACGGCGTAGGCGCGGGCCGCGGCGAGGCCTGCCTCTGCCGCGGACTCGGTGTCGCTGTCCTGCTTCAGTTTCCATCCGAAGACCGCCGCGAGGACGACCGCGACGACGGCGACGGCGATCAGTAGAGGGATCCGGATCTTTCGCCAGATCAGCAGGGCGATCATGCGCCGGATCTGCCATTTGGTCGGCAGCACCGCCTCGGGCTGCGCAGCGGCCGTGGGAGATTCGGCGGCCGCGGTAGCGGTGTCGGCGGTCGTCTCGGCGCCGGGATCGGAATCGGTGATCGCGTCGGCGGCGGTGTCGGTCTTCTCGGTCATCACGGGTCCTCGCTTCTACGCAACGTACTGAGGGAGCTGTCTTCACTTGGGGGGTGCGGGGATCTCCTGGCCGGAATCGGCCAGTGGCAACGGAATAGGCAGGGAGAAGGGTCCGGTGGGTGTCACGGTGGCGGTCCGGTCGGCCGGCACGCCGGGCGGCGGTGGGCCGGGGACCCGTTCGCCCAGCGGGCGCGGTGCGTTGTGCGCGCCGCGGACCAGCAGCGACGGATCGGTGTCGGCGCAGTAGGTGTAGAGGTAGGGCTCGACGTAGTTGTTGAGGGACGGCGCCTGGCGGGGCAGATCGTAGGTACAGGTGCGCCGTGGATACAGGCTCACCAGCCCCCAGAAACCACCGTCGTGGATCACGGTCACCAGCGCGTCGAGCGTGGAGCCCGCGCGTTGGGTCGGGAAGAAGAACTCCTGGAGAGCCGGTACGCGTGTCGTGGTCATCGACGCGACGGTCGACAGGTTCGTCAGCAGCGAAACCACCGCCGTGGAATTGTCCGCCACCATCGTGTCCAGTGCGGCGAGTGTGCCCGGCGTGGTGTGCAGGAGCTCGGTGTAACCGCCGGTCTTCGCCTCGACACCGCGCGCAGCGGTGGCCAGGTCGGCGGCGAATCGGTCGAGCGCGACCGATCCCGAGCCCACCGTCGACAGCACCGTCCGGCTGTCGCGGATGAGCGACACCGTCTGCGGCAGCACGGCATCCAGTGTCGACACCAGGAAGATGCCGCCGTCGAGCACATCGGCCAGTTTCTGTGGACCGCCGGGGCCGGAGCCCAGTTCGTCGAGCACGGCGGTGAGCCGGGCGGGATCGACCTGCGCCAGGGTGCTGTCCAGCGTGCCCAGCATCCGCCACAGCGGTGTCGGCACCGACGTGCGGTCCTGGGTGATCACCGCGCCGTCGTCCAGATACGGCCCGGCCGATCGCCGCGGCCGGAAGTCGAGGAACTGCTCACCGGCGGTCGACAGGCTCGTCACCTCGACGGTGCCGTCGTCGGGCACCCCGACGCCGGCATCGATGCGGGCCAGCGCCACGACCCCGCCGGGAGCGAAGTCGACGGCCGCGACCTCACCGATCGGCACACCCCGCAGCGTGACGTCCTGCCCGGGGAGCAGTCCACCGGATTCGGTGAGATGCACCCGGACCGTGATCGTCGCCGCGGTCGGATCGACGCCGAGGGCACCGAAGACCAGATACGTGGAGCCGAGCACCGCGGTCGTGGCGAGTGCGATCGCCGACACCGCGTGCCGGTACCGCTTCCCGCCGCGGACCAAGCCGACGAGCAGGCGCGCGGGCAGGTCCGCGGCGGCGGCCACCGCGCGACGCCGGCTCACCGGCCGGGTCCGAGCACGCGTTCGCGCAGCCGCAGCAGCGTGTAGGTCAGTGAACCGACCATCGCCTGCCAGTCGCTCGCGTCGGGAATCCGGCTGCCGGGATCAGCTTCATGCCCGGGATCAGCCAGCGCGCCGATCGCGAAGTCCTGCAAGTCCACATTGCCGTGGGCGGAGGTGCCGCTGCTCAGTTTGATGATCGAGGGCAGCAGCTTGTTCATCGCGACCAGGCTGGTCGACGGGTCGAGGATGGCGTCGTTGAGGCCCGCGGAGATCCGGTCGAGATTGCCGATGAGGCCGCCGATCTCGCCGCCGCGCAGCACCGGGAACTTCGCCAGTTCGGCGGTGACACCATCGATCCGGCGGACCATATCGAGCATCTGGGGCGCGTTGGCGCCGACGACGGTCGAGGCAGGCCCCGCCGCGGCGACGAAGTCATCGATCACCTGGCGATCTCTGGCGAGTTCGCCCACCAGCCGGTCGGTTTCGGTGAGAGCGCGGCGGATGTCGTCGGATCTAGCCGACAACGCGGTCACCAGCTCGCGCGATTGCTCGATCAGGTCGCCGAGCCGGTCACCGCGATCGCCAACGGCCCGGCCGAACCCGTTGACCACGGTGGTCATATTGCGGATCGCGCCGCCGTTGACCAGCAGGGACGCCGTCGTGAGCAGTTCCTCGACGGTCGCCGCCGCCGAGGTCTGCCCGACATCGATGGTGTCGCCGTCCCGCATGGTCGCGGTCGCGAGCCCGGCATCGGCCGGGGCGTCCAGGGCCACATAGACATCGCCGAGCGGTGTCGCGGTGCGCAGCTGGGCGCGGGTGCCGACCGGCAGCGCGACATCGGCGCGGATGGTCAGGTGCACCACCGCCCGGTAATCGGCGACCGTCATCTCGCGCACCTCGCCGACATCGGCACCGGCCAGCCGCACCTTGGCCTTGTCGGGCAGATTCAGCGCATTGGTGAAGCTCGCGGTGATCGTGTAACCCGGCGCCCCGGATCCGCGCGCGGACAGTGGCAGATCACCGAGTCCCACACCGCATCCGGTGGTCAGCACGAGCACTACCGCGGCACCGGCCGCGGTCCCGAGAATGGAATCTCTACTCATCGAGGCAACCTGCTCATCGCTTCCAGCATGTCGGTGACCCCGAAGTCGGGGCCGAAGTCCTGCAATGTCCCTGTGCTGCAGCCCAGTTGGCGGAGGCCGAGGATGTTGCAGACTTCCTTGACCATCTGCCCGTCGAACACCACGCTGTCGGTCAGCGCGTGGATGCGCGCGCCGCCGGTCTGCTGGTCGACCGTGTTGTAGCCGTTGGCCATCAGCATCGGGGTGACGTCGAGGAATTCCGCGAGCTGATCGCGGTAGTCGGCCAGGGCTTTGATAACGGTCGCCGAATCGGTGACCGCCGAGTTCAGCGCCGTCCGGTTGTCGACGAGCAGTTCGTCGGCCTGGCGCATGACGGCGACGACCTGAGCCCCGGTGGTGCCTGCCCCGATGTCGAGCTGGGCCAGCATGTCACCGAGCTGGACCGACGCCGCACCGAATTCACGGATGGTCTGGTCACCGCGGGACGCGGCCGCGACCAGGGCCGCCAGCTCGTTCACGATCTGGGTCACCGCGTCGCGGGTCTCCGCGCCCGCGTCGTCGCCCAAGCGCAGGGCACGCGACAGCTCGTCCATGGTGGCCCGCAGTTGATCTCCGTTGCCCGCGGTCGCCGAAGACGCGACCGCGAGCAGCCGGGCGATCGGCCCGTCTCCTGGCTGGGCACCGGAAAGCCCGCCGGACATCCGGTCGGCCATCGAGAGCAGCCGGTCGATGCCGACCGGTGTCCTGGAGTGGTCCGGTGCGAGCACGGCGCCGTCACGCAGGACCGGACCGCCGCGGTAGACCGGAGTGAACTCCACGTGCCGGTCGGTCAGCACCGAGGTGGACACGGTCACCGCGGTCGCGTCCGCCGGGATCGGCGTCGCGCCGTCGACCCGCATGCGCACCTCGACGTAGGCCCCGGCGGGCGTGATCGCGGTGACCTCGCCGATCGGCATCCCCAGCACGGCGACCGCGTTGCCGACATACAGACCCGCGGCGTCGTCGAAACGCGCCACCACGGTGATGTCGCCGGGCTCGGTGCGCAGTGGGCCGCCCGCACACCCGGCGAGGACGCAGATCGCGAACAGCGCCAGCGCGCGCAGCACGGTGGTCGGTGACATCATCGGCACTCCCCGAAGTATTTCGGCAGGCTCTGCTGCGCGGCCTGCCCGCTCAGCGCGCACATCCAGGAGTCGACGAGGACGCCCGCGGGGGCGTTGAAGTCGACCGAGTTCCCGTTGCCCGCCGCGTTGGCGAGGTTGCGCACCGACACCGGCAGGATCTCGAGGGTGTTGCGCAGCAGGTCGTCGTGCCGGGCGAGAGAACCGAGCAGCCCGTTCAGCCCGGCGATCAACTCGTCGACGCGGGGCCGGTCGTCGACGACGATCGCGCGCACCTGTTCGACCAGCCGGGTCGTCGCCGTCATCAGCAGTTCGATCACCTGCCTGCGCGCGGCGATGTCGGTCAGCAGGTCCCGGCCCGAGGTCGCGATCGCGGTGAGGTCGGACTGCTGCGCGGTCACCGTCGCGGTGAGGTTGCGCACCCCGGCCAGCAGCGAACCGAGCTCGCCTCGCCGGCTCGCGAGAATGCCCGCCAGGGTCCGGATGTCGCCGAGCACCCCCGGCAGCACGGCCGGGACGCCGTCGAGCTGGGTGGCCAGCAACTCCAGCGACCGGCCGACCTGCTCGGCGTCGATCTGTTCGAAAGTGGTGGTGGCGTTCTCCAGCGATTGCTGCAGATCGTAGGGAACAGCGGTGCGCGACAGCCCTATTCGACGATCAGGCAGCTCGCCGGGGCCAGCAGGGCGCAATTCGACGTAGCGGGCGCCGAGCAGGGTGGTCAGCTTGATCGCGGCGGAGGTCTCGGTGCCCAGGGTGACCTGGTCGTCGACACGCATCCGGACCACGACCCGATCGCCTGCCAGACGCTGGCCGGTGACCTCGCCGACCGGAACTCCGGCCACGGTGACGCCGTCACCGACGCGCAGGCCGGCCGACTGGGCGAATTCGGCTTCGTAGCCGCGTGCACCGACGCCGACGGCGGATACCCCGAGCGCGGCCAGGAGCACCCCGGCGAGCACGGCCAGCGCGATGACCCCGAGCACCCGGGGACGTTGTTCTTCGAGTGGGCGGCCGACCGCGACGAGGCGCCGGAGCCCGGGTGGGATCGTCATGAGTGGTTCACCTACACATCGGCGATTGCTGGACGGTGCCGGACGGGGTCGCGTAGCGGACGATCGCGGGCACGAGGTCCGACAGCGCGGGGACAGCGGTGAAGCCGAGATTGCACAGGTAGACATTCATGTTCGCGCCCTCCTGGCTCACCCGGGCGATTCCCTTCAGCAGCACCGGGAGGTTGAAGCCCAGGTAGGCGAACTGGTCCTTGTTCTGTTCGAAGTGCCGGGTGAAGCCCGGCTCCCGGGTCAGCAGCCGTTCCAGGGCGGGCCGGTCCTGGGCGACGACGGTCGCCATCCGGTCGGCGACCCCGGACGCCTCGGTCAGGGTCGTCATCAGTTCGTCGCGGTGGCGGGCCAGCCCGTCGACGATGGCGCGGGTCCGGCTCAGCAGGGTGCCGAATTCCGCGCGGCGGGTGTCGAGGTGGGCCACGACCTGGTCGAGGTTGACGATCACCGAGCCCAGTACCTGATCGGGACCCGCGAGCGACTGGGCGAGCGTGGACATCTGGGCGATGAGCGTGGTCAACGATCCCGCGTCGCCCTGCAGGGCCCGCACCAGCGCGGCGGTGACGTTGTCCACCTGCTGTGGGTCCAGGCCGCTGAACAACGGCTCGAATCCGTTGAGCAGGCCGGACAGATCGAACGAGGGTTCGGTGCGCTCCACCGGAATCTGCGCGCCGCCGGACAATTCGGCGGCTGACCCGGTCGCCGGCCGGGACAGGCCGAGATAGCGCTGCCCGATCACGTTCTGGTAGGTGATCGCGGCGGTGGTGTCGGCGTACAGGTGCTGCTCGACCGCGACGCGGAAGCGCACCCGGGCCACCGTGCCGTCGAGTTCGACGGCGTCGACCCGGCCCACCCGCACGCCCGCCATGCGGACGTCGTCCCCGGAACGCAGGCCGGTGGTATCGGTGAAGATCGCCGAGTACGACCTGGTCGTGCCGTCGACACCGCGGTGCAGCGTCACGAATGTCATCCAGATGAGCGCGAACGCGACGACGAGAAACATGCCGAGTCCGACGACCGAGCGACGGGACTTCATCGCGGGACACCTCCTGTTCCGAGGATTCCGGTGGTGAGCAGTTGGGCGAGAACCTGTTCGGCGGCATTGGCGTCACCGCCGAGCACGCGGCCGATCAGGTCCTGTAGTTCCGGGGCCAGCACCGGTTTCGGTAGGGAACGCGGGTCCAGCGAGGCGGGTAGTGGTTGCGCGGTGGCCGATTCCGGTGCGGTCGAGCAGCTGGGTCCGGCCAGGTCGCCGTAGCGCGGGCAGTCGGCACGGGTGTAGGGCGTTTCGGCGCTAAGCCGGATCTGGAACTTTCCGGTCCCGGTCTGGGTCCGCTCGTTCCAGAACTCGGCGAACCACACATCGGACAGCTTCTTGATCCGTCCCGCGATCGGGCCGAAATGTGAACTGCCCGCAGCGAAGACATCCAGCACCGGCGTCAACTGATCGGTCGCGGTGACCATCTCGTCGACGTGGGCGCCGAGCCCACCGCCGACCGTCGACAAGGTCGCGGCACCCGCGGTGAGGAGATCGCGCAATGCGGCGTCCTGGGCGGCCACCGTCTGCATCGGGATCACCGAATGATGCAGCGCGTCCAGCAGATCGGGAGCGGCGGCGGCCAGGCCCTGCACCGAATCGGTGAGCGCCGCGATCGTCGACGGCTCCCCCGGCGGGGCGATCTGCGCTGACAACCCGGCGGTGATCCGTTCGAGCGCAGCGCCCGCCGCGACCAGGTCGCCACCGCGCCGGTCGGTGGCCTTGGCCACCGCCGCCAGCACGCCGACGGTGTCGCTGGTGCCGATCCGGGCGGAGGCGGCGACGATGGCGCGCAGTTTGGTCAGCGCCGTCTGCAGCTGCACGGTCGACAGGCTGTCGTCCTGCTCGATCGCGTCACCGGCCCGCAGCGGCCTGCCCGGCCCGTTGTCGACCAGCTGGACCGAGGAGACCGCGAAGACATTGCCCGGGACTACCCGCGCGGTGACCGTACTCGGGACATCGTCGATCCGCGCGGGATCGAGTTCGAGCAGCGCCCGGCTGGGCCGCCCCTCGGATCCGGGTGACACCTGGGCGACGGTCCCGATGAGGACGCCGCGAAACTTGACGTCGGACCGCGGTGGCAGGCCGTCGCCGACGTGCTGCAGCAACGCGACGACTTCGGTCTTCTCGTCGAACGTTCCCGACGATTTCAGCACGACCACGGTGACCCCGCCCGCCACGAGGGCAGCGAGCACGACGCCCCGGACCATCAGCCAGAACAGGGAGGGTCCACGCCCGTCCTTGTCGAACATCACCGGTAGCTCACCCTCCCAGCCGGGCGCTGGTGCCGATACCCCACAGGGCCACGGTCAGCAGCAGATTGACGACGATCATCACCGAGATCGCGGCGCGCATGGCCCGGCCTGCCGCGATGCCGACGCCCTGCGGGCCGCCGGCGGCGTAGTAGCCGTAGTAGCACTGGATCGTGGTGGTCAGCAGGACGAACACGATGGCCTTGCCCAGCGAATAGACGATGTCGGGTCCGCTGAGCACGAGCTGGAAGTAGTGGTGGTAGGTGCCGAGCGACAGCCCGCCCGCCGCGCCGACCACGAATTCGACCGCCAGGTAGTTCATCGCCAGACAGACCAGATACAGCGGCACGATCGCCACGACCGAGGCCAGCAGTTTGGTGCTCACCAAGTAGGGAATCGACCGGATCGCCATGGACTCCATCGCATCGATCTCCTCGGAGATCCCCATCGCCCCCAGCTGCGCGGTGAACCGGCACCCGGCCTGCGCGGCGAAGGCCAGCGAGGCCATGATCGGGGCCAGTTCCCTGGTCGACGCTGTCGAGGCGACCAGCCCGATCGCCGGTTCCATCCCCAACAGGTGCAAGGCGTTGTATCCCTCGAGCCCCACGATCGCGCCACCCGCGGCGCCGAGCACGATGATCACGCCCGCGGTACCGCCGCCGACGACGATCGAGCCGTTCCCCCAGGCGATATCCGACAGGGTCCGCAGGAATTCCGCACGATAGTTGCGCAGCATCACCGGAATGGCGAGCACGGCCCGGACGAAGAAGGTGAGCATGTGGCCGAGCCGCATGAACACGATGCCGATTTCCTTCAGGAGCACGGCCGCCATCCGTATTCCGGGCGGGTAGTAGGTCGACGCCATTACAACCCCTGCCGTGGGAACAGCATCATGAATATCTGTGTGAACAGAACATTCACGATCATCAGCAGCAGGATCGACGAAACCACCGTGGAATTCACCGAATTCGCCACGCCCGCCGATCCGCCCTCGGTCGTGAGTCCCTTGTGACAGGCGACGATCGCGACGATCGCGCCGTATACCACCGCTTTGATCAATGTCAGGACTAGGTCGCCGACGGTGGCGAACGACGCGAAGGTGGCCACGAAACTGCCCGGCGCGCCGTCTTGGGCGAAGACATTGAAGACATAGCCGGCCACGAAACCGACGAAGCAGACCACGCCCGTGAGTGAGACGCCGATGAGGACGGCGGCGGCGAACCGCGGCACGACCATGCGCCGGATGACCGAGACACCCATGATCTCCATGGCGTCGAGTTCCTCGCGGATCTTGCGGGAGCCCAGGTCCGCGCAGATCGCGGAACCGACCGCCGCCGCCATCAGCAGCGCGGCCACCATCGGCGCGCCTTGCCGGATGACGGCCAGGCCGCTGGCGGCGCCTGCCAGCGAGGTCGCACCCACCTGACCTGCCAGCAACCCGAACTGGATGGACAGCGTGACGCCGATGGGCAGGGCCACGAAGATGGTCGGCAGCACCGCGGCCGACGCCATGAAGGCCGCCTGATCCACGGCTTCGCGGACCGCGAACCGGCCGGTGAGGATATCGGTGATCAGGAACTGCACGGTGCGCACCCCGAGGACGAATTGTCCACCGACGGTGCCGAGTGCGACGCCGGGGTGCCGGTCGAGGTATCCCCGGAACCAGGAGCCGACCGCCCGGCTGGCCGGCATCATCGGCGCGGCGGGTTCGGAATCACCGAGTGCGCCGACAGAATTGGAGTTTCTCGACATCCGGAATTCCTGACGAATCGTGGGGACACGCCGAATCACCCGGCAAATGCGAGTAATTCGATCAGCAGGTCGGCCGCCGTCGGTCGACGTCGGCCCATCGATGTGTACTTCGGCCCGGCCACTGGCGCGCCGACGATCTCCGCTGCGCGTCCAGCCGCACCAGGATCTACAAGTCGATACTGTATCACTTACAGTTGGATCTACAACAGCATTTCAGACGAAGTCCGAACCGCCGTCGACATTGATGTTGGCGCCGGTCATGTAGGAGTTGCGCCGGGAGGCGAGAAACGCGACGACCGGACCGATCTCGTCGGGCAGGCCGGCCCGCGGCAGTTGCGCGGGATGCCCGTAGTGCTCGCCGATGGCCGCCATCAGCCGGTGGGGGTCCGCACTCTCGATGCCGACCGAACGAGCCCAGCCGAGCAGGGCCGGCGTCACGAAGGTGCCGGGCGAGACGACATTGACCAGGATCTCCTCCGGCGCGAGCAGCAGCGACAGATTCTTCGACACGCTGGTGACCATGGCCTTGGCGGCGGTGTAGGCCGCCAGCGAGACGGATTGACGCTGGGTCGAGTGCGCGGAGAAGTTCACGATCCTCGCCCACGACGCCCGGCGCAGCAGCGGTAGCGCCGCGTTGACGCAGTGCACCACGGGCAGGACTCCGTGATCGAGGGCCTCGTGCCATTGCTCGCCGGTCAGCTCTTCCACGGTGCCGCGCACATCCGGCCCGACCGTGTTGATCAGCGCGTTGAGCTCGCCGCCCCAGCGCTCCCCCAGTCGGCCGAACACCGCCGCCACCTGCTCGACATCGCGCACGTCGGCGACGAGACCGACCGCATCCGCACTCCCCGAGCGGACGAGCTCGGCGGCAGCCGCCTCGACATCGGCGGCGGAACGTCCGACCACCGCGACCCGCGCACCCTCCTGCGCCAGACATCGCGCGGTCGCCAGTCCCATACCCCGGCTACCGCCGACCACGACCGTGGCCGCGTCGCGCAACCCCAGATCCATACCGCACCCGCCTCGCGTCAAGGAGATCCCCGGGGCGCGACCTCGATATCGTGGCCGACAGACAGGCTCACCGGCCTCCTATTCGCCGTTACTGTAAAGCATCCAGTAAGTCACGTGAAGAGTTCTCCAGCATTTGCCCGGCGACGGCCGCACGCTGCGCGAACACACCCCGGGACACCGTCACCCCGATTCCCGGCGGACCGCGCTCGCCGACACCCCGCGACACTCGAGATACCGCTGGCCACAGCGGTTTACGTTCGAGTTCGTTGACATTTTTCACTGACATCTGTCAACATCAGCACACCGCTCCACACGTTGACAGCGGTCGAGGGCACGGGCTAGAACCCAGCCATGAGTACAACCCCGGAGCAGCACCAGGGCCGACAGGCCCGGCGGCTGCACACACGGCAGCGGGTGTTCGACGCGGCCATCGCCGAACTGAAGCAAACCGGCGTGGCCGACGCCGATATCAACGCCATCGCCGAGTCCGCCGGTGTCGCACGCGGCACCTTCTACTTCCACTTCCCCACCAAGGAGCATGTGCTGCTCGAACTCGAGCAGCGAGAAGAGTTCCGCATCGCCCGCGCGCTGGAACGGTTCCGGCGCCGATCCCCCGATCTGCGCGACACCTTCGTCAGGACCGTCCGACTGGTCACCGAACTGGAGCGACAGCTGGGCAGCCTGCTGTTCAGAGATCTGCTCGCCATGCACTTCTCGCCGACGCGGCCGGTCGACGAGAGCTGGCGTGAACATCCACTGATCATCGTGCTGACCGAGGAGATCACCCGTGCCGGAGAGCGGGGCGAGGTACAGAACACCGTCGAGCCGCACCACAGCGCGATGTTCTTCCTGCTCGGGCTCTACGGCCTGCTGACCTCGACCACCGGCACGAAGGCCCTACGGCAGTCCGTACTCGACAGCTACCTCACCACCACCCTGCGCAGCCTGGAGCCCCGATGAGGACACCACCGCCGCGCCGACCGACAGAGAGAGCCCAGCATGCTGCTCGACATCGTCCGACTGATCCTGACCTGGGGAGCGATGCTGCTGATCATCGCCTTCTGGTACTGGGTCATGAACAACATCGGCACCTTCTGACGAAGCACCGGCGCATTCCGCCGCACCGTGCGGTAACCCCTTGCCCGCGCGGACCTTAGAAGAAGAGAGTTCCCGTGAACGAACAAGATCGCCGGCGCAAGCGTGCGCTGATCGTCTTCCAGATCGCCATCTACGGCTTCCTGCTGACGATGTTCCTGATCCAGATGCAGATGTGCATGACCAGGGACTGGTAGGGACCGCCATGACCGCAACCGTCACCTTCGACCAGCACCACGAGGACAGCAGGCTCGCGCAGCGGCGCGCCGATCGCTGGCTCACCGCGGGCACCGCGCTGATGGGCACCTATGTCCTCGGGATCTTCGGCCTGCCGCTGTTCCTGCGCGGGGTCCTGCTCCAGCGCAGGGCCCAGCGATCGGGGCTCTCCGTGCGGCCCGTGATCGTCACCCTGATCGGCTATCTCGTCATCCTGGACGCCTTCCTCAACACGGTCGGCTGGGCCCTGGACATCGGCGCCAGCCACACCCTGATCACCCGCGTGTTCTTCACCGCCTGGGGCAACTTCTTCGACGGCGGCTACTGGTGGCACTACAACGAACTCTGGATCGGCGGATCGGGCGCGCCGGGCGAGAAGGGCTGGGAGATCGCGTGCATTCTCGTCGTGTTCCCGATGCGCGTCGCCGCCGCGATCGCGTTCCTGCAGATGAAGCGGTGGGGACACCAGTGGCTGACGGTGACCTGCTGGTTCGGCGTGGTCATCTGGGTCGGCTACATCGTCAACATGACCGTCTACGCCGACATCCGGTTCGACAGTGTCGTGCTGCCGGTCATCGGCTGGTGGCTCTACGACATCTTCTACATCACGCCCTTCCTGGCCATCCCCTACCTGCACACCGTGAATCGCGAGATCTTCTCCGACTGAACCCGGCCCCGCTATCAGGAGCAACTCATGACCGACTCAGCAACCGGTGCCGGACAGGATCTTCCGCTCGGCACCACCCCGACGTTCGCCCGCATGCACAAGTTCCTCAAGCGCGGCATCTTCGTCTGCCTGTTCGCCCTCGTCATCGAGGGCGCGTTCACCGTGCCCGCGCTGGCCCTCTGGTACGGCTGGCCGACCTTGTCGCTGCACGAGATCTGTGACGAGATGATCAAGGTCCGCTACTCCGACGACTCGCTGACCTGTGAATATCCCGCGGCGTTCAACGCGCCGCCGCTGGGCGGCCAGGCCGAGGGCGCCGGGCAGACCACCGCCCGCGACGAGTGGGGTGTGCAACCGAAACCCGGATGGGAGCGCATCGGCTTCCGCGAACTCGTGCGACACCACGACGAGCGCGTCGCCCGGCAGCAGGCCGACCGGGCCGGTCGGTGAACCCGCGGACACCCCGCCCGGCGCGTGTCCTCGCCGAGGGCACGCGCCGGGCGGTGCGCACCGCCCGCAACCGCAGGTTCCCCGGCGCTTCGCGAGTGCCCTCGCAGCTCGCCGACATCACACCGGCGTGGCTGGCCACCGCACTCGGCAAGCCCGAGGGGTCGATCCGGGGCATCACCGTCCTCGACAGCCATTCGGGCACGGCGGCGCGAGCTCGCCTCGGTGTCGCCGCCGACGATGACAGCATTCCCGACCGTCTGTTCGTGAAGCTGCCGCCGAGCGACTATCCGCAGCATGTCCTGCTCGATCTGTTCGGGCTGGGCGAGAAGGAGGTCCTCGCCTATCGGGCGCTGGGCGAAGATCCACCGGTGCGGATCCCGCGATGCCATGCGGCGGAGTCGGATCCACGGCGGTCGCGTTTCGCGCTGGTGCTCGAGGACCTCACCGCGACCGCACGGTTCCGGACCGTCGTCGACACAGTGAGCCGAGCCGAGGCCGAAGCGGTCGTCGACGCGATGGCCGCCCTGCACTCGGCGTTCTGGAACAGCGACCGCTTCGCGGGCGATCTCGCTCCCCTCGCCCACCGCCCGGCGGTAGAGACGCACCTGGGGACGATGATCCGCAGGCTCCTGCTGCGAAACATCAAGGGGCACACCGCCGACATGATCCCGAACGCGGTCGCGCGGGCCTGCCGGATCTTCTATCTCCGCAGCGCCGAGATGGATACCTTCTGGGCGAGCCTGCCACAGACCCTGCTGCACGGCGACCCACACCTGGGCAACCTGTTCTTCGAGGACGACGGGCCGGGGTTCCTCGATTGGCAGATCGCGTCCGCCGGTGCGGGAATCCGCGATGTCGCGTACTTCCTGACCGCGTCGGTGGATCCTGCCTTGCTGCGCACGATCGAGCGAGCACTGGTCCAGCGGTATGTCGACCGGCTCGCCGCCGCGGGAATCGCGGTCGACGGTGCGCGGTGGTGGACGCTGTATCGGGCAGCGGCCACCGACTGGTTCCTGGCCGCGGTGTGCACCGCCGAGGCCGGTGCGCGGATGCAGCCGCTGGAGGTGTCCCGGGAAGGTGTCCGTCGCGCGGTCGAGGCGGTGGAAGCGCACGACAGTTTCGGTGTGCTGACCGCGCTCGTCGACGGCCGGTGACATCGCCGTCCCGAACCACCGGAATCAGGTGAGGCGGTGAAGCGGATCGGTCAGAGGTGGGCTCGCGAGTCGGTGCCGATGTCGTCGATCAGGTTCCAGCGCAACGCCGTCGCGGTATCGATGGGGTCGCCGGTGAGCATCATCCAGGCCGCGCGCCAACGCCCGGTCCGCCGGGGGATGCTCACCGTGCCCCCGGCGCCGGGGACCAGTCCCATCGCGATCTCGGGCAACCGGAACTGGGTGCACGGCGCCGCGATCAGCTGTCCGGCGAAGGCCGCCATCTCGATGCCCGCGCCGATGCACGCGCCCTGGACGTGCACGATTGTCCGATCGCGCAGCCGGTCGATGATGCGCCACGGCGCGCGCTCGAGCCGGACCTCGTAGGCGGCGACGACGTCGGTGGCGGTGCCGAACTCGTCGAGATCGCCGCCACTGCAGAACACCGGGCCCGCCCCGGCTATCCGCACCCGCTCGACGGCGGGGTCGAGTTCGGCCAGGCGCAGCACCTCCAGGAGTTCCTCGCGCAGGCGCGCGCTCAGGGCGTTGCGACGTTCGGCGTGATCGAGAACGAGCGCGAGCTCCGCGCCGGACCGGTCGAATCGCACCAGTGGGCGGTCCGGGAAGGTCACCGGACGCGGACCGCCCCGGTTGCGTAGCCAGGTCCGGAACTCGCTGCCCGCCAGCAGCATCGAGTACACCGCGGCCTCGCTGCTGAGTGCCACGGTGGTGTCCGCGACGCCGGTCTGGCGCAGGAGCCTGCCCAATGCCACGCTCGCCCGCGGGTTGTGTCGCGTCGCTTCCTCGAGCTGCCGCACCGCCGCGTCGGGATCGGGGTGGGTCACGACCTGGCGGGATACCTCCGGACCGTCGCTCAGAGTCAGGGTCAGCGCGTCCAGGAGCGGGGTCACCGCGGGCGGTGCCGTGCCACGCAGGACACCGACGGTGAGGCGGAGTGATCCCGACAGCAGGGCCGCCGTGTCGGCGATCCGGGCGGGCGACGCGTCGGCCCAGTCGTCCAGCGGCAGGACCAGCAGTGGCTGTACCGGCGTTCCGTCCGCGTCGAGGTCGAGTTCGAAGTCCACCGGCGCCGGGTCGCTCACATATCGGCTCACCGGCTCATCGTGGCACGGCGGCTGTCGCGTCCTTCGCCCTAGTATCGAGCTGTGCTTTTCCCCCGCTCGCCCGAGTCCGGTTCACCGGTGGTGGACTGGTCCGACAGTGGCGTGGTCGCGCTGACCGGACGGCCCGACGGGCCCGTGCTGATGCCGCCCGGACGGGCCGCGACGCACGCTCGGGAGCTGATCTCCGTTCTCGCTTCCGCTACCGGGACACCGATCGGGCTCGACGGCGCGCGTCTGCTCGGCGAACGCGCCGCGCTCACCGGGCTGCGCCGCGGTGGCGCGGTCTCGGCGGGCCGCCATTGCCGGCTGCTGCGCACCACCGACGGCTGGGCCGCGGTGTCCTGTGCCAGGCCCGGTGACCCCGACCTGATCGGCGCGCTCGTCGGCGTGAACCTCGACGGCGCGGATCCCTGGCCCGCGCTGACGCGCTGGGCTCGCGAGCATCCCGGCACCGAGCTGGGGCATCGCGCCGAACTGCTCGGTCTCGCGGCAGGTCCCGTCCGCACCCGCGCCGGCAGCACGGTCCCGGGGCTCCCGGGTACCTCCGACCTCCGCCCGCCCGCTGCAACGCCATGGCCCGGAATGACCGCTCGCCCGGTCGCCGGACTCCTCGTCGTGGATTTCAGCGCGCTGTGGGCGGGTCCGCTCTGCGCGCATCTGCTCGGGCTGGCCGGTGCCCGCGTCGTCAAGGTCGAAACGCCCCACCGCCCGGACGGCGCGCGGCGGGGCAATCCCGAGTTCTACGCGCTGCTGCACCACGGCCACGAATCCGTGGTGCTCGATCCCGGGGAACCGGGTGGCAGGCGCGCGCTGGCAGCGCTCGTCGACGCGGCCGACATCGTCATCGAGTCCTCCCGGCCCAGGGCGCTGGCCGGATTCGGCCTCGATGCCGCCCGCGCGGTCGCGCGCGGGACCTCCTGGCTGTCGATCACGGCGGCGGGCCGATCCTCGCACCGGGTGGGTTTCGGCGACGATATCGCCGCGGCCGCGGGTCTGCTCGCCCACGACATCGGCACGAACACACCGGTGTTCGTCGGTGACGCGATCGCGGACCCGCTGACCGGGATCACCGCCGCCGCGCTCGCGGCCTCGGCGCCTGCCGACGGATCCGGCGTGCTCTGGGACCTCTCGATGACCGACGTCGTCACGGCGACTCTGACCGACGAACCGGCCGTACACCTCCGGCGCCACGGCGAGCAGTGGATCGCCGACACCGAGGCGGGCCCCGTGCCGGTGGCCGACCCCACTCCCCGGGCACCGGCCGGTCCCGCACCGGAATCCGGCGCCGACACCGCCGGAGTGCTCGGCTCCCTCCGGATTCCGGTCCCGTGACCGTCATCGTGATCCGGCACGCCGAGGTCGACGGCGTCCCCGATCTGGATGTGCGGCTCCGCGACGGACGCGTGGATCAGCTCGGCCGGAACCTGTCCGCCCGAGATGCCGCCGAGGTGATCCACGCACACGGCGGTGCGCTGATCCCCGGTCTCCACGACCATCACCTGCACCTGCACGCCATTGCCGCCGACGCGACCTCCACGGCGTGCGGACCACCCACGGTCCGGGACCGCGCCGCCCTCGCGACGGCGTTGGCAGCCGCGCCCGGTGACGAACACGGCTGGGTGCGCGGCACCGGCTACGTCGACACCGTCGCGGGCGATCTCGACGCGGCGGCACTGGACGCGCTGTATTCCGCGCGCCCAGTCCGCATTCAGCATCGCAGCGGCGCGATGTGGATCCTCAACACCGCCGCCCTCACCGCCGCGGAAATCAGCGGTCCCGCGCATCCGGGCGTCGAATGCGGCACCGACGGGCTACCGACCGGCCGGATCTGGCGTGCGGACCCGTGGCTGCGCACCCGGCTGCCGCGCACCGGGCCACCGCGGCTCGACGGAGTGGGTGCGACCCTCACGGGATTCGGGATCACCGGGGTCACCGACGCCACGCCCGACCTGTCCGACCGGTCGCACGCGGCGCTGATCTCCGCCGTGGCCGATGGTGCTCTACCCCAACGGGTTTCGCTGCTGGGCACCCCACTCGGCGGCGCGTGGGAGTACCCCAATCGCGTCAGCGCCGGACCCTACAAGATCGTGCTGGCCGATTCCGGACTCCCGCTGTTCGACGACCTCGTCGCGCGTGTCCGCACCGCGCACGCGGACCGCCGCGCTGTCGCGGTCCACTGTGTGACCCGCGAGGCGCTGGTCCTGCTGATGGCCGCGCTGGAGGTCGCCGGGTCGTTTCCCGGAGACCGTATCGAGCACGCGGCCATCGTGCCCGCCGACATCATCGACGCCCTCGCGAGCCGGGGCGTGCGCGTGGTCACCCAGCCCGGATTTCTCGCCCAGCGTGGCAGCTACTACCGCGACCACCTCGCCGACGACGATCTGGCCGATCTGTACCGCTGTCGCACCCTGCTCGACGCCGGGGTGGGTGTCGCGCTGTCGAGTGACGCACCATACGGCCCTATGGATCCCTGGGCCGTCATCGCGGCCGCCGTCCATCGCCGCCCGGATGCGGGCGAGGTCCTCGGTCCGGAGGAATGTCTCTCTCCCACACAGGCACTCGATGCCTACCTCGCACCGCTGGACGATCCCGGCGGCCGGCCCCGGCGCGTCCAGCCGGGCGGTCCCGCCGACCTCGTGCTGCTCCACGAACCGCTGCGCGATGGCCTCGCCGCCGGCTCGGCCAGCGTGGTCCGCCGGACGTTCCTCACCCGGGCTGCGACGTAGCCACCGCTCGCCGGCCCACCCCACGGCAGTGCGTCAGCGGCACCGCGTCGACGATCTCGGCTGTCGAGACGTGCCAACCGCAGGGCAGGCCACAAGTGCGAAAGAGCCTGCGCTCCACGACACCCCGGGAGAAGGCGCGCGTGGTGACCGACGCCTGCGCCGCGTATCCGCACGACGGGCACTTCTCGAAATAGTCGAGCAGGTCGTGGGTCGTGGTGCCGATCAGATCACCGAGGACGGGCTCGTCGTCATCCGTACCGGGAAACCGACGCGAGCCGGTTCCGGCGCCGTTGCGATCGACCATCGAGCACCATCCTCTCGGGTGAACTAGTTACTGTCGATATTACAGTAAATAATTCAGTCAACTGTTCGTCTCGGCCGTTTTCCCGGTGACCACGATCGGCGCGTCGTTCGGGGCGGACTCGGACGCCTGCTCGCCCACCCCGGAATCGGTGGCGGCGGAGCGCTCTCGGCCGGGCGCCCAAAAGACGGTGACCACAGCCGCGGCGAGCACACCGGTCCCCAGCACCGTGGCCGCCGCGCCCGACCCGTGGACGAACGCCTCCTCGATCGGCTCGACGAGCGGACGCGCCGCGGGCCCGAAGACCCCGGCCGCCTCCAGCGCCGCGGCAGGCGAGGCCGCCACCGGCGCGCGCAACTCCAGCGGCAGCGCCGCCACCACCGGGCCGATCCGCTCCCGATACCCGGCAGCGAGCAGACTCCCGACGACCGCGATCCCGATCGCCGCACCCACCTCACGGGTCGCATCGTTCACAGCCGCGGCGACACCGTGCTTGTGCGTCGGCACCGCGCCGACGATGGCCGCCGTGGCCGGTGTCGCGGACAGCGCGATGCCGAAGCCGATCACGACCAACGCCCACAGCAGGTCCAGATACCCACTGCCTACCGACAGCCGGGCCAAGCCGTACATGCCCACCGCGGTCACTGCCAGCCCGGACGCCATCATCGCGCGCAACCCGACGCGCTCCGACAGCCACGGGGCGACCGGTGAGACAAGCATCAGGGGAACCATGATCGGCGCCACCGCCAGTGCGGCGCCCAGCGGGCCGTACCCGAGCACGAGCTGCAGATACTGCACGACCAGCATGAAAACGCCGAACACCACGAGGAACTGGGCCGTGATGGTGAACGCTCCCGAACCGAAACGCCGGTCGGCGAAGAGCCGCACATCCAGCATCGGCGCATCCGCCCGCAACTCCACCGCGACGAACAACGCAGCGGCGCCGAGACCGACCGCGAGGAGAACCAGCACGAGCGGATCGCTCCACCCGACCAACGGCACCTCCGACGCCGCGAACACCACCGAACCGACGGCCACCGCCCCGACCACCGCACCGGCCGTGTCGAACCGGAGCCGCGACTCCTCGACGGATTCAGCCACCGTGCACGCGGCCACGGCCAGGATCAGCCCGGCACCGGCCATCGCAACGAGAATGGCCGTCCACGACCACCACACGAGCAGGGCGCCCGCACCCAGCAGCCCGATCGCGCCACCACAGGCCACCGCCGCCGCCCAGATTCCGACCGCCAGCCCACGGCGCGATGCGGGAAACTCCGCGGTCAGCAACGACAGGGTCGACGGCATGACCAGCGCGGCGCCGGCACCGGTGACCGCACGCGCGGCGATGAGCCAGACCGGGCCCGATACCACCAGCGGGATCAGCGAACCGGCGGCCAGAACGATCAAGCCCGCCACCATCATCCGGCGGCGCCCGTACCGATCACCGAGGGCGCCACCCGGCAGCACCAGGCAGGCCAGTGCGAGGGTGTAGGAATCGGCGATCCAGGTCAATTGCTGCTGTGAGGCGCCGGTCGCGGTGGCGATGCTCGGCAGGGCTCCGTAGAGCGCGACCATGCCTGCGATCACGAGCCCGACCGCGAGACAGGCCACCAGCAGCGCCCAGACACGGGCTGCGCCGAGCCACTTCGAGCCGCGGTTCCCTGTCATCCGACCCTCCACGATGCTCTGTCGAATTAGCTACTGTAACTATTCCAGTAGAACGTATCATCAGCTCGTGACCGACGTGCTGCACGACCTCATGACCTGCCTGGATCTGCGCGAACACGATCCACGCGCGGACCGCACCGCACCCTCGGCGCCGAGCGCAGCACCGCGGGTACTCACCGGACCCAATCAGCAACTGCCGCACCGGCGCCTGTTCGGCGGCCAACTCCTCGCCCAGTTCGCGCGCGCGGCCCACGCCTACGCGCCGGACCGGTCGATCAAATCCCTGCATGCCCTGTTCACCAGGGAAGGGCGCACCGACGACCCGGTCACCTATCTGATCGACCCCGTCCACCTCGGGCGCTCGTTCGGCGCGCTGACAGTCTCCGCGCTACAGGGTGAACGGACGATCGCCACCTGCGCGATCTCCCTGCACAGCGACGAAGACGGCCCCGCGTATCAGCCGGACCGCCCGGCCCTGTCGGTGCCCGGGCCCGAGCACCGCGTCGAGATCGAGCTCCTGCCCTGGGATACGCGAGCGACCTCGGCACCCGACGACGGCGATGCCGGCACCGACTTCGACCTGTGGATGCGCTTGCCCGGCAACGACTCCGGCGTCCGTGCGGCGCTACTGGCCTACGCGAGCGACCTCCACGTGATCGCGACCGCGCTGCGATCGTTTCCCGGCATCGACCACCACGGCAACGGCCGGGACTTCACCTCCGCCACCACCTCGCACACGCTGTGGTTCCACGGCCCGATGCCCACCGAGGGCTGGCTGCTGCTGCGCCATCGCCCGGCGCTCGTCGGACGCGGCCGTTGCTACGGCCAGGGCGACGTCTTCGGCGAGGACGGCACCCTGATCGCCTCCTTCGCCCAGGAGTCGCTGCTGCGATTCCCCGTCGGCACGACTCCCCGACCCCACCGCTGATCCATTACTGTATGGTTTACCGTAAATAAGACAATTATCCGTGGGGTGATCCAGGGCCACCGGGCCGTCCCGCCTTCGCCGCACGCGCGGCGCGGCCCGGAGCGACAACCCAGCTCCCGAGGAGGGCGACTGTGAGCAGCACCGACGAACAATTCCGTGCCGCACCGATTTTCGATGCCGACCAGCACATGTACGAGAACCCCGACGCGCTGACGAGGTACCTGCCGGACCGGTACGAACGTGCGGTGCAGTTCGCCCAGATCGGCCGCCAGACCCGGATCGTGATCAACAACCAGGTCACCGACTTCATCCCGAACCCGACCTTCGAGCGGGTGGCCGCCCCCGGCGCGCACGAGAAGTTCTTCGCCGGGGAGAACACCGAGGGACTCACCCTGCGCGAGATGCAGGGCCCCGCGATCGACGCGCCCTCGGGAACCCGGAACCCGGCGGACCGGATCGCCGAGCTCGATCGCCAGGGTGTGGTCGAAGCGCTGAACTACCCCACTCTGGCCAGTCTGGTCGAGCATTCGGCCGCCGACGATCCCGCGCTGACGCTGGCGATCATCCACGCCCTCAACCAGTGGATGGCCGAACACTGGACCTACAACTACGAGAACCGCGTGTTCTCCACGCCGATCATCAACCTGTCCGAAGTCGACGCGGCACAGCGGGAACTCGCCTATGTCCTCGACCACGGCGCCAAAGCCGTGCTGATTAAGCCCGGACCGGTCAACGGGCTACACGGCTGGCGTTCGCCCGCCCTGCCGGAGTTCGATCCCTTCTGGCGCGATGTGGAATCCGCCGGCCTGCCCGTGGTCCTGCACGCGAGCTACCCGCCACTCGACAGCTACATCGCCCGCTGGGAACCGCCGCACACGGCGAACTTCATGGCGCAGAGCTCGTTCCGGTGGATGACCCTGGGGCATCGCGAGATCGCCGACATGATCACCAGCCTCATCTGCCACGGAACCCTGACCCGGTTCCCGAATCTTCGGATCGCCAGCGTCGAGAACGGCAGCTCGTGGATCCAGCCGCTGTTCCACGACTTCGAGGACCTCTACAAGAAGATGCCGCAGAACTTCCCCGAGCACCCACACGAGGTGTTCCGGCGCAACATCTGGGTGAGCCCGTTCTGGGAAGGCTGCGTCGCCGATGTGGTCGACACGGTCGGCTGGGACAAGGTGCTCTTCGGGTCGGACTACCCGCACCCGGAGGGTCTCGCCGAGCCCCTCGGCTACTGGAAGTACGCCGAGGACATGGACGTGCAGCGGACCTACGACTTCATGGGCGACAACGCGCGCCGGTTCCTCGGCCTGCCGATCGCCAACCCCGCGCCCACACTGCTGGCCGCGCAGGCCGCGCCCGATCCGGTGTAGCGCGCCGGGCCGGTGCTCCCCTACCCGAGGGAGAGCACCGGTGGGAGGATCATCGCGACCGCGCCGGAAGTACGGCGGCCTGCATCCGGCGCGGCGCAATTCGCCGAGAAACTAGAACACGTTCTATATTGCTTGATACCATCAGCGACATGGGGAGACCGACCGTGGATCGCCACACCTCCACCCCCGGATGGAAACTACTCCGGGCCAGGTTCTCACTGCACGACTTCCATCCGGACCTGCGTTCGGTGGCGGCGGTCGCGCCGAGCCGCGCCATTTCCCGCAGGTCACTGCCGCTATTGCGCAGGCTTGTCCGCATTCTGCAGCTGCGCTCCTCTCCCTATGCCACCGAGGCGACCACTGATGCAGGGGTCCGGATCAGGCTCCACCGCCCGCGCCACCCGATGACCGGTCCGCTCCCCGCTCTGTTGTGGATTCACGGCGGAGGGTACGTCTTCGGAGTGCCGGAACAGGACGACGCGGTGTGCCGCGATCTCGCCGAGTCCCTGGGCATAGTCGTTGCCGCGGTGGACTACCGGCTCGCCCCCGAGCATCCGTATCCCGCAGGCCTCGAGGACTGCTACGACGCGATGACCTGGCTCGCGCGGCGCTCGGACATCGATGCGCGACGGGTCGCGATCGGCGGCGCCAGCGCGGGCGGCGGCCTCGCCGCGGCCCTCGCGCTGCTCGCCCGGGACCGCGAGGAGGTCGCGCCCGTATTTCAACTGCTGGTCTATCCCATGCTCGACGACCGAACCTCGGCCCGGTCCGACCTGGACGACACCCGATGGCGGTTGTGGGATCGGCGCAGCAACCACTTCGGCTGGGCCGCCTACCTCGGCGACACCGACCCGGAGATCGCCGTACCGGCACGCCGCACCGACCTTTCCGGAACCGCGCCCGCCTGGATCGGCGTCGGCACCGCCGACTTGTTCCACGACGAGTCCACGGCGTACGCGAAACGCCTGGCCGACGCCGGCGTCCCGTGCACCGTCGAGATCGTCACGGGCGCATTCCATGGTTTCGACCTGGTCCTACCAAAGGCACCGGTGTCGCGGTCGTTCTTCGCGAGTCAACGCGACGCGCTGCGCGCGGCACTCGTCGACCGGGCCTGATCCAGCAGCTTCCGCCACCGTGTGAGGTCGAGCCGACGCCCGCATGTGACCAGATGGCACCGCGCGGACAAGATCGGCGTTCAGCCGAGGATGCGCTATCGGCTTAAAGAACACTCGACAGGTCTTCAGGCGCGCGAGGAGAGACGCAAACCCGGTGGAAGGTCAACTTTTGCAGACGATGTCGGCGCATCATTGTGCGACCGTTTTTGTGACCGTTTTGAGGGTGATGAGCCGGTATCCAGGGTGATCCCCGGTGAAGACAGCGGCCCCACACCGGATTTCTCCGAGGCGGGGCCGCAAGCGAAAAGTACTGCTACGAGCTACTTTTCACACACTCGACAGTCCTACTTCTGCGCGGCCTTGTACTCGCGACGACGGCGGTGCAGGATCGGCTCGGTGTAGCCGTTGGGCTGCTTGGTGCCCTCGAGGACCAGTTCCTTGGCGGCCTGGAAGGCGATGCTGGCGTCGAAGTTCGGGGCCATCGGGGTGTAGGCCTTGTCGCCGGCGTTCTGGCGGTCGACGACGGGGGCCATGCGCTCGAGGCTGGCGATCACGTCGGCCTCGGAGACGATGCCGTGGCGCAGCCAGTTGGCGACCAGCTGGCTCGAGATGCGCAGGGTGGCACGGTCTTCCATCAGGCCGATGTCGTTGATGTCGGGCACCTTGGAGCAGCCGACACCGTGGTCGATCCAGCGGACGACGTAGCCCAGGATGCCCTGGGAGTTGTTGTCCAGCTCCTGGCGCTTCTCCTCGTCGGACCAGTCGGTGGACTGGGCCAGCGGGATCTCCAGGATCTGGTCGACGGTGGCGCGCGGGCCGCCCTTGGCGATCTCGGACTGCCGCTTGAACACGTCCACCAGGTGGTAGTGGGTGGCGTGCAGGGTGGCGGCGGTCGGCGAGGGCACCCACGCGGTGTTGGCGCCCGACTTCGGGTGCACGATCTTCTGCTCGAGCATGCCGGCCATCAGGTCGGGCATGGCCCACATGCCCTTGCCGATCTGGGCCTTGCCGGGCAGGCCCTTGGCCAGGCCGGTGTCGACGTTCCAGTCCTCGTAGGACGCGATCCAGGTCTGGGCCTTCATCTCGGCCTTGCGGACCATCGGCCCGGCCTCCATGGAGGTGTGGATCTCGTCGCCGGTGCGGTCCAGGAAGCCGGTGTTGATGAACACCACGCGCTCCTTGGCGGCCTCGATCGACGCGGCGAGGTTGACCGTGGTGCGGCGCTCCTCGTCCATGATGCCGACCTTGAGGGTGTTGCGGGTCAGGCCGAGGACGTCCTCGATCCGGCCGAACAGCTCGTTGGTGAACGCGGCCTCGTCGGGGCCGTGCATCTTCGGCTTCACGATGTAGACCGAGCCGGTGCGGGTGTTGGCCAGCGCCGCGGTGCCGTTGAGCGAGTGCACGGCGATCAGCGAGGTGATCAGGCCGTCCATGATGCCCTCGGGGACCTCGTTGCCCTCGGCGTCGATGATCGCGTCGGAGGTCATCAGGTGGCCCACGTTGCGCACGAACAGCAGCGAACGGCCGTGCAGCACCAGCTCCGAGCCGTCGAGCGCGGTGTAGACGCGGTCGGGGTTCATGGTGCGGGTGAAGGTCTTGCCGTTCTTGGTGACCTCTTCGGCCAGGTCGCCCTTGTTCAGGCCGAGCCAGTTGCGGTAACAGACGACCTTGTCCTCGGCGTCGACCGCGGCGACCGAGTCCTCGAAGTCCATGATCGTGGTGAGCGCGGACTCGAGCACGATGTCCTTGACACCGGCGGTGTCGGTCGAGCCGATCGGCGAGTTCGCGTCGATCTGGATCTCGATGTGCAGGCCGTTGTGCTTGAGCAGCACCGAGGTCGGGGCCTCGGGGTCGCCCAGGTAGCCGACGAGCTGCGACGGGTCGGCCAGGCCGATGTCGGTGCCGTCTTCCAGGCCGATCTCGAGCTCGCCGTCGACGATCTTGTAGTACGACGAACCGATGTGCGAGCCGGTGATCAGGGTGACGGCGTCGTCGAGGAAGTTACGGCCCCACTCGATGACCTTGTCGCCGCGCACGCGGTTGTAGCCGGTGCCCTTCTCGGCGCCGTTGGCCTCGGAGATGGCGTCGGTGCCGTAGAGCGCGTCGTAGAGCGAACCCCACCGCGCGTTGGCGGCGTTGATCGCGAAGCGCGCGTTCATCACCGGCACCACGAGCTGCGGGCCCGCGGTGGTGGCGATCTCGGCGTCGACGTTGCCGGTGCCGATCTGGAACGGGGCGGGCTCGGGGCGCAGGTAACCGATCTCGGTCAGGAACTGCTTGTAGGCGCCCTTGTCGTAGCCGGCGCCCGGGCTCTCCTGGTGCCAGGCGTCGAGCTTGCCCTGGATCTCGTCGCGTTCGGCCAGCAGGGCGCGGTTGCGCGGGGCGAGGTCGTTGATAACCTGCTCGGCTCCGGCCCAGAACGCGGCGGAATCTACGCCGGTACCGGGGAGCGCCTCGTTCTCGATGAAATCGTGGAGAACGCTGGCCACCTGGAGCCCGCCGACCTGAATCCGCTCTGTCATCTACTGCCTCACTTTTGAGAAAGCCGGGTGGGAAAAGTCGATGTCATGTTACCCGTGGGTAGTGGTGACACCTCGTGTGGGTTCGAACGCCGTGGAACCGCCGTCCATTCCGCCACGCCGAGACGCCGAGGTCGACGCGTGGGCGTGGCGGCCCACCCCTTGATTGTAGGCACCCGGAGAATTAATGTACTGACCGGAACATTTCTCGGCGGCTCGTCCCAGGTCGCCCGGTGGAGTGGAGGCACGGTGGACGGCGCGCGATCCGGCGAACCCGTCGCCCCGGTCCGCCGCCGGGGCCGCCCACCCGCCACCGATCGTGGCGCGGCCGACACCCGCGACCGCATCCGGGCCGCCGCGCTGGACCTGTTCGCCGAGCGCGGCTTCCACGGCACCGGCGTCGCCGAGATCGGCGCGCGGGCCGATGTCCAGCGCGGCGCGCTGTACTACCACATCGGCTCCAAGGAGGAGCTGCTGTGGGAGATCCTCGCCGACTACACCCGCCTGCTGCTCGCCGACGCCGAGCGCATCGCCGACGCGAGCACCGACCCGGTCGAGACGTTGCGCTTGCTCATCCGCAGTCACGTGGAGCTGATCGTCACCCATCGCCGGGCGGTCGCGGTGCACCTGCGCGACGCCGACGCGCTCACCGGCGAACGCGCCGTCGAGCTGCAGCGGCTGCGCGATCGCCTCCAGCACCGCTGGCAGGAGGTGATCGACGCGGGACACGCCACGGGGCGGCTGCGCACCGCCGATCACGTCGTCACCAACGGCCTGCTCGGCATGCTGAACTCGCTCGGCTTCTGGTACCGCGAACGCGGCGCGCACTCCCCCGCCGAGATCGCCGACATCCTCACCGACACCGTCCTGTCCGGGCTCAGCGCCACGGACACCGATCCGAAAGGCTGATCATGGCGTGGGATTTCGAGACCGACCCGGAGTACCAGCGCAAGCTCGACTGGGTCGCGGACTTCGTCCGCACCGAGGTCGAGCCACTGGATCTGATCTACCCCAACCCGTACGACCGGACCGATCCCGAGATCAGGGCGCTGATGCGGCCACTGCAGCAGCAGGTGAAGGACCAGGGACTGTGGGCCTGCCACCTCGGCCCCGAATTGGGCGGACCCGGTTACGGTCAGCTGAAACTCGCTCTACTCAACGAGGTGCTCGGCACGTCCATGTGGGCGCCGCTCGTCTTCGGTTGTCAGGCACCGGATTCCGGCAACGCCGAGATCCTGGCGCACTTCGGCACCGCGGAGCAGAAGGAGCGGTACCTGCGGCCACTGCTCGACGGGGAGATCGGCTCCTGCTACGTGATGACCGAGCCCACCGGCGGCTCGGACCCGACCGCGTTCCGGACCACCGCCGTCCGCGACGGTGACGAGTGGGTCATCAACGGCGAGAAGTGGTTCAACTCCTGCGCCGAGTTCGCCACCTTCCACATCGTGATGGTGGTGACCGACCCGTCCGCCGAACCGCATCTGCGGCTGTCGATGTTCATCGTCCCGGCAGACGCCCCCGGCCTCGAACTGGTGCGCAATTTCACCGTGCCCGGCTTCAGCGAACACGAGGGGCACCTGCGGTTCACCGACGTCCGGGTACCCGCCGATCATCTGCTCGGCGCGGAGGGCGCGGGTTTCGTCGTCGCGCAGACCCGCCTCGGCGGCGGCCGCGTGCACCACGCGATGCGCACGGTCGCGTTGGTCCGCAAGGCCTTCGACATGATGTGTGAGCGCGCGGTCTCCCGTCCGGCCCGCAAGGGGGTGCTCGGCGGCTTCCAGATGACCCAGGAGCGCATCGCCGACAGCTGGATCCAGATGGAGCAGTTCCGCCTGCTCGTGCTGCGGACGGCCTGGCGCATCGACCAGGCCCAGGACTACCGCGCGGTCCGCAAGGACATCGCCGCCATCAAGGTGGCCATGCCGACGGTCATGAACGACATCGCCCGCCGCGCACTGCATCTGCACGGCGCCCTCGGGGTCAGCACCGACCTCCCGTTCCTCGACATGACCACCTACGCCGAGGTGATGGCCATCGCCGACGGGCCGACCGAGGTCCACAAGATCACCCTCGCGAAGGAGGTCCTGAAGCAGTACGCGCCCGCGGATCCGGTGTACCCCACCGGTTTCCGGCCCACGCTCCGCGAGGAGGCCCGCGATCTCGTGGCCCGCAGGCTCGAACGCGAGGTCGGCAACCTCTGATCGGGCGGTCACCGCGGCGGTCGCGTGCTCAGTCCACGCGCCGCACGCGGGTGGTCTCGGCGGTGACCGGCGCGCCGGACCCGCTGCGGGGCCGCAGCTCGGCGATCACCTCATCGTCCCGGTCGACGAGGGTCGAGTGCCGTTCACCGTCGGCGAAGGCGTGCCGTTCACCCCACTGCCGCAGCGCGACGATCGTCGTGAACAGGTCCCGCCCGGCGGCGGTGAGTTCGTAGACGTGCCGCTTGCCGCTCGGGGTGGCACTGGTGGTGAGGATGCCGTCGTCGACGAGCCTGCGCAGCCGGTCGGCGAGGATGTTGCGGGCGATCCCGAGGCGCTGCCGGAACTCGGTGAACGAGCCGGGGCCGTCCATGGCGTCGCGGACGATGAGCAGACTCCAGCGATCACCGACCAGGTCGACGGTGCGCGCGACCGGGCAGGTGGGGTCGGTCCACGCGCGATCGTGGCCGGACGTCGGTGTCATCTGTCACCTTCCGCATTGGGTTGCGTTTCGAAACCATTATTCCCTATCGTGAATTGGTTGCATTTTGCTACCGATTGGAGAGTGATGGTCACCGGAATCGCGCGCCCACAGCGCTTGCTCCTGGCCGCGGTGTGCGCCGTGGCGGTGGCGACGATCTACGCGATGCAGCCGGTGCTGGGCGCGGCGGGCGCGCAGCTGGGGTTGCCGGCCGAGTCGGTGGGGTTGCTGGTCGCGGCCGGGCAGATCGGCTATTTCGCCGGGCTGATCCTGCTGGTACCGCTGGGGGATCTGGTGAACCGGCGGGGGCTGATCGGCGGGCTGCTGACACTCACCGGCGTCGGAGCGGCGATCACGGCCGCCGCGCCGAACGGTGTCGTCGCGATGGCGGGGCTCGCCGTCGCCGGGGTGTTCGCGGTCGTCGTGCAGGTGACGGTCGCCTACGCGGCCGCGGTGTCCGAACCCGGCGAACGCGGCCGCGTCATCGGCGCCGTCACGTCGGGGGTGGTCGTCGGCATTCTCGGTGTCCGTGTGGTCGCGGGCGTCTTCGGCGACACGCTGGGCTGGCGCGCGGTCTTCGTCCTGCTGGCCGCGTCGTGCGCGACGCTCGCCGTCGTCACCCGGGCGGGTCTGCGTCCCGATATCCGGACACCCGGCGCGCGCTACCCACAGATCGTGCGGTCGATGGCGCGTCTCGTGATCACGGATCGCCTGTTCCGGAGCCGAGGCCTGATCGCCTTCTTCCTCTTCGCGTCCTTCGGCACCCTCTGGAGCGGCCTCGCCCTGCCCCTCGGTGCCGCGCCGTGGTCGCTCGGTACCACCGAGATCGGGCTGTTCGGCGTCGTCGGTCTCGCGGGTGCGCTCGGCGCGACCCGGGCGGGCAGGTGGGCCGATGCCGGTCACGCGCAGGCGATCACTGGGTGGTCACTGCTGGTCCTGGCCGGGTCCTGGCTGCTCATCGCCCCGATGGGGCCGACCCTGCTCCCGCTCGTGGCCGGCATCGTCGTGCTCGACTTCGCGGTCCAAGCCGTGCACGTCTCCAGTCAGCATCTGCTGACCACCGCGCACCCGGACCGCACCGGCAGCGTCCTCGGCGCCTACATGACGTTCTATTCCGCGGGCTCCGCGCTCGGCGCGGTCACCACCGCCTGGGCGTACACCGCGTGGGGATGGTGGGCCGCGTGCGGATTCGGCGCGGGCTACGCCCTGTGCGGCCTCACCGTCTGGGGACTGGCCCAGTTCCGGCTCGATGAGAGATCGGAATCCGTTCCGGCGCAGCGGGTTCCGTGCTCGCAGGCATGATCACCCCGGCGCCGCCGATCAGCTCATCGGCGTGACCGGATGAACCGCGAGATCGCATACCGACAGCGCCTCGGACACCGGGACGGTGTCGGTGGTGTCGGGCGGGGTGACCCGCAACCCGGTATAGACCGGGCAGGCGTTGCCCGAGGCGTCGGTGGTGGTGCCCTCCACGA
Organism: Nocardia sp. NPDC003269; assembly: GCF_042888005.1. Taxonomy (NCBI): domain Bacteria; kingdom Bacillati; phylum Actinomycetota; class Actinomycetes; order Mycobacteriales; family Nocardiaceae; genus Nocardia; species Nocardia sp. NPDC003269. The sequence continues at coordinate 1,016,129 of NZ_JBIAPA010000003.1, forward strand.
CGGCTTGCGCACCGTGGTCCTGGGTGAGGATCACGGTCGCGGGCTCGCTCCGATCGGGTGGCAGTCCGCCCAGGTAGCCGCGCAGGGTGCGGGTCGCGTTCGCGGTGGTGTCCCCGATCGCGTCGACGCCCGGATAGCCGGTCAGCGAACAGGGCCCGCTGGCCCCGACCAGCCAGAAGCGCAGGGTCAGCCCCTGGTGCCCGGCCGCCGCGGTGACCGGCCCGCCGCCGACGAGCACCTGGCCGTCGGCGCACGCGGGCGCGGTATCGGGCAGCGCGACGCCGGGCGGACTGGTCGGACCGCCGGTGGCCGCCGGCGCCGAGGTCACCGCCGGGCCCCGGGACGGGGCGGGCAGGGCGGCCGGGGGCACCAGGGTCGCGGGTCCCGCCGCGCTCGTCTTGACCGACGACGCCGGGCCGGGTGCGGGCAGGGTCGGACTCGGCCGATCGGCGGGCGCGCTCGTACCGCCGGAATCGCTGTCGCAGCCGGGAAGGAGCAGGACCACCGCGCAGGCCACGGTGGCCGGAATCAGCGCTGTCCGCATGAGCACCACTCCTCGCGTTCGGTGCGCCCGACGGGCACCTCACCCCGAAAATGTATCGCGACCTGCCGGTTCGAGGTTTCCGTCGGTATCGGAGCGTTACCGGAAATAAATCAGCCGACATCCGGCGCGCCGTATGCCACCATGAATTCCACGCCGGTCATTCGCAACAAGGCGACACCGACGAGATACCCCGAGAGGAGGAGACGGCCATGAAAAACCTTGCGCCACTGCGACAGTCCGAGAAGACCTATCGCCGCGCCGGTTCGGCCCACAGCGCGTCGAGCGCGGGCCCCGATGCCATGGCCCGTCTCCGGTTCGCGCACTGACGCGGTAATCCCACTCGACTCCGACCGTCGTTCGCACTTCTCTCGAAACATGGTGATTCCCATGACGATCCGTCATGCCGTCGACCCGATGGCGCCCACGTCCGACACCTGGATACGCACCAGGGTGCTCGTCCTCAACGCCAGCTACGAAGCCCTCGACGAGATCACCGCCGACCGGGCCGTGACACTGCTGATCAGCGGTGCCGCGGAGACCGTCATCGAGCGGGCGCCGCGGTTCCCGATCCGGTCCCAGCACCTGGTCATCGGGCTGCCGGAGACGATCCGGCTGCTGCGCTACGTCTACCTGGGCCACGTCGCCCCGGTCGGTGAGGACAGCCGCGCCACCCTGGCCGGTGTCCTGCGCCGCGACCGGCACCGCTGCGGCTACTGCGACGACTGGGCGCAGACCGTCGACCACATCCGCCCGCGCAGCAGGGGCGGACCGAACACCTGGGGCAACCTGATCGCCTGCTGCGGCCCCTGCAATACGAGCAAGGCCGACCGCACCCCGGAGGAAGCGGGGATGCGGCTGCTGTGGGAGCCCAAGGCTCCCGACCCGCTGGCCCGCACCCAGCGCCGGATCTGGAAGGAGTACGCGCCGTGACCACCACCGACCTCGCACTGACCGAACTGCTGACTCTGTCCGATTCGGGGCAATGGCACCGCGCCGCCTGCCGGGGTGACCCGAACCACGAGGCCTGGTTCCCGTACCCGTCGCAGGACTTCGACTACGCCCGCCGGATCTGCGCCGGTTGCCCGTTGCTCGCGGGGTGCACCGAGTACGCGGCGCAGACCGGCCAGTCGGGAGTCTGGGGCGGCCGTGAATACGACCGTGGCCGCGTGATCCGCGAGTGACCGGCCGGGGCCGGGTGTCCGTCGTGACACCCGGCCCTACGCCGTGACCTGCACCGATGCGCACCGGAGTCCACCGTGCGGCGGCCGGGTCACGAGTCCTTAAACTTGCCACGTGGGTACTCATCGCAGCGGGACCAGATCTCGAACCATCAGCAAAGGTCCGGTTATCGCGGCATCGGTACTCGTTCTGGTGATCGTGGCCGTCTTCGCGTGGTTCCAGCTCAGCGACCGCGCCGCGAGCACCGACGTCGCGGCGGCCGCCGAATGTGTCGAGGGACCGGCGTCGCTGGACGTGACCGTCGATCCGGCGATCGCGGGCCCGGTGCGCGCCGCCGCCGAGCGCTACAACGCGAGCAAGCCGCGCGTGCGCGACCACTGCGCCCGGGTGGAGGTGTCGGCCCGGCCGTCGGCCGCGCTCGTCGCGGGACTGGCCGATCCGGGGAAGTGGGATCCGGCACTGGGCCCGAAGCCCGGCCTGTGGATCGCCGATTCGACCCGGTCGATCGAACTGGTCCGGGTGCCCGGCCTGATCGAGGGCACACCCGCCTCCATCGCCACCAGCCCGATCGTGCTCGCCGTGCCCGACGCGCTGCGCCAGGCCCTCGAACAGCATCAGGTCGCCTGGTCCGACCTGCCACGGCTGCAGCAGGGCTCGCTCGACGAGGTCGGCTTGGCCGGCTGGGGCGGCCTGCGGATGGCACTGCCCACGGGCGACGCCACCACCGCGGCGGCCGCCTCGATCGGAGCCGCGGTCTCGGGCACCGAGCCGCTCACCGAGCAGGCCGCCGGGTCCGGGCAGGTCGTGGCCGCGATCTCCGGGCTGGCCGCGGGCGCCCAGACGCCCGCCGACCTGATGACCGCGATGGCCGCGATCACCACCGACCCCACCGCCGACGAGGTGCACGCCGTCGCCGCGACCGCCCAGCAGCTGGGCACCGGCGGGCTGACCGCGTTCCGGCCGGTCGGGACCGCGCCGCTGGCGGACTATCCCGCCGCGCTGCTCTCGGGCCCCTGGGTCGACAAGACCCAGAACCTCATCGCCTCCCGCTTCATCGACTTCCTGCGGGCCCCGGAGCAGGCGGGCGCGCTGGCCACCGACGGGTTCGGCCCGGCCATCGGCTCCGCCCCGCCGAACCCGGACAAGGCGGCACTGCAGAAGGTCCAGTCCACCCTGGCCAACCCGGTGCTCGGCGTGAACGCGACGGTGCTGCTCGACGTGTCGTCGTCGATGGGCACCGCCGAGGGATCGACCACCCGGCTCGCGAACGCGAGCGCGGCGCTCGCCTCGACGCTCACCGTGATGCCGCCGGACTTCGGTCTCGGGCTGTGGACCTTCGGCAAGAACCTCGACGGCACCACGCCGTACAAGGTCCAGGTCCCCACCGCCCTGCTGACCGACACGCAGCGCAATGCCGTCGGGACGGCGGTCACCAGCACCAAGGCGACCCAGACCACCAGCGATCAGGCCTACCCGAGCCTGCTCGCCGCCTACCGCGCCGCGGTCGCGGCCTACTCCCCCGGCCGGACCAACTCGATCCTGATCATCACCGACGGTCCCGACGACGATTCGACGCTGACCGGGCCCGCGCTGGTCAGCGAGATCACCGCCGCGACCACCGCGGGCAAGCCCGTCCGGATCGACATCGTCGTAGTCGGCGGCCAGGGCACCCAGACCCTGCAGACCCTCGCGCAGCAGACCGGCGGCACCTACACCCGGCTGCCGACGAGCAACGACCTCGGCTTCGGCACCGCCGTGGTGAAGGCACTGACCACACCCTGACGCCCCGAACGGCCGCGCGGACACCATCATTCGCTCGCGCGGCCGGAATCGGTGGTGTGAACCACCGCACCGCCGGGTACTCGCAACCCACTGCGTTCGGTCCGATCCGCGGCGGGGAGACGAGTGATGGCGACGAACCACGGTGCGCGAGTCGCGTTCCGGCACTGGCGCGAACGCGTCGACCGCGGCGTCATCCTGGCCGCGCGCAAGCCGAACCACTACATCCTCACCGCCAGTACGGCCACCGCCGGCGTGTTCAGTTCGCTCGAGATCGCCGACCCGGTGAAGCGGGGCATCGACGCGCTGCCGGTGGTGACCAACAGTGATTGGCTCGGCTTCGTCCTGTTCACCGTCGTGATCGCGGCCGGGCTGCGCGGGTTGTCCCTGGCGGTCGGCAGGCTCGCGGGCCGGGAACCGATCGACGTGCTGGCCGGGATCATCGACGACAGCGGGCTGCTGCCCGACCTCACCTCGCACTATGGGAGACGGATGACCGGCGACACCGACGCGACCCCGCAGCTCGACTACCGGGTCCGCCATCTCGACGACCGCGACCTGGACACGCTGTGCCAGATCAACCGGGAAGCCTTCGCCCGGTCCGGATTCGCCACCCCGCTCGATGTGATCAGGCAGCGCAATCTCAGTGTGCACCAGGTCAATCCGCTCGCGTACAGCCTGATCGAGGCCCGGGTCGACGGCACCTTCGTCCCGGTCGGATTCTCCTGCATCCTGCCGCTGAACCGGCTCGGTGAGGCCGCCTACTGCCGCACCGGCGGACTGACCGACGCGCAGCTGCGCGGTCTGCATCTGAGCAGGCCGGGCGAATGGTCGGACGCGGTGGTGCTGTTCTCGGTCGGGCTGCTGCGCGGGTTCCGGGGCAGGCTCGGCGCCAGCCCGCTGACCATCTCGCAGATCTACATCGATCATCTGGCCGAGGTCCTGCTCGACATCCACGCCGCCGATCCCGCCCGGCCGACCACCCGGGTCTACGCGCAGACCGAGCACGCCGGAACCGGTGTCGCGCGCCTGCTCGCGGCCTTCGGGTTCGCCGACACCGGCGTGGTGACCGGCGACGGCTATCCGCTGCGGATGCTCGAGATACCGCTGGGCGCGATCGATGCCGCGACGGCACCGACCGCGCCCGGGTTGCGCGCGCTGCTCGAGCGATTGCGGTCCTCAGCCGGGTGAGACCTCCACCAGCGCACCGGATTCCATCGCGATCCAGAGGTGGCCGCTGGCGTCGACGGTGAGTCCGTGCGGTTCCTTCCCCGGGAGCGGCAGGTGGTCGAGGTCGCCCTCGGTGGTGATCCGGCCGAGCGTGCCGCTCGCCCACTCGGTGAACCACAGCGCGCCGTCGGGGCCGGTGGTGATCGCGTGCGGGCGCGCGGCCGGGTCGGGCAGCGCGAATTCGGTGACGGTGCCATCGGTCTCGATGCGCCCGATCGCGCCCGCCCCGATCTCGGTGAACCACACCGCGCCGTCGGGGCCGGCGGTGATGCCGACCGGTGCGGCGGCGGGTGTGGGCAGTGGGAACAGGGTGGGCGCGAGGTCGCGGTCGATCCGGCCGATCGCATTGCCCTGGTTCACCGTGAACCACAGTGCCCCATCGGTTCCCGGGGTGATCATCGACGGCATCCCGTCGACGTCGACGTGCTCGACGGTGCCGTCGGCGCCCAGCCGGCCGACCCGGCCCACCTGCAACGCGGTGAACCACAGCGCCCCGTCGGGGCCGGCGCACACGCCGTAGGGCCCGTCCATCGCGATGCTCGTGACGATGCCGTCGAGGGTGCGGCGGCCGAGCCGTCCGCCCCGGAACTCGGTGAACCACAGTGCCGCGTCCGGTCCGGTCACGATCACGGTCGGTTGACCGTCGGCCGGGTCGAGGGGGAAGATCTCCACCTCGCCGCCGGCGCAACGGCCGAGGGCGCCCTGCGCGACCAGCGTGAACCAGACCGCGCCGTCCGGCCCGGCCGTCACCCCGTAGGGCGCGCCGGGTACGTCGATCACTTGTACGATGTCAGCCAAAGTCTTCGATTCCCTTCTGTATTCCCCGGAACCGCCTGCGCAGCGCCCGGTCGTGCGAGACGACCACGACCGCGCCCCGGTAGTCGTCCAGCGCGCGTTCCACCTCGTCGACCAGGGTCAGCGACAGGTGGTTGGTCGGTTCGTCGAGCAGCAGCAGATCGTGGTCGCCCGCGAGCACCCGCGCCAGGGACAGTCTGCGCCGCTGGCCCTCCGACAACGTACCGACCGGACGATCCAGCAGTTCGGGCGCGAACAGCCCCGTCGCCAGCAGCGCGGCCCGGCCGAAGCCGTAGGCCTCGGTGACGCTGCGGTCCGGCTCGAATCGCTCCTCCTGCCGCAGGTAGCCGATCCGGCCGGGCGCCGTCGCGTGCAGCGCGTCGAGCAGGGTCGACTTGCCCGCGCCGTTGGGTCCGTGGATGAGCAGCCGTCCCCGGGCGCCCAGCGTCACGGGACCGATGGCGAACTCCGCGTCCGATCCGGCCGCCGCGAATCGCCCACGGAAGCGCAGGGGTTCGGGCGGTCGGGGCACCGGATCCTCCCGCAGGCGGCGCAGGCGTTCGGCGGTCCGGCGCACCCGGGAGGCGACCGAACTCTGCACCCGGCCCGCGTTGCGGTCGTAGGCCATCTTGTTGTTGTCGGTCATCGCCCGCCCGTGCGCGACCCGCACCGCGGTCGTCGTCGCGAACTCCTCCAGCCGGCCGATCTCGGCGCGCCACTGGGCGTACGCCTGCTCCCAGCGCACCCGCGCGGCCGCTTTCTCGGTCAGGAACCCGCTGTAGCCGCCACCGAATCGGGTCAGGCCGCGATCGGCCACCTCGAGGATCGCGGTCACGACGCGGTCGAGGAAGATCCGGTCGTGCGAGACCAGGACGACCGTGCCGCGATGGCCGCGCAGCCGCGCCTCGAGCCAGGTCAGCGCGCTCTCGTCGAGGTGATTGGTCGGCTCGTCGAGCAGCAGTACCTCCGGCGACGCGGCGAGCAGACAGGCCAGGCCGAGCCGGGCCCGCTCGCCGCCGGAGAGACTGTCCAGCCGTCGCGACCGATCGATCCCGCCCAGCCCGAGTCCGTGCAGCGACGCCGCCACCCTGGCGTCGGCCGCGTAGCCGTCGCGGGCCTCGAACCGGGTGAGCAGAGCGCCGTAGCGATCCATGTCCTGCGCCTCGGCGGCGGCCTGCATCGCGCGCTCGAGCCCGCGCAGTTCCGCCAGCGCCTGCTCGACGGCCGCCTCGACGGTGTCGCCGGACAGGGTCTGGGCGAGGTGGCCGAGCCCGCCCTCGGCGGTCACGGTGATCGATCCGGCATCGGCGTGCTCGGCGCCTGCCAGCAGCCGCAGCAGGGTCGACTTCCCCGAGCCGTTCTCCCCGACGATGCCGATCCGCTCGCCGGGCCGGATCGTCGCCGTCACCGCGTCGAGTACCGGCCGGTCCGCGTAGGACTTCGACACGCCCCGCAAGGTCAGTTGAGTGGTCAAACAGCGCTCCAATCGCAACTTGTGTAGCTTTAACCATACGGACACTCGACCACTAACGCAACGGGAGTAGATTTTGGAACCGCAACGGCGCCCCGGTGGGCGCAGCGCCCGAGTGCGGGAGGCCGTGCTCGACGCGACGACGGCCGAGCTCGCCGAGCACGGCTACCAGGGCCTGACCGTCGACGCCGTCGCGCAGCGGGCCGGGGTGCACAAGACCACCGTCTACCGGCGCTGGCGTAGTCCCGAGGGCCTGGTCGCCGACGCGCTCGACCTGGCCGCGGGCCGATCGTGGGCCATCCCGGACACCGGCACCCTCACCGGCGATCTGCGCGCACTCACCGAGCTCGTGCGCACCGGGTTCACCGACCCCGAATCAGGTCCGGTGGCAACGGCTTTCGTCACCGCGGGTCTGCAACATCCCGCGGCGGCCGAGGCCCTGCGGACCTTCTACGCGGCACGGCACGCCGAGGCCGCGGTGATCGTCGACCGGGCGATCGCGCGCGGCGAACTCGACCCGGAGGTGGCCGGTACCGAGGTGGTCCGGTTCGCGGTGGCGCCGCTGTTCCACCGGTTGTTCGTCACCCACGAGCCCGTGACCACCGCGCACGCGCACCAGGCCGCCGACGCGGCGATCGCGCTCGCCCGCGCGGGATTACTGACCGGCGAGCAGACACCGTGATCCCGTAGCCGGGCTGCCGACGACGAAAGAGGGCCCCGCCGAACCAATTTCGGCGGGGCCCTCTGTCGAGTTCGTCAGTCCTCGTACGCGTCCAGCGGCGGGCAGGAGCAGACCAGGTTGCGGTCGCCGAACGCACCGTCGATGCGACGCACCGGGGGCCACACCTTGGGGCGGGTGTGCCCGATGCCGCGCGGGTAGACCGCGACCTCACGGCTGTACGGGTGGTCCCACTCGCCGACCAGGCTCGCCGCGGTGTGCGGTGCGCCGCGCAGCGGGTTGTCGGTCACCGGCCACACCCCGGCGCCGACCTGGTCGATCTCGCCGCGGATCGCGATCATGGCCGCGATGAACTCGTCGAGTTCCTCGAGGTTCTCGCTCTCGGTGGGCTCCACCATCAGGGTGCCCGCCACCGGGAAACTCATGGTGGGCGCGTGGAAGCCGTAGTCGGCCAGGCGCTTGGCCACATCGTCGACGGTGACGCCGGTCTGCTTGGTGATCTCGCGCAGGTCGAGGATGCACTCGTGCGCGACCATGCCGTTCTCGCCGGTATAGAGCACCGGGAAGTAGGCGTCGAGGCGGCGGGCGATGTAGTTGGCCGCGGCGATCGCGGTCAGCGTCGCCGCGCGCAGGCCGTCGGCGCCCATCATCCGGATGTAGGCCCAGGTGATCGGCAGGATCGAGGCCGACCCGTAGTTCGCCGCCGACACCGCGTGCGAGCCCGTCTCGCGCGGGTCGCCGGGCAGGTACCGGGTCAGATGCGCGCGCACCGCGACCGGGCCGACGCCGGGGCCGCCGCCGCCGTGCGGGATGCAGAAGGTCTTGTGCAGGTTCAGGTGGCTGACATCGCCGCCGAAGCGGCCCGGACGCGCCAGGCCGACCAGGGCGTTGAGGTTCGCGCCGTCGACGTAGACCTGACCGCCCGCGTCGTGCACGAGCGCGCACAGCTCGGCCACCTCGTGCTCGTACACGCCGTGCGTGGACGGGTAGGTGATCATGATGCAGGCCAGCCGGTCGGCGTGGTCGGCGATCTTGGCGCGCAGGTCGTCGAGGTCGACATCACCGTTCTCGCGGCACTTCACGACCTCGACCCGCATGCCGACCATGGCCGCCGAGGCCGCGTTGGTGCCGTGCGCGCTGGACGGGATCAGGCAGGTGTCGCGGTGGTCGTCGCCGCGATCGAGGTGGTAGCGGCGGATCGCGAGCAGGCCCGCGTACTCGCCCTGGCTACCGGCGTTGGGCTGCAGGCTCACCGCGTCGTAGCCGGTGATCTCCGCGAGCCACTGCTCGAGGTCGCCGATCAGCTTCAGGATGCCGGGCACGTCCTCGGTGGGCGCGAACGGGTGCAGGCGGGCGAACCCGGGCCAGGTGATGGCCTCCATCTCGGCGGTCGCGTTGAGCTTCATGGTGCAGGAACCGAGTGGAATCATGCTGCGGTCCAGCGCGATGTCCTTGTCCGACAGCGAACGCAAGTAGCGCAGCATGGCGGTCTCGGTGTGGTGGCGGGTGAACGCCGGATGCGTCAGGTAGTCCGAGGTGCGGTTCTCGATCGCGGCGGGCTCGGCGCCCGCGCTCGCGTCGGGAGCCTGTGCGGTGCCGAAGGATTCGACGACGGCGGCCACGTGCGCGTCGGTGGTGGCCTCGTCGCAGGCGATCGCCACGTGGTCGGCGTCGACCAGGCGCAGGTTGATCCCCTGCGACTTCGCCTTGGCGACAACGGCTTCCGCGCCACCGGGGACGTGCGCCAGGACGGTGTCGAAGAAGGTGTCGTGCACCAGCGCCGCACCGATGCCCGACGCCACGGCCGCCGCGTGCGCGTGCACCCTGCGGGCGATGGCGCGCAGCCCGTTCGCACCGTGGTAGCTGGCGTACATGGCGGCCACGATGGCCAGCAGGACCTGCGCGGTACAGATGTTGGAGGTGGCCTTCTCGCGGCGGATGTGCTGCTCGCGCGTCTGCAGGGCCAGGCGGTAGGCGGGCGCGCCGTCGGCGTCGACCGACACGCCGACCAGCCGGCCCGGCAGCTGCCGGGCGAAGGCGGTGCGCACCGCGAGGTAGCCGGCGTGCGGGCCGCCGAAGCCCATCGGCACGCCGAAGCGCTGGGTGGTGCCGAAGCACACGTCGGCGCCCTGCTCACCGGGCGGGGTGATCAGCGTCAGCGCCAGCAGGTCGGCGCCCGCGGCGACCAGCGCACCGCGCTCGTGGGCGGCGGCGCACAGTGCGGTCCAGTCGACGATCCGGCCGGACGCGCCGGGAGTCTGCACGATGACGCCGAAGAACTCGCCCTCGGGCAGCACGCCGGTGGACAGGTCGGCCTCGACGAGCTCGATGCCCAGCGGCTCGGCCCTGGTGCCGATGATGGTCTTGGTCTGCGGGAACAGATCGGCGTCGAGCAGCAGCCGGTTCGACTTGGACTTGCCCGCGCGGCGCAGCAGCGTCATCGCCTCGGCGGCGGCGGTGGCCTCGTCGAGCATGGAGGCGTTGGCGACGTCCATGCCGGTCAGATCCGACACCATGGTCTGGAAGTTGAGCAGCGCCTCGAGCCTGCCCTGGCTGATCTCGGGCTGGTACGGGGTGTAGGCGGTGTACCAGGCCGGGTTCTCGAGCAGGTTGCGCACCAGCACCGGCGGGGTCAGCGTGTCGTAGTAGCCCAGGCCGATCATCGAGGTGGCGACGGTGTTGGAGTGCGCCAGCGCGGCCAGTTCGGCGAGGACCTCGTGCTCGGTGGCGGGCGCGGGCAGCGCGCCGAGGCCGGACTCGTCGAGGATGGTCGCGGGCAGCGCCGTGGTCGCGAGCGCGTCGAGGGACTCGACGCCGACGGTCGCGAGGATCCGGGCGAGTTCGTCGGAATCGGGTCCGATGTGGCGGTCGGCGAACGAACGGGTCACGGCAGCTCCAAGGTCGGGCGGGTCGACCAGGTGGTCGACGGGTACCAGCCCTCCCCCTCTGTCGTGGCGCCTGAGAGATTCGGTGACCCGACCGCGGACGGCCGTGCCCCTTTCCCCGTGGGCGGGCAGCCTGCAGCCACCGCTTTCCAGAGGCGTCGAATCACCGTGCGGTCCCTGTTGCCTGAGAGATTGACGGGGAGGTGCTGCTCCTTCGGCGCCCGGACTCTCACGACTCCGGGACTCTCCCGCACGGCGGCGACGCGTCATCAAGTCTAGATGCAGCAAACCCCCGGCCGCGCCACCTGGGGCACGCCGGGGGTGTAGTGCTCGTCACTACCCGGTCTTACGGTTCTCCCGCACCTTGCGGCGGAAGGACAGTTCGTCCTCGGGTCGATCGGTGATCTCGGTGGCCCGTTCGGCCGGGAAGTCGGCGATCGCCCCGGTCAGTTCCCGCATGGCGCCGCTGACCGCGATCCCGAAGACACCCTGCCCGCCCTGCAGTAAATCGACGACCTCCTCGGGCGAGGTGCACTCGTACACCGTGGTCCCGTCGGAGAACAGCGTGATCCCGGCCAGATCCTGCACGCCGCGGCTGCGCAGGTGATCGACGGCGATCCGGATGTTCTGTAAAGAGACGCCCGCGTCCAGCAGTCGCTTCACGATCTTGAGGACCAGGATGTCCTTGAACGAGTACAGCCGCTGACTGCCCGACCCGGCGGCGCCACGGATCGACGGTACGACCAGCCCGGTGCGAGCCCAGTAGTCGAGTTGCCGGTAGGTGATGCCCGCGACCTGACACGCGCTCGGCACCCGGTAGCCGACGAGATCATCCGGAACCGAGTCGTCCGGGAACAAGCCAGGCTGCACCACATCCTGCGATTGCTCTTCCACTGACCACTCCTTGCTCTGCCGACGTTCTCGAGTACCGGAGTCACGACGGATGTTGCCCGACTTTCGAGGTTACTCCTGCCATTGTCGGACCTGCACTGTTGTCGCACCAAGCACCGCGCGCGGCGATTCCCTCGACCTCTACTTCAGGTCTAGAAGATCGTGATGTGAATCAGCTGTCCGTGGCCTTGAAGTCGTCGGGCGAGACGGACTCGAGGAACTCCTTGAACTTCTCCACCTCGTCCTCGCGCTCGTCGGGCATCACCAGCCCGGCCTCGGCCAGGACCGGCTCCTCGGCGAAGATCGGGCAGCCGACGCGCAGCGCGATGGCCACCGAGTCCGAGGGCCGGGCCGAGACCCGCAGGTCGCCGTCGAAGACCAGATCGGCGTAGAAGGTGCCCTCCTGCAGATCGACGATCCGCACTTCCTTGAGGGTGTGCCCGAGTTCGGTGATCAGAATCTTGATCAAATCGTGAGTGAGCGGGCGGATCGGCGTGACCCCCTCCTGCTCGAGCACGATCGCGGTCGCCTCGGCCTGCCCGATCCAGATCGGCAGGTAGCGCTCGCCCGCCGCTTCCCGCAGCAGCAGCACGGGCTGGTTCTGTGGCTGCTCGACACGGATGCCGATGACGCGCATCTCGCTCATGAGTTCTTGCCTCCCATACTCGCCGCCGGCCGGCAGGACCGCTGCCCAGCTCGCCGTAACCACGAGTCTAGGCGAATTCCGGGCGGTGCAACGCGGACGCCCGAGCCGAAATCGGCGTGTTGCCGGGGTGATACCCGATCCGGTGGCCGGGTGTGTCAGTTGCCGAGCGCGGCCCGCACGGCCGCCTTCACCAGGGCCGCGTGCAGGTTCAGCGACAGGGCCGCCAGTTCGCGGACGGTCTCCTCGGCGCGGGCGCGCGCGTCGGCGTCACGGCTCTTGGCGATCGGCGCGGCGATCTGGGCGACCAGGGCCGCTTCCCGATCGGCGGCCAGTTTGAACGCGCGCAGATGCCGGGCCTCCAGGCCGAATTCGGCCATCGATTTGGCCGCGTGCGCCAGCGTCACCGCGTCGGATTCGAAGAAGCCGCCCGCGCCGGGGACGATGAGTCCGGCACGCAGCAGGTCGTCGAGGAAACGGTCGTCGATGCCCGCCTTGGCGAGCAGATCGGCCCGGGTGAGCCGGACCCCGACGTCGAAGCGCAATTCGTCCGGCGTGATCTCGCCGGGGACGACGCCGAGCCGACGGGGCGGAGCCGGACTGGCCTCGCCGTCGGTCTCCGCGCGCGCGGCGCCGGACCGCGACTGCCCGGCCTCCGCGGCACTGTGGTGGGAGTGCGCCCTGGCACGCGCTTCACGCACGCCCAGGGTCGCCGCACCGCTGTCGATCGCTTCGAGCTGCTCCTTGATCACCTTCAGCGGCAGGTACTGATCGCGTTGCGCGGTCAGGACGAAGCGCAGCCGCTCGTAGTCGGCCACCGAGAACCGCCGGTACCCCGACGGCGTTCGTTCCGGCCGGATCAGGCCCTCGGATTCGAGGAACCGGATCTTCGAGATGGTGATGTCAGGAAAATCTGGTCGCAGCAGGTCGAGCACGGAGCCGATCGACATTCCTCCGCGCGCCCACTGCGCCGCCCCCGTCACAGCACTGCGCCCAGCACGGACACCAGCACCGTAGGGGTCATCGCGACCCCGCGCCCGACGCCGACTCGTTCGCCTGCGCGCGCGGACCGGTCAGGAAGACCAGCCGGAACTTGCCGATCTGGACCTCGTCGCCGTTCTGCAGCTCCGAGGAGTCCACCGGCTCCCGGTTGACGTAGGTGCCGTTGAGACTGCCCACATCGACGACCTGGAACGAGTCGTCGTCCTGACGGAACTCCGCGTGCCGGCGGCTGACGGTGACGTCGTCGAGAAAGATGTCACTGTCGGGATGGCGACCGGCCGAGGTGGTCGGCTGATCCAGCAGGAAGCGCGAGCCCGCGTTCGGGCCGCGCTTGACCACCAGGAGAGCCGCGCCGACCGGCAGGCCCTCGACGCCCTGCACCGGCTGTTCGCCGGTCGGCTCTCCGGAGCGCGACGCGTCGACCTCGTTGAGGAAGTCCGCGCGGAAGACCGACGTCGTCTCGGCCGCGGTCTCCCCGTAACCCGGGTCCCTGTTCTCGCTCACCGTTTCTCTCCTCCTCGAACCTGATTATCCATGCAAGCAGGTGCTGTATTCGGCGACACGACCGGCGCGATCACATCGCCAGGAAAAAGATCCCGGCGTCGATTCCCCGACGTATCCGCTTGGCTTTGACCGTACCCTGCCGGGGCGTACCCGTGCAGGGAGAACTGTGAAGGCTTGCTCAGCCCCCGATAACTCCTTGATAACCCGCCGCATCCAGCAGTTCACCCAGTGCGGAATCGAGCGTTGCCGCGTCGTCGAAGGCGAGCTCGAACAGCCAGCCCTCGTCGTACGGATCGGTGTTCAGCGTCTCCGGTGCCGAGACCAGATCCTCGTTCACCGCAACGACTTTGCCGCCCAGCGGGGCGTAGATGTCGGACACGCTCTTGGTCGACTCGACCTCGGCGATGCTCTCGCCCGCGGTCACGTCCTTGTCGACGTCGGGCAGCTGTACGAACACGACGTCACCCAGCTGTGACTGGGCGTAGTCGGTGATGCCGACACGAACCGCCGTGGGGCCGGTCCGCCGCACCCATTCGTGCTCTTCGGTGTAGCGCAGATCCTCGGGGGTCCGGGTCACTGGACGTCCTTTCGTCGTCAACGTTGCACGCAAGAGTATCGACTAGCTCCCGCGGTGCGGCACAGGCGGTATCGATCGCGCGACCGCGACCGCCAGCCCCGCGTAGAGCACCCCGGTCCAGACGTAGAGCGCGGTGCCCCAGATCAGCAGTGCCCAGCCGAAGGCCCACCCGAAACCCGCCCCTGCCCAGTCCATCTCCCCGGTGAGCAGCCACGGCAGGGCCGACATCAGCGCGAAGGTGGCCGCCTTGCCCAGGTAGATCACCTCGGGCGCGGGCAGGTCACGGCGCTTGTATACCGACAGGGTCACGGTGAGTACCAGATCGCGACCGATCAGGATCACGGCGATCCACCACGGGATCAGCCCGCGTGCGACGAACGCCACGAGCGTCGTCACGAGGTATAACCGATCGACCAGCGGATCGAGCAGCGCGCCGAGCCGGGAGGACTGGTCGAGCAGGCGGGCGAGTTTGCCGTCGAGGAAATCGGTGACACCGCTGGCGATCAGCAGGGTGAACGCCCAGCCGTCGGCATGGCGGACCAGCATCAACCACAGGAATATCGGGATACCGATCAGCCGGAGCAGGCTCAGCACATTGGGCACGGTCAGGATGCGGTCGCTGAACACGCCACCGGTTTCGGTGTCGTTGATGCCCGGCGGTCCCGATTCGGTTGCCACGCCCCTGCATACCGCACGAACCCCCGCTCGCGCCATCCGGCCACGCCGAAAACCTTCGGGCGTGTCCGGTTGCCACGCGGTCGCGATGCCGGTCGTCCCCCGACCCGCTAGCCTGGGCGGTTGTGTCCGACAGTGGTCCAGATCTGCGCTCCTACGTTTCCGCCGAGGACGCCCGTGCGCGCGGCCGCGCCGCCCGGCAGCGCGTGCCGTTCGACGCGGCCGAGCGGGTCGTCGAGAGCCCCGACCGGCCGACGGTGCTCGAGTTCGTCGAGGCGAGCAACGAGGGCCGGATCGAGCGGCTGATCCCGCTGCGGATCGGCCGGATGACCGCGTCGCCGTTCACCTTCTTCCGCGGCGCCGCCGGGCTGATGGCGGCCGACCTGGCCGCCGGCCCCGACAGCGGGCTGCCCGCCCAGATCTGCGGCGACGCGCACGCCGCCAACTTCGGTCTCTACGGCACCCAGCGCGGCGAGATCGTGATGGACATCAACGACTTCGACGAGACCGTGCTCGGGCCCTGGGAATGGGACCTGCGGCGGCTGGCCGCCAGCCTGGTGCTGGCCGGGCGCGAGAGCGGCGCCGCCGAGGACGACTGCGTGCGCGCCGCGCGCGACGCCGCCCGCTTCTACCGGCAGACCGCGGTCGAGCTCGCCGAGATGCCGTTCATGCAGTCCTGGACCGCGCTGCCCGACGAGTCGATCCTGGGCTCGGCCAAGGCCGACGACCTGATCGACGACTTCAAGAAGGCCGCCAAGAAGGCCCGCAAGAACACCAGCGCCAAGGTCGTGGCGAAGTGGACCGAGCACCTCGACGATCACGAGACCGGCATCCGCAAGCACCGCTTCGTCAGCGACCCGCCGATCCTGACCCCGGTCGACGCGCCGGTCGCCGACGCCGTGATCGACGGCCTCGAGCGCTACGCGAGCACCATCCGCGAGTCCCGTCGCGCCCTGCTGGCCCGCTTCGCGGTCTCGGATGTGGCCTTCCGGATCGTCGGCACCGGCAGCGTCGGCCTGCACAGCTATGTGGCGCTGCTGCACGGCAACGACGGCGAGTCGCTGGTGCTACAGGTCAAACAGGCCAGGCCGTCCGCGCTGGCCCCGTTCCTGCCGCCGGTCGCGCCGCGCCACGAAGGCGAGCGCATCGTGGCGGGCGCGCGCAGCGTGCAGTCCGAGACCGACATCCTGCTCGGCTGGACCACCGTCGACCTGGACGAGCCGCTGCCGTTCGTCGTGCGCCAGTTCCGCAATCTCAAGGGCAGCATCGACCCGGCCGGGCTCTCGGCCGACGACCTCGACGACTACGGCAGGCTCGCGGGCGCGCTGCTGGCGCGGGCGCACTCGCGTTCGCTGGACCCGCGCACCCTGGCCGGCTACCTCGAGGCCGACGACGACGCGTTCGAGGAGGCGGTGGCCGCCTACGCGGTACGTTATGCCGATCGGACCGAGGCCGATCACGCCGAACTGGTCGCCGCCGTCGCGGCGGGCACGATCGCCGCCGAACCGAGCTGAACACCTCCCGGCGTCCTGCCGGGCATCCACCGGTTGTCGAGCTACGATGTACGCCAACGGTTCTCGGCCCGCGGCGCCAACGACCCAGAAGGGCGGACTCCATGCTCGTGCGCGTGCAGAATGCGGCAGGCACCGATGCCGAGCTCGCACTCATCGATTGGCTGCGCACGTGGAAGGACCCGTCGAGCCCGCACGGCGTCGCCACGATCAACTGCGGCCTGTTCCACAACGACCGGCTGCACCAGCTCGACGCGGTGGTCTGGACACCGACCAGCTGCGTGATCATCGAGGCCGAGACCTTCGCCGTGCCGCAGGACGGGGTGCTGGAGATCCCGCTCAACGGCCCCTGGATGGTCTCCGGCGAGCTCGCCCAGTTCACCGGCGGCGAGAAGTCGACACCACTGGAGCGCTCGCGCGAACACACCTTCGCCCTGCAGGACTACCTCGCCGCGCGAGGGCTCGGGCAGCGGGCCGTGCACGGGCTCGGCGTAATCGTGCCGCAGCCGGGCGCGCAGATCGACGTGCACCAGGGCTGGAACGATCCGAGTTTCGACGTGATCGTCACCGACGATCCGCACCGGCTCGAGCAGTACTTCGAGATGCTGGCCGCCAAGGAACACAACCTCTGGACGGCCAACGACATCGCCATCGCCTTCCGCGGCCTGGGCATCCTGCCGTTCCTGCCCGCGCCGCAGGACCTGCTCAACGAGGGTTTCCTGGGCCCGATCGATGTGACGCTGTGGCACGGTGGCCCGACCCAGGCCCAGGCCGAGCAGTACGCCGAGGAACAGGCCCAGCTCGAGCGCGAACTGGCCTCGCGCGGTCTGGTGGCGCCCTGGTACAGCCCGTGGAAGCTCTATCCGCGGGTCGACGGCGACCTGGACTTCGGTCGCGCGTTCCTGCGCATCACCCTGGCGATCGGCATGATCGTGGCGATCGCGTGGGTGCTGTGGTTCGTGGTGACCGCGGTGCTCACCTACGGCCCCGCCTGAGACGTCACCCGGGGCGGCTATCGTCGCGTCGGTGATCGACCACGTTCCCCCGCGCACCACCGTCGTCCGCGCGACGGCCATCGGGGCAGGCGCGGCGCTCACCGCCGCGCTGCCGCTGACCTTCCCCGCCGACGGCGGACCGTCCGGACTGGACGCGGCCGTCGCCGACCCGATCACCGCGGCGGTCTCCCCCGGCCTGGCGCAGGTGCTGGTCACGCCGAGCAACGCGCCGGTCGTGCTGGTCGCGCTGCTGGCGGCGGTGGGCTGGTTCGCGGTGCGGCGCCGGTGGTGGGCGGCGGTCACCATGCTCGTCGTCCCCGAGCTCGTGCTGGTGATCAACACCGTGGTGCTGAAACCGCTGTGGGACAGGCGAATGCACGACTACCTCGCCTACCCGAGCGGTCACACGGTCCATATGGTCGCTGTCGCAACGACTTTCGCGTGCCTGG
The DNA here is from genome assembly GCF_042888005.1 of Nocardia sp. NPDC003269. Taxonomy (NCBI): domain Bacteria; kingdom Bacillati; phylum Actinomycetota; class Actinomycetes; order Mycobacteriales; family Nocardiaceae; genus Nocardia; species Nocardia sp. NPDC003269. The sequence goes on from NZ_JBIAPA010000003.1 coordinate 1,033,938, forward strand.
TGACCACTCTCACAGCGCGGGTCGCGATCGCGACGCTCACCGTGCTCGCGCTCGTCGCGATCGTGCCCGGCATGGTCGTGCTCGGCTACCACCGCCCCACCGATGTGCTCGGTGGGGCGGCAGCGGCGGCGGCGTTGGCCCTTGCCCTGTGCTTGCTCGCGGAGCGACTGCGCCCCGGAACGCGCTAGCTCCGGTCGAAAACGCTGGCGTCGTGCAGCATTTCGGCGCGCAGCATGGTCTCCGGCACGCCCATCGCCTCGACCAGGGTCAGCGCGTCCGGGCGCAACCGGTCGACGAGTTCGTTCACGCCGCGGCGCACGGCCTTGGCCCGCTCCACCGACATGAACCGGTGCATGATGTACCAGGACAGGTTCTCCTCCAGCGTGGCGTACACGTAGAGGTCGCAGACGGTTTCGGCGAGCGCCTTGGCGTCGGGATCGTCGATGGCGGCGATCCCGTCGACGAACTCCTCGAGCACCAGCCGGTCGATGTGCGCGGCGCCCGCGGCGAGGATGTGGTCCTGGGCGTTGTTGAACGCTTCGAACGGACCGGTGTCGGCGGCCCTGGCACGCAGCCGGTGCGCGGCGGTCCGCAGCAGGTAGTCCTCGCGGTCGGCGAACAGTTGCAGCTGCACCGAGCGCTTGGACAGGTCGCCCTCGTCGACGGATTCGTCGGAGCGATCGCGCAGGGTCTGGATCAGCTGACGCACCCCGGAGCGCTTGCGCACCACGTCACCGGCCATGGTGGCGGCGAACTTCACCCAGCCCAGCGCGTCGAGATCGCGGACCTCGTCGGAGTAGGCGGTGAGCAGTTCCTTGGCGACGAGCTGGGTGAGGACGACGTTGTCACCTTCGAAGGTGGTGAACACGTCGGTGTCGGCCTTGAGCGTGACGAGGCGGTTCTCGGTGAGATATCCCGCACCGCCGCAGGCTTCGCGACATTCCTGGATGGCCCTGGTGGCGTGCCGGGTCTGGGCGACCTTGAAGCCGGCGGCGCGCTTCTCCAGCGCGCGCTGGGCGCCCGGTTCGGTGTCGCGGCCGCTCTGGATGAGGTCCATGCGGCGGACCAGGTCGTTCTGGGCGAAGGCCAGCGCGAAGGACTTCGCGACCAGCGGCAGCAGCCTGCGCTGGTGGCTGCGGTAGTCCAGCAGCAGGGTTTCCGCGCCGGTGTCGGGGTCGGCGAACTGGCGCCGGGCCAGCGCGTACCGCACCGCGATGCTCAGCGCCACCCGCGCGCCCGCCGCGGCCGCGCCGCCGACACTCACCCGGCCGCGCACCAGCGTGCCCAGCGTGGTGAAGAAGCGGCGGCTCGGGTTCTCGATCTCCGAGGAGTACGTGCCGTCGGGCTCGACGTCGGCGTAGCGGTTGAGCAGGTTCTCCCTGGGCACCCGGACCTGGTCGAACACGATCCGCCCGTTGTCGACGCCGGGCAGCCCGCCCTTGAGGCCGTCGTCGTAGGTGGTCACGCCGGGCAGGTCGGCGCCGAGCTCGTCGCGGATGGGGACCAGCAGGCAGTGCACGCCCTGGTTCTCGCCGCCGGTGATCAGCTGGGCGAACACGGCGGCCATGCGGGCGTGCGCCGCCGCGCCGCCGATGTAGTCCTTGCGCGCCGACGGGGTCGGGGTGTTGATCACGAATTCCTGGGTGGCCGGGTCGTAGGTGGCCGTGGTCTCCAGATTGGCGACGTCGCTGCCGTGGCCGGACTCGGTCATCGCGAAGCAGCCGAGCAGGTCGAGGGAGATCAGCCGCTTGATGTAGTCGCGGTGCCGTTCGGTGCCCAGGTTCTCCACGGCGCCGCCGAACAGGCCCCACTGCACACCGGATTTCACCCACAGCGACAGGTCGGCGTAGGCCAGCATCTCCAGGCCCGTCACCGCGCCGCCGGGGTCACCGGTCCCGCCGTTCTCGGAGCGGAAGCCGCGCTCGGGATACCCCATGGTCGCGATGACCCGCATCTGGTCGAGGACGCGCGCCCTGGCGGCGTGGATGTCGAGTTCGGGATCGCCGGTGAAGCGGTCGTCGGCGAGTTGGACTCGTGCCTGGTCCCGGACCGCGCGCCAAGGTCCGTCCAGCGCTGCGCGGAGATGTTCTGCCGTCGTCGAGTTGCCGGTAGCCATCCTTCGACCATAATCCGTGCACGCGGCCCGGCGGCGGATTCGCGTTCTCCCTCACATCGTGCCGACGCCGCGGGCTCAGGCGGCGAACATGTCCCGCAGGGACGTCGCGGTGGGCCGCCAGGTCAGCCCGAGCTCGGTCAGCGCGGCCGAATCGTCGGTCGGGGTGTCGGAGGTGAGCAGCCACGCCGCCTCGTAGCCGAACGCGGCGTCGACCTCGACGAACCGCGACGCGACATCCGCGGCGCGGCCCAGCGCCCGGAACATGCCGGGGCGCACCGGAATCCGGCGGATCCGGCGGCCGGAGGCGGTGGCGAGCAGGTCGATGGCGGTGTCGAACGGGACCTGGTGGCCGCCACACAGATACCGGCGCGGCCCCTGACCGGGCACCATCACCGCCGCGTGCAGCTCGGCCACGTCGCGGACGTCGATCATCGCCATCCCGCCGTCGAGCCGGGGCGCGAAGCCGCTGCGCAGCATGGTGTTCCAGCCGCGCTCGGTAATGCCGCGGGTGCCGGCCAGACCCGGTCCGATCACGCTGGAGGGATAGGTGATCACCACCGGCGCGCCGCTGCGCTGCAGTGCCCGGGCGACCCGGTCGGCGGCGGACTTGGTGCGGCCGTAGGCGCTGCGGCCCGTCGCGGTGGGACTGTCCGGGGTCATCACCGGGTCCGGGCACGGGAACAGCGCGCTGTAGCTGGCCACGTGCACGATGGGGTCGAGGCCGGCCAGGGCCGCGCGGCACAGGAGTTCGGCGGTGGCGTCGACATTGACCTGCCACATCAGCGGTTCCCGGCGGTCGTCGGTGGCGACCACACCGGCCGCGTGCAGCACCGCCGCGCAGCCGTCGAGCAGCGCGGTGATCGTGTCGCTGTCGCGCAGGTCGCCGCGCACGACGGTGATGCGGTCGCGGTCGTGCGCGAATTCCGGCCACCACCGGTCCAGCGATTCCCCGGGGTGGACCAGCAGCCGGATCTCGTGACCGTCGGCGAGCAGGGCGGCGACGGTGGGCGCGCCGAGATAGCCGGTGCCCCCGGTGACGGCGATTCTCACGACAGGTTTCCTTCGGCGATCGGCAGCACACAGCGGGTGCCGGTGAAGATGGTCGGCATGCACTCGTTGCAGTGGGTGCAGGCGGCGGTGGTCGTGGTCTCGGCCGCGATCCGGCGCGGCAGGTCGGGTTCGCACAGCAGCGCCCGGCCCATCGCGACGAACTCGAAGCCCTCGGTGCGGGCGAGCCGCATGCCGTCGTAGTCGGTGATGCCGCCGAGCAGCACGAGCGGCATGCGCAGCGCCGCGCGGAACAGCTGGGCGCGCTCGAGCAGATAGGCGCTGCGGTACGGGTATTCGCGCAGGAACACCGGCCCGGCCACGCGCAGGCCCCAGCTCAGCGGCGGCCCGAAGGTGCGGGCGAAGGACCGCCGTGGTGCGTCGCCGTGGAAGTACAGCATGGGGTTGAGCAGGGAGCTGCCCGCGGTCAGTTCGAGCGCGTCGAGGGTCCCGTCGGCCTCGAGCATCTGCGCGACCCGCACCGATTCGGCCGGGCGCAGGCCACCGGCGACCCCGTCGTCCATATTGAGCTTGGCCAGCACGGCCAGGCGGCCACCGACCGCGCCGGCCACGCCCTCGGCGATCTCCCTGGCCAGCCGCGCCCGGTTGACCAGGCTGCCGCCGTAGCCGTCGCGGCGCCGGTTGAGCAGCGGGCTCAGGAAGGCGCTCACCAGGTAGTTGTGGCCGAAATGGATTTCCACCGCGTCGAACCCGGCCTCCTCGGCCAGCTGGGCGCTACGCACGTGCGCGGCGACCAGCTCCGCGATGCCGTCGGCGTCGGGGCGCCGGGTCATCCGCATCCCGAGCGGGGAGAACAGCCTGCTCGGCGACAGCGCGGGCGCGCGATTGGACGCGGCGTTGGCCACCGGCCCGGCGTGCCCGATCTGCGCCGAGGCCGCGGCGCCCTCGGCGTGGATCGCGTCGGTGAGCTTGCGCAGTCCCGGCACCGCGTCGGGGCGCATCCAGATCTGGTGCCGGTCGGTGCGGCCCTCGGGCGCGACCGCGCAATAGGCGACGGTCGACAGGCCGACACCGCCCGCGGCGATACGGCGATGGAACTCGATCAGCTCGTCGGTGACCAGGGCGTCCGGGGTGCGGCCCTCGAAGGTGGCGGCCTTGATCACGCGGTTGCGCAGGGTGATCGGGCCGAGGGTGGCCGGGGCGAAGATATCGGTCATCGCGCACCCGGTCCCGCGAGTCCGGCCAGCACGAAATCGCGCAGCGTGGCGACGGTGCCCGCCGACGGCGCGTGGCCCGCGCCGAAGCGCATGATCAGCACCTCGAAGGCGAGCAGCCACCGCCGCTGCGCCTCGGCGGGGTCCAGGTCGGGGAGGAAGCGCACCCAGGAGTCGAGCTGGAACCAGTCCCCGGTCCAGCCCACCTCGCGGCGGCCGAGCACCAGTTCGGCGAGCAGCCGCAGGTACAGGCGGCCGCGCGGATCCGCGGCCAGTTCCGCCAGCGGGCCGATCACCGCGTCCACCACCTCGGCGAGCTCGGCCTCCCGCCGGGCCGCCGCACCGAGCTGTTCGGCCCACAGCGGCGCGAGCCGATCCTCGAGCAGCGCCGCGACCAGCGCGTCCTTGCTGCCGAAGTGGTAGTGGACGGCGGCCGGATTGGTCTCGGCGGCGACGCACACCGCCCGCACCGAGACCTCCGCGGACGGCTGTGTCAGCAGGAGTTCCTCCGCCGCCGCGAGCAGCCGCTCCCGCGTCTCCACCGACCGCGCGTCGCGGGGCTTCGTACCGATTGATCCCATACCGGCAGCCAACCAGATTTCCATCGTTGTTTCAATCACTATTTCAAACATTGATTGATAACTGGTTCGCCGGAAACTCTTGCTCGCGGATTGAACGAGTGTTTAGTATATTGAACATGTGTTCAGCCAACAGCCCGTACCGCAAGGATCCACCGCCGATCTGACGACCATGGCCCGCATTCGCGATACCGCGATCGACCTGTTCGGTGAACAGGGTTTCGGTGTCGGCGTCCGGGCGATCGCCGCGGCAGCCGGAGTGTCCCCCGGCCTGGTGAACCATCACTTCGGTTCCAAGGACGGCCTGCGCGCCGCCTGCGACGACCGCGTGCTCGAACTCATCCGGGACGAGAAGCTCCGCGTCATCCGCTCGCAGGGTGCCACCGGAATGCTCACCGCCCTGGCCGAGATCGAGATGTACGCCCCGCTGATCGCCTACATGCTGCGCAGCTTCCAAGCCGGCGGCGCCTTGGCCGAGTCCCTGCTCGAGCACATGGTCGCCGACGCGCAGGAGTACATGCAGGCCGCCGTCGAGGCGGGCCAGCTCAAACCGAGCCGCGACCCCGCGGCCCGGGCCAGATACATCGTGCTCTGCCACGTCGGAGCCACCAACCTCTATCTGCAGATGCGAATGCAGCGCGAGGGAAAGCTCGACTACCGCAAGGCGATCCGGGACCTCTCGGACCTGACCACCTTCCCGGCGCTCGAGCTCTACACCCAAGGCATGCTGACCGATTCGACTCTGCTCGACAGCCTCATCGAGGAGTAGACGATGCCCTCCCCCACCACCAATCGGGTCATCGAAGTCCATGGCCTGCGCAAGACCTTCGGCCGGTTCACCGCGCTCGACGGGCTCGACCTGCGGGTCGGCCCCGGCGAGATCCACGGTTTCCTCGGCCCCAACGGCGCGGGTAAGTCCACGACGATCCGCGTCCTGCTCGGGGTCCTGCGCGCCTCCGGCGGCGACGCGGCCCTGTTCGGCCGCGACCCGTGGACCGACGCGGTCGCCCTGCATCACCGGATCGCTTATGTCCCAGGCGATGTCACGCTGTGGCCGTCGCTGTCGGGCGGCGAGACGATCGACCTGCTCGCCCGGATGCGCGGCGGACTCGACGAGCACCGCCGCGCCGAACTGATCGAGCGGTTCGAGCTGGACCCGACCAAGAAGGCCCGCACCTATTCCAAGGGCAACCGGCAGAAGGTCGCCCTGGTCTCGGCCTTCTCGGCGAACGCCGATCTGCTGATCCTCGACGAGCCGACCTCGGGCTTGGACCCGCTGATGGAGCGGATCTTCCAGGACTGTGTGCGCGAGGCCGCCGCCCGCGGGGCGACGGTGCTGCTGTCGAGCCACATCCTGTCCGAGGTCGAGCATCTCTGCGATCGGGTGACGATCATCCGCGCGGGCCGCACGGTCGAATCCGGCTCGCTCGATCAACTGCGGCACCTCAGCCGCACCGCGATCACGGCCGAATTGATCGGCGACCCAGGCGATGTCGGCGCCCTGCCCGGCGTCGAGGACGTCGAACGCGACGGCTCGACCCTGCGCTGCCAGGTCGACGCCGACCACCTCGGCCGGCTCATCCGGGTCCTGGGTGACGCGGGCGTGCGCAGCCTCACCAGCGCACCGCCGACCCTCGAGGACCTGTTCCTGCGGCACTACCACGTCGACGCCGACGACGCGGCCGCCACCGGGGAGAAGGTGCGGGCATGACCACCATCGCCGCCTCCCCCGGCTTCCTCGGAACCACCCGCACCGCAGGCGAGTTCGCGGGCACCGCGCAGATGCTGCGGCTCTATCTGCGTCGCGACCGGATCATCGCCCCGCTGTGGTCGCTGCTGATCGGGCTGATGCCGGCCCTGCAGATCGTCTCGATCAAGGACCTCTACGCCACCCAGCAGCAGCTCGACAGCTTCGCCGCGACCACCGCGGCCAGCCCGGCGCTGCTGGCCATGTACGGTCCCGTGTTCGGCTCCTCGCTCGGCAGCATCGGCACCTGGAAGGCCGGGGCGATGTATTCGATGATCGCCATCGCCGCCGTGCTGACGGTCATCCGGCACACCAGGGTCGAGGAGGAGACCGGGCGCGCGGAACTCGTCGGCGCCACCAGCATCGGCCGTTTCGCCGGGCTCACCGGCGCGCTGCTGCTCACCTTCGGCGCGTCGGCGGTGGCCGGAATCGCCTGTACCGCTTCGCTGCTCGCGACCGATCTGCCGGTCGCGGGGTCGGTGGCCTGGGGTGCGGCGCTGGCCGCGTCGGGCATCGTCTGGGCCGCGGTGGCCGCGGTCGCCGCGCAGTTGAGCAACAGCGCGCGGATCGCGCGCGGCGTCGCGCTGGGCACCCTGGGTGCCGCGTTCGCGATCCGCGCGGTCGGCGACGCCGGAAACGGTGTGCTGTCGTGGTTCTCGCCGCTGGGCTGGTGCCTGCAGATCCGGCCGTACGCGGAGGAACGCTGGTGGGTGCTGGTGCCGTTGGCCGTCGTCGCCACCGGCGCGACGCTGCTCGCCTACCAGCTGCTGCGGACCCGCGACCTCGGTGCCGGTCTGCTGGCCGAACGTCCCGGTCCCGCCGTCGCGGGTGCCGCGCTGGCGGGTCCGGTCGGGCTGGCGTGGCGATTGCAGCGGGGGTCGATGCTGGCCTGGACGATCGGTTTCGGTCTGTACGGCCTGCTGATCGGCGGTGCCGTGAACAGCATCGGCGGGATGCTCGACGACAGCGGCACCCTGCAGGACGTGGTCACCTCGATGGGCGGGTCGACCGACCTGGAGAAGTCGTTCATCGCCTACGCCGTCACCATGCTCGCCGCGGCCGCCGCCGCGTACTCGGTGTCGGCGGTGCTGCGCCTGCACGAGGAGGAGAACTCCGGCCGCGCCGAGAGTGTGCTGGCGGCGGCGGTCGGCCGGGTGCGCTACGCGTCGAGCCACCTGTTGTTCGCGCTGGCCGGTCCGGCCGTCACGCTGCTGGTGGCGGGCTTGGGCATCGGTGTGGTCTGGGGCGCCACCGACGGCGACGTCGTCGGCAAGCTGGGCGACGCGCTGAGTGCGGTCGCCGTGCAACTGCCCGCGGTGTGGGTGGTCACCGCCATCGCGCTGCTGCTGTTCGGTGTGGTCCCGAAGTACGCGTCGCTGGCCTGGGCGGTGCTCAGCGCGATGATCGTCGTTGTCCTGCTCGGCTCGCTGGGGACCTTCCCGCAGTGGCTGATGGATCTGGTGCCGTTCGTGCATCCGCCGAAGCTGCCGGGCGCGGCGTTCGACATCGTCCCGCTCGGGTGGCTGCTGCTGGTCGCGGTGGCGGGAATCGCCGTGGGGCTCACCGCCTTCCGACGGCGCGACCTGCGCTGAGCCGGAGCCGGGGTGGTGCGCGTGGCGCACCACCCCGGTGCTCAGTACGCGCCGTCGCCGCGGGTGACCGCGCCGATGGTGCGCCCGATCAGGACCAGGTCGAGGACCATCGACCAGTTCTCGACATAGGACAGGTCAAGGCGCACCGAATCCTCCGGGGACAGATCCGAACGCCCGCTCACCTGCCACAGCCCGGTGACGCCGGGTTTCACCAGCAGCCGGCGGCGCATCTCGCCGTCGTAGCTGTCGACCTCGCGCTGGACCTGCGGACGCGGCCCGACCACGCTCATGTCCCCGCGCAGCACATTGAAGAACTGCGGCAGCTCGTCGAGGCTGTACTTGCGCAGGAAGCGGCCCACCGGGGTGACGCGCGGGTCGTCCTTCACCTTGAAGAAGACCGGATTGCCGCCGTTGCTCTCGATCAGCGCGTCCACCGCGCGGTCGGCGCCGACCAGCATGCTGCGGAACTTGATCATCCGGAACGGGATGCCGTCGCGGCCGATCCGCTCGGACAGATAGAAGACCGGTCCCGCGCTCGTCGTGCGCACCGCGATCGCGATGGCCACCAGCATGGGCGCGATGAGCAGCAGCACGGTGGCGGCGAAACAGAAGTCGAACAGCGCTTTGCGGCTGGACTTGGCGTGGTCGTAGCGCGGCCCGTCGATGTGCAGCATGGGCATGCCAGCAACGATCCGGTTGGTGAGCCGGACACCGGCGATGTCGACCACGCCCGGCGCCACGATCAGATCGACGCCCAGCGGGTCCAGTTCCCAGGCCATGCGGCGCAACTCGACCGGGCCGAGATGCTCGGTCGCCGCGACGGCCACCGAGTCGGCGCCACTGCGGCGGACCGCCTCGAGCACCGACCGATCGTCGCCGAGGACCGAGGGCCCGTCGACCGTGGCGAAGCGCCCGTCCCCGGCGCCGGCGGGCACACAGACACCCACGATCCGGTAGCCGGAGCCGGGGTCGTCGGTGAACGCGCCCGCCATCGCCTGCGCGGCCTCGGGCGAACCGACCACGAGCACCGCGGTGTGACAGCGTCCCTGGGCACGCCAGCGCCGCAGCCGCAGCCGCCACACCACCCGGCCCACGATCAGGGCGAACAGCCCGGCCGGTAGCGCGATGGCGAGATAGCCGCGCGCCACCTCCACCCGGAGCAGCAGCGCCAGGATGGCCAGCACCCCGAACAGGCGCATCGTCGCCGAGACCAGCCGCCGGAATTCCTCGCTGCCCGAGCCGATCACCTGCGGCGTGCGGGTCCCGTGCAGCAGGGCCAGCCAGCCCGCGGCCAGCGCCAGCGACACCACCGAGTAGCCGACCTCGTAGGGCAGCGGCCAGGCCAGCGGCGGCGCGGCGGGGCCGTCGAAGCGCAGGATCTGGGCGGCGACGACGGCCGCGAACACGGCGACGACATCGGTGGCGGCCAGGCGTTGGAGGTAGGCCACCTGCCAATTCTCACGCTGCGTTCGGCGCAGCACTCGGACACCGTTGACCACATCGACGTCGCTGCCACCGGCGAGCTCGAAGCTCATGAACCCACACCTCCCCCTCGGGAGACGAATCAATTTCCGGTCGCCGTCGACCGAAAAAGCGGCCCCTGCTCGGCCGCTCTGCCCGTCGATTCGATACCCGTCCGATGATTGTTACAGAGTCTCGAGTGGACTTCTTCCCGAAGGGTATGCGCCACAGTGCATTCCACAGGGTTGCCGACTATGTCGGCAATCACACGGCTATCACGCGAATTATCATGGCTATCAAACATGACGCCAGGACATTTGATTTCCCCGGTGGGACGAGTCACAATTCCTCAGGGTCGCGTTGCCGTCGCCGACAATTTGCCGAAATGCCCGCGAACAGCCACAACCCCGAAACATACCACGAATCGGTTTCGCTCCCAGCGGTTTCGAATGGCCCCCCGCGCCCCCCGGTTGTAACGTCTGAGCTCGCCGCGCCGACGTCCGGCATGTCCGGCAGCGGCCGCGATGATCGAACAGCTAGAAGGTGGACCCCGCGTGCAGTGTCGTCTCTGCGATTCCGATCGGCTCGTGAGCGTGCTCGATCTGGGCGCGACCCCACCGTGCGAGAGTTTCCTGTCCGAGACCCAGCTCGACCTGCCGGAAGCGACCTATCCGCTGCACCTGCGGCTGTGCCGGGACTGCCTGCTGTTGCAGATCCCCGCGCTGATCACCCCCGAGGAGACCTTCACCGAGTACGCGTACTTCTCGTCGTACTCGCGCAGCTGGGTCGATCACGCCGAGCGGTTCGTCGCCACCGCGACCGAGCGGCTGGGGCTGGGCACCGACTCGTTCGTCGTCGAGGTCGCCAGCAACGACGGTTATCTGTTGCGTCATGCGGTGGCCCGGGACATCCCGTGCCTCGGCATCGAGCCGTCGGTCAATGTCGGCGCGGCGGCCAGGGCGGCGGGCGTCCCCACCGAGACCGCGTTCCTCGACGCGGAGTCGGCCGCGCGGGTGCGGGCCGAGCACGGGCCCGCCGATCTGGTGGTCGCGAACAATGTCTACGCGCACGTCCCCGACCTGCGCGGTTTCACCCACGCGCTGCGTACCCTGCTCGCCGACGACGGCTGGCTCAGCATCGAGGTGCACCACGCGCTCGAGCTGGTGCGGCTCGGCCAGTTCGACACGGTCTACCACGAGCACTTCCAGTACTACACCGTGCATTCGGCCCAGCGCGCGCTGGCGGTCGCCGGGCTGACGGTGGTCGATGTGGAACTGCTGGAGACCCACGGCGGGTCGATCCGGTTGTGGGCCCGCCCCGATCCGGTCGCGGTGCCGACCGCGCGCGTGGCCGAGGTCCTCGAGCTCGAGCGGGCCGCGGACCTGCACGTCCCGGCCGGTTATGCCGAACTCGGTGTCCGGGCCGAGCGGGTCCGGCTCGAGCTGCTGCGCTTCCTGCTCGACTGCCGGGAGCAGGGCAGGCGGGTCGTCGGCTACGGTGCGCCCGGCAAGGGCAACACCCTGCTGAACTACTGCGGCATCCGGCCCGACCTGCTCGAGTACACCGTGGACCGCAATCCCTACAAGCACGGGCGATTCACGCCGGGGACCCGGATTCCGATCCATCCCCCCGAGCGCATCGATGCCGACCGGCCCGACGTGGTGCTGGTCCTGCCGTGGAATCTCGAAACCGAGATCACCGCCCAGCTGCGCCATGTCGGCGACTGGGGCGGCGAACTGGTCTATCCGCTGCCGGTGCTGCACCGCGCGGGCACGGAAACGAAGGTGAACCGATGAAGGTCGTGTTGTTCTGCGGCGGATACGGCATGCGCATGCGCGGCGGGTCCGACGACATCGTCCCGAAGCCGATGCAGCTGGTCGGGCCGCGGCCGCTGCTGTGGCATGTGATGCGGTACTACGCGCACTACGGGCACAAGGAGTTCATCCTGTGCCTGGGCTACGGCGCCGAGCACATCAAGAACTTCTTCCTGACCTACCAGGAGTCGGCGTCCAACGACTTCGTCATCCGCAACGGTCAGGTGGAGTTGCTGGGCAGCGATATCGGCGACTGGTCGATCACCTTCGTCGACACCGGGGTGGAGTCCGCGATCGGCGAGCGGCTGCGGCGGGTCCGGCAGTACCTCGACGGCGACGAGTACTTCCTGGCCAACTACGCCGACGTGCTCACCGACGCCCCGCTGGACACCATGATCGAGACCTTCCACGCCTCGGGCGCGGCGGCGTCGATGCTGGTGGTCCCGCCGCAGTCCTCGTTCCACTGTGTCGACATCACCCCGGCCGGTGAGGTCAAGGAGATCATGCCGGTGGCCCGGATGCCGCTGTGGGAGAACGGCGGCTACTTCGTGCTCAGCCAGCAGATCTTCGATCTGCTGCCGCCCGGCGGCGATCTGGTCGCCGACGCGTGCGGCGCGCTGGCCGGGCAGGGCCGCTTGTTCGGCTATCAGCATCTGGGCTTCTGGAAGCCGGCCGACACGTTCAAGGAACGCGCCGAACTCGACGACGCCTACCGCAACGGCTCGCGGCCGTGGATGGTGTGGGAGCAGGCGTGATCGGGCTGTTCCCCCGTCCGCCGCGCCGGATCGCGCTGCTCGGCGCGCACTGTGACGACATCGCGATCGGGCTGGGCGCGACGCTGCTCGCCCTCACCGGCGCCGACCCGGAGCTCGAGGTCAGGGCCCTGGTGCTGTCCGGCGGCGGCACCGCGCGCGAGGACGAGGAACGCGCGGCGCTGACCGCGTTCTGCTCCGGCACGAAGCCCGAGCTCGAGGTGCTCGACATCCCCGACGGCCGCGCACCGGCGCACTGGGACCGGATCAAGGACGCGCTGGCCCGATTCCGGCGCGCGGGCGACCCCGATGTGGTGTTCGCGCCGCATCGCGGTGACGCCCATCAGGACCACCGGCTGCTGGCCGAGCTGGTGCCCACCGAGTTCCGCGACCACCTGACCCTGGGCTACGAGATCCTCAAGTGGGAGACCGACACTCCGGCACCCACCCTGTACCACCCGCTGACCCGGGAACTCGTGCGGGCGAAGTCGCGGCTGCTGCACGAGCACTATCCGTCGCAGACCGGCCGCGACTGGTTCGACGAAGAGGCCTTCCTCGGCCTGGCCCGGATGCGTGGCGTGCAGTGCCACGCGCCCTACGCCGAGGCGTTCGTGCTGGACAAGGCGATCATCAGATGGGAACGGACGTGAACATGCGGGTACTGGTCACCGGGCACCAAGGCTATCTCGGCACCGTGATGGTGCCGGTGCTGCGGGCGGCGGGGCACACCGTCACCGGTTTGGACATCGGCTACTTCGCCGACTGCCTGCTCGGCGACTTCGCCGGTGATCCCGACCAGCTGGCCGTGGATCTGCGCGAGGTCACCGTCGAGCAGCTGCGCGGCTTCGACGCGGTGATCCATCTGGCGGCGCTGTCGAACGATCCGCTGGGCGCGCTGGCCCCGGAGATCACCTACGACATCAACCACCACGCGTCGGTGCGGCTGGCGCGGCTGGCGAAAGAGGCGGGGGTACAGCGGTTCCTGTACGCCTCCACCTGTTCGGTGTACGGCGCGGCCGGTGCAGAACTGGTCACCGAGGACGCCCCGCTGCGCCCGATCACCCCGTACGCGCAGAGCAAGGTGCGGGTCGAGGACGACGTCGCCGCCCTCGCCGACGCCGACTTCACGCCCGTCTTCCTGCGCAACGCCACGGCGTTCGGCTTCTCGCCCCGGCTGCGCGCCGACATCGTGCTCAACAACCTGGTCGGCTACGCGGTGCTCACCGGCGAGGTGAAGGTGCTGTCCGACGGGACACCGTGGCGGCCCCTGGTGCATGCCGAGGACATCGCGACCGCGTTCGCGACCTGCCTGACCGCACCGGCGGCCGACATCTCCTGCCGCGCCTTCAATATCGGCACCGAGGTCAACAATCTCACCGTGGCCGAGATCGCGGCCGCCGTCGTCGACACGGTGCCGGGGTCGCGACTGCTGGTCACCGGCGAGAACGGCGCGGACCCGCGGTCCTATCGGGTCGACTTCTCCGCCGCGCGGACGGTGCTCGGTTACGAGGCGCGGTGGACGGTGCCCGCGGGCGCCGCGGAGCTGTACCGCGAATACACCGCCCGCGGCCTGACCGCCGACGACTTCTTCCAGCGGTTCACCCGGCTGCCGCACCTGCGCAAGCTGTGTGACACCGGCGAACTCGACGCGCGGTTGCGCCGGATCAGTGCGACGGCGCCAGCGTAGCGCGCAGCCGCGCCCAGCTGCCCGCCTGCGCGTCGCGCGCGGAGACGACGCCGACGGGCAGCGGCCAGCCGATCGCCAGGTCGGGGTCGTCGTAGGCGACCCCGAGATCCTCGGCCGGGTCGTGCGGGCGGTCGATGCGGTAGCAGACGTCGGCGACCTCGGTCAGCGCCTGGAAGCCGTGCAGGAAGCCGGGCGGCACGTACAGGTGGTGGAAGTCCGCGTCGTCGAGCCGGAACGCCTGCTGCGCGCCGAAAGTGGGCGAGCCGGGCCGGATGTCGACGAGGACGTCGTGCACGGCGCCGTGCGCGCAGCGGACCAGTTTCGCCTCGCCGCGGCCGCCGCGCCCGTGCATGCCGCGGATCACCCCGCGCCGGGACCGCGACTGCGAGTCCTGCACGAAGCTCGCCGCGGCACCGTCGACGCCGAGGTGCGCGTCGAACTCGGCGGCGTCGAAGGTGCGGGTGAACAGTCCGCGCTCGTCCCGGAACGGTTCGGGAACCAGTACCACCACGTCGGCCAGCTCGGTCCGCTCGATACGCACGAGGACATCCTGTCATGACCCGCCGGTGCCGCGGCTGCGGAAGTACCGCCCTCACCACCGTGCTCGACCTGGGCTCGGTGCCCGCCGCCGATCACTTCCCGCCGCGCGACACCCCGGTCGATGCCGCCGAGTCGGGGCATCCGTTGCGGATGGACCGCTGCGTGGGATGTGGGCTGGCGCAGCTCGCCGACGACGACACCGTCACCGCGGAACCGCGCGGCATCGAGCCGTTGGCGCTGCGCGAACAAGCCGCCGAGGCCGTCCGGCTCGTCGACGCGGCGGGACTGCTGCGGGGGACGACGGTGACCGAGTTCGGCAGCCCGCACGGCGGCACCTGGCTGCCGCTGCTCACCGAACGCGGCTTCACCACGACCGACGGGCCCGCCGACGTGGTCCTGGACTGCTTCGGCATCATGCACGAACCCGACCAGCGCGCGGCCTTCGCGGCCCGCGCGGCCGCCACCGCACCCGGCGGCGTCCTGCTGGTGCAGTACCACTCACTGGCCGCGATCCTCGCGCAGGGACAGTGGAATGCGTTGCGGCACGGGCATTTCGCCTACTACTCCCTCGCCACGCTGGACACTCTGCTACGTACGGCCGGGATGAGTGTGGTCGCCGGATGGCGGTTCGAGCTCTACGGCGGCACCGTGCTGCTGGCCGCCCGCCACGGCGTCCACCCCGCCGATCACACCGTCGCGGCGATCCGCGCCGCCGAGGCCGCCGCCCCGGCCGTCGACACCCTGCAGCGGGTGGTCGATCAGCACGTCGGCACCCTGCGCGCCTGGCTCGAGCACCGGGCCGCCCGTGGAGACCGGGTGTACGCCTATGGTGCGGCCTCGCGCGCCGTCGCGCTGCTGGCGATGGCGGGCGCGCACCGTGGCCTGCTCGCCGGGGTCGCCGATGCCTCGCCCGCCAAACAGGGCGGCCGGATGCCGGGCACCGACGTCCCGATCGTCTCCCCCGCCGACCTCGTCGCGGCCGACCCGGACGCCGTCCTGCTGACGCTGCCCGACCTGTACGACGAGGTCACCGCGCTGCTGCCCGCCCTCGACGGCCGCTGGTTCGTCGACGATCCGGCCGGACCACGGGCCCGCGCGCTCGATGCCGCGCCCGGATCACTGTGGCGCAGCTGATCTTTCGCTGATCGGCGGATGAACGGCCGCCGTGGGATACTCGACGTGCCCAACGTCGCGCCAGGTGCAGTGCCGCACCGGCTGAGCCCGGATCGTGGGGAGGCGACGTCGAACACATTGTTCGGCGGGCGAAGGTTCAGGGGAACAATTCCGAGGGGCATCATCGTGTTTCGTCCGCGCGCGCTGCGCAGGATCGCGGCGGCCTCGGCCGTCGTCATCGGTCTCACCATGGGCACCGGCTCGGCCGGTGCCGCCGTCGACAGCAGCAACTCCGTCCTCGACGGGCACGACCGCACCGTCGAGGCGGTCCAGTCACACACCCGGATCGACTTCGTCGCACCGCTGGACGGCAATCCGCTGACCCGCGAGTGGTTCCACAGCGGCGAGGCGTCCTACCTGGTCACCGGCCCCGACGCGGCCGACTGGACCGGGCGTCTCACCATCGGTTACCAGGTCGGCTATCCCGCCACCCTCGACGGACGACTGAAGTTCGAGTGGTCGACGCCCAGTCTCGGGGTCGAGGTCGGCGGCAGCGGGCCGACCGTGAAACTGGACGGCTTGATCCCCCGCGCCGGCGTCGAGCTGGCGGTGGGGTTCGGCCCGGGTATCCGCGAGGTCGAGGTCGCCGGTGGCGACATCGCCGGAACCGAAGGCGTGCTGCGGCTTTCCGGGTTCCACGGCACCGTGACCGGTGTGCTCGGCCAGACCAATGTCCGTCCGTTCGTGAAGATCGTCACCGCCACCGGCGACACCGTCGTCACCTACGGCCGGACCTATTCGATCTGATCCGAGGTCGCGAGCAGCGCGTCCAGCATGCGGGGCAGCGTCACGGCGAGATCGTGGTCGGCCGCGATCGCGGCGCGGCCGCCGTCCCGCAGCCGGGCGCGCAGCTCCGGGTCCCGGCCGAGCCGCCGCAGTGCGTCGCGCAAGGCGATCGGATCGCCGGGCGCGACGCACAGTGCCGTGTCGTCGGTGACATTGCCGCCGTGGTCGGTCGCGACGACCGCCACACCCACGCTCATCGCCTCCAGCACCACCAGCGGGCCCGCCTCGGGCAGCACGCTCGCCGACACCAGTACATCCCAGCCGCGGATCGTCGGCAGCGGGTCGACGTTGCCGAGGAACCGGACGCGGCCGGCCAGGTCGGCCCGCTGCGCCCGTTCCCGCAGCGCGGCCAGATACGGTTCGTCGCCCGGATGCGCGGAGCCGGCGATCTCGATCCGGATCTCGGGGAGCTCGGCGGCGGCCGCCAGCAGCACGTGCTGGCCCTTCCACTCGGTCACCACGCCCAGGATCCCGGCCACCAAGGGCTCGCGCTCGACAACCGGAGCGGGATCGACCGGCCAGCGCACGCCCTGCCGGGCGACCTCGACCTCGAATCCCAACGCGCGCAACGGCATCGCGGCTCGCTCGGACACGGCGACCGCGCGACCGACCGCGCGGCGCCCCGCCCGCGCGACCGCGAGCTGCCGTCGGCTGACCACCACGTCGTGCACCAGCCAGACCGTCGACCGCCGTCGCGGCAGCGCCAGGGCCACCGCGGGCAGGGCCATCGTCGAGTTCACCACCAGCCGGACCTCGCCGGTGCGCGAGACCCGCCGGAGCACCCGGGCGGCCAGCCACCACCGCCACACCAGGACGGCGGCGGCGCGCAGCCGCTGTCCGCCCCGCTGACCGGCCAACCCGAGTTCCGGGATCGCGACATGACCGACCGCGGCGGGCAGCAGATTCCGCAGCGGTCCGTCGGGACAGACCACCCGCACCCGCCTGCCGTGTCGCACCGCCAGCTCGGCGAGGGCCAGCATGATCTTCTCGGCGCCCGAGGCCCGGCTGGAATGCGCGACGAACACCAGCTCCCGAGCGTCGCTAGCGGCCGGCACGCCGGGCCTCCGCGTGGGCGCGCAGCACGGCCAGCGCGGGTTTCTCGGTGTAGTCGCGGCGGAGCATGCCGAAGTTGTCCTCGAGATCGTCGCGGTCGTCCCCGGCGTCGACGAGGGAGTAGACGAACACCGGCCCGATATCGTGCATCGTGGCGATCAGACCGAGTCCCTGATCGAGGATCTCGGCCTGCACGGCCTCGCTGACAGCCCGCGCGCCGGTACCCGTGGGCGCCCCGAATTCGGTCGGCCACAACAGGACCGAGGTGTCGTTGTTCGCGTCCATGATGCGCCGGATGGCCATCAGATTGCCGAACGCGTTGTACCAGGCCGGCGACGCGGGCAGCTCCGGATAGGAGTAGGGGTGCACCGCGATCCCGTCGAAGTCGGCCGCGGCCCCGAGTTCGTAGAGCAGCTCCACGAACGAGGTCGGCGCGATGTCCTGGCCGTTGTTCGTCGCCGGTGCCAGCCCGCCGACGAGGACCTGGCCGTGCGGCTGCCGCGCCCGGACCGACAGTGCGGCCTGGCGCAGCAGATGCGCGTAGACGCCGATGTCCGGCCGTGGCGCGAAGAAGGCGGTGACATTGGGTTCGTTCCAGATCTCCCAGTGCGAGATCTGGTCGCGGTACCGATCGACCGCGTCGCCGACGAACCGGCCGAACAGCACCGGCTGCGGCACCGCCTTGCTGGTCTCGACACCCTCGTGCAGCCCGGCCCAGGCGGGCGCGTAGGTCAGGATGGCCAGCACGGACAGGTCGTGAGCCCGGGCCGCGCCGACGGCGCGGTCGGTCGCCGACCAGTCCTGGCGGCCGCGCTGCGGTTCGATGACCGACCAGTCGAGGTCGATCCGGACCCAGGTGGCACCGCTGGCGGCGACGACGGCCATCTGCCGATCCAGTTCCGCCGCATCGGATTCCAGCCAGGCGTGGCCACCGGACACACCGAGACCGGTGGCCGGGGCGGCGGTGTCAGTGGTGATCGGCACGGTCGTCGCGCATCCCAGCATCGTCACCGTGACGACTGCTGCGGTGAGCATCCCCCGGGCGATTCGCCACAGTGTCATCAGGTTTCGGCCCCCGCAAGGTTCGTATCGTCAATCCGTCGGTCCGTCGCACGATGCAGCCGGCGAGGAACAGGTATATCAGGCAGGCCGTGATCGCGGTGACGATCCACGGAGGTGCCCAGTGCCGGTCGATCGTGGTCGCCGCCGCGATCACCGCGGCGGCGACCCCGGCGACGGCGGTCACCGTGGCCAGCGGCACCAGCCGGCGCACCCGGACCGCGGCGGCCAGCGCGACCCAGACCGCGACCAGCAGCACCAGCTGCGCCGCCGATCCGGCGACGGCCGCGCCCGTATAGGACCAGCGCGAGATCAGCGGCCAGGCCAGCGCGAGGTCGACCAGCAGGGCGACCGCGGCGATCCAGGGGATGACGACATTGCGGCCGACGGCCATCAGCGCGACCAGGCCCAGGTGCGCCAGCGCTCCCAGCAGGCCGCCGAGGATCTGGATCCGGGCGGCGTCCGCCGCCGCGTCCAGATCCGCGCCGAACAGCAGCCGGACACTGTCGGTGGCGACCGGCCAGAAGGCCACCAGCGCGGCCAGCCCGAGCACGGTCAGCGCGGTGGTCGCCTGGCGGAAGTAGCGGCGGAAACGTGCCGGATCGTCCGGCCACAGGGCGATCAGCAGCGTGGTCAGCGGGGCGACCACCGCGAGCGCCGCGGTGTCGAGCAGATCGGCGAACTTCATGCCGACGGCGAAGAGCCCGACGGACTCGTAGCTGTCGAAGTGCCCGAGCAGCAGCAGCCCGACCTTCTGCAACACGATGATCAGGGCGAGACCGATGCTGAGCGGCAGCGCTTCCCGCAGCATGCCGCCCCACCAGCGCAATTCGATGCGCCGCGCGGGGATCGGCCCGCCCAGCCCGCGCCCGATCCCGACGATCTTCACCACGAGCGCGACGATCTCGTACACGACGGCGGGCACCACGACCACGAGCAGGGTCGGCGACCACAGCACCGCCAGGACCGTCAGCGCCAGCTGCACGGTGCGGGCCAGCGCTTCGGCGGCGGCGACCAGGGTCAGCCGCATGGTCGACTGGAACAGCACGGTCAGCGCGTGACTCGGCGTGGCCACGACCACCACCAGCCCCGCGACCGCGGTGGCCGTGACCACCTCCGGCGGACATCGCAGGACCAGCACGTACCCGAGCGCCAGGCCGTAGCCGACGAGCCCGAGCACCGTCCGCAACACGATGAACGAGCTGGCGATCTCGGCGGCCTCGGCGGGTTCCCCGTGGACCAGCTTCCCGATGACCGCGCGTCCGACACCGAGATCGGTGACGATCGCGAGCATGCCGAGCAGACCGAACACGAAGGAGAAGTAACCCCATTCGACCGCGGGCAGCATGCGCGCGATCAGCGTGGTGCCCAGCAATCCCAGCACCGCGGCGAAGATCCGGCTGGCCAGCATCGCCGCGGTGTTGCTCGCCGCGGCCCGGCCGGATCGAGCACGGCCACTGTGCGCGGGATCGTCGCGGGAGACGGCCGCGGTGGCCTCGTCGGTCACGACAGCAGCCCGGCCGCGCGGTAGGCGGCGACGGTCGCCGCCGCCGTCCGCTGCCAGCTCAGCTCGGCCGCCGCGGCGCGGCCGCGCTCGCGCAGGTCCTGGTTGGCGGCCGCGTCGTGCACCAGCGGACGCAGGGCCTTCGCCCAGTCCTCGGCGGTCGTGCGCGCCACGAGCACCGCGCCGTCCCCGCAGACCTGGGGCAGCGCGCCGACCGCGCTCGCGACCACCGCGCCACCGCAGGCCATGGCCTCGACCGGCGGCAGCCCGAATCCCTCGTACTGCGAGCAGTACGCGACCACCGTCGCGGCCGCGTACAGCGCGGGCAGGTCCGCGGTGTCGACGTAGCCGAGTCCGAGTGCCGTGCTCGGCGCGTGCGGGCCGTCGGACCCGGCACCGGCCAGCACCAGCGGGATGTCGAGCAGACCGGCCGCCTCGGCCAGCATCGCGACCTGTTTGCGCGGTTCGACGGTGCCGACCTGCAGCACGAATCGCGGCGGCAGGTCGTATCGCGCGCGCACCCGCGCGACCTCGTGGTCCGCGGGTACCCGCGCCCACCCGGCGGGCGCGAGCGGCACGACGACCGCCTCCCGGCCGAACCGGTCCGCGATCCGCTCGGCGGTGAACTCCGAGACCGCGACGAGCAGATCGGCACGGGCCAGCGACATCCGGACCAGCAGCTGTTCGCCCCGCGCCCGGTAGCGGCTGAACGCCCACGGCACGTCGAACACCGACAGGTCGTGCACGGTGCTGACGGTGGCGCGCGGCCCGATGACCGGAACGTCGACGTCGAGCCCGTGGAAGACATCGACGCCGCGCAGCGGGGCGATGCCGTGCCAGGCCCGCCGCGCTCCGGCCGCGACCGGACGCGGCACCGGGGTGATGCCCGGGGGCAGGGTCGCCGCGGCATCGGCCTGGACCACGGCCGACAGGTCCGTTCCCGCCAGCAGCGCGGGCATCCGCGCCAGCAGCTCACGCTGATACGTCGACACCCCCGCCCCGTTCGGGCGGCAGGCGAGCGCACCGAAACGCAGTGCGCCACCTGAATTCTCACGTGCCTCGATATTCATGCCACCTGCTCGGGGACGGAGCTGCGCTCGACGGTCGGGGACTGCTGGGTGATCGCACAGCCGACGACGGCGGCCAGCAACCAGAAGTAGAAATCACTCGGGAAGATCTCGAAGTAGCTCGAGGCGACCGCGGCCACCGCACTGGCCAGCACGGCGGCCGCGACCCCGAGGGCCAGGGCCGCGTCGTTCCCGCGCAGGGTGCGGGCCGCGCGAATCGACATCAGGTAGATCACCACCATGATCGCCGCGAACAACCACACCCCGATCGGCCCGAGTTCGATCAGCAGCTTCACGTAGTAGTTGTCGGGCTGGTACGGACGGCCGTAGATCTGCACCTCGCCGGTGGCGTAGGGCAGTTTCTCCGCCATCGGGCCGAGTTCCTCGACCAGCTGACGTGCCTTCGCGGCCCCGGTGGAGCCGAGCCCGTCCCCGAACGGATGACTGCCCATCGACCGGAGCACGGTGTTCCACCCGGTCCCCCGGTCGGCCAGGCTCGACGAGGAGAACAGCGAACTGCGGGCCTGCGCGGACACCGCGACACTGCCGAGCACGATCAGCACGACCCCGCCGATGATCACCGATTTCAGCTGCCGCCGGTACCGCACCACCGCCAGCACCAACGCCCCCACCAGCAGACCGGCCAGCGCGGCCCGCACCACACTCGCCGCGATCCCCGCCACCAGGATCGGCGTCGCCAGCAGGAAGATCCGGTTGCGTGGGCGCCGGGGCGCGGCGAGGGCGACCGATCCGCCGACGAGCAGGACCGTCACCAGGTAGAAGCCGAAAGGGAACGGCTGGTTGAAGGTGCTGAACGAGCGCAGGATGCCCCCGGAGAACCGGATGGTCTCGTTGTACTCGTACCCCATCTGCGCCAGGCCGGCCGCGCCGATCGCCTGCTGGGCCAGCCCGAACACCGCGATGGCGACCGACTCCACCATCATGATGGTCACCAGCAGATCGCGGTCGCGCGCGCTGAACGGTCGCAGGTACAGGATCAGCGGGACCACGACGAAGTAGAAGAACGTGATCTTGATCGCGAACAGGCCGAGCGAGCCCGCCGTCACGAACGCCGACACGACCCCGAACAGGACCAGGGCCGCGCCGAGCGACCACCACGGAATCACCGGGCGCGGTTCGGGTTCGCGCTGCGGGACGAAGACGGCCACCCCGAGGGTGAGCAGCAGCAGCGCCTCCTTCCACCCGTCGACCTGCATCCACCCGGGCGCGATCAGGAGCAGACCGTTGAACGGCACCAGCGCGGCGACCAGCAACAGCCCGCGCTGCGGCCGATGCCGGATCCAGCGCAGGAACACCCAGGCGACCGGGACGGCGAGCAGGTACAGCAGCGGGCCCACGCGCTCAGTCCTTCCCGATCGCGCGTTTGACCCGCGCGCACAGCCGGACCAGCGCCTGCCGCACCACCTTGCCGTCACCGACGAGCAGATCGACGGCACGGATCTGATCGCGATGCCTGCGGCGGTAGTGGTGGTTGAACCGGAGCACGTCGGACAGCTTGCTCAGGGTCGACGTGGTGGACGAATGGTTGAACGTCGAGGCGCGGTTGACCGCCAGCACCCGGCTGTCGCCGTAGAACCCGCCGCGCTCGACCAGTTGCGCGACGAGGTCGATGTCCATCGCGTAGAGGAAGTCGGTGCGGAATCCGCTGGTCGTGGCGAGATCGCTGCGGCGGAACATGAACGCGGCCGTCGGGCACAGCTCGTCGGGGAGCTTGCGGACGAAGGCCCGCAGGGTGGTCCGCGAGGAGCAGCGGCCGAGCAGGCCCGTCAGCCCGCGCGATCGGGCCAGCAGCGTCCCCGCGTCGTCGATGACGTCGAACCTGGCCCCGGTGACGGCGATCGCCGGATCGCGCAGCGCATCGACCTGCGCCGACAGGCAATTCGGGGTGATCAGGTCGTCGGCGCAGACGAGCTTGACCAGCTCGCCGGAGGCCAGCCCGATCGTCCTGTCCCAGTTCTCGGCCATCGGCAGGACGGCGTCGTTGGTGTACAGCCGAATCCGGTCGTCGTCGAACGACCGCACCAGGTCGCCCGTACCGTCGGCGCTCGCGTTGTCGACCACGACGATCTCGAAGTCCGCGAAGTCCTGCTCCAGGATCGACCCGATGGTCTCGACGATCGTGCGCGCCGCGTTGAATGCCGGGACACACACCGACACCCGAACCCCCACCACTGTTCGATCCTCCATGATTTCCGTCACTCACCGATCCGTCGTGCCCGCTGGGGGCCGGCACGAACCGGCTCAGCGTACCGATCTCCCCGTGCCCGCGCTCATCTGGCGATTTCCACCACACCGAGCCGCTGAACGGTTGCCGGACACGCCGCACCACGTGCGTATCGACCGCGACGGCGTCGACGTTTCCGATCCGGCGACACGTTTGCCGAGCCCGCCCGGCGGGTAACCGGCTCGCGGCGGCGTCTCGCCGCGCTCGCGACACCTCGGAACCCCAGCTAACATCGCCACCACTACCGGCGGAATGTGGGGGAAGTGTGAGCGAGACGGGGACGGCGGCGACGGGTGAGTCCCGCTCGGCGAGTGCGTCGATGTCCGGCGTCGACCTCGCCGGGCACGCCCGCCAGCTGGTCCGGGTGCTGCCGATCGCCCTGGTGATCGCGGTGCTGGTCGGCGCCGGCGTCTGGCTGGTGCGCGATCGCAGCGACCGGACCTACGAGGCGAGCCTCACCGCGCAGATCTCCCAGCAGTCGATCGGCGCGGTGTTCAACGAACTCACCCAGCCCTACATCGTGCTGGTCACCGAGAGCCGGGTGCTCTCGGACGTGGTGAAGAACGGGCTCGCCCCCTCCGAAGACGATCTGCGGCCCCGGGTCTCGGCCATGACCGGGCCCGCCCCGTCGCTGTTGATCATCAAGGCGCAGGCGGGCACGCCCGAGCAGGCCGCCAAACTCGTCCTCGCGGTGCAGCAGTCGCTGGACCGGGTCGGTTCCCAGATGCGCACCGAGGCGATCGCCCGCTCGGCGGCCGACCTGGAGGATCACCGCCGGGCCGTCGAGGACACCTTCTCCAAGCGGCTCGTCGACGATCCGCTGCGCCCGGAGCTGAGCTTCGACGCCAGGGACGTCGCCCGCGAGATCGAGTTCCGCCAGGTGCTCGGCATGGCCCGGCTGACCGTGATCAGCAACCCGCGCACGGAACTGGTCGCCCCGCACCCGGTGCAGGAGGGCCTGTTCGCCGCGCTGGCGACGTTGATCATCGCCGCCGAGGGCCTGGTCCTCGCGCGGGGTGTGCTCGAACGGCGCGCCGGCCGCAAGCGCCCCACCGCCGAGCCGCAACCCGCCGCCGCGACCGCCGATACGCCCGCGCCGGCGAGTGCCTCCGCGGCCGTGTCCGCCCGTGCCGATGCGGTCGCCTCGGCGACGGCACCCGGCGCGTACGACCCCGAGACCACGGTCCTGCCCCGGCAGTGGCCGCCGCGGGCGGCGCCGGTGAAGACCGCGAGCAAGAACGCGACGCCCAGCTCGTAGGCAGGCAACCGCTCGGACCCGGTCGCCGAGGACCCGCACGAGCCGAGAGGAATGCTGATGCGCAGCTTCGATCACAGCACGGCCGTCCAGGCCCGGCTGCACGAGCTGGTTCCCGGCGGCGCGCACACCTACGCGCGCGGCAGCGACCAGTACCCCGAGGGCATGGCACCGGTGCTGGTGCGCGGCAAGGGAGCTCGGGTCTGGGATGTCGACGGCAACGAGTTCGTCGAGTACGGGATGGGCCTGCGCTCGGTCACGCTGGGCCACGGCTACGAGCCGGTGTGCACGGCCGCCGCACTCGCCGCCGCCGACGGCCTGAGCTTCTCCCGGCCGACCGAGCTGGAACTGCTCGCCGCCGAGGACTTCCTGTCGCTCGTGCCCGGCGCCGACATGGTCAAGTTCGCCAAGAACGGCTCCGACGCCACCACCGCCGCGGTCCGCCTCGCCAGGGCGGTGACCGGCCGGACCCGGATCGCCGTCTGCGATCAGCCGTTCTTCTCCGTCGACGACTGGTTCATCGGCACCACCGACATGGCGGGTGGCATCCCCGTCGTCGACACGGTGAAGTTCCCCTACAACGACCTCAACGCGCTGGCGGCCACGCTGGCCGACGGCGATGTGGCCGCGGTGTTCCTCGAAGCCGCGACCGCGCTGACCGAGCCGCTGCCCGGCTACCTGGAAGGCGTTCGCGCACTGTGTGATCGGCACGGCACGCTGCTGGTGTTCGACGAGATGATCACCGGGTTCCGCTGGGCGGCGGGTGGCGCGCAGGCCGTCTACGGCGTCACGCCGGACCTGTCGTGCTGGGGCAAGGCGATGGGCAACGGTTTCCCGATCTCCGCGCTCGCCGGCAAACGCGAGTACATGGAGCGCGGCGGCCTGCGCACCGACCAGGACCGGGTGTTCCTGCTCTCGACCACACACGGCCCGGAGACCTCGGCGCTGGCCGCGTTCCGCGCGGTCGTGCACGCCTACCGCACCGAGGACCCGATCGCCCGGATGGAGCGGGCCGGTCGCGACCTGGCCGACGGCGTGAACGCGGCCGCCGCCACGCTCGGCCTCGCCGACCACCTCCAGGTCCTGGGTCGCCCGTCCTGCCTGATCTTCCGCACCCTCGACGCGGAAGGTGCTCCGTCCCAAGCCTTTCGGACCCTGTTCCTCCAGGAACTCCTCGAGCGCGGCGTGCTCGGCCAGTCCTTCGTCGTCTCCGCCGCCCACGACGCCGACGCGGTGCGCGCCACGGTCGCCGCCTGCGCCGAGGCGGCCGTGATCTATCGCCGCGCGATCGAGCACGGCACCGTCGACGGCCTGCTGCGTGGCAGGCCCGTCGCCCCCGCCCTGCGCCGCACCGCGGCTCCCCGACAGATCGAAACGAGCACCTCCCGATGACCCGTGTCGCCCTCGTGCACGAACGTTTCACCGAGTTCGGCGGATCCGAGGCGGTGGTCGGCGAGTTCGTCGAAACCTGGCCCGACGCCCAGGTTTTCGCACCGATCGTCGCACCGGGTGGCGTCCGCGCACCGGTCGGCGCGGTCCACGACAGTTGGCTCAGCCGGGCCCACTCCCTGACCGGCGGCAGGCACGCTCCCCTGCTGCCGCTGGTGCCGCGGGTGCTGCGCCGCCTGCCGCTGCGCGACCACGACGTGGTGGTGATCAGCCATCACGCCTTCGCCACCCAGGCCGCCCTGGCCACCGACGCACCGGTCGTCGCCTACGTGCACAGCCCGGCCCGCTGGGCCTGGGATCGCGAATTCCGGGCCCAGGAGGCGGGCGGGCGCGCCGGTCAGCTCGCCCTCGCCACCCTGGGCACCCTGGCCCGGCGCGGGGAACTGCGCGCCGCGCCCCGGCTCACCCACGTCGTCGCCAATTCGCACGCGGTCGCGCAGCGGGTCACCGACTGGTGGGGCCTGCCCGCCTCGGTGGTCAACCCGCCGGTCCAGGTCGCGCGGTTCACTCCCGACCCGGCCGTCGCCCGCGAGGACTTCTACCTGTGCGCGGGCCGGCTGGTGCCCTACAAGCGGGCCGACCTGGCCATTCGCGCCGCGCAGCGGGCCGGGGTGCGCCTGGTCGTGCTCGGCGATGGCCGCTTCCGCGCCCAGCTCGAGGCGATCGCGGGCCCGGAGACGACCTTCCTCGGCGCCACCTCCGCCGAGCAGTTGCAGGACATGTACCGGCGCTGCCGGGCACTGCTCATGCCGGGTATCGAGGACTTCGGCATCGTCCCCGTCGAGGCGATGGCGTGCGGGGCGCCCGTGCTCGCCGTCGGGTCGGGCGGCGCGCTCGATACGGTGCGCCCGGGGGTCAGCGGCGAGTACGTGCCCGCCGGTGCCGACGACGAGGTCGTCGCGGCGCTGGCCGAGCTGATGGGCGAGTTCGATTCGGCCGCCTACGATCCGGCGAAGATCCGCGCTCACGCGCTCACCTTCGCCCCCGAGGTGTTCCGCGCGCGGATGCGCGGTGTCGTCGACGACGTCCTCGCCGGACGGTAGCGACAAGTTGTCCGAAACTCTCAGTTACTGAAATCAACTGTCACACACACCGTTTGACCTGCGACGATCGGTGACAATTCCCACACGGTGACCGGGCGCCACGAGCTTGCCCGGCTAGGTTACCGACGAGTACGGTTAGGGCCTGCCGGGACGACGATGTGCCCGGTTTCTCTCCAGCCACCTGCTGCTGGATATCGCACATTTGATGCCCGCATCCACCGCCGCATGCCGGATCACTGTTGCACGACACCGTGTTTCGAGAATTTCAGGAGGGGCGATGGTTTCCTACATCGTGACGGGCGGTACCGGGTTTCTCGGTCGGCGAGTGGTGCGGGGGCTGCTCGCCGCCGATCCCACGGCGATCGTGCACGTGCTGGTGCGTGCCGAGTCGCTGGCCAAGTTCACCGCGCTCACCGCGCAGCATCCCGACGGTGACCGGGTGTTCGCGCTGGTCGGCGACCTGACCGCCGAGGGCCTCGGCCTGGGCGACGAGCCGCCGCGCGCCGACCACGTGCTGCATCTGGGCGCGGTCTACGACATGACCGCCGACGAGGAGACCGCGCACGCGGCCAATGTCGCGGGCACCCGCTCGGTGATCGAGCTGGCGCGCCGGCTCGACGCCGTGCTGCATCACGTGTCCTCGGTGGCCGTGGCGGGCGATCACCGCGGCAAGTTCTTCGAGGAGGACTTCGATCTCGGCCAGAATCTGACCTCGCCGTACCACCGCACCAAGTTCGCGGCCGAGAAGCTGGTCCGCGAGGCCACCGATCTGCGCTGGCGGGTGTACCGCCCGGCCATCGTGGTCGGCGATTCGCGCACCGGCGAGATGGACAAGATCGACGGCCCCTACTACTTCTTCGCCGCGATCGACGCGCTGTCCGCGCTGCCCGCCGATCTGCCGCTGCCGCTGCCCGATCTGGGCGCGACCAACGTGGTTCCGGTCGACTACGTCGCCGAGGCGATGGTCCGGCTGGCGCGCAAGGACGGGCTCGACGGCCGCACGTTCCACCTGGTCAACCCGGAACCGCAGCCCTTCGGCGAGATCTACCGCGCCCTGGCCGGCGCCGCGGGCGGCCCGGTGGGAATCGGCACCGTCCCGGGCAGTGCCCGCGCGCTGGCCGGTCTCGGTCATGTGCCCGGCGCCCATGCCGTGCGCGACTTCCTGTTCGAGCAGGCGGGCATTCCGGCCGAGGTCGCCCCGCACGTCGGGTTCACCGCCGAGTTCGTCGCCGAGTCGACCCGGGCGCAGCTGCCCGGGCTGACGGTGCCCGCCTTCGACACCTACGCCCAGCGGCTGTGGGACTACTGGCGCGCGAACCTCGACCCGCAGCGCGGGCGGGTCCCGGCCGACGCCGATCGGCTCGCGGGCCGGATCGTGCTGATCACCGGCGCGTCCTCGGGCATCGGGCTGGCCACCGCGCACGCGGTCGCCCAGCGCGGCGCCACCGTGCTGATGGTGGCGCGCGGCGTCGAAGACCTCACCGCCGCAGCGGAATCCGTGCGGGCCGACGGCGGCACCGCGTTCGCCTACCCGTGCGACATCACCGACGCGGCCGCCGTCGACAGCCTGGTGCGGCAGCTGCTGAGCGAGCACGGCCATGTGGACTACCTGATCAACAACGCGGGCCGGTCGATCCGTCGCTCGGTGGCCAACTCGGTGGACCGCATGCACGACTTCGAGCGGACCATGGCGGTGAACTACTTCGGCGCCGTGCGGCTGATCCTGGCGCTGCTGCCGTCGATGCGCGAGCGGCACTTCGGCCACATCGTCAACATCTCCTCGATCGCGGTGCAGACCAAGGTTCCGCGCTTCGCCGCCTACGCCGCCAGCAAGTCGGCGCTGGACAACTTCAGCGATATCGCCGCCGTCGAGAACCGCGGCGACGGTGTCACTTTCACGTCCATCCGGATGCCGCTGGTGCGGACCCCGATGATCGCGCCCACCGATCTCTACCGGGCCCTGCCGCTGCCCGATCCCGAGCGGGCCGCCCGGATCGTGGTGCGTGCCATGCTGGAACGGCCCGACCGGATCGACACCCCGGTCGGCACCTTCTCGCAGGCCGTGGAGATGTTCCTGCCCTCGCTCAAGCGGACCATCATGCACACCGGTTTCCGTCTGTTCGGCGAATCCACTGCCGCCCAGGGCAAGCCGGTGCTGGCCGAGCCCGCGCCCGAGCCCGCCGAACCGGCCGAGCCCAGCCGCAACGCGCTCACCGTCCTGGCTCCGGTGCTCACCCCGCTGATGGTGATGCCGAGCCCGGCCGCCCGGGTGAGCCGGATGCTGCCCGGCGTGCACTGGTAGGCACCATGTGACGACACCGGGCCGCTTCCGAGATCACCTCGGGAGCGGCCCGGTGCGTGTGGCGACCGGTGTCCGATCAGTGCGCGGCGACCGGCTCCGCCGACTGCCACGGCTCCCCCGCCGCGATCAGCGGACGGATCGCCCGCAGCTCGCGGGGCCTGCGCAGGGCGACGGCGCCCACCGGCCGTCGATCGCGCAGGGCCACGGCGAGGAAGTCCTTGCCGTCGAGGTCACCGTCGACGATCAGCTCGTCGTGCGGATGCAGCCACCCGGCGAACTGCATCGAGACACCGTGCTGATCGGTCCAGCCCCACGGGACCTCCGCGGGCGTGGCCGGATGGCCGAGGATCGACAGCGCGGCGGCCGCACCGGCGGTCATCGCGGAGTTCCAGTGCTGGCCGCGTTCGAATTCGCCACGCAGCGGATGGAATCCGGTGGTGGCGTCGCCCGCGGCGAACACCCCCGCCGCCGAGGTGCGGTAGTGCTGGTCGATGACGATGCCGTCGTTGACGGCGATCCCGGCGGCCTCGGCCAGTGCCGTCTCCGGGACCGAACCGACGGCGACGAGCGCGGCGGCGGCCGACCAGGTGCGCCCGTCGGCGGCGGTGGCGGTGACGCCGTCACCGGCGTCGACCAGCTGGGTGGTCAGCGCGTCGTTCGCCACCACGACTCCGTGTTCCTCGTGGATCCGTCGCATCAGGTCCGACACCACCGCCGGCACCACCCGATCCATCAGCGCGGGACCGGCATTGAGCAGGGTCACCCGCGCGCCCAGGCCACGGACGGTGGCGGCGACCTCGCAGCCGATCAGCCCACCACCGATGATCAGCAGCGAGCCGCCCGCGGTGATCGCCGCCTGGAGCGCGGCGATGTCGGCGCGGGTGCGCAGCGTGTGCACCCGGGTCGACGCGGTGTCGATCGCCCGCGCGCGGGCGCCGGTGGCCAGCAGCAGGCTGTCGTAGCCGAGCACCTCGCCGGTGCCCAGGCGCACGGTCGCCCGGTCGGTGTCGACGGACTCCACGCCGAACGCGGGACGCAGATCGATCCGGTTGTCGACCCAGAACTTCACCGGCTTGAGCACCGCGCGATCGAACGAACCGGTGCCCGCCAGCAGTTCCTTCGATACCGCGGGCCTGCGATAGGGCAGGTCGGGCTCGTCGCCGACCAGGACGATCTCCCCCACGTAGCCCTCGCGCCGCAACGTCTGGGCCGCGGTGGCACCGGCGACGCCGGTGCCGACGATGACGATCCGGCCGCTCATCCGCGACTCACCTCGAGCATCTCGAAGTCGGCCTTGGCGGCGCCGCAGTCCGGGCACGACCAATCATCGGGGATGTCGTCCCAGCGGGTGCCCGGCTCGATGCCGTCCTCGGGCCAGCCCAGCGCCTCGTCGTATTCGAAACCGCATTGCACGCAACGGAACAGCTTGTAGTCGCTCATCGCGACACCTCCTCGCTCGGGGCGAAGTCGAGCTTCTCGCGGACCCCGCAGTCCGGGCAGCACCAGTCGTCGGGGATGGCCGACCAGGCGGTGCCCGCCGGGAAACCCTCGCGGGGCGCGCCGGCGCTCTCGTCGTAGCGGTAGTCGCAGACCGGACAGGTGTAGGCAGCCATCAGCGCGCTCCGTACTTCGCCAGGACCTTGTCCCGCTTCGCGGGCTGGATGTTCACCCGGGTGATGTCACCGTCGTAGTGCGCGAGCACGCGCGGGTCCATCACCTTGCGCCACAGCGGCGTCAGGTAGGCCAGGCCGATCAGGCTGGCGTAGCCGCTGGGCAGTTCGGGCGCGCCGTCCATGTGCCGCAGCGTCTGGTAGCGCCGGGTCGGGTTGGCGTGGTGATCGCTGTGCCGCTGCAGGTGGTACAGGAAGATGTTGGTGACGATGTGGTCGGAGTTCCAGCTGTGCTCGGGGGTGCAGCGCTCGTAGCGGCCCGAGGCGGTCTTCTGCCGGAGCAGGCCGTAGTGCTCGAGGTAGTTCACCGTCTCCAGCAGCGAGAAGCCGTACACGGCCTGGATCAGCAGGAACGGCAGGATCACCGGGCCGAACACCGCGACCAGCGCCACCCACAGCACCACCGTCATCAGCCAGGCGTTGAGCACGTCGTTGTGGATGCTGAACGGGCTCTTGCCGAGTCGTTCGAGGCGGGTGCGCTCGAGCTCCCAGGCCGAGACCAGGCTGCCCCACACACTGCGCGGCAGGAAGGTCCAGAACGACTCGCCGAAGCGGGCGCTGGCCGGGTCCTCCGGGGTGGACACCCGCACGTGGTGACCGCGATTGTGCTCGATGTAGAAGTGGCCGTACCCGGTCTGCGCGAGGGTGATCTTCGACAGCCAGCGCTCCAGCTCGTCCTTCTTGTGCCCGAGCTCGTGCGCGGTGTTGATGCCGATGCCACCCATCGCGCCGATGGTGAAGGCGAGGCCGATCTTGGACACCAGGCCCAGACCACCCTCGACGCCGAGCCAGGACAGGTTCTGCGCCGACCACAGGTAGCAGGCGAACACCAGGCTGACCAGCTGCAGCGGGATGTAGGCGTAGGTGCAGTACCGGTAGTACCTGTCGTTCTCCAGCCGCTCCATCATCTCCTCCGGCGGGTTCTTGCCGTCGGGGCCGAAGAAGCGATCCAGGATCGGCAGCAGCACGTAGACCAGCAGCGGCCCGAGCCACCACCAGACCGGCGCGACCGCGGTCCAGCCCAGCTGGTTGAACGTCCACACGAAGGCGACGGCCAGCAGTGTCGCGCTGGGCGCGATCAGGCCGAACAGCCAGAGGTACCGCTTGGGGTCACGCCAGTGCAGGACCGCCGTCGACCCTTCGTGGTCGTCGATACGAGATGTCGTCATTGTCATTCTCCTGATCGCCGAGACACAGGCTCGGTTGTTGCCGTCTTCGTTTACAACATAGCGCAATGTGTTCTCAGTGAATACACTGTTGGAGTGTTTGTCAATGAACGAGCAGATTCGATAGCACATGTACGATGATCGAGTGGCCGAATCGCCGAACTTCCACGCCGAGATGCGTCTGCTGTTGCGTGACCGCATGCTCGATGCCGCCCGCACGATGGTCGTCACCGAAGGGTGGGGCGCGGTCAACATGTCGCGCGTGGCCAAGGAGGTCGGCATCAGCAGGCCGGTCCTGTACAAGGAGATCGGCACCAAGCAGGCGCTGGCCGACGCGCTGATCGAGCGCGAACTGGGCGTCTATCTGGCCGGCATCGCCGAGACGCTGGCCGAGCATCCGACCGACCCCATCGCGGGCATGACCGCCGCCGCGGACTACGCGCTGCGCAACGCCGGGGACAACACCCTGATCAAGGCCGTGCTCGCGGCGCGAACCGACGGTGACACCGCCCTGCTGCCCGCGCTGATGAGCGACCCGGAGCCGGTCCTGGGCCGCGCGGTCGCCACGCTCACCGGGACCGTGCGCCAGTCCTACCGGCTCGACGAACTCTCCGACGACGAGCTGACCTCGTTCGTCGAGATCATGGTCCGGCTGACGCTGAGTCATCTGTTCCAGCCGACCGGCAGCGTCGACCGCGCGGTGGCGCAGATCGGCGCTGTCCTGGCCGGGGTACTGCCCGTCGCCTGACGACGACGGGCAGCGGGCCTCACAGCCGCGCGTTCACCTGACCGGTGGCGTTCGCGAAGGCCCAGCTGTAGGCGCCGTGCGCCGTGGGGAACACCCCGCCCGCGCACACGGGATCGCCCGCGGTGCAGTAGTTCGCGGTGCGATCGGCGTACAACGGCGCGACCGTGCCGCCGACGAGCCGCAGCGGGTCACCGAACAGCAGCACCGCCACCACGCGCGAGGACACCTCCGGGGGCAGCACCCACATCCCGGGCAGGATCATCATCGCCGGCGAACCGAGCACACCGTGCGCGACCGCCGCGCCCTGCGAGTAACCGACGAGCACGAACCGCTGATCGGGGCAGGCCGCGGCCTGGGCGAGCACATGCGTCGTCATCGCCCGGGTGCCGTCACTGACCGAGGAGGGCACCAGCAGATCCGCGGGGTATTCGACCCGGTGGGCGGTGGTGTCGACCGGTAGCTGCGCACTCAGCACCGCGTAGAGCGGATCGCCGACCACGGCGCCGAGATAGCCGGGTTCCTGTGTGCCACGGGCGACTACGACATCGAGCGTGGCGCAACTCTGCGCGAACGCCGTCAGTCCCGGTGACATCGCTGTCCCGATCCCCGCGGCCAGTAGCAACACCGACAGCACCCGGGCTGTCCGTCGTGCGACGTTACGAATTACCTTCCGATTGGTCATGGCACCCACCCACTCACGCCGTTGTGAGAAATAGAGATGAGCGATCACCGTCCACCACAACGGTATTCGGCGCGCTCAGGGGTGGGATACCCGCTGACCTGCATCGACTCGATCCGAAGTCGGCATCTCTTGCGCCACGGTCGGGTCTCGGATCATCCTGCGGCACAAGGCCGCAGGCGAATCAGTGCTTCTTCGGCTTTTTCTTCTTCTTGGGCTTGTCGTGGTCGGGCTCCCATTCGTAGCCGGGGACGCCGCGCTCGCAGTAGGAGTTCTCGACGAGGACATCGCCCTGGTCACGCTCGCACCACCGCTCCGACCGCGAGCAGGAGGTGGCGCCGAGACCGGCGAGCACCGTGAACACCAGCAGCGCGGCACCGGTACGGGTTCGGACTTTCATGGATTCCCAGACCTCTCTCGAACGAAACGCCGCTGGTCAGGGCATTTTCCAATACTTACCCCCGGCCACCGACGCACCAATGCTACGTTCCGTGGATGTCGAGCACAGTGTCAGAGCCCACCGACGACTTCACCCCCGACGCGATCGTCGTCGGCGCAGGCCTCGCCGGCCTGGTCGCCACGCACGAGCTGGTCCTGGCCGGCCGCAAGGTCCTGGTCGTCGAGCAGGAGAACCGCGCCAATCTCGGTGGCCAGGCATTCTGGTCGCTGGGCGGGTTGTTCTTCGTCGACAGCCCCGAGCAGCGCAGGCTCGGTATCAAGGATTCCTATGAACTGGCGCTGCAGGATTGGCTCGGCTCGGCCGGTTTCGACCGCGAGGACGAGGACCGGATGGCGCGGCAGTGGGCGCAGGCCTACGTCCGGTTCGCCACCGACGAGAAGCGGGATTACCTGCACGCCTTGGGCCTTCGGGTCACCCCGCTGGTCGGCTGGGCCGAGCGGGGCGGCGGGCTGGCCGACGGGCACGGCAACTCGGTCCCCCGGTTCCATCTCACCTGGGGCACCGGCCCCGAGGTGCTGCGCGTCTTCCTCGAGCCCGTGCTCGCCGGTGAGGCCCGCGGCCTGGTGCGCTTCGCGTTCCGGCACCGGGTCGACGAGCTGATCGTCGCCGACGGCGCCGTCACCGGAATCACGGGCAGCGTGCTGGCCCCGAGCGACACCGAGCGCGGAGTGGCCTCGAACCGGGACACGGTGGGCGAGTTCACCTTCCACGCGCCGGCGGTGCTGGTGAGTTCGGGCGGTATCGGGCACGCGCACGAGCTGATCCGCCGCAACTGGCCCACCGACCGGCTCGGCCCCTGCCCGGAGACGCTGATCTCCGGGGTGCCCGCCTATGTCGACGGCCGGATGCTCGGCATCTCCGAGCAGGCGGGCGCCGCGCTGGTGAACCGGGACCGGATGTGGCACTACACCGAGGGCATCAACAACTGGGACCCGGTCTGGCCCGATCACGCGATCCGGATCATTCCCGGCCCGTCGTCGATGTGGTTCGACGCCGACGGAATCCGTATGCCCGCACCGTGTTTCCCCGGTTTCGACACCAACGAGACCATGCGCCGGATCCTGTCGACCGGCCACGACTACTCCTGGTTCGTGCTCGATCAGACGATCATCGAGAAGGAATTCGCGCTCTCGGGCTCGGAGCAGAATCCTGACATCACCGGCAAGGATCTCAAGCTCACCCTGCGCAGCCGGGTCGCCAAGGGCGCGCCGGGACCGGTGGAGGCGTTCAAGCAGCACGGCGTGGACTTCGTGGTCGCGAACTCGCTGACCGAGCTCGTCGACGGGATGAACGCGATCGCCCGCGGACCGAAGCTGGACGCCGCCGTGCTGGAGCGCCAGATCGTCGCCAGGGACCGCGAGGTCACCAATCCGTACACCAAGGACGCGCAGGTGTCCGCGATCAACAACGCGCGCAAGTACTTCGGTGACAAGGCGGGGCGCGTGGTCAAGCCGCACCGGATTCTCGATCCGGCGCACGGTCCGCTCATCGCGGTGCGGCTGAACATCCTGACCCGCAAGACACTGGGCGGCTTGCAGACCGATCTGGACTCCCGGGTGCTGCGTCCGGACGGCGAGGTGTTCCCCGGGCTGTTCGCCGCCGGTGAGGTCGCCGGTTTCGGCGGTGGCGGCGTGCACGGCTACAACGCGCTCGAGGGCACGTTCCTCGGCGGGTGCATCTTCTCCGGCCGCGCGGCGGGCCGCGCGATGGCGCGGGGCTGAGACTCGGTCAGAGGGGGCGGCCGTGCCGGGGACCCAGGGCACGCGCCGCTTCCTTGGCCACCTCGGCCAGCGCGCGGGCGAGCCGCGCGGTGTCGAGGGCGCTGCGGTCGCCCTGCACCGTGCCCGACAACGAGATCGCGGCCAGCGCGACACCGCGGCCGCGGATCGGCACCGCGACGCAGCCGACGCCGGGCAGCGATTCCTCGGAGTCGACGGCCACACCCTGCCGATTGCGGATCCGGGCCAGTTCCCGGTGCAGTTCGGCGCGATCGATGATGGTCCGGGCGGTGCGCGGCGTGGTGACCCCGCGCAGCGAGGCCTCCGCGATGCCCGGTTCGAGCGTGGCCAGCAGCGCCTTGCCGACCGCCGTACAGTGCGCGGGCAACCGCCCGCCGACGCGGGTGGGGATGGCGACCTGGCTGCGACCGCCTGCCCGGTCCAGGAACAGCACCTCGCGCCCGTCGAGCACGGCGAGATGCCCGATCAGGCCGGTGCGCTGGCTCAGGTCGTAGAGCAGCGGGCCGACGACCTCGCGCAGCTCGTTGTGCTCGGCGGCCAGCCCACCCAGTTCCAGCACGCGCAGCCCGAGGCGGTAGCCGCCGGGAGTGTGCGCGAGCCAGCGCAGCCGGATCATCTGGTCGAGGATGCGGTGCACCGTGGAGCGCGGTAGTCCGGTGCGCTCGGCCAGGCCGAGCAGCGTGAGCGTGGGGGTGGTCGCGTCGAACGCGTCGAGGATCAGCGTCATCCGCTCGATCATCGACGTCGGCGGCGCACCGGCGGCCCGGCCCGATCCGGTCCACAGGTCCTCCGGCGCCGGCTCGGTCACGATCTCGACCGTCATTGATCCAACCTCCACAGTGTGTAGCGGATACAGACTAGAGCCGTCCGTGTCGCTTACGCACCATTTCGCTGTACCGAGCGGTTCATCGGGGTCTCGGCCCGCGGTCAGCCGGAGTGGAGCGAGCGGGCGGCGGCCAGGGTCGCGGCGATCTCGGCGACCGCGCGGGCAGCCGCGGACTCCGGGGCCGTGTGGGTGAACGGGGCGCCGTCGTCACCCGCCGCGCACACGCCGGGATCGAACGGGATCCGGCCGAGCACGGGACAGTAGGTGTCGAGGAGTCCGCTCAGCGCCCGGCTGACGGCGGTGGCACCGCCCGCGCCGAACAGGGTGTGCCTGGTGCCGTCGGGGGTGTCGTACCAGGACATGTTCTCGATGATGCCCGCGACCCGCTGCCCGGTCTTGGCGGCGACGGCCCCCGCCCGCTCGGCGATCCGGGCCGCGGTGCGCTGGGGCGTGGTGACGACCAGGAGTTGCGCGGCGGGCAGCAGCTGGGCGAGGGAGATGGCGATGTCACCGGTGCCGGGCGGCATATCGATCAGCAGGACGTCGAGCTCGCCCCAGTCGACGTCGTGCACCAACTGCCGCAGCGCGTGATGCAGCATCGGGCCCCGCCACACGATCGGCGCGTTGTCCTCGGCGAACATCCCGACCGAGAGCACCCGGAGACCGAAGACGGTGGGTGGCACCATCCTTCGCTCCACCAGCGTCGGTCCGGTGGTGATGCCGAGCATGGCGGGGATGGAGTGCCCGTGCACATCCGCGTCCATGAGGCCGACGCGCAGGCCGCGCCGGGCGAGGGCGACCGCCAGATTCACGGTGACACTGGACTTTCCGACGCCGCCCTTCCCGGAGACGACGCAGTACACCGTCGTCGGGGAGTCCGGGGCGGTGAGGGCGGTGGTGCCCGGTCCCGCGGTCGGAGAATTGAGCAAGCGCATGGGTGTGCCCTTCATCGGCCGAGGCTGGCGCGCAGCATCTCCGCGCGTTCGACGACTTTGACCCGCTCCCGGCCCTCGGGCACGCCCAGCGCGCGTTCGTGCGCGTCGAGGCGGTACCAGCCGGTCCACGTGGTGAACGGAATGCCCGCGCCGGTGAGGAATTCGAGAACGGCGCCGGGCTCGGGACGGGCGGGTCGAGCCAGGCCGGGCCGGTCGTCGAGCAGGCAGGCGACGGTCTCGTTGGCGTCGCCCTTGGTGTGGCCGATGAGGCCGACCGGGCCGCGCTTGATCCAGCCGGTCACGTACACACCGGGCAGCGGTCCCCCGTCGGCGAGCACCCGGCCCGCCGTGTGGGGAACGGTGCCGGTGTCCTCGTCGAACGGGATGTCGGCCACCTCGCCGGAGCGGTAGCCGACGGCGCGGTAGATGGCCTGCACGTCCCACTGCTTGAACTCGCCGGTGCCCTTGACGTTGCCGGTGCCGTCGAGCTGGGTGCGCTCGGTCTTCAGGCCGACGACCTTGCCGTCCTCACCGATGACCTCGGCCGGGGACTCGAAGAAGTGCAGGAACAGCTTGTGCGGGCGGTTGCCCTGATCGCGGATCGCCCACTGCTCGAGAGTGTTGGCGACCATGTCGACCTGCTTGGAGTTACGGCGCGCGGCCTCGGAGCCCTCGTCGTAGTCGATGTCCTCCGGGTCGACGATGACCTCGATCGTCGGCGAGTGGTCGAGCTCGCGCAGCTCGAGCGGGGTGAACTTGGCCTGGGCGGGACCACGACGGCCGAAGACATGGACCTCGACGGCCTTGTTGGCCTTCAGACCCTTGTAGACGTTCGGCGGGATCTCCGTCGGCAGCAGTTCGTCACCGGTCTTGGCCAGCACACGGGCCACGTCGAGGGCGACGTTGCCGACACCGAGCACGGCGACCTTCTCCGCCTCCAGCGGCCACGAACGCGGCACGTCGGGGTGCCCGTCGTACCAGGACACGAAGTCCGCGGCACCGTAGGAGCCGTCGAGGTCGATGCCCGGGATGGGCAGGGCGCGGTCGGCGTTGGCGCCGGTGGAGAAGATGACCGCGTCGTAGAACTGACGCAGGTCGTCGAGGGTGATGTCGGTGCCGTAGTCGATGTTGCCGAGCAGGCGCACCTGGTCCTTGTCGAGGACCTTGTGCAGGGCGGTGATGATGCCCTTGATGCGCGGGTGGTCGGGCGCGACGCCGTAGCGGATCAGGCCGAAGGGCGCGGGCATGCGCTCGTAGAGGTCGATGCTGACATCGGCATCGGACTTCATCAATGCGTCGGCGGCGTAGATACCGGCCGGTCCCGCCCCGATGATCGCCACGCGCAGTGGATGACGCGCGGCCGTCACTTCCGGTACTCCGCGACGAAGGGCGTGTCCACGCCGAGATCACCCACCGCGGCGGCGCTGCCCGGCGATCCGAGCGCGGCGTCGCGTCCGGGCAGCGGCAGGTCGAAGAAGGCGGCGTTCGCCGCGACGAAGCCCTCCTGTCCCGCCGGGACGTCCTCGGCGAGCGAGATCGCCTCGACCGGGCAGACCGGCTCGCACGCACCGCAGTCCACGCACTCGGTGGGATGGATGTAGGCCATCCGGTCACCGGTGTAGATGCAGTCGACCGGGCATTCCTCCACGCAGGCGCGGTCGAGCACGTCCACGCAGGCGGCTCCGACGACGAAGCTCATGGCTGTAGTTCCTTCTCGTTCGGCTCGCCGAGCGCGGCGAGGATCTCATAACGCAGACGGGCGAATTCGGGCTCGAATCGCGCGCCCGGCGCGCGGGGCGCGTCGATCTCGATCACCCGCTGGATGCGGGCAGGGCGCGGGGTGAGCAGCACGATGCGGTCGGCCAGCAGCAGCGCCTCGTCGACGTCGTGGGTGACGAACAGGACCGTGGTCCGCCGTTGCTGCCACACCGAGATGAGCAGGCGCTGCATGTCGGCGCGGGTCTGCGCGTCCAGCGCGCCGAACGGTTCGTCCATCAGCAGCACCCGCGGTCGGGCCGCCAGCGTCCGCGCCAATTGCACCCGCTGGCGCATGCCGCCCGACAGCGCGCCGGGCAGGTGATCACCGAAGTCGGTGAGCCCCACCAGGTTCAGCAGTTCCTGCGCCTCGCCGCGGCGGTCCCGGCGGGCGACGCCGCGCAGCTTCAGCGCGAATTCGACATTGCGCCGGGCGGTGCGCCACGGCAGCAGCGCGTCCTCCTGGAACACCATTGAGCAGTGCTGTGCCGCGGGCCCGCCGTCGACCGAGACCGTGCCGCCGACCGGTGGCAGCAGACCGGCCATCGCGCGCAGCACCGTGGATTTGCCGCAGCCCGAGGGACCGAGCAGGACGACGATCTGTCCGGCCTCGATGTCGAGATCCACTTCGGCAGCGAGGCTCGCACCGTAGGCGATGCGCAGGCCGGCCAGCCGCACCGCGGCGCCGGCGCTCATCGCTGCGCCCTCGGCAGCCACCGGTTCACCCGGCGCCCCGCCAGTTCCACCAGCCAGGCGGTGAACCAGCCGAGCAGCCCGATGGTGAGCATGCCGACGATCACGCCGGGATAGTCCAGCAGGCCGTAGGACTGCCAGGTGAAATAGCCGATCCCGAACTGCCCCGAGATCATCTCGGCGCTGATCACGCAGATCCAGGCCACGCCCATCGCGACGGACAGGCCGGAGAAGATGCCGGGCAGCGCGCCGGGCAGCGCGATCTGGAAGAGGATGTCGCGCCGGCGCGCGCCGAGGGTGTGCGCCGCCTCCTCCCACACCCGGGGCAGCGCGTGCATGGCGTGGATGGTGCTCACCGCCACCGGGAAGAAGGCGGCGAAGAAGGTGATGAACACGATGCCCTGCTCGCCGGTCGGGAACAGCAGGATCGCCAGCGGCACCAGCGCGATCGCGGGGATCGGGCGGAAGACCTCGAGCACCGGCCGGATCAGGGCGCTGACGACGGCCGAGCGGCCGACCGCCATCCCGATCAGGACACCGGACACCGTCGCCAGGCCGAAGCCGACCAGGATGCGCCGGGTGCTGGAGACGATGTCGCGGTAGTAGCTCGCCGCGCCCAGCTGGGTGCGGAACGACTCGAAGACCGCGGCGGGCGTGGGGATCTTGTCGAAGCGCAGCCACAGCACCACCTGATAGGTGGTGAGCAGATGCCACGCGAGCAGCAGCGCCAGCAGCGGGACGGCGGTCAGGACGGTCCTGCGCGCCCGGCGCGGAATCGTGAAGCGGGTGGGTGACTCCGCGCGGGGCACGGCGGTGTCGGGTGCCGCGACCGGAGCGGCGAGGGGTTCTGCGGAAACGGTCATGGTGAGCCTCCTGGTCTCACGTGACGGAACTAGCGGGACTTCAGTGCTGCCTGGTAATCGATGACCGTGGCGCCCGGATGCGCGGCGGCGTACTGCTGCGCGTCGGCGCGAATCGCGAACGGCAGCAACCGATCGTCGGGTCCGGCGCCGGGATCGCTGACCCAGGTCGCGGTCGCGGCGAACAGTCTGGTCCCGGTGCCGTGGTCGGGAACGTAGGCGGCGCGTACGGTGCCGCCCGTGGTCGCGATCTGCCGCAGCAGGCAGGTCGGGGTCCGGGCGACCGACGTCGTCGCCGGATCGGCGAACCAGGCTTCCGAGGCGGTCGCGAGTCCGTCGACCACTCCCCCGCACACGCTGTCGGTGCCGGTCAGCGGCGACGGCGCGGTCACCGAGTCCCGTGCGGTCTCGTAACCGGCGCCGTAGACCGCCCGCACATACCGGTCGTCGACGAAGTCGCCGAGGTTCAGGTCGGACAGCGCGCCCAGGCTCTTCAGGAACGGCAGCAGGGTGCCGAGCGCGTCGACCTGCCGTGGCTTGATCGTCGGGTCGAAACTCACCAGGCCGTTCGGGCCGTTGTAGAGGTAGACGACTTCGGCGGGCAGACCGGTGATCTCGGCGACCCGCTGCGCGGCCTCGAGCGGCTGCTGGTTGAGGTAGTCGGTGGTCTTGCGCTGGGCGGTGAGGAACGCGGTGACGACATCGGGGTGCCGGGTCCCGAACCGCTCGTTGGCCACGACAGCGTGGAAGGTCGGGATGCCCGCGCTGCCGCCGTCGTAGAGCAGCCGGGCCTTGCCGTCGTGCACGAGTTTCTGTGGCCACGGCACGAACTGGGCCAGCGCGGCGACCTGATCGCCCTGTAGCGCCGAGGCGCCGACGGCGGGGTCCTGGCCGAGCAGCTTCACGTCGTCGAGGGTCATCCCCGCCGCCGACAGCCCGGTCGCCAGCATGCCGTGCGCGGCCGAACCGACACTGGTCGACACGATCTGCCCGCGCAGATCGGCCAGGGTGGCCGCGGGCGAATCGAGCGGGACGACGATCTGGTTGAGCGAACCGCGCAGGTTGTAGCCGGTGACCGCGATCAGCTCCGACTTCACATCCGCGTGATCACGGGTCTTGGAGCCGTTCACCAGGATCGGCGCGTCGCCCATCGAGCCGATGTCGACCTGTCCGGCCAGCATCTGCGCGGTCAGCGGCGGACCCGCGGCGAAGTCCTTCCACTCCACCCGGTAGGTCAGGCCGGTGGTCTTGCCCAGTGCCGCGAGTTCGGCCTCGAAGGTGCCGCGGTCGCGGAGCAGGGTGCCCGCGGTGACGGTGTTGATGGTCTTGGACTGGTAGCCGATGTTCACGGTGACGGTCTTGCCGTCGTCACCGGCGCCGCAGCCGGTGGCCAGGGTAGCGACCGCGGCGGCACCGAGCAGCAGCGCGGTCAGGCGTAAGCAGGCAGAGCTCATGGGTCGATCCGTTCTTCTTCTAGCGCAACAGGAACGGGATGTTGACGGTGACGGCGCCGACCGGGCAGCGCGCGGCGCACGGCCCGCAGTACCAGCACTCGTCGACGTGCATGTAGGCCTTGCCCGATTCCGGATGAATGGCGAGGGAATCGAGCGGGCACATGTCGACGCACAGCGTGCAGCCGTCGATACAGGTGGCCTCGTCGACCGAGACGGGGACATCGAGACGGGCATTGACCAGGGCCATCAGAGTTCCTTTCCAGAGTTGGCGATACCGATGCGGGCGAAGGCGCGGACGTCGGCGTCCGGGTCGTCGAGTGCCCGCTGCAACGCCGTGGTGATGTCACGGCGTTCGGCGATCCGTTCGGCCAGTGCGCGCACCGCCGCCTTACGGACATCGAGATTGGGGTCGGAGACGGCCGACAGCAGTGGGGCCGCCGCCAGCTCGGGATCGGCCGCGGCCAGCGCGACCGCCGCGCCCTGCCGGACCTGCCAGGCCGGATCCGTCATCGCCGCGGTGGCGACGGCGGCGGCCTGGTCGTCGCACCCGGTGCCGGCCAGGCTCGCCAGCGCGGCGGCCCGGACCAGCGGTTCCGGGTCGCCGGCCAGGGCCAGCAGCGTGACGGCGCCGCGCGGATCACCGACGGCGGCAAGCCCTTTCGCGACGCCGATCCGGACGTTCAGGTCCTCGTCGGCCGCCGCGGCCGCGAGTTCGTCGATGGCGTCGACCGAGGTGAGTCCGCCGACGACGGTGCGCCGCACGGTCGCGTTGGGGTCGGCCAGCCACCCGAGCAGGTCCCCGGCGCTCGCCCTGCGGTGCCGCCACAGCGCCTCGATCGCGGCCGAGCGCACCGCCGGTTCCGGCGCGGCGACGCAGTCCCGCAGGGCCGCATCGAATTCCGGTCCGGGGACCAGCACCTCGAGCAGTTCGGTGAGCAGCCCGATCGCGGTGTGCCGGACGTCGACGTCGGCATCGGCGAGGGCGCCGGCGATGATCGGCGCCGCCGCGGCCCAGTCCTCGGTGGTCTCGCTGAGCACCGACAGGGCCGTGCGCCGGACCTCGGGATCGGGGTCGGCGAGGTACGGGGTGAGGTCGTCGAGTTCCGGGCACTCGTCGGCCAGGTCGAGCAGGGTCAGCAGGCGCGCGCTCATCGGGCACCCCACGCGCCGACGAGGTCGGGCGCGGCGACATCGGCGACGCCGTCGGGCCGGACGAAACCGGGGACCGGCACGATGTACGGGGCGACCGGGCGGGTGCGGAACTCCATCGACCCGCTCGCGCCGCGATAGAGATTGAGGTGGCAGAACCATTCCGCGTCGTCGCGGGCGGGCCAGTCGGCGCGCTGATGGTAGAGCCCCCACCGGCTTTCGGTCCGGCGCAGGGAGGCGCGGGCCGCCATCTCGGCGCAGTCGCGGATGAAGCTCACCTCGGCACAGCGCATCAGTTCGTGCGGTGTCTGCCCGCCCATGGCGGCGATCTCGGCGTGCATCCGCTCGAAGGCGGCGACGCCGAGCGCGAGGTAGGACTGCGCTTTCGGCGGTTGCAGGTAGTCGTTGACGAAGCGGCGCAGCTTGTATTCCACCTGCGGCTGCGGCGGGCCGTCGGGATTGCCCAGCGGGCGGTAGATGAGGTCGTGGGCGGCCTCGATCTGGTCGGCGGGCAGTTCCGGATGCGTCGCGCCGCGGGCGAAGGCGCTCGCGTGCTCGCCGGCGATGTCGCCGTAGACGAAGGCGCCGATCATGTAGTTGTGCGGCACCAGCGCCATGTCACCGGCGGCGTACAGGCCGGGGACGGTCGTCGCGGCGTGCTCGTCGACCCAGACTCCCGACGCCGAATGCCCACTGCACAAACCGATCTCGGAGATGTGCATCTCGATGTCGCCGGTGCGGTAGTCGGTGCCGCGGCCCTCGTGGAAGGTGCCGCGGGTGGGCCGCTCGGTGGTGTGCAGGATGCCTTCGATCTCGCGGATCGTGGCGTCGGGCAGATGGCTCAGCTTGAGGTAGATGGGCCCGCGCGCGCTGTCGAGTTCGCGTTTGACCTCGGCCATCATCTGCCCGGACCAGTAGTCGCAGTCGACGAAACGATTGCCCTCGGAGTTGACCTGGTAGCCGCCGAACGGGTTCGCGACGTAGGCGCAGGCGGGTCCGTTGTAGTCCTTGATCAGCGGATTGATCTGGAAGCATTCGATGCCCGACAGTTCGGCGCCCGCGTGGTAGGCCATCGCGTAGCCGTCGCCTGCGTTGGTGGGGTTCTCGTAGGTGCCGTAGAGGTAGCCCGAGGCGGGCAGCCCGAGGCGGCCACACGCGCCCGCGGCGAGGATCACCGCGCCCGCCGAGATGGTGACGAATTCCCCGGTGCGCGTGTCGAATCCGACCGCGCCGACCGCGCGGCCGTCGACGGTGAGCACCCGTACCGGCATCACCCGGTTGGAGATCGTCACCTTGGCGCGCACGTCGCGGGCCCGCAGGGTGCGGTAGAGCACCTTCTTCACATCCCGGCCCTCGGGCATCGGCAGCACGTACGAGCCGGATCGGTGCACCTTGCGC
Organism: Nocardia sp. NPDC003269; assembly: GCF_042888005.1. Taxonomy (NCBI): domain Bacteria; kingdom Bacillati; phylum Actinomycetota; class Actinomycetes; order Mycobacteriales; family Nocardiaceae; genus Nocardia; species Nocardia sp. NPDC003269. The sequence continues at coordinate 1,078,915 of NZ_JBIAPA010000003.1, forward strand.
ACCGCGTATTCGCCGTGTTCGTCCTTCTCGAACTTGACGCCGTATCCCTCGAGGCGCTGCACCATCTCGAAACCGCGCGTGGCCGTCTCGTAGACGGTGCGCTGGTTGACGATGCCGTCGTTGGCGACGGTGATGTCGGCGACGTAGTCCTCCGGGCTGGCCTTGCCGGGCACCACGGCGTTGTTCACGCCGTCCATGCCCATGGCGAGCGCGCCGGAGTGCCGCACGTGCGCCTTCTCCAGCAGCAGCACGTTCGCGCCGTGCCGGGCCGCGGTGAGCGCGGCCATCGTTCCCGCGGTGCCGCCGCCGACGATCAGAACGTCGCAGACGAGCTCGCGCCGGTCGGTGAGCGATGGGATCTGCATGAGGATCAACCCCTTTCGTGGGAATCGCGGGTGACGGTGCGTCGCGGGGTCACCGGGACGCGGTCCAGCCGCCCGGACAGGGAGAACCGGTCACCGCGATAGCGGATGTATTCGAGATCGACGGGCCTGCCGGAATCGGTGGAGGTGAGTCGCTCCAGGAACAGCAGCGGGGAGCCCGCCCGGACTTCCAGCAGCCCGGCGACCGTCGGATCGGCGGCGACCGCCTCGATCGCGACCGCGGCCGAGCCCAGCGGCAGCCCGAGCTCGGCTTCGAGCAGGCCGAACACGTCACAGCCGGTGAGGTCCTTATCGAGCAGTGGGATGCCGATGTCGGCGGTCAGGTAGCTGGCGTCCAGCGACAGCGGGGCGCCGTCGAGGTAGCGCACCCGTTCCAGCGCGACGACCGGGTCGCCCGCCTCCAGTTCGAGCCGTTCGGCGACCAGCGGCGTGGCGGGCACGACCTCGGCGAGCAGGACCCGGTTCACCACCCGGTCGCTGCGGGTCTCGAAGGTCTCGGCCAGGCCGCGCAGGCGGTCCAGGCCCTGCACCGCCTTCTCGGCGACGACGAACGTGCCCGCGCCCGGCACCCGGTCGATCAGGCCTTCGTCGCGGAGCAGGGTGAGCGCGTCGCGGACGATATTGCGGCTGGTGGCGAAGTCGGCGGCGAGCTGGGCCTCGGCGGGCAGCGGCCGGGTGCCGTAGACGCCGCTGCGGATGCGGGCGCGCAGGACGTCACGGATGCGACGGGCCGGTGCGCTGCGGCGGCCCGCGCCCGGATCGGGCGGCCGGGGCCGGGCCGAGGAAAAGGGAGTGGCTGTCATGCGGCACATGCTCCGAACGCCGCGTTACGGCGGACGTTTCGGGCAATTACCGGACAGTTACGCCAGTTAGCGCTGCGGCTCCACGCCCTCTACCTGCGGCGATGCACCCTCGTTCGGAAGTCCCACCACCGGCGAGCGGGCGATCTCGAGTTGCGCGGCACGGTCGACGAGCAGTTCGCCGGGCCCCGAGGGCGGCGTGGTGCGGCGCCAGATGGCTCGGAATTTGCGGGTCAGCCGGGCGGCGTCGGCGCACGGCACCGCCACCAGCGCGCCGGTCGCCAGATCGGGCGCGGCGATCAGCCGGCTCAGGACGGCGGGGGCCATGCCGGTGCGGGCCGCCGCCACGATGGCGGCGGCCGAGCCGAGTTCGGCGGCCGGGCCCGCGGGCGTCGCGGCGGTGCTGAGCAGGTCCCAGACGGTGTCGCGGGTGCCAGACCCGGGTTCACGCCACAGCAGGGCGGTGCCGGCGAGTTCGGCGAGCGCGACCGGGGTGGTCCGGCGCGCCCAGGGGTGGTCGGGCGCGACCACGACGACCAGGTCGTCGGTGCCGAGCACGCGGCTGCCGAGCCCGGCGGGCGGATGCGGGCCCTCCACGAAGCCCAGATCGGCGACGCCGTCGCGCACGAGCGCGGCGACCTGGGTCGAGTTCTCCACCTCCAGCGAGATCAGCACCTCGGGATGGTCGGTGCGCAGCGCGGCCAGCCAGTGCGGAATACGGTGGTCGGCAATCGTTTTCGAGGCCGCGATGCGCAACCGTGGCGCGGCCGCGGCGCGCAGACGGTCGACGTCGTCGACGAGATCGCGCACCGCGGCGAGCACGATCCGCGCGTGCTCGACCACGGCGTGGCCCGCGTCGGTCAGCGCGGAGCCGGTGGGGCCGCGGTCGAGCAGCTTGACCCGCATCCGCCGTTCCAGGGCGCGGATCCGCATGCTGGCGGCGGGCTGGCTGATGCCGTGGCGGCGGGCGGCCGCGCCCAGACTGCCCAGCTCGGCCACCGACACGAGGAGGTCGAGGACCTCCAGGTCGGGGGTTCCGGGTGGCAGGGTCATGCGCCGATTATGGGCGACGCGCGCGGGCGCGCCGCATCAGGCACTCTCGTCGTCGTGTTCGGCCCGGTATCGGCCGCGCAGATTCCGAATCACCCCGTAGAGCGCGACCACCGGTTTCAGCGGCATCCATTCACCGAAGCGGTACTCCCCGCTCCGCACCAGCCGTACGGCCAGTTCCGGGCTCTGCTCCCAGAGATAGTCGCGCCCGGTCGCGGCGTGCGTGGGCAGGGAGACGATCTTGATCCGGTCGGCGTCCTTCAGGAACGGAATCGCGAAAGCGATGTTCTCCCAGGTGGATCGGCTCGACTCCTCGAGCACCAGGTCACCGCGATAGCCCCGTTCCCCCGTGGCGTAGTCGGCCATCAGCGCCGCCTCGGAGACCGGTCCCGCGCACGCACCGCCACACAGGACCAGCCGGGATTCGGTGGCCGTCGGGTCGATCGAGCGCAGGCCCGCGCGCACCCGCCACCGGTTCATCGCGTTGGCCCGCGGCCCCGCGTCCCGATAGCCGAGCACCACGACCGCCTCGGCCCCGGGGCCCGCCGAGCCGACGCGCCCGCGGGAGGCGCGCCAGTTCGCCCACTCGCCCCACAGCATCACTGCGATTGCGGCGGTCAGCGCGAGCCGGGTTCGTGTCCGCACTCTTCCAGGAAACCACACCCGCCCATAAGTCAGGCTTATGTGCACCCAGGAAACCGGCCTCTACCTGGAAGTCTGCGGCGCGGCGAAGGTGAAGGAGTGAACCGAGTACGCACCTTCGCTCCCGGCCTGGCCCTCGCCGCACTCCTGGCCACCGTGGCCATGCCGTTCGGCAAGGCCCTGCCGATGATCGGCGCGCCCGTGCTGGCGCTGGCCGCGGGCGCCGTCGCCGGAATGGTGCTGCGTCGCCGGGACGCGACGGGTGCGACGTTCGGCCCCGGCCTCGACGTCGCCCGGCAGCGGCTGCTCGGCGCGGCGATCGTGCTGCTCGGGCTCGGCCTGCCGTTGGGCTCGGTGATGAGCGTGGGCAAGGAGACCGCCGTCGTGCTGCTCGGCACGCTGCTCGTCGGCGCGGTGGCGGCGTTCTTCGTCGGCCGGATGCTGGCGGTCGACCGGGAGTCGGCGACGCTGGTGGCGGTGGGCACCACGATCTGCGGCGCGTCCGCGATCGCCGCCGCCACCGCGGTCCTGCGGCCGGACAAGCAGCGCGTCGCCTACGCGCTCGGCACCATCTTCGTCTTCAATGTCGCGGCGGTTCTGGTGTATCCGCCGCTCGGCCGTGCGCTCGGGCTCTCGCAGGAGGCGTTCGGGCTGTGGGTGGGCACCGCGATCAACGACACCTCCTCGGTGCTGGCCGCGGGTGTCATCTTCGGCGCCGGTGCCGCACATTTCGCGGTGATCGTGAAGCTGGTGCGCAGCCTGGCGATCGTCCCGCTGTGTATCGGTCTGCATGTCGGCCGCCGTCGTCTCGCCGCGGAGACCGGTGCCCCCGCGGGCTCGCTGCGTCAGGCGTTCCCGCTGTTCGTCGTGTTGTTCCTGGCCGCCTCGATCATCGCCGGGCTGGGCATTCTGCCCGGCGCGGTCACCGCCCCGCTGGCCACCACCAGCGGCTGGCTCATCGCCGCGGTCCTGGCCGCTATCGGCACCTCGTTGAGTGTCGAGCGACTGCGCAGCGCGGGGGTGCGGCCGCTGGTGCTCGGCGGCGCGCTCGGCCTGATCCTCGGCATCGCCAGCCTCGGCCTGATGTACCTCACCGGCTGGTGCTGACCGGTCTCTCGTGAGGCGGGTCGGGCCCGCCCCACGAGATCGTCGGCTAGGTGGTCGCGTTCACCGCGTTCAGCACCGCCGCCAGGGACGCCGTGAGCACCGAGGTGCCGCGCCCGAAGGCCCAGCCGGTGCGCCCGGCCGCCCGGTACTCCAGGTAGCTGACGGCGGCGCCGTCCTCCACGGAATGCCGGCTCAGGCCCAGGATCTCGATCGAATGGCCGACGGCGGCGAGTGCCGCGACGACCGCGTCGACCGGCCCGATGCCGTGCCGTACCGAGCGCACCTCGCGACCGTCTACGGCGAGCACGATCTCGGTGCTCGCGTCGGTGACCTGCCACCGCGCCAGCACGATCCGCGGATCGGCGACCGTGTAGGCCTGCTCGAACAACGTGAACAGGTCCTTCGCGGTGACCTCGGCGCCGGTCCCGTCGGTGTGCCGCTGCACCCGCCGAGCCAGGTCGATCTGCAGACGACGGGGCAGGTCCAAGCCGTACCCGGTCTGCAGCAGGTAGGCGATGCCGCCCTTGCCGGACTGGGAGTTCACCCGGATCACCGCGTCGTAGGAGCGACCGATATCGGCGGGGTCGATCGGCAGATACGGCACCTGCCACGGTGATTCGCGCTCGGCGAGCCCGGCCTGCGCCGCCGTCGCGCGATGGTGCGCCAGCCCCTTGCGGATCGCGTCCTGATGGGTGCCGGAGAAGGCGGTGTGCACGAGATCGCCGACATAGGGATGCCGTTCGGGCACGGGCAGCCGGGTGCAGTACTCGACCGTGCGACGGATCTCGTCGATGTCGGAAAAGTCGATCATCGGGTCGACGCCCTGGGCGTGCAGATTGAGCGCCAGGGTCGCGATGTCGACATTGCCGGTCCGCTCACCGTTGCCGAAGACGCAGCCCTCCACCCGCTGCGCGCCGGCCAGCACGGCCAGTTCGGCGCAGGCGATGCCGGTGCCCCGGTCGTTGTGCGGGTGCACCGACAGGATCACCCCGGCGCGCCGGGCCAGGTTCCGGTGCATGTACTCGATCTGGTCGGCGTAGACATTCGGCGTCGCGACCTCCACCGTCGCGGGCAGATTCAGCGTCACCGGCCGCTGCGGGCAGGCCTGCCACAGCTCGCTCACCGCGTCGCAGATCTCCAGCGCGAAATCCGGTTCGGTCAGGTTGAAGACCTCCGGTGAGAACTGGAAGCGCACATTCGGCAGATCACCCGCCGTGTCGAGCACATCGCGGGCCCCGGCCAGGATCAGCTCCCGCAACTGCTCGCGAGACTTGCCGAGCACCACCTCCCGCCAGACCGGCGCGGTGGCCGTGTACAGGTGGATCACCACCTCGTTGGTGAGGCCGCGCACCGACTCGACGGTCCGCTCGATCAGATCGCGGCGGGCCGGGGTGAACACGACGACCGTCACATCCGGTGGCGCGATCGGGGTGCGCGCCAGCAGGCGGACGAAATCGAAGTCGGTCTGCGAGGCGGACGGATAGCCGACCTCGATCTCCTTGTACCCCATGGCGATCAGCAGTTCGAAGAACCGGCGTTTGCGGCCGGGGTCCATCGGTTCGGCCAGCGCCTGATTGCCGTCGCGCAGGTCGACGGGCACCCACAGCGGGGCCGTGGTGATCCGGGCATTCGGCCACTCCCGGTGTCCGGCGGGTACTTCCACGCGCCGATGGACATCGCGATAGCGGTGCGAGGGCATGGCCGAGTGCCGCTGCCGATTCCAGGCGGGCGCGCCGGCGCCGACCGCGCCGCTCGGGGTGGTCAGGGTGGGAAAAGGGGTCATGACGGTGCTGCTTCCTGGCCGAACGGCCACGAGACGACGGCGACCGGCCACGACAGAGCCCCACGGCGGGGCGGCCGGTCGGTCAGGCCCCGCCGTGGCGGCGGAGGAGCAGCGCGGTGTGCGTCATGATGGGTACACTTCTACCACAACTCCTCAGACAAGTAGAGAGGTTCTCCGGTGGTTGCACAGGTCAGGCGTCAGCCGCTGGCCGCTCAGGCGGCCGAACTCCTGCTGGCGCGGATCCGCGCCGGCGAATGGCCGCTGGGCCACCGATTACCGGGCGAGACGCTGCTCGCCGCCCAGCTCGGTGTGGGCCGGTCGACGCTGCGGGAGGCGATCCGGGAGCTGGCGGGCAAGGGCGTGCTCGACAGCAGGCAGGGCGCGGGGGTGTTCGTCACCGCGCTCGATGTCAGCGAGGACTGGGACGTCGTGCTGCGCGGGGCGACCATCGCGGCGGTGATCGAGGCCCGCATCGCGATCGAGGCCGAGGCGGCGGCCCTGGCGGCGCAGCGCCGCACACCGGCCGACCTGCGCGCCATCCGCCGCGCGCTGGCCGGGCGCCGCGCCGACGGCCAGACCGTGGCCGAGCACGTCGACGCGGACATGGCCTTCCATCGCGCGGTGATCGTCGCCGCCCACAACGACGTGCTGACCCAGCTGTTCGACAGCTTCCTGCCGCGCCTGCGCCTGGCCATGATCGACATGCTGGAACTGCGCCCGGTCGCCTCCGAGCAGGCCGACCACGCCGCGCACGAACAGCTCACCCAGGCCGTCGCCGACCGGAACCCCACGGCGGCAGCCACTTTCAGCCGCACCCACCTGACCGCCCTGAAGGAGGCCTTCGCATGACCGGCGCGCCCGTGATCGAACTCGACGAGGTGACCTTCCGGCGGGAGGGCAAGAAGATCATCAACGGCATCTCGCTGACCGTGCGGGCCGGGGAGCACTGGGCGCTGCTCGGCCCCAACGGCGCGGGCAAGAGCACCCTGCTGGGCTTCTGCGGCGCGGTCACCTTCCCCACCACCGGCGCGGTGCGGGTGCTCGGCGAGCAGTTCGGCCGGGTGGAGCTGGCCCGGCTGCGCCGCTCCATCGGCCACGTCAATCCGCGCCATCCGCTGCGCTACGCGCTCACCGTTCGCGAGGTCGTGCTGACCGGCATCACAGGCACGATCGACACACCGATGCGCTGGTCCCCCACCGCCGACGACCTGGCCCGCGCCGACGCGATCATCGACACCCTCGGCCTGACCGGCAAGGCCGCCGACATCTGGCCGACCCTGTCGCAGGGCGAGCGCGGCCGGACCCTGATCGCCCGCGCCCTGATCAGCGGCCCCCGCGTGCTGCTGCTCGACGAGCCGTCCACCGGCCTGGATCTGGCCGCGCGCGAACAACTCCTCACCACCATCGACTCCCTCGACCGGACCCACCCCGAGGTCGCCTCGGTGCTGGTCACCCACCATCTCGAGGAGCTGCCGAGCAGCACCACCCACGCCCTGCTCATCGCCGACGGCCGCACCGTCGCCACCGGCCCGGCCGCCGAGGTCATCACCACCGACCATGTCTCCACCGCCTTCGCCCACCCCATCGAGGTGCGCTACGACGACGGCCGCTGGAGCGCCCGCGCCCGCTGACGCCCCGCCCGGCGGTTACGATCGCGGGACATCGCATGTCGGACTCGACAGGAGGATGTCATGAGGATCGGGTACCGGATCGTCGCCGCCGCGGGCGCCACCGTGGCACTGCTCGCCGCGGGCACGGGCATCGCCGCCGCCGAGGACACCACGCCACCGAAAGACCCCCTGGTCGGGTTCATCGAGTCGTGGCCGCCTGCCCCGCCGGGGTGTGACCGGGTCTGGGACCCGATCGAGGACGCCGTCGAGGATTCCGTCCCGACCTTCGCCGAGCCCGCGTTCGACGCCTTCGACGACTGGTGCGAGGGCGACGCGGACTAGTCCGGGTCGGGGTCGGCCGCGAGGAGTTCGTCGGCCCTGGCCAGCGCGCGGTCGAGGTCGTCGGTGACCGCGTCCAGCACCGAGATGCCGTCGAGCATCTCGGACAGTTCGGCGCGCAGGGCGTCGAGTTCGGCGATCGCGGGATCGACGGTGGTCCAGGCGACGGTGTCGCGCCACCAGCGGTCCTGCTGGACCCAGGACCAGACGACATCGCGCACGAGCAGGGCGTCGGTGGTGAACAGCTGGCGGCGGTCGCCACCGTCGGTGTGCTCGAGCTCGTAGGTGCCGTCGTCGAGGAACCGCGCTTGGATCCGCTCGGTGGCGGTGCGGGTCAGCAGCAGGAACGGGTGGTCGGGGGCGGGGTCGGTGGCCGCGGTGCCGGGATCGGCCGGGTCGACGGCCCGTGGCGCGCCGGAACCGTCGCCGAGGTGGACCACGACCGCCGGCGATTCGTCACGCTGCGCACCCATCCGGTCAGTGTGCCGGATCGAGGGCGGACGGGACCAGGGGTCCCGGTGAATCGGTGCCGGGCGACGGTAATCGGACTGCGCCGCGCGGCGGCGGGCGGTACCGTCGGCCCGATGACGTGGACAGCGCCCGAAGTCATCCCGACCCGCACGCTGGTCGGGGTGGCGGAACGCCCGATGTTGCAGTCCTGGTTGGACTTCCATCGCCAGAGCCTGCTGAACAAATGCGGCGGCCTCGACCGCGATCAACTCGCCACCCGGTCGGTCCCCCCGTCCACACTCTCGCTACTCGGGCTGATCCGCCACCTCACCGAGGTCGAGCGCGGCTGGTTCCGGGTCTCGGCCGCCGGGGAGCCCGTCGACCCGGTCTACGGGTCCGAGACGGAGCCGGACGCCGATTTCGACGACCTCACCTCGGTGCCCGCCGAGGAGGCGTTCGCGCTCTTCCACGCCGAGGTCGCCGCCTGCGACGCGGCGGTGGCCGACCTGCCGCTCGACCACGTCTTCCACGTCCCGTGGCGGTCCGACGGCTACAGCCTGCGCTGGGTGTACCTGCACATGATCGAGGAGTACGCCCGGCACAACGGCCACGCCGACCTGCTGCGGGAGCGGATCGACGGCGTCACCGGCAGTTTCTGACCCGGCTCAGGCGGTCCCGGTGATCACCTCGGTGGTGAGCTGATCGAGATCGTCGATCACCACGGCGGCCAGCGCCAGCGCGTCGGGCACCGGCGGGAACTCCGGACGGGGATCGGCGATCACCCGCATGCCCGCCGCGTGCGCGGAGCGCAGGCCGTTGGTCGAATCCTCCACGGCCGTACAGCTGTCCGGCTCGACGCCGAGGCGCTGGGCGATGGTGAGGTAGACGTCGGGCGCGGGCTTGCCGCGCCCGACCTCCTCGGTCGACAGGATCGCGGAGAAGTACTCGAGCAGCCCGGACTTCGCGAGCACCAGGTCGATCAGGGAGCGCGGCGACGAACTGGCCAGCCCGAGTTTCCACTGGCTCGCGCACCGCTGCACCGCCTCGACGGCGCCCGGCAGCAACGGCACGTGGTGGGCGTATTTGTCGGCCATCAGATCGATGACCTTGGTCGAGAGGTCGTCGAGCGGCATGGCGACGCCGAGGTCGTCGCTCATGTACGCGGCCCATTCCTGGGTGCTCATGCCCATCATCTTGCGCTGCGAATCCGGTTGCCACCGGCCACCTTTGAGGTCGACGTAGTCGTGCCGGACCTGTTCCCAGAGGGGCTCGGAATCGATCAGCACGCCGTCCATGTCGAACACAACCGCCGCGATACCCATGCGCTCAGCCTTTCGCCGTTCATCCGCCGGGCACCCCGCGGGCGCGCCGACTCTCGGTACGTACAGACCTGCTCGGTGATCGCCGACCAGCCTAATAGAGGAGCGCCTGCGGCGGTGAGCCGTGTCACGAGCGCGTACACAAGTGGGACACCGAACGCGAACATCCAGCTCCGCAGCGATAACGTGTTGCATATGGACGATACACAGGTCGGCAACTCGCTGCCGGACGCAGAGCACCACGAGGGCGGTTTCCGGCCGGTCGCCGAGCTGATCCAGCAGCGCAGGCAGGCGATGCAGGACCAGACCATCGGCGGCCCGCACTACGGCGAACTGATCGAACAGGTGCGCGAGCTGATGGACCGGGCGCGCCTGCTCAACCCGTCCGACGAGCTGGCCAAGGAGACCATCGCGACGCTCGAGCAGCTCAACGCGCGCCTGGACGCCGCGGTCGTGGACGAGTGGTCGGCGCCGAGCTGGACCCGCACCGACCTGCCCTCGCGCGGCAACATCACGCTGCCGCCGTACACGGTGTCCAGCGCCGACGTCGACGGTGTCACCGCCGAGCTGACCTTCCGCACCTTCCACCTGGGCGGCAACAACGCCGCGCACGGCGGCCAGATCGGCGTCGCGTTCGACGACATCCTCGGCATGACCGCCGCGGTGCACACCAAGGCCGTCACCCGGACCGCCTCGCTGACGATCGACTACCGCTCGATCACCCCGCTCAACAAGAAGCTCACGGTGCGCGCGTGGGTGGAGCGGACCGACGGCCGCAAGGTGTACCTGCGAGCCACGATGCACGACGGCGAGCGCCTGTGCGCCGAGGCGAACGGGCTGTTCATCCTCCTCAAGCCCGGTCAGCCCTGATCCGTCCCGGCCGCCGGGCGACATTGCGATCGACGTGATCCGAATGTCGCCCGCACCGGCCGGGGTGGCGCAATACCGCCGCCCGCGCCGATCGCCGCAGGTCCCGGCGACGGTCACCCGGCGCAGAAACATCCCCTGAATCCGGGCCCGATTCGCGTCGGGCTCGGGGCCGCATAACGGCCGCTATCGTCGCTGTTCATGCAGGTCAGCGAGAAAACGGCAGCCGCCGATCCCACTCCGATCCGAGGCCAGCGCGCCGATCGGGCGCGCCGGGTGGCCGATATCCTGCGCCACCAGATCCTGGCCGGCGCGGTCCAGGGCGGGTTGCCCGGCGAGCAGGAGCTCGCCGCCGAGCACGACACCTCCCGCAACACCGTCCGCGAGGCACTGGCGCTGCTGCGCGACGAGGGCCTCATCGATCGCGCGCCCAAGGTCGGCACCCGCGTCGCCGCCCGCAAGTACGACCACGGCCTCGACGCCCTGCTCGGCCTGCAGGAGACGCTCAAGGAACACGGCACCGTCCGCAACGAGGTGCGCGCTTCCACCCACATCACCGCGCCCCCGGCCGTCGCGCGCAGGCTCGGCCTGGCCCCTGGCGACCGCGTCGTCTACATCGAGCGGCTGCGTTTCCTCGCCGACCTGCCGCTGAGCCTGGATCTCACCTACCTCGCGCCCGATGTCGGCGACGCGGTACTGGCCAACGACCTCGAGACGACCGATGTGTTCGTCCTGCTCGAGCAGGTCACCGGCCAGTCGCTCGGCGCGGCCGACCTCGCCCTCGAAGCGGTGGCCGCCGACCCGCACACCGCGACCACCCTCGACACCCCCGCCGGCGCCCCGCTGCTGATGCTGGAGCGCCTCACCCACCTCGACGACGGCAGGCCCGTCGATCTCGAATACATCCGCATGCGCGGTGACCGCATCACTATGCGCGGCAGCCTCACCCGCAGCGCACCCGAATGGAAGGTCCTCTAGATGGCGCTCGTCCCCCAGCGTGCCGACGTCCCCGTGACGATCGACGAATCGCTGTGCATCACCGGCTGCACCCTGTGCGTCGACATGTGTCCGCTCGATTCCCTTGCCATCCACGAGGATTCGGGCAAGGCCTACATGCACGTCGACGAGTGCTGGTACTGCGGGCCGTGCGCCGCCCGCTGCCCCACCGGCGCCGTCACCGTCAACATGCCCTATCTGCTCCGCTGAACCCGGGAAATCCACGCATGAAGCTCACTCGTCTCGTCCCCGCCGTGCTCGCCCTCGCGCTCACCGCGGCGGGCTGCTCGCTCGACAGCACCGATGCCGCGCCGGCGGGCACCGTCAAGGTCGTCATCGGCTACCAGTCCAAGACCATCAACACCGTCACCGCGGGCACCCTGCTCAAGGCGCAGGGCTACCTGGAGCAGCGGCTGCAGCGGATCACCGACGCCGGCGGCGCGAAGTACCAGGTGGAGTGGCAGGACTACGACACCGGCGCGCCGATCACCGCGCAGATGGTGGCCGAGAAGATCGATATCGGCTCGATGGGCGACTACCCGTTGCTCATCAACGGTTCCCGTACCCAGGCCAACGAGCGCGCCCGCACCGAGCTGGTGTCGATCACCGGCTACAACCCCAAGGGCGCGCTGAACATGGTGGTGGTGCCGAATGATTCGCCCGCGCGCTCGCTCACCGATCTGGCGGGCCAGAAGATCTCGGCCAGTGTCGGTTCGGCGGGCCACGGCACGCTCGTGCAGGCGCTGAGCCGGGCGGGCATCGACCCGGCCAAGGGCGTGGAGGTGCTCAACCAGCAGCCGCAGGTCGGCGCGACCGCACTGGAATCGCATCAGGTGAGCGCACTCTCGCAGTTCGTGGCCTGGCCGGGTCTGCTGGTGCAGCAGAACAAGGCCAAGCTGCTCTACGACGGCGCCGAGCTGAACGTGCCGACCTTCCACGGCGTGGTCGCCCGCCGCGCCTACGCCGCCGACCATCCCGAAGTGCTGCAGGCGTTCCTGGCCGCGCAGCTGGACGCGACCGCGTTCCTCAACGAGAAGCCGTTCGAGGCGGCCGATCTCGTCGCCAAGGGCTCCGGCCTGCCGCAGGAGGTCGTCTACCTCTACAACGGTCCCGGCGGCACCAGCTTCGACACCACCCTCAAGGCGAACCTGATCGCCGCGTTCAAAGACGATGTGACCTACCTGAAGTCGATCGGCGACTTCGCCGACCTCGACATCGACGCGTTCGTCCAGGACGGCCCGCTGAGCCAGGCCTTCGCCGAGACCGGGCGCGGCGACTACGACACCGCGCTGGCATCGCGGGTGAACCCCAGCAAGGTCACCGGAACCGATCCGATCTGCGCGGTGCCCGTGACCGATCCGGCGCTGGCGGGCGAGATCTGGGTCGACGGCGCCGACAAGCCGCAGCCCGCCGCGAACCCGGCCTGCCTGCTGCGGGCGGTGCAGGCCGCCAAGGCACAGGGCAAGACGATCCGCGCGGTCTACCTCCCCGACGCCGAGCTGGGCACCCGCTGGTTCGCCGACAAGGCGATCTGGCTGCGCGACGCCGACCGCTACCTGCCGTTCACCACGCAGGCCGCCGCCGACCGCTACCGCGCCGCCCATCCCGCCGCCACGCCGATCGCCTACGACCAGGCCGTGACGGAAGTCCGCGGATGAGCACGATTTCCGGTCCGCGCACCGCGGCCGCCGTGGACGACAACGGCGCGGCGGCCCGGCACCCCGACGACGTCGACAGCGACACCGGCCGGTCGGTGTGGATCTCGCGGTCGATCCGGGTCGCCTCGGTGCTGGCGGCGGTCGGGCTGTGGCAGCTGCTCACCGCGGGCGATGTGCGCGCGGGCCTGCGCTTCGACACGCTGCCGACGGTGACCGAGATCGTCGCCGAGTTCGGCGAGCATCTGGGCACCGGGCAGTACTACCTCGATGTGGCGCAGTCGCTGATCCGGATCGTGACCGGGTTCGGGCTGGCCGCGATCGTCGGTGTGCTGGCGGGCATCGGCCTCGGCCGGTCCCGGCTGCTGGCCGACGTGTTCGGTCCGCTGGCCGAGCTGGTCCGCCCGATCCCGGCGATCGCGCTGGTACCGGTGGCGATCCTGCTGTTCCCCAGCGACGAGTCCGGCATCGTGTTCATCACCTTCACCGCGTCGCTGTTCCCGGTGCTGGTGAGCACCCGGCACGCCACCAGGGCGCTGCCGACCATCTGGGAGGACGCGATCCGCACGCTCGGCGCGTCCCGGCGCGAGGTGCTGACCAGGGTGGTCGTTCCCGGCATCCTGCCCGGGGTGTTCAGCGGGCTCTCGGTGGGCATGGGCGTGGCCTGGATCTGCCTCATCTCCGCCGAGATGATCTCCGGGCGGCTCGGCATCGGCTACCGCACCTGGCAGTCCTACACCATCGTCGACTACCCCGCCGTGTTCGTCGGCATGATCACCATCGGCGTGCTCGGCTTCCTCACCTCCGGAATCGTCGAACTGGCAGGCCGCCGGGTCACCCGCTGGCTGCCGAGAGAGGTCGCGTCATGACCACGACCACCGCCGCGCCCGCCGTCTCGGTCGGCATGCGGCTGCGCCTGGAATCGGTACGGATCAGCTACGGCGCCAAGACCGTCGTGCGCGGCATCGACCTCGACATCGCGCCCGGCGAGATCCTGGTCCTGGTGGGCAAATCCGGCTGCGGCAAGTCGACGCTGCTGCGCGCGATCGCCGGGCTGCGCCGTCCGAGCGGCGGGGTCATCCGGGCCGACGAGGACACCGTGACCGGCCCGTCGGCCGATCGCGCGCTGGTGTTCCAGGACGACGCGCTGCTGCCGTGGCGCACCGCGCGCGCCAATGTCGAGCTGGCCCTGCGGCTTCGCGGCGTACCGCGCGGTGAGCGGGCGCGGAGCTCGCAGCGCTGGCTCGACGAGGTCGGGCTGACCGGCTACGCCGACTATCTGCCGCGCGATCTGTCCGGCGGCATGCGCCAGCGGGTGCAGCTGGCCCGCAGCCTGGCCGGGTCGCCGCGCGCGGTCCTGATGGACGAGCCGTTCGGCGCGCTCGACAGCCAGACCCGCGCGGAGATGCAGCGCCTGCTCGTCGACACCTGGCGCGCGCATCCCACCACCATCGTTTTCGTCACCCACGACCTCGACGAAGCGCTGCTGCTCGGCGATCGGATCGCCGTCCTCGGCGACGGTGCGCTGCGCGCGCTCGTCGAGGTTCCCGACCCGCGTGAGCCGGTGGACCGGCAGGCGCTACGGGACCGAATCCTGGAGTCACTGTGAACATTCCCGACCTGTCCGACCGCGTCCGGCTCGACTGCGACGTCCTGGTCATCGGCGGCGGCACCGCGGGCACCATGGCCGCCCTCACCGCCGCGGAGTCCGGGGCGAGCGTGCTGCTGCTGGAGAAGGCGCACGTGCGGCACTCCGGCGCGCTCGCCATGGGCATGGACGGCGTGAACAACGCCGTCATCCCCGGCAAGGCCGAGCCGGAGGACTACGTCGCCGAGATCACCCGCGCCAATGACGGCATCGTCGACCAGCGCACCGTGTATCAGACCGCGACCCGGGGTTTCGCGATGGTGCAGCGGCTCGAACGCTACGGCGTGAAGTTCGAGAAGGACGAGTACGGCGAGTACGCGGTGCGCCGGGTGCACCGGTCGGGGTCCTACGTGCTGCCGATGCCCGAGGGCAAGGACGTGAAGAAGGCGCTGTATCGCGTCCTGCGCCAGCGCACGATGCGCGAGAAGATCCGCATCGAGAACCGGCTGATGCCGGTGCGGGTGCTCACCGAGAACGGGCGGGCGGTGGGCGCGGCCGCGTTGAACACGCGCACCGGTGAGTTCGTCGCGGTCGGCGCGAAGGCGGTGATCCTGGCGACCGGTCCGTGCGGCCGTCTCGGGCTGCCCGCCTCGGGCTACCTCTACGGCACCTACGAGAACCCCACCAACGCAGGCGACGGCTACGCGATGGCCTACCACGCGGGCGCCGAACTGTCGGGCATCGAGTGCTTCCAGATCAATCCGCTGATCAAGGACTACAACGGACCCGCGTGCGCCTACGTCGCGAACCCGTTCGGCGGCTACCAGGTCAATGCCGAGGGTGAGCGGTTCGTCGACTCCGACTACTGGTCGGGGCAGATGATGGCCGAGGTGAAGCAGGAGATCGAGTCCGCGCGCGGGCCCATCTACCTGAAGGTCTCGCACCTGCCGGACGAGACGCTGTCCACGCTCGAGTCGATCCTGCACACCACCGAACGGCCCACCCGCGGCACCTTCCACGCCAATCGCGGCCACGACTACCGCACCCACGACATCGAGATGCACATCTCCGAGATCGGTTTGTGCGGTGGGCATTCCGCGTCCGGTGTCTGGGTGGACGAGAACGCGCGCACCACGGTCCCCGGCCTGTACGCGGCGGGCGATCTGGCCTGCGTGCCGCACAACTACATGATCGGCGCGTTCGTCTACGGCGATCTGGCCGGCGCGCACGCGGCCTCGACACTGACCGAGGTCACGGCCCCCGCCGAGCTGCCCGAGGATCAGCTGGCCGACGCGCACGAGCTCATCTACCGGCCGCTGCGCCAGCCGGAGGGCCCGCCGCAGCCGCAGGTCGAGTACAAGCTGCGGCGTTTCGTGAACGACTATGTGGCGCCGCCGAAGACCGCGGCCAAGCTGTCGATCGCGGTGGAGACCTTCGAGCGGATGCGCGGGGAGGTGGAGGGCATCGGCGCGCGCACCCCGCACGAGCTGATGCGGGCGGCGGAGGTCTCGTTCATCCGCGACTGCGCGGAGATGGCGGCGCGGAGTTCGCTGACCCGCACCGAATCCCGGTGGGGGCTCTATCACGACCGGGCCGATCTGCCCGAGCGCGACGACGCGTCGTGGAACTTCCACCTGAATCTGCGCAAGACCGCCGACGGGGAGATGGAGTTCGTGAAGCGCTCGGTGGCACCGTATCTGGTGCCGGTGCCCGGGCTCGACGACGTGCCATCGGCCGAGCCGATCGTCGAGGTGATCGCCCAGCCGGCGCTCGTCGGGACGCGGGCGCCGCAGGAGGCCCCGGTGCGCGAACGGCCGGTCGCGACATCGCCGTCCTCCCCCCGCCTGGTGACCCTGCTCGCGCTGGATTCCCCTGGTGTCGAGGAGGTGTCGAGCTACCTGGCCGATCCCGATCCCGTCGTCCGGGTGGCGGCGCTGTCGGTGCTCACCGAGAACACGCCCGACGGATTCGCCGCCGAACTGGTGCGCGCGCTCGGCGACGAGGCGGCCTCGGTGCGCCGGGCCGCGACCGAGAGCCTGCGAGAACTGGTGGAGGTGCTGCCGGGCGCGGGCGCGCTGGCCGAGCACCTGGACTCCCCTGACCCGCTGGTCAGGGCGACCGTGATCGACCTGCTGCGGGCGCTGCGCGCCGGATCGGCGGCGGACTACCGTGCGGCGCTGGGCGATACCGATCATCGGGTGCGGATCGAGGCGGTGCGGGCACTGGTCTCGCTCGACGACGCCACGGCGGTGGCCTCCATCGCCGGTGACACGAACCGTGAGGTGCGCATCGCCGTCGCCCAGGGGCTCGCGTCGATCGGAGCGGGCGGGGTCGAGGTCATCCGGGTACTCGGCGCCGATCCCGATCCGCTGGTGCGGGCCGCCGCGCTGACGGCCTACGCCGCGCTGGGTCCCGGCGCCGACGACGTCACGGGACTGGCTGCCGCACTGCGGCATTCGGCCTGGCAGGTCCGGGTAGGTGCGGCCCGCGGCCTCGCCGGTGCCGCCCCCGAAGTGGCCGTGGCGCCACTGGCCGACGCCCTCACCGACCGGCATCTCGACGTCCGCAAGGCCGCGGTCCTCGCCCTGGCGACCTGGCCGACCGACACCGCCGCCGTGGACGCGCTCGAGACCGCGATCGCCGACCCGGACGCCGATGTCCGCGCCTACGCCCGGCGTGCCGTCGTCGCGGCGGGCCGCACCCCGGGCGACCCGGCCCGGGCCGCCGAGCTGTCCGAAGCGCGCGCGTGACCGGCGCCGCATCGGGAACGTGCCGTAGCGCCGCAGCGACACAGTCCGGGCGACGGCGCACAACCCAGTTCGGGCGCCGGGTCGGCGATGTCGGCCCCTCCGCATCGGGCAGCTTCGGCCCGTCCGCACCGGCCAGCTTCGGTTCACCCGCACGGGGTAGTGTCGACACCACCGCGAAGCCCGACTGCGGTCCACCCGCGGTCCCCATCGATCCGATCTCCCCGATATCTCCCCAGGTCACAGCCTCGAGATGCCCGCGTCACAGTGTCGGTGATCCGCGGCGTCGATAGGCTGGGTCGCATGAGCGCACTCCCGGACACGTTGGTGACGGTCGCCGAGGACCTGGACACGGTGACGACGGTCGGCCACGAGGACGACCCCGTCGAGGCCGGGACGTCGGCCGAGGCGGTCGCTCGGCTGTGGGACTCCGTGCGCGAGTGGTACGCGATGGGTACCTCGCCGGCGATCCAGGTGTGCCTGCGGCGCAACGGCAAGGTCGTGCTGAACCGGACCATCGGCCACGGGTGGGGTAATGCGCCCAGGGATTCGCCCGATGCCGAGAAGATCCTGGCGACCCCGGACACCCCGTTCTGCGGCTTCTCGACCGCGAAGGGGGTGGCCGCGACGGTGATGTCCATGCTCGTCGAGCAGGGCGCCTTCGCACTGAACGACCATGTGTGCGAGTACATTCCGGAGTTCTCCTCGCATCGCAAGGACCGGATCACCATCGGCGACGTACTGTCGCATTCGGCGGGCGTCCCGTTCATCGCCCCGCCGTACCAAGGCAGCGAGGTCGTTCCCGACGAGGAGCTGGCCGTCGCGGCGCTCGCCGATCTCGTGCCGAGCTGGCCGCCCGGCCGGTTCCGTGTCTATCACGCGCTGACCAGCGGGCTGATCCAGCGCCTGCTCGTGCAGCGGGCGACCGGCAAGCGGATGCGCGAGCACCTCGCCGAGCAGGTACTGGTGCCGTTCGGGTTCCGCTGGAACAATTTCGGCGTCGACCCGGCCGATCTCGACCGGGTCGTACCGAGCGTGAAGACCGGGCCGCCGCCGTCGCGGCTGTCGCTGTTCCTGGCGCGCAAGGCGCTCGGCGGGCGGATGGACAAGGCGTCCAAAGCCGACAACGACGCGTTCCTCACCGCCGAACTACCGTCCGGCAACCTGGTGACCACCGCTGCCGAGCTGTCGCGCTTCTACGAAATCCTCACCCACGGTGGTGAACTCGACGGTATCCGGATCATCGAACCGACCACGCTGTTCGATGCGATCCGGCCCGCCGACCGGATGCCCGGCGCGGCGGGACGGGTCAGCCGCGCGGGATTCGAACTGGGCGGGCGGCGTTCGAAATTCGGCCGCGACACCCGATTCCACTTCGGCCGCAGCGGGCTGACGACGCAGTACGGGTGGGCCGATCCCGAGCGCGGGCTCGCGGGCGCGATCCTCACCAGCGGCAAGGCCGGGACCGACACGAATCGCCCCTGGCAGCTGGTGTCCCAGGTGTCCGAGACCCTGCCGCGGCTGGACCGCGCGCCCGCGTGGCTGAGCCTCAGGTGAGCGCGGCGATGATCGTGCGCGCGACCCAGTCCGCGTAGCGGTCCACCGACCAGCCCCTGGCGAGGACCAGTCGCTCGTAGGTGTCGATGGCCAGGTAGTTCCACAGCACGTCGCGGACCTCGTCGAGCTCGATCCCGGGCCGCAGCTGCCCCGTGTCGAGCAGGTGCCCGCCCAGCATGGTCATCCCGACCAGCCCCTCCTCGGCCAGCTTGTCCCACACCGGGGTGAGCGAATCGTCGACGTGGCGGCCGTCGCGGATCAGGAACTGGACCGTGGCCGACCGGGCCTGCCGCTGGGCCAGCCCGCGGACGAACATCGCGATCTTGCGGCGCACGTCCGGTTCGGCCAGCATCGCCTGCTGCTCGGGGCGCTGATAGACCGGGACGTCCTCGTCGTCGCCCGCGATGACCACGTCGAACACGGCTTTCGCCAGCGCCGCCTTCGTGCCGAACGCCTTGTACACACTCTCCGCCGAGACGCCGGCGCGCTCGGCGATCGCGGCGATGGTTGTCGGCCGGAACCCGTCGCGCTCGAACAGCTCCTGGGCCGCGGCCACCATCGCGTGGCGCCGCGCCTTGGCTCGCGCGCGCCGCCCCGACGCGTCGTAGCGCCTCTTGACTTCGGTCATGAGGGGTCCAATACTTTTAGATACAGTCCGACTTTACCCAATTGGAGTTCTATCACAGACGGAGCGTCATCATGAACACCATCAGCCCGCAGGTCGTCGCAGGCGACCTGACGTCCGTGGCGGTTCGCGGCATCCATCTCATGGTGGACGGCAGCGTCGCCGACCTGGCCGAGGTCACCCATCCCGACGGCATCACCCGCGAACGCCGGGCCGCGCCGCCCTGGGCGCGCGGCACCGGCCCGGCCGGAATCCACGCGCTCGCCGAGTGGCTGCGCGAGGCGTTCACCGACATGTCCTACGACATCCACGCCACGGCGGTCGAGGGCGACCTGGTGACCGTCTACGCGACGATGCACGGCCGCCAGATCGGCCCGCTGGTCTTCTACACCGAGTCCGGCGCGGTGGACAACGCCTTCCCGCCGACCGGCAAGACCTTCGCGATGACCGAATCGCACTGGTTCCGCATGCGGGACGGCAAGATCTTCGAGCACTGGGCCAACCGCGACGACCTGGGCATGGCCCGCCAGCTCGGCTGGCTGCCGCCCTCGCCGGTGTATCTGCTGCGGTCCGCCCAGCTCAAGCGCCGCGCGGTGCGCGAAGTGCGGTCGGGCCGCTGATCAGCCCGCGGTCGGGACGCCGCCGACCCGGCGGTCACCACCGTTGCGCTCCTGCCAGCGGCGGTACACCTCGACGGCCTCCGCGCGCGGTTCGTGCCGCAGGGGCAGCCGACGCTGATCCCACGGGGTCGCGAACTCGTCGTAGAAGGTGCTGAACTCGAAGTACTTCCGGTCGTCGACGTAGTGCGGCGCGTAGGCGTCGCGCGTGGTGAGGAAGACGACCTCGTCGGGCGAGCAGTAGTACAGCGCGCCCAGGCACATCGGGCACGGCAGCGCGAGAATGTAGATCGTCGTCCCGACCAGATGCTCGGTGCCCAGCGTCGAACAGGCCGCCCGGATGGCGAGGATCTCGGCGTGCGCGGTGGGGTCGCTGGTCTGCGCGACCAGATTCGGGCTCTCGGCCAGAATCTCGCCGTCGCGCACGATCACCGTCGCGAACGGGCGCCCACCCGCCTCGACATTGCGGCGGGCCAGGTCGATGGTGTGCTGTGCGAAATCCATCTCGGCCTCAGAACGGCTTGGTCGGCAGGTACTTGCCGTCGAGGGTGATGACGGCGCGCTCGCCGCCCTCGGGATCGGCGACCTTGCGGACGTCGAGCCGGAAGTTGATCGCGCTGATGATGCCGTCGCCGAACTGCTCGTGGACCAGCGCTTTCAGCGTGGTGCCGTAGACCTGCAGCATCTCGTGGAAGCGGTAGATCGTCGGATCGGTCGGGATGCCGCCGGGGATCGAGCCGCGGGTGGGGATGGTCTGCAGCAGGACCGCCGCGTCGGCGTCGAGGCCGAGCACCTCGGCGACGGCCACCGCGGACGCCTCGGGCAGGGCGTGCTGACCGAGGACGGCGGCGGTGACGAACGCGACCGACAGACCGGCAGCGTCGGCGATCTCCTGCCAGCTCAGGTCTTTCGCCGTCTTCGCGGCGACCGCGGTGACGGCCAGGGACTGACGGGCGGCGGGATCGAACTGTGCGTGGATCATGGGATGGTTCCTTTCCTGGAGGGGGTTCAGGCGGCGGGAGTGTGCTCGGTGCCGGTGCCGTCGACGACCGTCACCGCGCCGGTGCCGATGTCGAACACCCAGCCCTCGGCGACGAGCGCACCCGTGGCGAGCGCGCGGGCCACGGACGGGTGGGTGGCCAGGTTCGACAGCTGCGCAACGACATTGGCGCGCACGAGCCTCGGCAGCTCGACCGCGCCGGCCGGGCCGAGCCGGGCCGCGGCGGCATCGGTGTGCCGCAGCCACTGGGCGATGGTCGGCATCGTGCTCAGATCGTGGCGCTCGGCGACCGCGGTCATCGCGCCGCAGCCGGAATGGCCGCAGACGACGACCCGCGACACCCCGAGCACCGCGACCGCGTATTCGATGCTGGCGGCGATCCCATCGCCCCCGGGCGCGTAGGCGGGCACGAGGTTGCCCGCGGTGCGGATCACGAAGAGCTCGCCGGGCTCACTGCTGGTGATCAGCTCCGGCACGACGCGCGCGTCGGAGCAGCCGATAAACAGCGTGTGGGGCGTGTGGGTGGTCGCCAGATCGGCGAAAAGCGTTGCCTTGCCAGGGAAGACGTCGTGCTGGAAGTGCGTGACGCCGTCCGCGAGGTCGGTCATGAATCGCTCCCTTCGGTGGGTGCCGGCTCGGTGTTGCTGATCGAGATCCAGCCTGCCCGCCGGGAGCTATAGCGTCCAATATGCAGTTCTTACAGTTCCCATTGATGCCATCTATGACTCGGCGGCGACGTCCCGGGCGATCGCGGCGAAGGCACGGGCGGCGGCCGAGTGATAGGCGGTGCCGCGGCGGAGCAGTTCCACCGTCCGGCTCGGCAGCGCGGGTTCGAGCGGGACCGGGCGCAGGTCCGGGTGGGCGCGGGCGATGGCGTCGGGCAGGACGGTGCCGAGCGTGCCGCGCCGGGTGAATTCGACCAGCGCGCTGATCGAGTTCGCCTCGATCGCGATGCGCGGCGCCACCTCGTGGCCGGCAAGGTAGGCGTCTATATGGGTGCGGGTCGCGAAATCGCGGCTGAGCAGCGCCAGGGGCACGGCGGCGAGATCCGCGATCGGCAGCGGCCCGGCGTGCGCGGCGAGGGCATGGTCCGCGCCGACCACCAGGCTCAGGTCCTCGGTGAACAGGGCCGTTCCGTCGACGCCCGCGGCATGGGTGCCGCTGAAGGCGATGCCGAGATCGATGGCGTCGGCGAGCAGGTCCTCTTCCAGCCGATCTTGAGTCGTCTCGGTGACCGCCACGGTGACATTCGGGTGCGCGCGATGGAACCGATCCATCAGCGGGCCGATGAGGTAGGCGGTGATCGTGGGCGTCATCGCGACCCGCAGGTGTCCCCTGGTCAGGTCCTGCACATCGTGGACCGCGCGTTCCCCGGCTTCGAGATCGCGCAACGCGTTACGCGCGTGTTCGGCGTAGACCCGACCGGCGTCGGTGAGCCGCACGGTCCGGCCGGAGCGGTCGAGCAACTGCACGCCGAGCAGCCGCTCGAGCTGTTTGATCTGCTGGGACAGCGTCGGCTGGGAGATGTGCAGCGACTCGGCGGCCCGGGTGAAGTTCCCATGGTCGGCGACGGCGAGCAGGTACCGGATATGACGCAGCTCCATGGCCATCATGATAGATAGCCACTATCGAGATGCGGCTGACCGCGATGTGTAGCCTATCTCGGCTCGTCCACCGGGTCGGTGACGATCACCGTGCCGGTCGGGGCATCGAGCAGCTCCACCGTGCGCGCGGCCGCGGCGTCGACGTGGATGCGGGGATGCTCCGGCGGTGTCGACTCGTAATACGTTCCCGGGCCGTAGAACTGGCCGTAGCGGATCACCACCCCACCGGCGGCGAGCACCGCGGCCTCGTGCGCGGCGATCACCGCTCCGCGTCCGGCGGGCGGTTGCCAGGCGATGCTCTGGGCGAGAAAGCGTTGCGCGCCTGCGGCATCGGCCGCGGCCAGCAGATTCGCGGTGCCCTCGGTGCGGATGCGCGCGTTCGCCTCGCCGGAGGTCGCCAGCTCGGCGACATCGTCGGGAAGGTCGGTGAGCTGGTGCAGCACGAGATCGGGCGCGAAGTCGGTGACCGCCGCGACCAGGCCGGGCGCGTCGTAGACGTCGTGCACGATCGGGTGGGCTCCGACGGCGCGGATCGCTGCCGCCTTGCCCGGGGAGCGCGTCAGGCCAGCTACCTCGTGGCCCGCGCCGATCAGCAACGGCAGCAATCGCGTTCCGATGACGCCCGTGGCGCCGGCGAGGAAGATACGCACGCCCCGACCTTAGCCGGGGCCGCGCGCCACGGGACCGGAGGTCAGGCTCCGATCACCGCGTTCATGATCGTGCCCGCACTGGTCGCCACGGCGCCGCCCGCCATGGCGCTGGCGATCATCTTCGGCGACTGCAGACCGCCGCCGCTCCACTTCTCCCAGGCGAACCGGCCACCGCCGTAGGTGATGGCGGTGACGCCGGACAGCAGGATCATCCAGGTGAAGTACCGGCCCAACTGCAAGATCTTCTCCGCCATCGGCGGGGCTTCCGGCGTGGGGTTGCCGACCTGCGCGAGAACAGCGCCGTCCAACACAGCCAGGATCATGCTCACGATCGTGCTCCTTCGTCGGATGTTCGTGGTGAAGCCGATGTCGAGAACTCGTGACGCGGTAGAACCCCAGATCCATTGAACATTCAACCTCAGGCCGCTTCGATGGCGTAGCCGACACTCCGCGACGACCATGACCGCCGTCACACCCGCCGGGCCGTGCCACTGTCGCGCCGGGCCCCTACTATCGAGAGCACGGGGCTTGTCCGGAATCGGCGCGACGAGGCGCTGACCACCACCTTCATCGCCTGTCTACCGTACCGCGAGGAGGGCACATGGCTTTCCTGATTTCCTTGATCGTCGCGTTTCTTCTGGTGACCGCAGCAGTGGTAGTGGCTTCCTACGCCACCGTTTCCCTGACCTATTGGTTTGAATCACGACGGATCCGTCACGATCGGACGGACCCCCAACCAGCACGCTGAACACCGCCCCGCCGACTCGATGCCCCGGTGACCGCACGCGGTCCCGGGGCATCGCCGTCGCGCGGTCAGTACGGTTCCAGACCCGCCTGGGTGGCGAGCACGGCCGCCTGCACCCGCGACTGCACGCCGAGTTTGGTGAGCACCCGGGAGACGTGGGTCTTCACGGTGGCCTCGCCGATGTGCAGGCGGCTGCCGATCTGCTGATTCGACAGTCCGGCGCCGAGACCGGCCAGGACCTGCCGTTCGCGGTCGGTGAGGGCGGACAGGTCGGGCGGCGGCGCCTGGGCGGCCGCCCGGGGCAGCGCGGCGATCACCGCGCGGGTCACCTTCGGGTCGAGCACCGCGTCACCGTCGGCCACGGCGAGGACGGCACGCACCAGTTCGTCGCCACCGACGGACTTGAGCAGGAACCCGCTCGCTCCCGCCGCGAGCGCGCCGAGGACGTAGTCGTCGATGGCGAAGGTGGTGAGCACCAGCACTTTCGCGGTCGTCTCGGCGACCACCGCCGCGGTGGCCTCGAGCCCGTCGACGCGCGGCATGCGCACGTCCATCAGCACCACGTCGGGATTCAGCGCGCGGGTCTGCCGGAGGGCGGCGACCCCGTCGCCCGCTTCGCCGACGACCCGGATCTGCCCGGACGACTCGAGCAGCATGGTGATCCCCGCCCGGATCGTGGCGTGGTCGTCGGCCACCACCACCGTGACCGTCATCGCTCCCCCAGCGGAATCCGCGCGCGCACGCGCCAGGTGCCGTCCTCGGCGCCCACGGTGAGCGTGCCGTCGATCGATTCGGCGCGAAAGATCATGTTGCGCAATCCGTTTCCTTCCCCCTCGGGCCGCCCCGGCGGGATCGGGTTCGATGCCGTCATGACCAGCCTGCCTGCGTCGCGGCGCACGTCGATCGCCAGCGGCGCGCCCGGTGCGTGCTTGGTCGCGTTCGCGATCGTCTCACCCAGGATGCGCGTGAGCACCGCTTCCACCGCGGTGGACAGCGGCAGATCGGACTGTCGGCGCAGGGTCACCGTGCCCCCGGCGGCCTCGGCGGCATCGATCAGCCCGTCCAGGGAGGACAGGCGCGCCGTGACGGCGGTGTCGTCGGGGGAGGTCAGCAGGTCGATGGTCGCGCGCATCTCGTCGAGCGCGGCCAGGCTGCCTGCCCGGATCGATTGCAGGACGGCGGTGTCGCCGGGGTTCTTCTGCGCCACCTCGGCCAGGATCGCGACCGCGGACAGGTGACCGGCCACCGTGTCGTGCAGGTCCCGGGCGACCCGCCTGCGCTCGTCGCCGAGTGCGGCCGAGCGCTCGGCGTCGCGGGCGGCGAGTTCGGCCCTGGCCGCGCTGCGCTCCACCCCGACCATGCGGCGCGAGGCCCGCACCGCCCGCGCGTAGCCCAGCGGTGACCAGGTGATCGCGACCCCGATCAGCGCGGTGTAGATCGCCGCCCGGAGCCCGAGCACGGTCAGCGCCAGCAGCGCACCGCCCACGGTCACCGCCACCGCGAACCCGGCGACCACCGCGCCGAGCCGGTCCGAGCCGGCGCTGACGGCCAGGTAGATGACGTCGGACAGGGCGATCCACAGCGGCAGCGACGGCCCGAGGACGAAGTCACCGGCCAGCAGGAGGACCATCAGCCCGAAGGCGAGACCCGGCCGGTGCTGCGCGGTCAGCTGGATCGCGAAGGCCGCGCACAGCAGCGCCAGCTTCGCCACCGGGGGGTACAGATCGCGGTCGAGGACCACTGGCCAGCCGCCGACGGCCCACAGCAGCAACCCGACGAGGAACACGCCGACGGCGGCCGCCGTCGCGCTGTCGTACACCGCCACGAGCCGGGACAGGAGCGTGGGGGACGGGGGCATGCCTCATTTCAGCACACCCGGGTCGGGTCCCGGGTCCCCCGAAAGGGGGACCGCGGGCGCGCCGTCAGCGGGACGACGGCGCACCGGTGTGCCCGGCACAGTGGGGAAATGGACGCATGGAACAACCCCGTACTGCTGACCATCGCCGCGTGCGAGGTCGGTTTCTGGGTGCTCGTGGTGGGCGGTCTGCTGCTGCGCTATGTCGTGCGGCTGCGCCGCGCCGGCCTGGTGACGCTGGCGCTGGTCCCGGTGCTGGACGTGGTCCTGGTGGTCGCGGTGGCCATCGATCTGCACCGGGGCGGCGAGGTGGGTTTCGCGCACCGGCTGGCCGGTATCTACCTCGGCTGCACGGTGATGTTCGGGCACCGGATGATCGCGTGGCTCGACGCGCGTTTCGCCTACCGCTTCGCCGGTGGACCGGCGCCGGTGCGGGTGCCGAAGGACGGTCCGGAACGCGCCCGCAAGGAGTGGGCCGACTTCGCGCGCTGGCTCGGCGCGGCGGCCATCGCCGGGGCGCTCACCCTGGCGTTGAGCTACACGGTGGCCGATGCGCAGCAACGCGAACAGCTCATGGGTGTGTTCGGCTCGCTGGGGGTGATCACCGTGATCTGGCTGCTCACCGGGCCCGTGTGGGTCACCGGGTCCAAGCGGAGCTGACCCGCACGAGCGATGTCCCGGTACCGATGCGGCACCGGGACATCGTCGGTCTGGGTCAGACGGTGGCGGGTGCCTGCTCGGTGAGCAGTGTCCCGATCCACGGCAGGACCGCCGACCGCACGTCGACGCTGCGCGGCAGCAGACCGTTGGCGGCGAGCAGCTCGGCGGCGCGCTGCTGTTCGTCGAGGAAGTCCTCGCTCACCGGGTGCACGCCGAACGGGCGGCCGCGCAGCGCGGCTTCCCAGGCGTCCAGGTCGGCGGGCAGGCCGCGCGCCCGCGCGTCGTCGACGAAGTACTGGGCCGCCGCGCGCGGGTTGGCGACGATCCACGCGTCGGACTCCCGCAGCGCGGCCAGCACCGCCTCGACCGCGGGCCGGTTGTCCTCGGCGAGGTCGCGGCGGGTGAACCACAGCGACGGATGGCTGAACACCGAGGCGGTGTCGACCAGGGTGATCAGCTCCGTGGCGGCCTCGACCTCCCGCAGGCCGGGGTAGGTGCCGACCCAGGCGTCGAGCTCACCGGACAGCAGGGCGGCACCGCCACCGCGCACGTCGACGTCGACCGGTTCGACATCGGCCCAGGTCAGTCCCACCTGGTCGAGGGCGAACAGCAGCAGCGTCGTCTGCCACGACCCGTGCGCGATGCCGACCCGCTTGCCTTTCAGGTCGGCGGCGGAGGTGATGCCGCTCGCGGCCGTCGCCACCAGCCTGCCGTTCTCCACTCGCGGCCCGGAGATGCCGAGGTAGACGATGTCGCGCTGGTTGGCCAGCGCGGTCAGCGGCGGGGTGAAGCCGGTGCCGATGATGTCGTAGCCGCCCTCGGTGAACAGCCAGTCCGAATGTTCGCCCGGCAGAGCGGTCTTCGGGTCGACGCGCTCGGCCTGCGGCAGGGCGCGCAGGTCGACCCACTCGACGTCGGGGATCGCGCGCTCCAGAATGCCGAGGTGGCGCAGGACGAACAGCGAGTTGTTGTGCGGGAAGTACCCGACGCGCAGGCTCATCGGGCATCGCCGATCAGGCCGAGGCGGCGGGCCTCGTCGGCCAGGCCGCTGCGGCGCCACTGCACCGCCAGGTTGGACGGATCGAAGTCGACCGAGCCGCCGAGGGTTTCGGCGATGGCCTGGTACTGCGCGCCCTCCTCGAGCAGGACCACGAACTTGGCCAGTTCCAGCAGCCCGGCGCGGCCGAGCACATTGGCGCCACCGTTGGCCTCGAAGATCGCGACCAGGTGCGGGTCGGTCGTCAGCTTGCTCAGGATGAATTCGCCCGCGCCGATGGTGCGGTCGATGTGCGGCGGGATCTCCCGCGACAGGGTCAGCCGCTGCGAGGCGGCGTAGCGGATCGGCAGGGTGCGGTGGGTCTGCGCCCAGCCGCCCAGCCACGGCGTGTGGATGTGGACGACGGAGGTGATCTCCGGGTGCGCGCGGAACACCTCGGCGTAACCGGTGACGAAACCGGCGGAACCCGTGCCGGACAGCACTTCCCCGTCGAAGGTGGCGACGACGGGCTCGACCGTGCGCTCGGCCGCCCACGGGCCCGGCGCGTTTAGCGCGACGGCGATCTCCTCGCCGGGCACCCGCTCGACGAAGTTGACGGTGCCGTTGCCGGTGACGGTGCCGGTCTCGCGGAACACCCGGAACGCGGTCTCGGCGTCGCGGGTCGCCGCCGCGACGAAGGCCGTGACGGCCTCCGGCAGACGGGTTTCGGTGGTGGTCATCGAAGGACTCCTGGGTTATCGGGCCGTCGCGAGGACGGTGTCGGTGGACGGGGTGGTGAGCCGGGAGCGGCCGAGCAGGGGCAGGACTTCCTCGCCCACCCGGTAGGCCTCCTCCAGGTGCGGGTTGCCCGCGAGGATGAAGGCGTCGACGCCGAGGTCGACGAGTTCGTCGAGTCGCTCGGCGACCTGTTCGTAGCTGCCGACGAGGCCGAAGGCGGGGCCGCCGCGGATCAGGCTGAAGCCGCACCAGACATTGGGCTGGACTTCCAGATCGCGGTAGCCGGTGATGGTTTCGGGCACCCAGCCGCCGATCCTGGCCGCGCCGACCGAGTCGCCCTGGGCGGCCCGGTTGGCGGCGTCGCGGTCGACGAAGGCCCAGCCCTTCTCGATCTCGGCCCAGGCCGCTTCCTCGGTGTGCCGGGCGACGATGTCGATGCGGACCGCGAACTTCGGTGTGCGACCGAGGGTTTCGGCGTTGCGCCGGACACCGTCGAACTTGGCGCGCAGGTCGGCGAACGGCTCGAGCCAGGACAGGTAGTAGTCGGCATGGCGGCCCGCGGCGGCCACCGCGGCGCCGGAGGACCCCGAGAAGTACACCTCGGGGAACGGCTGACCGGCCAGGCCGGGCGGCAGCGCGGCGCCCTCGGTGCGGAAGAAGCGGCCGTCGTGGTCGAACGGTTCGCCGTCCCACACCCCGCGCAGGACGTCGAGGAACTCGCTCGTGCGGGCGTAGCGGTCGTCGTGGGCGACCTTGTCGCCCCACCACAATTGGGCCGGTCCCCCGCCGCCGCTGATGATGTTGTAGACCAGCCTGCCGCCGGTGGCGCGCTGCAGGCTCGCCGACATCCTGGCGGCCTGCACCGGGTGCAGGAAACCGGGCTGGAAGGCGACCATGAAGCGGTAGGTGGTGGTCTCGGCGGCCAGCGCGGCAGCCACCGCCCACGGATCGTCGGTCACCGGGAACGACGGGAGCAGCCCGCCGAGGAAGCCCGCCGATTCGGAGGCCTTGGCCACGGCGGCGACGTGGTCGAGGTAGCTGTACTCGTCCAGCGCGCCGCCGCGGATGGCGGGGGCGAGATTGCCGGGACCGTAGCCGCCCGCGTTGCCGCGGTTGTAGCGGCGCGGGGTGCGCAGGGAGGCGTGGTCGCCTTCCATCCCGATGCGCCAGTAGACGTCGATGGTCATGCGGTGAGCTCCTGCGCGGTGGTGAGGGTGCGGCCTGCCGGATCGGCGAGGAACAGCAGGTGTTCGCCCGCCCGGTGGATCTCCTCGATCTGCGGATGCCCGGACAGCACGAAGGTCTGCACGCCGGCGATCTCGTACACCGAGAGCTGGCGAGCCACCTGCTCGTAGCTGCCGACCAGGCCGATCCGCCGGTCGTAGCCGAGCGCGTCGAAGCCGGCCCAGCGGCCGTCGCCGAGGGCGTGCTCGGCCGCGGAATCGGTGCGGCCCAGCTCGTCCCACTGGCGGTGCACGCGCGCCCAGGCCTCGTCCTCGGTCTCCCTGGCGATGATCGGCAGGTCCAGTGCGATCCGGACCCGGCGGCCCGCCGCGGCGGTGCGCTCGCCCAGTTCGGCGGCGACCCGGGAGATCCCGTCGGGTTCCTCGCCGAAGACGTGGACGTCGCCGTGCGCGGCCGACAGCTCGAGCGCCGCCGCCGAGGTGCCGCTCAGGTGGACCGTCGGGAACGGCAGGCCGGACAGGATGCCGCGGAACCCGCCGTCGACCACGTCGTAGTACTGCCCCGCGTATTCGAACCCGGTGCCCGCGAATCCGGCCGCGCCGACCTCGGTTTCGTTCCAGACGCCGCGCGCGACGGTGAGGAATTCGGCGGCGCGCCGGTAGCGGTCGTCGCCGCCGATGTGGTCACCACGCGAATGGGCCTCCGCCTGGTCGGTATCGACCGCGAGCTGCCAGTTCAACCGGCCCCGTGCATGCCGCTGCAGGGTGGCCGAGATCTTGGCGGCGTACACCGGCGTGCCGAAGGCGGGCTGGAATTCGACGATGACCTGCGCATACCGGGTGGCACGCAGGGCCGCGCCCGCGACGATCCAGGATTCCTCGCCGAGCGGATCGTAGGGCGCGAGCACACCGTCGAAGCCGTTCAGCTCCGCGGCGTCGACGATCTGGGCGAGCTCGTCGAACGGGCCGAACCGGCCGGGACGCACATCGGTGGCCTCGGTGCGCGGCGCCCGCGGTCCGAATCCGCCGCGGCCGCGCAGGGCGGGTGCGCCGCGGCGACCGTCGCCACGGCTGGGCAGCTTCCACACGAACTCGGTCATGCGGGCACCCGCTCGGCGGCGACGAGCTCCTGCGCCCGGGCCAACGGCTCGGCGGCGACCCAGGATTCGAGGTCGAAGTCCGCGGCCAGGAAGCCGTGGGTGTAGAGGAACTGCTTCTGCACGCCGAGCAGCTCGACGCGTTCCTCGCTCAGCGACGGGTGCAGCCCGCGATGGAACTCGTCGCCGTAGGCGGCGACGACACCCTCCGGGCCGGACAGTGTTTCGCGCTGCAGCACCGCGCGGACACCGTCGAGGTCACCGGCCGCCCAGTCGGCGGCGCGCAGGCTCTGCGCGAGGAAGCCGACGACGACCTCGGGCCGGGCGTCGAGCAGGTCCGCGTGCACCGTGATCGGGCGCGGGGTGCCGTTGTTGACGCGCAGGTGCTTGGTGGCCGAGGCGTCCAGGTCGACCGCGACGCGCAGCCCGTGCTCGCGAGCGACCTCCTGCGCGCGAGCGCCCTTGACATAGATGGCGTCGACCTTGCCTGCCAGCAGTTCCTCGACACCCCAGGTGGTCGACCGGCGGGCCGACTGGATCGCGGTGCGCACCTGCGGATCCCGCTCGACGTCGAGTTCGGTGACCCGCACGTCGGCCAGGGTCAGCCCGGCCGGGCGCAGCGCGTTGGCGAACCCGTGCAGCGCCATCGCCCGCGGGAAGCTGCGGGCCTGGTCCTGCGCCCACGCCGGCACACCGACCCGCAGCCCGGCCAGTCCCGCCGCGTCGGTAACCGGCGAATCCGCGCCGACGAGGATCGCCTGGGACTCGTCGATCCAGGTCAGGCCGATCAGCCGGGTCGGTGAGCCCTGCGCGCGGGCCGCCAGCGCGGGCACGTTGCCGCCCTCGCGGATCAGGCCGGACAGGTCGTGCAGGAAGTGGTGGCCGGCGAGTTCGGGGCCCGCGTCCTGCAGGACACCGAAGTCGAGGCCCGCGCTCGCCGCGGTCTCGCCGAGCCAGCCCAAGCTGTGCGCGAGACCGCTCGCGGTCGGCACGGGGCAGCGGGTGTACCACAGGGTTTCGGTCATGACAGGCTCCTGGTGTGTGGTCCGACGCCGAGGTGGGCGAGGAATTGCGTTCGGTAACCGAGGGTTTCGGGGGCCGCGTGGTCACGCGGCTGGGGCAGGTCGATGACCTCGTCGACGGCGAAGCGGCCGTGGTCGAGGATGAGCACCCGGTCGGCGAGCCGGATCGCCTCGTCGACATCGTGGGTGACCATGAGGACCGCGGGCCGGTGCCGGGCGACGAGATCGCCGACCAGGTCCTGCATCTGGAGCCGGGTCAGCGCGTCCAGCGCCGCGAACGGCTCGTCGAGCAGCAGCAGTTCCGGCTCCCGGACCAGGGCCCTGGCCAGGGCTGCCCGCTGGGCTTCGCCACCGGACAGGGTGGCGGGCCACTGTCCGGCCTTGCCATCGAGGTTGACCTCGCTCAGGGCGCGCAGCCCGGCCTCGCGCCGAGCCTTGCCCCGGCGCAACCCGACGAGCACATTGGCCAGCACCCGCTTCGACGGGATCAGCCGGGGTTCCTGATAGACCGTGGTGCGCCGGGGCGGGACCAGCACCTCGCCGGCATCGGGCACTTCCAGGCCGGTGAGCAGGCGCAGCAGCGTGGTCTTGCCGGTGCCGCTCGGGCCGAGCAGCACGACGAACTCGCCGCGCCGGATGGTCAGGTCGACGCCGTCGAGCACCGTCTTGTCGCCGAAGGCCTTGCGCAGTCCGGTGATCGAGACCGCCACCGGTGCCTGCGGTTCGACCGTCGTCTCGACGGGCGCGGCCGCTGTCGTGGTCATCGGATCGCCACCTGCTTCCGCCAGGGCATCGCGTAGCGTTCCGCGAGCCGTACGAGCGCATCGAACACCAGGCCGAGCAGGGCGTAGAGCACGACGCACAGCACCATGTAGTCGGTGCGGTTGTATTCCTGGGCCAGCGTCACCAGATAGCCGACGCCCTGCTGCGTGCCGACCTGTTCGGCGGCGATGAGGCCGGTGATGCTGATCGACAGGCAGATCCGCAGCGCCATCAGGATGCCGGGCAGCGCGGCGGGCACGATCACCTCGGCGATCAGCCGGGTGCCGGTGAGCCCGAAACTGCGGGCGGCCTCGACCATCTTGCGGTCGACATTGCGCACCCCGAGATAGGTGTAGGCGTACATCGGCGCCGTGGTCGCCACCGCGATGAGCAGCACCTTGTACAGCTCGTCGATGCCGAACCAGGAGATGAACAGCGGCACCAGCGCGAGGAACGGCACCGCCCGCACGATCTGCATGGTCGAGTCGACGAGTTCCTCGCCGAGGCTGGACAGCCCCGACAGCAGCCCGAGCACCAGGCCCACCGAGACGCCGATGGCGACACCCGCGGCGGCCCGGCCGAAGGAGGCCAGCGCGAAGTCGACCAGCTGCCCGCTGTCGAGCAGTTCCAGGAACGCCGCCCAGACCGCGCCGGGGCTGGCGATCACCCGGGGTGAGATCGCGCCGCTCGCCGAGCCACCCCACCAGGCCGCCACGATGGCCGCGGGCAGCGCGGCGCGCAGGCCGAGCGACAGCCAGCGGGGCCGCTGTCCGGTGACCCGGGCGCGCGGCGGCGCCAGTTCGAGGGTGGTCATGTCACTTGTCCTTCAGTGCGGCCAGCTGCTCCGGGCTGAGCTTGGAGCGCAGGTCGTAGAAGATGTCGGTGGCGGCGATGCGGCGGCTGATCACGCCGTTGTCGGCGAAGGTGTTCACGACGTCGGCGAGGTCGGTGGCGTCGGATTCGGCCGGCAGGCGCGGCACGGTGACCTCACCGCCGACCCGGATGGCGTCGGCGAGGCGATCACCGGTCAGCGCGCGCGGACCGGTCTTCTCGAAGACGTTCTCGAAGTCGGCGGGTGCGGCCTTCTGCTTCGCGGTGAGTCCCTGCAGGACTTCCAGGTACTTGGCGGCGACGTCGGGCCGCTGGTCGAGGACCTCGGTGCGGAACACGACGACGGTGTTGTCGTGCGAGCCGATCGCCTTCTCGGTGACGATCTCGCGCGCGCCCGCGGCCTTGGCCTCCTGGTAGGGCACCAGGAACGAGGCCCAGGCGTCGACCTTGCCGGTGGCGAAGGCCGAGGCGGCGTCCTTCTGCTGCAGCGGGACCCTGGTCACCTTGTCGGCCGGAATTCCCGCCTGGGCGAGGGCTTTCAGGGTGATGTACTCGCCCTTGCCGGCGGGATTCACCGCGATCCGCTTGCCCACCAGCCCGGCCACCGAGGTCACCCCGGACTCGGGCGTCACGACGATGCCGCTCTGATCCTGACCGGCGGGGTCGGCCACGGCGACGATCTTCACGCCGACGTCCTTGGACAGCGCACCGACCACGGGGCTGAAGGCGGCACCCGAGACGTCGAGCTCCTCGGTGTTGAACAGCTTCAGCATCGAGCTGAAACCCGGTGTGGTGTTGACCCATTGGATCTTCGCGCCGAGCGGAGCCAGCGCCGCGTCGAAGGTGCCGTCGCGCTTGCCGACCGCGAGCGGTCCGGTGTTGCCCGGATCGGTGACCTTGAGAACGAACGAGGCCTGCGCGCCCGGTTCGGGCGTGGAGCCGGAGCCACACGCCGCGACGAGGGCGACGACGGGGACGATCGCGAGCGCGATCCTCGAGAAGGCCGGCAGCCTGCGGGACATCGGGGCTCCTGTGTTCGGGGAAGGGCGGGTGGTGCTTTCGCAGCGTAGGAGTGGACAGGGCACCGAACGAGGTATGTCTTTCCAGGGATCGGAAAGCTTGACAGCCGCCGATCCCGCAATCTATGGCCGCTTTCCGCGACAAACCCGCCCGCTCTTTCCGAATAACGGAAAATGGGCACGGTTCCCGCGCGTCACGCTGTGTTACCGTCGGCTCCGTGGAGACCTCCAGCGTGCAGACCGTGACCCGGGCCCTGTCGGTACTCGATTGCTTCCGCGGGGGCGAGGAACGGGGCGTCTCCGAGGTCGCGCGCGCCCAGGGCCTGGCGGTGAGCACCACCCACCGGCTGCTCGGCGCCCTGGTGCAGGCCGGATTCCTGGAGAAGGACGCCGAATCCAGCCGCTACCGGATGGGCGGCGCGCTGGCCGAGTACGGGCAGATCGCCTACCGCCAGCACAAGATCTATCTCGCCGAGCCGTATCTCGAGCAGCTGGCGGCGACCACCGGCGCCACCGGTTCCGTCGCCACCCGCCACGGCATCCACGCCGTCCTGCTCGGCACCAGCCGCTGGCGCGAGAGCGACGGGCACGAATTGCAGGGCGTTCGGCTGCCGCTGCACGCGAGCGCCCTCGGCAAGGCGCTGCTGGCGTGGTCCGAGGTCGACGACGACGAATTGCGTTCCCTCCCTTACGAAGAGGGCACCGAGCGATCCGTGTCGAACGCCGCGGAGATGCGTGCGGAACTGGTCGCGACCCGGGCACGGGGATACGCGTTCAACGATCGGGAGCTCGATCCGGGATTCCGCACCATCGGTCTGCCGATCCTCGACCCGCAGGGCCGGTGCCGCTTCGCGCTCGGTCTGCGCGGCCCGGTCACGCTGATGATCGACGAGCGCGTGCCGTTCTTCGTCGAACTCGCCAAGGTCACCGCGGCCGACATCGCCGCCACCTTCGCCGCCGCGGACTGACCCCCCCCCCCCCCCCCCCGCACCCGCACCCGCACCCGCACCCGTTCGGGTCCGTCCGAATTCCTGGGACGATACTTTGTATTTGTTTAGTTG
Source organism: Nocardia sp. NPDC003269 (assembly GCF_042888005.1). Taxonomy (NCBI): domain Bacteria; kingdom Bacillati; phylum Actinomycetota; class Actinomycetes; order Mycobacteriales; family Nocardiaceae; genus Nocardia; species Nocardia sp. NPDC003269. The sequence continues at coordinate 1,114,254 of NZ_JBIAPA010000003.1, forward strand.
AGCTCATGAAGGGAGCCCTGGTGGCGACCGATACCGCACGTCCCGCGGTCGGGCTGCGCTCCGACCGCGGCGCGATCCTGGCCTCGCTGATGATGTCGACGAGCCTGGTCGCGCTGGATTCGACGATCATCGCCACCGGCGTGCTGACCATCACCGCCGATCTGGGTGGCTTCGCGCTGTTCCCCTGGTTGTTCTCGATCTATCTGCTCACCCAGGCGGTGACGGTGCCGATCTACGGCAAGATCGCCGATACCGTCGGGCGCAAGCCGGTGATCCTGTTCGGGATCGCGGTGTTCGCGCTGGGCTCGCTGCTGTGCGGACTCGCGACGAGCATGGTGGCGCTGATCGTGTTCCGGGCGATCCAGGGCATCGGCGCGGGCGCGATCCAGCCGATGACGATGGTCATCGCGTCGGATCTGTACACGCTGCCCGAGCGAGCCAAGGTGCAGGGCTATCTGGCCGGGGTGTGGGCCGGATCGGCGGTGCTCGGTCCGCTGGTCGGTGGCGCCTTCGCCGATTTCGCCAGCTGGCGCTGGATCTTCCTGGTCAATCTGCCGCTGGCGGCGCTGGCCGGAGTGATGCTGCTGCGCAACTTCACCGAGACCACCCCGCGCCGGGCGCGCGGGCAGGTCGACTACCTCGGCGCGGCCCTGCTCACCCTCGGTGCGGGCGCGCTGATCCTCGCGCTGCTCGAGGGCGGTCAAGCGTGGGCGTGGAACTCCCCCACGAGCCTGACCCTGTTCGTCGGCAGCGCCGTGGTGCTGGTCGTCTTCGCCTTCGCCGAGCACCGCACCGCGAATCCGATTCTGCCGCTGTGGATCTTCACCCGCCGGGTGGTGGTCGCGGCGAGCGCGGTGTCGATGCTGATCGGCGCGATCGTGCTCGGCCTCACCTCGTACGTGCCGACCTTCGCCCAGGGCGTGCTCGGCACCACCGCCACCCTCGCCGGACTCACCGTCGGCGCCTTGACCATCGGCTGGCCGATCACCGCGTCCCAGGCGGGCCGGTTCTACCTGCGCCTCGGCTTCCGGACGACGGCACTGATCGGCAGCGCGATCGCGGTCGTCGGCTGCGTGGCGCTGTTGCCGATCGGCGATCAGGCCAGTCCGTGGCAGCTGGCCTGCGCCTGTTTCCTCATCGGCGCGGGCATGGGCCTGGTGGCCAATCCGACCCTGATCGCCGCCCAGACCGACGCGGCCTGGTCCGAACGCGGCGTCGTCACCTCGGCGACCATGTTCGCCCGCTCGATCGGCAGCGCGGTCGGCGTCGCCGTGTTCGGCGCGATCGTGAACGCCCAGGTGAGTGCGGTCGACCGCCCGGATCCCGGCGAACTCGCCGACGCCATCCACCTGGTGTTCGTGACGCTGCTGGCGATGTCGATCGTGCTGCTGGCCGCCGCGGCCACCATGCCCGGAGCACGACCCGCGCCCGCCACGGCCGATCGGATCGACTGATCGATCCGCCGGATCTGTGCGGCATCGCCGGGAGAAAGTACCGGTAGGGTCGAGATCGTGTGGGGAATAGGGGATTCGGCGGATCCGGCAACGCGGCGCACGAGCCGGGCGAGTTCGTTCGGGGCACAGGCCGCGGTGTACGCCGAACATCGGCCGGACTATCCGGCAGCCGCGATCCGATGGGCGTTGCAGCCGGTCGGGCGGACCGACGTGACCGTCCTCGACCTGGGCGCGGGCACCGGCAAGCTCACCGACGGCCTGTTGGCGGCCGGGGCCGAGGTGATCGCCGTCGAACCCGATGCGGCGATGCTCGCCGAACTGGTGCGACGGTATCCCTCGGTCACCGCGCTGTCCGGTGCGGCAGAAGCGATTCCGCTCCCTGACTGCTCGGTGGACGCGGTGGTCGCCGGGCAGGCGTTCCACTGGTTCGATCAAGACCGCGCGTTCCCCGAGATCGCCCGGGTCCTGCGGCCCGGCGGCGTGTTCGCGGCGTTCTGGAACACCGACGACACCAGCGCCGAGTGGGTGGCCGGACTCCAGCGCGTCTCCCGCTCGGAGGTGTCGTTCACCCCCTCCGACGAGGAGGAGAAGCTGCCCGCGCACCAGTTGTTCGCGACGTTCGAGAAGTCCGAGTTCCCACACAGCCAGCGGCGCACCGCGGAATCGCTGGTGACCACCATCGGCACCCATTCGCACACCGTGGTGATCCCGGCGGAGCAGCGAACGGCTCTACTCGACCGCATCCGGGCCTACCTGCGCGCGACTCCGGAGACCGCCGAGGGCGAGTTCGACTTCCCGTTGCGCACCGAGGTGATCCGGGCCGTGCTGCGCGAATCACCTCGGCGCTGAGCGGTCAGCTCGCGCGTTCCGCCAGGCCGCGCACCACATCGACGACCTCGCCCGGGGCGAACTCGACGACCCGCCGCACCCGCGAATTCGCCACGGGCGCGAGGTCGACGACGATCGGAGCGCCCGCGCCCGCCTGAGCGATCGCGGTGATCCGGTCCTGTAAGAAGCCACCGTCGGGGACGCCGACGCGGATGACGTCGCCGACCGCGAGCGCCTCGGCCCGGACCGGGCCACCGGCCGCCGCCGCGGGGTCGAACGTGCCGCAGCGGGTGTGCCCGGTGGTCGCGCCGAGCCCGCGTTCGGCGATCGTCCACCACACCGGCGCTTCCGGTTCGCCCGCGCCGACGCGCGTGTGCCAGGCCAGGACCCGGTCGCGTTCGGCCTCGGCGGCCGCGCGGGTCTCGTGCAGGGAGACCTGCCTGCGGACCGGGGCGTTGCGGGAGCGGGTGGTGCCCGCCGCGCCGTCGACCACCAGGATCCAGCGCGCGCCCACGGCGTCGTCGCGGCGGGCCGAGACCCGTTTGGCCAGGGCCAGTCCCGGTGTCGCGCCCAGCTGGTCGGCCGCCTCCTCGATACTCCCGACCAGCCCGAGCGAGCGCAGCAGCTCGGCGGCCGACAGCTCCGAGGTGCCCAGTTCCTGCGCCAGCGCCGTCATCGGCGTGCGCCGGCGCCAGCCGATCCGGGCGCAGTGTTCGTGCCGGGTGAACCACAGTCCGCTGCGGGTGCGCCGGTGCTGATCGACCACCACCGCCCACCAATCCCATTCCGGCTCGGCCACCAGCCGACCGCGAATCCAGCGTTCCCGCTCGGCCGTCGGCACCCGGTCCTCGGGTGGCACGAAGTTGCGCAGGGCGGCGCGCACCGCGGATTCGGTGCGCCCCACCGTCTTCGCGGTGCGCGCCAGGTCGGCCCCCGCGCGCAGATCGTCGGCCAGGACCCGGTATTCCGATTCCCGCCAGGTGGTCCCATGCCTGCTCGGTGGCTGCAGATCGCCCCGGTCGTCGTCACTCATCCCCGTGCCCCCGTTCTCGCACCGCCCGGCCACACTCGCCCCGGGCTCGTTTGTGTGACCCTTCGACGATACCGGTGGGGTATGACAGAAAACGCTTGTCTGCCAGCGGCTTTCCAGCAAACGGGGGTCGCGGTCAGCCGGTGTGCGCGACGCCGCGGCGGCCGAAGGCGTAGTAGCCCAGGCACACCAGCGCCGCCCAGACCGCCCCGACCACCAGCGCGGTGCGCCCGCCGTCGGTCCACAGCAGCAGCACCACGACCAGACCGAGGAAGCCCAGTGCGGCCCAGGTGGTCACAGGCGCGCCGGGCAGCCGGTAGTCACTGGCGGGCAGCTCACCGGCCCGCACCTTGGCGCGATACTTCAGGTGGCACACCAGGATCACGCCCCACACCACGATGATGCCGACGGTACTGACCGAGGTGATGTAGGCGAACGCCTTGTCCGGCGAGACCAGGTTGACCACGACACCGATCACCATCGCCGCCGCCGAGGCGCAGATGCCGGTGAACGGCACCGACTGCTTGCTCAGCTTCGCGAAACCGCCCGGCGCCTCGTCCCGCAGCGCGAGGCTGCGCAGCATCCGACCGGTGGAGTAGATGCCGGAGTTGCACGACGACAGTGCCGCGGTGAGCAGCACGAAGTTGATGATGCCCGCGGCGGCGGGAATGCCGATCTGCTCGAACACCTCGACGAACGGACTCCGGCCGGCGTGGAAGGTACGCCAGCTCGCCACCGACATGATCACCACGAGCGCGCCGACATAGAACAGGCCGATGCGGAACGGCAGGGTGTTGATCGCCTTGCGCAGTGTGGCCTTCGGATCGCGGGCCTCCCCCGCCGTCACGCCCACCAGTTCGACACCGACGTAGGCGAACACGACGATCTGCAGCACCAGCAGGGTCTGCCCGAAGCCGTTCGGGAACACGCCGCCGTCGGCCCACAGGTTGGTCACGGTCGGGTTCGTGGCGTGGCCGAAGCCGAACACGAGCACACCGATGCCGATCAAGATCATCGCCAGGATCGCGGTGACCTTGATGGCCGAGAACCAGAACTCGCCCTCACCGAAGATCCGCACCGAGATCAGGTTCGCGGCGAACAGCACCGCCAGCACCACCAGCGCGGTCACCCACTGCGGGATGGCGAACCAGTACTGCACGTATTTGCCCGCGACGGTGATCTCGGCCATGCAGGTCGACACCCACACCGCCCAGTACGACCAGCCGGTCGCGAAACCGGCGAAGCGGCCGAGGAATTCGTGCGCGTATTCGGCGAAGCTGCCCGACACCGGCCGATAGGTCAGCAACTCACCGAGCGCGCGCATGATGACGAAGATCGCCAGGCCCGCGGCCAGGTAGGCCAGGATCAACGACGGCCCGGCCTGCTCGATCGCGGCGCCGGAGCCGTAGAACAGGCCGGTGCCGATCGCGCCGCCGATGGCGATCATCTGGATGGTGCGCGGGCTCAGGCCGCGCGCGTAGCCCTCCGATTCGGTCGTCGGAGTGGGCGCCTGCACGGCTGCGGTGGATAGCCCGGGGCCGTCAGCTGACATGGATCGTGTCCTTCCGTCGCGTCGATCAGTCCTGCACGCTACCGCCCGGCAACCGTGGCACCGGTCACCCCCACCGGGGCGCGGAAATACCGGCCGTCCCGCCCGGGTTGCCCCTTGCGGGGGTTGGATCACTGTCGAGGAGGCTCATGAGCGCGGTCACGCTGTCGGTTCTGGATCTGGCGCCGGTACAAGCCGACGTGAGCGCGGGCGAGGCACTGCACGCGACGACGCGGCTGGCCCAGCACGCGGAGGAACTGGGCTTTCGCCGATTCTGGGTGGCCGAGCACCACAACATGCCCGGCATCGCCAGTTCGGCGCCCGCGGTGGTGCTGGCCCATCTGGCCGCCTCGACCTCGCGGATCCGGGTCGGTTCGGGCGGGGTGATGCTGCCCAACCATCCGCCGCTGGTGGTGGCCGAGCAGTTCGGCACGCTCGAGGCGCTGCATCCCGGCCGGATCGATCTCGGCATCGGCCGCGCGCCCGGCACCGATCCGGTGACCGCGCGCGCTCTGCGTCGCAGCGCCGAGGGACTCGGGGGCGAATCGTTCCCGCGCGAGCTCACCGCGCTGATCGGGTTCTTCCGCGGCGCCGACGCCGAGGGCATCGTCGCCAGCCCCGGCCGCGGCATCGAACCGGCGGTGTGGCTGCTCGGCTCGAGCGGCTACAGCGCCCAGGTCGCCGCGATGCTCGGGCTGCCGTTCGCGTTCGCCCATCACATCGCCCCGGAGAACACGGCCCCGGCGCTCGCGCTCTATCGCGACAACTTCCGGCCCTCGGACACGTTGCGCGAGCCCTACACGATCGTGGCCGCCTCGGCGATCTGCGCCGACACCGATGCCGAGGCCGACCGGCTCGCCGCGCCCCGCGATCTCGCCTTCGCCCAGCTGCGCGCGGGCCGCCCGCAGGCCTTGGCGACCCCGGAGCAGGCCGCGGCCTTCCCCGGCAGCGACGCGGAGCGCCGCTTCGCCGAGCAGCGCAAGGCCGGTCAGCTCCAGGGCTCGCCGGACACGGTGCGCGCGCAGGCCGCCGAGCTGCTCGCCGCCACCGCGCCCGACGAGCTCATGCTCAACACCCTGGTCTACGACATCGACGCCAGGATCCGCTCGCTCGAGCTCAGCAGCAAGGCGATCAACGGCTGAGCCCGGATCGGCTCAGAGCAGCCGGAATCCCCTGGTGCGCAACGACTCCCGGAGCCGGTGGCGGCCGTTGAGCGAGGCCACCGTGGCGAGCCGGGCCAGCACCCGCTCGGTCCACGAGAACGGCAGGCCCTGCTCGGAGTAGATCTCGCCGATGCGCTCCTCGTAGGCGTCGATCGCCGCGCGCTGACCGGCCAGGTCGTAGGTCTCCTGGTGCAGCACGGCGGCCTGCGGCAGGCGCGGCTTCACCCGGGTGCCCTCGGCCGGGTCGGGATGGCCGACGACCAGGCCGAACACCGCGAAGACGTGGTCGGGCAGCCCCAGTTCGGCGGCCACCCGCTCGGGATCGTTGCGCAGCGCGCCGATGTAGACGGTGCCGAGCCCGAGGGATTCGGCGGCGACCACCGCGTTCTGTGCCGCGAGCGCCGCGTCGACGAAACCGACGTAGCTGGATTCGAGGTAGTCCGCGCCCTCCAGCGGCACCCCGCGATCGTCGGCCAGCTGACGCAGCCGGGCGAAGTCCGCGGTCCACACCAGCAGCACCGGGGCCTGCACGATGTGCTCCTGACCGCCCGCGATCTCGGCGAGACGGGCCTTGCGCGCCGGATCACGCACCTCCACGACGCTCCACACCTGCAGGTTCGACGAGGTCGCCGCGGACTGCGCGGCCGAGACCAGCAGCCGGATCGTCGCGGGCGACACCGGATCGGGCAGGTACCGGCGCACCGATTTGTGGCTGTGCAGCACCTCCAGCACCGGGTTCCACTGTTCGGGAACCTCGGTCGCCGGATCGGCGTAGCGCTGCTGCACGAGGTGGACGGGGCTGGGGGCGGTCTGCGTCATCCCGCCATCGTCGCCGCACCGGCCCGGCGCGTCTGCGGTAACCCTCACCGTGAACCGAACGGAGGTCCCGGGACGGCCGATCGATACAGTGGGGAGGGGGAGCCCGCCGACGGGTGGGACGAGGGAGCGCGTCATGGGCAAGATCTTCGACCGGATCGACGACAAGTTACGGGCCTTCATCGGCGAGCAGCCGATCTTCTTCGTCGGCACCGCGCCCTCCGACGGCGGCCACGTCAACGTCTCCCCCAAGGGTTATCGCGACACCTTCGCCGTGCTCGACGAGCACACCGTCGCCTACCTGGATCTGTTCGGCAGCGGCGCGGAGACGATCGCGCACCTGCGCGACAACGGGCGGATCACCGTCATGTTCTGTTCTTTCGCTCGCACCGCCCGCATCCTGCGGCTGTTCGGCACCGGCCGGATCGTCCGGCCCGACTCGGCCGAATTCGACACGCTGCGTGCGCGATTCGGTACCGAGCACCCGGGTATCCGGGCGATCGTCGCGATTTCGGTGGACCGGATCGCCGACTCGTGCGGGTGGTCGGTGCCCTATCTCGAACTGGTCGAGGAACGGTCCATCCTGGACGAGGCGCACGCGCGCCGCACCGACGCCGATTTCGCCCGGCGGATCGCCGGCGACAACGCCACCAGCATCGACGGACTGCCCGCGCTGGAACCGGATCACCCGCTGCCGTCCCAGGTCACGCGGGAACGCACGCCGCACGCCGTGGACGGCTAAAGTGCGGCGGTGAACACCGGATCCGCCAGCTCGCTGCTCGACCGTCTCCTCGCCACCCAACCCGCGCCCGCCTGGTGGCTGGTGCTGGCCACCGCCGCCGTCGCGCTCGTCCTGGTCGGGTACCGGCCGCTGTGGCGGCTCACCAGGGCCGCGGTCACCGTGGCGCACGAGGGCGGGCACGCGCTGGTCGCCCTGCTCACCGGCCGCAGGCTGCACGCGATCACCCTGCACACCGACACCTCCGGCCTGACCGTGTCCAGCGGGAAGCCGACCGGTCCGGGCATGATCCTCACCGCGGCCGCGGGCTACCCGGCGCCCGCGCTGCTCGGGCTCGGCTACGCGGCGCTGCTCGGCTCGGGCCGGGTGACGCTGATGCTGTGGGCGACCCTGCTGATGCTGGCCGCCGTCCTGATCAAGGTCCGCAACATCTACGGACTGCTGACCGTCGCCGTGCTCGGCGCGCTGGTGTTCGGGGTGTCCTGGTTCGGCACCGACCAGATGCAGGCCGCGTTCGCATATCTGGCCGCCTGGTTCCTGCTGGCCGCGGCGGTCCGCCCGGTGATCGAACTGCAGCGCAGCCGCCGCAGGCAGCCCGGCCAGACCGCCTCCGACGCCGACCAGCTGGCCCGGCTCACCCATCTGCCCGCCCTCCTGTGGGTGGGGATCTTCACCGTGCTGTGTCTGGCCGCGCTGGTCGTCGGTGGGGCGCTGCTGCTGGCGCCGGTGCAGCAGCTACACCCGCTGCTTCAGCGGTGAGCGGCGTGCCAGGCCGCGACGGCCTCGGTGACGAGGAGGGTCGGCGGCTCGAGCGCGTTCAGGGTGATGCCCGCTTCGTCGGGCTGTAGCGGTTCCAGCGTGTCCAGCTGGGAGTCGAGCAGGGCCGTCGGCATGAAGTGGCCGAGCCTGCCGGTCATCCGGCGCAGTAGCTCCGCGCGGCCCGCGGCCAGGTGCACGAAGTAGGTGTTCGGCGCGCCGCGGCGCAGCCGGTCCCGATAGGCGCGACGCAGCGCCGAGCACGCGGCGACCCCGCCGGATTCCTGATGCTCGCCCAGCCAGCCAGCGACGAGATCGAGCCACGGGGCGCGGTCCTCGTCGGTCAGCGGGATCCCCGCCGCCATCTTCTCGATATTGGCGATGGGGTGGAAGTCGTCGCCCTCGGCATAGGGCACCCCCAGCCGTTCGGCCGTGAGCGCGCCGACGGTCGTCTTGCCGCACCCGGACACGCCCATCACCACGATGACGGGTTGCACCACACCGACCTCCTCGTCCGAGCCACTGCCCTCCAGGCTCACACACCGGTCCGGAACCGGGTCGGGGAAACGCCGTACCGGTGATCGATTCCGTCGCGGGCTCAGGGAATGGGACGGTCGGTGGGCAGGTTGACGAAGCTCGGCGCGGCCGGGTCCAGCCGCAGGTGCTGGGGTTCCATCCCGCTGGCGTTCAGCATCGGCCGGAACGGCAGCGCCTTGGGCGCGTTGCCCGCGTAGACATCGATGCGCAGGCGGTGTCCGGGCGCCAGGACCGCCTGGGTCGGGATGACGGCGACGTCGAGATCGGTGGGCGCGCCCGGCACCACGGGCAGCAGATGGTCGACGGTGAGCGGATTGAACGGTGCGGTGAGGTCGCCGTTGACCGAGCGGGCGCTGCGCCGTTCGTCGATGGCGCGCATCGACGTGGTGAGCTGGCCGGTGGTCAGCACGGTCGAGGTGCCGTCGGGCGCCACATCGTTGACGGTGACGTTCCAGAACCCGTCGGTGCTGTCGTGCACGGTGTTGAGCCGCACGTTGATCGGGCCCGAGATCACCGTCTGCTCGGTGAGCGGGGCACTGGTGAAGGTGAGCGCGTTGCGTTCGGCGATCCGGGAGTCCTTCGCGCAGGTGTCCAGTGCCGCGGCCATCCCGGCCGAGCCCTGGGCCGCGTCGCGGGAGCACATCGTGCTCAGACCCGGTGCGACGGTGAGGTTCTCGGTGGCCGACGGCCCGGTGGCACTGAGCGATCCGTCGTGCAGGCTGTCCTCGGTGCTGCCGCTGGGCGCCGCCGAGAAATAGACGCGGCGGTGCGTGACGCCCGGCATCGGGAACTCCGGCAGCGTGATCCAGCTACCGCCCTGCTGTTTCACCGTCACCGGGCCGAAACCGTCCACGCCGCTGTCGATGTCCTTGAGCCACTTGTCGAACCATGCCCGCTGCAGCACGTCCAAGCGCGGCGGCGCACCCGGAACACCGGTGCCCGCACCGGGATTGGCGTGATAGGTGTCGCCGACGACGAGCTGCTTGCGGCCCGCGGGCAGCGGGATCTGCTCGTAGAGTTTGGTCGCGCTGTTGGCGAAGATGTCGTGCCAGCCGCCGTAGACGAACGTCGGCACGGTGACCTGCTCCGGACGCCCCATGATCGCCTCGCGGAACGCGGAGGTGTCGTCGAGGGCACCGTCGAGCGCGGGCGGCATGTTCGACAGCGACGGGGTGAGCAGCGACTGGGCGAGCAGGTCGAAATTGGTGGTCGGGTCGGCGAGGCGATCGTGGAACCAGGTCCAGTCGAAGGTGCCGTCTGCCATCGAGGCCACATCGGGCACGAGCTTGAGCTGGTTCACCGAGTTCAGCCACAGCGGCAGGAAGGTGGTGCCGACGCCGCCACCGGGCGCGACCACATCGCGCATCAGGTCGCTGCCCGGTTCCACGGGGAAGATGGCCTGCAGCGCGGCGGGCGCGTTCTCGGCCGCGCGCAGCTGGTTGATGCCGGAGTAGGAGCCGCCGCTCATCCCGATCCGCCCGTTCGACCACGGCTGGTGCGCCGCCCAGTCGATCACCTCGCGGGTGTCGAGTTGTTCGCGCGCGCCGAGGGTGTCCCATTTGCCTTGCGACAGCCCGGTTCCGCGCACGTCGGCGACGACGACGGTGTATCCGCTGCTGATCAGCTTGCGGTCGACACCGAGCATGGTCTGGATCATGCCGCCGTCGAGCGCCTGCATGAGGTCGCCGAACCCGCTGATCGGGGTGGCCGACAGGTTCAGCCTGCGCACGATGTCGACGGCGGTGGCCTGCAGACCGGGGATGGCGGCGGCGGATTCGATCAGGCCGGTCATCAACTTCGAGTAGGGCGTCAGGCTGACGATCGTCGGCAGCGGCCGCTGCTCGATCTCGCCCGCCGCGTTCGCGGGCCGGTAGATGTCGGCCTTGAGCACGACGCCGTCGCTCATGGTGATCTGCGTGCCGCGCTCCACCCGCACCTCGGGGTAGGCGGCAGGCCCGTCGTGCAGGGCCGTCCAGCGCGCCGCGGGCGGTTCGGCCGGCTCACCCGCCGCCGGTCCGCCGCCACATCCGAGCACGACCGTCACCGCGAGGATCGTCACCAGCATCCGGACGAGCCCGCGTTCGGAACCTCTCACTGCCATTGTGTGTCGCTCCCCGACCGGTTCGTTCGTCTCCACTGTTGACCTAGCCGCCGCACGATCGAGCGCGGAAACTGTAACAGGGGTAACGACCCGAGGCGGCCAGCGTCGGCCCGCTCGGGCTGTCGCAGTGAAGACGTGTTGTTCCAGTTCAGCGCGCCGCGGGGTCCACGCGACTGTCGGTGGCCGGTGGTTGACTGGCACCCGCCGGCGCGGATCCGGCCGGCTTCCATCCATCGCCGAGGAGGACGTTCGACATGCCCACACGTGACGAAGCTTGGCCGCAGGGCACGCCCTGCTGGATCGACTGTCAGGTCGACGACACCACCGCCGCCCGTGACTTCTACAGCGCGCTGTTCGGCTGGGACATCCAGGACAGCCCGGCCGAGGCGGGCGGGTATCTGATGGCCATGCTCGACGGCAGGCCCGCCGCCGGGATCGGACCGAAACCCGACGGCATGCCGATGCCCTCGGCCTGGACCACCTACTTCGCGGCCGAGCGCGCCGACGAGATCGCCGAGAAGGTGAGCAAGGCGGGCGGCCAGGTGTTCATGCCGCCGTTCGACGTGCTCGACGTGGGCCGCATGTTCATCGGCGCCGACCCGACCGGCGGAGTGTTCGGTGTCTGGGAAGCCAAGGCGCACACCGGCGCCGGGGTCTACAACCAACACGGCGCCTACTGCTGGAACGAACTGCACACCGGCGGCTACGACCAGGCGCACGACTTCTACAACACGGTGTTCGGCTGGCACTACACCGAGATCGGTGACGGTGAGAACTTCGTCTACTCCACCTTCGCGCTGCCCGGTGAGACGCACACCATCGGCGGGGTGATGGACGCGTCCGCGCTGGGCACCCCCACCTACTGGCTCACCTGGATCCAGGTCGACGGTGCCGACGCGGCCCTGGCCAAGGCCACCGAGCTGGGTGCGAAGGTGATCATGGGCCCCGACGACAGCCCGTTCGGGCGGATGGGCATCGTGCAGGCACCCCAGGGCGAGGTGTTCGGCGTCATCGATCCCGCCGAGGCCGTGGGTGAGGTCCCCACCGGTTCCTGAGGCCGGAGACCGGGACCGTGTCGCCCGCCGTGGTCACCAGGTGCCGCGTGGAGTGGGCACGAACCCCGGGCCCGCGCGGCCCCGATCCCGTTCGGGCGCACGGGCTCTCGGCAGGGTCCGGGCGATATCGCGGGGCAGCGGCATCGTCTCGTCGAACAGCGACACCGCGCGCCAGGGCTGCGCGTCGATCGCCGGTTGCGCCTGTCGTCGCCGGGTCTCGTCGGTGACGAGGACGGCGGCGATCGCGGCCGCCGCGAACGCGATCCGCTGGGTGTTGGCGGGATGGTCGCCGAGGCTGATCACCAGGAAACCGCACAGTCCGGCCGCCGTGGCGGGCGCCGTCATCGATCCGGCGGCGCTCGCCGTCACGGCCGTCCAGGTACCGACGACGGTGATCGCCAGCATCGCCAGCAACCCGCCGACGCCGGCCTCGACCGCGAAGTTCAGCCACAGGTTGTGGGCGTGCTGGAACTGCTCCGTGCTGTCGACCGCCGCGGTGAGGTGGGCGCCGGCGCGGGCCGGTCCGACACCCTGGGGACGGTCGGCGGCCAGCCGCGCGGCGGCCGTCCACACGTCCGCCCGCACGCCGACCTTCCCGCGGGTCACGAGGGCGACCAGGACCGGCCCGGCGACGAGCGCGGCGCCGAGCGGGATCATCCAGGGCACCCAGCGATCGGTCGTAGCGTGCCTGCCGGGGCGCAGCCGCCGCAGGAAGACGTACACCGCCAGGCCCGCGATCGCCGCGATCACCCCGCCACGCGATCCGGTGAGCAGCACCCCCAGGTACCCCAGCACGACCAATCCGCCCGCGACCAGCCGCGACCGCATGTCCGCCAGCGAGGCGGCGCCCGCGGCGGCCACCGGCAGCAGCAGCACCAGGTAGGCGGCCAGCAGATTCGGGTTCGCGAAGGTGCCGACCGCGCGGATCATGGTGTCGGGACCGCAGACGTCGGCGGATCCGTCGATCGCGCCACGGCAGAAGCCGGTCGGGGTCTCCTGCACGATCTGCTGCAACGCGACGATGCTCGCGATCGTGGTGCAGGCCAGCGCCAGCAGGGCGATCGCGGGCCAGGAATCGGGCACCACCCGGCGCACACCGACCGCCAGGTAGTAGACCGCCACCACGGTGAGCAGGCCGCGCCACGACGACCACGGTTGTCCCGCCAGCTGATTGGCCACCGCCGAAGCGATGAGCAGCAGCGCGATCGGCAGGTCGAACGCGGTGCGGAACCGGGATTCGCCGGTCAGCGCCACCGCCAGCAGCCCGACGAGGACGACCAGCCGGGTCGGGGTCACGATCCAGGTGATCGGCTCGTCGGGCAGGATGTCGGCGACGCATTCGAGTGCGATCGCCGCCAGGCACAGCAGCGCGGTCGCGCGCGCGGCGACGACGTGCGGGGCCGCGCGCGGGGCGGGCCGCGCGACGTCGGCCGCGGCGCGGGGATAACTCATCCGTCAGGTGTCCCGCACCGGAGTTTCGGGACGGCCACGGACAGGCGTTGTCCGGATGACAGTTGACGCCGGGTCAGCTGAACCGACGTTTCGCTTGCGAACGGTCCCCCACCGGCGAACCATTGACTGTGCGGTGGCTGCCGTCGTGGGCCGAGCGCGCACACGCGCCCGGTGGACCCGACCCGTCGGCCACCTCCGACGACCCAGGAGCCGATGATGTCCGCCCTGACGCGCAAGAATTTCGACGCACCCGAGGAAACCCGGCCCTTCGAGCAGGACAAGGGCAAGCTCGATCTCGTGAATCTCGACAGCGGACCGGTGGGCCGGGCCGTGTTCGAACCGGGCTGGCGCTGGTCGCTGCACGTCAAGCCGATCGCCGGGACCGAGAGCTGCCAGGCACCGCACATGGGCTACTGCCTGTCGGGGCGGATGGTGGTGGTGATGGACGACGGCGAGCAGCAGGAGTTCGGGCCGGGCGACCTGATGGTGGTGCCGCCCGGTCACGACGCCTGGGTGGTCGGCGACGAAGCCTGCGTGATGCTCGATTGGCAGGGCGTCGCCGACTACGCCAAGCGGTAACCGCTACGGCGTCACGATGGCGAAGTTCGGGTCCGGCTTGTCGATCAGGCCGGGCAGCTTCGTCAGCGCGGTGATGTCGCCCTCGATGACGATGTCGCCGCTGAGCACTTCCTTCTTCAGATCGCCGCCGCCGGCCAGGCTGCGGATCAGCACGGGCCTGGTCAGGGTGAGGGTGGCGTCCGGCGCGGGCAGGTCGTCGCCGGGGAACCGGTCGTAGTGCACGAGCACGCCGTTGCGCAGTTCCACGCGGTGGATCCGGTTGCCCTCGTCGCTGATCCGCCAGTCGCTGGTGGTCCGGACGTCCCAGGCCTTGGGCCCGTCGATGCGCAGCGCCATCGCGTCGAAGACCTGCTCCACGCTCAGTGCCGCCGCCAGCGCCGCCGAATTCGCCGCGGTCGGGGTGCCGAAGGAGCCGTTGCGCAGCTCGTAGGCGCCGCTGAGGTAGAAGTTGCGCCAGGTGGCGTTCTCGGCGCCGTAGGCCAGCTGTTCGAACGCGCTCGCCTGCAGGGCTTTCGCGGTGCCGTTGTCGGGATCGGCGAAGATCGCGTAGTTCAGCAGCTGCACCGCCCAGCGGAAGTCCGCGGCGTCGTAGGCCCGCTGTGCCTGCTGGAGCACCGCGGCGGTGCCGCCCATGGCGTCGACGTGACGGCGGGCGTTCTCCACCGGCGGATGCTCCCAGAGGTGGGCCGGGTTGCCGTCGAACCAGCCCATGTAGCGCTGGTAGACGGCCTTCACGTTGTGGCTGACCGAGCCGTAGTAGCCGTGCGTCGACCAGGCGGCGGTGAGCGCGGGCGGCATCGTCATCATCTCGGCGATCTCGGCGCCGACGTAGCCCTTGTTCAGCAGCCGCAGTGTCTGATCGTTGAGGTAGGCGTACAGATCGCGTTGCAGGGACAGGAATTCCACGATCCGGTCGGTGCCCCAGATCGGCCAGTGGTGCGAGGAGAACACCAGCTCGCTGCGGCGGCCGTACCGGTTGATCGAATCGGTGAGGTACTTCGCCCAGACGTGCGGGTCACGGACCAGCGCGCCGCGCAGGGTGACGATGTTGTGCATGGTGTGCGTGGCGTTCTCGGCCATGCACAGGATGCGGCGGTCGGGGAAGTAGATGTTCATCTCCGCGGGCGCCTCGGTGCCCGGCGTGAGCTGGAAGACCATCCGCACGCCGTCGACCGTCTCGGTCTGGTCGGTGTGGGTGATGTCGCGGGTGGGCGGGATGAGGCTGACCGTTCCGGTCGAGGTGGTCTGCCCCAGACCCGAACCGACCTGGCCCTTCGGTCCGCGGGGCAGGGCGGCGCCGTACATGTAGGCGGCGCGGCGGGCCATCGCGGTGCCGGTGTAGATGTTCTCGGCGACCGCGTGTTCCAGGAAGCCGGCCGGCGCGAGCACCGGGCAGCGCCCCGCCGCCACGTCCTGTGGGGCCAGGACGCCGTAACTGCCGCCGAAGTGGTCGATGTGGGAGTGCGTGTAGATCAGGCCGGTCACCGGCCGGTCACCGCGGTGCTTGCGATACAGCGCCAGGCCCGCCGCCGCGGTTTCGGCGGAGACGAGCGGGTCGATCACCACGACGCCGGTGTCGCCCTCGATCAGGGTCATGTTCGACAGGTCGAGGCCGCGGATCTGGTAGTAGCCGGGCGCTATCTCGTAGAGCCCCTGCTTGACGGTGAGCTGGGACTGCCGCCACAGGCTCGGGTTCACCGATTGCGGACAGGCACCGGCGAGGAACTCGTAGGAGTCGGTGTCCCACACCACCTTTCCCGCCGCGTCGGTGATCTTGCCCGGCTCGAGCGAGGCGATCCAGCCGCGATCGGCGTCGGCGAAATCGGCGGTGTCGCCGAAGGGCAGGGTATCGGTCAGCGCGCGATTGGCGTCGGCGACGGCCTTCGTCGGGTCGGTCTGCGTCATCGACGGGCTGACCTCGCCGCCGTCGTCGCCGCAGCCGGTGACGGTGAGGCCGACGGCCAGCGCGGCGGCCGCCCCGGCTCCGACGCCGAGCATGCCGCGGCGCGACACCTCGAACCGATCCGTGTTCGTCCCGTCCACCACTACATCCTCACTCAGGTGATCACTTCCCCGCCGCACGAGCGGTGCGACCGGCGCCGCTATTGCAGCATAACTGCAATAACTGAGTTACGGCTGAGCAATCGGCACAGCGGCCAGCTGGATCTCGAGCAGCAGCCGGTCGGCCGGGTCGGCAAGGTCGATCCCGAGCACGGCCTCGGCCCGCCGCAGCCGGTAACGCAGCGTGTTCGGATGCACGCGCAGCGCGGCCGCCGCGGCGCTCACCTCACCGTGCGCCCGCAGATAGGCCAGCACCGACCCGCGTAGCTCGGCGGCGTGTTCGCGATCGTAGGCGTCGAGCGCGGCCAGCCGGGGATCGTGCAGGTGCGGCCGGTCCCGGACCAGCTCGACGATCTCGGCCAGCAGCACAGCCGTCCTGGCCTCGGCCAGCGTGGCGACCCGGCTGCCCGACGCCGCGGCCGCCGGGCTGTCCAGCACGCGATCGACTTCCGCGCGAGCGCCCGCGACGGCCGTCAGCCCTGCCACCGGCGCCGCGACGGCCGCGCGCACCACCAGCCCGCGCGCCTGTTCCAGCTGTGCGACGAGCTTGCGCAGCCAGGAGCCGACACCGCGCTCGGAGTGATAGGACGGCAGCAGCACATACACCCGGTCGCCGATCGCCTCGGTCACCGAGTCGTCGCGAAAGGCGCTGGCGTGCAAGCGGATCAGGCCGCTGGAGGCGGTCAGATCGGCGACCGGGCCGACCGGGGCGAAGCCGATCACCGCGGCGGGACCCGCGGTCGGCAGGTGCAGCGCGGCGGCGACGGACGGGACGTCGACACCGTCGCCGTGCACGCCGAACAACCGGCGCACCAGCAGGGCCTCGGTCGACGGCGCGTCCAGCCCGCGCGCGATGATCCGCGCCGCGACCGCCGACGCGCCACGCAACACCTGCGCCGCGTCCGGCCGCAGCGGGCGGTCGCCCTGCTGGAGCCAGATGGTGCCGAGCACCCGCTCGGGGGTACCGCGCCGGATGCCGACCACCAGCCTGCGCCGGATGTCGAGTTCGGGATGTTCGGGCACGTCGACGACCTCGTCGCTGCGCCACACCCGGTCGAAGACCCCCCAGTCACGCAGGATCCGCAGGTAGTCGCCCGGCCCTTCGCGACCGAGGATGGACCGGATGCGCAACTGGTCGGCGGAGGCGTCGGAGGCGGAGTAGGCCAGCACGTGCGACTGCGGGTCCTCGATGGACACCATGCCGCCGGTCTCCTTGGCGACCACCTGCGCGAGGCCGAACAGGTCGGTGTCGGGGGCGAGCAGGTCGTGCTCGTCGGCCGCGGCGCGCTGGCCGGGCGAGCGTGCCAGCATCCGGCGCACCAGCGCGAACACCTGGTCCCAGCGGGCCTGCCGGTGCACGTGCACCAGCGCCAGCCCGGCCGCCGACGCCGCGGCCCGCACGGCGGGCGAGTCGTTGGCGCTCTTGGTCATCAGCACGCGGGGGCGCTGGCCGGGATCGCGGGCGCCCACGCCCCGCAGCCAGCGCACGGTCGCCTCGGCATCGACACCGACCAGCAGATACACCGTCGGCAGCGCCCCCTCGGTCTCGAGCTGGTCGGGCAGATCGGCGGGCTCGGCGAGCGCGACCGAGCGCAGCGGCACCGACTCCCCCGCCGGCGCGTCGACCAGCGTGGCGACGGTGTGGTCGAGGGCGGCGATCAGCTCGCCCAGCGTCGTGGCGTCCTCCGGCATCGCAGACCTCCCGGCTTTGTCCGATCGGATGAACCCTTGCGCTGTTCTTCGTCCGATCAGCCGATTATGCCGCGTCACCGCCGGTGTTGACTACGTCACATCCCGCCACCACTCGACGCAGGAGCCGCCCTCATGGACGCCATCGCGACCACTCCGCCGCCGGTCAACGAACCGGTCGGCAGCTTCGCCCCGGGGACCCCGGAGCGTGCCCGGCTGCGCACCGCCCTCGCCGATCTGTCCGCGACACCCACCGACATCCGGCACGTCATCGGCGGCCGCCACCTGACCGGTGACGGCCCGGCCGTCGACGTCGTCCAGCCGCACCGGCACGCCGCCGTCCTCGGCACCCTGCACGACGCGACCGCCGCCGAGGCCGCCGCCGCGGTGGAGGCGGCCACCGCGGCGGCGCCGGCCTGGCAGGCGATGTCGTTCGACGATCGCGCCGCGATCTTCCTGCGCGCCGCGGATCTGCTGGCGGGACCCTGGCGCGAGACGATCGCGGCCGCGACCATGCTCGGCCAGTCCAAGTCCGCCTACCAGGCCGAGATCGACGCGCCGTGCGAGCTGGTCGACTTCTGGCGCTTCAATGTCTCCTTCGCCCGCCGCATCCTGGCCGAACAGCCGATCTCCGCGCCCGGCGTGTGGAACCGGATGCAGTACCGGTCGCTGGAGGGTTTCGTCTACGCGGTCACGCCGTTCAACTTCACCGCCATCGCGGGCAACCTGCCGACCGCGCCCGCGCTGATGGGCAACACCGTGGTGTGGAAACCGGCCCGCACCCAGGCGGTCGCCGCCTACCTGACGATGCGGCTGCTCGAGGCGGCGGGACTGCCCGCCGGGGTGATCAACCTCGTCCACGGTGCGGGACCGGCGATCTCGGAGGTCGTCCTCGCCGATCCCCGGCTGGCGGGCGTGCACTTCACCGGCTCGACGGCCACCTTCCAGCACCTGTGGCGCGAGGTGGCGCAGCGGATCGACCGGTACCGCACCTACCCGCGACTCGTCGGTGAGACCGGCGGCAAGGACTTCGTACTGGCCCACCCCTCGGCCGACCCCGCGGTCCTCACCACCGCCCTGCTGCGCGGCGCGTTCGACTACCAGGGGCAGAAATGCTCGGCCGCCTCGCGCGCGTTCGTCCCGCGCTCGGTGTGGGCGGCGATGTCGGAGGACCTGATCGAGCGGACCGCCGCGCTGCGCTACGGCGACGTCACCGACTTCACCAATTTCGGTGGGGCACTGATCGATCGACGCGCCTTCGACCGCAATACCGCGGCGCTGGAGCGGGCCAAGGCGACGCCGGGGCTGACCGTGGTGGCCGGGGGCCACAGCGACGACAGCGTCGGCTGGTTCGTCGAACCGACCGTCGTCGTCGGTGACGATCCCGCCGACGAGATCTTCCACACCGAGTACTTCGGCCCGATCCTGGCCGTGCACGTCTACGACGACCGCCTCCCCGACGGCTTCACCGCCGCCATGGATCTCGTCGACCGGGGCAGCGCCTACGGGCTGACCGGCTCGATCATCGCCGAGGACCGGGCCGCGATCACCGCCGCCACCGACCGGCTCACCTTCGCCGCGGGCAACTTCTACATCAACGACAAACCGTCCGGCGCCGTCGTCGGCCAGCAGCCGTTCGGCGGCGGGCGCGCCTCGGGCACCAACGACAAGGCGGGCTCGGCGCAGAACCTGCTGCGCTGGACCTCCGCCCGCACGATCAAGGAAACCTTCACCCCGCCGACCGAGCACCGCTATCCCCATCAGGCACCCGACCCGGAGGTCCGCTGATGTCCGCCGTCCTGCGCTCGACCCTGCTCGCCGCCGCCCGCTCGCCGCGGCTGGAACGCGCCGTCACCCGGCTGCCGGTCAGCCGGGACGTGGTGGCCCGCTTCGTGGCGGGCACCACCGTCGACCAGGCGGTGCGCGCGGCCGAAACCCTGCTGCGCTCCGGCCGTTTCGTCAGCGTCGACTATCTCGGCGAGGACACCACCGATCTGGCGAGCGCGGAATCGACCGTCGCCCAGTACCGCGCACTCATCGCCGCGCTCGGCCGGCTCCCCCAGGCCGAGGTGGCGGCGGGCGCGGTGCGGCCGCTGGAGGTCTCGGTGAAACTGTCGGCGCTGGGCCAGGCCCTGCCCCGCGACGGACACGCGATCGCCCGCGAGCACGCGCACCGGATCTGCGCGGCCGCCGAGGCCGCGGGCCTGTGGGTCACCGTCGACGCCGAGGACCACACCACCACCGACTCGACCCTCGAGATCGTGCGCGAGCTGCGCGCCGACTACCCGTGGCTGGGCACCGTCCTGCAGGCCTACCTGCGCCGCACCGAGGACGACTGCCGCGCGCTGGCCGGTCCCGGCTCGCGGATCCGGTTGTGCAAGGGCGCCTACGACGAACCCGAGTCGGTGGCCTTCCGCGACCGCGCCGAGGTCGACGCGTCCTATCTGCGCTGCCTGGCGATCCTGACCGCGGGCGCGGGGTATCCGATGATCGCCTCGCACGACCCGGCGGTGCTCGCCGCCGCCGGGGTCGCGGTGCAGTCGGCGCAACGTAAGACCGAGGAGTACGAGTTCCAGATGCTGTTCGGCATCCGGGCCGACGAACAGCAGCGACTCGCCGACGCGGGCAACCACGTTCGGGTCTATGTCCCCTACGGTGACCAGTGGTACGGATATTTCATGCGCAGGCTGGCCGAACGGCCCGCCAACCTGGGGTTCTTCCTGCGCGCGCTGGTCGGCGGGCGCTGAACAATATTCACTCTCGGCGCCCGCGGCCCCGACGTGGCGGTGTACTGGTGTGCGTCGACGGAAGGAACGCGAATGTCTTTCGCAGAGTTGCGCGCCCAGATGCTGCGCCGCAAACCCCTCGTCGAGATCGAGGACGAGATCCCGAGCGACGAGCGGCTCGCCAAGTCGCTCGGGCTGTGGCAGCTGACCGCGATCGGCGTCGGCGGCATCATCGGCGCGGGCATCTTCACCCTGGCCGGGTCGGTCGCCCACTCGGTCACCGGCCCGGCGGTCTTGATCTCGTTCCTGATCGCCGGTGTGGCCAGCGCGGCGGCGGCGTTGTGTTACGCCGAGTTCGCGGGCATGGTGCCCAAGGCGGGGTCGGCCTACACCTACGGCTACGTCTCGCTCGGTGAGCTGGCGGGCTGGTTCATCGGCTGGGACCTGCTGCTCGAGTACATCGCCGTGGCGGCGGTGGTCGCGATCGGCGTGTCCGGCTACTTCGGGTTCCTGCTCGACCAGATCGGCCTGACCCTGCCCGAGTGGATGCTCGGCGCGCCAGACACCGGCGACGGGCGGGTCGTCGACCTGTTCGCCGTGCTGTTCTGCCTGGGCACCGCGTGGGTGCTCTCGCGCGGGATCGGCAGCGTCGGCCGGTTCGAGACCGTCGCGGTCGGGATCAAGGTCGCGCTGGTCGTGCTCATCGTCGTGCTCGGCGTGTTCCACATCGACAGCGCCAACTACGACCCGTACTTCCCGTTCGGCGTCGGCGCGGTGTGGACGGGCGCCGCGACGGTGTTCTTCGCCGTGTTCGGCTACGACGCCATGAGCACCGCGGCCGAGGAATCCGTCGACGGGCGCAAGCACCTGCCCAAGGCGATCATCTACTCCCTGGCCATCGCCATGGTGCTCTACGTGCTGGCCACGCTGGTGCTCACCGGGATGCAGAAGTACACCGAGATCAGCCCGACCAGCGGGTTCTCCACCGCGTTCGAGGCGGTCGGGATGCCGGGCGTCGCCAACATCATCGCCGTCGGCGCGATCGTCGGCATCGTCACCGTGGTGCTGACGTTCATGCTCGGCGTCACCCGGGTGTGGTTCGCGATGAGCCGCGACGGGCTGCTGCCCGCGTGGTTCGCCAAGACCCACCCGACCCGCAAGGTGCCGACCAGGGTGACCTGGATCGTCGGCGTCGGCGCGGCGATCCTGGCCGGCGTGCTGCCGATCAACACCGTCGCCGAGCTCACCAACATCGGCATCCTGATGGCCTTCATCGTGGTGTGCGTCGCGGTGATCGTGTTGCGTCGCACCAGGCCCGACGCGCCACGCTCGTTCCGGCTGCCGTTCATGCCGGTGATCCCGCTGGTCGGCATCGGGTTCTCGGCGTACCTGATCTACTCGCTGCCGTGGGAGACCTGGCTGCGGTTCCTGGCGTGGCTGGTGGTGGGTCTGATCGTCTACTTCGGCTACTCGCGCACGCATTCGGTGATGAACCGGACGGCGGTGCCGCCGAGCGAGTGACCCGGGGCCGGGCGGTCTGTGCTGTGATGGGCCGATGAGTTCAGGGCACGAGGCCGCGGCGGCGGGCGAGGACCCGGCGCGCCCGCCGCGACGGCGCCGCGATCCGGAGAAGACCCGCGAGGCCATCATCGACGGGCTGCTCGCCGCGCTCACCGACGGCGATTTCGCGCCGACCACGCGCACGATCGCCGCCAGGGCAGGCACCTCCGAGCGCAGTATCTTCGTGCACTTCGCCGATCGGGAGGCCCTGCTCGTCGCCGCGGTCGAGCGCCAGTCGGCGACGGTCGAGGCCTGCCTGATCACCCCCGATCCCACCCTGCCGCTGGCGGAGCGGATCGCGCTGGCGGTCCGGCAGAGCTCGGCCATCTTCGACCTCCAGCGGTCCCCGCGCCTGCCCGGCCTGCAGGAATCCCGCTCGGTCGCCGCGATCGACGCGCGGATGCGGCGCACCGACGACCGTATCCGCGACACCCTGGCGGCCCTGTTCGCTCCCGAACTGGCCGGTGACGACGAACTGCTCGACCTGGTCGATGGCGCGCTGGCCTGGCCCGCCCACCACCACCTGCGGGATCGGCGCGGCCGCTCGCGCGAGCAGGCCGCGGCCGCGATCGAGCGAGCGCTGCGGCGGTTACTCGCTCAGGGCTGACTCCGGGCGCACCAGCACCCGCTTGAGGATCTTGCCGGTCTCCCCCCGCGGCAGCGCGGACAGGAAGGTGACATCGCGCGGGACCGAGAAGCGGCTGAGCCGGTTGCGGATGTAGGTCCGGACCATGTCCGAATCCAGGCCCGCCCCTTCGCGTTTCACCACGAACGCGGCCAGCCGCTGGCCGAACTCCCGATCGGGCACGCCGACCACGGCCACCTCGGTGATCTGCGGCAGATGGGCCAGCGCCTCCTCGACCGGGCGCGGGAAGACGTTCTCGCCGCCGGAGATGATCATCTCGTCGTCGCGGCCCGCGACGAACAACCGGCCCGCGGCGTCGAGATAGCCGAGATCGCCGGTGTCGAGCATGCCGTCGGCCTCCTCCGGCGGCGCGGCGTTGACGTAGCCGTCGAAGAGCATGTGGTTGGCGACGAAGATGTGCCCGGTCGCGCCGACCGGCACCGGGCGCAGGTCGGGACCGAGCACGGCCACCCGGGTGCCCAGCGGCGGGCGGCCCGCCGTGGTCGGCGAGACCCGCAGGTCGGCGGGCGTGGCGACGCTGGCCCAGGACACCTCGGTCGAGCCGTACACGTTGTACAGCACGTCGCCGAAGGTGTCGAGGAAGCGCAGCACGGTGGCCCCGGCCAGCGGCGCGCCGCAGCTGACGACGTGGCGCAGGCTGGACAGATCGAAGCTCGCGCGCACCTCGTCGGGCACGTCGAGCAGTCGCTCGACCATCGTCGGGACGACGATCAGCGTGGTGATCCGGTGCTCGACGATCGCGCGCAGGCAGGCGAGCGCGTCGAAGCCGTCGGTCAGCACCACGGTCGCGCGCAGGGCCGTGCTCAGCTGCAACCCGGCCAGGCCCCACGTGTGGAACAGCGGCGCCGGGATGAGCACGACCTCCTCGACCCGCATCGGAATCCGCGAGAGCAGTGCCGCGATGGTGCCGAAGCCCTTGGGGTGCGGGCGGCGCGCGCCCTTCGGTGAGCCGCTGGTGCCGGAGGTGAGCACGATCAGCCTGCCGGGGTGAGCGGGCACCGGAAAATCGTTCTGTGCCAAGGCGATCAGGCCGTCGATGGTGGTGCGTTCCGGGTCCGGCGGCTGGTCGTCGGTGGTGAACCGGGGCACGTCGCTGTGCAGGTAGCGGATCAGGGTCTCCAGCTGTCCGTCGACGTAGACCGCGCTGAGGCGGTGCCGCTGCACGATCTCCTCGATCCGCCGCCCCGACAGCCCGGCGTTGAGCAGGGCCACGTCGACGCCGAGTTTGCCCGCCGCGACCATGGTTTCGACCATGCCCGCGTGATTGCGCGCGAGCAGGCCGATCGCGTCACCCGCGCGCAGGCCGAGGGAGTACATCGCCCCGGCCAGCGCGGTGGACCTTTCGTCGACCTCGGCGAAGGTGCGCGTGCCGTGCGGATCGATCACCGCGAGACGGGTCGGCGTGTGCGCGGCGCCCGC
The DNA here is from genome assembly GCF_042888005.1 of Nocardia sp. NPDC003269. Taxonomy (NCBI): domain Bacteria; kingdom Bacillati; phylum Actinomycetota; class Actinomycetes; order Mycobacteriales; family Nocardiaceae; genus Nocardia; species Nocardia sp. NPDC003269. Next base: position 1,138,414 of record NZ_JBIAPA010000003.1, read on the forward strand.
GGCGTAGCCGCCGGCCAGGTTGAAGCCCCATTTCGCCAGGGAGCGAAGCTGTTTCACGATCGAGACGGGTTCCGGGCGCATCAGCCCGGTGGCCGCGATGCTGCGCACCACCCCGGTATTGCGGCGCACCACCGAGCGCTCGGCGTTGATCACGATCGAGGATCGGGTGCCCGCGATGATGTCGGCGGTGCGGCGCAGTCCGGCCTTCACCCAGTCGGTGACCGCGGAGTTGCTGCGTGCGCCGAGCATCGGGTGCACCCTGGCCGCGGCGAACAGGGTGATGTCGAGGCGGGTGCGCTGCTCGTCACCGCGCAGGCGGATCGCGGCGAAGCTGCCCAGCGCGGAGCTGCGCAGCTCGAAACTCTCGTACCAGCGCCCGATCTCGAGCACGAACTCGTGGGTCTCGATCCCCGCGCTGGCCGAGCCGACCCGGACCTGCCAGACCACCGAACCGTCGGGGCGCTCGACCCGTTCGCAGCTGCCGATGCCGGTGAACATCCGCGGATAGCTCTGGGGGTCCAGCAGGACGTCCCACAGTGATTGACGCGAGATCGTGAAATCCGCGGTGACATCGATGACGTCGGTGACCAAACTCCGTGCTCTTCCCGTCGGCCTGTTCGACCAGTCGGTCGGCGGGCAAAAATGGGCGCCACGGTCGATACCGCCGCGCGGGTCGTCACGCTACCCGCCCGTGCCGTTCCTCGATCAAGAATCAGACAAAACCGGTGGTTTCGGGCCGCTTCGGCCGGACTTTGGTTTGCGCGCCACACCCCACGACGTTGCAGATGTGAAACTGTCCAATTGCTTGCACCCCATCGGAGGATGCCGAAGTATTGCTAGCAGTACCGACCCGATCTGCATGAGTCGCCGCGCGAGCGGCACGACGAGCGAAGAGGTGTGGACATGACAGCCAGCTGGCCAGGTAGTTCGATGAACTCGTTCGATGACATCTTCCAGCGATTCTTCGGCCCCGGGATGTCGGCCAAGCCCCCCGTGCAGCGCATCGACCTGGGCAGACTGATGACCGACAACGCCAAGTTGCTCATCGGTTCGGCGCGCGAGGCGGCCCAGGAATGGGGCAATCCGGAGATCACGCCCGAGCATCTGCTCTACGCCGCCACCGAATCCGAGCCGGGCCGCAGCATCGTCGCCGAGCTCAGCCTCGACCCCGACCAGGTTGCCGAGCAGATGCAGGACTTCCTCGACACCGGTTCGCCCAGCGAGAACGACCTCGCCGACATCACCCTGAGCCCCGGCACCAAGATGGCGCTGCGCGCCGCCCAGCGCCAGGCCGCCCAGTCCGGTAGCAGCTACATCGGCCCCGAGCACATCCTGCTCGGCATCGCCTCGCTCCCCGACTCGGTCGCCGCGCAGGCCCTGATGGCGGGCATCGCCGCCACCCAGAGCGGCAACTCCTCCGGTCCGGCCACCACGGGCGCGCCCACCAAGCGGCAGCAGCAGACCGACACGCCGACGCTGGACGAGTACGGCCGCGATCTCACCGCCGAGGCCCGCGAAGGTCTCGTCGACCCGGTGGTCGGGCGGGCCGAGGAGATCGAGCAGACGATCGAGATCCTCTCGCGGCGGCGCAAGAACAATCCGGTGCTGATCGGTGATCCCGGTGTCGGCAAGACCGCCATCGTGGAGGGGCTGGCGCAGCGGATCGTCAACAACGATGTGCCGTCCACGCTCGCCGACCGCCGGGTCATCGCGCTCGACGTCGGGACGCTGGTGGCGGGCAGCAAGTATCGCGGTGAGTTCGAGGAGCGGCTCACCAAGATCCTCGACGAGGTCCGCGCGCACAAGGACGAACTGATCGTCTTCATCGACGAACTGCACACCATCGTCGGCGCCGGTGGCGGCGGCGAGGGCTCGATGGACGCGGGCAATCTGCTCAAGCCCGCGCTGGCCCGCGGGGAACTGCACGTCGTCGGCGCGACCACCATCGACGAGTACCGCAAGTACATCGAGAAGGACGCGGCGCTGGAGCGCCGGTTCCAGCCGGTGATGGTGTCGGAGCCCTCGGTCGAGGACACCATCGAGATCCTGCGCGGGCTGGCCGACGTCTACGAGGAGCACCACCAGGTGCGCTACTCCGACGAGTCGCTGGTCGCGGCGGCCCAGCTCTCCGACCGCTACATCACCGATCGGTTCATGCCCGACAAGGCGATCGATCTGATCGACCAGGCGGGCGCGCGGGTCCGGCTGCGCTCGGGCACCCCCGATCCGGAGGTGAAGGCCAGGGACGAGGAGATCGCGCGGCTGTACCGGGAGAAGGACGCCGCCGTCGACAACGAGGACTACGAGAAGGCCAACGCCATCAAGGCCGATATCGCGGCCAAGGAGGAGGAGCTCGAGGAATCCGGGGTCCGCTCCGGCGAGCCCGAGGTGGCGGTCGTCGACATCGCCGAGGTGATCTCCCGGCAGACCGGCATCCCTGTCGCCGACCTGACCGCCGAGGAGAAGCAGCGCCTGCTCCAGCTCGAGGACGTCCTGCACAAGCGGGTGATCGGGCAGGACGAGGCGATCGTCGCGGTGGCCGAGGCGGTGCGCCGGGCCAGGGCCGGGCTCAAGGATCCGAACCGGCCGATCGGCTCGTTCCTGTTCCTCGGCCCGACCGGTGTCGGCAAGACCGAACTCGCGAAAGCCCTGGCGGAGGCCGTCTTCGGCGACGAGGACCGGCTGATCCGGTTCGACATGAGCGAGTTCCAGGAGAAGCACACGGTCTCCCGGCTCGTCGGCGCGCCGCCCGGATACGTCGGCTACGACGACGCCGCCCAGCTCACCGACAAGGTGCGCAGGCAGCCGTACTCGGTGATCCTGTTCGACGAGGTCGAGAAGGCGCACCCCGATGTGTTCAATGTGCTGCTGCAACTGCTCGACGACGGCCGGGTCACCGATTCCAAGGGCCGCACCGTCGATTTCAAGAACACCATCGTGATCATGACCTCCAACATCGGCTCCGATCTGATCCTGAAGGCGCCCGAGGGCGATCTGGATTCGATCGTGCCCGAGCTCGAAGAGCGGCTGCGCGGGCACTTCCGGCCCGAGTTCCTCAACCGCATCGACGAGCAGATCGTGTTCCATCGGCTGGACAAGACACAGCTGGAACGGATCGTGAACCTGATCCTGGACAAGACCCGGCGCATGCTCGCGGCCCAGGACATCGGGCTCGAGATCAGCGACTCGGCGGTGGACTGGCTGGGCGATCGTGGGTTCCAGCCCGAGTTCGGCGCCCGGCCGCTGCGGCGCACGGTGCAGAAGGAGCTCGACAACCGGATCTCGCGGCTGCTGCTCGACGGCGGGCTGGATCCGGGGGCGACGGTGCTGGTCGACACTGCCGACGACGATCTGGTCGTCACCGCCCAGGCCCCGGCGAACACCGCCGACACCAACGGATCGGCGCCGAAGCCGCAGGCGAAGAAGCCCGCCAAGAAGTCGGCGAAGAAGGGCGAGGACAAGAAGCTCGCCTCGTCGAAGAAGTAGCGCAGACGTCGATGGCCCGGTCCGTGCGGACCGGGCCATCGTCGGTGTCGCGGGTCAGCCGCCGGTGACCACGCAGGATTCCCCGAAGCGGTAGCCCTTGCCGACGTGCACGTCGGCGCCGCGGCCGACCCCGCCCTGCAGGGCCGCCAGGCTGTGCGGACCGCCGCTGGACGGGATCCAGTCGATGCTGGCGGTGCCGTCGAGCGGGACGACCTCGGCCAGCAGCACGCCGTTGTCGTAGAAGGAGACAGGTTCGAGGTCGACGCTGAGCCGGGCCACCAGATGATGGGTGCAGCCGGTGCCGTAATTGGTTGCCAGCCCGAAGCTGAGTCCGGGATCGACCGTCAATTGCGAGACCACCGCGGATGCGGACGGGGTACCGACGGTCATGGCCAGCAACGCCGTCCCGGTGGCCGCGATGGCGAGGGCGAATTTCCTGTCACTCATATCTCACGTCCTTGTGCTGCGGGGCCGGCCGAACGCGAGGCCGGCGAGTCGAGGTCAATCCTCACCCCATCGCGCGACCGATGGTGGGAGAACACACGAAACGTTTCCCGGCCAGACGCGCTATATGCGCGACCAGAGCGCGGGAGTGTTCGGCGGCGTCCAGTTCGGGTCGTGCACGGTGTGCGCCTGCCTGCAGCTGTAGGTGGCGCCCTGGTAGGTGACCTTGTCGCCGATCGCGTAGGTGGCGCCCTGTCGCCACGCCGACGCGACCGGGGCCGTGGTGGTCGGGTGCTGATGGGTGGTCGTGGCGGGCGGTCTCGTGGTGGCCGGGGGTGTGGTCGTCGGGGGTTTCGTCGTGGTGGCGGGCGGCGTGGTCGTGGTCGGTTTCGGGGTGGTCGTGGTCGGCGTTCCGCCACCACCGCCGCCGATCTCGAGGTCGACGCAGCTGTAGAAGGCGGCCGCGGTATCACCGATATTCCAGACCGCGCGCAATTTCTGGCGGCCGGAATACTGCGACAGGTCGAGGGTGTGGCTGACCTCCATGGGCGGCTGCTCGTTGCGGCCGTCGATCACCGCGATCCGGGTGTCACCGAGGAAGTATTCCCAATTCAGGGTGCGATGATTGGCGGTGTTCTTCCAGGTGAAGGTGGTGCGCCCGGAGACTTTCTGGGGAACCCAGCCGAGACTGTCGTCGTCGAGTTCCGGATATTTGTTCGCGCTGCAATTCTTCAGCCCTTTCGGACCTTCGACACTCTGTGGTTCGTATTTCACCGCACCGCAGGAAACGAGGCCGCGGGCACATTGTTCCTGCCTGCTGGCCGGTCCGGCGACCCAGCCGTGGGCTTCGGCGTTCACGGCGGGGACCAGCAGGGTGACGAGGGGCGTCAGGGCCATGGCTCCGGCGACGGACAGAATTCGGCTTCGCACTATCAATACTCCTAGGAAACGCACACGGAGGACGGCAGGGGCTGGCGTGCCATCCGGGGGAAACATTTCGAGCGATGTCACGAACACTTCGATATCGAACTGTGACAGGGACAGTAGGGCGGCGAAGATCACCCGTCAAGCATCGGAATAGCGAAAAATACGACTACTCACCGGTATTCGACACCGTTGTTCACATGGTGCGAATGCGGCGAGTGTTCCGAGTTTCGAACCAACCGGTTCGAATCAGCGGCAAGCAATCGGCTAACAGTCCAGCTCTGGGGTTTCCAGATGTTTGCCGAATGTTGCTGGAATGACGTCCAGTTGACAACAAGGACGCTTACCGAGAGCGGCACGCGGCGCCGCCGAACAGGACCGGCGAACGTTGCGCGACTTCCTCGAAATTCGTCCGGCTCAGCCGAGGAAGGCCAGGATTCCGGTGGTGATGAGTTCGGCGTAGCGGGCCCGCCCCGCCGGTGTCTCGATGAGTTCGGCATCGATATCGGAGCGCATGTTGCCGCATTCGACCAGGGCGGACGGACGCTGCGCGAGGTTGAGACCGGCGAGGTCGGCGCGCGGGTCGAGCCCGGCCGCGCCGACATAGGTGGACGGCACCGCGCCGCCGCGCACCATCGCGTCCCGCAGGGCAGTCGCCAGTCGCACGCCCGCGTCGGCCTGCACCGGATTCAACGGCGGGTCCGAGTAGGCGATGTGGAAACCGTGCGCGCCCGCGCCCGTATTGCCGTCGGCGTGAATGGAGACCACCGCGTCGGCCGCCGCGTCGTTGCCGATCGCCGCGCGCCGGTCGACACACGGTCCGACGCCGGTGTCGTCGTCGCGGGTCAGGATCACCCGCACGCCCCGGGCGACGAGCGCGTCGCGCACCCGCTGGGTGACATCCCAGGTGAACTCGTGCTCGGTGTACCCACTCGCCGCGGCGGTCCCGGTGGTGTTGCACGCCTTGACTCCACCCCGACCATCGGGCACCCGCGCGTCGATCTGCGCGAGGTGCGTGGCATTGCCGCCGTTGTGCCCGGGATCGAGGACGACCGTCCGACCCGCCACCGGCGGCACCACCGACGACACCGGCGAGGCAGACGGAATTGCCTGGGCGGAGGCGGATTTCGTCACCGACTCCATTGTCGCCGGAGCAGCCGTGGGCCCCGGGGTGGTGGTGCACCCGGCGAACAGCACGGTGGCCGGGAGCAGACAGACAGGCAGGAGCAGCGTGGTGCGCACCCCACCACGGTGCCACACCCGCGATGCCGCCGGTCGCCGGACACTCGTCGTATCGTCCGGCGCGACAGGCGACCGGTCGATCAGCGGAGGACCACCCGCAGCGGCAGGCTCGCGTGGCGGCGGACGAACAGGCTCGGGACCCAGCGTGGTGGCGCGTCCTCGACGAGGGTGAATCGTGCGGTGCGCTCGAGCAGCAGGGTGATCGCGGCGGTGGCTTCGAGCCGGGCCAGGGCGGAGCCGATGCAGAAGTGTGCGCCCGCGCCGAAGGCCGCGTGCGCCCGGCCGCGTGGGCGGGCCGGGTCGACGACGTCCGGCGTCGCGAACATGGCCGGATCGCGATTGGCCGCACCCCAGAGCAGGAGCAGGTGACTGCCCGCGGGCAGGGCCACTCCCGCCAGTTCCGTGTCGGCGACGACGTGCCGATGGTGTCCGCGGAAGGGCGATTCCACCCGCAGCGCCTCGTCCAGGAACGCGGGGATCAGTTCGGGGCGGTCGCGCAGGGTGTCCTGCAGGTCCAGGTCGGTGGCCAGCAGGCGGGCTGCCGAGGCGATCAGGCCTGCGGTCGACTCACCGCCCGCACCGATCAGCTGGACCACGATCAGCACGGCCTGCTGTTCGTCGATCCGGCCCGCCGCCACGGCCGCGGCGAGCACATCGATCAGCGCCTCCGGAACCTCCTGCGCGTCGGCCCGTGCGAGCGCCGCGTTCACCGCGAGGTAGGCGTAGTGGGCCAGTTCGGCGGCCGAGGTGACGAGGTCGGTCATCCGGCCGTCGGCGACGACGCCGCCCAGCATCTCGGTGGAGTCGTAGGCCAAGGCCAGCAATCGCGGCACGTCGGCGCGGGGGAATCCGACGAGTTCGGCGATCAGCGCCAGTGGCAGCCGGTCGGCCATGCCGCTCGCCCAGTCGATCCGGTCACCGTCGAGTTCCTCCGCCCACAGCTGTTCGGTGAGCTCGGTGACCACGGGACCCAGCGTCCGGACCCGCTTGGCCAGGGCGGGGCCGACGACGCCGCGATGCGCGGCATGCACCGCGCCGTCCGCGGTCGCGAGCACGTGCACGGCCTGCCCGGTGGCGTCGAGGTCGAAGGTGACCGGCGCCGCGCCCGGCTGGGCGACGAGCACGGCGGTCAGATGCGAGGAGAAGTCCTGGGTCCGCGCGGTCGCCTCGGTGACGGCGGCCCACGACGCGACGAGGAAGAAGTCGGTACCGGGCACCCGATACACCGGCGCGTGCTCGCGCAGCGCCGCGTAGAGCGGGTAGGGGTCGTCGAGTACTGCCGCGTCGAAGAGATCGATCGCCCCGAGGTCCGTGGTCATCGTCGCCGCCTTTCCTGATCGGATTGTCGGCGCTCACGGTCCCCCGGGGTGACGAGAGAGTCAACAACCGTCTCGTGATGAGACAGAAGGTCCCGAGAGCTGTGCAGCAAACGATTCCCGAAAATGAGGTTATGCCTGCGGCGAATGAGGTAGACAGATTGTCGAAACCGTCTCACACCGAGACACCGAAGGAGACCGGGATGAGCACCGACTGGCTGGCAGGCGGCGACCGCCGCGCGGTCGCGATCGACCGGATCGAACGGGCCGCGCTCGCCCTGTTCCTCGACCGCGGCATCGACGCGGTCACCGCCGACGACATCGCCGCGGCGGCGGGCTGCTCGCGCGCCACGATGTACCGCCACGTCGGCGGGAAGCCACGCCTGGTCCGCGCGGTCATGGTCCGGGCGGCGGGCACCGTCGCCGCCCGCGTCGAGGCCGCGGTCGCTCAGGTGCCGGCAGGCCGACGCCCGGTCGAGGCGATCCTGGCCGCGGTCGCGGCTATCCGCGCCGACCCCGTGCTGCGGCAGTGGCTGGTCCGGCACCGCTCCCCCGACACCGACGAAGTCCTCGCCGACGCACCGGAACTGGGCCGGATCGCGACCGCGCTCACCCACATCGCCCCCGACGACGCGGCCGCGGGCTGGATCGTGCGGGTGGTTCTCTCCCTGCTCACCTGGCCGCTGCCCGACGCCGCGGCCGAACGGCAGCTGGTCGAGCGGTTCGTCGGCCCGGCCCTGCGCCCGCGCTGAACGCGGATCAGGGCAGCGGCAGCGGCGGCGTCTGCGGGAACTCGACCGGCAGGGCCGCCAGTGAACGGTGGAACGGGCCCGGCCGCCACACCAGGTCCTCGGCGGGCACGGCCAGGCGCAATTCCGGCAGGGCGTCGAGCAATTGGTCGATCGCGTCCTGCACGATCAGGTACGCCACCGACCTGGCCGGGCACCCGTGCGGACCGGCGCTCCATGCCAGATGCGCGCGGTTGTCGACCACATCGCGCCCGGCGATGGCCGGGTCGTTGTTGCAGGCCGACATGCTGATCACGACCGGTTCGTCGGCGGGCAGCCACATCTCGTCGACCAGGATCGGCTGGCGCGGATAGGTCATGCAGAAGTTCGCCAGCGGCGGGTCGGTGAACAGCACCTCGTCGAGCGCGTCGCGGGTGGACAGGCTCCCGCCCAGGACGTTGCCCGCGAAGCGATCGTCGGTGAGCATCAGCCGCAGGGTGTTGACCACCAGGTTCAGCATCGGCTCGATACCGGCGCCGTAGAGCACCAGCAGCTGGTGCACCATCTCCTCGTCGGTGAGCGCGGCCGGGTGGTGCAGCAGCCGGGTGGCGACGTCGTCGCCCGGCTCGCGCTGCCGCAGTGCGACGAGGTCGGTCAGCGCGGACGCGAGCAGGTTGTTGCCCGCCTCGGCGTCGTCGCCCTCGAAGATCTGCGCCATGCCGGTGGCCACCTGCTGACCGATCTCGGGCGTACACCCCAGCATCGAGTTCAGCGCCTGGAACACCAGCGGAAACGCGTACTGGCTCAACAGGTCCGCCGAGCCGGTCGAGCAGAAGCTGTTGATCAGCGGGATCGCGAACTGCTCGATCGTGGCGTGCATCGCGTACAGGTCGACGCCCGCGATCCCGGCGACATTGGCCTGCCGGTACCGGACGTGTTCGGCACCGGTGGTGCGCAGCGCGGCCGGGCGGAACTGCAGCATCGGCAGCACCGGGCAGTCCTGTGGGATGTTGCGCTGCCACATCCGCGGGTCGGCCGGGAAGTGCTCGGGATCGTTGAGGATCCGCACCGCCGTGTGATAGCCGATGACCAGGGTGGCGTGGATCCCCGGCGACAACTCCACCGGCACCACCGACCCGAACCGGCGCCGCATCTCCCGGTAGGCCGCCTGGGGATCGGCGGCGAACTCGGGGGCGTACATCGGGACCCGCTCGGCCGCCGCGAGGTCGACCGTCATGACGCTGTTGCTTCCTGTCGCTGGAACAGATACTCCGCCAGCGTGATCAGCGCGCGCAGACCGTGGTCACGGCGCCGGGCGTCGACCGCGACGACCGGCGTCTCCGGCGACAGGTCGAGCGCCTCACGCACTTCCTCGAGCGGGTAGCGGCGGAAGCCCTCGAACTCGTTGACCGCCACCGCGTACGGCACCCCGCGCTGTTCCAGCGCCGAGAGCACGTCGTCGGCCTTCTCGATGCGGCGGGTGTCGACGAGCACCAGCGCGCCGAGCGCACCGCGGGCCAGTTCCTCCCACAGCGGGGCGAAGCGCTCCTGGCCCGGCGTGCCGAACAGGTACAGCGCCAGTTGCGGATTCAGGGTGAGCCTGCCGAAATCCAGGGCGACGGTGGTCTGCACCTTGCTGCCGAGCCCGGCCATGTCGTCGACGCCGATGCTGGCCTCGGTGATGGTCTCCTCGGTGCGCAGCGGCCGGATCTCCGACACCCCGCACACGAAAGTCGTCTTGCCGACGCCGAAGTTGCCCGCGACCAGGATCTTCACCGATCGGGTCACCGTCTCGGCGACGTAGTCGACCTCACCCCGCGATGGCACGGAGACCATGCAGCACCTCCTTGATCAACGCGAGTTCCGGCTTCACCTCGGCCGGAGTCGGGCACTGTAGATGACCGCTGTCGAGCAGATCGGACACGATGATCTTCACGACCGACGCGGGCAGATCCAGATACGCCGACAGCTCCGCGATCGAGAGCGCACCGCGGCGGCTGGTGAGCGCGAGAACCCGGCGCTCGTCGGGACGGTGATCGGGTCGCGCGTCGGCGACCGAACGGACCAGGGTCACCAGGTCCAGCTCATGGGCGGCCCGAACCCGGCCGCCGGTGCGCACATACGATCTGACCAGGTCGGGATCGCGCCTGCCCCGGCTCATTACCTGCCACCGTGCCGCGGCGCGCTGCCGATCTCGTGGCCGACGCGCGAGGCGAGCTCGTTCATCCGGTGCGCCACCAGCGCGACGTCCACATCCGCGGTGGTGGCGACGCCTAGCAGCGCGCCCGCGCCGGCGGCGGTGATCATGATCATGCCCTCGTCGTACTCGGTCATGTTCTGGCGCACGGTGTTCGCGGGACCTCCGCAGAACTCACCGAGCGCCTTGCCGAGCGAGCGCAGGCCCGAGGCGGCCGCGGCGAAGCGCTCGGCGTCGTCCTTGGCCACGCCCCGGGAGTGCGCGATCCGCAGGCCGTCGTCGGAGAGCAGCACCGCGAAGCGGACGCCGGGGATCTCCAGGTCCTCGAGCAGCCATGCCAATCGGTTCGTGCTATCGGCTACCGGTGTGCTCATCGGCGGTTCCTTCCGTGGTTCGCTCGGCCGCAGCGAGGCGACCGCTGCGGGAGCCGCTGTGCCAGGCAGCGGCGAGGTCGGGGCGAGCCTGCCCCGCGTCGTCGGCGGGCACTCCCGCCGAATCCGGCGCGACCGGCCTGCGGCGGCGCTTGGGTAGTCCCCCACTGGTGATCTCGTGTACCTCCGCGTGCGGCGCGTCGACCTCGACCAGCGTCGGCACGGGCACCGGAAGATGCGCGGGCGCGGCGAGTTCCGGCTCCGGCAGCCGCGGCGCGGCGCCGCTGACCAGCAGCGCCGACGGCACGTAGACCATCGCCCGCATACCACCGAAGATGTTCGGCCCGTCGACGTGGACGGAGAACCCGTAGCGCCGCGCGAGCGCCGCGATACCGGGGAAACCGACCTTCGGCGCCGGACCGAGATCGTGGATGTCGACGGCACGTTCGCCGCTGAGCACCTGTCGCGCGTCCTCGAGCTGCTCCGGGCTCATCCGCATGCCCGCGTCGTCGATGATGACGGTGACGCCGTGATGCCCCTCCTGGAACCCGACCTCGACGAACGACGACGGCGGCGAGTACCGCAGCGCGTTGTCCAGCAGCGTGGCCAGGGTGTGCACCAGCGGTTCGACCGCGCGGCTGATCACCACCCGGTCGGACTGCCCCGAACGCACCCGCAGGTATTCCCGCACGCGTCCGGTGGCGCCACCGGCCACATCGGTCAGCGACTGCTGCGGCCAGCGCCTGCCGGGCAGACCACCGGAGACGATCACGTAGGACTGCGCCTGCCGGATCATCTGCTGCACGGTGTGGTCGATCCTGGTCAGCGTCTCGTAGATCGCGTCGTCGCGGTGCTCGCGCAGCGCCGCGCTCACCACCTGGCCGAGGTCGGTGCCCAGGCTCACCACGGAGGTACCGAACGAGCGCACCGCCGCGCTGGTCGCGGCCCGCGAGGTGGCCGACAGGTCCGCGCGCGCGGATTCCTGCGCGGCCTGCACCTCGCTGGTGCGCCGCTGCTCGCCGTAGCGCTCGACCATCGCCCTGGTCTCCTCGGTGACCACCCGCAGGTCCTCCGCGTGACCGGTGGCGATCATCTGCAGCACCTGGCCGACCTGCGTCTCCTGCAGTTCGGCGGGCAGCTCGATGGCGACCGCGGGGATCTCGTGCCTGCGCACGGCCGCGGTGATCCCCGGGAGTGTCGTCTGCGCCAGCTGGATCAGCGCGTTCTCACACGCGACCCGCTCGCGGATGGCGGCGTCGGCCCGTAGTCGCTGCTGGCGCTCGTTGCGCATGGCGAAGACCGTCACGGCCAGCGCGAGCAGTAACAGCGGCGCTCCGATGACGAGTAACAGCACCGCGATTCCTGAGTTCATCAGATCTTTCGTCGTCGTCGACCACACCACGCCCTGGCCGGTGGGCCCTCACCGGCCCGCCCGGGAGGCATTCGCCCGGGAGCGCGGTGGCTTCGGATATCCGATCGACACGCCCCGCTTCCAGCGACCCGCACACAGTAGCAGCACCATGATCGACTCCGGCGCGGATCGTCCTGTCCGGCATCAGAATTCCCGCACGTCCACCTGGGCACTTGATCTATTCTGGTTTGCTATGCCGCGATCCGGTCGAGGCGGAACCTCGGGTACCGGATACCATCCGGGCGTGGCGAAACTGAAGCTCTCCGTCGATGTCCCCGTCCCGCCGGACCAGGCGTGGGCGCACGCTTCCGACCTCCCCGCGCTCGGCGACTGGCTGACCATCCACGAGGCGTGGCGCGGCACCCTGCCCGACGATCTCACCCCGGGCACCGTGCTCATCGGCATCGCGCGGGTGAAGGGATTCCGCAACAAGGTCACCTGGACCGTGCGCACCGCCGAGCCCCCGCGCCGGCTCGCGCTCACCGGTGCGGGCATCGGCGGCACCAAGTTCGGGCTGGCCATGCTGGTCGAGCCGAAGGGCAGCGGCTCGAAGGTGAGCGTCGACATCGACCTCGGCGGCGCGCCGCTGTTCGGCCCGATCGGCTCGGCCGTGGCCAAGGCGCTGCGCGGCGACATCGAACGCTCGCTCGAGGCATTTGTGAAGCTTTACGGTTGAGATCGCGTTTCCGCGTGTGAACAGCGGTCGGACACGGGCGTTCCGGCGCGACAGGCGATCCCGGCGGAGTTAGGCTGACTCCGCCGGTTAACCGTCGATTTGCCTATACGCAAGGTGGTTCGATGACCAACGCTGTACCGCGCCCGGTTGCCCTCGGCGATGTCGCCGCCCGGACACTGGCCAACGCGACCAAGACCGTCCCCCAGATGGAGTCGATCACTCCACGGTGGCTGGTCCATCTCCTCAACTGGGTACCGGTCGAGGCCGGTATCTACCGACGCAACCGCGTCACGCACGAACAGACCGTCGATATCCAGTGCGACAACTTCGACGAGTCGCCCCTGCCGGAGACCTTCATCGACTACGAGAAGGAACCGCGCGAGTACCGCCTCAAGGCCGTCAACACGATTCTCGACGTGCACACCCGGGTCTCGGACCTGTATTCGAGCCCGCACGATCAGATCGCTCAGCAGTTGCGGCTGACCATCGAGGCGATCAAGGAGCACCAGGAAGGCGAGCTGATCAACAGCCCCGACTACGGGCTGATCGCCAATACCGTGGAGCGCCAGCGCATCACGACCCTGGCCGGGCCGCCGACCCCCGACGACCTGGACAATCTGATCACCAAGGTCTGGAAGGAACCCGGCTTCTTCCTCACGCATCCGCAGGGTGTCGCCGCCTTCGGCCGGGAATGCACCCGGCGCGGGGTGCCGCCGCCGACGGTCAGTCTGTTCGGCTCCCAATTCATCACGTGGCGCGGGATTCCGATCATTCCGTCGGACAAGGTGCCCGTGGTGGACGGCAAGACGTCGTTCCTGCTGATCCGCACCGGCGAATCCCGCCAGGGTGTGGTGGGGCTGTACCAGCCGGGGCTGGCCGGGGAGCAGGGGCCGGGCCTGTCGGTGAAGTTCATGGGCATCGATCGCAGCGCCATCGCCTCGTACCTGGTGTCGCTGTACTGCTCGCTGACCATCCTGACCGACGACGCGGTGGCCCTGCTCGAGGGTGCCGACGTGGACAAGTTCCATGACTACGCCCCGTCCTACCGGGCCTGAGGCGGGCGGCGGCGACGGACTCCCGGACGAGGCGACGCTCGCGCGCCTCGCCGGCGAGCTCTTCGCCGCGCTGCCGACCGGAGCGGCGGGCACACCGGGGGTGTCGCTGCTGCAACCGGACGCCCCGTCCGCGCCGGTCACGCCACCCGCGCCCGCCACGAAGGCACCGCCGGTCTTCCAGCCCGCACCCCCGGTGGGGGCCTCGGGAAGTTCGGTGCCCGGTGGTCCGACCACCGCGCCCGCGGTGCCGGGCTGGGGTGCCGAGCACGTCCCGTCGAGCCCGCCGGTCCGGGCCGACGCCGTGCATGTCGATCCGTTCCTCGCGGTGCTGCCGTCGTTGCGCGACATCCTGTCGCCGCCGCGTGCTCCGGTGGCACCGGCCCCGCCCGGCGCGCCGTCGTTCTATTTCCTCGACGGCGGGCCGGTCCCGCCGGTCGCGGCCGATCCGCATCCGGCCTTCGACGTGCACGCCGTGCGCGCCGACTTCCCGATCCTGGCCGAGCGGGTCAACGGGCATCAGCTGGTGTGGTTCGACAATGCCGCCACCACGCAGAAGCCACGCGCGGTCATCGATCGGCTGGCGACGTTCTACGCGCACGAGAACTCCAACATCCACCGGGCGGCACACGAATTGGCGGCCCGGTCGACCGATGCCTACGAGCAGGCGCGCGAGACCGTCGCCCGCTTCCTCGGCGCGGGGTCGCCGTCGGAGATCGTGTTCGTGCGCGGCGCGACCGAGGGCATCAACCTGATCGCCCAGACCTGGGGTCGCAAGAACCTGCGCGCGGGCGACGAGATCCTGATCTCGCACCTCGAGCACCACGCGAACATCGTGCCGTGGCAGTTGCTGGCCGCGGAGACGGGCGCGCGGATCCAGGTGATCCCGGTCGACGATCGCGGTCAACTGCTGCTCGACGAGTACACCCGATTGCTCTCCGACCGCACGAAACTGGTGTCGGTGACCCAGGTGTCCAACGCGCTGGGCACCATCACCCCGGTGCGCGAGCTGACCGCCCAGGCCCGGCGGGTCGGGGCCACGGTGCTGATCGACGGCGCGCAGTCGGTGCCGCACACCCCGATCGATGTGCGCGACATCGACGCCGATTTCTTCGTGTTCTCCGGGCACAAGCTGTTCGGGCCCACCGGAATCGGCGCCGTCTACGGCAAGTCCGCGGTGCTCGAGGACATGCCGCCGTGGCAGGGCGGCGGCAATATGATCGCCGATGTCACGCTGGAACGCTCCACGTTCCAGCCACCACCGGGCCGGTTCGAGGCGGGTACGGGCAATATCGCCGACGCGGTCGGCCTCGCCACGGCCATCGATTACGTCTCGCGCATCGGCATGGACGTCATCGGCCGCTACGAACACGAGTTGCTCGCCTACGCGACCCCGCTGGTGGCCGCGGTGCCGGGCGCCCGGCTCATCGGGACCGCGGCGGAGAAGGCGAGCGTGCTCTCGTTCGTGATCGAGGGATGCGATCCCGTCGACATCGGCAGGGCGCTCAACGAACGCGGCATCGCGGTGCGGGCCGGGCATCACTGCGCGCAGCCGATCCTGCGCAGGCTCGGGGTGGAGGCGACGGTGCGGCCGTCGTTCGCCTTCTACAACACCGTCGACGAGATCGATCGGATGGTGCGGGTCCTGCACGAGATCGCCGGTCGGCGCTGAGATACCGCGAAAGCCCGGGGGGAACACCGTGTTCCACCCGGGCTTTCGCGAATCGGATCAGACCATGATCGACGCTTCGGCGTCGACCGGGGCGTCCGGTTTGGTGCGCGGCAGGAAGAACGCCGGGATCAGGGTCAGGCCGGCGAGGATCACCGCGACCCAATAGGTGTGGCTGAACGCCTCGGCGGCCAGGTCCAGGCCCTGCTGGATCAGCTCGGGCGGGAACTGCGCCGCGAGTTCGGGCTTGGCGTTGGAGGCGATGCCGATCTTGGTCGCCGGGTGGTCGTTGAGCTGGGCGGCCAGCACGACCGACATCACCGCGGTGCCGATCGAGGCCGCGGTCTGGTTGATGATGTTCATCAACGTCGAGCCGCGCGCCACCTGGGCGTGCGTGAGCGTCTGGATGGCGGCCGTCATCACCGGCATCATGGTGCAGCCCATGCCCAGACCCATCACGAACAGCGCGCCGCCGATCATCAGGTAGGACGTGTCGGCCTCGAGCTGGGTGAAGCCGGCCAGCCCGATGGTGATGAAGGTGATGCCGAACAGCACGATCTTGCCGGGCCCGATCTTGTCGACCAGGAAACCGGCGATCGGCATCGTCAGCATGGCGCCGATGCCCTGCGGGGCCATGAGCAGACCGGAGTCGAACGCCGTCTCACCGCGCACCTGCTGCAGGTAGTTGGGCAGCAGGAAGCCCGCGCCGAAGAACGCTGTCGCGAACAGCGACATGGTCAGCACCGAGAAGCGCAGCGACGGGTTGCGGAACAGGCGCAGGTCGATCAGCGGATGCTCGGTGCGCAGCGCGTGGAACACGAACGCCACCAGCAGGACCGCGCCGACGATCGCGGGGACGAGCACGCGCGCGGCGAGCACCGTGCCCTTCTCCGGGATGGAGGAGACGCCGAACAGGAACAGGGCCAGGCCGGGCGAGGCCAGCAGCATGCCGAGGAAGTCGAACGATTCCGAGGGCTTGGGCTTGTCGGGCGCGAACACGATGTAGGCCAGGACCAGCGCGACCAGGCCCAGCGGCAGGTTGATCAGGAAGATCCAGTGCCAGCTGAAGGAGTCGATCAGCCAGCCGCCGAGGATGGGGCCGCAGATCGGGCCGAGCAGCATGGGCACACCAAGGACCGCCATCACCCGGCCGATCCGCTGCGGGCCTGCGGCGTGGGTCATGATCGTCATGCCCAGCGGCATGAGCATGCCGCCGCCGATGCCCTGGATGACGCGGAAGGCCACCAGCGATTCGATACTCCACGCCATCGAGCACAGCACCGACCCGATGATGAAGAAGGACAGCGCCGCCATATAGAGGCGTTTGGTGCCGAAGCGGTCGGCGGCCCAGCCCGTCATCGGGATGACCGAGGCCAGGGCCAGGGTGTAGCCGGTCATGGTCCAGGCGACGACCTCGACGGAGGCGTTGAAATCCGCCATGAACGTCGGAATCGCCACGGTGACCACGGTGATGTCGAGAATCGACATCACCGCGCCGAGTACGACCACGCCCGCCACTTTGAGTACGGCGGCGTCCAGCTTGTCGGAGGTGGGATCGGCGGCGCCGATATCCGGAGGTTTCGTCACCGCTTGAGCCTGGCACCTTTCGCCCCCGAAGACCAGTGAAATTTACTGTTCGTGATCTCGGGTCACACCGGCGTCACCGCCGCCGCCTCCGCCGCCCGCAGCGCCGCGATCGTGGACTCGGACGAAGCGGACAACAGCGGCAGCCGGACAGCCGCGCTGGGGATCAGGCCACGCTCGGCGAGCACCGCTTTGATCACCGTCGGATTGGGTTCGGCGAACAGCGCGGCGCCGAGCGCGTCGAGGCGATGCCCGAGCGCGCGGCCCCGGGCGACATCACCGGCGAGCCACGCGGCGATCAGCTCCGCGTAGGCGGCGGGCGCGATATTGGCCGCCGCGAGGATGCCGCCGCGCGCGCCGAGCGCGAGCAGGGCCGAGGCGAAGCGGTCGTCGCCGCACAGCACCGTCGTCGTCTCCCCGGCCCGCGCCAGCAATTCGACGCTGGCCGCGTCGACACCGCCGACGGAGTGCTTGAACCCGGCGATGTTCGGAATGCCGGCGAGCCGCACGAGTGTGTCACCGCCGAGCGGGCGCGCGGTGCGATAGGGCACGTCGTAGACGTAGAGCGGCGCCGGGCTGGCGGCCGCCAGCGCCGTGAAGTGCGCGATCACGCCCTCCTCGCTGGGCCGCACGTAGTACGGCACCACCGCGAGCACGCCCGCGATCGGCTGCCGCAGCGCACCCACCGCCCGGACCGAGTCGGCGGTGGCGTTGCCGCCCGCGCAGACGATCAGCGGTGCGTCCCGCTCGGCGCAGACGCCGGCGCAGCGGTCCAGGACCAGCGCCCGTTCCTCGGCCGTGAGGGCCGACGGCTCGGCGGTGGTGCCCAGGGCGACGAGCCCGGTCGCGCCGGCGTCGAGCACCCGGTGGGCGTGCTGTTCCAGGGCGGTGAGCGCGAGCTCGCCGTCGGCGGTGAACGGGGTGATCATGGGGACGAACAGTCCCTGCAGCGATGTCATGGGTCCATCGTCGAGCCACGAATACATCAGGTCCAGTTCACGTTCCTGACGACAAACGTAAGCTGAACTGATGCTGGATGTCCGCAAACTGCGCCTCCTGCGCGAACTCGCTCATCGCGGCACCATCGCCGCGGTCGCCGACGCGCTCAGCTACACGCCGTCGGCGGTGTCCCAGCAGCTCACCGCGCTCGAACGCGAGGCGGGCGTCCCCCTGCTCGAACGCACGGGGCGACGCGTCCTGCTCACTCCCGCGGCGCATCTGCTCGTCGGCCACACCGAGACGGTGCTGGCCGCCCTCGAACGCGCCGATGCCGAATTGGCCTGCGCCCGTGACGAACTCGTCGGCACCCTGCGCATCGGCGCCTTCCCCACGGCCGCCCGCACCCTGCTCTCGCCCGCCCTGGTCACCCTGAGCACCGACCATCCGCGCCTGGAACTCACGGTGACCGAGATCGACCCCGCCGAGGTCCCCGACGCCCTGCGCGCCGGCATCCTCGACATCGCCCTCACCCACGACTACGACCTGGTGCCCGCCACTCCCGACGCGGCCCTGCGCACCGAGCCCCTGCACTCCGAGACGGTCCACCTCGCCACGCGCACCCCGGCTGGCACATCGGATCCGCTCCGCGCCCAAGTCGAATCCCCGTGGATCGCGGGCACTCCCGGCACGCTGTGTCATACCGTCACGCTGCGCGTCTGTCAGGCCGCGGGCTTCACCCCGCGCATCCGCCATCACGCCGACGATTTCACCACCGTGCTGGCACTGGTCGCGGCGGGCGCGGGTGCCGCGATCGTCCCCGCGATGGCCCTGCACTCCCCGCCCGCCGCGGTCACGCTGACCCCCTTGCCGATCCGGCGCCACACCTATCTGGCCCACCGCAACGGCACCGATGCCCACCCGGCGGTCCAGGCCGCGCGAACGGCATTGCGCGCCGCCGCGGATCGCACCGACCCGGGCGGCTGAGCACGGGGTTGCCACCCGGCGGGGGCCGTCGCCGGACCAGGCGCCGGCCCCCGCCGGGTGGGTTCAGCGGGGCGAGCCGGTCAGCTCGATGCTGTCCACGATGCCGGTCTCGATCAGGTCGGCGAAGGGCGGTGCCGTGCGCACCATCCCCGCTTCGGCCAGCATCCGCATCCACCGATCGCTGGCGGCGGTGTCGATGCGGACCGTCTCCCAGGTGCGCGATGCCCTGATGCGCTCGCAGGAACGCAGCAGCGTCGACGTCGCCACGTTCGGCCAGTGGGCGGCGAGCAGCGGTTCGAGCTCGGCGACCGCCGTTGTGCGCAGACGCCGCATGGCCAGGTCGAGGGCCGAGGTGAACCGCACCAGACGATCCGACAGTTCCTCGAACCGATCGGTGCGCAGGTAGTACACACTGTTCGGACCCAGTCCCCCGGCGTCGGTGTAGTCGATCGCGATGACACCGGTTCCCCTGTCCTGCAGGATCTGCGCGGTCGTCAGGTCGAGGATGATCGCGTCACCCAGACCCGCCTCGAACAGTTCGACGAACATCGGCGTCGACAGATCGCGCAGGAATTCGATGTCGGCCGGATCGACGCCGGCCTCGCGGATGAGCCCCGCGGTGAAGGCGTACGGCGCGCTGCCACCGATGCCCGGCGCCAGCACGGTCCGGCCCACCAGGTCCGCCCAGCCGAATCCGGCGTGGGATTCGCGGACCACCAGCGCCTTGGGGAACTGGTGGTTCAGCTGAGCGAAGACGGTCAGTTCCCGTGGTGTGCCCCAGTACATTCCGGGAACCCACAGGCCGCCGAGGGCGATGTCGGCGGCGCCGCTGTCCAGGTCGTCGAGGACGCCGGTCCAGGGATCCTTGGCGGTGGCGGTCACGGCCAGGTCGTGCGCGGCGAACAGACCGGTATCGGCGGCGACATACTCCGGCAGATAGTTCAGTCCGTGCGCGGTGGCGGAGATCTTCAGTTCGTCCATGATCGGGCTCCTCTGCTCGAACGGTCGGGGACTAGGCGGGGGCCGCAGCGGTTTCCCCGCTGACGACCTCCAGGGGCTTTCCGAAGGTTTCGGGGCCGAAGCGGGCGGCGATCACCAGCAGGGCGTACATCGCGGCGATCATCGCGAAAACACCGGGGACACCGGCGATGTCGAAGAAGAACAGGGCGGGAAAGGGCATCACGGCGCCCGCGACATTGCCGATCCCGTTGACCACCGAGGCGCCCATCGCGCGGACCGAGGTCGGGAACAGCTCCGGCGACCACACCGAGAGCATGGTGTTGAGCAGCATCGTGAAGAACTGGAAGATCATGCCCAGGGTCAGCAGGAGCAGCGTCGAGTTCGCGAACAGGGCGAAGGCGATCGCCGAGACGCAGCCGAGCACGGCCGCCGCCATGACGGTCACCCGGCGGGGCGCGCGTCCCGCGAGATAGCAGGCGGCGCAGGCACCGAACAGGCTGCCGATGTTCATGATCATGGTGAAGGCCAGCGAATCGGTGAGCGAGTAGCCCCGCGACACCAGCAGGATCGGCATCAGGAACAGCAGGGTGACCTGCGCACCGAACGACATCCACGAGGCGGCGCCGACCGCGGCGACCCGGCGCAGATTGCGGCCCTTGAAGACTTCGGCGTACGAGGACTTGGTCTTCCGCGGGATATCGGCCTCGGTGACATAGCGAACCGTGGCGCCCGGGTGCCGCAGCCCCGCGATGCTGCCGCTCCCGAGCCGGGTGAGGCTCAGATTGGCCTCGTCGATCCGCCCCTTCGACAGCAGGAAGCGCGGCGATTCGGGCAGATACCTGCGGAAGTAGACGACCAGGACCGCGGGAACGGCCAGGATCACATACGTCCAGCGCCACGAGGTGTCGTCACCGCCGAGGACGCCACCGAGCGGACCGAGCACCAGGGCGAAGAAGCCGAAGGACGCGATATTGCCGATGCCGCCGGAGGAGATGTTGAGCGTCGCCAGCAGCGACCCGCGGTGCCGGGTGGCCACCAGTTCGGCCAGGATCGCCAAGCCGACGGTGAACTCACCGCCCAGACCGACGCCGACGACGAACCGGCTGGCCAGCAGCATCTCGTAGTCGACGGCGACGGCACTGATCAGACCGCCGAGGGTGTAGACGAGCAGGTTGAGGCTCAGCGCGGTGCGGCGGCCCCAGCGGTCGGCGAGATAGCCGCCGACGAGCCGGCCGACCAGGCCGCCGATCACGGTCACCGTATTGATCAGGGTGAGCTCGGCATTGCCGATGCCGAAGGCGTCTTTCAGCAGCGGGCCCATGGCGCCGGTCGAATTCTGTTCGAGCGAGTCGAAGAACAGCCCGGCCATCAGCAGGGCGATGACGACGACCTGCACCCGGCCGAAGCCGATGCGATCGAGCGCGGCGGCCAGGCCGGGGGACGCGGCGGGCGAGGAGGTGGTGGACGGAGTGTCAGAGGAGGTGAGGGACATCGCGGACTCCGGGGACGGGAGCGACACCGACAACGTTCGCATCGGCGAGCTGCCTCAGCGGCACTGGAGGCAAGCTGCCTACTTTGTATGCAATCCCGTTGACCTACACGTTTCGACCACATCTAATCACGTTAACTGATCGATATATCCCGCCAGATTGAATGCAATCGCGATCGAGGGTCAGGAGGAGAACGTGCCCGCGAAGTACACGTCGTCGCGGCGCAGGTGCTCGTCCATGAGGTAACCCGCCTGCACGACAGCGCCGTTGAGGACAGCGATCGCCACCGCGCGGTGGTCGCTCGCCGACACTTCCGGATTGTGGCCGAGTGCCCAGCGCACCCGCGCGTTCACATCACCGAGCAGCCTGCGCAACTCGTCGTTGCCGGAGGCACGGGCGACCAGATCATGGAACGGCGATCCGGCGCCGCCGGATTCGGCGCGCTCGCCGTCCACGTAGCCGGACAGCTCGCCGGCCACCGCGCCCCCGCGATTCTCCGCGGCCAGCTGCGCCGCCAGCACTTCCATTCCCCGCCGCACCTGGAGCAATTGCCGCGCGACCGACACCGGCGGCTCCGCGACCGTGGCACCACGATGCCGGACGATCGTCACGAAGCCCTCGGACTGCAACCGCGCCAGCGCCTCCCGCACGGGAATGCGCGACACCCCGAACCGCTGGGCCAGCGCTTCGGCGACCAGCCGCTCCCCCGCGGGCAATCGGCCCGACAGGATCTCCGCGCGCACCGCCCGCGCGATCGTCTCCCCCGACGAATCCTGCGCCGACTCCGCAATCATCACGCGCTCTTCTCGCGCTGCGAGGTCCGCTGGCGGGTGCGGGTGGCCGAGACCGGGTCGATGGCGGGCATGGACCACTGGGCCGAGAGCGCGAGGCTGGGTTCGCGGCCCGAGGCCACGTGGCGGTAGGCGATCTCGGCGGCGGCGTCCGGGTCGCCCGCGGCGATGGCGGCGTAGAGGGCTTCGTGTTCCTCGCACTGGGTGCCGGGGTCGCGCTCCTTGGTGAGGTGGAACAGCCAGCGGACCCGGGATTCCAAGGGGCGCAGCAGCGAGTGCAGCAGTGGGTTGCCGGAGACCTCGACGATGAGGGTGTGGAAACCGGCGTTGGCGGCGGCGATCGCGGCCTGGTCACCGGCGGCGGTGGCGCGGCGCGCGGAATCGAGCTGGTCGCGCAGCGCCGTGAGGTCGGCGGGTTCGGCGCGCTCGGCGGCCAGCCGCGCCGCGAGCACCTCCAGGCTCTCGCGGACGTCGAACAGGTCGCGCACATCGGTGACCGTGAACGGCGCGACGATCGCCCCCTGCCGCGGCACGATGACGACCAGGCCCTCGCGCTCGAGCATCTGTAACGCCTCACGCAGCGGGATCCGGGAGATCGCCAGCTCGGTCGCGAGATCGCGTTCCACCAGCCGCTGGCCGGGGCTCAGCCGCAGGTCGATGATCCGGTCGCGGAGCTCCTCATAGGCCCGATCCCGCAGCGACTTCTTCGCCGGTTCCTCCGTCACCGCACCATCCTTCCGCGCCTGCACAGCCCCCACGGTAGTACCGCGGACCGGGAGCGACCGTTTCTTACGTTTCGGTAATCCGCCCGTCATCTGCGGGCACCAGGCTGACACTTAACGGTATACCGCTAAGTGAGCGGTTCGTTCGATCAAGGAGTACCCCGTGCACAAGTCCACTCGGCGCGCGATCGCCGTCGGCTCGGCCGCTCTCGCCGCCGCCGCCCTGCTGTCGGCCTGCGGGTCCTCCGATTCCGCCGCGTCGGGCGGCAAGCTGAAGGTCGGCGTGTTCTTCCCCGGCTCGCTGTCGGACACCGGCTTCATGCAGTCGGGGTACCTCGGCTACCAGCGCATCGCCGACACCCTCGGCGACAAGGTGGAACTGAGCAAGGTCGAACAGGTCGCCGCCAGCGACTACCAGCAGGCCCTGGTCCGTTTCGCCTCCACCAACGACCTGGTGATCTCCCTCGGCGGCCAGACCGACGCCGACGTGCGCAAGGTCGCCCCGCAGTTCCCGAACGTGAAGTTCGTCGAGATCGGCGGGCCCGCCGACGCGAAGCCGATGGCCAATCTCGCCTATTACGACCCGCAGCAGGCCGAGGCCGAGTTCCTCAGCGGCGCGGTGTCGGCGGCGGGCGCGAAGACCGGCGCGGTGGCCTTCGTCGGCGGGGTCGAACTGCCCGCGATCGTCAACGCCGCCAACGCCTTCGGCAACGGCGCCCGGTTCGCGAAGCCGGACGTGAAGGTGCTCACCCCGCAGTACGTCGGCGACTTCAACGACCCGGCCAAGGCCAAGCAGGCCGCCCTGGCCGACTACGGCGCCGGCGCGGGCGCGCTCGGCCAGATCGTCAACCTCGGCAAGGCGGGCATGGAACAGGCCGCGACCCAGTCCGGCGCGGCCATGGTCGGCGGCCCGATCCCCGGTGACTGCACCAACCCGGTCTACCTGGGCTACGTGCACACCGACATCGGCGCCGAGGTGGAGTACGCCGTGAACGCCGCGCTCGACAACTCCTGGAAGGCCGAGAACGTGCGCTTCGGGCTCACATCACCCAACCACGGCACCGATTTCGTGTTGTGCAGCAAGGACCCCGCGGTCGCCGACGCGCTGGCCAAGGCGACGACAGCCCTGTCCACCGGCGCGGTCAAGCCGTACTGAGGCCGGCATGAGCGCTTCCGCACTGACCCTGCAGGGATTGGGTAAGAGCTTCGGTGACGTGCAGGCCCTGCACGATGTGGACGTCACCGTCGAATCCGGCACCGTCCATTGCGTTCTCGGCGAGAACGGCGCTGGCAAGTCGACGCTGTGCAACCTGGTCTTCGGCGGCTACCGGCCCGACACCGGCCGGATGACGCTGGGCGGCACCGAGTTCCGGCCCGACTCCCCCGCCGCCGCGATGGCCGCGGGCGTGGCCATGGTGCACCAGCACTTCAGCCTGGTCACCACGATGACCGTCGCGGAGAACCTGCTGCTCACCCAGCGGGGCGTGCGGATGCGCCGGGCGGAGCTGACCGACCGGCTCGACGAGATCGCGCGGCGCTACCGGCTGCGGATCGATCTCGACCAGCGGGTGGCGACCATGCCGGTCGGCGCGCGCCAGAAGGTCGAGATCGTCAAGGCGCTGCTGCGCGATCCGTCGCTGATCCTGCTCGACGAACCGACCGGCGTGCTCGATCCGGCCGAGATCGACGCGCTGATCGACACCTGCCGCGCCGTCGCCGCCGACGGCAAGGCGGTGGTGCTGGTGACGCACAAGCTCGGCGAGGTCGCCCGGGTCGCCGACGCCGCGACCGTGCTGCGCCGCGGCACGGTCGCCGGAGGTGGGCGGATGTCGAACACCAGCATCGCGCACCTGCTCACGGCCATGGTCGGGCGCACCGCCGCCGATCTCGACCCGACCGTGGCCGCCACGCTCGGCCTCGACCCGGCGGCCGAACCCGTGGTGCGCGCGGCGGCACCCGACCTCGGCGAGGTCGCGCCGGTGCTCGCCGTCGACGGGGTCAGCGCGCAGCGCCCGGACGGCAGTGTGGCGCTGGACGAGGTCCGGCTCGCGGTGCGGCCGGGCGAGATCGTCGGGATCGCCGGGGTCGAGGGCAACGGCCAGAGCGAACTCGTCGCCGTGCTGGCCGGCGGTGTCGCGGCCACCGGCGGCACGGTCACCCTCGACGGCACCGATATCACCGCCGCGCGTCCGGCCACCCGCACCGGGCTCGGACTCGGGATCGTCCCCGAGGACCGCCACCGCGACGCGATGGTGGCCGACATGACGATCGCCGAGAACCTCTTCCTCGGACAGCTGGGCCGGTTCCGCCGGTTCGGCCTGCTCGACAAGCGCGCGATGGGCCGGGCCGCGCAGGCCGAGCTCGAGCGGTTCGACGTGCGCGCGGCGGGACCGTGGGTCCGGATGGGCGCGCTCTCGGGCGGCAATCAGCAGAAGGTGGTGCTGGCCCGCGAGCTGTCCACCGCGAACCTGCGCTGTCTGGTGGCCGCCCAGCCCACGCGCGGATTGGACATCGGCGCGGTCGATTTCGTGCTGACCCAGTTGCGCGCGGCCGCCGCCGACGGCTGCGGAGTGCTCGTGGTGTCCAGCGAGGTCCCCGAACTGCTCGCCCTGTGCGACCGGGTGTTCGTCGCCTATCGCGGCGCCCTCACCGGCCCGGTCGAGACGTCCGATCCCACCGCGGCCCAGCGGATCAGTGAACTCATGATGGGAGTCGCGGCATGACCACCTCGCTCGCGCACCGAATCCCCCTGCGCCGGTGGGCGCATCAGCCGGTCGTCGTGGCCGTGGCGGCCATGCTCGCCGCCGGGGTGATCGGGCTGATCCTGGCCGCCGCGGCCGGCGCCGCCCCCGCGGCGACCATGACCGCCCTGTGGGAGGGCATGTTCGGCAGCGACTACGCGATCGGCGCCTCGCTCAATGTCGCGGCGACCCTGATGCTGGTGGCGGTCGGCTTCACCATCGCGCACCGGGCCGGACTGGTGAATGTGGGTGGGGAGGGCCAGATCTGCGCGGGCGGCATCGCCGCCACCGCCATCGGCACCACTCTCACCGGCGCGCCCGCCGCCGTCACCCTGCCCGCGGTCATCGTCGGCGCGGGCGCGGCGGGCTGGCTGTGGGCCGCCATCGCGGCCTACCTGCGGGTGCGGCGTGGGACCAGCGAGATCATCACCACGCTGCTGCTCAACTTCGTCGGCCTGGCGATGGTGCTGCTGGTGGTGCACGAGCCCGCGCTGCTGCGGCAGCCGGTGACGTCCTCGGAGACGTTGCCGCAATCCGAGCCGCTCACACCGGCCGCGCATCTGCCGCTGCTCGGCATCGAGCGCTCCCCCGCGACGATCGCCCTGTGGATCGCGGTGGTGGCGGCGGTCGGCACGGCGATCCTGGTGCGCCACACCGCGCTCGGCACCCGGCTGCGGGCGGTCGGGCTCAATCCCGACGCGGCGGCCAGGCTCGGGTTGCCGGTGCCCCGGCTGCGCTTCCTGAGCCTGTCGGCGGCGGGCGCGTTCGCCGGTGTCGCGGGCGGATTGCTCGTCGCCACCGCACCGTTCGTGCTGGCCGAGGGCTTCTCCTCCGGGTTCGGCTTCTCCGGCCTGGTGGTCGGTCTGCTGGCCCGTGGCTCGCTGTCCGCCGTCGTCGCCGTGTCGCTGCTGCTCGGCTTCCTCGTCTCCGGCGGGATCAATCTGCAGCTCGCGGCGAACGTGCCCGCCTCGACCATCTCGGTGGTGGAGTCGCTGATGATCGTGTTCATCGCGGGTGCGGCCCTGTGGACCCGATCGGCCCGCACCGCCGAACCCGCCACGCCCCCACCGGTTTCCGCGATCGATACGACCGATTCCCCCGACCTGGCAGGAGCGCAGCGATGAGCCTCGACACGGTCACCGACATCGCAACCAGCGGTATCGGTTTCACCCTGCCCATCCTGGTCGCCGCCAGTGGCGAGCTGGTCAGCGAGCGCGCGGGCGTGCTCAACCTGAGCCTGGAGGCGATGATGCTCACCGGCGCGTTCGCCGGTGTGCTCGGCGCCGTCACCACCGGATCGCCGGTGCTCGGCGCGCTCACCGCCGTCGTCGCCGCGCTGATCTTCGGTGTGGCGCAGGCGATCTGGAGCATCGGTCTGCGCGCCGACCAGATCGTCGTCGGCATCGCGAGCAACGCCCTGGCCCTCGGCGCGACCACCTACGGCGCGCGGCTGCTGCTGGCCGACGGCAAGGGTCACTCCGTGCCGGGCTTCGACCCGCTGCGGATTCCGCTGCTGCACCGGATCCCGGTGATCGGTCCGGCCCTGTTCGGCCAGACCGCGCTCGGCTACCTGTGCATCGCCCTCGTGGCCGCGCTCGCGATCGTGTTCTCCCGCCGCACCAAGCTCGGCCTGGTGATCGACGCCATCGGCGAGGACGCCGTCGCCGCCGATCGCACCGGCCTGTCCGTGCGGGCCGTCCGCTACGGCTGCGTGCTGCTGGCCGCGGTCGCCGCCGGTCTCGGTGGTGCGCAACTGGCGCTGTCGGAGGTGCATTCGTTCAGCGACAACATGACCGGCGGCATCGGCTATCTCGCCGTGGTCGCGGTGATCGCGGGCCGCTGGCGCGCGCTCGGCGTGATCTGGGCGTCGGTGTTCTTCGGCATCGCGCAGGCGCTGCAGTTCGCGCTGCCCGCGCTGGGCGTCGACGTGCCGTTCGCGCTGCTGGTGATGCTGCCCTATCTGATCGCGATCGTCGCCGTCAGCGGCCTGGTCGGCAACAGCCGCTCGCCGCGCGACCTGACCGTCGCCTTCGCCCGAACTTCCTGACCCGTCCCCGCTTTCGAGGAGTACCCGCGTTGACTCTGATCCTGTCGCATTCCGATGTGGCCGCCGTCCTCGACCGGGCCGAGGTGCTGGCCGCGGTCGAACGCGCGCATGCCGACCTCGCGCTCGGCACGGCGCTGGTCCCCGCGCCGCCCGCCGTCGCCCTCGGCGGCGCGGCCTTCGTGCCGATGGTCGCCGCCGCCGAGGCCGCCGGCGCCGCCGTGGTGAAACTGCTCGCCGACCTGCCCGCCAACCGCGAGCGCGGGCTGCCGGTGCAGCGCTCGGCCATCCTGGTGACCTCGGCCACCGACGGCGGCTGCGAGGCACTCATCGACGGGCGGCTCGTGACCGCCGTCCGCACGGCCGCCGCCAGCGCGGTGGCGACGAAATATCTCGCGCGCCAGGACAGTTCGGTTCTCGGCCTGATCGGAGCCGGCGGGCTGGCCGTCGAGCACACCCGCGCGATCGCCCGGGTGCGCGCCCTGGACATGGTGCTGGTCTGGTCGCGGTCGAGCGCGACCGTGGAACGGTTTCGCGCGGCCATCGCCGACCTCGGCCTCGAGGTGCGGGCGCAGCCGTCGCCGGAGGCGGTCACCCGGGCCGCCGACATCCTGTGCACGCTCACGCCCTCGCGGGAGCCGATCGTGCACGGCGCCTGGTTCGGCGACGGGCTGCACGTCAACGCGGTCGGCGCGCCACCACGGGCCGATCACCGGGAGGTCGACGGCGCGGCCATGCGCCGCGCGCGGGTCGTCGTAGACTCGGTCGGTACCACGCTCACCAAGTCCGGTGACACGCTGCTGGCCATCGCCGAGGGCTCGATCACCGAGGCGGCGGTGGGCACCGAGCTGGGTGAGGTCGTCGCGGGGCGGACACCGGGCCGCACCGGCGATCGCGACATCACCCTGTTCAACTCGGTCGGCATCGGCCTGCAGGACCTGGCCGCCGCCCGGCTGCTCATCGACAAGGCTCGCGCCAACGGCATCGGAACGGAAGTGGACCTCAGCGCATGACCACACTCACCGAGAACGACATCACGCATCTGCGTCGCGCCATCGAGCTCGCCGGCCAGGCCTCCGCGCGCGGTGACCGCCCGTTCGGCGCGGTCGCCGTCGACCGCGACGGCCGGGTCGTCGCCGAGGGCGAGAACGCGGTGAGCAGCAGCGGCGACGTCACCACGCACGCCGAACTGGTCGCCATCACCACGGCCACCGCCGCCGGGAAGGCCGAGGCGTTGCGTGGAGCCACGGTGTACGCCAGCGGCGAACCGTGCCCGATGTGCGCGGCCGCGATGGTGTGGGCGCAGGTCGGGCGGATCGTGTTCGCCGCCGCGTCCGCCGAGTTCGGCAAGATCCTGACCGGCGGCCCGAGTTTCGCGCTGACCTGCGCCGACCTGGTCGCCACGTCGAATGTGCCGGTGCAGGTCAGCGGGCCGCATCTGGGCGAGGAAGCGCTCGCGGTCTTCCGCGCCGCGGTCGCGGGCTGACCGGGATGCCGGTCGCCACCACGGCGACCGGCATCCGCCTCAGCGCACCGGGACGGGATCGTCGCCCAGGTCGCGCTGTTCCTCGATCGCTTCCGGGGTGCCCGGCACCTGGGTGCCACGCAGCGAGACACCCTTGGTCTCGATGAGGAACCAGGCGGCCACCAGCCCGACCAGGCAGGCGCCGAACATGTAGTACGCGGGGAACAGGTGATCGCCGGTGGCGTCGATGAACGCCTGGTTGATCACCGGAGCGGTACCGCCGAACAGCGAGGTGGCCACGTTGTAGCCGATCGCCACGCCCGCGAAGCGCACGATCGTCGGGAACATGGCGGGGAAGGTCGCCGAGATGGTCGCCAGCTGCGGCGCGTAGAGCAGGCCCAGGATGGCGAAGCCGACGATGGCACCGGTCAGTGAGCTGCCGATCAGCTTGTACACCGGGATGACCATGATCATCAGCGCCGCGCACGAGAACAGCCACAGGGGCCTGCGGCCCACCCGGTCCGAGAGCGCGCCGAGGAACGGCAGGGTCACCAGCATGGCGATCTGGCCGATCAGCGGGACCAGCAGCGCGTCGGATTCCGCCATGCCGAGAGTGTTGCCGAGATAGGTCGGCGTGTAGCTGAGCAGCGAGTAATTCACCACATTGAGCGCGATCACCAAACCGAACAGGGTCAGTACCGGGCGCAGATATTTGGTCACCAGGTCGCGATAGACGCCGATGGTTTCCTCGGTCTCGTCGTTGCGTTCGACCTCGCGGAAGACCGGCGTATCCTCCACCCGGCTCCGCAGATACATCCCGACCAAACCCAGCGGTGCGGCGATGAGGAACGGAATTCGCCAGCCCCACGATTCCATGGCCGGATCGTCGAGAATATTCACCAGCAGCAGGGCCACCAGATTGCCGAGCGTGAATCCGGCCAGCGTGCCGACCTCCAGGAAACTGCCATAGAATCCGCGTTTACGGTCGGGCGCGTATTCGGCCATGAATGTCGCGGCACCGCCGTATTCGCCGCCCGCCGACAGGCCCTGCACCATCCGCAGCAGGTAGAGCAGGATCGGCGCGCCGATCCCGATGACCTCGTAGCTCGGGATCAGGCCGACGGCCAGCGTCGACGCGGCCATCAGCACGATCGTCGTCGCGAGCACGCGCTTACGCCCGATCCGGTCACCGAGCGGGCCCCAGATCATGCCGCCGATCGGGCGGATCAAAAAGGAAACGGCGAATCCGAGCAGCGTGTAG
Source organism: Nocardia sp. NPDC003269 (assembly GCF_042888005.1). NCBI lineage: Bacteria > Bacillati > Actinomycetota > Actinomycetes > Mycobacteriales > Nocardiaceae > Nocardia > Nocardia sp. NPDC003269. The sequence continues at coordinate 1,168,911 of NZ_JBIAPA010000003.1, forward strand.
ACGACGCTCGACCCCTCACCTTCACCGGGAAAGAGCGATGCCGCGATATACGTCGCCAGATAGGCGTAGACGCCGTAGTCGAACCATTCGACCGCATTGCCGATCGCCGAAGCACCGATCGCGCGATGCAGCACCGATTTCGATTCCTGTGACATCTACACAAACCTCTCGTCGTCGCCTCTACGGGCTACCCGACAATTAGCTGAGCAAACTTTACGACTGTGCGACGATTCCCGCGCGACCCCGGCGGCCGGAAACGTCGCACCTCACCCGAGAGCGGTGAGTTTGCCTGTGAGAACGGTCTTTTCGCGTTCGTTGCCGCACAGCCGGATCGCCTCGGTGAACGCTTCGCGCGCTTCGGCGACCCGCCCGAGCCGGGTGAGGAGTTCGCCGCGCACACTCGGCAGCAGGTGCGACCGCGCCAGCGCTCCCCCGGCGGCCAGCTCGTCGACGATCGGCAGCGCGGCCGCGGGCCCGTCGGCCATCGACACCGCCACCGCCCGGTTCAGGTCCACCACCGGCGAGGGCGCGAGCCTGCCCAGCGCCTCGTAGAGCAGGACGACCCGCTCCCAGTCGGTCGCCTGGACCGACGGCGCGACGGCGTGACATTCGGCGATCGCGGCCTGCAGGCCGTAGGCCCCGAGGCCGCGACCGGCCTGCGCCGCTTTGGCCAGCGCCGCCCGGCCGCGCCGGATCGCGGACGGGTCCCAGCGGCGGCGGTCCTGCTGCTCGAGCAGCACCGGCTCGCCGTCGGGTCCGGTCCGGGCGGGAAAGCGCGCCGCCGTCAGCTCGAGCAGCGCGAGCAGCCCGTACACCTCGGGCTCGCCGGGCATCAGCCGCGCGAGCACCCGGGCCAGCCGCTGCGCCTCGCCCGCCAGGTCGAAGCGGATGAGATCGTCGCCCGCGCTGGCCGACGACCCCTCGGTGAAGATCAGGTAGATCACCCCGAGCACCGAGCCCAGGCGCGCGCCGCGTTCGGCGGCGGGTGGCACCGCGAACGCGACCTCCGCCGCACCGAGGGTCTTCTTCGCCCTGGTGATCCTGGCCTGCACGGTCGCGGTCGGCACCAGGCACGCCTTGGCGATCTCGTCGCTGGTCAGACCGCCGACCACGCGCAACGTCAGGGCCAGCCGCGCCTCCCGGGAGAGCACCGGGTGACACGAGATGAACATCAGCGCCAGCACGTCGTCGTCGATCTGGTCGGGATCCCAGAGCACGGCGTCGGCCGTGCGCATCGGGTCGGCCGCCGCGCCGCCGGTCAGCACGCCACCCTCGCCGAGATGTCCGGCGAGGGTGGCGTAGCGGTCGTCGAGCGCGGCGCGCCGCCGGTAGGCGTCGATCGCGCGACGGCGGCCGACGGTGAGCAGCCAGCCGGCCGGTTGCCGCGGGACTCCGTCGCGCGGCCAGGTCACCAGCGCCTCGGCGAGCGCCTCCTGCGCGAGATCCTCGGCCATCGCGAAGTCGCCGGTGTAGCGGGCGAGCGCACCGACGATGCGGGCCGATTCGATCCGCCAGACCGCGGCGACCGCCTCGCGGCCGGTGTCCTGGGTCATCGTTCGTCCGGTTCAGAGCTGGCCGGTGTCCTCGCGCCAGGCCCGCTCCTTCACGATCCACTTGTTGTCCTGCGGGAACTCCTCGATGCTGGGGACGCGGCGGATCTCGGTCTTGACGCCGGGACCGGTCATCGGCATCCGCTTGGCCCACTCCACCGCCTCCTCCTTGGAGGTGACATCGAGGATGTAGTACCCGCCGAACAGTTCCTTGGTCTCGCCGTAGGGGCCGTCGGTGACGATCGGCGGTTCCGAGGCGTAGTCGACGACCACCGTCTCGGCGGGGTCGTCGAGGCCCTCGGCGGCGACCAGCACGCCGGCCCGGATCAGCTCGTCGTTGAACTTGCCCATGGTTTCCAGCATCTCGTCGAAGTCGAGCTCGGCGGCCTTGGCCCAGGCGTCGTCGGTCGCGCGCATGATCAGCATGTACTTCATGGTCTGTCTCCTCGGGTAGGTGTGGACCCGGGTGGGTCCCTGTTCATCCCTAGGTCGAACGGGCGACGACACCGATCGACAACCGACCGAAAATTTCCTCCCCGAGTTTTCCACAGTGTCCGGCGACCGCGCGAGAACCGGTGAGTAGCGCGATCCCGGGACCCACCGCGCCCCGGCGTGATACATCTCGGGGTGACCTGTCACGCGACACGGCGGACAGGCGGAGAGTCAAGGAGTTCCTCGTGAGCGCAGTCCTCGTCGAGCAACGCGAGCACGTGCTCGTCGTCGTCATCAACCGGCCGCAGGCCATGAACGCGGTCGACGCCGAGGTCAGCACGGGTGTGGGCGCGGCGCTCGAACAGGCCGAGGCCGATCCGCAGGTCCGCGCGGTCGTGCTCACCGGTGCCGGCGAACGCGCCTTCTGCGCCGGCGCCGACCTGAAGGCGCTCGGTCGCGGCGAGAACATCCTGGCGCCGGGCAACGAGCAGTGGGGCCTGGCCGGCTACGTCCGCCACCCGATCAGCAAGCCGACCATCGCCGCGGTCAACGGCTTCGCCCTCGGCGGCGGCACCGAACTCGTCCTGGCCAGCGACCTCGCCGTCGCCGCCGAGACGGCCACCTTCGGCCTGCCCGAGGTCGCCCGCGGCCTGTTCGCGGCCGCCGGTGGCGCGTTCCGGCTGCCCGAGCAGCTGCCGCGCAAGGTCGCCATGGAGATGATCCTGACCGGCGAACCGATCACCGCAGCCCGGGCGCTCGAGCTCGGGCTGATCAATCGGGTGGTCCCGGCCGACCTGGTCCTCGACGCCGCGCTCGAGCTGGCGGGCCGGATCGCCGAGAACGCGCCGCTGGCGGTGCAGGCGAGCAAGCGGGTCGCGCTGGGGCTGGTCGACGGCAAGATCGACGACGACGCCGCCTGGGACCTCACCAACCGCGAGATCATGGGCGTCGCCCGCACGGCGGACGTGCGCGAGGGCACCCTCGCCTTCGCCGAGAAGCGCAAGCCCAACTGGCAGGCCCGCTGACCACGATGCGGATCCTGGTTCTCGGCGCCTCTGGCTTCGTCGGCGGCGCACTGTTCGCGCAACTCGGCACGCGCCACGAGGTCGTCGGGACCAGCCGCCGCGGCGGATCCGGGCTGGTCCCGCTCGATCTCGCCGACGCCGGCGCGGTCCGCGCGCTCGTCGCGGACCGCGTCGACGTGGTGATCCACACCGCGGGCATCGTGGATCTGGCTGCCGCCCAACGGGATCCGGACGCCGCCTTCGCGATCAACGTGGCGCCGATGGCCGCCCTGCTCGACGCGGTCGAGGACGCGGGCGCCAAGCTCGTCTACCTGTCGACCGACAACGTCTTCGACGGCACCCGCGACACCTACGACGAGACCGCGCTGCGCACCCCGATCAACGTCTACGGCTGCACCAAGGCCGCCGCCGAACACCGGGTGCTGGCCCGCACCGGGCACCTCGTCGTCCGGCTCCCGCTCGTCTACGGCCGCAGCCCCCGCTCGGACAAGTTCCTCGCCCGCTTCGCCGCGCCCGCACTCGAGGCGCGCACCGACATCGTGGGCACCCCGCTGTATCTGCCCAGCCTGGCGCCCCTGCTCGAGCAACTGCTCGACGAGACCGGCGTGGTCCACCTCGCCGGCCCGGAGGCGGTGAGCCGCTACGACCTGCTGACCCGGGTGCGCGACCGCCTCGGTGCCCCGGCGCGCATCGTGCCCACCGATGCCGATTCCGGACCGCCGGACTGCCCGCGACCGCGCCGACTGGTTCTGCGCAGCGTCCGGCACCCGCTCACCGGGCCCGATGTCGACACCGCCCTGGCCGATCTCATCGACCCGGCGTCGCCGCCGTCTGGGCGCTGATCGCGATCCCCATCCACCGGCGCAGGTAGCGCCGGAGTTCGTCGTCGGTCCGCGGTGGATCGCCCGGCGAGAGGAAGAACGACTGCATGGTGCGCAGCGCGTATTCGACGAGGTCGCGCAGGGCCGCGTCGTCGTATCCGTGTGCGGCCCAGTCGACATCGAAGCGCCGGATCATCGTCATGCCGAAGGCCTGCGCCTCGTCGGAGGTCATGCGGTCGGCGTGCTGGCTCGAGTACGAGCCCGAGAGCAGGATGCCCAGGTGCGGGGTCCGGCGGACCTCGGTGAGGGTGTAGACGACGGCCTCGATCATCGCGTCGGCCGGGTCGCCGAGGCCGGTGACGTGCGCGGTCAGCCGGTCGAGGAAGCCGTCCACCGAGGCGATGGCCGCGGCCGTCATCAGCGCGTCGGCGCTGGGGAAATACCGGTAGACGGTCTGGCGGATGACGCCGAGCGACTCCGCCACGTCGGCGATGCTGATCTCCGCCCCGGTCCGGCCGATGAGATCCACTGCGGCGGCGATGATCCGGCGCGACGCTTCCGCGTCGTCCGCCGGTGGACTGCCACCCCATCCACGTCTGCGCGCCACCGGGTGGACGCTAGCACAACCCCAGGTCAGCGCGAATTCCGCGAAAGTGATCATACACTCGGATATACATTCGTATGATTACGTCACTCCAGCCGAGCGGCTCGCGCACGCCCGAGAACAACGAGGTACTCCACCGTGACCGATCTCCACGTCCGCAAAATGGACTTCGCCTTCGCCGACTACGATGTGCCGTTCCTGTGGAACCCGCAGAACCCGGCCTTCTCCTCCATGGCCAATGCCGTCTCGTTCCTGGCGATCGGCTTCGAGAAGATGATCGTGCAGCTGATCACGCAGGCGAAGCCGCAGATCACCGACCCCGAGGTGGCCGAAGAGGCCGACGCGTTCATGCGGCAGGAGGGTCAGCACTCGACCGCGCACCGCCAGCACGTGAAGGCGCTGATCCGCCGCTACCCCGGCCTGCAGCAGACCCTCGACGCGGTGATCGCCGAGTTCGACAAGCTCACCGCGAGCACCCCGGTCAAGTACCGCCTCGCCTACACCGCCGACCTCGAGGCCACCTTCACCCCGGTGTTCAAGCTGATGCTCGACAACGACGCGAGCCTGTTCGCCCCCGGCGACGACCGGGTGGCCTCGCTGTTCATCTGGCACTTCGTCGAGGAGGTCGAGCACCGCAGTTCGGCGCTGATCATCTTCAACTCGGTGGTGAACAGCGAGCTGTACCGGATGCGGGTGGCGCCCTCGATCTTCCGGCACGTGCTGCAGGTGATCCGGGTGGCCTGCGAGGGCTTCAACGAGCATGTGCCACTGGCGGATCGGCAGGTCGACGCGCTGTCGATGTTCGCCAACTACCGGCGCGGACAGACCCTGCGCCGGCTGCTGCCCGGGCTGCGGCCCGCCGACAACGGCACCATGCCGCGCGCGTTCGACGATCTGGGCCTGGGCGAACAGCTCGTCGCACTGGGCGGCATCATCCGCAGCCAGATGCCCCGGCACAATCCCGCGCACGAGAACCTGCCCGCGCTCGCCGACGAGTGGTTCCGCCGCTACGACGAGGGCTACGACGTGACCCGCTGGTACACCGCCGATTCCGTGAGTTCCTAGGAGCACCCCGATGGCCGAGCACTGCTCCCCCACCTTCGCCGATCTCGCCACCCAGCTCGGGTTCTCCTGCGCGGAGGCAGGCGGGCTCGTCGAGTTCCGCAATCCGTTCGCCCTGGAGAACTGGACGCTGCCCGTTCTCGAACTCACCATCGTGGTCGGCGCGGTGCTCGCGCTCGTCTACGCGATCGTGCGCCTGCGCCGCCACGGCGACCCCACCGATCTCGTGCTGTGGTTCGGCGCGACCGCCTACCTGTTCGTCATCGAGCCGCCGCTGTACTTCCCGGCCGCGTTCGGCATCGAGGACCACGTCGACACGATGTTCGCGCACAACGTGTTCACCGTCGACTTCCTGTGGGGCAGGCTGCCGATCTACATCGTCGCGATCTATCCGCTGATGGCCACGCTGGCCTTCGGGATCGTCCGGATGCTCGGCGTCTTCCGCCGCTACGGCGTCCTCGTCGGCGCGACCTGCGTGGGTTTCGTGCACCACGCGTTCTACGAGATCTTCGACCATCTCGGGCCGCAGCTGCGGTGGTGGGAGTGGTCGATCGACAATCCCATCAACCAGCCGATGTTCGACTCGGTCCCGGTGGGCAGTGTCGTGGTGTTCGCGGCGCTGTGGCCGATGTCGCTGGCGTTCTGCGTGCAGTACTTCGTCGGACGCCAGGTCGACCAGGGCCGCGACTTCTCCGGCGTCGAATTGGTCTGGCGCACCGTCGTGATCGGCCTGCTGGCCTCGGTCGGCACCTTCCTGCTGCCGCTGCCCGCGACGGTGCTGGGCGCGGGCAGTACGACGGTGCGCGGCGTGGTCTACGCGCTGGAGCTGATCACGCTGTCGGTGGTGGCGGCGGTCGTGCTGGTCCGCCGGTGGCGGGACCTGCGCCGGGGCGAGTCGGCGGAACCGCGCTACACGAACCCGTTCGTCCAGCGCTACGCCGTGGTGTACCTGGTGGTGTTCGCCGGCCTCTGGCTCGCCGCGCTGCCCGACTTCTTCGACGCGGTGAACGGCGAGACCGCCAACGGCGATCCGATCGGCAATCTCTGGTACACGCTGGCCTGCTTCGTCATCGCGATCCTCGCGGTCGCCGCGACGTTCACCCTGCCGCGCGCCACCGCCGACGCCCCCGAACCCGCGGTCGAGAACACCGCGGTGACCGGCTGACTCCACTCGACGAAGGCCCGCCCGCGGTGTCGGCACCGCGGGCGGGCCTTCGCGCGTTAGCATCACCGGCGCGGGGGCCGGACCGGAGGAGGGCGCCGATGAACGCGCACAGCACACCCGGCGCCCGCGCGGTCTCCCCTCTCGAACTGTTCTTCGACCTGGTGTTCGTACTGGCGCTCGGTCAGCTCACCCACCATTTCGTCGCCCACCTCACCTGGCGCGGCGCGGCCGAGACCCTGGTGGCGCTGATCGCGGTGGTCGGGATCTGGACCTTCACCACCTTCGAGGTCACGATGCTCGACATCGAGCGGCGGGGCACCCAGGTGGTCACGGTGGTCGTGATGGGGCTGGGCCTGTTCGCGAACGCGGGGATCGCGCACGCCTTCGACGACAGTCCCTGGCTGTTCGTCGTCCCGATGCTGGCGGCGCTGATCGGGCCGTCGGCCTACGCGACGCTCACCGCGCCGAATCCGCCGCTGCGCGCGCACTTCGGCCGGGTCCTGCTCTGGTTCGTGGTGTCGACGCCGTTCTGGCTGGTCGGCGCCGCGCTGCCCCCGGATGCCCGGCTCGGGTGCTGGGCGGTGGCGGCGGCGATCGACCTGATCGGCACCTGGCTGGCGCATCCGCTGCCCGGTCACCGGATGCGCAGCGGCGCACTGACTTTCGATGCCGAGCACATCGTCGAGCGGATGCGCCTGTTCCTGATCATCATGCTCGGCGAGACGGTACTGACGCTGGGCCGGGTGATCACCGACCACCACGACGACGCGCTCACCCTGACCCTGGCCCTCGGCTTCTTCCTCGCCCTGGTCTGCCTGTGGCAGATGTACTTCGCCCGCGCCGAACAGCAGGTGGTCGACCAGCTGACCGGCAGCTCCGACCCGATCGCCGCCGTCCATCGCGGCCTGAGCGCGATCTACGGCGTGGTCGCGGGCCTGGTCGTGTTCGCCGCGGGCGCCGAGACCCTGCTGGCCGACGCCCACGCGCCCGCCGCGCGGACCGCGGGCGTCCTCGTCCTGGTCGGGCCCGCCGTCTACCTGCTGTCCCAGGCCTTCTACTTCCGCCGCGAGACCGGCACCGGCTGGATCCCCCGGGTCGTCGGCGCCGTCGTGCTCTGTCTGGCCGCGATCGCCGCCTACTGGCTCCCGGCGTGGCTCGTCGTCCTGACGCTGGTGCTCATTCTCGGTGCCCTCGCCGTCCAGTTCTCCCGCGACACCAGCCGCGCCACCGCCGAATAGACACGCGGTGCGCCGCCCACGAATCGGGGCGGGCCGCGCGGCTCCGTACGATCGATCCATGAGCGTCACCGACCATACCGAGCAGCGGGCCGAGACGAAGACGCCCGAGGCCGGTCCGCAGACGGCGGCGCCGGAGCGGGTGGTGCGGCGGCGGCCGAAGAACCGGCGCGCCCAGATCGCGGCGGAAGCGGCCAGCGCGTTCGGCGCGCACGGGTATCACGGTGTGAGCATGGAGGACATCGCCGGTCGGCTCGGCATCAGCTCTGCGGCGCTGTACCGGCACTATCGCAGCAAGTACGCCCTCTTCCGCGAGGAGCTGTTCCGGCTGGCCGAGGTGACCGTGCAGGCGGTGACCCTGCCCGACGACGCCGCGAGCTGGACCCCGCGGGAGCGCCTCGATCATGTCATCGACGCCATCATCGCCAAGACCATCGGCAACCGGTCCACCACGGCGCTGGTCCGCTGGGAACGCCGCTACCTCGACGACGAGGACCGCCAGGCCCTCGACGACAAGTTCGCCGAGGCCGTGCGCCTGCTCGGCGCCATCGTCCGCGAGCTGCACCCCGAATTCGCCCGCGACGATGTCGCGGTCCGCTCGGTCGCGGTGTTCAGCGTGGTCAGCAGCATCGGCGATCACCACGCGACGCTGCCGACCCGGCTGCTCACGCCCCTGCTCGCGGCGACCTGCCGGGCCCTGATCGACGTCGAGCTGCCCGCACCGGAGCCGACGCCGGCCCCACCCGAGCCGGAGCCGGGATCGCCGTTCATGCACGAAGTACTGCTGACGAAGTCGGTCGAGCTGTTCCACGAGCGCGGCTACCAGAACGTCAGCGTGGAGGACATCGCCACCGCCGCCGAGCTGGCCACCGCCTCGGCCGTGTACCGCTACTACCGCAGCAAGAGCGACCTGCTCGCCGCCGCCTTCCGGCGCGCGGCCGATATCGTCTCGGGCGCGATCGGCCCGATGGTGACCGCGTCGGCCACCCCCGCCGACGCGCTGTCGGGCCTGATCGACCTGTATGTCGACGGCTCGTTCGCCGAGCGGGCGCTGACCTACGTCTACTACGCCGAATTCGGCAATGTCGCGGCCGAGGACCGGGTGACGCTGCACCACATCCAGCAGCTGGTCATCGCCGAGTGGACCAAGCTCCTGGTCCAGGTCCGCCCCGAGCTCTCCGACGCCGAGGCCCGCATCCTCGTCCATGCCGGGTTCGCGCTGGTCGTCGACCTCGGCCGCGCGTTCGGCGACGACGGCATCGCGCCACGCAACCGCGTCACCACGCTGCACCGCACCACGCTGTTCGGCCACGCCTGACCCCTCGCCGCCGCCGGGAGAGGGTGCGGCGACGAGGGGTCGGTGGGCCGCTACAGACCCAGGGTGCGACCGATGATGTCGCGCTGGATCTCGCTGGTACCACCGAAAATGGTCGACACGAGCGCGCCGCGGACGTGCTTCTCCATGTCGAACTCGCGGGCGTAGCCGTAGCCACCCATCATCTGCATGCCTTCCAGCGCCACCCGCTTGCTGACCTCGGTGGCCTTCAGCTTCGCCATCGACGCCTCCCTGGCCAGCACCTTGGTCGGGTTGGCGTCGGCCTCCTTGGCCACGCTGTAGATCAGCAGCTTGGTGCACTCGATCTCGGTGGCCAGATCGGCGAGGCGGTGCCGCAGCGACTGGAACGAGCCGACCGGGCGGCCGAACTGCTTGCGCTGGGTGACGAAGGCGATCGTGTCCTCGAACGCGCGCTCGGCGGCGCCCAGGCTCATGGCGGCCAGGATGAGCCGCTCGAAGTTCAGCCCGGTCATCAGCTGACGCCAGCCGTTGCCCTCCTCACCGACCACCGCGTCCTCGGGGAGCACGCAGTCGGTGAAGTACAGGTCGTTGGTCTCCTTCTGATTGCCCATCAGCTCGATCGGCGAGATCTGCAGACCGGGCGTATCGGCGGGCACGTGGAACATCGTCATGCCCTCGTGCTTGCCGCCCTCCTTCGAGGTCCGCGCGACAAGCAGGATGTTCTCGGAGATGTGCGCGTTGGAACACCAGGTCTTCTGGCCGTTGATCAGCCAGCCGTCGGCGGTCTTGACCGCCTTGGTCGACAGGTTGCCCACATCCGAGCCCGCCTCGGGCTCCGACATCGAGATCGACTGCGACGCACCGCGCACGATGCCGCGCAGCACGTTGTCCTTCTGCGCCTCGGTGCCGAACTTGGCGTAGGCGCCACCGGTGATCAGCGTCGGGCCGATCGCGCCGATCGGCAGCATGCCGCGCAGCGACTCCTCGAGCAGGATGCACATGTCGACCATCGAGGCGTCCGAGCCGCCGTACTCCTCGGGCACCGTCAGCCCCAGCCAGCCGAGCTCGGCCATCTTCGCGTACACGCCGGGGTTGTGCTGTTCCCTGTCGTGCTCGGTCAGCGCGTCGCGCTGCTCCCGCGTCCCCGCCTCGCGCTTGGCGAACGCGGCCACGGCCGCGGCGAAATCCTTCTGTTCCGGGCTGAATTCGACGCCCATACTGTCCCTCTTCTTTCCGTACCGATCGATGGATGGGTCTACTTGGCTCGCCCGAAGCGGCGAGCGGTGAGCTTGCGCACCGTCGACAGCGTCGACTCGGTGCGGGCGAACGAGAGCAACGCCATGCCGGGAATCACGAAGCGCTGCCGCGCGATCGAATGCGGCCGGGTGAACCCGAGCAGGCCGGCGGCACCGTGGATGCGGCCGATCCCGGACTCGCCGACACCGCCGAAGGGCAGCGCCGGGATCGCCGCGTAGGCGGCCGGGCTGTTCACCGAGGTCGCGCCCGCCCGCAGCTGCCGGGCGATCGCCATGCCGCGCTTGCGCGAGAACACCGAGGAGGCCAGCCCGTATTCGGAGGCGTTGGCCAGTTCGATCGCCTCCTCGACATTGCGCACCGAGCGCACGGTGAGCGTGGGCCCGAAGGTCTCCTCGCGGACCGCGATCGAGTCCTCCGGCACATCGAGCAGCACGATCGGCCCGACGAACGGCGCCTCGATCGATGCGGGCCCGCCCACCACGGCGGTGCCGCCCTTGGCCAGCGCGTCCTCGACATGCTTGGTGATCACGTCGACCTGGCTCGGCAGCGTCATCGGACCGTAGGAGGCGTCCGTGCCGGAGCCCGGCCGCAGGTCGGTGACCCGCTCGGTCAGCTCGGCCAGGAACTCGTCGAGCACGGAGGCGACGACGTAGCAGCGCTCGGTGCCCACGCAGGTCTGCCCGGAGTTGGCCATCGCCGACCAGGCGATCGCGTCGGCGGCGGCCGCGATGTCGGCGTCCTCGGCCACGATCGCGGCGTCCTTGCCACCGCATTCCAGTACGACCGGGGTCAGGCGCGCGGCGGCCGCGGCCATGATCCGCTTGCCCGTCGCGGTCGACCCGGTGAACGCGATCATGTCGACGCCCGACTCGACCAGCGCCCGGCCGGTCTCCCCCGGACCGCTCACCACGCTCAGAATGCCCTCGGGCAGCGCGGGATTCGCCGCGGCGAAGGCGTCGGCGTACCAGTGGCCGACGCCGGTGGTCAGCTCACTGGGCTTGAAGACGACGGTGTTGCCCGCGGCCAGCGCGTAGGCGATCGACCCGTTCGGCGTGTACACCGGGTAGTTCCACGGCCCGATCACGCCGACGACGCCGTGCGGGCGCTGCTCGATCACGGCCTCGTGGTTGGCCATCATCATTCCGGGCCACACCTTCTTCGGCCCCAGGATCTTGCGGGCGTTCACGGCGGCCCAGTTCAGGTGCTCGACGGCGGTGACCACCTCGAGGTAGGCGTCGTCGGCGGTCTTGCCGTTCTCGGCGCTGATCAGCGCCACGAACTCGTCGACATTGACGACGAGGTGGGCGGCCCATCGTTGTAAGGCCCGCTTCCGCTCCGTGAACCCGAGTTCACGCCAGGTCTGCGCCGCCACGCGGGCACGCTCGACCGCCGCGGCAACCGCGGCGGCGTCGTCGACCGGCCAGCTGCCGACCGGCTCGCCCGTCGCCGGGTTCGAGGTGGCGATCATTGTCGCAGAAATAGGTGCGGTAGTGGGGGTTTCGGTCATCCTCGACCATCCTTCGGCCAACTCGGTGATCATCCCGCGGCCGGACGGCCGAGCGGGACGCTCCTGGGATCCAACAGGGCGGCGCGGACTGTTGACAGGTCGCGCCGACCGCCGTTAAGTTAATCACAATTCTCGTTAAGTTAATCATGGTTCTCGTCGGTTGCAAAGCATTCCCAGCGGACTGCGGCCGACGGGAACGTCGAATCCGGAGGGAGGGCGCGATGTTGCGCACCCGATTCACCGAGGCTTTCGGTGTCGAGCACCCGATCGTGCAGGGCGGCATGATGTGGGTCGGCCGAGCCGAGCTCGCCGCGGCCGTGTCCAACGCGGGCGGCCTCGGCATCGTCACCGGGCTGACCCAGCCGACGCCACAGGCGCTGCGCGAGGAGATCGCCCGCACCAGAGACCTCACCGACAAGCCGTTCGGGGTGAATCTGACGATCCTGCCGTCGATCACGCCGCCGCCGTACGAGGAGTACCGGCAGGCGATCATCGACGGCGGCGTGCCCATCGTGGAGATCGCGGGCGGCAACCCGGCCACCCACCTGCCCTTCCTCAAGGACGCCGGGATCAAGGTGCTGCACAAGTGCACCAGCGTCAAGCACGCGCTCAAGGCGCAGCAGGTCGGCGTCGACGGCGTGAGCATCGACGGCTTCGAATGCGCCGGTCACCCCGGCGAGAACGACACCCCGGGCCTGGTGCTGATCCCCGCCGCCGCACGGGAACTCGAGATCCCGATGATCGCCTCCGGCGGCATCGCCGACGCGCGCGGCCTGGTCGCCGCGATGGCGCTGGGCGCCGACGGCGTCAACATGGGCACCCGGTTCCTGTGCACGGTCGAGTCGCCGATCGCGCACGCGGTCAAGGAGCAGATCGTCGCCAATACCGAGCTCGACACCAAACTGATCTTCCGGACCATGAACAACACCGCCCGGGTCGCCGACAACGCCGTCAGCCGCCAGGTCGTCGAGATCGAGCGCGGCGGCGGCACCTTCGCCGACGTGCGCGATCTCGTCGCGGGCGCGCGGGGCCGCAAGGTCTACGAGGAGGGCGATGTGGACGCGGGCATCTGGAGCGTCGGCCAGTGTCAGGGCCTGATCCACGACATCCCCACCTGCGGTGATCTGGTCGCGCGCATCGTGCGCGAGGCCGAGGACCTCATCGCGGGCCGGCTGTCGGGCAGCATCGTCGAGGCGGTCGCCCGATGAGCGATAGCCTGCACGTCGACGCCGAACACGGCGTCCTGCGCATCACCATCGATCGCCAGGCCAGGATGAACGCGGTCGACCTCGCCACCATGGCCGAACTGTCCCAGGCGATCAGGGCGGCCGCCGACGACCCGACCACCCGGGTGATCGTGCTGACCGGCGCGGGCAAGGCGTTCTGCACCGGCGCCGATCTCGCCGCGGCGGCCGCCGCGGGCGGCAACGAGGCGTCGCCGGAGCTGGTGATGGACACCGCCAACGGCGTGATCCGCGCGATCGTCGACTCGCCACTCCCGGTGATCGCGCAGGTCAACGGCCCCGCCGCCGGGGTGGGCACCTCGATCGCGCTGGCCGCCGATCTCATCTACGCCGCCGAGGACACCTACCTGCTGCTGCCCTTCACCTCCATCGGCCTGATGCCCGACGGAGGCGCGACGGCGCTGGTCGCGGCGGCGATGGGACGGGCGCGGGCCGCGGAGATGGCGCTGCTCGGCGCCCGCCTGCCCGCGGCCGAGGCCGCCGCGGCCGGCCTGATCACCGGCAGCGTGCCCGCCGCCGACCTCACCGAGCACGTCGACACCGTCGCCGCGAAGCTCGCGACGGGCCCCCGGCGGGCGCTCGAGCTGACCAAGGCCGCGATCAACGCCGCCACCCTGTCCGAACTCGACGGGGCGCTCGCGCGGGAGAAGCACGGCCAGACCGAACTGCTCACCTCCGCCGACTTCCTGGAGGGGATGACCGCGATGCTCACCCGTCGCGCCCCGAATTTCGCCGGCGCTCCCCGCCCGATCGCCGACCCGGCCTAGCCCTCTCGAGGAGACGACGATGTCCACTGCCGCAGAACCGATGCGCTCGCGACGCAATCACTGGATGAACCAGATCGCGATGCACGCCACCGCCATCCCGGACGCGCCCGCGCTGCGCTACCTCGGCGAGACCACCACCTGGCGCGAACTGCACGAGCGGGTGCAGAAGCTGGCCGACGCCCTGTCCCGGCGCGGTGTCGGCGCCGGCGACCGGGTGCTGATCCTGATGCTCAACAACACCGAGTACATCGAATCGGTGTTCGCCGTCAATACGCTCGGCGCCATCGCGGTGCCGGTGAACTTCCGCCTCACCCCGCCCGAGATCGCCTACCTGGTCACCGACAGCGGCGCCACGACGATCATCACCGAGGCGATGTTCGCCCCGCTGGTCACCGCGGTCGCCGCCCAGACCGGCGGCCTGGACACCCGCATCGTGGTCGGCGTCGGCACCTGCGAGGGCATGCTCGGCTACGACGACCTGCTCGCCGAGGAGGGTGACCAGCACGAGCCGATCGACGTGCCCGAGGACACCGCCGCGCTGATCATGTACACCTCCGGCACCACCGGCAATCCCAAGGGCGCGGTGCTGACCCACCTCAACATGAACGCGCAGGCGCTGACCTGTATCCGGGCCATGCGCTACGGCCCCGACGACATCGCCTTCTGCGCCTCACCGCTGTTCCACATCGCCGGATTGGGCTCGATCGCTTCCTGTTTCGTGCTCGGCTCGCTGACGGTGATCCATCCGCTCAAGGCCTTCGACGCGACCGAGGTCCTCGACGCGTGGGAGCGCGAGCGCGCCACCTCGGTGTTCCTGGTCCCGGCGCAGTGGCAGATCGTCTGCGCCGATCCCTCGGTGCCGCAGCGTGATCTGCGCCTGCGGGTGATCAGCTGGGGCGCCGCGCCCGCCTCGGACACGGTGCTGCGCGCCATGGCCGCGACCTTCCCGGACGCGCTCAATGTGGCGGTCTTCGGCCAGACCGAGATGTCGCCGATCACCTGCGTGCTCGACGGCGAGGACGCGATTCGCAAGCTCGGGTCGGTCGGCAAGCCGATCCCGACCATCGCCACCCGGATCGTGGACGACGAGATGAACGATGTCGCCCCCGGCGAGATCGGCGAAATCGTCTATCGCGGACCGACGTTGATGCGCGAGTACTGGAACAACCCGCGCGCCACCGCCGACGCGTTCGCGGGTGGCTGGTTCCACTCCGGGGATCTGGTCCGCCGGGACGAGGAGGGGTTCGTCTACGTCGTCGACCGCAAGAAGGACATGATCATCTCCGGCGGTGAGAACATCTACTGCGCCGAGGTCGAGAACGTGCTCTTCAGTCATCCCCGCATCCGCGAGGCCGCGGTGATCGGCCGGGCCGACGACAGGTGGGGCGAGGTACCGGTGGCGATCGTCGCCGTCGAGGACGCCGACGCGATCACCCTCGCCGATCTCGAAGCGCACCTCAACGCCCACCTGGCCCGCTACAAGCATCCGAAGGATCTCGTCGTGGTGGACACGCTGCCGCGCAATGCCGGCGGCAAGGTGGTCAAGCACGAACTGCGCAAGCTGCACGGTTCGGCGCCGGTCGCCGGCTGACGAGCCGATGCGACAGGGCCCGGTGACGCCACGTCACCGGGCCCTGTCGCGTGGTGGAACCGGTCAGCCGCGGAGGAATTCCTCGATCGCGGGCCAGGTGGTCTCGGCGGCGGCCGGACCGGCGAGCAGGCCGAGGTGGCCGCCGGGGACCTCGACGAAGCGGGTCTCGGCCGCGTTCGGGAGGATCTCGAGTCCGCGCCGCACGGCGCGCGCGGGTACAACGAGGTCGGCGCGGCTGCCGACCAGCAGGACCCGGCAGGTGACCTTGGCCAGTTCGACGACCAGGTCCGAGCGCAGCCGGATCGACCCGCTCGCCAGTTCGTTGCGCAGCACCAGGCTGCGATAGATCTGCCAGTACGACCGCCCCGGATAGCCGGGCATGCTGGACATGAACCGGTCGGTGGCCTCCATCCGCGCCAGCGCCTCGGTGTCGAGGGCGTTGCGCAGCAGGAACATCGGCCGGGCGAGTTCGCGATCGAACGCCTGGAGCCGGAAGCCGAGTTGGACGAACTCCTGCGGAATACCGCCCATCAGGCGGGTGGCCACGGCCATCTCGCGACCTCCGGTGACCCGGCCCGCCCAGCGCAGCGGTTGCAGCATCGGTGTGCGCGCCTGGTCGATCGGGGTGGCCAGACCGGTGATCGAGGCGATCGGCAGGTCGGGGTGGGCGGCCGCGGTGAGCAGGGCCATCGCCCCGCCCAGCGACCAGCCGACGACGTCGACCGGGCCGTCGTGCTCGTGCGCGACCCGCAGGATCGCCTCGGGCAGAATGTCGTGGGTCCAGTCCTCGAGCCCGAGATCGCGGTCGGCGTAACCGAATCGGCCGTAGTCGATGACGTACGGCTGTCTGCCCTGGTCGAGCAGGAAGCGCACCAGGCTCTGGCCTGGGCGCAGGTCGAAGCAGGCGGGCGTCACCGCCAGCGGCGGCACCAGCAGCACGGGGTTGCCGGTCGCCGGTGTCGTCCGGTCGTAGCGCTTCAGCTGCCGGTGCTGCCCCTCGTACACCGTGGTCGACGGTGCGGGCCGCGCCGGCTCGAGCCCATCGCCGAACGACACCGACCACACATTGCGCGCCGCGCGCCGCGCGTCCGCCACGATCCCCAGCACCACAGAACCCCTCACTTCACCTTGTCCTGCCGGACGGCAGTCGTCACCGATCGAATCGTCACGCCGCGTGGCGGTCCGCGCCCGGCCGCGCGCCGCTGGCGGGCCCGCTCGCCGCGCCGGTCAGCGGTCGGCCGAACAGCACCTGCGCGGCGGCCCGGACGAACCCCGCCAGGCCGTGGCGGCCCGCGGGCAGTCCGAGCACGCTCCACACCGTGCGGGTCTGCGACGGTGTCGCGGGCGCGCCGGCGAACCGGTCCGCGAGCCAGTTCAGGCTCAGCGGTGTCGACAACGCCAGCAGCGTGATGTGCTCGCTGAGCCGGTCGCGCAGGTAGGTGACGTGCGCGCCGTGGGCGCGATAGCGGTCCACCAGGGCGTCGATATCGGCGGTCGCGATGATCTGGTCGTGCACCGCCTGCACGACCAGCAGCGGTACCGCGGGCGCCCTGGTCCCCAGTTCGGCATCGGTGAACACCGCCACCAGGTCCTCGAGCGCGAGCAGTTCGGCGATCGGCATGGTCGTGTGCCGGTCGACGTCGTAGCGCGCCAGGCGCACCACCGACGCGCCGGTGGTCGAGCGGGCCGCCCGCTCGAGCACGGCGTGACCGGCCTCGCTGACATGCTCGCCGAGGACGGCGTCGAACGCCGGATACACCCGGCGCAGGGCGGCGACGACCAGCGTCGGCAGGCCCGCGTGCAGGCTGCCGTTGAGCCGGTGGAAGGTCGAGAGCAGATCACCCACCGGCGAGCCGAGGACCGCGCCGACGATGTCGAGTTCCGGTGCGTAGGTGGGCGCCATCTCGGCGGCCCACGACGTCGCCAGGCCACCGCCGGAGTATCCCCACAGCCCCACCTGGGCCCGCGGGTCCAGGCCGAGCGGCGCGAAGGCCAGCGCGGCCCGAACGCCGTCGAGCGCACGGTAGCCGGGCTCGCGCGGCGCGCCCCAGGCGCCGAGCATGCCTTCGTGATCGGGGATGGACACGGCCCAGCCCCGGCTCAGCGCGTCGGCGAAGCACAGCAGCTCGACGTGGGCGAACGTGCCGATCGCGCGGGAGCCGCGCTGCAAGGCGTAGGACGGGAAGCCGCGCGAGGACACCGCGTCGATCGCGCACTGGAACGACAGCAGCGGCGTCGCCGGTCCGGCACCGCCCGCCGGGGCGATCACCGTCGTCACCGCGGCCTCGGGCCGCCCGTTCAGGTCGGTGGTGCGGTACAGCAACTGCCACGCGGACACCTTCAGCGGGATCAGCCCGAAGGCGGCGAGTTCGATCGGCCGCGACCGCAGGATCGTGCCCTCGGCGAGCTGCTCGAACCCGGCCCGCGGCTGATAGAACGGGTCGGCGTCGGGCAGGACGGCCCAGGCGGGCGCCGTCCAGGTCTCGGCGCGCGATCGGGTGGGGTCGGCAGTCAACGGTGTACTCCAGGGGAAGGTGCGGACGACGGGCCGGTCGCGGCGACCGGCCCGTCGGGGCGGATCATCGTGGTCAGGCGGCCCTGCGGGCGGGCTCGCTGCGATAGCGCGACGCGGCGCCATCGATCCCGAGCAGGCGCCAGGTGAGCCTGGCGACCGGGTTCATCAGGCCGGTGCCGACCGCCAGCGCGCGCACGTCACCGAAGACGTCGCGCTTGGTGGCCTGCGACTCGGGGCTGCCCCAGTACGCCTCGCGCATCACCTCGTCCGGGATGCCGAACTTGTCGACGAACTGCTTCGGCGGCGTCGCGATCATCGACAGCATCACCCGCATGGCGATCGGGAAGGCCACCGACAGCACGGTTTTCGTGATCGGATGCATCGACGGCACGTTCTTGCGCAGGTACTCGTGCGCGAACGAGATGTGCCGCGCTTCTTCCGCCACATGGATCTGCATGACCCGATGGACCATCGGATGCATGTCCACGCCACCGCGCAGCAGCGATTTCTGCAGGTGGTCGATCGGTTCCTCGCCGCCGAGGATCATCGTGAAGAACAGTTCGGGGAAGTACTTGACCGCGGGCCAGATGATCATGGTCAGCTTGCGGTCGATGGTGCCCATGCCGACCACATCGCGGTAGCCGATGCGGTTGATCATCTCCTGGAACATCATCGTGTGGTTGCACTCTTCGGCCGCCTCGTGGGTGACGTAGCGGAACTCCGGGTCACCGTTGGGCACCGAGATCAGGTACTGCATCAGCCCGCGGATCAGCAGCTGCTCGAAATCCAGGCCGACCTTGGCGATCCCGGCCTGGCGCCACATCCCCATCGCGATCTGCTTGTCGACGGGCTGGGCCTTGTACCAGGGATGGCGGCCCAGCGGGTCCTCGTCGGGCATGATCCAGCGCGGGTCGTCGGAGTGCACGGCGAACTCCGGTGACTCCCAGTCGATATCGACGTAGGGGTCGAAGTGCTTGGTCACAGATCCCTCGGACAGACTGCGCAGGATCTCGTGGTACCCGGGTTCCCCCGGACGCGTGGCGGCGGTGGACAGCGTCATCGATGTCTCCTCAGTAGGTGCTGCCTCCAGTTTAGTGGTACCGGCAGTACCATACAAGGGTTGGCGCTACTTCGCGTTACACCTACCTTGCCACCCCGCTAGACGAGCGATTTCCCCGCCGCGTCGCGCTTGCGCATATCGACGAGCAGGCGCGGGAACGGCTGGTGCCGCGCACCCTGCGGCAGCACCGTGAGCACGCGCCCGAAACCGCGCATGACCAGCTCGAACGCGCGCTGCCGACGCGGACTCCACGCCAGCCCCAGGCCGTCCCGGAACCGCTGCGGGAGATATCCCGTGACGAAGAACCGATTGATCCGGCGGCCCGCGATCCGGATGGGCCAGGGCTGCGGACCGAGGTCGACGACGTGCTCGAGCAGATACCCGCGCACCTCGGCATCGAGGGCGAGTTCGTCGAGCATCGAGTCCCAGTAGCGGTCGAAGGCCACCCGGTCGGCGGGCCACAGCTCCGCGGGCATCTGCAGGGTTGTGCCGAACCGCGCCGAGTCCTGGTACAGCTCGTCGGCGAAGGTCTCGTCCAGCGCACCGAACAGCAGCTCGAGACTGTCGCGGGTCCCGCGGTAGATGCACGCGGCCACCCACAGCTGCAGCCGCGGATCGAAGGCGTTGTACTTCACCGGCCCGCCGGGCCGGTTGCGCACCTGTCGATGGGAGGTACCGACCGCCTCCCGGAACACCGCCCGATCCTCCTCGGTGCCGAGCATCGCCACCGCGAGATAGGTCAGGGTCGTCTTGGCGCGCTTGCCCGGATTCCGCGCGTAGCTCCCGGATTCGACCGTACTCTCCACCACGCCACGCCCGACCGGCAGCAGGCTCAGCTGCATCACGACATTGGCGGGTCCACCGAGGATCGCCCCGGCGCCGGTGAGGTAGCGATGCCTGCGCTCGGCGTTGTCGTCGACGGGATGCTGCGGCTGCGCTGCCGCGCGGGGCTGAGACACGACCAACCTCCAAGAGAGTGAGAGACTTACTCATTCAGACTCTCATCCACCCGCCCGCCGACGCAAGACTAGTGTGCGGAATCCGCCATCACATGCGAGCCGATTCACTCGTCATATGGCTATCGCCCAGACAGAATACAGAGTAACTTACTGCTCGGATCATGACGGAGGGGGTATCCATGACCGAGCAGGCTGGGCCGCTGTTGCGGCGCCACCTCGGCGACCGGCGATTCCTGTTGACGCTGCCGCGCGCAATCGGGTTGCAGGTCCTGCACCCCGTCATCGCGACCGCGCTGTGCGAGCACGCGCCGAATCGCCTGTGGGAACACAAGAAGCGCACCGTTTCACAGATGATCTATCTGGCGCACACGGGCCGGGCCGCGGATTCGGTGATCCGCTTCGCCCACGAGCACGTGAAGGGCGTCGACGACCGGGGACACCGCTACCACGCGCTGCATCCCGAGGTCTTCCTCTTCCAGCACGCCACCTATGTGGAAACGCTGCTGACCGCCGCCGACCTGTTCGGCCCCACACTCTCCCCGGACGACCGCGACCAGCTCTACCGGGAGACGCTGGCCTGGTACCGGACCTACGGCGTCAGCGATCGCCTGCTCCCCCGGACCCGCCCGGAGTTCACCGAGTACTTCGCCGACGCCTGCGCGACCCAGCTGCGCGTCGGACCCGCCGCGCGCGAATTCCGCGATCAGGTGCTGCGCCCCGACGCCTGGATCGTCCGCCACCTGCCTGCCGGAGCCGCCAGGGCGATGCAGCATCCGCGGTCGCTAGCGCTGTTCGACGTCGCCCCCACCGCGACCGACACCGCGGCACTGCGCGCCGTCGCGCTCACCGCGCGCACCGGATTCACGATGGCGCCCCGGCGACTTCGCTACGTGTCACAGGCCCGGATCGCGCGCTGACCGGGGCCGCCGGCTCGACGAACCGGCGGCCCCCTCCCCCTGGACGGGTCAGATGATCGCCTTGTGCTTGCGGATCCGGCGCCGCACGTCCGCCATCATCGCGTTGGTGCCGGAGAACCGGATGAACCGCGGAATGAACCGGTTGACGAAGCCGACGAAGAGGAACAGATTCTCGAACCGCCGCTGATCGGCCGCACTCCACTCGACACCCATCTGCTCCTGGAAGTGCGGCGGCAGGAAGCCCGCCGTCAGGAACCGCAGCAGCCCGCCCAGCAGCAGGCGCAGCGACCAGTGGATCATCCGCAGGTGCAGCAGGTCGTCGATGTAGGCGCGGAAATCGTCGTCGCACACCACGTCCCGGCACGCCTGCACCCAGTACGCGTCGAACTCGGCGTGGGTCTTGGGCCACATGTCGGGGTGCACCTGCAGGGTGGTACCGAAGGTGTCTGCGCCCTGATAGAACTGCTCGAGCTCGGCCTCGGTCATCTTGCCGCACAGCAGCTGGTGGGTGTCCTCGTAGCCGATGTAGATCGCCGCCGCCACGTACAGCTGCAGGTTCCGGTCGAAGGCGTTGTACTTCACCTTCGAGTTCGGCCCCGACCGCACCTGCCGGTGGGCGACGTTCACCGCCTCGCGCATCGCCCGCTTCTCCTCGTCGGAGCCGAGCACCGCCACCGCCAGATAGGCCGCGGTGGTCCGCAACCGCTTCCACGGGTGCACCATCAGTGCCCCCGACTCGACCGGGCTCTCCATCACGCCCGCCGCGACCCCGCGATGCGCGAACTGCATCGCGACATTCGCCGCCGCGCCCGCGAACGCCCAGAAGTCCAGCGCGTCCGCCAGTTGCGCGGGCCGCTTCCGCGGCGAACGATGACTGTCGGGCAACGGGATTCGCACCTGCGCCAGCGTCAACGGCGCGTGCGAGGCCGGGTCCGGCGCGGGTGCCGCGCTCGTCCCCGGCATGGGGACATGACCCGGCCCCTCGGCCACGTACATCGCGCTGGTCGGGTCGTCGTAGTCGGGCTCGCCGGACTTCGCCGCGGTGGTCATCGCCGTCACACCCGTTCGATGATCGTCGCGTTGGCCATGCCACCGGCCTCGCACATCGTCTGCAACCCGTAGCGACCGCCGGTCTGCTCGAGATGGTTGACCATGGTGGCGAGCAGCCGGGTACCCGAACCGCCGAGCGGATGGCCCAGCGCGATCGCTCCGCCGCGCGGGTTCACCCGCTCCGGATCGGCGCCGAGCTCGTGCTGCCACACCAGCGGAACCGGCGCGAACGCCTCGTTGACCTCGAAGGTATCGATGTCGTCGACGGTGAGCGAGACCCGCTCGAGCGCCTTGCGGGTCGCCGGGACGACCGCGGTCAGCATGAGCGTCGGGTCGTCGCCGGCCACCGCGAAGGAATGGAACCGCGCGCGGGGGGCCAGTCCCAGCTTCGCCGCCATCCGCTCACTCATGATCAGCGCCGCCGACGCACCGTCGGTCAGCGGCGAGGAGTTGCCCGGGGTCACCGACCAGGAGATCTCCGGAAACCGTTCCAGCGCGGCGGGATCGGTGAACGCCGGACGCAGGTTCGCCAGACCCTCGACGGTCGTGCCAGGCCGGATCGTCTCGTCCGCGTCGAGGACACCGGCCGAGGTCAGCTCCGCGTCGAAACCGCCCGCGGCCGCGGTGGCCGCCGCCAGCCGATGCGAGCGGGCCGCGAACTCGTCGAGCGTGGTGCGATCCAGTTTCCATCGGGCGGCGAGGATTTCGGCGGCGATGCCCTGGCCGATCAGGCCGGCCGGGTAGCGCACCGCGAGCGGACCGCGCAGCGCGTCCTTACCCTGCGCGTTGGAGAACATCGGCGCCCGGCTCATCGACTCCACGCCACAGGCGATCGCCACGTCGTACGCGCCCGCGAGCACGCCCTGGGCCGCGAAGTGCACCGCCTGCTGGCTCGAGCCGCACTGCCGGTCGACCGTGGTGGCGGGCACGGACTCCGGGAAGTCCGCCGCCAGCACGGCCGTGCGGGTGATGTTGCTCGACTGCTCACCGCTCTGGGTGACGCATCCGCCGATCACATCGTCGACCAGGGCGGGGTCGATCCCGGTCCGGTCGACCAGTTCGGCCAGCACCCCGGCCAGCAGGGTCGCCGGGTGGACCGACGACAGGCCACCACCGGGTTTTCCCCGCCCGGACGGTGTTCGGACAACATCGACGATGACCGCGGACATCATGATCCTCCTGCGCAACCGCCGACCGTCGGCGGCCTCAACGCCATAAGTTAATCACGATTCCGGCCGATTTCATCGATATTTCCACTGCTTCATGCGCCGTAGACGGCAATCAACGGACCATGTTACCGTCAATTCCGCATCGTGCGGTTGGGGTCGGGGGCGCGATGCGGGGGCCGCATCGGCGTCGGGCAACGCCGCCGCGGCGCCGATGTGGCCACCGGACGAGCAGCCGCCGAACCCCGGAAACGTTACCGGCGATTTTGCTCACATTTCCCAGAATCCGTAGTAACTTAGCTCAGGCGATCAACGCGAATCGCCGCCAACTCTGCGGATCTGCTGTGTATTCACTGGGAGATCAGCCGAAGAAGCACCCGCCGACGACAGAATGCTCGGCAACATCATCGGACCGTCAGCGACGTCGGCCACCAGCCGTCGATGCCACCGGTCCCGCGGAAAGGAACACCGGTACACCATGTTGCGACGGCTCGACAGGCTCTTGAGCTACGAGATGAAGGTCTCCGAGTTCCTCGGCACCCTGATCATCATCGGCATCCCGTACGGAATCGTCGGCGTCGTCTGGACGCTCACCCACACCGCGCATCTGCGCAACCTCTACAGCGTCGACCTGGTCATCTCGTTCCTCGGATCGATCGTCTGCTGGCCGGTGCTCACCTTCGCGAATGTGACGATGACCTGATGATGGCGCTGGTCTGGGTCATCGACATCGTGGTGACCATCGTCAAGATCCTGGGTGGCCGAACGCAGGTCAATCCCGTTCTCCGCGTAGGCATGTGGATCTCGCTGCTGTGCGTCGTCGCGGCCGGTCTCGCCGCGGGCGCAGGCTTCCTCGTCCTGCTCGAACGCTGGCTGAGCACGCTCTGAACCGCCGCGCTCCGGCGCGACAAGAAAGGATTCGGTGCGGCGTGACCTCCACCGAGCATTCCCCGGCGGGCACCGCGCCGCCGCAACCCTCCGAGGTCGGCCGGATCGCCGACAGCGTCACCGGCCTGTGGCGACGCCACCCCCAGCAGTCGGTCGAGACCCTGGGCAGGCAGGTCCTCCTCGGCCGGGCCGCGATCGCCCAGCTGTTCCTCTCCCTGGTGCAGCGGCGATTCCCGTTCCAGGAGTTCATCCGGCAGTGCGCCTTCATGGCCAATGTCTCCGCCGTGCCGACGGTGTTCGTCGCGATCCCGGTCGCGGTCGTCGTCTCCATCCAGGTCGGCGCGCTGGTCAACCAGGTCGGCGCGACCACCTTCATCGGCGCGGTGGCCGGGCTCGGCATCATCCGGCAGGGGGCGCCGCTGGTCACCTCGCTGATGATCGCGGGCGCGGTCGGTTCGGCCATCTGCGCCGACCTGGGCTCGCGCACCATCCGCGAGGAGATCGACGCCATGAAGGTGATGGGCGTCGATCCGGTGCGCCGGCTGGTCGCGCCGCGGCTGGCGGCCGCGGTACTGGTCAGCATGCTGCTGTGCGGATTCATCGTGTTCGTCGGCTTCGCCACCGCCTACCTGTTCAACGTCTACGCCCAGCACGGCACCCCGGGGTCGTTCATCAGCTCCTTCGCGTCCTTCGCGGTCGCCAACGACCTGCTCGTCGCGCTGGTGAAGGCGGCGATCTTCGGGGCGCTCACCTCGATCATCGCCTGCGACATCGGTCTGCACACCAAGGGCGGGCCCGGCGGGGTGGCCAACTCGGTCAACTCGGCGGTGGTCTCCTCGGCGCTGATGCTGTTCGCCACCAACATCATCGTCACCCAGCTCTACAACACCCTCTTCCCGGCGAAGGTGGTGTGAGATGGCCGCCGAGTACATCCCGCCCGCGCTGCGCCCGGTGCGTGCCGTCGGCGCGGCCGCCAAGATCCCCGTCCAGGCCAATCAGCGGCTCGGGCACCAGGCCATCGTCTTCTTCCAGGCGCTGATCGCGATTCCGTTCACGCTGCGGCACTACCGCAAGGAGGTCGCGCGCCTGGTCGCCGACGTCGGCTGGGGCAACGGTTCGCTGATCGTGGGCGGTGGCACCGTCGGTGTCGTCATCGTGCTGTGCGCGTTCGGCGGCATCACCGTCGGCATGGAGTCCTACTCCGCGCTGAACCTGCTGACCATGGGCCCGCTGACCGGGGCCATCTCCGGTTTCGCCACCACCCGCGAGATCGCGCCCATCCTGGCCACCCTCGCCTTCGCCATCCAGTCCGGCTGCCGGTTCACCGCCCAGCTCGGCTCGATGCGGATCTCCGAGGAGATCGACGCGCTGGAATCCATCGCGATCCGGCCGCTGCCCTACCTGGTGACCACCCGGATGATCGCGGCCACGGTCACCATCGTCCCGCTCTACACCCTCGGCCTGGCGGTGGCCTACCTGGCGACCAAGCTGTCGGTGCTGTTCCTCGGCGGTACCACCGCAGGCACCTACGACCACTACTTCTTCCAGTTCCTCATCGGCGGCGACGTGTTCTTCTCGCTGTTCAAGGTGGTGGTGTTCGTCCTGATCGCCGCCTTCATCCAGTGCTACTACGGCTTCGTCGCCGCCGGGGGCCCCGAAGGTGTCGGGGTCGCGGCGGGACGGGCGATCAAGATGGTCATCGTCGTGATGGTCTTCACCAATCTGTTTCTCACCCTTGCTATCTGGGGCATCGACCCCGGATTCCGGATCTCGGGATAGGTCGATCGGATGATTCTCGATCCCAGTGGACGCGGGCCGACCGGTCGTCAGTTGACCGTCGCGGGCCTGGCCATGGTGTCCGCGGTCGCGGCCGCGCTGTATCTGCTCGGACTGCGCTACAACGGCGAGTTCGAAAGCACGGTGGTGGTCGGCGCCGAGCTGACCAGCACCGGTGACGGGCTGCCGCAGCGCGCCGACGTGAAGTATCGCGGCATGGTCGTCGGCATGGTCGGCGACGTGGCGATGGTCGCCAAGGGCGAACGCCAGCACGCCACCTTCGAACTGAAACCCGGTATCGCCGAGACGATCCCGGACACGGTGACGGCCCGGGTGGTCCCCGACAACATCTTCGGCGTCTCCTCGATCCAGCTGGTCGACAACGGCGCCGCCACCGGCACGCTGCGCAGCGGTCACACCATCCACGAGGACACCAGCGCGGAGACGATCCAGCTGCAGTCCACCCTCAACACGCTGCGCGATGTCCTGGCCACCATCCAGCCCGAGAAGCTCGGCCGGGTGCTGGCGACGCTGTCCGCGGCGCTCGACCCGGGTTCCCGGGTCCCTGGCTCCACCATCGAGCGGCTCGACACCTGGCTCACCTCGATCCACCAGATTCCCGAGATCGGCAACCTGCTCGGCGATTTCGGGCAGGCGGCCACCGCGCTGAGCCAGTCGGCGCCCGAGCTGGTCGGCGTGCTGGCCGACTCGGTGACCTCGGCGCGCACCCTCAACGAGCACCGCACCCAGCTGGTCGAGCTGCTCACCCAGGGCAATTCCGCGGTCGAGGCCGTCAACAGTCTCTTCGCCGCCAATCCCGATTCCGGCAAGGAGCTGGTGTCGGGCCTGGACGGACTGCTCGGCGGCATCGCCAAGGACCCGGGGGCGCTGCAGTCCGCGGCGGCCAATCTCAATGTCTCGCTGGCCAAACTGCAGCAGACCTTCACCTTCGGCCCGCGCAAGCAGATGGCGTGGCGGATGGACGTGTCGTTCACCCCGTTCCAGCAGTACACCGCCGAGGACTGCCCGCGCTACGGCGAGATGACCGGGCCGCGCTGCGGCGGACCGTCCGTCCCCACGGTCGCACCGCCGCAGGAATACCCGGCGCAGCTCCTGCCGCAGCGGCTGGAGGCCGCGGGTCCGGCGCCGGTGGTGCCCTCGGTGCCGATCCCGGGACTGCCCGCCCTGCCGAGCATCTCGGTGCCCACGCTGCCCGGGCTGCCGACGATTCCCGGCCTGCCCGCCATCCCTGGCATCACCGCGCCGGCCGCGGCGACCGATCAGCCGCAGGCGACACCGCCGCGCAGGCTGACCGGCGTCTCCGCGGTGTCGGCACTGGTCGGCGGGCGGCCGAACTTCACCCAGCTGCTGCTGCTCGGGTCGATCATCGGCACCGTCCCCCTCGTCCCCGATACCGAAGGCGGCCTGCGCCAGTGAAATACACCAAACCACTGGTCGGCTTCAGCTTCTTCGTGGTGCTGACGACCGTGCTCACCTACACCATCTGGTCCACGCTGCAACGTGGCGTCGCGGGCGAGACGAGTTCGTATTCCGCGGTGTTCACCGATGTCCTCGGACTGCGGGTGGGTGACGACGTCCGCATGGCCGGGGTCCGGGTCGGCCGGGTCGACAAGATCGACTTCACCCCCGAGTACACCGCCAGGGTCGACTTCCGGATCGAGGCGAGGCAGCACCTGACCGAGACGACGAAAGCCCTTGTCCGCTACCAGAATCTGATCGGCCAGCGCTACCTCGCGCTGGCACCGGGCGACGGCGCGGGCGCGGTCGTCCCGGTCGGCGCGCAGATTCCGCTGCACCGCACCGAGCCCTCGTTCGACGTCTCGACGCTGCTGTCCGGCTTCGAGCCGCTGTTCAGTGTGCTGCAACCCGACCAGATCAACTCGCTGTCGGAAACGCTGATCCAGGCGTTGCAGGGCAACGAGGTGTCGCTGGCGGCGTTGATCACCCAGGCCGCCGAGCTGGCGAGCACTTTCGGGGAGCGCGACCAGATCCTCGGCGACGTGCTCAGCAATCTGAGCTCGGTCCTCGCGGGCCTGGCCAATCGCAGCGGCGAGCTGGAAACCCTGATCACCCAGACCCGCGCCCTGATGGACGGGTTGTATGCCGAAGGGGAGTCGTTGAAGAGCTCCGTGGAACGGGTCGCGGGCGCGACGGACTCGCTGGTCTCGCTGATCGGCCAGGTCAAGCCGGGCCTCGGCGCCGCCCAGCGCGACGCCACCACCGGCGTGATGATGCTGCTCTACAACGGCGCGGCCCTGGACCGCGGCGCGGTCGAACTGCCCGACTTCCTCAACGGCGTCGCCCGCTTCACCAGCTACGGCACCTACGGCAACGCCTACATCTGCCGGCTCGACGTCTCGCTGTGGGGCGTGGTGCTCCCCGAAGGCCTGTTCTCCCAGGTCGGCGGCAACTCGCAGTCGGGAGTGTGCCGATGATGCGGGTACGGGTTCCGGAGTTCTGGCGGCGCAACAGGTACCTGCGTCTTGGCCTGTCCGCGGCGCTCGCGGTGGTCGTGCTGCTCGGTGGGTCCAGCCTGCTGGCCCAGGTCCGCCTGGGCGACAAGACGATCGACGCGGAGTTCGCCCAGGCGGCGGGGCTGCGGCCGGGCGCGACGGTCGACATCGCCGGCATCGAGGTCGGCGCCGTCCAGTCGGTGCGGCTGGTGAACGATCGGGTGGAGGTGGCGCTGCGGATCCGCGGCGACATCCGGCTCGGTCCCGACGCGCGGGCCGCGATCAAGATGTCGACGATCCTGGGCCGTCTGCACATCGAGCTGACGCCCGGTAACGGAAAGGGCTTGCCCGGCAACCGGATCGCGCTCGACCGCACCTCGGTGCCGTACAACCTGAGCAAGGTCGTGCAGGACCCGAAGTACACCTCCTCGTTCGAGCGCATCGAACGCATCGACGCGGCCAAGCTGCGCGACGCGCTCGATGTGCTCAACACCCAGCTCGGCGACTCGCCCGCGCTGGCGGTGCAGGCCCTCGACAGCATCGGCGCGCTGGCCCAGGTGATCAACAGCAGGCGCGACGAGGTCGACACGCTGTTGAAGAGCATGGACCAGGTCTCCCAGCTGGTCTCGGACAACCGCAACAGTGTGCTCCTGCTGCTGACCAGGGGCGAGGCCATCGGTGCCGCCGTCCAGCAGCGCCAGACCCTGCTCACCCAGCTGCTCGACAATGTCGCCGCCATGTCGAAGCTGCTGCAGGACATGGGCATCGAGAACAACGGCGAGCTGGGTCCGCTGATCCAGAACCTCAACACCATGGCCGACGGGTTGACCAAGAACAAGGAGAACCTGGACCGGCTCTACGAGATCTCCCCGGTCGCGTTGCGCCAGTTCAACAACGTGGTCGGCAACGGGCCCTACGGCGAGATCTGGGCGCCGTGGATCTTCCCGGACAACTGGCTGTGCTTCGCACAAGCCGTACAGGGGTGCAACTGATGAACACACGACACACGAGCAAGCTGGCGGCGGTGTGCCTGACCGCGCTGCTCGCCTCGGGCTGCGCGCTGCTGCCCGAGAGCGTGACCGGGCTGGGCGACCGGATGGTGAGCCAACAGAAGCGGATCAGCGCCGACTTCGAGAACGTCGCCGGGCTGTACCCGGGCAACGAGGTCTCGGTGCTCGGCGTTCCGGTCGGCGTCGTCGATTCGGTGACCCCGCGCGGCAGCTACGTGGAGGTGGTCATGTCGGTCGACCGGGACGTCCGGATCCCGGCCGAGGCGATGGCGGCGCTGGTGTCGCCGCAGCTGATCACCAACCGGCATGTCGAACTCGCGCCCGCCTACACCGGGTCGGGTCCCGAACTCGCCGACGGCGCGCATCTGCCGCTGGCGCGCACCAGGACACCGGTCGAACTCGACCGCATCCTGGCCAACTTCGATCAGCTCGGCGAGGCGCTCAAAGGTGGCAGCGAGACCGGGCCGATGGCGAGCCGGGTCCTGTTCCCGCTGCTCGACGGCAACGGCGACCGCCTGCGCGAGACCCTCGACGAGCTCTCCGCCGCGTTCGAGGTGACCTTCGCCAACAAGGACCAGATCGCCAACACGATCGTGAAGCTGAGCGAGATCACCCAGATCATCGCCGAGAACGACCAGACCGTCCGGGATTTCAGCGGCCGGATCACCGAACTGATCGCCCTGTTCGGCCAGCAGTCCCCCGGCCTGCAGGCGGTGCTCACCCAGCTCGACGACTTCATCACCAACACCTCCTCGGTGCTGGGCCAGAACCAGGACCAGCTCGCGGGCGCGCTCACCAAGTTCGTGGCGATCGCGGCCCAGATGCGGGCCAATGCCCGCAATCTCACCGAGGTCGTCGACGTGGCGCCGCTGCTGTTCCAGAACGTCGACAACGCGGTCAGCCGGGAGCGCCAGGCGCTGCGCCTGCACGGTCTGCTCGACAAGATCGTGCTCGACAGCGAGGCGCTGTCGCTGTTCTGCGAGCGCGTCCAGATGCGCCTCGACGGCTGCCGCACCGGAAAGATCGCCGATATGGGACCGGATTTCGGGCTCACCGCCGCGCTGTTGGGACTGACGAAATGAATCTCCGCTCGGCCCTGGCGGCCACCGTGTGCGCCGCCGCCGTCGCCTCGACGAGCACCGCGTGCTCGATGACCGTGGCCGACCTGCCCATGCCGGAACCCGGCATCGGCGGGCCCGGCTACACCCTGCACGCCACCTTCCGTGACGCGCTGAACCTGCCCGATCGGGCCCACGTCAAGATCGGCGGCACCGATATCGGTGTCGTCACCGGCATTTCGACGACCTCGTTCCTGGCCGATGTGGAAATGCAGATCCGCGCCGACATCCAGCTGCCGCAGGGCACCACCGCGGAGCTGCGCCAGGCGACGCCGCTGGGCGACATCTTCGTCGCCATGACTCTGCCCAGCGCCGAGACGGCCGGACCGCCCCTGGCCGCGGGCGCGACCATCGGCGCCGAGCACACCGCGTCGGCGGCCTCGGTGGAGCAGTTGATGATCTCGATCTCGATGCTGCTCAACGGCGGTGGGCTCAATCAGGCCGCGCGGGTCACCGCCGAGCTCGACTCGATCTTCGCAGGCAAGGCGCCCCAGCTGCGGCACCTGGTCGGGGAGATGACCTCGGTCATCGCCGCGCTCAACCAGCGCACCGGCGATCTCGACGCCACGCTCGGCGGGCTGTCGGTGCTGACCGGCGAATTGGCCAGGCGCAAAACCGAACTCGGGGCCGCGGCGGACAGTTTCCCGCAGCTGATCGGCCTGTTCGCGGAGAACAACCAGGCCATCGTCGACCTGATCAACCGGGTCGCGGTCACCATGGACGCGCTCGGCGACTTCAGCGCGACCAACGGGCCGCAGTTCGTCAGCCTGTTCCAGAGCATCCAGAACCTCATGAACGGCTTCTCCCAGATGGGTGACGACCTCACCGGCACGCTCGACGGCTTCCACGCGCTGTACCCGTCGCTGGTCGACAGCCTGCGCGGCCCGAACCTGGCCGTGGCGGCCACCCTGTCCTATCTCGACGTCGGCGCGCTCACCGATCCCACCGGCAGCCGCTGGCCCGAAGGCGGGGACGTGCCCGCGTTCCTCGGCAGCCTCGCGGAGGTCATCGCCAAGGTGATCGGCCGCGTCACCAGTACCCCGCAGGCGCCGCAGCCGCAGCAGGAGGGACCCCGATGAATCCACCCCTGTGGCAGTGGCTGGTCCGCCATCGTGTCGCGGTCGCCAATGTCGGACTGGTCGTGGTGCTGGTCCTGGGCAGCCTCTATCTGGGCGGCGCGGTCCTGCGGTTCGACCCGACCCGCAGCCAGTACGAGGTCACCGTGGAACTGGCCACGTCGGGCGGTCTCACGGCGGGCAGCGACGTGACCTTCCGCGGCGTGCGCGTCGGCCGGGTCGGTGATGTGCGCGTCGCCGGCGACGGCATCGCCGCGGTCGCCGAGATCGACGGGAACACCCGGATTCCGGTGGGCGGCACCGTGGCCGTCGCCCGGTTGTCCGCCGCCGGTGAGCAGTACCTGGACTTCCGGCCCGCCGGTGAGTCCGGGCCGTTCCTGGCCGACGGCGCCGTCGTGCGCCGGGCCGACACCGCGGTCCCGGTCCAGATGCAGTCGGTGCTGGGCAATCTGAGCGGGCTGGTCGGCGGGATGAATCCCGAACGGCTCAATGTCATCGTCGACGAACTCGACAAGGCGCTGGCCGGCGGCCCGGACGGATTGCGCAACATGATCTCCGGGCTCAGCCGCGCCATGGCGGGCCTCACCGATCTGCTCCCGCAGACCGAACAGCTGATCCGCAATCTCGAGGTGATCGCCGCGACGACCTCGCACGCGCAGCCGGATCTCGGCACGCTGACCACCGCGGGCAGCGCGCTGTTCCGCCAGTTCACCGCCGCCGACGCGGAACTGCGGCATCTGCTCGAACAGGGTCCGGGACAGCTCGCCACCCTCGGCGGGTTCGTCTCCCGCACCCAGAACCCGATGACCGATCTGGTGACGAACCTGGTCGCCATCACCCGGGCGGCCAAACTGCGCCAGCCCGCCATCGAAGCCCTCTTCCCGTCGCTGAGCCGCTTCGCCGAGGCGGTCGGCGTCCCCGCCCACGACAACATGTATTTCACGATGGTCGATCCCTGGCCGCGCCCGACCTGCGACTACGACACCGTGCCCGTGGTGGCCACCACGCCGACCACCGACACCAGGGTGCGCCTCTACAACTACTGCGTGACCAACAATCCGGCGCTGCAGATCCGCGGCTCGGCCAATGCCCCGCGGCCCGCCGGTCCCGACAACGGCTCCGGTCCCCCGCCCGGCGCCACCGGCAACGAGCTGTCCCAGCCCGCGGTCCCGGCACCTCGATAAGGAGTCCTCACGATGAGCAACGAACCGACCACCACCGACGAGTCCCCCGTCGCCGAGCCGACCGTAGCCGACGCCGAAACGCCCACTGCCGAAACACCATCCACGGCCCCGACGGTGGGGTGGGCGTCGCGCCTGCGGGCGATGGACCGCAGGCGGCTCGGCCTGCGGGGCGCGGCGGCCGTCCTGCTCGGCGCCTCGCTGGCGGCCTCGGTGTTCCTGTTCTTCGAGAACCAGAACACCAAGGACCTGCTGGCGGCCCAGCAGCAGGCGCGCGAGGCCGCCTGCCACTACGGTCCGGTGCTGGCCGACTACGACAGCAAGAAACTCGACGCGTACTTCGCCGCGGTCCTCGACGGCTCGACCGGCGACTGGAAGAAGCAGTTCGAAGCCACCAGCGGGGAACTGCGTGAGGTCCTCACCCAGGGCGAGGTCACCTCGAAGGTCACCGACACCCAGTGCGCGATCCGCACCGGCGACGAGGAGTCCGCCGAGGCGATCGTGGTGATCGGCCAGACCATCTCCAGTCTGGGCACCGAGCACAAGCCCAAGCCGGGGCAGCTGTCCATGGTGCTGCGCCTGCACAACGACAACGGCCGCTGGCTGGTCGAGAAGGTGAACTCCCCGCTGACGACGGCACCCGCCCAGTGACCGAACCCGGCGCGCTATCCCCCCGGCACCGCGGCGGTTCCGCGCGCGCGGCCGAGGGCAGATCGCCGGGCACGCACGCCGACGCGCCGTCCTCGGACGCACCAGCGCGCACGGTCCGGCGCAGGCCCAAGAACCGCAGGGCGCAGATCGCCGCGGAATCGGCGGCGGCGTTCGGCGCGCACGGCTACCACGGCGTGAGCATGGACGACATCGCCCGCAGGCTCGATATCAGTTCGACCGCCCTGTACCGGCATTTCCCGAGCAAGTACGCGCTGTTCCGCGCCGAGCTGCTCCGGTTGTCGGGCCTGGCGCTGCGGGCGGTCGAACTCCCCGAGGAGGCGGCGGGCTGGACGCCACGGCAGCGCCTCGAGCACGTGCTCGCCGCCATCGTCGCCGCGACCATCGCCAACCGGCCCACCGCCGCCCTGGCCCGCTGGGAACGCCGCTATCTGGAACCCGAGGACCTCCGGGCGTTCAGCGATCAGTTCGCCGCGGCGATCGCGAGCCTGCGCGCGCGCATCGGCGAGGTCAGGCCGGAGCTGGACGGGCACGATCGCGCCGTGCGCGCGGTGTCCATCTACGCCGTGATCAGCAGCATCGGCGACCATCACGCGACGGTGCCCGCGAAAACCCTGGCCGCCCTGCTCGGTTCGCTGAGCTGGGCCGTGGTCGACGCCGATCTGTCCGGCCCGCGCACCGCGCCCCGGGTTCGCCGCACCGCCGGCCGCGCGCCCCTGTTCAAGCACGAGTTGCTGCTGCATCGGGCGGTCGAGCTGTTCCACGAGCGCGGATATCCGAATGTCAGCGTGGAGGACATCGCCGCGGCCGCCGAGCTGTCCTCGGCGTCGGCGGTCTACCGCTATCACCGCAGCAAGAGCGATCTGCTGGTCGCGGCGTTCCGCCGGGCGGCCGACCGGGTGTCGGCGGCGATCCGGCCCGCGACCGCCGCCGCGCGCACACCGGCCGCGGCGCTGGGCACGCTGATCGAGCTGTACGTGTCGGGGTCGTTCGACGAACGCGCGCTGACCTTCGTCTACTACGCGGAATTCCGGCACGTGGACCACACCGACCAGGTGACGCTGCGCCATCTCCAGCAGCTGATCGTCACCGAGTGGGCCCGGCTGGTGGTCGCGACCCGGCCGGAGCTGTCGCTCGGCGAGGCCCGCATCCTGGTGCACGCCGCCTTCAGCCTGGTCGTCGACCTCGGACGCACCTTCGGTGACGACGGAATCTGCCCGCAGGACACCGTGATCGGGCTGCTGGAGACCGTTCTGCTCGGCCGTCCGCTGCCGCACTAGGCCCCGCCGCGCCTGCCCGGCGCGCGGCGGCCGGAACCGGCACATCGACTCCGGCCGCCGCGCTTCTCGATCACCCGTTCCCCGCGACAGTGAGTTCGCTGGGCTGCCGCACGGAACGCGTGAGGAGGCACGACGCGCGATCACGCTGTGGCGAGGGGCACTTCCGCCACACACGTCGTCGCCGGGCACTTCGAACAGTACCTCGAGTTCACAGAATTGTCATCAACTTAGGGACGTCGTCGACCGACTCTAAGCCGACTGTGTATCGCTGTTTCGCACTACTTGTTCAGAATCGTCAGTAACATAAGACGCGGGGTATCGACACCCGGCAACGGCGCGCACACGTCGAGGACGGCCGGGCAGACGACTGGACGAGACATGGGAATCAACTGGCAGTCCGCGCGACGTGGCTTCCTGCGATCGACCAACCGCCGGGCGGCGGCCGCGCCGGGCGGGCGCACCGTCGCCGTATTCGGCGCCGGGCTCGCCGGACTGACCACCGCGCACGAACTCGCCGAACGCGGCTTCGCGGTCACCGTCTACGAACGGCGCGGCGTGGCGGGCGGGAAGTGCCGCAGCATCGTCAGCGATCGGGCCCTGCCCGGCGAACACGGCTTCCCCACCTTCTTCGGCTGCCACCGCGACCTGCCCGACACGCTGCGCCGCATTCCGTTCCGCCGCAACCGGAACGGCGTGTACGACAATCTGGTCCGGGTCGACGCGGCGACGATCGCGGGGAGGGGACGCGTCAACTCGACTGTCGCGCTGCCGTTTCCGTTGCCGTCGCGCCAGAGCCCGCGGACGCCACGGCAGTTCGCCGATTCCTTCGCCTCGGTGTTCGAGACGCTGTTCCGTCTGCTCCCGCACGAGGCGCTGTTCGCCGCCGAACGGCTGGCGGTCTACATCTCGAGCTGCGAGGAACGCCGACTCGGCCAGTGGGAACGGATGAGCTGGAGCGAATTCGCGGGCCTGGACAACGCGTCGGCCGAATACCACCGCTTCCTCGGCGACGGTTTCCTCCGCACGCTGATGGCGACGCACGCCCGCGCCTGCAGCGCGCATTCGATCGGCCTGACCGGCGAGGACTTCGTCCGGTCACTGCTGAACCCGGACGACGACCGCGACGACCGGGTGCTCAACGGGCCGACCTCGGCGACCTTCATCCATCCGTGGGTCGCCCACCTGCGCTCGCTCGGTGTCACCTTCGCGTTCGGCGCGCAGCTGTCGGGCTTCGAGACCGACGGCGCGCACATCCGGGCCGCCACGGTGACCGACCACACCGGCGCCGGGCACAGCGTCGAGGCCGACTACTACGTCTGCGCGATCCCGCCGGACAAGGCGACCGCGGTGTTCACCGCACAGTTCTGGCGGACCCCGGTCAGCGATCCCGGCACCCCGGATGTCTCCGACGACGGCGCGGGCTTCCTCCCGAACCCTGGCTCGTGGGCCGACCGACCGGACACGACCACCGCCATCGACAACCTGTTCCTCGCGGGCGACTGGATCCGGACGCGGACGAACGTCGCGTGTCTGGAAGGTGCCAACGAGAGCGGACGGCGGGCGGCGAACGCGGTTCTGCACGTCAGCGGTTCGGCGGCGGGCCGCGTCCCGATCACGCCCCGATTCCGGATGCCGCTGTGGGAGCCGTTGATGCTCGCCGACAGCGCGCTCTATCACGCGGGTCAGCCCCACGCCTTCGATCTGACCGACCGCAGGTATCCGGTGCGCTGATCACGTCGCCACCAGGCCGGACACGGCCACCCGTCCGCACTACCCGATTCCAGGCGGCCCGCACCGGGGCCGCGGAAGGTGTTCACCCCATGCGCTCCGCTCCTCTCGCCGCGACCACGATCCTCGCGGCCGGGCTGCTCGTCACCGGTTCGGCCCGTGTCACCGCACCGGCCGTGCCCGAATTCTTCGCCGCGCCGGCCACTGTCGAATCGCTGCCGACCGAGTCGACCGTCGTCGGACTGCTCGCGCCCACGCCGCCGACGCCGCGCAAGCTGCGGACCGCGACGCCGCCGATCGAGCCGATCGCGGTCGCGGTCACGTCGACCGGTACCACCGGCGGCCTCGGCATCCCCGAGATCGTCCTCGCCGCCTATCGCAATGCCGAGCTGTCCCTGCAATCCTCGGCGCCGGGATGCGGCGTGAGCTGGCACCTGCTGGCGGGCATCGGCAAGATCGAGTCCGATCACGCCGACCGGGGCAACACCGACGCGGAGGGCACCACGCTGCGCCCCATCTTCGGTCCGGCCCTCGACGGCACGCTGCCGGGCAACGAGGTGATCCCCGCCGCCGACGGCGGATTCGTGCGCGCGGTCGGCCCGATGCAATTCCTGCCGAGCACCTGGAGCCGCTACGCCACCGACGGCAACGGCGACGGAACGACGGACCCGCACAATGTGTTCGACGCCGCGCTGGCCGCGGGCCGCTACCTGTGTGCCGACGGCACCGATCTGCGGGACGCCGCGGCGCGGCAGCGTGCGGTGCTGCGCTACAACTACTCGGCGGCCTACGCGGCCGACGTCCTCGGCTGGTCGGAGCGCTACCGCACCGGCGGGGCCCAGGTGCGCGTCGACGTCGTCCTCGACCCGGCGGCACCCACCCGGCCACCGGTCGACACGGCACCCGAGACCCCCTCCCCCGCCGACGAATCCCCACTCGCACTCGAACCCATGGCACCGACCCCGGCCCCGCCGCGTGAACCGGTGATCCTCGTGTCGCTCCCGGTGATCGGTGCCATCGAGTGCGGGATCCTGTGCGGCGAGCAACCCACCGACACCGAACGGCCACCGGCCGACCCCGACCCCACACCGGGTCCGCAGCTCACGCTGCCGCTCGGCGTGGTGATTCCCCTGCCGATGCCACAGGGCTGAACGGGATCTAGCGCGGCCCTGACCTGTGCGAAACCCGCCGAATTGCTCATGTATGCTTATTTTTGCTCACCCGAGCAAATCCGCGGATCGCCGCTCGCCCCGCACGACACCGAGGAGTGCCGATGAGTTACCCGCCGAACCGGCAGGCCCTGGCCCAGCGGCCGGTCCCGGACTGGTACCGCGGGGCCAAGCTCGGCATCTTCGTGCACTGGGGCCCGTACTCGGTGCCCGCCTTCGCCGCACGCGGCACCGCGGACTACACCGCGTTCATGCGTGACCTCACCACCGGCGCGACGACCGCCGACCGGATCCCGTACGCGGAGTGGTACCTCAATTCACTGCGGGTTCCCGGTTCCCCCACCGCGATCCACCATGCCGCCACCTACGGCGACGGTATCGACTACACCGGCTTCCGGCCCCGCTTCGACGCGGCCGCGCGGGCGGTGGACTTCGACGAGTGGGCGGAGCTGTTCACCGGGGCGGGCGCCAGGTATGTCGTCCTGGTGACCCGGCATCTCGACGGATATCCCCTGTGGCCCACGGATATCGGCAATCCGCATATGCCCGCGGACTATCGCGCGTCCCGCGATCTCGTCGGCGACCTGTCGGCCGCCGTGCGGCAGCGGGGCGCGCGGATGGGCCTGTACTACTGCGGCGGCATGAACTGGACCTTCCGGACCACGCCGCTGCGGACCATGACCGATCTGATCCGGCATCAGGCGCTGGGACCCGAATACGCCCGCTACGCCACCGCGCAGTGGCGTGAACTCATCGACACCTACGCGCCGTCGATCCTCTGGAACGACATGGGCTGGCCCGCGGAAGTGGATCCGCACGAGATCGTGGCGCACTACTACGACACCGTCCCCGAGGGGCTGGTGAACGATCGCTGGATGCAACCGAAGCTGCCGGCGAACCGGGTCGCCCGGGCCGCCTATCTGCGCTTCCTGGGCGGGGCGCTGCGGGTGATGGGCGCGCTCGGCAAGCCGATTCCCGACCCGCCCAAGGACTTCCACCACGACTTCACCACCTACGAGTACGCCCCACCCACCGACCCGCCGTCCGGCGCGTGGGAACTGACCAGGGGGTTGGGCAGGTCGTTCGGATACAACGCCGAGGAGACCGCCGCGGACACCCTCACCGGGGCCGAGGTGATCCACCTGCTCGTGGACGTGGTGGCCGGGGGCGGCAATCTCCTGCTCAATGTCGGCCCCGACGGCGACGGGCGGATCCCCGACCTCCAGCGGGCGCCGTTGCGCGCGCTCGGTACCTGGCTCGGGCGCAATGCGGAGGCGATCTACGACACGGTCCCGTGGGAGCGGTCCGCCACCACCACGACGGACGGTCACGCGGTGCGCTTCACCCGTCGTGGCGACACCGTGCACGCGATCGTGCTCGCCGATCAGCCCGCGGGCGCGATCACCCTGCGCGACCTGACGATCCCCGACAGCGCCACGGTCGCCCTGGTGGGCGGGCCACCCGCACCGACCTGGCAACAGCACGGCCCCGACCTGCTCGTCGAGCTACCGGCCCGGGCCGCACCGCAGCGGCACGCCTTCGCACTCGCGATCACGGGGTGGTGATGGCCGGACAGCAGCGGCGTGCGGTGCTCACGATCACCGAACAGGCCCGCCGCGCCCAGATCGTGCGCGCCGCCATCGACACCATCGCCGAGACGGATTACGCCCGTGCCTCTTTCGCGGCCATCGCGCGCCGGGCCGGTCTCAGCAGCACCGGGATGATCTCGTACCACTTCCAGGGCAAACAGGACCTGATCACCGAAGTGATGCGCACGGTCCTGGGCGATTTCGCCGCCTTCGTGGTGGCGCGCACGGCGCCGGGTACCGCCGCCGAGGAACTGGCCGGGTTCCTCCGCGCGAACAGCGAATTCCTGCGCGAGCACCGGCCTCACCTGGTGGCGATGCTGCGCATCCAGGCCGCCGCGCCCGACAGCGCGGACCTGGGCGGACTGGCGGCCGCGGACCGGGCGAAGCTGGCCGAACTGCTGGCCCGCGGGCAGCGCGACGGCGAGTTCCGGGAGTTCGACACCGATCTGCTGGCCGGGTTCGTCCTGTCGCTGCGCAACGGGGTGATCACCCGGGTCGCCGCCGAACCCGATTTCGACCTGGCGGCGTGCACGCGCGAACTGCTCGCCACGGTCCGGGCCGCCACCGAACGGTGAGTCAGTCCTCGGCAGGCGGCGCGACCAGATCCGCCATCGGTGTCAGCGGATTGAGCATCACGCCGACCTTGCGCAGACTGCTGTCCACGATCGCCCAGATCGCTTCCTGGAGATAGGACGACAGCTCGGCGGCGTCCATCGGCTGCATGGCGCGGCTCAGCCAGCGGTTCACACTGCCGTCGACGAAGCCGACCAGACCGAAGGCCATCGGCTCGGCGATCGTCACCGGGGCGGACTGGGCGCGCAGCGCGTTCTCGAACACCTCCCGGACGGTGCCCGCGATGGCGATCTTGGTGCCGGACACGATCGGCGAATTGGGCCGCTTCTCCGCCGCCGACCCGGCACCGAGGAAATAGTGCAGTCGCGGGTTGGCGGCGATCCAGCCCACGTAGGCGTCCACCGAGCGCTCGATGGCCTCGGCGACGGTGCCTTCCGGGTTCAGGGTCGGGGCGAGCACGGCCATCAGGTCGTCGACGATGCGGGCCCGCAGTTGCTCGTCGAGGTCCTGGCGGTCCTTGAACAGCCGGTACAGCACCGACCGCGGCACCTCCGCGAGATCGGCGATCTCCTGCACCCCCACCGAGGCACCCTGGGCCTGCACGGCCGTCAGCGCCGCCGTGAGGATCCGGTCCCGGCGCTCGGCGCGATGCCGGTCCCACCGGCTGGCCCGGCCATCGGCGCGCTGTGCGGTCACGTTCCTCCCATCGGGCACCGGAACGGGGCGATCCGGCCCGGACAGTATCCCAGCCGGGTCCGGCACCCGGCCGACGCGGACTCGGGACAGATCACCGCCGATCGGCGATCCTGGTCTGGTCGGCGAGGATCACCGACGGAGAGGAACCGATCGATATGACGACCGCGTTGGCCGTGATCGCCGCGGCGACATTCTGCTGGCTGGGCATGGTGCTGGCCATCTCGTTCCTGGAGGCGCCGCTGAAATTCCGCGCGCCCGGGGTCACCGTGCCGATCGGGCTCGGCATCGGCAGGCTGGTCTTCCGGGCCCTCAATATCGCCGAACTCGTCCTCGCCGCAACGATTCTCGCCGCGATCCTGGTCGACTCCCCCGGCACCGCGGCCACCCGGACCCTCACGGTGGCGATGGTCGTGTTC
Organism: Nocardia sp. NPDC003269; assembly: GCF_042888005.1. Lineage (NCBI taxonomy): Bacteria > Bacillati > Actinomycetota > Actinomycetes > Mycobacteriales > Nocardiaceae > Nocardia > Nocardia sp. NPDC003269. The sequence continues at coordinate 1,209,778 of NZ_JBIAPA010000003.1, forward strand.
GCCGCGCAGGTCGCGGTCGTGCGCCCGCGCCTGACCCGCCGCAGCGACGCCGTGCTCGCCGGTGCCGACGTGCCACGATCGCACAGTCATCTCGCCTATATCGCCCTCGAGGTCGTGAAGGTGCTCGCCCTGCTGGTCGGCGGCATCCTCGTGCTGGCGCACAGCATGCCCTGACCGGCCGCGCCACGTCCGTCGATCGGGTTGACATCGTGCGTAATAATGTAACGCATGAGCTCTGGCCGGATCGGGACGACGATCACCGACGAGTCCGCGATCGGCCTGGCTGCCGCCCTGCGCGCGGGTGAGGTGAGTGCCCGCGCGGTGGTCGATGCCCACATCGCCGTGCTCGAACGCTTCGCCCCGGCGACGAACGCCGTCGTCGTCGAGCGCTACGCGGCCGCGCGCGCCCAGGCCGACGCGGCCGACGCGCAGCTGGCGACCGGACCCGCGACGCTGCCGCCGCTGTTCGGCGTGCCGATCACCGTCAAGGAATCGCTGGCCGTGGCCGGCCTGCCCCACACGGCGGGCGTCCTGGCCCGCAGGCACCTGCGCCCGTCCGCGAACGCGACGGTGGTGCAGCGGGTGCTCGACGCCGGGGCCATCCTGCTCGGGCTGACCAACACCTCCGAGGGCTGCATGTGGATCGAGTCCGACAATCGGGTCTACGGCCGCACCAGCAATGTCCACGACCGGACCCGCACGGCGGGTGGATCTTCCGGCGGTGAGGGCGCGGCGGTGGGCAGCGGCGGGTCCCCGCTGGGCCTGGCCACCGACACACTCGGGTCCATCCGCATTCCGGCGTTCTGCAACGGCGTCTTCGGCCACCGCCCGTCGACCGGCCTGCTGCCGACCACCGGCGCGTGGCCGCCGCCCTACGGCGTCGCCGCCCTCTGCGCGAACGGCCTGATCGCCCGCCGCGCCGAGGATCTGATGCCCCTGCTGCGGATCATGGCCGGTCCGGACGGCGTCGACCCGCTCGCGCGGGAGATGACCCTCGGCGATCCGGCGACCACCTCGCTGGGTGGGGTGCGGGTCGTGCTGCTCGACGGCGCATTCGCCCCCGGCGTCGGCCGGGAGGTGCTCGCCGCGCGTGATCGCGCGGCCGCCGCGCTGGCGAGCGCGGGCGCCGAGATCGTCCGAGTCAGGACGGAATCGCTGCGGATGATCGGGCTGTTCACCACCATGGTGCTCGCCAAGGAGACCGGCATCAGCTTCGCCGAGATCATGCGCGGCGAGGGCGCCGACATCCTGGCCCCACGGCAGCTCGCGGGCCTGCCCGGCGACCATACCCTGCCCACCCGGCTGCTCGCGCTCGGCGAACTGCTCGCCGCTCGCGTGCCCGCCGGACCGGCCCGGCGGATCACCGGCGCCGCTCATGCGGCCGCCGCCGAGATCGCCGACACCATCGGCGACGGTCTGCTCCTGCATCCCACACTCACCTCCGTCGCGCCGCGCCACGGTCGCACCACCGGGCAGCCGTGGCGTACCGACGCGGTCGCCCCGTTCAGCCTCGCCGGGCTGCCGGTGACCCAGGTTCCGCTGGGCCGGGGCACGCACGGGCTGCCGCTGGGTGTGCAGGTGGTCGCGGGTGCGGGCCGCGACCACCTGTCGATCGCCGCGGCCCTCACCCTCCAGGACGCCTTCGGCGGGTGGGTGCGGCCACGGCCGTGACCGCGCTCAGGCGGTCACCGAGGCGTCCCTCGGCAGGCCGAGCATCCGCTCACCGATGACATTGAGCTGCACCTCGGTGGTGCCACCGTAGATGGTGGTGGCGCGACCGGCGATCAGCTGTTCCATCGCGTGATCGCTGCGCTCGCCCGGCACCGAGACCACCCCCGCGACCCCGAGCTCGGCGACGACGAACTCCGAGATCGCCTGTCCCAGACCCATTCCCAGCAGCTTGCCGACGCTGGACGTGGTCGACACATCGATGCCCGAGAGCTGCTTGAGCACCACCCGCGACCCGATCACGTCCACCGCCCGGCTCTCGGCCATCAGCTCGCCGACGTGATACCGCGCCACCGGCGAGAGCTCCCGGCCCATCGCGAACCGCAGCAGATCGGTGTCGGTCGCGTAGGCCTCCATCTTCTGGCTCAGCGCCACCCGCTCACCGGCCAGCGTCGTACGGGCCACGTGCCAGCCGTCGTCGACCGCCCCGACCACGTTCGCGTCGGGGATGAACACATCGTCCAGGAACACCTCGTTGAACAGCGCCGATCCGGTCATCTCCCGGAGCGGCCGCACGGTGATCCCCGGGGTCGACATGTCCAGCACGAAGTAGGTGATGCCCTCGTGCTTGGGTTTGTCCGGGCTGGTGCGGGCGATCAGCATCGCCCAGTCGGCGAACTGCGCGACCGTGGTCCAGATCTTCTGGCCGGAGATCCGCCAGCCACCGTCGACCTTGGTGGCCTTGGTGGTCAGGCTCGCCAGGTCCGACCCCGCGCCCGGCTCGCTGAACAGCTGGCACCACACCAGTTCCCCGCGCAGGGTCGGCACGACCAGTTCCCGCTTCTGCCGTTCGTCACCGTGCGGGACGATCGCGCCGACCGCCCAGGTGCCCATCAGCAGCTGCGGCATCGGAATCCCCGAGGCCCTGATCTCCTGCGAGATCACCACCTGCTCGAGCGGCGACGCCGACCGGCCGTAAGGACGCGGCAGGTGCGGCAGGTTCCAGCCGCCGTCACCGAGGGCGACCAGCTGCTCGTCCTCGTCGTCGATCGCGGCGATCACCGCGAGTTCCGCGCGGATCCCGGCCCGGATCTGTTCGGCCTCGGCGGGCAGTTCCAGCTCGCTCGACAGCGTCGCGCCCGACAGCGCGTAGCCCGCGACCGTCTCGGCCCGTTCGTCCCGTGCCCCGAGCTGTCCCCGCAGCGCGAGTGCGCGCCGGTAGTACAGGTGCGCGTCGTGCTCCCAGGTGAAGCCGATGCCGCCGTGGACCTGGATGCAGTCCTGGGCCACCTGAACCGCGGCGTCGGGAATGATCAGCGCGGCGACCGCGGCCGCGTAGTCGGCGTTCTCGTCGTCGCGATCGAGCGCGAACGCGGCGTCCCACAGGACCGCCCGCGCCTTCTCCAGCGCGATGCCCATGTGCGCGCACTTGTGCTTGACACCCTGGAACTGCCCGATCGGCCTGCCGAACTGCACGCGGGTCTTGGCGTACTCCGCCGCGGTGGAGACACACCACGACATCGCCCCGACCGCCTCGGCGCCCAGCACCACCGCCGCCACCGAGCGCACCCGCGCCGCGGACACCGCGAGCACCCGCTCGGCGGGGACCTCGACCGCATCCGCGTGCAGCCGGGCCGCGCCGCGCAGCACGTCGACGGAATCCTGTGCGCTCACGGCCAGTTCGACGTTCTCGAACGCCACCCACCGCAGGTCACCGTCCACGGTGACCGGCGCGAGGACGACATCCGCCGACACCGCCCCGGTCACGCCGTCGGCCGTCCCGTCGACGATCAGCGCGCCGTCACGCAGCACACCCGTCAGCCCCGACGACAGGGCGACCGCGCCGGTGCGCGAGCCGTCGGCCAGCCCGGGCAGCTGGGCCCGCGCCCACGCCCCGCCGTCCTGGGCGAGCACCGCGCCGGCCAGCACGGTCGGCACGAACGGACCGGTGTGCAGACCGCGGCCGAGCGGTTCGAGCGCGACGGCCAGGGTGAGCAGACCCGCCCCCTGTCCGCCCAGATCCTCGGGCACATGCAGACTCAGCAGATCCTGGGCGACGAGCGCGTCCCAGTACGGCAGCTGCTTGCCCGCCTCGGTGGATTCGACGGCCGCGCGGACGATCTCGGCGGTGACGGTGCGCTCGACGAATCCGCCGACCGCGTCGGCGAGGGCCAGGTGGTCCTCGCTGACGCCGACGCCGAGCTCGTAGCTGTTGCGTGCCATGACTAGCTGGTCTCCTTCAGCCGGGCGGCGACCTCGTCGATGGTCCACGGGCCGTCGGTCTCGACCGTGCGCACGTCGTGCCACCCGGCCAGTTCGACGATCGCGCCGCCCTGCACCGCGAACACCTTGCCGGTGAGCGGGCAGTCGGCCTCGGCCAGGTGCGCGACCAGCGGTGAGATATTGGCGGGGGCGAACGCGTCGAACTCACCCTCGGGGACCTCGGCGGCGAACAGCGCCCCCATGCCCGGGGTCGCCAGCGTCAGCCGGGTGCGGGCGATCGGGGCGATCGCGTTGACCCGCACGCCGTAGCGCTCGAGTTCGTCGGCGGCCACCAGCGTCAGCGCGGCGATGCCCGCTTTCGCCGCGCCGTAGTTGCCCTGGCCCGCGTTGGGCATGAACGTCCCCGAGGCCGAGGCGGTGTTGATCACCGAGGCCGCGACCGGAGTGCCCGCCTTGGCCTGCGCCTTCCAGTACGCCGCGGCGTGGTGCAGGGTGGCGGCGTGACCCTTGAGGTGCACGGCGATGACGGCGTCCCACTGGGACTCCGCCATCCCCGCGATGAACGCGTCGCGCAGGATGCCGGCGTTGTTGACCAGCACATCGAGCGAGCCGTACTCGCTGATCGCCTGGTCGACAAGGGCTTTCGCGCCGTCCCACGTAGCGATGTTGTCGGTGTTGGCGACCGCCCGGCCGCCGGCGGCGACGATCTCGTCGACCACCTGCTGGGCGGGACCGGCGTCGCTGCCGGAACCGTCGTTGGCGCCGCCGAGATCGTTGACCACGACCTGCGCGCCCTCGCGTGCGAACAGCAGCGCGTGTTCGCGGCCGATACCGCGTCCGGCGCCGGTGACGACGGCGACGCGACCGTCAAGTTTTCCCATGAGTCTGTCTCCTAGTTGAATTCGACGCGGCCGTCGGTGATGGCGATCTGCCCGGCGGCTTCGGTCTCGAAGGCGTAGGCGGTGACACCCGGCGCGGAGTCGGTGCGCCACAGGGTCGTGGTGATGTCCTGGCCCGGCAGCACCGGCTTGGCGAAGCGCACGGCGAGCCGGCGCAGGCGCGCGGTGTCCCCCTCGGCGAGTTCGGTCAGTGCCGCCCAGGACGTGAACGCCATGGTGCACAGGCCGTGGTTGATGATGCCGGGAAGCCCGGTCATACGGGCGATCTCGTCGTCGAGGTGGATCGGCATGGGATCGCCGGAGGCGGGCGAGTAGCGGAAGGTCTGGTCCTGGTCGATGCGGGCGGTGACCCGCGCGACCGGCTCCCCGGCCCGATCGGCGTCGGTGATCCGATGATCGGGAGCGGGCTCCCCTTCACCGGGCCCGGCGTCGACCTTGCGGAAGAAGGCGGTCATCCACTGTTCGTTGACGAGTTCGCCTGCTGCGTCGCGTGTTTCGGCGTAGACCACCACGGTCGAGCCGTTGGGCCTGCCCACGTAGCCGATCGGTTTGGCCCGCACCACCAGGTCGTCACCGGCCCGGATCGGGCGATGGAACCGGAAGTCCTGCTCGCCGTGGACCAGCTTCATCAGCAGCTCCACCGGCGCCACCGACAGGGCGGCGGGCGCCATCGAGGTGAACACCGGGACCACCGCGAACACCGGCGGCGCGATCTCGCCGCCGCGGTGCGCCTCGATCGGATCATTGGTCGCCGCCGCGTATTCCGCGATCCGTTCGGCGGTGACCGTGAAGCGCTCGGGGTCGGTCCACTCCCCCAGGCCGGAGCCGTCGAAGACGACTCCGGCCGATTCCGAGGTGGTCACGCGGCCGAGCCGACGAGCTCGGTGAACTTGGCCATCGACTCCTTCAGGTCGGCCTCGGCGTGCTTGGCGACGGCCTTGCCGATCGGGCCGACGATCATCGTGCCCTTGAAGCTCGCGTCGAAGACCGCGCTCGAGCCGGTGGCCGTCGGCTCCACCTTCAACGCGAATTCGACCGTGACGCCGGCCATGCCGGTGCCGGTGATCTTGAGGTAGGTGTTCGGGTCGACCTCGGCCACGGTCCACTCGATCTTGTTGGCCATGTTCATCACCGACACGACCTCGATGAACCGCGCGCCCGCGGTCAGCTCGGCGGGCAGCTCGCTGCGCCAGCCCTGGTGGATGGTCAGCCAGTCCGCCCAGTTCGCCAGATCGCTCAGGCGCGCCCACGCCTGCTCGGGGGTGACGGGAAGATCGGTGGAAACGCTCACAGACGCCATGGGGTTTACTCCTCGATGATTTGTGGGGGGTGGGATCAGCGGACAGCCGGGCGGTAGGCGGTCACCACTACCGCGCCGCCGAGACCGATGTTGTGCTGCAGGGCGACGCGCGCGCCGTCGACCTGGCGGGCGTCGGCGGTGCCGCGCAACTGCCAGGTGAGCTCGCTGCACTGGGCCAGACCGGTCGCGCCCAGCGGGTGACCCTTCGAGATCAGGCCGCCGGACGGGTTGACGACCCAGGTGCCGCCGTAGGTGGTGGCGGCGTCGTCGACGAGGCGGCCGCCCTCGCCCGGCGCGCACAGGCCCAGCGCCTCGTAGGTCAGCAGTTCGTTGGTGGAGAAGCAGTCGTGCAGCTCGATGACATCGACGTCCTCGGGACCGATCCCGGCCTGCTCGTACACCTTCAGCGCCGCGGTCCGCGACATGTCGGAGCCGACCAGATTGATCGCGGTCGGATCGGTGAAGGTGGACTGGAGATCGGTGACCATGGACTGCCCGACCATCTCCACCGCGCGATCGGCCAGCCCGTGGCGATCGACGAAGGCCTCGTTGGCGAGGATCACCGCGCCGGAGCCGTCGGAGGTCGGCGAGCACTGCAGCTTGGTGAGCGGGCCGTAGATCTGCTTGGCCGCGAGCACTTCGTCGAGGCTGTATTCCTTCTGGAACTGCGCGTACGGGTTGTTCACCGAATGCTTGTGGTTCTTCACGCCGATCTTGGCGAACTGCTCGGCAGTGGTGCCGTAGCGCTCCATGTGCTCCTTGCCCGCGGCGCCGAACATGTAGGGCGCGGGCGGCATCGCGAACTCCTGCAGCTCGGCCAGCGCCAGCAGATGCCGCATCATCGGCTGCTCGCGGTCGTCGAAAGTCGAACCGAGCGAGCCCTTCTGCATCTTCTCGAAGCCGAGGGCGAGCGTGCATTCGGCCAGCCCACCGCGAATCGCCTGCGCCGCCAGGTACAGCGCGGTCGACCCGGTCGAACAGTTGTTGTTGACGTTCACCACCGGGATGCCGGTGAGGCCGAGCTCGTAGACCGCGCGCTGACCCGAGGTGGACTCGCCGTAGACATAGCCGACATAGGCCTGCTCGACCAGCCGGTACTCGATCCCGGCGTCGGCGAGCGCCTTCGTGCCCGCCTCCCTGGCCATGTCGGGGTAGTCCCACTCCCGTTCGCCCGGCTTCTCGAACTTCGTCATGCCGACGCCGACGACGAACACCTTCTGTGTCATGTACGCACTCCTGTGTGCCGCGCGTCCCCGGTATGTGGGACACGGTGTCCCTGCAATTTAGGTTGGACATCGCGTCCAGGTCAATACCTCGAACGGAACCAGATCTGGGCACGGCAGAACGGCAGGCCTGCCGGAAATGGCGATGACCTGCGCGGATTTAGTGAGTCAGGAGTCCCGGATAGATGGGCGCGGGATGACAAGTCCCCGAGAGGGACCGGAAGTGAACTAGTCGACCAGCGGGTCGACGGGGATGCCTTCGACGGCACGCAGCCGCTCGGCGAATCCGATCAGGATCTCGTGCGACTCGGTCGAGAGGCCGTCGACCAAGGCGATGAAGCGATCGAAGCAGGGATCGGAGAACGGTCTGCGCCGGCCGACGACGACCCGAGCACCGATCGGAACACTCGACGACATCCGCACTCCCTGGGCGCAGCAGCGAACCTCACCCGACCGCCTGCTGCCCCGGCGATCGAGCCGAAGGAAAACTAACATAGCTGAGCGTTTGCGGATACCTCAGCGGCGAGATCGCGGTGTCGTATTCCACCGCATCTTCGGCAGCGCGTCCTCGTTCTCGATCTCGGACAGGCTCACGCTGATCAGCACGAGCATGGTCACCATGCTGATGATCCCGATCAGCGGCCCGAGCAACTGCATCGCCTGCACGCCCGGCGGCGGCGCCAAGGTGTGATGCCCCTCGTGCGCGCGCATCGCGGCCATGCCGGTGTAGTGCATCCCGCAGACCGCGACACCCATGATCATCGCCGCGCCGACCGTCGCCAGGAATCCCTTGACGCGCAGGGTGAACCACAGCGCCACGATGGAGGCGACCACCGCGATCACCATCGACGCCGCGACCAGCCACGGATCGTAGGAGATGACCGCATGGGACTTCATCGCGTACATGCCGGCGTAGTGCATGGCACCGACCCCGAGCCCGGCGATGGTGCCGCCGCCGATCAGCGACGCGAGCGTTGGTTGCGGCTTGTTCACCATGAACAGCCCGATCCCGACGACGATCATCGCCGTCACCGCGCTGAACAGCGTGAGCGGAACGTCGTAGCGGATCTCCGAGCCCGCGATGGAGAAGCCGAGCATGGCGATGAAATGCATGACCCAGATACCGGTTCCACCGATGGCGACCGCGGCGCTGATCAACCAGCCGGCGCGCCCCCTGCCCGCATTGCGTCCACGGGCCGCGCACTGCAGGCCGAGCAGGCAGCCGAGAAAGGACATGAAGTAGGCGAGAACGGGGGTGATCCAGCCATAGGAGAAGTGATAGATGTCGAGCACGCCGTGAAACCCTCGCATCGGTGTCGCAGCCCTGCTGCGGCACAACGAAATCCGACCTGCGGTGAGAGTACTGGACTTCTGGCAAATTTCCAGCACTTGGACGTTCGTCCAGGCAGTTGCTTTCGTCACATACGGCTTTGATCAGTGAATATGTGACGGCATGCATCCTTGCTCGGGCTAACTACTGCCGGGATTTCGTCCGCGATTCGCCAGAAATCCATCGCATGGAAACCTACCGGCATTCGATCAGCAATTCACTGTAACAACCGCTCGATTACGCAGGTGCCCCACATATTCCACTGTTGCGGAACATGTTTCACGCCGCCGTGCGATAGATTGCCGACAATCGAATCGACACGTTCATCGGAGGACCGTGGCACAGTGCGCAGCGCCGAGCGGCATCGCCGGATGATCGCGGTACCCGCGGCGTTCGCGGGCAAGCACGTCGACGGCCAGGGACGCGCCTGGCTCGCGGCCCTGCCGGGCATGGTCGAGGACCTGCTCGACCTCTGGTCGTGCGTCCCCGACGGCCCGACGATGCACGGCGAGGTCGGGATCGTGGTGCCGGTCCGGCCGCGCGCGCTGCCGCCCGCGGTCATCAAGATCTCGTACCCGCGTCCCGACATCCGCCACGAACCCGATGCCTTCACGGTGTGGAACGGCCGCGGCGCCGTCCACCTCCACGAGCGCGACGACGACCGGTGCGCGATGCTGCTCGAGCGCGCGGGCGCCACGCTCGCCACCGTGACCGACCCCGAGAAGGCCATCGCGATCCAGGGCGCGCTCACCCGGCGGCTGGCTGTCGAAGCTCCCGCCGGACTCCCCCGGCTCAGCGATCAGGCGAGGGACTGGGCGCGCTCGATCCGGGCCACCACGGCGACCCTGGGTGACCCGCTGCCCGGCCGAGTCGTCGACGCGGCGCTGGCCACGCTCCGCGACCTCGGGCCCGACCAGCCGAACCTGCTGGTGCACGGTGACCTGCACGATGCCAATGTGCTGGCGTCCGAGCGGGAACCATGGCTGGCGATCGACCCCAAGTGCGTGGTCGGCGATCCCGCCCGCGACGCGCTCGATGTCATCCGGAGTCCCCGATTCGACCGCGAACTCCGGGCGGCGAACCCGAAGGCGAGAATTCTGCGCCTGCTCGATATCTATTGTGACGCGGCCGAGCTCGACCCGGTGCGGGTGCGCCGCTGGACGCAGGCGGGCGCGGTGCGGGAGGCACTGTGGGGGCGGGTCGACGGCGATCCAGGGTGGCTGGTGTTCGCGACCGATCAGCTCGCCGAAGCGCTCACCTGAGCGTCTTCGCGAAACAGGTCGGCCCTCGATGTCTCGGGGAGTCGACATCGAGGGCCGCCGCGCGCGGGCTGACCGGGGTCAGTAGGTGTAGAGGTCCCAGCCGCCGATGACCTCGACGCACTCCCACTGCGCACCACCGGTGCTCGGCGAGTTGCCGTCGGCGGCGCAGGCTTCGTAGGTGGCGTAGGTGCCGACGTAGCCGCTCAGCATCGGAGCGGGGGCGGCCGAGGCCAGGCCGGCGCCCGCGACGGAGGCGGCGGCGATCGCGGTGGCGGCGATCACGGACTTGATGCTCATGGGTGTTCCTTTCGTACCGGCCCGGTCGTTTCCGGGCCGGGATCAGAGAACCAAAGCGCGCGTGAGGATTTCATGAGGCGCGGTGATGAGCTTTTCGTGATGCCGCGATGACGCCGGGCCTGCCGGGGGTTGCCTTACGCTCGCTTCTCGTGCGTGTGCTGGTGGTGGAGGACGACGAGGGACTGGGCCGGGAGATCGCGACGGGGCTGCGGGCCGCCGGATTCGCGGTCGATCTGGTGCATCTGCTCGTCGACGCCGATGTGAACATCTCGGTGAACAGCTACGACGTGCTCGTCGTCGACCGTGGCATGCCCGACGGCGACGGCCTCCAGTTGCTCGGCGCGCTGCGCTCGCGCGGCTGCCGGATCCCGGCGCTGGTCCTCACCGCACGCGACGGATTGTCCGACCGGATCGCCGGTTTCGAGCACGGCGCCGACGACTATCTCAGCAAGCCCTTCGCGCTCGCCGAACTGGCCGCGCGGGTGCGGGCGCTGTGCCGCCGCCGCGACCACCCGCTCCCGGCGCTGCTGCGGCTGGGCGATATCGAGATCGATCTGCCGCGTCGCCGGGTGCAGCGGGCGGGCATCCTGCGTTCGCTGACGCCCAAGGAGTTCGCGGTGCTGGAACTGCTGGCGACCCGGGCAGGCACGGTGGTGTCGCGCTCGGAGCTGATCGAGGCGTGCTGGGACGAGATGGCCGAACCGAATTCGAATGTGGTCGACGCGGTGATGGCCGGATTGCGCCGCAAACTCGGACCGCCGCAGGTGATCGACACCGTCCGCGGCGCGGGCTTCGTCCTCGGTGGCGTCGCGTGCGTGTCCTGATCTCCACCTCCGACGCGCGTCCCGCGGTGGCCCGGCTGCACCGCACCCGGGTGCAGCTCACGGTCTTGATCACCGCGATCACGACGCTGTGCATGATCGTGCTCGGCCTGGTGGCCGCGGTGATCGACGCGCGTTCTCGGGACCAGGCTCTCGACGGCGCCCTCGACCGGGTGCTGACCGGACTGGCGCCGCGGGTGTATCTGAACGACGACGATTCGGTCGACGCCTCCGACCTGCCCAGCGATCAGCTCGTCGGCGGTGAGATCGCCATCCTGGTACTGACCCCGGACGGTACCGGCGGGTGGACCGTCCACTACGGCCATCTGCGCTCGCATATGCCCGCCGAGTCGGGGATCGCGGCCACCGCCGACGCCGCGACGCGCGCGGCGGGCGACACGGTGTACCGGGACTCGATCGACAGCGCGGGCCGCCGGGTGCGCTTGGCGACGGCGGTGTTCGGCTGGGAGGACTCCGATCGGGAAGTCGTGCTGATCACCGGCGCGGACCCGGACGGCTGGGACCGGGGACGCGCACTGCTGTGGTGGGCGCTGATCGTCGGCGGCACGGTGATGGTGGCGGCGTCGGCGGTCGGCGGGCATCTGCTGTCGGGGCGCAGCATGCGCCAGGCGCTGGTGCTGCTCGACGATCAGGAGCGCTTCCTGTCCGACGCCGCGCACGAACTGCGCACCCCGCTCGCCACCCATCGCCTGGCGACCGCGCCGGGCAGGCGCACGCAGGCCGAGGCCGAACAGGTGCTGGCCGATGTGCACGCGCTCGGCGCGAAGATGGAACGGGTGGTGACCGGGCTGCTCGCCCGGGCGCGCATGCAGTCCGGGGTCACCACGATGGAGCGGGTGCAGCTGCTGCTCGACCAGCTGACCGAGTCGGTGGTCGACGAGTTCGACAACCCGCGCCTCGTCCTCCAGCCGAATCCGACCGTCGTGATGGGTGATCCGCACCTGCTCGCGCTGGCGATCCGCAACCTGGTGGAGAACGCGCTCACCCACGGCGCGGTCAATCCGCGCGCGCCGGTGGAGATCTACGTCGGCGAGGGCCGGGTCTGCGTCCGCGACCACGGCACCGGTCTGGCGCCGCGGCTGTCGTCGAACCCGTTCGACCGTGGTGTCACCGCGGGGCGCGGCAGCGGTATCGGTCTGGCGCTGGTGGCGTGGATCGCCGAATTGCACGGTGGTACCGCCACGATCGAGCCGGTGGCGGGTGGCGGGACGATCGCGACGCTGCTGCTGCCGCCACCCACCGCCGTGCCTACGGGAACCGCTTCGCGATCGCGGCCGTGATCGTCTCCGGATCGTGTTCCTGGATGAAGTGCCCGGCGCCCGCGAGTTCGATCACCTCGAGGTCGCTGAAGGTGGCCCGGATGCGCGGCAGATACGCCTTCGGACGAAAGGCCATGTCCCGCATGCCCCACACCGCCAGGGTCGGCTTGTCGCCGAGCAGTTCCGGCACCTCCCGGCCCAGCCGCTCCAGGAGCGGCCGCGCGGCGCGAATCTCCTTGGGTGTCGCGGCCAGACCGCACCGGGCCTGCGCGGTGGGCTGCACCGCGCGGTAGTGCTCGGCTTCGAGGGGCGTGAGGACGCGCCCCAGTTCGGCGAGCAGGACGCGTTCGACGAGGAAGTTCTGTTCCAGGATCCGGCGCTGCATCGGACGGCTGTTCATGATCACGCTGAACGCCCGGTTGACCAGCGCCTCGGTCGGCCAGAACAGGGTGTTGCCCAGCACGATCCCGCGCACCCGGTCCGCGCGGGTGACGGCCGCGCCCAGGCCGATCGGGCCGCCCCAGTCGTGGCCCATCACCACGAAGCCGTCGAGCTGGAGGTGATCGATCAGCTCGCCGAGGACCGCGGTGTGCTCGGCGACGGTGTAGCCGTATCCCGCAGGGCGCTCCGACAATCCGAAGCCCGGGTTGTCGACGGCGATACAGCGGTACCGATCGCGCAGGCCGGCCACGAGGTGGCGGTACAGGAAACTCCACGCCGGCGCCCCGTGACAGAACAGGATCACCGGACCGGACCCCTCGTCGAGGTAGTGCACCCGCCCGGCGGACGAGTCGAACCACCGCGACTCGAACGGGTACAGCGACTTGTCGGGAACGAAATCGATGAGCACGTGCAGTCTCCCCCTCGGACACCAGATCGTCTGAGTGGCAACCTACGTGGTGTCGGTACCGAGCGCTAGGTTCGTCCGATGACACAGTTCGTTCGCGTTCAGAACTTCTCGATCTCCCGCGACGGCTACGGGGCGGGCGAAGGGCAGAGCCTCGAGCACCCGTTCGGCCACGCCGACCCCGCGGACTTCATGTCCTGGGCCGGTGCCACCGCCCACTGGGTCAACCGGACCGACCCCGGTGGCACCTACGGTCTCGACGACTACATCACCCGCGACTTCGCGAACAATATCGGCGCGGAGATCATGGGGCGCAACAAGTTCGGCCCGCAGCGCGGCCCGTGGGAGAACCACGACTGGCAGGGCTGGTGGGGCGACGAACCACCGTTCCACACCCCGGTCTTCGTCCTCACCCACCACGCGCGGCCGTCGTTCACCCTGTCCGACACCACGTTCCACTTCGTCGACGCGGCGCCGGAGGACGCCCTCGCGCAGGCCAAGGCGGCCGCCGACGGCAAGGACGTCCGGATCGGCGGTGGTGTCGCGACCGTCCGGGCCTTCCTCGCGGCCGACCTGATCGACATGATGCACGTGGTCGTCGCCCCGGTGGAACTCGGTCGCGGTGAACGATTCTGGAACGGCCCCGACGACTACGCCGACCGTTTCCACCACGAGCAGGTGCCGAGTCCGAGCGGCGTGGTGCACCACTTCTTCTGGCGGCGCTGAATGCACTGAGACTAATTCAACTATCCATATCAGTGGGTCGCGTGACTACGCGCTACCCGCGACGACGGCCCTCGTCGCCGTGTCCGCGATCTGTTCGTCGGTGAGCGCGCTGTGCTCGATCAGCGCGTGGGAGAGCACGATGCGCACCACGACCTCGGCCGCCGCCGCGGGCGGCAGCGCGAGACCGTCGCCCGCCCTGGCCGCGATGAGCGGCGCGGCGAGCGCGGCGACCATCTCGACCAGGTTGAGTTCGGCGTCGCCGTGCTGGACGGCGACGCCGAGCAGCCAGCCGGGCTCGTTGCTCCGGATATAGCCGAACGCCGGATGCTTTCGCAGGTAGGCCAGCGCGAACAGGGTGGCCGACCGCACGACCTCGGGCAGTGGCGCGAAGAGATCGATCGCGCCGTAGGCGGCCGCGACCATCGCCGCGATCTCACCGCGCCCGACCGCCGCCACGAGCCCGTCCTTGTCACCGAACTCCCGGTAGGCGGTCGCGCGCGAGACCCCGGCCCGCTCGGCGACCGCGAGCAGGGTCAGCGAATCGAGACCGCTCTCGGCGATCAGCGCGAGAGCCGCCGCCCGCAGCGCGTCCGATGATCGGGTCGTCGAAGCCATGTCTCTTTCTACACCGACGGTTGCCAGGTCTCGACCGCTGAGACTAATCTTCCTATTCGTATCAGTTCGGGCGGCGCAGACGGCGGCGTGGACTGATCTGACAACGGAGTCGGAGGACAGATGAATCCCAGGGCAGGCCTCGAACGGGGACGGCGCGGCCATGCCGTGGTGTTGGGCGCGAGCATGGCGGGGCTCCTGACAGCCCGGGTGCTGAGCGAGACGTTCGACACCGTCACCGTGGTCGAGCGCGACGATCTCTCGACGCCGGGCGACCGGCGGGGTGTCCCACAGGGCAGGCACGTGCACGCGCTGCTGGCCAGGGGCAAGCAGAATGTCGAGGCGCTCTTCCCCGGCATCACCGCCGAACTGCTCGCCGACGGCGCGGTCGACTGCCGTTCCCTGACCGAGATGCGGATGACCATCTCCGGGCACACCCTGCACCGGTCCGACGGCGGATACTCGCTCCTGCAGGCGAGTAGGCCGTTTCTGGAGTGGCGGGTGCGGCAGCGCGTCCGCGCGCTCGCCAATGTCCGGATCCTCGACCGCACGAATGCCCGCGCCCTGACCACCGACACAGCGAACAGGCGGGTCACCGGAGTCGATGTCGAAGACGACAGCGGCCGCCGCGACCTCTCCGCCGACCTGGTGGTCAGCTGCCTCGGCCGCCACGGCCCGATCACCGACTGGCTCGCCGAGCTCGGCTACAACCGCCCCGCCGAGGAGGGCCTGCGGATCGACATGATGTACGCCAGCCGCTACCTGCGCCTGCCCGGCGGCAGCGTCGGCGACAAGGAGATCGTGATCGCGGGCCGGGATCCCGCCCGGGGGCTGGCCCTGTTCGCGATCGAGGACGGCCTGCACATCCTCACCCTCATCGGTTACGGCGGGGACCATCCGCCGACCGATTCCGATGGGTTCTGGCGCTTCGCCGCCTCGGTCGCGCCGCCGGACGTGCGCCGGGCACTGGTGGACGCGGAGCCACTCGGCGAGATCAGCACCTACCGCTACCTGGCCAATCAGCGCCGACGCTACGAGCGCCTGCGCCGATTCCCGGACGGCCTGCTCGTGCTGGGTGACGCGGTGTGCAGTTTCAGCCCCGCGTTCGGCCAGGGCATGACGGTGTCCTCGCTCCAGGCGCTGGAACTGCGCGAGGTGCTCGCCGCGGGCGACCACGAGCTGGCGTCCCGTTTCTTCCGCGCCGCGGCCGGCGTCGTCGACGACGCGTGGACGATCACCAGGCTGTTCGATCTGGCCATGCCGCACGTGGACGCGCAGGGTGAGCCACGGCTGCGGGCGATCGGCTCACTGACCCAGGTCGCCGTCGCCCTCGGTGCCCGCGACGCGACACTGGGACAGCAGATCTCCCGCATCGCGGGGCTCCTGGACGGCCCGGCGACCGTCCTGTCGCCGCGTGTTCTCGCCGGTGCGGCCCGAGCCGCCGTCGCCCTGGGTACCGACCGGCTCCGGTCCACCCGCTCGGTCGACGCAACATCGTCACGGCCGAGTGCCTTCGATCCGCTGCCGACCGGCCCCGCGCCCGGATTCCATCTGCTGCCCGTCGCGGCCGTGCACCGGGATACGCCGGACAGCACGCTGATCGAATTCGCGGTTCCCGACTCGCTCGCGGACCGGTACTCCTATCTGGCCGGACAGCACGTCGTGATCCGTGGTCTCCATCGGGGCCGACCGATCCGCCGTAGCTATTCGCTGTGCGATGCGCCGGGCCAGGGGCGTCTCCGGGTCGCTGTCAAACACCAGGACGGCGGCGCCTTTTCGGCCTTCACCCGCGACCAGTTGACCGCGGGCACGCTGCTGCACGTCTCCGAGCCGACCGGAACCTTTACCGCCACACCGTGTTCCGATCGGGCCGACCACTACGCGGCGGTCGCGGCGGGCAGCGGCATCACCCCGATCGTCTCGATCATCGCGACCGTGCTGGCCGAGGAGCCCGCCAGCACGGTCACCCTGCATTACGGCAGCCGTGACCAGGGCAGCACCATGCTGGCCGACCCGTTGACCGCCTTGAGCGCCCGTTTCCCCGATCGGCTGCGTATCGTCCACCACCTGTCGCGTCAGCACCCACCGACCGGCACCGGAAATGTCCACTACCGGCACGGTCGTCTCGCCGCCACGGATCTGGATGCCGTCGACGCGGACCACTGGTTCGTCTGCGGGCCAGGAGAACTCACCCGCTCGATCGTGACCGCGCTGTCGGCCCGAGGGATCGATGCCGAGCGGGTGCACCTCGAGATGTTTGCGACCGCCGCGCCGGAACCCACCGTGGCCCAGCCGGACACACCGCCGTGCGAGGTAACGCTCACCGGCTACGGAGACAATCTGGTGTTCACCATGCCGCAGGGCCGCCCGATCCTCGGCGACGCCGTTCGACATCGCGACGACCTCCCCTATTCCTGTCTGGGCGGCTCCTGCGGCACCTGCCTGGCCTCGGTGCGGTCGGGCCGAGTCGTGATGGACCCCGATCCGCTGCTGGCGATCGGCGCCGCCGACCTGGCCGCGGGCAAGGTGCTGGCCTGCCGGGCCTACGCCGACGACGACGCGGTCACCCTCCGGTTCGGCGACTGACACCCCGCCCGGTCACCGCGACGGCATCCTGGTAGACCGACAGCAGGCGGTCGAGATGACGGGATTGGCGTGGCTCGTCCCCGGACGCGGCCAGGACCTCCCGCATCGCGCCCAGGCGCGCGCGGTCCGTGGCGAGCGCCCCGAGGACATCGGCGAACGCGCGCACGGTCGGATCACCGGTGCGGACACCGCCGCCCTCGGGCACGGTTTCGGACAGTTCGGGATCACAGAACACGATCGGCAGTCCCGTCGCGACCGCTTCCAGCAGCACCATGCCCTGGGTGTCGCAGTCGGAGGTGAGCAGCAGGACATCGTGCGCGCGCATGGCGGCCAGGATCTCGGCCTGCGTGACCGCACCGTGCAGGCGCACTCGCTCCCCCGCCGCGTCGGCCGCCGCGCCGACCTGGTCGGCGAGGGGGCCGTTGCCGTAGACGTCGAGCGTGCAGTGCTCGGTCAGCCGGACGGCCTCGATCGCCTCGAGCGGGCGCTTCTCCGCCGAGAACCGGCCACACCACAGCACCCGCAGCGGAGCTCCGGTGGCGGGTGCCGCGCGCTCGGCCCGCCGGACGCGATCGAGCAGCGCGTCGTCGATGCCGTTGGACACCACGTGGATCGGGCGGTCGACACCGCGGGCGGCCAGCCTGCGGGCGAAGTGCTCGGTCGGCACCACCACCCGATCGGCCGATTGCGCCTGGGCGAGCAGCGGCCGCCAGGCGAGCCGTGCGGTCCGGCCGTCGCCGTCGTGGCGTTGGTCGCCCCGCAGCGGCACGAACCAGCCGTGCAGCATCCGCATGGTCAGGGCCGCGAAATACGGTGACGGCGAGTACTTCTCGATCATCGTGTCGTCGCGGCTCTGCATGCTCTGGACGACCGGGACGCCGTGGCGGCGGGCGGCGCGCACGCCGGCGATGCCGACGCCGTAGGTGGTCAGCGTGTGCACGACATCGACCGGCCCGCGCTCGGCGAACGCCGCGTCGAGCAGGCGCCGGTTGGCCCGGGTCGGCAGGACGACGGGCAGGCCGTTGTTCATCGACAGCGGCACCGTGCGGAGCGGGATCGTGTCGTCGCTGTCCCCGGAACCCGGTGCGGGCGCGGTGAAGACGCTCACCCGGTGGCCGCGGCCTCTGAGTCCGTCGCACAGGGCGCGCTGGGCGGTCTGGACACCGCCGAGGGTGTCCGGGTGGAAGTCGGTGAACAGCGCGATGTGCACGCGGCCGCCCGGCTCAGGCCGTCGCCGCGACGACGAGGCGTTCCACCGCGTCCGCGGCCGCGCCGACCCCGTTCTCGGCGGCGACCGCGCGCCCCAGTTCCGCCGCCCGGTCGCGGGCTCCGGGCGTCAAGGTGCGGGCCAGGGCGTCGTGCAACCGATCGGCGGTGAGCGCGGGATACGGGAAGTCCGCGCCGATGCCGAGGTCGGCGATGCGCCAGCCGTAGAAGAACTGGTCGCTGTGCACGCCGATGACCACCGCGGGCAGACCGGCGCGCAGCACGTCGTGGGTATTGCCGCTGCCGCCGTGGTGGACGACCGCGCGGCAGCGCGGCAGCACCCGGTCGTAGTCGAAGGAGTCCAGCACGAACAGGTTCCGGTCGTAGCCGATGCCGCGCGGGTACCCCTCGCCCTTCACCGTCACCAGTGCCCGGACGCCGAGGCGGCGGCACACGTCGGCGATCAGATCGCAACTGCCGACCGGGTCGAGGATCGGCATGCCGGTCAGGCAGAAGTAGACCGGTGGCTCGCCCTCGTCGAGCCACTCGGTCAGCGTCGGGTCCAGCTCGGCTTCGCCCCAGGCGCCGCGCAGCCGGGGCGGCAGGATCGGCGCACCGACGACGGTCGACCGCTCGGGCCAGTCGGCGGGCTTGGGCAGCAGGACCGGACTGACCATGTGCACCAGCGGAATCCCGTCCTCCCGGATCCGGCGGAACGGATTGCGCGGCGCGCCGGGCAGTTCCATGAGTTCCCTGACCCGGCGGTCCACCCGCCGATAGGCCACCCCGTAGGCGAACTCGAACCCCGAGTAGCTGGCCAGCCGCAGCCACCGCGACGCGACCATCTTCTTGACCATGAACGAGGACGGGAACTCCCGCGTCCGCTCCAGCGGATACGGCAGGCAGCCGACCACCCGCTGGCCCGTCTTCTCGCCGCGCTCCATCGCCCACGGCAGCGTGGACGCGCACGAGACGATCACGTCGGCCCCCTCGCACGCCTCGGTGAGCACCTGGTGCATCCGCTCACCGCGCGCACCGGTCATGATCTTGACGGTATCGAGCATGATCCGCACGAACGGCAGGGTCTTGCCCGAGGACAGCGCCCGTTTGGCCGCGGGCGACTCCAGCAGTTCGGCCGAATTGAACGGGATGACATGCGGTTCGAAACCCGACCGCCGCACCACCTCGGCGTAGTTCTCGGTGGCGGTGATCGTCACCGCGTGGCCGCGGGCAGCGAATTCGTCGGCCAGGGCGAGATAGGGCTGGTGATCGCCCCGGGTTCCGGCGGTCAGCAAGGCGATACGCATACTCTCGACTTTCGTTCGTGATCTGTTGTTACCGTCTGCTCGTGACCGAAGACCCACGCCCCACGCTCCGTATCGGCATTCTCGGTGCCGCCGCCATCGCGCCCGCGGCGATCGTGGGTCCGGCCCGGCGCCATCCGGAGGTCACCGTCGCGGCGGTGGCCGCGCGCGATCGCACGCGGGCCGCGCGTTTCGCGGACAAGCACCGGATCGCGCGGGTCTTCGACGACTATCAGGAACTGGTCGACGCGCCGGAGATCGACGCCGTCTACATTCCGCTGCCGAACGGCCTGCACGGACGCTGGACGCGGGCCGCGGTGGCGGCGGGCAAGCACGTCCTGTGCGAGAAGCCGTTCACCGCGAACGCCGACGAGGCGCGCGAGATCGCCTCGCTGGCACGGGATTCCGGTCGCGTGGTGATGGAGGCGTTCCACTACCGCTACCACCCGCTGATCCGGGCCGCCGAGGACATCATCGCCTCCGGCGAACTCGGCACGCTGCGGCGGGTGGAGACCGCGCTGTCGTTCCCGCTGCCGAAGTTCTCCGACATCCGCTACGACTACGACCTCGCCGGCGGCGCGCTCATGGACGCGGGCTGCTACGCCGTGCACATGGCCCGTGTGCTCGGCGGCCAGGACCCGGAAGTCGTTACCGCGCAGGCGAAACCGCACACCGATCCCCGGATCGACCGCGCGATGACGGCCGAGTTGCGGTTCCCGGCCGGGCACACCGGGCGCGTCAGCTGCTCGATGTGGTCCTCGGACGTGCTGCGGATCAGCGCGACCGTCGTCGGCGACCGCGGCCGGATGCGCCTGCTGAATCCGGTGCTGCCGCACTATGGGCATCTGCTCGCCGTCCGCTCCGACCGCGGCAGGCGGGTGCGCCGCTTTCCCCGCCGCCCGTCCTACGACTACCAACTCGACGCCTTCGCCGATGCCGTGCTGCGCGGGGCGCCGGTGGCCACCACCCCGGACGACGCGATCGTCACCATGTCCGTCATCGATGCCGTCTACCGCCGCGCCGGGCTGCCACTACGCCTGCCCAGCTGAGTGCTCGTCGAGGAAGTCGACGAGGTGCCCGAACACGTCCAGCGCCGCGCCACGGCCGATGAACGCGTCCAGGTGCCCGTACGACGGGATCTCGGTGTAGCGCACGTCGAGACCGGGGTTGCGCACCGCGAGCACCTCGTGGCAGAGCCGGTTGGAATCGACCCAGGCCGCGTTGCGGCTGCCCGCCAGCAGCAGCACCGGGCAGTCGATGCGGTCGGCGTGGTCGAGCGCGTTCTCGGGCAGGGCCAGGTAGCGGTCGTCGTCGAGGTTCCAGCGCACGACGGCGTGGGCCAGCTCCATCTGGCGCAGGTGCGGCAGCACCGAGAGCGGGATCGCGCCGAACAGCTCGGCCAGCCGGTCGTGGGTGCGCGGGTCGAGGTGGTCGTGGGCGAACAGTTCGGCGCCCATCCCCCAGCCGTGGTGGACCATCCGGCAGGTCGGGTCCGGGCAGTCGCCCTTGCGCGAGAGGGCCGCGTAGAGCAGGGTGCGCCGCGACCACAGTCCCACCTTGCGGAAGTCGGATTCGAGGTGGCCGACACGGGAGCCGAGCAGTTCGCTGCCGACCAGCACCCGCACCCGCGTCGAGGTGCTGACCTTCGGGGTGAGGAACACACCCTGGGCGACGACACCGGCCAGCCCGGGCAGCAGACCCGCCGTCAGGCTC
This sequence comes from Nocardia sp. NPDC003269, assembly GCF_042888005.1. Classification (NCBI taxonomy): domain Bacteria; kingdom Bacillati; phylum Actinomycetota; class Actinomycetes; order Mycobacteriales; family Nocardiaceae; genus Nocardia; species Nocardia sp. NPDC003269. The sequence goes on from NZ_JBIAPA010000003.1 coordinate 1,231,075, forward strand.
TGCGCCAGCGCCAGCGCGCCGACGCAATGCGCCACCGCGAACAACGGACGGTCCCCGATCGACTCCCGGACGCGGGCGACCGCGGCGGGCAGGTCGTAGAGCGCGACATCGTCGAGGGTGTAGGGCGGACCGGACACGTTGTAGGGCAGGCGGCTGCTGCCGCGCCAGTCGAGCAGCCACGACTGGTAGCCCGCGTCGGCGAGCACGTCGACCAGATTGCGGATCTCGGCCAGCGCGAACATCTCCGAGGACACCCCGTGCCCGTGCACCAGCAGCACCGCGGGCGCGCCCGCGGGGCCGACACGGCGCAGCCGCAGGTCGAGTCCGTCGGCGGTGCGGACCGTGATCGTCTCGGATTCGGTGCCGGACACCCGGGTCTCGCTCATCGGCGGTATTCCTTCCGCAGGGCGCGGCGCAGGTCGAGCAGGTCGATGCCGACGCGCAGCATGGGCTCCATCAGGCTCTTGCCGAGCTGCCCGCCGAACCAGCTGAGCCACAGCATCTTCGCCAGCCGCCGTTGCCGTTCGGGTAGTCGTGGATCGATCTCGATGCCGTCGATCTGATCGGGCAGGTAGGTGTGCATCGGCACGGCGACCTCGCCGGTGTGGGAGCCGGGTTCGCCGACGCGGCCGAGTTCGATCACCTGGGTACCCAGCTGGCGGACGAAGCGGCGGCGGGCGGCGGCGAACTTGTGGCCGGTCCACCACCAGGTGCCGCCGGCCGGATCACGCAGGGTCAGCTGGTAGCGCATGATCGGGTGTCGCAATTCGTCGGGCAGCGGGATTCCCTCGTGCGGTCGGACCGTGGCGGTGCCGTCGACACGCAGTGGTTCGTCGTGCAGGGCGGGACAGGTGAGCTCCCCGGTGACGTCGAGGGTGCGCGCCGCGAAGACCTGGGCGCTGTTGGCCACCGACAGGGTCAACCGTAGTTCGCACGGGAACGGCACGGATTCCCCTGTCCGGGTGACGGTTCCGCTGAGTGTCTCGTGGAATCGCAGGTACGGGTGGTCGCCCGCCGGGGCCACCTCGGCCATGGCGGCGAGCATCCGGGCGCGGGCCGGACCAGCGCGGCCGGGCGCGGGCAGGCCGTGGGCGGCGGCGAAGGCTTCGGTGCGGGTCGCCGTCGCGGGTGGGGTGTCCACCATCGCGGCCAGCTGCCGCCGGGCGACCGGGCTCCGCAGCACCTGGGCCAGCGGCTCCAGTTCCGTGATCGCTTCGTCCTCGATCGCCCGGACCACGTCGGCACACCACCGCGCCCAGTCCTGGACGCGGACGCCCAGGCCACCCAGCGTGGTTTCGGCCATGATCTGATCGAGCGAGGTGGGCGGTCCGGTGAGGTGATAGGTCTGGCCCCACGCGTCCGGGGTGAGGACGATCTGCGCCGCCACGCGGCTGACCCAGTCCACCGGCGCCGCGTTCAGATACCGGAATCCGGGCACGGTGCGGAACCGCAGCAGGGCCGCGGTGATGCCGGTGTTGAGGTCGCGCGGATTGTGCGCCCCCGTCTCGGGGTGGCCGCCGATGCCGCCGGGACGCAGCACGGTCACCGTGACACCGTGCTCGCCCGCCCGCCGCAGCAGGGCCTCGGCCGCCCATTTCGACCGGTCGTAGCCGATGGGCAGGGCGGCGACGTTCGCGGTCGGCGCGTCCTCGGCGAGGGTGGTGGCGGTCGAGCCGTTGAACACCGCCAGCGACGAGATGTGGTGCAGCGGTTTGGATCGCGTGGCGCAGGCCAGCTCGGCCAGGGTGAGCGGACCGTGCACGTTCGTGCCGCGCAGCGAGGGGTACCCGCGCAGGAAGTCGACCGCGGCGCCCGCGTTGACGATCGCGTCGATCTCGGTGGCCAGGGTGTCCCACCGCGCGGCGGTGAGACCGAGCCGCGGCCTGCGCAGGTCGCCGGCCAGCGGGGTGACCCGGCGCAGGATCTCCCGCGACCACGGCAGGGCGTAGCCCCGGAGGGCGTGCTCGAGCCGATGGGCCGCGGCGATATCGTCGTCGGCGCGGACCAGGCAGACGACGTGGGCGTCGCTGTGCCGCAACAGGTCGAGCAGCAGGTGACTGCCGAGGAATCCGGTCGCGCCGGTCAGCAGGATCCGGCGGGGCACCACCGGTTCCGGCGCGGCCACTACCGGCAGTCGGTCCGCTCCGGCCAGATCGGCGAAGAGCAGGGCGAGGTCGTCGGTATCCGCGGGCGCGGGCGATTCCGCGCTCGACTCGACGGGCTCCAGCAAAGCCACAGACCCGTCGGCCTTTTCGGCCAACCAGCGCTGCGCCAGTCGCCGTGGACGCGCATCGAAGAACACCGTGTCGAGGTCGAGGTGGATATCCAGCTCACGCGCCAGCGCCGCGACGAATTCGACGGCGGCGATGGAAGTGCCACCCGCGTCGAAGAAGTCGGTGTCGACGCCGACCGCCGATGCGGCGAACCGATCGGCCAGGGCCGCGATTGCCTCGGCCACCTTGTCGACATCGGCGGCTCGCATGTGGACGTTCGGGCTCGATGTGGTTCGCCCGGCGGCGTCCGAGGTGTCCGACTGCCCGTCGGCCTCGGTTTCGCCGAGACGGCTCGGGTCAGCGGTGCCCGAGGGGCCAACCGACAACCCGACAGCCTCGGCCCCGCCGATGCGACCGGGCCCGGCGGTGCGCGCGGTGTCAGCCGACGGCCCGACAGCCTCGTTCCCGCCGATGCGGCCAGACGCGGCGGCTTCCGTGATGTCAGTCGAGTGCCCGATAGCTGCGGCCACGTCGGTACGCCGCGGCGCGGCAGTGTCCGTGGTGTCCCGCGAGTGCTCGATGGCCTCAGCCGAGTCGGTACGCCGCGGCCCGACGGCGTCCATGGTGTCACGCGAGTACTCAATGGCCTCAGCCGAGTCTGCGCGGCGCGGCGCAGCGGCATCTGGGTGGTCAGCACCACCGAGTGGCTCGCCGGTGTGCACGCCGACGCGGGCCAGCAGTGCGGCGACATCCATTCCCGCAGCGCCACTGTCGATGGACTCGCCGCGGGCGCGCCGGTCGACGGTGGGGTTGCGGGCCGTGGTCACTTCGTCCTGGTTCGTCACTGGGTCACCTCTCCCGCGGGCACGGGGGTGTGCCAGGAACGGAACTCGCGCAATCGGTCCGGTGTCGTCGACACCTTCTGTGCGTCGTCGTGGGCGTCGTGGCCGTGCAGGCGGGCGGCCAAGCGGCGCGCGGGGGTGTTGCGGGCGGTGTTGTCGACCGTCATGCGCACCGTCGAGCAGCCGAGGGCCTCCGCCCGATCGGCGACCCAGCGCAGCAGCCGTTCCTCGACGCCGCGGCCGAGGGCCCGGCAGCTGAGCTGCCAGCCGGTGACGCGCAGGCTGTCGCCGTCCACGCGCAGGGCCAGCACGGAGATCAGGCCGTAGTCGCCGAAGCGGTCGCGCGCGGTGGCGGTCCAGACCTCACCTTCGGTGCGCCAGCGGTCCAGGTCGTCGCCGGTGACGGCGGCGAGGGTGAACTGGGTGGTCCGCCGCACGAGCTGCCGTGCCCGGGTGGCGGAGTCGTCGGTGAGCGCCTCGATCTCCACCTCGAGGCCGAGCTGATCGAGGAACTGCTCGAATTCGACAGTGGCCCGGACGGTGTCGCGTGCGGACTCCTGGCGGTAGAACTCGGCCCGGCCCCGGTCCTCGGCGGTCGTGGCGAGCGGAACGAGCGGCCACAGCCGGGTGAGGAAGGACGGGAGTTCGTCGGCGGGCGGGCAGGTCACCGCGAGGACTTCGGGGAGCTCGGCGCGCATCCGCGCGATCTCGACGGGGTTGTCGTCGAGGTAGCAGAAGGTGTCGAGTCCCAGGCGCAGCGTGTCGGCGACGGCGGCCAGGCGGCCCGGCTTGGCCGCCCACCCGGTGGCCACGGCGGCGAAATCCGCACGGCGCAAGGGACTGTCCGGACGTGCCAGAATCTCGTGCACGATGTCGTCGTCGTTGTTGGTCAGCAGCACCAGCAGGGTGCCCGCGTCGCGCCACTGCCGCAGCCGGGCGGCCAGCGCCAGCCGTGGCGTATCGAAACGCACACCGGCGGCGCCGGTTTCGCCCGCGGTCCCGCTCCACAGTGTGTCGTCACCGTCCACGGCGATGACCTTCGGCGCCGGCTCGCCGACCGCGGTGACGGTCGCGACCAGGGTCAGCGCCACCGCCGCCTGGAATTCCGGGGTGAACGGCAGATGCGCCAGAACCTCGGTGCGCTCGTCGAACGGGGCGTCCACGACGTGGAATCGGTGCCACTCGGTGTGCTCGAGCAGCGCGACGCCGGGAACGTCGCGCAGCCGATCGGCGACGGTCCGCTCCCAGTCCGCGAACCGCGGCGTCGGCCGCAGCGACGGGAGCAGGCCGACGATGATCGGCCGTCCGGTCCGCGCGACGACATCGCCGACCGCCGTGGGGAATTCGATCGCCAGTTCGGCGAGCACATCGTCGGTGAGGTCACCGAAGCGCTCCAGATCCGCGGCGCGGATCAGCACGACACCGACCTCGGTCGACGGCTGCGCGAACACGCCCGACGGGTCACGCAGGCACGACAGCACCTGGTGGTACGGCGCTTCGGCGACGGTGAGTGGCACCTCGGTAGCCGCGGCCGCCAGCAGCTCGGGGAGCCGCCCCAGCGCGAATGTCGCACCGACCGCGACCCGCAGGCCCGACTTCGACTGCCGCCCACCGCTTTCGGGCACGGCGGGCGCACCGGGATCGGCGACCGCCGCCGCGACGACCTCGAGGTAGTACCTGCCGAAATCGGCGCAGGCCGCCGCGTCGATGATGTCGGTGTTGTAGGTGAACCACACCTGGTCGGTGTCCGGCAGCACCGCGATCATCAGATCGAGATCGGAGAACCCGGTACTCACCGGGACGATCTCGGCGCTGGCCACCGCGGAGTTGGCGCGCAGATAGTTGAAGTAGACCTCCACCATCGGCGCGTTGTCCCGGTACAGCCCCTCCCCGGCCAGTGCGGCCAGGACCTCGGCGAACCCGGCCCCGGGCGCGAGGAGCGTGCGGAGCCGATCACCGGTGCGCCGCAGCACATCGGCGACCCGATCGCCCTCGGCCACCTCCGCGGGAAACGGCACGGGCACACCGAAGTAGCCGACGGCGTCGGTCGCGTCCGCGTGCATGCGGGTGTCGACCGGTACCGCGAGCGCGAACCGATCGACCCGCTGCCGCCGGGCCAGCGCGACGGTCAGCGCACCCAGGAACAGGGCGGCCGGGGTGATCCCGAGCTCGCGTGCCCGGTCGGCGACCCGGTCGTGCAGTCCCCGCGGCAGGTCCAGTGCCGAGGCGCCCGCGCCGTAGGTGCGTTCGGCCGGGCGGGGGCGGGCGAGGGTCAGGTCGAGCCGCCGCGCCCCGGCGAAGGCGGCGCCCCAGCGCGTCACCGCGGTGTCGTCGCGTCGGCTCGGTTGCGCGGCGAGCAGCTGGTGCAGGTCCCGGTTGGTGACGGCGTCGTCGAGTGGGGCACCGGACAGGTCGGTCGCGAGTTCGCCCGCGACCAGCAGCATCGACTGCACATCGCTCATCCCGTGGTGCGCCCCGAAGACCAGCACCTGGCCCGCCGCACCGGCGTCGAGCAGTTCGAAGCGCCACAGCGGACCGGTCGCCGGATCGAACGGCGGTGTCATCAGAGCGCGGAAATGCCGCTCCACGACACTGTCGTCGAGGTGGTCCAGCATGCGCCACCCGACCGGTACCTCGGCGTCACGGGAGATGGCCAGTTCCCGGCCGTGAACCTCGCTGGGCCGGATGGTGGTGCGCAAGGCGGCATGTCGGCCAGCGAGCCGGGCCACGGCCGCGCTCAGTTGTGTCCGGGTGACCGGTACCGGCACCCGGACCGCGACGCCACCGGTCTGCGCGGCACTCGGGATACCGAGCTGTTCGGTGCGCAGCAGCCGCATCATGTCCCGGGTCACCGGCAGCACCTCGACCTCGGGGACCTCGACCACCACGGCGGCGGTGTCGTCGCCGGCCCGGCGGCCGATCTCGTCCACGAGATAGCCCGCGAGGTCGGTGAGGCTCTGCTCGGCGAGGATGGTGCCCAGCGGCACCGCGATCCCGGTGTGCTCACGCACCTTGTTCCGCAGTTCCACCGCCATCAGCGAATCCAGGCCGAGACCGTGCAGCGACATCCCGGCGTCGACCGTCTCGGTGCCGCCGTGTCCGAGCACGTCGCCCGTCCACCCGGCCAGCGCGGCCAGGGCGGTGGCGACCGCGTCGGCGCGGGGCGCGGTGCGCAGCTCGTCGGCGAAGCGCGAACTCACCCCGGCGTCGACCGCCGCGCGATCGGCAACCGCGCGGCGGGGCGCTCGCCGCACCAGCCCGTGCAGCAATGGTGGCACCGCCGGTGAGCGGCGCAGGACCGCGGTGTCCAGGAGCAGCGGCACCAGCAGCGGATCGCCGTGTGCGAGAGCGGCATCGAAGCACGCCATGCCGTCGGGGACGGCGAACGCGCGGACCCCGGCGCGGGCGATGCGGGCGATGTCGGCACGGGCCAAATGGTCGTGCATGTCGACTTCCCAGGCGCCCCAGGCCAGGGCCTGCGCGGGCAGGCCCAGCGCTCGGCGGTGCAGCGCGAGCGCGTCGAGATAGGCGTTCGCGGCCGCGTAGTCGGCCTGGCCGGGTGTCCCGAACAGGCCACCCGCGGCGGAGAACAGGACGAACATCGACAGCGGGCGATCGGCGGTGAGTTCGTGCAGGTGGTGCGCCGCATCGACTTTCGGGCGCAGCACCGCGGTCAGCTGGGCCGGGGTGAGCGAGCCGATGGTGGCGTCGTCGAGGACACACGCCGCGTGCACGACACCGGCCAGCGGCAGCCCGTCGAGCAGATCGGCCAGCGCGGATCGGTCGGTGATGTCGCAGGCGGCGAATCGCACCCGCACACCCCGCTGTTCGAGGTCGTCGCGCAGGTCCGCGCCGCCGGGGCCGTCGATGCCGCGGCGGCTGACCAGGACCAGGTCGCGCGCGCCGTAGGCGTCGGCCAGGTGGCGCGCGAGTGCCGAGCCGAGGCGTCCCGGCGCACCGGTGATCAGCACCGCGCCGTCGCCCAGGGTGATCCGGGGCGGCGGCGTGGCCCCGGCGGGTTCCGGCAGCCGGGTCAGCCTCGGCACGAACGCGCGACCATCGCGGACGACGACCTGCTGTTCGCCGCCGGCGAGCAGCGCCGGGTAGTCGATCTCCGGGTCGGCCGAGTCGACCAGGACGATCCGCCCGGGGTTCTCCGATTGCGCCGAGCGGACCAGACCCCAGACCACCGCACCGGCCGGATCCGGGCTGATCGGGGAACCGAGGGCTGCCGAGGTATCGGGGTTGCTCCCGAGCGCGTTCTCGACCACAGCGTTGCGGGTGCGAACCACCAGAGTGGACCGCTCGAATCGACGGTCGCCGAGGAACGTCTGGAGCTCGGCCAGGACTCCCTGGGCAACGGTGTGGACCTCGGCGATCGACTGTCCCTCGGGAACGGCGAGGACGACCGTGTCGCCGACACCAGGCCATGCGACCGCTGCCGACCCGCCCGTCGCGGTGGGCAGCGCGAACGGTGTCCACGTCAGGCGGAACAGCCGACGCACGGCCGCCGCCGGTGACGCACCCTGCCACTGGGTGACGTCGATCGGACGCGACAGCAGCGACCCCACCGACACGACCGGACGGCCGGACCGATCCGTCGCGGACACGGTGACGGTGTCGGGCCCCGACCGGCTCAGCCGCACCCGCAGCGCGGTCGCGCCGGTCGCCGACAGCACCACGTCGGACCAGACGAAGGGCAGCAGCGCGTGCTCGCCGTCGCCCGCGAACAGCGCGGTGGCGTGCAGGGCGGCGTCTAGCAGTGCCGGGTGGATACCGAATCCGGCCGCGTCCTCGTGCGCCTGCTCGGGCAGTTCGACTTCGACGAACAGGTCGTCGTCGCGTCGCCACGCCGCACGCACCGCCCGGAACACCGGACCGTACCGATGACCTCGATCGAACAGCCGATCGTAGAGCCCGCCGATATCGACCGGCTCCGCACCGGTCGGTGGCCAAACAGCCGAATCCGTCTGCGCCGGTGCGACTCCCGGGTCCTCGCCGAGCTGCCCGTCGGCGTGCAGCGTCCACTGCGCGTCCGGATCGTGCTCGTCGCGGGCGTAGACGCGCACCGTCCGCCGCTGCTCGACGTCCGCGCCGCCGACGACCACCTGGAGCTGGATCGCGGCACGCTCGGGCACCAGCAGTGGCGCGCGCAGCACCAGTTCGCGGACGACCGGGCAGTCCACCTCGTCCCCGGCGCGCACCGCCCACTCGACCAGCGCGGCACCGGGCACCAGCACCGCGGTGGGTCCCGCATGGTCGGCGACCCACGGGTGCAGCGCGCGGGACAGCCGCCCGGTCAGGGTGACGCCACCCGAATCCGGCTGCGCGACAACGGCACCGAGGACCGGGTGGGCGATGTCGTCGAGACCGATCGCGCCCGTGTCACGGTGACCGCTGTCGGTCCAGAACCGCCGCTCGTCGAAGGCATAGGTGGGCAGGTCGATCCGGCCCGGACCGGGAGCGAGGCGGCTCCAGTCGAGGTCGTGTCCAGCGGCGTAGAGCGCCGCCTGGGACCGCGCCAGCGCCGTCGGCCCGTCCTGAGCTCGCACCAGCGACCCGACGGCGATCACGTCCCGCCCGAGTTCCTCCGCGACGGTCCGGACGGCGGCGGTCAACGACGGATGCGCGCCCAGCTCCACGAAGTAGCGGACACCGTCGCCGATCATCCGCTCGACGGTGGCGGCGAAGCGCACCGTCTCGCGCGCATTGCGGTACCAGTAGTCCGGTCCCGCCGGCGCGAGCGTCATCGGCTCGCCGGTCACCGTCGAATACCACGGAATGGTGGGCACGTTCGCGGTCAGGTCTGCCAGCTGCGCGGTCAGGTCGTCGCGGATCTCCTCGATGATCCGGCAGTGCCCGGCGAGGCCCGGCCCCGACGCACCGAGCCGGGTGTAGACGCCCGCATCGTCTAGTTCGGCGAGCAGCGCGGTGACGGCAGCCTGTTCACCGGCCACGATGGTCGATCGCCGGATATTCACCGCGGCGATCGAGATCCGGCCGTCGTAGGCGAGCAGCCGCGCGGCCACCTCGGCCTCGGGCAACCCGATCATCGCCATCGCCGCCGGGGCGTCGATGGCCTGCATCAGGCGGCTGCGGGTGACGACGATCCGGGCGGCATCGTCGAGGTCGAGCGCACCCGCGCAGTACGCGGCGGCGATCTCACCCTGGCTGTGCCCGAGCACCGCGTCCGGGGCCACACCCGCCGCTCGCCAGGTGGCGGCCAAGGCGGCCATGGTCGCGAACAGCACCGGCTGCACGACCGGGAAATCGACCAGATCGGCGGTGGTCAGCGTGGCCAGCCGGGCGGTCAGCGACCAGCCGAGATACGTACCGAATACCTTGTCGCACAGCTCGAATTCGGCACGGAACGCCGCCGATTCGTCGAGCAGGTCCCGCGCCATGCCGACCCACTGCATACCCTGCCCCGGGAAGACGAAGGCCGTCTTCGCGGTGGTCAGCACCGGACCGTCGCCCACCACGACATTCGCCGCGGTCCGGCCGTCGACCAGGTCGCGCAGCGCGCCGATCATCTCGTCCCGATCGGCGGCGACCAGCACGGCGCGGCGCTCGAACTGGCTGCGTTCGGTGCTCAGCGCCCGCGACACCGACCACGGCTCGGCGCCGGGATCGGCGAGCACGAGGTCGAGCAGCCGCTCGGCCTGCCCGTGCAGCGATCGTTCGCTGCGCGCCGAGATCGGCAGCAGCGCGACCGCGGTCTCGCCGCCGGACGCGACCGGCGCGGGGCTCGGTGCGGGTTCCTCGAGAATCAGGTGCGCGTTCGTACCGCTCAGCCCGAACGCACTCACCCCGGCCCGGCGCGGCCGGTCGCCGCGTCGCCACGGGGAGGTCTGCCCGTGGACCGCGACCCCGCTGCGCTCCCAATCGACATGGGGCGAGGCGGCATTCACGTTCAGGGTGGCCGGAATGCGCTCGTGCTCGAGCGCGAGCACGAGCTTGATGACACTCGCCACGCCCGCCGCCGCCTGCGTGTGGCCCAGGTTCGACTTGAGCGAGCCGATCCCCAGCGGCCGCCCCGGATCCCGGCCCGGCCCGTAGACCCGGGCCAGTGCCCGCGCCTCGATCGGGTCGCCCAGCGCGGTGCCCGTGCCGTGCGCTTCCACGTAGTCGATGTCGTGCGGGGTCAGCCCCGACACCCGCAGCGCCGAGCGCAGAACCTGTTCCTGCGCGGCACCATTGGGCGCGCTCAGGCCCTGGCTGCGGCCGTCCTGATTGACCGCGGACCCGCGCACGACCGCGAGCACCCGGTCACCGTCGCGGCGGGCGTCGCCCAGCCGCTTGAGCAGCACCATGCCCGCGCCTTCGGCCCACACCGTCCCATCCGCGTCGGCGGAGAACGGGGCGCACCGGCCGGTCGGGGACAGCACGCCCAACCGGCACAGCTCGATATGAGCGACCGGCGACATGAGCAGAGTGGCGCCACCCGCCAGCGCGAGATCGCACTCTCCCGCCCGCAGCGCCTGCATCGCCAGGTGCATCGCCACGATCGAGGAGGAGCACGCGGTATCCAGGGTGACGGCCGGGCCGTGCAGGCCCAGTGTGTAGGAGATCCGGCCCGAGGCGACGCTCGGCGAAAGGCCCGTTCCCACTTGTCCGTTCAGCTGCTCGGGTGCCGGGTCGGCCAGATACCCGGTGCTGTAGACGCCCAGGTAGACGCCGGTGGCGCTGCCGTGCAGGGTCCGGGGATCACGTCCCGAGCGTTCGATGGCTTCCCAGGCCAGGTGCAGCATCATCCGCTGCTGAGGGTCCATGACCGCCGCTTCGCGGGGGCCGATGCCGAAGAACGCGGCGTCGAAACGGTCGATCCCGTCGACGTATCCGCCGCGGAACGTATAGGCGGTGCCGGTCGCGGTCGTGTCGGGGTTGTACAGGCCGTCGATGTCCCAGCGCCCCGGCGGCACCTCGCCCAGCCCGTCGGCCCCGCCGTCCAGCAGCCGCCACAGCGCCTCGGGGGAATCGGCGGCGCCGGGGAACCGGCACGACATGGCGATGATCGCGATGCCGTCGTCGTCGGTGTCCGTGGTCGCGACCGCGTCGACGGCCGGAGCCTGCGCCGCCACGTCCTCGGCCGGTGCGGCCAGGACGGTCGCGACACCGTCGATTGTGGGGTGGTCGAAGAAGAGGTTCGTGTCGATGAAGCGGCCGGCGAAGTCGGACAGGTCGACGACCAATTCCACCAGATCCGCTGAGCCCAGGCCGAATTCGACCAGCGGGCGGTGCACGTCGACCCGCTCGGGATCCAGCAGGGCCTGGCGGGCGATCGCGGTCACCAGCCAGTCCCGCACCGCCTCCGCCGAAAGAGCCGACGCGGGCTCATCGACCTCGGGCTCCGCGGCGATGTCCGCCTCGACGTCGGCGATCTCGTCCTCCGGCGCGCGCACGGGACCGGCCAGCAGGGTCAGCAGTTCTCCGGACAGGTAGGCCGCCCGGCACGCCGAGCGCTGGATCTTCCCGCTGCTGGTCTTGAAGATCGTGCCCGGCCGGATCAGCAGAACCGCGGCCAGGGTCAGGCCGTGCTCGGTCGCCACCGCGGCCCGCACAGCACCTTCGATCGCCGACAACTCGGCGGGGTCGGTCCCGCGGACCTCCGCGACGACGACCGGCTGCTCCCCGTCCAGATCGACGGAGAACGCCGCCACACACCCCGCCCGGACCCCGCTGTGAGCCGCCTCGACGGTGACCTCGATGTCCTGCGGATAGTGATTGCGCCCGTCCACGATCACCAGATCCTTGCGCCTGCCGGTGACGAAAAGTTCACCACCGGAGAGGAATCCGAGATCGCCGGTGCGCAGGAACGTACGGTCGTGCCCGGGTAGCTCGGCGCCGAAGACCTCGGCGGTGGCCGCCTCGTCGCGGAAGTAGCCCGCCGCGACGCTGTCACCGGCCACCCAGATCTCGCCCTCCTCCCCCTCCGCGCGCTCGGTCCCGCCGTCCGGATCGACGATCGACAGCGAGATCCCCGGCACCGCGCGACCGACGCCGACGAGTTCGCCACCGCGCGTGGGACTTTCCGCGGCGGGCATGATCGTCGGCGCGGCGATCGTGGACGGGGCGGTGACGATCAGCGTGGCCTCGGCCAGGCCGTAGACCGGTTGCTGGGCCGTCGCGCGGAACCCGGCACGAGCGAAGGTGTCGCTGAAGCGGCGCACCGTGCCCGCCCGCACGGGCTCGGCGCCGTTGAACGCGCACCGCCACGAGCTCAGGTCCAGCTCGTCGAGCTGCTCGGGCGCGATCCGGCGCAGACACAGTTCGTAGGCGAAATTGGGTCCACCGCTGGTGTGCGCGCGATAGGTGGAGATGGCGCGCAGCCACCGCTCGGGCCGCTGCAGAAAGTGCAGCGGCGACATCAGCACCGAGTGCGCGCCGCGATACACCGTGTGCAGCAGCGGCGCGATGAGTCCCATGTCGTGGTACATCGGCAGCCAGCTGGCGAACAGCGCGCCGTCGTGGTCGGCGATCCGGTCGTGGCCCAGGCCCGCGGTCAGCGCCGCCTGGTTGTGCAGCAGGTTGGCGTGGGTGAGGACCACGCCGCGCGGCGCGCTGGTCGAGCCGGAGGTGTACTGCAGGAAAGCCACCGAGTCCGGTCGCAGCTCCGGTTCGCGCCAGCGCAGGGCTGCCGCGCTGGGCAGGTCGTCGGTCGACAGCCACGGCACCCCGGCCAATTCCGGGATCTCGGCTCCCAGCGCCGCCGCTTCGGCGAGGATCCGGCGCGGCGCCAGCACGATGTCGACCTCGGCGTGGGCCACCATCCGCCGCAACCGCCGCAGTGACCGGTTCTCCCACTCCGGCAGCGGCGCAGGCACCGCGACCACCCCGGCGACCAGACACCCGAAGAACGCCTCGGCGAACTCGGGCCCGGCCGGATACAGCAACAGCGCCCGCCGCGGCGCGGAATCCTGGAGCACGGCGCCGATCGCGCGGGCCCGCCGCCCCAGTTCGGCATAGGACAATTCGTGCACGACACCATCGACGTCACCATTGTCCAAGAACCGATACACCACCTCGGCCGGCCGATTCTCGACCTGGGCGAACAATGTTTCGACGAAAGTGTTGAGCACGAACTACTTCCTCTGACCGTGGAACCCACTGACTGCGCCCACAATAGCGGCCACACGAGCGCTCAGCGGGCGTCGTGAACCATCGACCGCGTCATGGTGAGCCCCGATAGTTGGGGGCATCGAATTTTCGACACCGCTTGGCACAACGGCATTTTCGCGGTGAGGATGGCGGGGTGTCACAGACCTCCCTCGCGCTGCGCGACCTGCCCCGACTACCCCTGCGCCGGCTCGGCGAGCTGGGCGGATTGCTGCGCCCCGGCACGCACAGTTCCCCGCTGCGGGAATTCGGCGAGCGATTCGTCGTCGATCCCCCCGGATTTCCCACGATGCTGGTCACCCACGAACCCGGTGATGTGCGCGCGCTGTTCGCCAATCACGACGACTTCTCCATCGGCCAGGTGCTGAGCCGGTTCTCGAGTCACGACGTGATGTTCGGCAAGCAGACGATGATCTTCCTCGACGGCGAAGAGCACCGGCGCGAACGCAAGCATTTCGCGCCGCCGTTCCAAACCGCCGCACTGCGTTCCTACGAGGACCTGATGGTCGACGTGGTCGAGCGCGAACTGCCGAACTGGCCGGTGGGTGAGTCCTTCGAATTCCTGACGGCGGGCTACGACCTCGCCATCGGCGTGCTGCTCGGCGTCGTCTTCGGCGAGGTCGCCCCCGAGCGCCGCGACCGCCTGCGGAACGCGGTCGGCGCGTGGTTCGGCGAGATCGAGAGCCGCGGCTTCCTCGCCGTCACCCTGATCACCCCGTTCATCGGCGGCCTGACCATCCCCTACCCGCCGCTGCGCCGCGCCCAGCGCGAGGTCGACGCCGTCATCGTCGAGGAGATCACCGCCCGCCGCGCCGCGCCCGAGCACGCGAGCGGCCGCCGCGACGTACTGTCGCGCTACATCGGCACCGATCTCGACCAGCACGACGACCCCGCCCTGGCCCGCAATATGCGCGGGGTCCTGCTCGGCGCCTACGAGACCACCGCCATCACCCTCGGCTGGATCGCCGCCATGCTGGCCGCCCATCCCGCCGCCATGGCCGAGGTCGACGCCGCCGTCGACACCGGCGACAGCGCGCGTCTGGACGACTATCTCGACGCGGTGGTCGCCGAAGTCATGCGGCTGCGCCCGGTCTCGCCGTTCACCGGCCGACGGGCGTTGCGCGACACCGAGATCAACGGCATCACCATCCCGAAGGGCGCGATCGTCATCGTGCCGATCCTGCTGATCCACGAATCCGAGCACCACTACCCCGACCCGATGACCTTCCGTCCCGAGCGGTTCCTCGACCACCGCCCGAGCACCAACACCTGGCTCACCTTCGGCGCGGGCGCGCACCGCTGCCTCGGCGCGCAGTTCGCCCTGGCCGAGGCGCGGATCCTGTTCCGCACGGTGCTCGAGCATCGCCGCATCGCGCCGATCGACGGCCCGATCGAGCCGCCGCGGCGCTTCCACACCGGCTTGAGTCCCGCCGCGAACGCGCGCATCACCCTGCTCCCCCGCTGACGGCGGCGACGGCCCAGCACATTAGTGTTGCCGAAAGTGTGCTGGCCGTCCGTCGGCGGCGGCGATCTCCGATGAAGGGACAGTTGTGAACCGCACCCTGCTCGTCACTTCCGTGCTCGCTTTGGCGCTTCTCGGAACCGGTTGCTCGCGCGCCGCCGACCCGGTGCCGCCCACCCCGACGACGCCGCCGCCCACCACCCCCACCGACTCCACCACCCCCGTTCCGGTCCCGTCCGGCACCCACCGCAGGGAAGGCGACTCCTACGATCCGACCGACCCGAACAGCGTCTGCTTCGGCGCCAAGCCCGAACTCCCCCGCCCGTACGCGGGCTGTCCCGGCTACGACCCGAGTCAGCCGCACGGATAACGGACCGGGGGCTCCGTAGGATCGGTGCGGTGTCATCAGCTCCGCAGTTCCGGTTTCGACGTTCCCGCCTCCTCCCCGCGCAGGACGTGCCGAAACCGGCGGTTCCGACGGCGCGGGCGATCGTCGACTGCGGTGTCTACGTGGCCGGGCGGCGTCTGCCCGGCCGGTTCACCCCGGCCGCCGCGCTGGCGGAGGTGCGGCGCCGGTGCGAGGGGTTCGTCTGGGTGGGGTTGTTCGAGCCCGATGCCCGGCAGATGGGTGAGATCGCCCGGACCTTCGACCTGCATTCGCTGGCGGTCGAGGACGCGGTGAAGGGCAACCAGCGGCCGAAACTGGAGCGCTACGACGACACCCTGGTCACGGTGATGCGCACGGTCGCCTATGTCGAGCACGACATGGCGACCGTGAGCGAGATCGTCCAGACCGGCGAGATCATGGTGTTCACCGCGCCCGATTTCGTGGTCGCGGTCCGGCACGGTGAGCATTCCGGGCTGGCCGAGGTCCGGCACCGGCTGGAAGCGGATCCGCAGCGCCTCGCGCGGGGATCGGGGGCGGTGCTGCACGCGATCACCGATCACGTCGTCGATTCCTATCTCGAGGTCGCCGGATCGGTGGAATACGACGTCGAGCAGATCGAAGAGGAACTGTTCACCCCGCGCAGCCGCTTGCCGATCGAATCGATCTATCAGCTCAAGCGCGAGATCGTGGAGTTGCGGCGAGCGGTGAGCCCGTTGGCACAGCCGTTGCAGCTGCTGACCCGCCCGGAGACACCGCTGCCCAAGGAGATCCGCCGCTACCTGCGTGATGTGGCCGATCATCACACCGGTGTCGCCGAGCGGATCAGCGACCTCGACGAGTCGCTGACCGCGCTGGTGAGCGCGGCGGTGGCCAAGATCGCGATCCAGCAGAGCGCCGATATGCGCCGGATCTCGGCGTTCGTGGCGATCCTGGCGGTGCCGACGATGATCGCCGGCATCTACGGGATGAACTTCGACTACATGCCGGAACTGAAGCAGACGTGGGGTTATCCGGTGGTGCTGGCGACGATGGTGGTCATCTGCCTGGCGCTGGTGGTGGTGTTCCGCCGGATCAGGTGGCTCTGAGTATCGGCCGATCGCGTGTCAGTGGTGGTGTCAGGTGTGCGTCAGGGCGGTATCAGGACGCCCCGGCACAGTGTGTTCATCGAAGAAGACAACCGGCACCGACACCGTCGGCGCCACAACGGATTTCGAGGAGAACACCATGTCTGTCACCACCCTGACCGCCCAGGATGCCGGCACCCTGCGCACCGCCGCCTACGGCGCCGTCTCGCTGATGGCGGCCGCGGGCGCGCCGCACAAGGCGATCTCGCACGGCTCGATCGCGCTGATGTCGGCGACCGGTCTGGTCGGTCACGTGCTGGCCACCAAGTCCAACGACATTCACCTGCACGGTAAGTCGGTCGCCGAGCTCGCCGACCAGGTGTTGCCGAGCCTCACCGCGGCCATGCTCCTGCTGGGCGAGCAGCACCCGGCCGAGGCGGCCAACTTCCGCGACACCGTCCTGACCGCCACCGAATCCGCCGCCCAGTTCGCCCAGGGTGTGCCCAGCCCCGCGGTGACCGCGATGCTGCGCAAGATCACCGCGGCCCTCGACGCCGCCTGACGGGTTCGCAGAACAGCCGCAGCGCCCGCCGGACAGGTTCCCGGCGGGCGCTGCGTTCGTGTCAGGTCTTCGGTTGGGTGAGGTCGTAGAGCGTGACGCCGTCGATCTCGATGGCGTCGTAGTGTTCCGTCACCCAGGCGGTGATCCTGGATCCTGCGCTGGTGTTCGACGAGCCCGGTCCACCGCCGGATCCGCCGGCGATGAAGTAGTGGATGTCACCGTCGGCGACGTAGCGCTGGAACTGCTCCAGGGTCGGCGACGGGTCGCCGCCGCTGAACCCGCCGATGGCCATGACCTCGCCATCGCTGGCGAGCTGATACCCACCCTGCGACATCGAGCCGACTGTCGCCGCGACCCATCGGTAGGAATCGTGATCGGCGTCGAGCAAGGCCACCACCTCGTCGCTGACGTCACCGCCGCCGAATCCGGGGATCGTCGTGGCGCCGGATCCGGGGGTTCGATCGGCGCCGGGCATGCCACCGTCCGTGCTCGGATCGTCGCCGACAGCGCCCGGGAATCCGCCGGGTCCGCCCGCGCTCCGCTCGGTCTGCGGGCCCGCGGTCGGGATCGACCCGGTGTGCGCGGTGCCGATCGTGTCGACGGTGTAGGCCACAGGTCCGGCGACGCCGACGAACAGCGCGGCCAGCACCGTCACCACGGCGAGGTTCGTGCGCTTCCCGGCCAGCAGCCCGCCCACCGCGAGCACTGCGGCAGCGGCGACTACCCACTTCAGCCACGGCACGAAATCCGGTGTGCGAGTGAGCAGAATCCACGCCGTGATCGCGGTCGCCGCGACAGTGGCGGCCAGGGTCAGCCGGATCCACCAGCGGTCCCGCCGCGGCCACAGCAGGCCGAGCCCCGCGGCGACGGTCCCGGCCAGGGCCGGTGCCAGGGCGACGGTGTAGTACTCGTGGAAGATGCCGCTCATCAGGCTGAACACCACACCGGTGACCACGCCCCACACACCGAACAGCACGAGCACGGCCCGGCGCGGATCGCTGCGGCGCGCACGCCCGCACACCACGATGCCGGCGACCAGCAGGATCAGTGCCGCGGGGATCAGCCAGGCGATCTGTCCGCCGACCGCGGCATTGAACATCCGCCCGATCCCGCTCTGCGAGAACGGACTTCCACCTCCGGAGCCGCCGGGCACGTCACCGGAGATGTCGGGCAGGTTCCCGCCACCGAATCCGCCGCCGGCGCCTTCACCGCCGCTGAGCCGGTCCAGCCCGTTGTAGCCGAGGGTGAGTTCGATGATCGAATTGTTCTCCGAGCCACCGAAATACGGTCGCTGATCGGCGGGCCAGAACTGGGCGATCAGAATCCACCAGCCCGCACCGGCGACCATCGCCGCCCCGGCCGCGAACAACTGCGCGATCCGCTTGCCCAGCGCGGGTGGCCCGAACAGCAGGTAGGTCAGGGCGAGCGCGGGCAGGACCAGCAGGACCTGCAACTGCTTGGCCAGGAACCCCAGCCCGACGAACAAGCCGCACCACACCAGCCAGCGCCACCGGCCGTCACTCAGCGCCCGGCTCATCGCCCACACCGCGGCCAGCATCAACAGCACCAGCAGCGCGTCGGGATTGTCGAACCGGAACATCAACGCCGCGACGGGGGTCACCGCCAGCAGCAGACCCGCCAGCAGTCCGGCATTCGCTCCGTAGTGCCGCCGCACGATCGCCCACAGCAGGGCCACCGACGCGACACCGAGCAGCACCTGCGGCACCAGCATGCTCCAGCTGTTCATCCCGAACAGCCGCACCGACAGTTCCATCGGCCACAACGAGGCCGGGGTCTTGTCGACGGTGATGGCGTTGGACGCGTCGAGCGACCCGAAGAAGAACGCCTTCCACGACGTCGCCCCCGCTTCGACGGCAGCCGCGTAGTAGGTGTTGGCCCACCCGTTGGCCGACAGGTTCCACAGGTAGGCCCCCGCGGTCTCCACCAGCAGCAGGACCAGGCCGATCCACTGCACACGTCCGTCACGGCGAGCCGTGCCCGGCTCGCCGAGTTCGGCGCGGGTATCGAGGTGCCCGGAAGGCACGATGGCGGTAGCTGACATAGCCACCACCTTGTCCCCGCCCGCTACAGCCCAGCTGGGTACCGGCTGGGAGCCCACTGTGAACCGCGACGCCGACAACACCATCGCTCCGCGCGCGGTCGGCTCGCCAACCAGCACATCCCGTCAGACACGGACGGGTTGTGCTGACCGGGGTCATGCTCGTGCAGCAGGAAGGAGAGCAAGAGCCTGAATTCGAGAGGCGGTGAAATCGTTTCCACAGCAAGGGCATCCGCTGACCAGTCGATGCGCTGCCAGTGTCGGCCGAACAACGGGACACCCAGGTCCGGGTAGATTCCCTGGAACCGTGCCGCGCACATGAGGCAGCTCAGCGCATGGACCTCGGCCAACACGACGTCTTTCACCAGCCGAAGGGCACGTTCCCCCGCCCCGCCATCGTCCGGCATCGGCACATTCTCAGGCCACACCGCGATGTAGGCGCCGGGCAACCATCGGCGAACGCGAAGCAGCGCGGGACGAAATCGGGTCTCCAGCTGCGAGGTAACTGCCACGATCGGATTCAGGGTGTTCGGCACCGGGTCGCCGGTGCCGAACACCTCGAGTTCGCCCCATTCGAAGGCGAACCGTCTGCTCTCTCGCGTGCCCGGGTTGTCCACGGCGAGCCATTATTCTCGCGCGAGGCCACCTGCTGCCGACGGATTCCGAGGAGGGGTTCGCCACGCCGGGCGCAGGGGAGATCCCCAGGTGGGGCCGGCGCGCCTGATGACGACTACCGAGCACGCGTCGATCTGGGTGAGGAGGTCGGTGGGCGTGGTCCCGGTGGTCGGCATCAGGGCCGGCCGACCAGGTCGTGGCGGCGCAGGATCGCGTGCACCGTGGAGACGGCGGGGACGTGGTCGGTGGTGGCGCGGAGCAGCTCGGCGCGGATCCGGCGGGCGCCCCAGCCGGGGCGGGTCAGCCGGATCCGCACCACGGCCGCCTCGAGGTCCGCGGGTGAGCGGCCGGGCACGGTTTTCGGGCGACGGGAGCGCGGGGCGAGCCCGTCCTCACCGTGTGCCCGGTAGCGCGCGAGATAGCTGTAGTACGTCTTGCGGGAGATCTCGTAGCGGCGGCACACCTCGGTCACCGTCAGCCGGTCCCGTTCGGGGGCCTGCAGGATCTCGAGCCACTGTCCGGTGGGAATGCTCATCGATCACACCGCATCGGCCCGGTCGGCCACCGGCGTGGCCGGCGGGACGGCGTCCTCGGTGGGCGCGGCCGTTGGCTTGCCGGGGATGAACGAGGCCGCGGCGATCATGATCACCGCACCGCCCGCGATCCAGAGGTAGGCGTGCTGGAAGCCCAGCTGCGCGCCGACCGTGGTCTCCATGACCAGGGCGACCGTCGCGATACCGATCGACGCGCCGAGCTGGTTGAGCATGTACAGCACCGAACTGCCCTGGGGCACCAGCTCCGGCGGCAGCGTGCGATACACCGATCCGATGACCGGCGCGCCCGCCGACCCGGTGCCGATGCCGAGGGCGACCGCCGCCAGCGCCGTCCACCACAGGTGGGTGTCCGCGTCGAAGCGGGTGAACACCAGCGAGCTCAGCAGCGCGATGGTCGCGCCGATCAGCGCGAGCCTGCGGGAGCCGAGTGTGTCGGACAGCCTGCCCGCCAACGGCATCGCGAACGCCGAACCGAGACCGAAGGGCGCGAGCAGCAGACCGGCTTCGAAGGCGTCGAAGCCGCGCACCTGCTGGTAGTACAGCGGGATCGCGAAGATGCTGGCGAAGCTGACCAGACCGAGCAGCGCGGCCGCGATCACACTGGCGGTGAAGCTGCGCCGCGCGAACAGCCGCAGGTCGATCAGCGGCGGAGTGAGCCTGGGGCGCAATGCGTGCACGGCGTAGCCGGCCAGCAGGACGACGGCGACCCCCAGCGGCAGCAGCACCGACCAGCTCGCGGCGGTCCCGTGCTCGCCGACCGCCGACAGCGCGAGCACACCGGCGGCGACACCGGGACCGATCAATGCCACACCGAGCACGTCGAGCTTGGTGGTGGACGGCTCGGGCGGGTCGGCGGGCAGGATCCGGCGCGACAGCACGAACGCGACGATCGCGATCGGCACATTGATCAGGAACATCCAGCGCCAGTCGAAGCTGCTCAGGATCAGGCCGCCGACGATCGGGCCGAGAATCGGACCGGTCGACCCGACGATGCCCATCACGCCCATCACCCGGCCCATCCGGCTCGGGCCCGCCGCCCGCGCCAGCAGGGTGAGCATGAGCGGGTCGAGGATGCCAGCGCCGATGCCCTGGATCACCCGGAACACGATCAGGCTGTCGATGGACCAGGCCAGGCCGGAACCGATCGAGCCGAGCAGGAAGACCACCAGCCCGGACAGCCACAGCGTGCGGCCGCCGAACCGGTCGACCGCCCACGCGCCGACCGGGATCGTGAGGGTCAGGGCCAGCAGGTATCCGGTGGACACCCAGCCCACAGTGGCGAGCGAGGTGTCGAATCGGGCGGACAACGTGTCGACCGCGACCGCGGCCATCGAACCGTCGAGGATGCCCATGATCCCGCCGAGCAGGATCACGGCGATCATCCGGCGCAGGGCCGGGTCGAGCCGGTCTTCCAGGGGTTGCGTCATCGATTTCTCCCGAACTGGAGCAGCATGAATTGAACTCGCTGGTTCACTCTAATGTTCACTCTGGAACATATCAACCGGAGTACATGGAACTGAACCGGTGAGGCAACTTTCCGATGCGGATGGGATAGACTGCGGTCGTGACTTCAGCGACGACACCGGCCGGTCAGACCACTTCGCGCGGGCGGATCGACAAGCGCCAGGCGATCCTGGACGCGGCGTTCGTGGTGTTCGCCCGGCGGGGGTACGCGCAGGCGGGCGTGCAGGAGATCGCCGAGGTGGCCGGGGTCGCCAAGCCGACCATCTACAACCACCTCAACGACAAGGAAACGCTGTTCCGGCACGCGCTGGCCGCCGTGAGCGACGCCGTCCTGGCCGAGAACCTGGCAGTGGTCGAACGGTTGCGCACCCCGGGCGAGGACCTGCGCGCCACCCTGGAAGATGTGGCCTACCGGCTGATCCGGTCGTGTTGTTCGGAGCAGTCCCGATCCCTGCGCTGGCTCACCTACGGCCAGGTCGCCCAGTTCCCCGATCTGATCGATGTCGTGGTGAGCCGCACGTCCGACCAGCTCGGCGACGCGCTCGCCGATCGGCTGGCACGGCTGGCACTGGCGGGCCGGCTGCGCGCGAGCGATCCGGCGACCGCCGCCGAGCAGTTCCTCGTCCTGATCACCGGTCCCATGGAGGGCCGGACCCGGCTGGGCACCCGCAAGGTCGCCACCGCCGAGATGCACGCCGTCGCCACGGCGGCCGTCGACACCTTCCTGCGCGCCTACGGCACCACGGAGAACCCTTGAGCCACCGCCCTTTCCGCTTCGGCCTTGTCACCGTCTCCCCCGCCGACGCGACAGCCTGCAATCGACTACGTGCCGGGCTGGGAACACCGGCCTGAATTACGCGCCGTGCGATGTGCGCTCGCCGGCAGAGAAAGGACCGACGTGACCGCTGTACACGACGATCTGCTCGCCACAATCGAGGCGGAGCGGGCGATCTTCCGAACGTTCAACAAATTCTTCCGGATCGCCGACACCCAGGAGAGCGAGCGGTTCAGCGAGTGCTTCACCCCGAACGCGCTGATCGAGTACCGGATCATGCCTGGCCCGCCGGTGCTGTTCCACGGCCGCGACGAGTTCACCGCGCACATGAGCCGCGTGCCGAAGTCGCAGCGGTCCCTGGTGGCCCATGTGGTCGGGCAGGCCGGTATCGAATGGGACGGTGGCAAACCCCTGCTCACGGCCTATGTCACGGTCTGGCACTGGTTCTCGAGCACCCCGGCCACCGATGTCGGCAGGCCGGCCGACTGGTCCGTCATCGGGCTGGTCCGGGACGAGTTCGAGCAGCACGAGGGCGAATGGCTGATCTCGCATCGCGACGTGCGCCATGTCGCGGGGCGGGTCGCCGCGGGACACGGACCGGTCTGAAGAAGGCCGGTCAGCACCGCGCGATCGGGCCGGGCTCGCAGTCGAGTTCGGCCGATCATCGTATTCGACCGGTCGAGGTTCGCGCGCAGTTCCCGGCTCAGGACTCGCCGGCACCCACGGGCGATGGCACACCGAAGTCCGCGAGCAGGCGTGTCGTCTCGCCGAACAGCCGGGCCGCCGCGACCGAGTCGAAGGCGGGCCCCCGCACATCGAGCGGCCTGCCCAGCACGATCGCGGTCAACGGCTCGGCAGGCGGATTGTTCAGCACGTCGAGGATGGGACCGACCGCCTGTGCCACCGACTGCGCGCCCACCCGCATCGCCTGGACCCGCGCTGCCATCTCCGGGTCGTAGTCGCCGGACAGTCCGGTATCGACCACACCCGGGTGCAGGAGCACGTATCGCACCGGGGCAGGGGCACGGCGCGCGAACTCGATCCCCAGCAGGTCGTTGAGCTGACCGCCCTGCGACAGCGCGCGCAGGCCGTGATAGCCCTGCGCGAAACCCAGGTCACCCCAGCGGATCTGGCCGGTGCCGCTGCCGGGGCCCGCCACATTGAGGATCAGCGGCCGTGGTGCGGCCGCGAGCAGGTCGAGCATCTCGTAGCCGAGCACGAAGCGGCTCAGATAGAACAGGGCGAGGGTGTACTCGAATCCTTCCGCGGTCACCAGCCGTTCGGACCGGTAGTGCCGCGCGCACAGCACCAGGGCGTCGAGCCGGGTGATGCGCGCCCGAACCGCCGCGATCGCCGCACGCGTGGCCGCGATCGAACTGAGGTCGGCGGCGACGAAATGCGCACGGTCTCCGCCACCGAGCGCCTCGGCCGCGGCCAGGAACTCGGCGCCGCGCACCGGGTTCCGCCCGATGACCACGACGGTGTCGCCTTTGGCCAGGCGGTCGAGAGCGGCCGCCCGCCCGAGGCCGTCGGTCCCGCCGGCGACAACAATGTGCTTCATACATTGATGCTAACGGGAAGGTTCATCGACATCATCCCGACCGTCCAGTGAATTGGAACAGTGAGTTCAGTTCGAGGACCTGATCGCCTTCACGGCGATCGGTGCTCTGTCCACACTCGACGCCCCTCGCTTCACTCCCAGAGTTCTCCCAGTGAGCGTCCAGGGTTTCTGGAGGTTCAGCGGAAACGATGGCCGTCGGCCGTCCGGCTGATCGAGACAGAGCGGGAGAAACATGTACAGGAAGCGCGTGGCGGTCGGTGCCGCGCTCAGCGTCGGTCATCTGCTCGTGTTGGTTCCGGCGACGGCTACGGCATCCGCGCACGAGAAGACCTATGACGCGCCGGGTGGGCTCGAATACACCGTGGGGCACGGTGATATCGCCGCTCGGCCGGTCGGGGCGCTCAACGGGATGCCCACCAATCGGGAGGCCTCGATATCACCGGGTACGGGCGGGTCACCGGGCCGGGGACGGGCACGGTCGAGGCGGGGTATCTCGTGGCGTGTGCGGCCGATATCGATGTCGAGGTGAAGCTGGAGGGACGACTCGGCTTCGACGCGGGCGCCGACGCCACGCTCGACGTCGGCCTGACCTCCCTGGACCCGGGCATCGAGCTCGGCGTCGGGCCGAATGTCTCCGGTGGGCTCGGCGTCGAGCTGTCGGTCGCACCGGGCAAGATCGTCAAGATCCCGGTCGGCGAGCAGGCCCTGCGTCCGGACGCGACCGGCTACGTCCACGGCCGCGACTTCCACCTGGTTGTCACCAATTGCGCTGGGCCACTGACTGTCCGGCCCTACACCAGTATCACCACCCGCTCTCTCGATGTGACCGGCACCGGCGCGGTCTTCGCCGATCCGATCACCCTCTGACCCGCACATCCGCACACCTCCGGTTCCGGGTGATCGCAACCGTTCACGGAACGCAGGCAACCACCTAGATTTCGGTCTCATGACCAGCGCGCTCCTCGATCGATGCGGTCCGGCACGGCCGGCGATCACTGTCAGCCGCTCCGACGCGGGTGGTTTCCCCTCGCGTCCGCAGAATGGCATCGGGTGACCGCCCCCGCCGGCGTCCACCGCGTCGCGATCGTGACCGGCGCCGCATCCGGAATAGGCCGCGCCACAGTCGAACTCTTCGCCGAACGTGGACATGGCGTGGTGGCGGTGGATGTCACCGAGCGCGGGCTCGCCGATCTCGGCGACGGCATCGTGACGCTCGCCGGTGACGTCGCCACGGCGGCGGTCAATCAGGCCGCGGTCGACACCGCGCTCAGCCGGTTCGGACGGCTCGACACGATCGTGCTCAATGCCGGGATCGGGGGTACGCCACCGCTGGAATCCCCGGACGCGGTGGGCAGGGCCGATCGCATACTCGACGTGAATCTGCTCGGCCCGGTTCACGGCCTCCGGGCCGCACTACCTGCCCTGCGCGACTCCCGCGGTTCGGCGGTGTTCACCGCCTCGGTCGCCGGTCTGCGCGGCGATACCGGAAACTGGGCGTACAACGCATCCAAGGGCGCGGTGATCAACCTCGTCCGCGCGCTGGCGCTCGACTATGCCGCACAAGGGATCCGGATCAACGCGATCGCACCGGGCCTCACCCGCACCGGCATCACCGTCGGCGTACACCAGGACCCCGCCCTGCTGACCGCCCTGGAGCGTCGCATTCCTCTAGGCCGTCTCGCCGAACCCCGCGAACAGGCCGAGGCGATCTGGTTCCTCGCCTCCCCCGCCGCGAGCTACATCACCGGCACCACCCTGGTGGTCGACGGCGGGCTCGACGCCGACCTCGGCATCCTCCCGCTGCCGGGCCGGTGACTCTGATCGGCGGCGGATCTCCCGAATTTGTCGCTGGGGACGCATATTTCGCTGTGTCGGGATTCGAGCAAACAACCAGCCGGGCCACATGCGCGTGATCTCAGTGTGGGTGGTCGAGCGCGGTTCGCAGATCGGCGATCTCTACCTGAGGTCTCCGCGCAGTGCGCGCGATGCGCTCAGCGTGTTCGAGGGCCGCACGCACCGCGGGCGAATACAGCGGATCGACATCGATCACGACCGGCCCGGCCACCGCGGCGAGCGCGGCGGCCACATCAGCAGCGAGATCGTCGTCGGCTATCACCCGGCACGGCTCCGGGTGCTCGCGGCCGTGCTCGTCGATCACCGACCATGAACCATCCTCGCGCTGCAGCCATCCCGCTGCCGCGCCGCGAGTGACGGCCCGCTGCGCCGTGATGGCGATGCGCATCGCCTCGACGACGCCGGCCGACTTCGCCAGCTCACGCGGGTCCGTGTTCGTCACCGGAACCTCGTCTGGTGTCATACCGCCGCCGCCTCGACAGTGCGCCGCACCCCTGATTCCGCAGCGGCGGACCATAAGTCTGCGGTGTGCTGCCCACCGACCAGGAGCGGGCGAAAACCGAGTCCGCGATCCATCGCGACTCGGTTTTCGCGTGCATATCGCACAGAAATCATCGGGTTCCTTCGCGGCGGCAGGGACCACCTGCAGGTGGTCCGGCGTGTGTAGTCCACTGACGCTAAGGTCGGCCGCGGGGCGGAAAGGGTACGAAATGTACCCCTGGTCCCCGTACTCTGACATGCACTGATCTCCACCCGCCGCGAAGGGGTAGAGGAATGGAAGACGCTCCGCCCGTCGGGCTGCGAATCAAGAGATTGCGAGAGCGCCGCGGCATGTCCCGTCCCGTGCTGGGCGGCTTGGTCGACCGCTCCACCGAGTGGGTCAAGGCCGTTGAGACATGCAAGCTCCAGACGCCGAAGCTGCCGATGCTGTTGAAGATCGCCGACGCGCTCGGCCTGACGGATCTCGCCGAGCTCACAGGCAATGGGCACGCCGTGTCGGTGCAACTCTATGCAGGGACCGAGCATCCTGCGCTGCGCCAGGTACAGACCGCCCTCACCGAATTCCGACTACCGGCGCCCGATGGCGCGCAGTCGGTCGAGCATCTCGCCGAGCGACTGCGCCTCGCGTGGGCGGTACGGCACTCCACTCCGGACCATCGGACCGCGCTCGGCGAGCTGTTACCCGATTTGATCCGCGATGCCCAACTGGCCGCACGCACGCCGCGCACGGACCGCCGTCCAGCTCGCGCCGTACTCGCCGGCGTCTACCAGTTGGCGGACTTCTTCGTCGCCTACCAGCGCGATGCCGCGCTGGTATGGCTGGTCGCCGACCGCGCACTCGAGCAGGCATACGAGGCCGACGACCCCTACGTGATCGCCTGCTCGACGTGGGGGATGGTGCAGGCGCTCCGCGACTCCGGTCGCTGGGACGAAGCGCTCAGCCTGATCGACTCGGGCACGGCGCTCCTCGCTCCCTTCGTCGAGCGTGACGAGACGCCGGACGACTGGCGGGGAATCACCGGCGCGCTACAAGCCGAGGCCGCCCTCGTGCAGGGACGCCGCGGTCGGCATGGCGAAGCATGGGCGGCCTGGGATCGGGCTGATCGCTGGGCGAAGGCGCTGGGCCCGGACTACCGACACGTTCAGACGTCGTTCTCGCAGGCCGTCCAGGGAGCGAACGCGGTCACCCTCGGGGTGGAGCTGCGTCGGTCCGGCGAAGCGCTGCGCGCAGCGAGATCCTTCCATGCCGAGGCGATCGCATCGGTGCCGCGCCGCAGCCGCCATCTGATCGAGTTGGCTCGCGTCTACGAGCAGCGAGAGGAATGGGCCGCCGTGCTCGCCCTGCTCGACAAGTCGCAGCGCACTGCGCCCGAGACGATCAGCTACAACGGGTATGCCCGCGACATGCTGCTGTCTCTGCGGAAATCCCCGCCGACTGGATTGGCGCGCGATGTTCGCGAGGTGTGCGAACGCGTCGGCGTGGCGGCCTGACATCGCTACCTCATAAGCGCAGCGAGTACGCGACAGCGGCGGCACCTTGTGATCCCATCGAGTCAAAACGTCCGTCGGGCGGCAAAACCGTGATTGCGTAGCCTCATCCGAGCATGCTCCGACCGGCCGTCGGCGCGACAGCTCGAATCCGACCGATGTGGAGGAGCGCACGCATGACAGCAGAAGACTGGCGGCACAACGGGGTTCGGGTGATCAAGGCGGATCGGCTCGATCCGAACACGGCGCAGACACCGGGGATGGATCGGGCCGCGGCGATCGATGCGGCGCGGGTGGGGGCGCGGCAGATCTGGGCGGGGACCGTCACGATACATCCGGATGCCAAGACCGGGGCGCATCATCACGGTGCGCTGGAGAGTGTCATCTATGTGGTGCGGGGGCGGGCGCGGATGCGCTGGGGTGAGCAGTTGGAGTTCGTCGCCGAGGCCGGGCCGGGGATTTCATCTTCGTGCCGCCGTATGTCCCGCACCAGGAGATCAACGCGAGCAGCGATGAACCCCTGGAGTGCGTGCTGGTGCGCAGCGACAGCGAGGCGGTGGTCGCCAATCTGGATATCGAGCCGATCGAGAAGCCGGAAACCGTGCACTGGATCGACCCGATCCACCGCCACCCGTAGGCGGTCGACCCTCAGGCGACCGTGTCGGTGACCCGGAACGGTGCGAGCACCGTGGTGACCAGGTTCAGCGCGACGCGCACCGCGTGATCGGCATCGCCGTCGGCCAGCCCGAGCAGCGGGTCCAATCCCTGGACGTGCGGCGCCAGCGCCAGATGCGGGAGCATCAGCAGGAGCAGGGCCAGCAGGGCGTCGAGGTCGGCGTCGCGACGGATCACGCCGGTGACGACCGCGCGTTCGAGCAGGGGGCGCAGCACCGCGAGGTAATGCTTGTTGACAGCCTCCCGGACCGCCGTGCGGGCGACCGGATCGGGCTCGAGATTGGCCGCGGCGGTCATCGCGCGTTCGAGCGGGTGGTCGTAGAAGTACCGCACCCAGGTCGTCACCAGACTCTCGAACGCGCCGACGAAGTCGGTGTCCCACGGCAGTTCCGCCGCAGCCGCGTCGATGGTCGCGTGGATTCGTTCGCTGGACTGTTCGGCCAGGTAGACATACATATCCGCCTTGTCGGCGAAGTATTGGAACAGGCTGCCCTTGGCGACGCCCGCCTCCCGGCAGATCGTGTTGAGACTGCCGCCGCTGAACCCCCGCGCGGCGAACTCGGCCTCGGCGGCGGCCACCACGGCGGCGCGGCGGGCGGGCGCGAGCCGGTCCCATGTCCCTGTCGGCATCACTGCTCTCCTCTGCCCGCGGGCCCTTGACGGTGTGACCTCTTCGATCGTACAGTGACCAATGGTCATATGACCACTGGTCACAAAGGAGTGTGCATCATGTTCGACCCCTCCAAGGGCGCCCGAGTGTGCGTGATCGGCGCGGGCTCGGCCGGCATCGCCGCGGTGAAGGTGCTGGCCGAACGCGGCCTGGACGTGGATTGTTACGAGCTGTCCGACCGGGTCGGCGGCAACTGGGTGTGGGGCAACAGCAACGGGGTCTCGGCCGCGTACAAGTCGCTGCACATCAACACCTCGCGGCAGCGGATGGAATTCAGCGACTTCCCCATGCCCGCGCACCTGCCCGACTTCGCGCGCCACGATCAGATCGCGCAGTACTTCGCCGACTACGTCACGCACTTCCGGTTCGGCGACCGCATCCGGTTCCGCACCGGCGTCACCCATGTCGCCCCGCGCAACGACGGCACCTTCGACGTGACCCTGTCCACCGGCGAGACCGTCTGCTACGACGCGGTTCTCGTCGCCAACGGCCACCACTGGGATCCACGCCTGCCCGAGCCGATGTTCCCCGGCGCGAGCGAATTCCGCGGGGAGATCATGCACTCCCACGCCTATACCGACGAAGCCCAGCTGACCGGCAAGCGCGTCGTCGTGCTCGGCATGGGCAATTCGGCGATGGACATCGCCGTCGACGCCTCGTATCACGCCGCGCAGACCTATCTTTCGGCCCGCAGCGGCGTCCACGTCATCCCGAAGTACGTGTGGGGTCGCCCCTACGACCGGATCGGCGGGGCCGAGTGGATCCCCTCCTTCCTGCGCTGGCCGCTGGCCCGGCGGCTGATGGCTGCGGCGACCGGCCCGATGTCCCGCTACGGCCTGCCGGAGCCGGACCACAAGTTCGCCCAGGCGCATCCCACCATGTCCAGCCGCATCCTGGACCGGCTCGCGCACGGCGCGATCACCCCGGTGCCCACCATCGACCGGTTCGACGGCGACGAGGTCGTCTTCGCCGACGGCCGCCGCGTCGCCGCGGACCTGGTGGTGTTCTGCACCGGCTACAAGATCAGCTTCCCGTTCTTCGACGCCGGATTCCTCGATCCCTCCGGCGACAACCGAATCGGCCTGTACCGCAGGCTCTTCCATCCGGACGTCCCCGGCCTGTACTTCATCGGCCTGGTGCAGCCGCTGGGTGCGATCATGCCGATCGCCGAACGCCAGGCGCACCTGGTGGCCGACCACCTGCACGGTGTCTACCACCTGCCCGACCGCCGGGCGATGGACCGCGAGATCACCGCGCATCGGCGGGGGCTGGAGCGTCGCTACGTGGCGTCGAGGCGGCACACCATCCAGGTCGACTTCGACGACTACATGCGCGATCTGCGCCTGGAGCGGCAGCGCGGAGCCACTCGCCCCGCCGGATTGTCGGGCGCCGACTACCCGACCGCGTCCGTGCCCGCACGCCGCGAGCGCGAGCTCGAGGTGGCGGCGCGATGAGCATCGAACAGCTGCGCTTCCCGTCCGTCGGCGGCGAGCACTGCGCCGCGACGCTGTACCTGCCCGAGGGCGAACGCCCGCCGGTGATCGTGATGGCGCACGGCCTCGGCGCGATCCGGGCCATGGGCCTGGCCGCCTACGCCGAACGGTTCACGGCCGCGGGCTACGCGTGCCTGGTGTTCGATTACCGCTACTTCGGTGACAGCGAGGGCACACCACGGCACCTGCTCTCGACCACCGAACAGCGGGCCGATTGGGCCGCCGCCCTCACGTTCGCGCGGCAGCTCCCCCAGGTGGACGGCGACCGCGTCGTGGCGTGGGGCACGTCCTTCGGCGGGGGTCATGTCATCTACACCGCCGCGCAGCGTCCCGCGGGCCTGGTGGCCGCGATCGCGCAGTGCCCGTTCACCGACGGCGTGGCCTCCACCCTGGCCGTCCATCCGGTCAGTTCGGTGAAGGCGACCGTCGCCTGGCTGCGCGATGTCGTCGGCACCCGCGCCGGCCGCGCGCCCCACATGATCGCCACCGCCGGACCCGTCCGCGGCACGGCGTTGATGACCGCCCCCGACGCCGAATCCGGCTATCTGGCGCTCGTTCCGCCCGGCGCGGACTTCCGCAACGAGGTCGCCGCGCGGGTCGTGCTGGACATCCTCACCGACCGGCCCGGACGCCTCACCGCCGACATCCGGGTCCCCGTCCTGTTCTCGGTGTGCGAGACGGACTCGGTCGCCCCGGCCGGACCGACACTGCGTTACGCCGCCCGCGCACCGTTCGGCGAGACCCGCGTCTATCCCGACGGGCACTTCGACATCTACCGCGGTGACGCCTTCGAACGCGTCGTCACCGATCAGCTCGACTTCCTGCGGCGGCAGGTGCCGACCGCCCGCCTCGACCAAGGAGAATCGATTCCATGACCGGACGCATCGTCCTGCTCGGCGCCACCGGCTACACCGGCGACCTGGTACTCGGCGCACTGCGGCGCCGCGGGGTGCGACCCGTGCTCGCGGGCCGCGACCGTGCCGCGCTGCACGGACTGGCCGAGCGGTCCGGCGGACTCGACCTCGCCGTCGCCGACGTCACCGATGCCGGGAGCGTCGCCGCGCTGGTCGGGCAGGGCGATGTCCTCGTCACCACGGTCGGCCCGTTCGAACGGTTCGGCCACACCGTGGCCCGTGCGGCCGCCGAGGCCGGGGCCCACTACATCGACTCCACCGGCGAGGTCGGCTTCGTGCGCGACCTGCACCGCGACCTCGACGACCTGGCCCGGCGGACCGGGTCGGTGATGCTCCCCGCCTTCGGCTACGACTACGTCCCCGGGATCCTCGCCGGCTCACTCGCCGCCGCGGGCCACCCGAGCCCGGTGCGTTCGCTCGACATCGGCTACTTCGCCACCGGACCGCTGTGGCGGGGCCTGAGCCAGGGCACCCGGACCACCATGCGCGACGGTCTGTCGCTGCCGACCGCCCGCTGGCGGGACGCGCGACTGGTCGAGGAACGCAGTGCCTCGTCCACCCGGGCCTTCACCGTCCGTGGGCAGCGCAAACGCGCCTTCCTGGTCTCGGGCACCGAGGTACTCCACCTGCCCGCGGCGTTCCCGTCGCTCGAGAACGTCACCGTCTACAACGGCTGGTTCCCCGCGCTGAGCCGCCCGGCGACGGTGCTGTCCGCGGCGACCGCGGCCGCCCTGCGCGTGCCCGGCGGACGCGCCCTGATCGACACGCTCACCCGACCGGTCATCGGCCCCGCCGGTGGACCCGACGCCGCCGAACGCGCCCGCACCAGAACGCATGTCGTCGCGGTCGCGTCGTCGGCAGCGGGCCCAGCGACCGAGGTCCACGTCGAAGGTCCGAGCATCTACGACCTCACCGGCGAGCTCATCGCCTGGGCCGCGACGCGCCTCGCCGAAGGCGCCTCGTCCGCCGCGGGCGTGGTCGGACCCGTCGACGCCTTCGGACTGCAGGAACTGCGTGAGGGCTGTGCCGAGACCGGTCTCGTCGTGGTCTGAGCCGGGTGCGGGCACACTGAGGGGGATGAGATCCGAGGTGACCACCCGCCGCACGCGACCGCGCAACCGTCGCACGATCATCCTCGACGCCGCGTTCGACGCCTTCGCGCACGACGGATATCACGACACCTCGATGGCGATGGTCGCCGCCAAGGTGGGTATCTCCCCCGGTGCCCTCTACCGGCATTTCGACAGCAAGCAGCAACTCCTCGGTCAGTGCCTGCTCGCCGGATTGGACGACGCGCTGGCCCGACTCGAGACCGCCTACCGACGGTCCCCCGATGACGACGCGGTGGTCGTCGAGCTGGTCCAGGTGGCGCTGGACCGCCGCGGTCTGCCCCGGCTGTGGCAGCTCGAATTCCGGCATCTGCATCCGACCGACCGGGTCGCGGTGCTCCTGCGCGCCGCCCGCCTGACGGAGTTCCTGCGCCGCACCGTGCGGACGCAACGACCGGAGCTGCGGCCCGCCGATGTGGAACTGCTGAGCTGGGCGGCCTTCTCGGTCGCGGCGAGCCCGGCCTACCACCGGCTCGAACTGCCCCCGGCGGTCGCGGCGCGGGTGCTCGTCGCGACCGCGCGCGCGGTCCTCGCGATCGATCTCCCAGCGGACGAAGCTCGCGCCGCGCATGTTCGCGCGCACTGGGCGGCCAGCGACCGCCCCGGGCTCGACCGCACGGTGCGCCGCGAACGCATTCTCGCCGCGGCCGCGCATCTGTTCACCGACCACGGTTTCCCCGGGGTGAGCATCGACGACATCGGCGCGGCTGTCGGAATCACCGGCCCGGCCGTCTACCACTACTTCGACAGCAAGGCGCAACTGCTCGACGAGATCGTGCGCAGGCACGACGAGTGGGTCCACCTGCTGGTGTCCCACGCGCTGGCGCACGGCCGGGATCCCGGCGAGGCGCTCCGGACCCTCACCCGCAACTTCGCCCGCTTCGGCGTCGACGAACCGGATCTGCTCGCCATCACGGTCAGCCAGACCCGCTATCTGCCGTCGGCCGCCGAACGCCGGTACCGGCAGGTCCGCCAGGACGGCATCGGGCGCTGGGCCCGTCTGCTGCGGACACTCCGTCCCGAGGTGGCCCCGCCCGTGGCGCGGATGCTCATCCGCGCGGTCACCACCGTGGTCATCGAAGCGGTCCGCAACCCACGACTGGCCGGTCGGCCGGATCTGGTCGAGGCGCTGGTCGCGGTGGCCCAGCGGATTCAGGCCGTCCCGCTCGAGCCCGCACGACCCGGAAAGTGATTCACGCCACTCACGGAGCGTTCATCGGTGGCCGCCGACCGCCGGTTACCAGCCGCTGAACCGCACCGCCCCCGCGCACCCCGTTTTAGCCCCCGTTCACTTAGCGTTGCCCGCCGCGCCGCGGTGCCGCACAGTGGCCGCGGGAGCCGCACCGCCGCTCCCCCATTCCCCCTGGACGCGTCGCGTCCCCGGCCCACCGAGAAGGCAGCGTTCGTGAGTCATTACAAGAGCAACGTGCGAGACCTCGAGTTCAACCTGTTCGAGGTGTACGGACTCGAAACTGTCCTCGCGGCAGGCACTTTCGGTGATATGGACGCCGATACCGCGCGCTCGGTGCTCAGCGAGGCGGCCCGGCTCGCCGAGGGCCCGGTCGCGGCACCGTACGCCGAGGCCGACCGCACGCCCCCGACGTTCGACCCGGCCACGCACACGGTGTCGCTGCCGGACTCGTTCAAGCGCGCCGTCCGCGCCTGGTACGACGCGGAGTGGTGGCGCCTGGGCAAGTCCGAGGCGATCGGCGGCGTGCCGGCGCCCGCGATCCTGGAGTGGGCGGTCACCGAGT
This sequence comes from Nocardia sp. NPDC003269, assembly GCF_042888005.1. Taxonomy (NCBI): domain Bacteria; kingdom Bacillati; phylum Actinomycetota; class Actinomycetes; order Mycobacteriales; family Nocardiaceae; genus Nocardia; species Nocardia sp. NPDC003269. The sequence goes on from NZ_JBIAPA010000003.1 coordinate 1,265,208, forward strand.
TCGTGCTCGGCGCCCAGCCCGCCGCGCACATGTACAGCATGGGTCCGGTGATGGCCGACATCCTCGACCGCGTCGGCAACGACCAGCAGCGCGCCTGGGCCCAGATCATCGTGGAGCGCGAGTGGGGCGCGACGATGGTGCTGACCGAGCCGGACGCCGGCTCCGACGTGGGCGCGGGCCGCACCAAGGCGATCGCGCAGGAGGACGGCTCCTGGCACATCGAGGGCGTCAAGCGGTTCATCACCTCCGCCGACTCCGACGACCTGTTCGGCAATATCGTGCACCTGGTCCTCGCCCGCCCGGAGGGCGCCGGTCCCGGCACCAAGGGCCTGTCGCTGTTCTTCGTGCCGAAGTTCCATTTCGATTCCGCCACCGGCGAACTCGGTGATCGCAACGGTGTGTTCGTCACCAATGTCGAGCACAAGATGGGCCTGAAGGCGTCGGCCACCTGCGAGCTCACCTTCGGCGGCCACGGCGTCCCGGCCAAGGGCTGGCTCGTCGGCGACGCGCACAACGGCATCGCGCAGATGTTCGAGGTCATCGAGAACGCGCGCATGATGGTCGGCACCAAGGCCATCGCGACCCTGTCGACCGGTTACCTGAACGCGCTGGAGTACGCCAAGACCCGTGTCCAGGGCGCCGACCTGACCCGGATGGCCGACAAGACCGCGCCGCGCGTGACGATCCTGCATCACCCCGACGTGCGCCGCTCGCTGCTGCTGCAGAAGGCCTACGCCGAGGGCCTGCGGTCGGTGTACCTGTTCACCGCCGCGCACCAGGATCCCGCAGTGGCACAGCATGTTTCGGGTGCCGACAGCGAACTGGCCGCGCGGGTGAACGACCTGCTGCTGCCGATCGTCAAGGGGGTCGGCTCCGAACGCGCCTACCAGTACCTGACCGACTCGCTGCAGACCTTCGGCGGCTCCGGCTTCCTGCAGGACTACCCGATCGAGCAGTACATCCGCGACGCGAAGATCGACTCCCTCTACGAGGGCACCACCGCCATCCAGGCGCAGGACTTCTTCTTCCGCAAGATCGCCCGCGACCGCGGTGTCGCCCTGGCCCACGTGGCAGGCCAGATCCAGAAGTTCATCGACGCCGACTCCGCCACCGAACGCCTGAAGGGTGAGCGCAAGCTGCTCGCCACCGCGCTCGAGGACGTCCAAGCCATGGCCACCACCCTGACCGGCCACCTGTTGGGCGCCCAGGAGCAGCCGACCGAGCTGTACAAGGTCGGCCTGGGTTCGGTCCGCTTCCTGATGGCGGTCGGCGACCTGTTCATCGGCTGGCGTCTGCTGGTCAACGCCGAGATCGCCCTCGCGGCTCTCGACGGCGCGACCGGCGAGCGGGACTTCTACGAGGGCAAGGTGGCCGTCGCCGCGTTCTTCGCTCGCGAGGTCCTGCCCCGGCTCACCGCCGATCGGGCGATCGTGGCGAGCCTGACCGACGACGCCATGACCATCCCCGAAGCCGCGTTCTGATCCGAGCCGGCGCCGCGGCGAGACACCGGGTCTCGCCGCGGCGCCGCTCCTCGCGGCGAGTTTCCCCCGATCCACTGACCGATCGTCGGTAGCTTGGTGCCGACAGCACAGGGGCTCCCGTCCGGGACGGCCGCCCCGGAGAGGACGACCGTGCGCTCGACCCTGATCTCCCGCCGGGACCTGGACTTCCTGCTCTACGAGTGGCTGCGCGTGGAGGAGTTGACCACGGCTCCACGGTTCGCCGAACACTCCAAGCAGACCTTCGACGGCTTCCTGGAGCTGTGCGAGGACATCGCGACGCGCTACTTCGCCCCGCACAACAAGCGCAACGACAGCAACGAGCCCACCTTCGACGGCACGACGGTCACCATGATCCCCGAGGTGGGCGCCGCGGTCGAGGCGTTTACCAAGGCCAACCTCGTCGGCGCGAGCATGGACGAGGAGCTCGGCGGGCTGCAACTGCCCGCGACCGTGCAGGCCGCGGGCATGAGCTGGTTCCAGGCCGCCAATGTCGGCACCACCGCCTACGTGTTCCTGACCATCGGCAACGCGAATCTGATCGCGGCCCACGGCAGCGCCGACCAGATCGCGCGGTTCGTCCGCCCGATGATCGAGGGCACCGCCACCGGCACCATGTGCCTGTCCGAGCCCCAGGCCGGGAGCTCGCTGGCCGATATCGTCACCCGCGCCGAGCCGCAGGACGACGGCACCTACCGGCTGTTCGGGTCCAAGATGTGGATCTCCGGCGGTGACCACGAACTGACCGAGAACATCGTGCACCTGGTGCTGGCGAAGATCCCGGGCGGCCCGGCGGGCACCAAGGGCATCTCGCTGTTCATCGTGCCGAAGTTCCTGGTGGCCGCGGACGGGTCGCGCGGCGAACGCAACGACGTCGTCCTGGCCGGGCTCAACCACAAGATGGGCTATCGGGGCACCACCAACACCGTCCTCAATTTCGGCGAGGGCCGCCACACGCCGGACGGCGCGCCCGGCGCGATCGGCTATCTCGTCGGCGAGCCGCACCGCGGCCTGTCCTACATGTTCACGATGATGAACGAGGCCCGCCTCGGCGTCGGCCTGGGCGCGACCGCGCTCGGCTACACCGGCTATCTCAAGTCCGTCGAGTACGCGCGCACCCGCCACCAGGGCCGTGCCCTCACCACCAGGGACCCGGCCACCGCGCAGATCCCGATCATCGAACACCCCGACGTGAAGCGCATGCTGCTGGCGCAGAAGGCCTACAGCGAGGGCGCGCTGGCACTGCTGCTGTACTGCAACCGGCTCATCGATCTCGAGCGCACCGACACCGATCCCGAGACCGCCCGCGCACACACCCGGCTGCTGGAGATCCTCACCGGCGTGGCCAAGAGCTGGCCGTCACAGTGGTGTCTGGAAGCCAACAACCTGGCCATCCAGGTCCACGGCGGCTACGGCTACACCCGCGAATACGACGTCGAGCAGCACTACCGCGACAACCGCCTCAACCCCATCCACGAGGGCACGCACGGCATCCAGGGCCTGGATCTGCTGGGCCGCAAGGTGATCCAGCACGACGGCGCGTCACTGCTCCTGCTGACCGAGCACATCGCGGCCACCGTGTCGGCCGCCCGCGCGGCAGGCGGACAACCCGCCGCCCACGCCGAACTCCTCGACACCGCCTGGCAACGCCTGCTCACCATCACCGCCGCCATGTTCGCCGCGGGCGACCCGGCCGCGGCCATGGCCAACGCCACGGTCTACCTCGAGGCGTTCGGGCACCTCGTCCTCGCCTGGATCTGGCTCGAACAGGAACTGGCGACCGTCGGCAAGGACGGCGATTTCTACGACGGCAAGCGCGCGGCCGCCCGCTACTACTTCCGCTACGAGCTGCCCAAGACCGCACCCCAGCTCGACCTGCTGGCCGCACTGGACCGCACCACCCTAGACACCGACGAGAACTGGTTCTGACCCCTGCCCAGTTCTTGACACACTTACATATTCTGTCCATTCTGTAATTCGTGGCGAATGCCGGGCAAACGCAGATCCACGAGGACGATGTGCTCGCGGCGGCCTATGTGTGCTTCACCCGGCACGGTGTTCGGCGCACGACGATCGGCGACATCGCCGCGGAACTCGGCCGGACCCGGCCCGTCGTGTACCGATTCGTCACCGACAAGAACGACGCGTTTCGCAAGGTGGCCGGTGGCCTGCTGGCCGGGGCACTCGAGCAGGCCCGGGCGGCCGCCACCGACCGCACCCGCACCACATCCGCGAGGGTTCTCGGCATCCTCACGGTGAAGCTCGGCGTGGCGGTGCGGTTGCATCGTGACAGTCCGCATCATGCCGACGCGTTGCTGGCCGAGGACCGGGGTCTCGTCGCCGACGTGGCTCAGAGCTATCTCCAAGCCCTGACCGAACTCGTCGTCGCGGCGCTGGTCGAGGTGCTGCCGGAACAGGCAGCGCAGGAGCGAGCGCAGATCCTGCTCGCCCTCACCCGCGGTCTCGAAACAGACCTGACGGATCCGGACCAGGCTCACCGATATCTCCGCACGGCAGTCGAGCTGATCTGTCCGGACACTCACCACGGCGCGCACATTCCGCCGTCGTAGCTGCTGGAAGCACCGGAGGCTTCGATGAAACGCAGTACCGAATCCGCGACGACCTACCACGATCAGCAGGCGTGGCGGGAACTACAGCAATTCCTCCCCGAGCGATTACGCCTCGTGAGCGAATACGACCTGCCCACCGAGGAATTCTGGGAGTGGAACGGCAACGATATCCACCTCGACCGCTATCCGAATCCGGACGCACCGGCGAAAGTGATCCTGCACCACGGCGTCGGGACCAACGGCAGGCAGATGAATCTCATTCTCGGCAAACCGCTCGCCGATCGCGGCTGGGAGGTCACCGCGCTCGACAATCTCGGCTACGGCATGACCAGGGTGAATCAGGAGGAGACCTTCGGCTACGCCGACTGGGTGCAGATGGCCACCGACTATCTGGTCCACGAGAAGTCGCGGGACGACCGGCCGATCGTGCTCTACGGCCTGTCGGCGGGCGGCATGCTGACCTACCACGTCGCGGCGCACGCACCCCGGGGCACGCTCGCCGGGATCGTCGGCCTGACCTTCCTCGATCAGCGGCACAAAGAGGTCTGGATGGCGACCGCCCACGACAAGTTCGCGGCGACGATCGCGACGAAGGCGATCGAGGCGCTGGCCCGGTCGCCGCTGCACGGTGTCGAGTATCCGATGGCGTGGGCCTCCCGGATGAGCGCGCTGTGCAACAGCGCGGACGCGATGAAAGTCTTTCTGGCGGACAAGACTTCGGCGGGCAATGTCGCCTCGATGAGATTCCTCGACGACTATCACACCTACACGCCCGATATCGAACCCGCCGACTTCGATGTGTGCCCGATCCTGCACACCCAGCCCGCCGAGGACCACTGGACTCCGCTCGAGCTGAGCAAGCCGGTCCTCGACCCGATCACCAAGGTGCCGGTGCGGCTGGTGATGCTGGAGAACGCCGGGCACTATCCGCTGGAGGAGCCCGGCTTGACCCAGATGGAGGAGTCCATCGACGGCTTCGTCCGCGAGGTCACCGGCACGAAACCCTGAACCGGGCGGCGCCGCGCATCGAGGGAACCGGTTGCCCCGATGCGCGGCGGCCGAAGCGCACGCCGCTCAGTGGCGCTGCGGAGTCCGGTTCACGTACACGCTCAGCGCGGCGCCGAGCGCACTCGGTGCGGCGAGATCGACGATGCCGTCGCCGTTGAAGTCGTCGGCGAGCACCGCCTGGGTGCCCAGCCCTGCGGGCAGGTCGGCGGGGCCGCCGAAGCCGACCTCCGGCGCCGGGAGCCGCTGCGCGACAGCGAATTCCACATCGCGTCCGACACCACCGACATTGCGGAGCACCGACACCGCCTGATTCGGCAGCGACAAGAAGTTCGCCGTCGCGAGATCCTTGCGACCGTCGCCGTCGAGGTCGACCGCCACCACCCCCTGGGTCCCCATCGCACCCGCGTCGAACGGGCGGACATCGAACGCGCCCACCGCGGCACCGGCGGCGGTGTGGTTCACCATCACCGGAACGCCGTTGATGCCCAGTGGATCCAGCGCGCATCCGCAGACGATGTCGGGTACCTCGTCGCCGGTCACGTCCTCGATCGTCACCCCACCCGGCGACAGACCGGGATAGTAGGAGACCGGCGCGTGGAAGACCACCTCGGCGGCGGCGCCCGCGCTCATCCACACCCGCAGGTCGAATCCCCCGACCTCGGCCGTGACGACATCCGGTGTGCCGTCGGCGTTCAGGTCACCGACCGCGAGGCCTTCGGTCAGCGCTCCCCCGGCGAGATCGATCGGGGTGCCGAACGCGACGACGCCCGGCTCGCCGGTCGCGAGTCCGATGGTGACCGAGGCCGCGCCGAGCGTGGCCGCGTTCCCGGTGACGATGTCGGGTCGCCCGTCGGTGTTCATGTCCGCGACCACCACGGCCTGCGGAACGGGCCCGGTCGCGAACGAACCGGCATCGGTGAACACCGGCTCCCCGCCGCCCGAGTTCCGCAACACGTGAACCCGGCCGGTCAGCGGGCTCGCGCCGACCGTCGCTACCACCAGGTCGTCGATGCCGTCCGCGTCCATGTCCGCGACCGCGACCGCCTCGGGCAGAAGACCACCGTCGATGCCGATCGGGCCCGCGAATTCCGCGCGGCCGCCGGGCGCGGACCGATTGAGGTACAGGGACAGGCCGGTTCCGCCCGCGCCCAGGGCATTGGCGACCACGATGTCGGATCGCCCGTCGCCGTCGAGATCCCCGGACGCGAGCATCCACGGAAGCGTGCCGCCGGCGAATACCGCGGGTGCGTCGAAGGCGAACGACGAATCGACCTGTGCCTGAGCCGATCCGACGGCCGGTGCCAGCAGCATCGCCGTCAGCAGACCGGACAACCCGGCGGCACGCATCCCGGTGCTCGGAGACTGTGTCGCCATGGTCGGCTACTTCCTTCCCCGGAGCAGGTGCTTCGGAATCGAGGCCAGCACGGTCCAGCACAGTGCCCCGCAGGCGCGCAGCACCGCGCCGAGCAGCGCCGGATTGGCCCGCAGCCCGGCATCGACGGCCGCGACCGTCGATCGGGCGGCGGTATGCACGACCGCCGGATCGAGGGACGACAGGAACCGTCGGTAGACCTCGGGCAGCACCGTGGGATCAGCGGCCGCCACCCGGTTGTGCATGTCCAGCAGGGCGTTGACGATCCGGCCGTACTGCTGCGGTTCCGCGTGCTCGTGCAGGACGCGGGCGATGTTGTCGTAGCTCGATTCCGGCAGGCGGGCAATGCGTTCGCCGTAGTAGGCCAGCCCCCGGCCTACATTGGCCACGATGCGGGTGTTCGAGGACACCGCGTCGTCGAGCACGTCGTGCTGCTCGGTGGTGGCGTCCGCCATCGCGTACAGCCATTCCTCGAGCAGGATGGAGGTGGTCACGAACGCCTCGTGGCTCTCGTGGTAGCGGCCGGTCGTGAGGTAGTCCGCGATCAGCTCGTCGAATGCCCGCCGGAAGGCGGCGGCGGCATCGCGCAGGGCGTTCGTCCCGATCGACAGATCGGTGACCGCGCGACCGGCCTGCGCCGCGTCGATCGAGCCGAGCTGCTCCACGATCAGCGCGGAGTGCGCTTCCCGGAATCGTTGCCGGTCATCGGGATTCAGCTCCTCCACCGCGCTCGCGGTCGCCGCGGCGACCCGGTAGTGGGTGGCGAAGACCTGGCCGAGCCGGTGCACGGTCTCGCGGCCCGCGACGGCGGGGCCGTCGGCGAGCGAGCCGGGCGGCTCGCTCGCCGCAGTGGTGAGGCGGTCGAAACAGGAGTCGACGATCGCCTGGTATCGGGCGGTGTCGGACGGCGGGGCTACATCGGGCATGCGTGCCACGGTAGGGCCGGGCGACGGCATCACCCAGGTTTGCGTCCCGGGCCACGGGACAGGCTTTCACCTGGGAGATCGCGCAACCCGCTGGCGTGTACATGTGTGTAGGTACTAACATGTAGTTGAATGTCGCCAGGGCCGTCCGGCCGACGTAGGACAGAGGATGTAAAGCAATGACGCTGACCAACCCACCGAGAACACCCGCGCGCCGCAAGCGCAAGAACCCCGCGCCGGCACCGAGCTCCCCGACCGGACTCGCACCGGTCGACCACGAGATCGTCGTCGTCGGCGCCGGATTCTCCGGGATCGGGCTCGGTATCGCGCTCAAGCGCGGCGGATTCCACGACTTCACCGTCCTGGAGGCCTCCGACGGCGTGGGTGGCGTCTGGCGGCACAATGTGTATCCCGGTATCGCGGTGGACATTCCGAGCACCACCTACTCCTACTCGTTCGAGCCGAACCCGGAGTGGTCCCAGCTGTTCGCGCCGGGCGCGGAGCTGCGCGGGTACGCCGAGCACTGTGTCGAGAAGTACGGCCTCGGCCCCCATCTGCGGTTCGGCACGCGCGTGGAGTCGGCCGAGTTCGACGAGTCCGCCGACATCTGGCTGGTGCGCACCGATCAGGGCGTGATCCGCACCCGATTCCTCGTCGGCGCGGTCGGCCCGCTCGACACGCTGCAGTATCCCGACATCAAGGGCATCGACGAGTTCGCCGGCGAGATCATGCACACCGCGCGCTGGGACGACTCGGTCGCTGTCGACGGTGCGCGGGTCGCCATCATCGGCACCGGCGCCTCGAGTCTGCAGGTGACCCCCGAGATCGCCCAGGTCGCGACGCATCTGGATGTGTACCAGCGCACGCCGATCTGGGTCATCCCGAAGCCGAACACGACGATTCCGCGGTGGGCGCGGACGATGTTCCGGCGCGTACCCGCCACCCAGAATCTGCTGCGCGCGAGCACCACGAGTGTCGCCGAGGTGATCATGACCGCGGGCGCGGTCTACCACACGCGGCTGCCGTTCCTGGTGCGTCGCATGGAGCGAGTGTGCTTGCAGCACTTGAAGAATCAGGTCGATGATCCCGAGGTCCGGGCGAAGCTGACACCCGGCTACGCGTTCGGCTGCAAGCGGCCGTCCTTCTCCAGCACCTATCTGCCCTCCTTCAACCGGCCGAACGTGGACCTGGTCACCGATCCGATCGATCACATCACGCCCGAGGGCATCGTCACCGTCGCCACCGATCCCGTGACCGGGCAGCGGACCGAGACGCTGCGTGAGATCGACACCCTGATCCTGGCGACCGGATTCAAGACCCTCGACCGCGGTGGCATCCCGGCCTTCCCGGTCCACGGCCTCGGCGGGGTCGAGCTCGGCGCGCACTGGTACGACAACCGCTACCGCAACTACGAGGGCATCTCGACGCCGCTCGCGCCCAACTTCTGGCTCATGAACGGCGCCTGGTCGGTCGCGGGCAGCTCGTGGTTCAGCGTCATCGAATCCGGCTGCGCCCACATCCTGCGCTGCCTCGGCGAGGCACGCAGGCGCAGCGCGCAGCGGGTCGTGGTGAAGCAGCAGGCGATGGACCGCTACATGGCGAGCATGCACAAGAAGGTCCACCACACGGTGTTCGCCCAGCCCAGCTGCGTGAACGCCAACAGCTACTACTTCGATCATCGTGGCGACGCGCCGTTCGTGCGACCGGTGTCGGGTCCGGCGCTGTGGCTGGCCAGCCGCACGTTCGATCTCGACGACTACACCTACGAGACGACGCCGATCGGACGTTACGAATACCCGCTGCACTGACCGGGATTCGCGGCCGGCGCGGCGTGATGCGCCGGCCGCGATCCCTCAGCGCGGGTCGCGCTTGCGCGTACCGGGACGGGCTGGGCCGAGTGCGCGGGCCAACGAACTCAGGAACGCCTCGATGCGGGTGACCGCGAAATCCTGTGGCTCGGCGACCATCTTGGCCCCGATCGCATCGATCGCGGCGAGCACCAGCACCGACAGCGCCTCGGTGTCCGGGGTTCCGGGCCGCCCCGCCGTCAGGTCGGTCAGCCACTCGTCGAGGTCCCGGCGCAGTTCCTCACGGAATTCCGCCACGCTGTGCCGGACCGCGTCGCCGACGCCCTCGGTGGGCAAGGCGAACAGCTGCCAGGAGCGGGGCGCGGCGGCCACGACGTCGGCGTAGGCCACCAGCCGCCGGGTCGGGTCGCCGTCGGCGTCGGCTCGCGCCTCGGTGAGTCGCGCTCGCACGCGCGCCTTTTCCTGGTCGAGGACGGTGAGGAGGAGGTTCTCGGGCGTGCCGTAGCAGTCGTAGACGACCGGACGGATGTAGTCGGCCCGTTTGGCCACGGTCTGCATCGTGACCGCAGGGAGCCCCGATTCCACGGCGATGTCGACCGCCACATCGGCGATCCGGGCCAGCCGTTCCGGCGTCACCCGTCGCCCGGCCGAGCGTAGCCGGGGCGCACCGCTCTCGGTGGGTGCCGCGCTCATGCGGACCACTCGATCTCGACCTGGTCCATCACCCAGGTCACCGCCGCCGACAACCGTTGCGCGGGAAAACGTTCCGGATCGGCGAGCATCGCCCTCGCGGCGGCCTCGCTGCCCGCCAGGGCGACGACGGCCAGCAGCTCGGCATCGGCGTCGCGGCCGCCCAGCGGCGGGGGCAGCAGCGAGAAGTTGGTGCGGATCTGTTCGAGGACCGCCACCCTGCCCGTGTGCAGGAACGCCCGCAATGCCTCCGGCGCCTCCGCCGGTGGCATGAGGATCAGCCGCCAGGTGTCCGGCGACTCGGCCACCACGCCGAGGAAGCTGCTCAGCGCCTGCCCGATCAACGCCTCGAGATCGCGCCCCGCCACGACCGCGGGCATGAGCCCGACGGCCACCGACAGCGCCTTCTCGGCTTCACGCCCGATCAGCTCGTGCAGCAGTTCGTCGCGATCCGGATAGAACTCGTACACCACCGGCCGGGTGACCCCGGCCTCCCGCGCGATCGCCTGCATGGTGGCCGCGCCGTAGCCGTCCCGCAGCACCAGCCGCAGCGCCGAGTCGAGGATCTGCTCCCGGCGTTGCTCCGGCGCCATTCGCGGTGCGTTCCGGCCGCGCTTGGTGGCTTGTCCCGGCACCTACCCTCCACTGACATCTCGTTCGGCGATGATCACCGGTTCTCGTGATCGGGCTCCATCGTAGTGTCCGGGTTCGGGAAGGTCGCCGCGCTGGACACGCGACGGGACAACAGGTGCCGTCCGCCCCGGTCCCGCGCGCGGTCCGGGACGGTGAGCAGGACGCCGCCGAAGTCGTTGTCGAGGTCGCGCAGGACGCTGTGCAGGTGATTGCCGCCGCCGACCGCGTTCACCGCCTCGATCAGGAATCGGCCGGTCTGCACTCGGAAGTAGTGCGGCGCGCCCGGCTTCGTCGCCCCCGCCCACGCGAAGTGGAGATCCGCCGGTCCGGCCGATCGCAGGGCGGTCCGGTGCCGTGCGCCGATGGCAGGAGGCAGTCGGTCGAGGTAGCAGTCGATCAGCCGCCACAGTGTCTCCTGGTGCGGCGGGTCCAGCTCGTCGCCGCGGATGCCGGCGGGTTCGGCGCGGCAGAATTCGAGCGCGACGCGGTCGTCGTCGGTGATGCGGTAGCCCGGCATGCCGAGGTCGTAGTAGTCGGGGAACTCGTAGGCCCCGACCGCGGGCACCTGCCTGGTCACGAAGTCGGGTGGGGCGACCGGGTGGATCACCGCCCGCGCGCGCTGTTCCTCGGTCAGGCCCGCCAGCACCGCGAACCCGAGGCCCTCATCGTCGGCCAGCGGGGTGAGCACGCCGGCGCCGATCGTCGGCTGGGCGCCCAGCGCCATCGGCGTCGCGACCACCCAGGACTCGTCGATGACGGTGACGTTCACGCACACGTGATGGCCGAGGAACCGCAGCATCCAGGTGTCCTCGAAGCCGGGGCGGCCGAAGAAGGTGACGTGATAGGAGTCCGAGGATCGCCAGGCCTGGAGCGCGGGGCCGAGGAACTCGTGCTCGTGGTCACGCAGCACGTGCTCGAGCTGGGTGATGGCCAGGATCTTGGTGAAGGTCGACAGCGGGACCGTCTGCCGGATCAAGTCCCACAGCAGCACTTTCTGATGACGATCGAGCCGGTGCAGGGGAATTCCGGTGCGATCGGGCTTGGGAATGATGTCCCAGTCCAGGCGGCGCGGGTCGTCGAAATCCGCGATCACCGCCTCGGCGCGCTGCGCGGGATCGAGGGTGTCGAGCAACCCCATCGCGGTCAGCAACAGCCGGGTCGCCGTCGGTTCGTCGTGGTAGAGCTCCCAGTCGGTCATGTCCCGTCTCCCGCCTCAGCCGCGCGCAGCGACAACGGGGGTGCGCAGCACACCCAGGCGATCGACCTCGACCTCGACGACATCGCCGCCGCCGAGCAGCCGGGGCGGCTTGCGGGTGTAGCCGACGCCCTCGGGCGTGCCGGTCGCGATCACGTCGCCCGGCGCCAGCGTGAACACCCCACCGAGGAACGACACCAGTTGTCCGACATCGAAGATCATGTCGGCGGTGCTCGCGTCCTGCATGACCGCGCCGTTCACGCGGGTCCGGATCCGCAGTCCCTCGCGAAGGTCACCGACCTCGTCGGCGGTGATCAGCGGGCCGAGCGGGCCGCTGCGATCGACGTTCTTGCCCAGCGTCCACTGCGAGGTGAGCTTCTGGGCGCGGCGAGCCGTGAGATCGTTGAACGTGGAATAGCCGAGGACGGCCGCCCGCGCCGCATCCGCACCGCCACCGGCGAATTCGTCCCCGAGATAGGCGGCCACCTCCCCCTCCCAGTCCAGGCCCAGTTCGCCCGCGGGCACCGCGACCGGGTCCGTGTCGACGCTCAGCGACGCCGTCCACCGACCGAAGATCGTCGGATACTCCGGCACCTCGAATCCGCCCTCGCCGGCGTGGGCCCGATAGTTCAAGCCGACGCAGATGACGCGCGCGCTCGCCGGAACGATCGGCACACACCGCAGGCTGCCGACATCGACCGGCTCGCCGACCTGGTCGGCCGCCGCCGCCACGTGTGCCCGGGCGGCAGTCCAGAATTCGTCGACCGGACACAGCGGAGTCGCGAGCGCACCCTCGACTTTCGCCACCCAGCGGTCACCCGGAGACTTTTCGAATCCGATCAGTTTCACCTTTTCCATCCTTGTCCGTCAGAATTGGATACGCTCGATGATATGGAAGCTCTCGACCGGTCGTTGGCCGTTCTGGAGGTATTGACCCGCACCCGTCGGCGGATGACTATTCGCGAGATCTCGGCGGCGACCGGAATACCGCGATCCTCCGTCCACCGCATTGTTCGCAGCTTGGTCGCGCGCCACTATGTGCTCGCCTCCGCACCCGACGGCTACCTCATCGGGCCGGGCGTCCTGACCATGGCCCTCGGCGTCCAGCAGCAACTCGTCGCACCGATGCACGGCCTGGTCACGACACTGTCGGAGGCCGTGCACGAGTGCGTCGACCTGGCGGTCTTCACCGGCCGGGAGGTGGTGATCGTCGATCAGGTGGCGCCGCCGCGACGGCTGCGCGCGGTCACCCGTATCGGCCACCCGTTCGCGGCGCACGCCAGCAGCATCGGCAAGATCCTGCTCGCCGAAATGAGCGACGTGGAAATTCGAGCACTTCTTCCCACGACACTGGAACGATTCACGTCGAACACCGTGACCGAAATCGAAGAATTGCTCCGCGAAATTCGATCCGCCCGGATCACCGGAATTGCTTTCGACCACGAGGAACACGATCTCGGAATCAGCGCGGCGGCGAAATCGGTGGCGGGACCGCGGGGCGCCGTGCACGCGATATCCATCGTCGCGGGCGCCCCGCGCTTCCGGGTGCGCCGGGCCGATTTCCTGCGCGCGCTGTCGGCCGTCGGATAACGACCCCGGGGTCACAGCGGCACCGGCGTTCCTTTCATCTCCGCCAAGAACCGGCGCACCATCAGCCGGACGCCCGCGTCGGTCCTGGCGGTGTCGTAGAGGTAGAAGTCCGGCCGGACCAGGACCGCGTCCGCCGCCAGCTCCTCGAACCACCGCCGATAGCGCTGGTCGACGTCGACCAGCCGGAGCGCGCCCTGGGCCGCGGGAGTCTGGCCGGTGCTGTCCAGGATGCACGGCCGGATGCCGATGGCCGCCAGCTCCCAGAGCTCGGACCGGCCGAGCCCACCGAGCAAACGGCCGTCGCGCACCAGGAGTCCGCCCGCACCACCGAGGACGTCGTCGAGCATCGCCGGTCCCCGACGCCCGTCTCCGACCATGGCCTGAATGGACAGGGTGCCGCCGTGGGCTCCGTGATGGAGCCCGGACCCGAGCCGCGGGCGCGGTGGCCGTTCGGCGGTCGCGCACCGGGCCCGCGCCCGCAGCATCCGGCCGTCCCGGTCACCGGCGCTCGCCCGGTCGGTGACGCAGATGAGTTTGCCCAGCCGCACCGAGAAGTCCACGGTCTCGGCGGTGTGCGGAATCCGTTCGGCCGCATAGGAGTCGAGCAGTGCTTCGGTCGCGGCGCCGGACAGTACCGCGCGCAGCTTCCAGCCCAGGTTCATGGCGTCGCGCAGGCCGGTACACATCCCCTGTCCGGCGAACGGTGGCATGAGGTGGGCGGCGTCGCCGGCGAGGAACACCCGGCCCTGTCGCCAGGTCGAGGCCCAGCCCGCCTGGAAGCGGTAGGTCGTATGCCGCTCGAGCACCGAATTCTGCTGGTTGACACCGTATTCCGACAGCAGCCGCCAGGCGAAGTCGGCGCGATCGATATCGGCGACCCGCTCCCGGGGCAGCCGCATGAACTCCCAGCGACGGCGGCCGGGCCCGCCGGGGACCATGGTGTGCGGCCGCTCGGGATCACACCGCTGGCGGGCCTCCACCATCGGCACCGCGTCCGGACCCGGCAGCACGTCGACGACCAGCCAGTCCGAGAAGTACTTGTTGTCCTGCCATTCCACCCCCATGGCAGCCCGGACAGCACTTCCCGCCCCGTCGGCACCGACCAGGAATTGCGCGCCGAGTTCCAGATCGGCGCCGTCCGCGTCGTGACACAACCGCACCGATACCCCGTCGGCTTCCTCGGTGTGTCCGGCATAGGCCCAGCCGCGAAGCACCGCGACGTTCGGCAGCGCGCGCAGGCGCCGCTCGAGCCGTTCCTCGAGTGCGGGTTGATGGAAGAAATACGTATTGTGCCAACCGGATTCGCCGACGCCCGACCAGTCGACCTCGAGCAGGACCTCCCGCTCGGCGTTCTCCCAGCGGTAGATCCCGTCGTAGGGCTCGGTGACATCGGCGATGGTGTCCGGCGGCAGGGAGATCGATTGCAGGATGCGCGCGATCTCGGCGTCGTGGGTGACCGCGCGGGGCAGCGGATAGGCATCGGTTCTCTTGTCCACCACGGCGATCCGGAGACCGGCCTCGGCGAGCTGGAGCGCGAGCACCTTGCCGACCGGACCGCAGCCGATGATCACCACGGCGAACTCGCTTCGCTGAGTCGGCATGTCAGGCGGGGATCACCGCGTCGCGGCGGTCGGCGTAGCACCGGCTGATGAAGCGCGTGACCTCCGGCATCAACCGTTCGGGCCTGCGGCGCAGCGCGACAATGGAAGGCGCGTGCAGGTATTCGGCATCCGGCAGCTCCCTGCTCAAGGTGAGCGCGTCGGCGCGAACGTGGACCGGATCGTAGGGATGGCCCATCACCAGCGTGCGGGTGCGCACCTGCCGCCAGTCGGCGACCCAGGGCCGGATGCCGTGACTGAGGGTGCCGATCATGAGGTGCCGGGTCGCGACCGGGTCGCGGGCCAGCAGGCTCAGCGGGATGCCGAGCCCACCGGATCTGGCGCCGCGCCGCCGGATCATCGGCGCGAGCACCCGCAGCAGCGGCACCGAGAAGCTGTAGCCGATCAGCGCGGGCCCGCCCCAGTAGCACACGTTTCGGATGCCGCGGTCGGCGAACGGCATCTCCAGCCAGAGCCCGACCAGCCGTTCCGGCGCGCGGAGCGCGATCCGCAGTGCGTGCTGGGAGCCGAACGAGGCGCCCCCGAGGAAGACCCGGTCCAGCCCCAGCGCGTCGAGCAACTGCAGCACCGCGTCGGCCGACACCCCCAGCCCGTACGCGGCGATGCTGCGGGGCTGGTCGGATTCGCCGTGGCCGGGCAGATCGACGCAGATCACCCGATAGCCCTGTGCGGCAAGGTACTCCGCGACAGGCCATTGCGCCCGCTTGTCGACCAGGAACTGGTGCAGCAGGACGACGACATCGTCGCCGGTCCCGTGCTCGGAGTAGGCGAGCCTGCCCCATTCGACATCGGCGAATCGGGTCGGCGGAGTGTCGGTGGTCATCGTTGTCCTTCCCTACACGACAGTCGCGACCCCTCCGGACCACGACTACGGAAGCGTACCTACACCTTTGTACCTTCGCAAAGGTACTGGTGATCGGCGGGAACTCACGCCACTCCTGCTACCATCGCTGCCCGGACGGAAACCGGCGAACGACCAGGGTGTGACTACCGCGCGCGGAGGTGTGGACTGTGGGCGACGGCCGGACCGAACGCTGGGCCGCGCACCGCGTTGCCATGCGCGCGAAGCTGGTCGACGCCGCGATCGAGGCGATCGAAGCCGACGGACCACAGGCCACGGTCCGGGCCATCACCGCGCGAGCCGGCGTGCCGACGCCGACGCTGTACCGGTTCTTCACCGACAAGTCCGACCTGGCCACCGCGATCGCGGACCGGGCGCGACGGGACATCGTCGACGGACTCACCGTCGTCCGCGATCGCCCCGACCCGACACCGGGCGCCTTGATCCACGCCGCCCTCGCCGGGTACGCCCAGCTGATCGTCGAACACCCCAATGTGGCCCGGTTCCTGTTCCGCGGCGAGGAAGCCAACGCGGTCCGCTCGATCGAGAGCTGGTACGCGATCCGGACGGCGGTCACCGCACTGATCGGCCTGCTGATCGAATCCCCCGGCACGGACGGCCGTTTCGATGCCTCGCTCTACTCCGCGATGATCACCGGCGCGGTGGAGAACGCGGCCGAACGGTGGTCCACCGCCGAGGAGCCGATGGGGACCGCCGACGATTTCGTCGCCCTGGTGGAGCCGGTCGTGCGCGCGATGATCACGGCCGCCGCGACCGCGGCGGGCACCGTCGTCGACTTCGACGCGCCACTCGCCGCCCCCACGGCCTGACACTTCACCCCTTCGCCCACACCCCTTGACACGGCGCTGCCGCGTGCTCAAAACTGACACCACAGGTACCGCATAACATCGTTCCGGATACTTTGCCGATCCGGCACACACATTGTGGACATAAGTGTAGGTACTTAGGTGTAGCCTCATGGCGGGCTCGGGCCCCGAATGACATCGATGTCGAATCCCGACAGGAGTTTTCCGCGTGAACGCGATCGAGACCGAACAGGAACGCTCGGCGAGCGAACCCTCGTCCTACCAGGTCGTGCGGCAGAACTTCGCGACGACGATCGTCGCCTCGATCGCCACCCTCGGGCGCGCGGTGATCACCGGGGCCGACACGATCCGGGTCGGCGCCGGCGATCTCGTCCGCCTGCGGTTCCAGTGGCGCGAGACCGTGCATCAGGCGTGGTATCTGGTGGGCGTCACCGCGTTGCCCGCGATCCTGATGGCCATTCCGTTCGGGGTCATCGTCTCGGTCCAGGTCGGCAATCTCATCCACAATCTCGGGGCCGACGCGCTGGTCGGCGCCGCCGGTGGGCTCGGCGTGATCCGCCAGGGCGCACCGCTGGCCACCGGCCTGCTGCTCGGTGGCGCGGGCGCGGCTGCCATCGCGGCCGACCTCGGGGCGCGGACGATCCGCGAGGAGATCGACGCCCTGCGCACGATGGGCATCGACCCGGTCGCGCGGCTGCTGGTGCCGAGGGCTGCCGCCATGATCGTCGTCGCGCCGCTGCTCAACGTGCTGATCATCTTCGTCGGCGTGACGGCCGGCTACCTGATCGCCACGGGCGCGCAGAACGTGACGCCGGGCAGCTACTGGTCCACCTTCGGATCCTTCACCGTCGTCACCGATGTCTGGGTCTCGCTCGGCAAAGCGGTGCTGTTCGGGTTCCTGGTGGTGATCATCTCCTGTCAGCGCGGCCTCGAGGCCAAGGGCGGGCCGCGCGGAGTCGCCGACGGCGTCAACGCGGCGGTGGTGCTCTCGGTGGTGACGCTGATCCTGGTCAATGTGCTCGTCACGCAGCTGGTGACGATGTTCCTGCCGACCCGGGTGGCCTGAGATGTCCTCGACCTATCGGCCCCTGCCGCTCAGGATCGCCCGGCGCGCGCGCCTCGGCGTCGTCCGACCGCTCGAAAACACCGGCTTCGCACTGGCTTTCGTCTGGCACGTGCTCGCCGCGGTGCCACTCACGCTGCGCCGCTACCGCGCCGAGACGATGCGCACGATCAACAATATGACCTGGGGTCGCGGCTCGATCATCGTCGGTGGCGGCACCGTGCCGATGATGATCGTGCTCGGCGTGGCCATGGGCGCCTCGGTGGGCATCGAGTCGACCGCCACCCTGGACATGATCGGGCTCGGTCCGGTGACCGGGGTGATCTCGGCCTTCGCCAACACGAGGGAACTGGCGCCGATCGCCGCCGCCATCGGCTTCGCCGCCCAGGCGGGCTGCCGGATGACCGCGGAGATCGGGGCCATGCGGATCTCCGAGGAGATCGACGCCCTCGAATCACTCGGGCTGCCGTCCATCCCGTTCGTCGTCACCACCCGGGTGATCGCGGGCGCGGTCGCGATCGTCCCGACGTTCCTCATCGCGCTGGTGCTGAGCTATCTCGCCTGCGCGGCCACCGTCACCCTGCTACACGGGCAGGCGACCGGTGTGTACGACCACTACTTCTTCCAATTCGTCAGCGGCTGGGACATTCTCGCCGCCGTGACGAAGGTCCTCGTCTTCGGAGTTTCGGTGATTCTCATCCACAGTTACTTCGGGTTCTTCGCCACCGGCGGGCCCGAAGGTGTCGGGACGGCGTCCGGCCGCGCGGTGCGCGCGAGCTTCGTCGTCATCATCGCCCTCGACATGGTGCTCACCCTGTTGCTCTGGGGTGTCTCCTCCGCCGTCGAATTCACCGGGTGACGCCGATGCCGCACTACGGAATGCCAGGTGTGTCGACCGGTCGCCGGACGTCGGTGCTGATCGGGCTCGGTGCCGCGGTCACCGCCGCCGTCGTCGGGTTGACCACGACCATCGTGCGTACTGCCGTGCCCGAGAAGGGAATCCGGGTGGCGCTGGTCACCGAGCAGATCGGCGACGGAATCGCCGTCGGCAGCCGGGTCTCGCTCGACGGCATCGCCATCGGCCGGGTCGACGAGATCGCGCCCGCGGGCGCCGGGACGCAGCGCATCACCGTGCGCCTCACCGATTCCCGGACCTTCGGCCTCGACGAGAGCCTGCGCCTGGACTACGCGCCGGCGAACCTGTTCGGGATCAGCGAGATCGCGGTGCGCCGCGGACCCGGCGGGCCGCCGTTGCGGACGGGCAGCGAAATCCACCTGACCGGCGCCCGCGCCGCCGACGTCTACGACGCCACGATGGGCAGTCTGCTGCGCGGCATGTCGGGGGTCTCCACGGCGGTGCTGACGCCACAGCTGTCGCACCTGATCGACCGCCTGGCCACCGATCTCAACGCGTTCACCCCGTTTCTGCAATCGATGGTGCTGCTGGCCCGCACCGTCGCCGATCACCAGCGCATGCGACCGTCGGAGTTCCTCGGCGAGCTGGGCGGCGCGCTCGGCCCCACCGCGGATCTGGTCGACGCGACGGTCAGCGCCATCGATCGGATCTACCGGATCGAGGACCTGCGCACCGACCGGGAGCGGATCGACACGGGCCTGGATCTGGTGATCAACAAGCTGTTTCCCACCCTCACCTCCACCTTCTTCCACGCCTCGACCTTCGCCGAGCTCACCGACATGCTGGCGCCACTGCTGACCGTGTTGGCGCAGATGGTGCCCACGCCGCAGCGCTCCGGTGCCGAACTGGCCGAGCTGCTGCGCGGACTGCGCGCCGCGATGCCGGACACCCCGGCCGGTCCCGTGCTGAACCTCGACATCGAACTCCGCGGCGTGCCGGGCGTCGCCGTGCCGCTGCTGGGAGGAGTGCGATGAAACCGGTCGGCGGGCCACTGACGCGCCTGATCCTCTTCGCCGCCGCGATGGCGGGTGTGCTGGTGGTGGTGATCACCGCCATCCAGCGCCCCATCGACGGCGAAACACGGTCCTACCGTGCGATGTTCACCGATGCCAACGGCTTGAAGGCCGGCGACGACATCCGGATGCGCGGCGTGGCGGTCGGCAAGGTCCGCGAGGTCGGCCTGGCCGGTGCGCAGGCGTCGGTCGCGCTGGCGGTGCGCGCCGACGCGGCGATCTTCGACAACAGCGTGCTCGCCATCCGCTACCAGAACATGACCGGCCAGCGGTACGTCGACATCCAGCAGCCGGCTCAGCCCGGTGCCCGGCTGGCGCCGGGGACGGTCGTCGGGACGACGCACACGGTCCCGTCCTTCGATGTCACCGAACTGTTCAACGGGCTCCAGCCGGTGCTCGCCACCCTCTCCCCCGAGGCGTTCAACAAGTTCGCCGAGAGCATGGTCGCGGTGATCGAGGGCGACGAGTCGGGCCTCGGCTCGGCGCTGGACGCCGTCGGCGCGCTCGGCTCCTACGTCACGAACCGTCAGCAGGTGATCTCCACGCTCGTCGGCAATCTGGCCGCGATCTCGGATCGGCTCGGTGGCCGCTCCCAGGGCTTGGTCAGCATGTTCCGCAATCTCGCCGATGTCTACGACTCGTTGCAGGTCAACATGAACGGGCTGCTCGACTTCGCGTTGACCGCGCCCCCGGTGCTCTATCCGCTCGACAGTCTCCTGGCCACCGCCGGACTGACGGTCGGTGACAACCCGGATGTGAACGAGATCGTGCGCCGGGCGTTCCCCGATCCGCAGGAAGCCGTCGACACCCTCGGCAGGCTGCCCGCCGCCCTGGCCGCGCTCTCGGCGGCGGTCCCCAATGCCGCCGGGCCGGGCGCGCTGTGCAGCAAGGGCGACGCCGACGTGCCGCCGGTCCTGCGGGTGCTGCTCGACGGACAGCCGGTGCAGGTGTGCAGCCGGTGAAACCACTACTGCGCGCACTGCGGCACCGGCGCCGACGGACGGCCGGATCGGAACAGCAGCGGGAGCTGCGGTACGGGATCGTGGCCGTGCTCGCCTTCGCCGTGGCGCTGGTCGCCGCCGCGGTCGTGCACTCGATCCCGTTCGGCGAGCGGACCTATGTCGCGGAACTGTCCGAGGCGCAGTCGGTCGCCGTCGGTGACGATGTCCGCGTCGCCGGTATCCCGGTCGGCGAGGTGCGTTCGCTCGACCTGCGGCCCGACCGGGTCGTCATGCGGTTCACGGTGCGCTCCGACGTCTTCCTCGGCGACCGCACGTCCCTGGATATCCGGATGCTCACGGTGGTCGGCGGGCACTACGTCGCGGTCGTTCCGGCGGGCACCGTCCCGCTCGGCGATCAGCCGATCCCCATGGACCGGGTCCGGCTGCCCTACAGCCTCATGCAGGTGTTCCAGGACGCCACCCGCCCCCTTCAGGCGGTTGATGGAAAGACGTTGCGGGCCAATGTCTCCGCACTCGCCGACTCGCTGGAACAGAGCCCCGACGGCGTGCGCCGACTGCTCGACGGCGTCACGAGCTTCGTCGACGTCCTCGACCGGCAGCGCACCGACGTGTCCAAAGCCGTGGCGCTGGCCGACGAATACCTCACCGCCGTCGACAGCGCGCGCGGCGAGCTGCGCCGCCTGATCGACAAGATCAACCTGTTGGAGACCTTGCTCGTGGATCACCGCTCGGAACTGCGCGAGGCCGTCGAATCGCTCGACCGGGTGGTCAACCGGCTCGGTGGTCTGCAACCGGCCTGGGAGTCGACCCTGAAACCGATGGCGACCCAGTTGTCGCTCGCGGCCGGACAGCTGCGTGACCTCGGCGACCGCCTCGATCCCCTGGTCACCTCGGTCCAGGAACTGCTGCGGAAGTTCCAGCAGCTGGTGCTGCCCGACGGCCGCCTCGGTGTCGATCGAGCGGGCACCGCCGTGCCGGGACCGCCGCTGGATCCGGCGCTGCTGCCGAACGTCTGTGTCCCGGTGCCGGGAAGGACGTGCTGATGGGGACGGTCACGCATCGCATCCTCGGCTCGCGCGGATTCATGTCGGCGCTGGGAGTCGGCGTGCTCTGTGTCGCGGCGACGGGCGGCTACGTGGTCTCCTTCGACGCGCTGCGCCCGACCGAGTCCTATTGCGCGCTCATGCCCGACAGCATCGGCCTGTATCCGGGCAATCACGTGACCATGCGCGGCATCGCGGTGGGCACCGTGACGAGCGTCCAGCCACAGGGCACCCGAGTCCGGGTGGACTTCGCCGTCGACGCCGAGCATCCCCTGCTCGCCGACGCCGCGGCCACCACCCTCACCGATACCGTTGTCGCGGACCGGGATCTGGCGCTGCTCAGCGCGGGCCGGACCGCCGAGAAATGGGACCGGTCGCAGTGCCTGACCAAGACCCTGACGCCCAAGAGCATCACCGAGACCCTCGACGCGATGGCCGACCTGTCGGCCGAGATCGCCGGCGACGAGCAGTCCGACGACCTGGCTCGCGCGATCGGCGCCCTGAACGACGCGACAGCCGGGACGGGACCGCAACTGAACGAGATCGTGCGCAGACTCGGCTCCGCCCTGCATTCGCCCGACGCCGCGATCGGCCATCTGGCCGGACTCGTGGACGCGCTGGCCTCGCTGTCGGAGGCGATCGCGACGCACTGGGGCGACATCAAGTCGATGCTGCAGCGGATGGGGCCGGTGCTCGATCAGGTCAACAACGAATTGTTCACCGAGACCGTCATCATCATCGACGGCTTCCAGCGGCTGTTGCCGATGCTCAACGACATCACCACGCTGTTCGGCGATCCGATCCTCGATGTGCTGGACTCCTCGATCCCGCTGCTGCGCTTTCTCAGCGCACGGGTGGGCTCGCTGTCCGACATCGTCACCCGGACGCCGGTGATCACCTCGGCTTTCGTCACCGCCGTCGCGCCGGGCACCGGCCGGACCGGGCTGGTGTATGCCCCACCGGCGGTGGCGATTCCGCACGGCGCGGCCGAACAGCTCTGTGCCGCGGTCAACGCGGTCGCGCCACAGCGCTGCACCGGCGCGGGCGACGGCCTCGCACAGGTCCAACTGGTTCACCTCGTACTGGGAATGGCGGGCGCGCGATGACGCACACTGCACGATCACTTCGATGGGCCCCGCTGACGGTGGTGCTGACCGCCGTACTGACCACCGCGGGCTGCGGATTCGATCCGGCCGCCGTCCCGGTCCCCGGCACGGGGGTGCCAGGTCCGACCTATTCGATCGATATCGAGTTCACCGACGCGCTGAACCTGCCCCGGCGAGCGAAGGTGGTGGCCAACGGAATCCAGGTGGGCACGGTCACCGCGACGACGCTGGTCGATCCCGCGCCGGGCAGGCCCGGGCACGTCCGGGTGAATGCCGAGATCCAGCAATCGGTCCCGCTGCCCACGAGCACCGCCGCCGAACTGCGGCAGAACACCGTCCTGGGCGACATCCACGTCGCCCTGCGCACCCCGCCCGACGGATTCGGTGCGCTGCTCGCCGACGGCGGCACCATCCCGCTCGCCCGGACCCGCCCCGCGGTGCCGATCGAGGACGCGATGGCCGGGATGGCCACCTTCGTCCAGGGCGGGGCGGTGAACAAGCTGCAGGACATGGTGAATCGGCTCAATGCCGTCCTGCCCGACGATCCGCGCGACACCGCCCGCATCTCCGGCGTGATCGGCGCCGATATCCGTGACCTGGCCGCGAATCTCGACCAGGTCGACGTGTTCCTGAACGGGCTGGCCACCGACGCCGCCGTCGTCCACCGGCGCGACGAACCGTTCGGTGAGCTGCTCACCCCGCCCGCCGTCGCCCAGGTGACGGCGGCGATCACCTCGTTCGTCGGCGCGATCGGCGTGATCGGCGCGCTCGGCCCCGTCGCCCACGCGCTGGTCTGGCTCGCCCCCTTGGTCAGCGCGGGTGACGCCGCGGCGCGGGCACTGGTGCCGCTGGCGTTCACCGCCCGGCCACTCGATCTGGACGCGCCGTCGAACCTCAATGCCCTGGTATCGCTGCTGCGGGACAAGGTCATTCCGTTCGCCGAGCACGGCCCGAAGGTCGATGTCGTGCGCGTGGGACTCGACGACCCGGTCACCACCGAGGACCAGGTCGACCGCATCGTCGAGACACTGCGCATGATCGGAATGGTGCGATGAAAATCGGATCCCTGGTTTCACTGGGCGGCATCGCCACCATCCTGATCGCCGGCTCCGGCTATCTGACCTTCGGCGTGGTCGGGGTCCGCCCGCTCACCGACTACGTCACCGCGACCATGCGGCTGCCCGATTCCGGCAGTCTCGCGGTCGGGTCACCGGTCCTGCTCAGCGGGGTGGAGGTCGGTGACATCACCGCGGTCACCGCAGCCGGCTCCGGCGTCGAGATCGGATTCCGGATCGTCGACAGCTATCGCGTTCCGCTCGACAGCGACGTACGGATCGAGAACCTGTCCGCCCTCGGCGAGCCCTATGTGAACTTCGCTCCCCGGACCAATGCCGGGCCGTACCTGGCCGACGGGCAGACGGTGGCGGCGGACCGGATCGCCGCACCCCGCTCGATCCCGGAGATCTCGCGATTGATGACCCAGGTGCTCGGGCAACTCGACCCGGCCACGATGGGCGAGATCGTGGACACCTTCGACACCGCGCTCGACGGAAACGAGGCGGAGATGGCCGATCTGGCCCGCTCGACCGAACTCCTCGCCGCCGCACTGACCACGCGTATGCCCCAGCTCGCCACCGCGTTCACCCACGGTCAGACCATCGCGGGCGACGTCGGCTGGGTCGCCGCCGCCGCACCGGCCGCCGCGCCGCCGTTCGTGGAGTTCAGCGCCCGCGTCGACGAGATCGCCCAGGCACTGGGGCGGCTGTTCCGCAGTGGCAGCGGCCCCCAGATGTATCTCGACGACAACGGTCTCGTGCCGTTCCTCACCCGGCTGACGGCGTGGGTGGACACCGCCGGACCGGAAGTCGAGACCCTGCTGCCCGCCCTGCGCCCGCTCGTCGAGCACACCGTCGCGCAGGGTCCCGGGGTCGACCTGAGCGCCCTCATCAGCGCCGCCCTGGAAGGTGTCGGAGACGACGCCCTCCGGCTGCGGATCCATGTCAACTGACCACGGAGAAACCATGCCGAGCACGATCGAGAACACCGAAGAGATTGTCGCAGAGGACATCTCGACATCATCTGGGCGCACCGTGTCGGTTCCGGTCGCCACCGTGGTCCGCGGTGCGGCTTTCGCCGTGCTCACGGCCGCGCTGTGTGTCACCACCACCCTGTGGCTGACCGCGCGCTCCGACAGTGCCGACCAGCGCACCGCCGCCGCGAACACCCAGCGCGCCGAACAGGTGGCGATGGACTACGCCGTCGGCGCGTCGACCATCGACAACGGCGACTTCACCGCCTGGGTCGGACGGCTCAAAGCCAATACCGCGCCGCAGCTGGCCACCAAGTTCGACGCGACCGCGCCGAAGCTCGAACAGATCCTCGTCCCGCTGAAATGGACGTCCTCGGCGAAGCCGATCACGGCCAAGGTCGCCGACGAGAACGCCGGTGTCTACCGGGTCAACGCGTTCGTGAGCGTGAACTCCACCAGTAGCCAGACACCCGAGGGCGGCCTGATGACCGTCACCTACACCGTGACGATCGACAGCAACGCCGACTGGAAGATCACCGACGTCGGCGGCATGGACGGCGCCCTGCCCCTCAAATGATGTGCCACTCCCCCCGATCCGCGAAGAAGGAAACCATGCCCGCATCCAGCACCCGCGCTGTCGACAACGCGGAGATCGTGATCACCGGCGCCACCAACGGCATCGGCAAGGAAATCGCACGTGACCTGGCCGGCCGCCACGCCCGCCTGACGCTCGTGGCCCGCAACCCGCACAAGGCGCAGGACACCGCCGACGAACTGCTCGGGCTCGGCGCCGCGCACGTCGACATCGTCGAGGCGGACCTGGCCGATCTGAACTCGGTCCGCGCGGCCTCGGTCCGGTTGCAGCGCCGACTGGAACACATCGACGTCCTGATCAACAACGCCGGGATCACCCTGTTCCGCAGCGAAGCACCCACCGTCGACGGTTACGACCGCATGATCGCGACCAACCATCTGGCGCCGTTCCTGCTGACCAACGAAATCCTCGAGCTGCTCACGGCCGCGCCGTCGGCGCGGATCGTGCACACCGCCTCCGAGGCACACCGGCACGCCCATCGCCCCGACCCGGCCACCCTGGGGCAGCCGCGCGAATACGGCCTCGCCGGTGGGCAACTCGTCTACGGCGAGTCCAAACTGCTCAACATCCTGTTCACCAAGGAACTCGCCCGTCGCCTGCACGGCACCCGGGTGACAGCCAACTGCTTCTGCCCCGGCGCGGTGTCCACCGGGCTGGTCCGCGACAGCTCGCGGATCAGCCGGGTCTGGTCGACCGGGGCGCGAGCCCGGATCCTGCGCCGCCCGGCCGCCGGTGCCGCGGCCGGGCTCCGGCTCGTCCTCGATCCGGACCTCGACGGCGTGACCGGGCAGTTCTTCACCTCCACCCCCGGCCTGCGGCTGCTGCCGCCGGTCGCCGCCCTCGCCGATCACCGTCTGCACCAGCAGATCTGGCAGCGCAGCGCCGAACTCGTCGGCCTGTGACCACACCACCGAGAACATGGAGCCGACGATGCCACCTGTTCAGCCATCCCGGCGCGCGCTGTCGCTGACGCGCCCGCTCGCGGCGCTCGCCGTCGCCGTCGCCACCACGGCGGCCCTGCTCCAGTCCGGAACCACTGTCGCGCACGCGCAACAGGATTCGGGCCTGGTGCTGTACCCCCTCGCTCCGTTGTCCTCGCCCGCGACGATCACCGTCGGCGCCGACCGCAATCTCTGGTTCACCGAACTCACCGGTAACGCGATCGGGCGCATCACCCCAGAGGGCGAGATCACCGAATTCCGTACCGGGATGACGCCGCTGAGCGGCCCCGACCGGATCACCGCGGGTCCCGACGGCAACATCTGGTTCACCGAATGGTTCGGTGGCCGGGTCGGGCGGATCACGCCCGCGGGCGTGATCACCGAGTTCTCCCACGGGATCACCCCGAACAGCAGTGTTTTCGGCATCACCGCCGGGCCCGACGGCAATCTGTGGTTCACCGAATCCGCGACGAACAAGATCGGGCGGATCACCCCCGAGGGTGTGGTCACCGAATTCGACGCGGGCCCGGACCCACTGGCCGCCCCGACCGACATCGTCACCGGGTCCGACGGGAACCTGTGGTTCACCCAGCGCTTCGGCGGCATCGGGCGGATCACGCCGCAGGGGCAGGTCACCGTCTTCACCGAGGGGATCACGCCGTTCGCCGGATCGGTGAGCATCACCGCCGGGCCGGACGGAAACATCTGGTTCACCGAGACTTTCGGCGGGCGCATCGGCCGGATCACCCCGGACGGCACCGTCGACGAATTCGGCGCGGGGCTGTCTCCCGGCTCGGCGCCGGTCAACATCACGACGGGCCCCGACGGCAAGTTGTGGTTCACCGAATACACCGGTGGTCGCATCGGCACGGTGTCGACCGACGGACACATCACCGAGGTACACGACGTCGGCTTCGCGACGGTACCCGACGGCATCGTCACCGGACCGGACGGCCACCTGTGGTTCGTCCAGGCCGGCGCTTCTCGAATCGGAAGGCTCTCCCTATGAACGCTCCCCTGTCCATCGCCGTCCTCGGGGCCGGATCCATCGGCAGCCTGTTCGCCGCCAAGCTCGCCGGCGCGGGCCACGATGTCACGATGATCGTGCGCAACGAAGCCAGGCGCGCCTACCTGCGCGAGCACGGTCTCGTCACCCGATCCCGGCTCACCGGCCGCGTCGACACGGTGCGGGTCGGGCTGGAGCCCGCGCTGCGGCACACCTACGACCTGGTGCTCGTCGCGGTGCAGCGCCCGCACATCGACGCGCTCGTGCCGACGTTGGCCGCCAACGACTCCCGCGCCATCATGCTCATGTTCAACTGCGCCTCGGGCGCCGATCAGTGGGCCGGTGACCTCGGTGCGGACCGGCTGCTGTGGGGTTTCCCCGCGGTACTGGCCGACCTCCAGGA
This sequence comes from Nocardia sp. NPDC003269, assembly GCF_042888005.1. Lineage (NCBI taxonomy): Bacteria > Bacillati > Actinomycetota > Actinomycetes > Mycobacteriales > Nocardiaceae > Nocardia > Nocardia sp. NPDC003269. The sequence goes on from NZ_JBIAPA010000003.1 coordinate 1,292,860, forward strand.
CCAGGTCCTGGAGTACGCCGTGGTCCCCGCGGCACTGCGCTTCGTCCAGATCACCACGATCGGCACGCTCGACGGCCGGGAGACACCCACGCTCACCGCGGTGCGAGAAGCGTTCGGCGGCGCCGGAATTCCCACCACCGTCGACGCCGATATCGACGCCTGGCTCAAGACCCACGCCGCCTACATGGCCCCGATCATGGCCATGGGCTACGTCCCGCCGCCGGGCCGGTTCGGCCCCCGGCTGCGCTGGTCGGATGCCCGGGCCCTGGCCGCCGCGATGCGGACGGCCTTCGCGGCGATCCGGGCCACCGGAGTCGGGCTGACCCCGGGAAACATGCGGTTCCTCGACCGGCTGCCCGCCGCCGCGCTGACCGGGCTGCTGTGGACGGTGTTCTGGTCACCGATGGCCAAGCGGTCCTTGAGTTCCCACTCCGGCGCGGCCCCCGGCGAGGTCGCGATGCTGCTGGCCGAGCTGGAGTTCCTGGCCCTGGGTGCCGGCGTGGATCCCACGCCGCTGCGGGCGCTGGCGGTCCAGGTGCCGACCGATGCCTGACCACCCTGCCGAAACTAGTAACTCATCCGCCGCTCACCACCTGTGGCGAATACTCCGCAATCCATAAAGTCGTTGTCATCACCTTCCCGCCGGACCAGCGGAACCGACCCGGATTTCCCCCGGTAGTGGAGGGATTTCAACGAGAGGACACATCCATGACCAGCTCGGCCAAGCCCCAGTTCTACCGCGACCAGCAAGCCTGGCGCGAACTCCAGCAGTTCCTCCCCCAGCGCCTGCATCTCGACGACGACAGCGCGCCGGAAGAGGATCTGTGGGAGTGGCGGGGTAACACCGTCCACCTGGATCGCTACCGCAATCCGAACGCGAACGCGAAGGTCGTACTGCACCACGGCGTCGGCACCAACGGCCGCCAGATGAGCATGATCCTGGGCGCGCCGCTGGCCCGGCGCGGCTTCGAAACGGTCGCGCTCGACAACCTCGGCTACGGCCTGACCCGCGTCGCCCCCGGCACGATCCCCTCCTACGACGACTGGGTCGATCTGGTCGTGGACTTCCTCGCCTTCGAGCAGTCCCGCGACGACCGCCCGATCGTGCTCTACGGGCTGAGCGCGGGCGGCATGCTCACCTACCACGTGGCGGCCAAGGCCCCGAAGGGCACGCTGCGCGGGATCGTCGGCATGACCTTCCTCGACCAGCGGGTGCAGCAGGTCCGCGACGAGACGGCACACGACATCGTGACCTCCCGGCTCGGCGTGCCCGCCATGCAGGCGATCGCCAAGACGCCCGCCGCCGGGCTCAAGTACCCCATGAGCCTGGCGTCGAAGATGTCGGCACTGGTCAACGACAAGGCCGCGCTGCGGGTGATGCTCAAGGACAAGACGTCGGCGGGCAACACCGTGTCGGCCAAGTTCCTGGCCAGCTACGGCAGCTACGCGCCCGCCGTGGAGCCCGCGGATTTCGACGCCGCCCCGGTGCTGCTCACCCAGCCCGCCGAGGACCGCTGGTCGCCGTTGCACCTGAGCCACCCGGTGCTGTCGCCGATCACGAAGGTCCCGGTCAGCACCGTGATCCTCGACAACGCGGGGCACTACCCGATCGAGGAGCCCGGCCTCCAGCAGATGGAGGACGCGATCGCCGAGTTCGTCACCAAGTACACGCAGTAGCGATGCCGGTGTCCGCAACCACGGAGTTACTAGAATCGGACGAAATCCGCCCGACTCGCTGGGGAGCTCCGTGGTTCACTGGAACATCGCACGTTCGCCGATGGGCGCGTTGCTCATGACGCGGCTCGGTCAGGAGCACGGCCTCTCGGTGGACGCCTGCCTGCGCGACAGCGGGATCAGCGAGACCCAGCTCGCCGACCCGGCCGGTGAGGTGCGGGCCGCCGAGGAACTGGCCGTGGTGTCGAACATCGTCCGGGAACTCGGCAGCCCGCCCGGGCTCGGGATCACGGCGGGACGGCGCTTCCGGCTCACCTCGTACGGATTGTGGGGCTTCGCGCTCATCAGCAGCCCCACCCTGCGGTCGGCGATCCGGGTCGGCTTCCAGTTCGCCGAGCTGAGTTTCTCCCTCAGCGAGACCAGCACCAGGGAGACCGACACCGAACTCCAGCTGGTCCTCGAACCGCTCGGGATTCCGCCGCACCTGCAGCGTTTCACCATCGAACGCGACCTGGCCGGCATCCAGACCCTGCACCGCGATCTGCTGGCGGCCCCGACCACCCTGGCCAGGGTGAGCCTCGCGTTCCCGGCGCCCCCGGCCGAGGTGCTCCCGGTCTACGAGGACATCTTCGGTCTGCGACCCGAATTCGACGCCGCGGAGAACATCATCGCGTTCGACGGCGGCCTCGCCGACGAGCCGCTGCCCCAGGCGAACGAGCAGACCGCGGCGATCGCGCTCCAGCACTGCCGCGACCTGCTCGACCGGCGGCGGGCGCGCACCGGGATCTCCGGCCAGGTCCGCGACGCGCTGCTCGACAACCTCACCGACCTCCCGGATGCCGCCGCGATCGCGGCCACGCTGAACATGAGCGAACGCACGCTGCGGCATCATCTCGCGCAGGAGGGCACGTCCTACCGCGCCCTGCTCGACGAGATCCGCGAACGGCTGGCCGAAGAGCTCCTGGTCTCGCACGGCCTGCCGGTCGCCGAGATCGCCCACCGCCTCGGCTATCTCGAGGTGTCGAGCTTCTCGCAAGCCTTCCGCCGCTGGAAAGGCATGGGCCCCCGCGCTTTCCGGCAGCTCCAACCGACCTAGCGAACAGGGCGGGCAGCACATGCCACCACTATTCGATCAACCGCTTCTTCTCCACCTTGCCCATCGCGTTGCGCGGCAGTTCGTCGACGACATGGATCCGGCGCGGACGCTTGTGCACCGACAACGTGCGTGCGACATGGTCGATCACGGCACGCCGGTCCGGCACCGAGCCGACGACGAAGGCGACCACGCACTGCCCCAGATCGGCATCGGGACTGCCCACCACCGCGGCCTCACGGATCCCGGGGAAGTCGAGCAGGGCCTGCTCCACCTCCTGCGCGCCGATCCGATAGCCTCCGGATTTGATCAGGTCCACCGATTCGCGGCCGACGATCCGCAGGAAGCCGGCATCGTCGACGACCGCGATGTCACCGGTGCGGAACCAGCCGTCCGCGGTGAACGACGCGGCGGTGGCCTCGGGCCGGTGCAGGTAGCCGCCGAACACGGTGTCGGCGGCGATCTCGAGCGCACCGAGGGTGACCCCGTCCGCGGCGACAGCCGCACCCGCGCTGTCGACCAGGCGAGCGCCGACACCGGGCAGCGGGAGTCCCACCCACCCCGGCCTGCGTTCGCCCCGGAATCGGGTGCTCACGGTGATCAGTGTTTCGGTCATGCCGTAGCGCTCCACGGGCGCCGATCCGGTGAAGCCGGTGAGGCGGTCGTGCACCGAGGTCGGCAGCGGGGCGCTGCCCGAGACCAGCAGCCGCGCGGTCGCGAGCGCGCGAGCCGACGCCGGCTGTTCGCACAGTCGGGACCAGACGGTCGGCACCCCGAAGTACAGCGTCCCCCCGGCCGCCGCGTAGGCCTCCGGGGTGGGCCGCACGGTGTGTACCAGCGGCGACCCGATCCGCAGGGCGCCGAGCACACCCAGCACCAGACCGTGCACATGGAACAGCGGCAGGCCGTGTACCAGGGTGTCCTCGGCGGTCCATTCCCACGCCTGCGCGAGGCCGTCGATGCAGGCGGCTATCGCGGCCCGGGTGATCGGGACGCCTTTCGGCGACCCCGTCGTCCCTGACGTGTAGAGGATCAGGGCCGTGCTCGCGGGATCCGGCTCCGGGAGATCGGTCGTCGATCCGGCCCGGCCGTCCGGGCGGGCTCCGGGCACGTCGACGTCCTCGGGCCGTTCGCCCAGCCACAGATCGGGTGCGGCGTCGTCGAGAATGTGCCGTCGTTCGCGCGGCCCCGCGTCGGCGGGCACCGGCACCGCGGTGACGCCGGCCAGCAGGCAGCCGACCACCGTGATCACGGTGTCCAGGTCGGCGGTGGCGGTGAACGCGGCGCGCTCGGCGCCGGCGACGGCCCCGGCGACGGCCCGGGCCGCGTCGGACAGCTCGGCGCGCGACAGACACCGGTCCCCCACGGTGACCTGCGCGGCACGATCGGCGCCTGCGCCACAGAGCGCGGTGAGCAACGGGATCCGGGTATCGGTCACGGGATTCCTTCGGTCGTCGAGGCACATGTCCGGGTCGGCGAAACGTGCTGCCGCCGACCGTGAAACTGAGACTACACTTTAGTACCTACATCTATGTACACTTGCCCGGCCGACGCAGAACCGCGCCGGTCTCCCTACGGACAGGACTCGTATGGCTACGGCAGCCCCAGACCCACTGACCTCCCCCGACGCGTCACCGGCGGACCGGTCGCCCCTGCGCTATTTCGGCTGGTATCTCACCGTCATCGGGATCTCTCACCTGATCTTTCCCAGCCGGTGGGACCGGATGACGGCGATCGCCTTCCCCGAGCCGCTGCGCCGGTGGACGATCGGATTCGGCGTCACCGAGACCGCGATGGGAATCCTGTTCCTGCGCAAGCGCACCCGCCCGTTCGGCATCGTGGCCGTGCTCGCGCAGGTGGTCTTCCTGGTCCGCAGCTTCGTCGCTTTCCGTCGGGGGAACGACGATGCCGAGTAACACCGTCGAGGCCGTTGTCGAGGCACCGCGCGCGCTCGTCTTCGAGGTGTTCGCCGACCGTGAGCGCAGCGGCGAGTACCTGCCGCTGCGCGTCACGCTGGACCAGCCGGGCACCCGCGAGCGTCAAGGGGTCGGCGCCGTCCATCTCCTGCGGCTGGGCCCACTCGGTATCCGCGAGCAGATCATCGAGCTCGTTCCCGGTGAGCGGATGGTGTACCGCGTCGTCTCCGGCCTGCCCGTCCGGTCGCACGTGGGGACCATCGAGTTCCAGGAGGATCCGCGCGGCACCAAGGTCCGCTACACCATGGAATCCGTTCCGTCGCTGCCGGTTCCCGGCGGACTGGTGCGGGCGATCCTGCAGCGGATGACCACCACGATGGTGCAGGGCGCGCGCCGCACGGCCGAACGCCGCCATCGGTCCTGATCACTACGAATTCCGGCCGGCGTGCGGTACACGATGCCCGCACGCCCCCACCTCGCAGGAGTATCGCGTTGCCTGAGGAAAAACGACTACCGACGTCACGCGCGGCCCGGACCGCCATGCTGGGCCGGGTCGTCGCGGGCCAGGCCGCCCGCCAGGTCGGCACCCGGATCGCCACCGCCGGGCGCGGTGACCAGTACCGCGCCGCCCGGCTCGAGAAGCGCCAGGCCGAAGCGGCCAGGGCGATCGTGACCGGCTTGGGCACGATGCGTGGTGCCGCGATGAAGATCGGTCAGATGCTGGCCGTCGTCGACATGGGCATCTTCCCCGAGGAAGTGCGCGAGGACATGCAGAAGGCGATGGCCAAGCTGCTGCACTCGGCGCCGACGGTGCCGTTCGCCGAGATGCGGGCGGTGATCGAAGCCGAGGTGGGCGCGCGGCTCACCGAGGTGTTCGCCGAGTTCGACGAACAACCACTCGCCGCCGCGTCGATCGGGCAGGTGTACCGGGCCCGGCTGAAGGACGGGCGGGCTGTCGCGGTGAAGGTGCAGTACCCCGGCATCGACAAGGCGATTCGCGCCGACCTGCGCAACCTGACGATGGTGCTGCGGGCGGGCCGGATCGTCGCGCCCAACACCGACTGGTCGGCGCTGTCGCAGGAGATTCGCGAGCGTCTGGAAGACGAGCTCGACTACACCCTCGAGGCGCAGAACCAGCGTGCGGTCGCCCGCATCTATCGGGGTCACCCGTTCATCACGGTCCCCGAGGTGATCGCCGAGCACTCCGGGCAGCGGGTGCTGGTCACCGAGTTCTTCGAAGGCAGCCGCTTCGAGCAGGTCTGCGCATGGCCCGCCGAGCAACGACATCGGGTGGCCGAGACCATCTTCCGGTTCTACTTCGGCGGTCTGCTGGTCCACCGCCAGTTCTCCCCCGACCCGCACCCGGGCAACTTCCTCGTCGGCGCCGACGGCACGGTGGCCTTCCTCGACTTCGGTCTCTACAAGCACCTCGATCGCAGCGCCACCGACACCCAGCGGGCGCTGCTGCGCGCCATCCTGACCGACTCACCCGAGCAGATCTTCGCCGAGATGCAGCGCGCCGGCATGATCACCGACCCCGGGCTGGTCAGCCCGGAGGTCACCCACGCCTACATCCGCGACCTGTTCTGGTGGGCGGCCGAGGCGGGCCCGAACGAGCTCGCGCCGGACGCGATCAACGCCGCACTCGTCGCCACGATCAGCCCGGGTTCGCAGTATTTCGAGCTCACCCGGCACCAGTCGCTGCCGGCCGAACAGGCCGTCATCCTCCGGATGATGCTGCTCGTCATGGCCACGGCCGGGCACCTGCGCGCCCGCGCCGACTGGCACGCGATTCTGCGCGAATGGCTGCACGACGACGCGCCTGCCACGCCCCTCGGCGAACTCGACCGCGATTTCCGCGCCGACGCCCTCCCCTCCCTCTGACCCCGGCAAGTGAGACACCGCGTGAATCCACTCGACCGAATCCAGTCGGCTCTGCTCGGCGCACTCAACACGGTGCTCGCCGCACCGATCACCACCGAGCTCGCGCAGCGCGCGAACGACGCGCGAATGAAGGTGCTCGAGGTCGAGGACCAGGTCCTGACCGGCTTGAACCTGCCCACCGCCGCCGAGCACAGCGTGCTGCAGGGCCGGGTCAGGGCCACCACCCAGCGCCTCGACGACGCCGAAGAACGACTCGACGAACTCACCGTACGGGTGCGCTCCCTGTGGGCGACCGTGCACGAGACCCCCACTCGCTCCGAGACCTCGAAAGACCTGCCCCATGCGTGAGTTCGGCGTTCCCGCCACCTACACCGTTCCCGACGACGTCGCCATGACCGACATGGTGACCCGCAACGCGGCCGAGCACCCGGCCGCCGTGTGCTACCTGACCCCCACCCCCGACGGCGCCTGGTCCGAGGTGACCACCGCGGCGTTCGCCGACCAGGTGCGCGCCGTCGCGAAAGGCCTGATCGCCACCGGCGTCGAACCCGGTGACCGGGTGGCCCTGATGTCGGCCACCCGCTACGAGTGGATGCTGCTCGACTTCGCGATCTGGTTCGCCGGCGCGGTCACCGTCTCGGTGTACGCCACCTCCTCCGCCGACCAGGTGCAGTGGATCCTGCACGATTCGTCGGCGGCCCTGCTGATCGTGGAGACCGGTCAGCACCGGACCGTGGCCGAAAAGGCCTTCGCCCATCTCGATTCGGCGCCGACGATGCTGCAGATCGACGCGGGCGCGGTCGCGACCCTCACCACGCTGGGCAAGCGGGTGTCCGATGCCGACCTGGACACGCGCCGCCGCGCGATCGGCGCCGATTCCGCCGCACTGCTGATCTACACCTCCGGCACCACCGGCAAACCCAAGGGTGTCCCGCTGACGCACGGCAACCTCGCCGCCATGGTGGCCGCCGCCTCGCATCGGGTGTCCGCGCTCACCGAACCGGGTTCGCGCACGCTGCTGTTCCTGCCGCTGGCGCACATCCTCGCGCTGTCGGTGTCGCTGGTGGCGTTCGAACATCGCGTCGTGGTGGCCCACACCAGCGACTGGACCCGGCTGCCCACGCTGTTCGCCGAGATCGAGCCGACCGGGGTCTTCGCGGTGCCGCGCGTGTTCGAGAAGCTGTACAACACGGCCGAGCAGCGCGCCCACGGTGCCGGACGCGGACGGCTGTTCGACCGCGCCGCCCGCATCGCCATCGCCTACAGCCGGGCCGTCGACACCGGCGGGCCCGGCGCGGCACTGCGCCTCGAGCACCGGCTCTACGACCGCTTGGTCTACAGCCGTCTGCGCGAAGCGCTCGGTGGCGCGTGCCGGCACGCGCTCTCCGGCGGGGCACCGCTGGGCGAGCGCTTGGCGCACTTCTTCCGCGGCGCCGGGATCGTCATCGCCGAAGGCTACGGCCTCACCGAGACCACCGCCGCGATCACGCTCAACGGCCACCGTCCGGCAGACCAGCGACTCGGCAGCGTCGGAACGCCGTTGCCCGGACACGAGATCCAGCTCGCCGACGACAACGAACTGCTGGTGCGCGGACCGGTCGTCTTCGACGGCTACTGGCGCAACGGCGAAGCCACCGCCGACAGCTTCGTGGACGGGTGGTTCCGCACGGGTGACCTCGCATCGATCGATCGCGACGGCTACGTGACCATCACCGGCCGCAAGAAGGAGATCATCGTCACCGCGGGCGGCAAGAACATCTCCCCCGCACCGCTCGAGGACGCGCTGCGCGCGCACCCGTTGATCAGCCAGTGCATGGTCGTCGGTGACGCGATGCCCTTCGTCGCCGCGCTCGTCACGCTCGATCGCGACGCCCTGCCCGGCTGGTGCGAACGGCGCGGCCTGCCCGCCGATACCGCGACAGCGCAGCTGATCTCGCATCCGGACCTGGTCGCCGAGCTCGATGCCGCGGTGGCCGGGGTGAACGCGTCGGTATCCAAGACCGAGCAGATCAAGAAGATCCGGATCCTCGACGTCGAATGGTCGCAGGAGACCGGCGAACTCACGCCCAAGCTGTCGCTCAAACGCCCGGCGGTACTGCACCGGCACGCACCCGAGATCCACGCGATCTACCGCTAGACCACCCCTTCCGAGACACAGGAGACACCGCATGACATCCGACAAGCCCACGCCGGTCGACCGCAGGGACGTCACGTTCCAGCGCGCGGGAAACACCCTCAGCGCCTGGCACTTTCCGCCCGCCTCCGATCAGCTGCACGGTCCGGCGGGCGCGCCCGCGATCGTCCTGGCGCACGGCTTCGGGCTGACCCGCGACTGCGGGCTGGAAACCTACGGCGAGCATTTCGCCGCGGCCGGATTGAACGTGGTGGTCTTCGACTACACCGGGTTCGGGCCCAGTGGCGGCGGCCCGCGCGAGGTGGTGTCGGTGCGGTCGCAGCTGGCCGACTACGCCGCGGCGATCGAATTCGCCCGCGGCCTGCCCGGCGTGGATCCGGACCGGGTCGCCGTCTGGGGCACGTCGTATTCCGGCGGGCTCGCCATCGCCGCGGCCGCCACCGACGGCCGGGTCGCCGCCGTGGTGTCGCAGGTGCCGAACCTGGACAACATGGCGACCCTGCGGTTCCTCATCCGCAACACCCCGGTGCGCCGCACCGCCTGGCTGGTCTCCTGCATCGCTCGCGACGTCTGGCGCAAGGCGCGCGGTCGCGACCCGTACTACGTCCAGGCGGTCGGACCCGATGACGCGCCCGCGGCGTACGTCTCCGACGAATCGTGGACCTTCGTGGCCCCGATCGCCGGTCCCACCTGGGTGAACCGGGTCGGGCTGCGTGACTTCGCCACCGTCCCCATGTTCCGTGCCCTGACATACCTCGAGGACCTGCCGTGCCGGGTGCAGCTGTTCGGGTGCACCCGCGACGATCTCACCCCGGTGCAGCCGACGCTGGACGCCGCGGCCAGGCTGGGCGACCGCGCCGAACTGCACACCTACCCGGCCGGCCATTTCGAGATCTACGCCGAGCCCTACATCTCCCAGGCCCTGACCGCCCAGGTCGACTTCCTGGTCCGCGAGCTCGCGCCCCGGGCCGGCTAGCAGCCACCGACGGCACGCATGAACAGCGACGAACAACAATTGATCGATTTCGCGCTGGTCTGGCAGCCGTTCGGCGGCCCGCCCAGCGACGAGATCCTCGCCACCTTCGGGATCACCGAGCCCACCTTCCGCCACCGGGTGCACCGCATCCTGGCCACCCGGGGCACCAGCGTCGACGAGCCCCTCCGCCGATCCGTGCGCGCGATCCTGCGTTCCTATCTGATCGCGGACCGACCGGCGCGGTAGGGCGTCACCCGCGCAGGCGCAGGACCGCGAGGACTCGGCGGTGGTGGGTGTCCGAGGGTGGCAGGTCGAGTTTGGTGAAGATGTTGCCGATGTGCTTCTCGACCGCGCGTTCGGTGACGGTGAGGGCGGCGGCGATCGCGTTGTTGGTCAGGCCCTGGGCCATCAGTTCGAGTACCTCGCGCTCGCGGGGCGTGAGCCGGGTCAGGCTGTCCTGCTGCCGGGAGGCGCCCATCAGCTGTTTCACCACCTCCGGGTCGAGCGCGGTGCCGCCGGTCGCGACCCGGTGCAGCGCGTCGACGAAATCAGCGACGTCGGCGACCCGGTCCTTGAGCAGGTAGCCGACACCGCCCGCGCCCGCGGCGAGAAGTTCTGTCGCGTACCGGGTTTCGATCCACTGGGAGAAGACGAGCACACCGCTGTCCGGGTGGGTCCGGCGCAGGTCGATCGCCGCCAGCAGTCCCTCGTCGGTGAAGGTGGGCGGCATCCGCACGTCCACCACCGTGACGTCGGGCCGGTGCGCGCCGACCACCTCGGACAGCGACGTGGCGTCGCCGACCATCGCCACCACCTCGTGGCCGCGTTCGGTGAGCAGGCCGGCCAGGCCGTCGCGCAGGATCGCGCTGTCCTCGGCGATCACCACCCGCAGCGGCCGCGGCGCGCTCACCGCGGACCCGTCGTCGGCAACACCATGGTCACCACGGTAGGCCCACCGGCGGGACTGTCGACGGTGAGTGTGCCGTCGACAGCGTGGGCGCGGGCCGCGAGACCGGCCAGCCCGCTACCTGCCGCCGCGTCGGCACCGGACGGGTGCGCGCCACCGATCCCGTTGTCGCGCACGGTGATCGCGACCGAACGCAGACTGCCGGGGAGCACCGTGACGGTGACCTCCGTCGCCCGGGCGTGTTTGACCACATTGGTGAGCAGTTCGGCGACCGAGAAATAGGCGATGGCCTCGATGGCGGGGCTCGGCCGTCGCGGCAGGTGGACGCGCAGCTCGACCGGCACCGCGCAGCGGGCGGTGAGCGTCTCCAGGGCGGGCCCGAGGCCGAGTTCGAGTGCGGGCGGGTGGATGCCACGGACCAGTTCGCGCAGCTCGATCAGCGCCTCCTTCGCGCCGGCGCGAGCCTCGGCGATGAGATCGCCGGGGTCCCCGCCTGCGGCCAGGCGTTCCTCGGCCCGGCCCAGGGCCATCGCGATGGTGACCAGCCGCGCCTGGGTGCCGTCGTGCAGGTCGCGCTCGACCCGGCGCAGCGTCGCGGCGGCGTCGTCGACCGCGGCCCGCCTGCTCGCGCGCAGCTCGGCCAGCTGCCGGTCTCGCGATGTCGCCGCCAGCAGGTGCGTGATCAGCATCCCGTGCACCCAGCAGACACCACGGATCAGCCACGGCAGCGCGAAACACAGGGCGATGCCGAGGCCGGACACGGCCAGTGCCCGGGGCCAGGTGTCGACATAGAAGGAACCGAACTGCACCAGGCTGTGCCGCTCGATGCCGCTCTCGTCCACCTGGACCGGGTCGACCAGCAGCCACGGGATCGGCGAGATCGCGGTGAAGGCCACCATCGCGGTCACGACGAGCACCACGTAGCCGACCACCACACCCAGCACGGACTGCGCGAGCAGGAACAGCGTGGCCCGCCAGCTCAGCCGGTCGGTGAACGCGCTCTTCAGGAAGCCGATCAGGCCCGGCCCGCGGACGAACGCCGGTGGCGCCTCGACCCGGACACCGAGCAGCCGACTGCCCAGTCCCCGGTAGATCCGCCCCCACACCCGGCCGCCGAGCAGGATCAGCGCCAGCAGCGGGATGCCGACGAGGAAGATCGACGCGTACAGCCCGCCGCCGAAACCGAAGAACAGGTAGCACGCGGCCACACAGCCGAGCACGAACGACAGGATCAGAAAGCCGAGCTCCTTCCAGGTCCGGAGCTGGAAGGGCGCCCGGGCGATGGCGGCGAGCACCCCGCCACGGGGGCGCGCGGGCACGTGGCGGCCGTCGAGGACCGCGGTCGGCTCGCCGGAATCCTCGATGACCAGGGTCGGCTCGGTTGGCGTGTGAGTCATGATTCCCATGGTCGTCGTGGCGGGCCTCGATCTCGATGGAGCTGCCCACCGGGTCGGTGGTGTAGCTGGCACCACCTTTCCACCCGCCCGGCGGCGCGTCTGTTCACGCTGCGGCCGACGCGAACGATGATCACCGCATGAGCACCCTGTGGTTCGTCGTCGTCCTGGTCGCCGGGATTCTCGCCCTCCTCGCGATCGTCTCGATCCCGGTCGTCGTGTGGCTGCGGCGACGCGGCGCGCGCGTCACCGAGGAGCTGACCTGCGAGCTGCGCCACGACACCGTCGTGCGCGGACCGGAGAAGGCCCTCTACCGGGGCGCGACCGCGCCGGGATTCCCGACCGTGAAGGGCAACGGCGTCGTCGCGCTCACCGCCACCTCGCTGCGGTTCCGGCCGTACGTCGGAACGGCTTTCGACGTGCCGGTGGCCGAGATCGTGTCCGCGCACGAGGCGAAGGTCTTCCAGGGCGCGGTGACCGGCGGCCGCACCCACCTGGTCGTCGACACCCGAGCGGGCGAGATCGGCTTCTTCGTCGAGGACACCGCGGCGTGGCTGCGAGCGATCGAGCGGGTGGCCGGGTGAGACCCCGGCACCCACGCGCCGCTGTGGCATCATGAACTAGAACGAGTTCTAGAAATGCCGAGGAGGTCGACGTGGGAACTGCGCGATCAGTGCGGACGGGGCCGTTCGTCGTCCCCGCCGTCGACGAGATCCCCGGCGGACGGATGCTCGACCTGCCGGGGCGCGGCCGGACCTACGTCGTGGACATCCCGGGACCGGCCGATGCGCCCGTCCTGATCCTGCTGCATGGCACCGCCTGCACAGCGGCCCTGAATTGGTTTCCGGCACTGGAGACCTTGAGCGCGCGGTATCGCGTGGTGCTGTTCGATCAGCGCTGGCACGGACGCGGGATCCAGTCGGCCCGATTCCGGCTCGACGACTGCGCCGACGACGTGGTCGCGGTCGCCGACGCGCTCGGGCTGGACCGCTTCGTCTGCGTCGGCTACTCCCTGGGCGGCATCGTCTCCCTGCTCACCGCCCACCGCCATCCGGATCGGGTGGCCGGGCTGGTGCTCTGCGCGACGCCGTATCGCTTCCAGGAGAAGTGGCGTGAGCGGGCGTTCCATCGCGGCTTCGCCGGCGTCGCCGAGGCGCTGGGTGACTATCCGTATCGCCGGGCCCGGCGGCTCCTGCGCGCGCTGCCGGAACTGCCGGACGCGCTGGTGCCGGGGCACCTACGACAGTGGGCGATGGGCGAATTCCGCAGTACGAGCGGATGGGCGCTGGCGCCGGTGCTGGCCGAGATCGGAACCTTCGACGCCACCCCGTGGCTGCCGGACTTGCGGGTGCCGACCGCGGTGGTCATCACGACCAAGGACCGGGCGATCCCGGTGTATCGGCAGATCGAACTCGCCGCCGCGATTCCCGGGTCGAGTGTGCATCCGGTCGCGGCGGGTCATGCGGCGTGCGCTGTCGCGCCGGACCGGTTCGTGCCGGTGCTGGCCGACGCGTGCCGGGCGGTGACCGCGCGGCGGTAGTCGACGACCCTGTTCGACGCCGGTGGCGAACAGGGCGGACATGCGGAGTGGGCGATCAGCCCCTGGCGCGGGCCGCGGCCAGCAGTTCGTCGATCACGGCGGGCACCGCGTCGGCCAGCGCGTCGACATCGGGCACCAGGTCACGACAGGCGATGAAGCCGAAATCGAGGTCACCACAGTTCGACAGCACGGTGACGGTGAGCCCGGCGCCGTGGAAGACCGGCCCGAACGGATACATGCCGTCGACCCGGACACCGAGGAAGTACAGCGGCATCGGCGGACCGGGCACATTCGAGACCACCAGGTTGTGCACCACCGGATGCCGTTCGGCCAGCTTCAGCGACGAGTAGACGCGCGAGGCGAGGCGGAAGGTGTTGGGCGGGGCGTACTTCGACCAGTCCTGGAGGAAGTCGGCACCGATCAGATCGTGCTCGGCTTTGGCGTCCCGGTTGGCGACGGCCAGCATCTCCAGCCGCTCGACCGGATCGGCGATATCGGTGCCGAGCCGGCAGAACAGGGTCGAGACCTTGTTGATTCCCTCGGTGTGCCGGGTGGATTCGTGCACCGACACCGGCACCGAGGCGACCAGCGAGCGATCGGGCAGCTCGTCGTGATCGGCCAGGTAGCGGCGCAGCACACCACCGACCACGGTCAGCACGACATCGTTCACCTTCACCCCGAACGCGGCCTTGATCTCCTTGATCACGCCGAGATCGGTCTTGGTGAACGAGACCGCCCTGGTCGCGGTGACGGCCTGGTTGAACGGCGTGCGCGGCGCGGAGAACGGCAGCGCCATCCCCGCCTCGTTGTTCCGCCTGCGTTGCGCGAAACCCGCGACCATGCCGAGCGTCTTGGGCACCATGCCGAGCATCCCGGCCCTGGCGGGAAAGCGGACCGCGGCGCGCGCGATGAGCTCGAGATCGCCGGGCACCGGTTCCGGGTGCCACGGTTCGGGTTCCGGCCTGCTGAGCCCCGGCTCCAGATCGCACAGGTGCATCATCATGTTGGTGCCGGTGATGCCGTCGACCGCCGAATGGTGGTACTTGCAGACCACCGCGACCTTGCCGTCGTCGAGCCCCTCCACCACCGACATCTCCCACAGCGGCCGGTTCTGGTCCATCGGCGTACTCGCGACCTCGCCGATGAGCGCGGCCAGACCCGCCTGCCCGCCCGGCTCCGGCAGCTCGACGCGCCGGATGTGGTTGTCGATGTCGAAGTCGGGGTCGTCGACCCAGAGCGGATGGTCGAGGTTGAACGGCACCGGGTGGACCCGGCGGCGCATATGCGGGATGAGGGGCAGGCGCCTGCGGAGCTCATCGCGCAGGTGGTCGAACGAGTACGGCCCGTCGGCCGGATCGAGAATCAACAGGGCACACACGTGTAGATGCTGGGTATCGGTCTCCAGATAGAGGAAACTGGCATCCAATCCAGTAAGTCGTTCCATAGCCGAACCCTACTAGAACACGTTCTAATTTTGCTGGCTCGCGCGGCCGAAATAGACGACTCTCACACCGATTACAGCGGCAGCCCCTGCTCGAGCAGATCGACCGCCTCCAGTACCAGCCGGTAGACATCGTCGCCGGGTTCGTAGGTGCTGTTGGCGATGTGGAACATCACCCCGCCCGCGGCGGCGATGAACACGCGCAGCCGCTGATTGTCCGGTTCGACGCCGAGGTAGTCGGCGAAGAACTCGAGTGCCTCGGAGATGGCCCGGTCGGATTCGATCTGATACGCCGTGCGCAGGGCCGGCTCGGCGTGGATCAGCTTCATCCGCTCGGGATTGGCCGTCCACGGATTCTCGAGAGCGAGCCTATTGAGCTCGTGCAGGATCGCGCGGAGCAGATCGAAGTGACCCAGCCCGCGGGGCAGCGCGGCGATCGCGGCTTCCCGCTGGTCGGCGAGGTCGTCGTTGATGACCACCTGCTCCTTGGACGCGAAGTAGCGGAAGAAGGTGGTGTGGGAGACGTCGGCCGCCTTGGCGATCTGCTCGACCGTCGTGTTCGCGTAGCCCTGCTGCTCGAACAGGCGCATCGCGGCCTCGCGGATCGCGGTTCGCGTGCGCATCTTGTGCTTCTCACGCAGCCCGACCCGACGCCCCGGGCTCGCGCCCGGGGTCGTCGCGTTCGTCATCTCGGCTCCTTCATCGGCGGTGCCCGGGTCAGCTCCTCACTTCGACCAGTTCGGCCGGGGCCGGGCTGTCCGCGTCCGCGGGAATGCCGCGGTTGCGGACGGCGCCGCCTTCGATGTCGAAGTTCGGCACGAGCCTATCGAGCCACGTCGGCAGGCCCCAGGCCCGGTCACCGAGCATCGCGATGACGGCGGGCACCACCATCATGCGAATGATGAAGGCGTCGAAGAACACCGCGATACCGAGGGCGAAGCCCAGCATCTTCATCGTGGTGTCGGGGGCGAGCATGAAGGCCGCGAAGACGCTGACCATGATGATCGCCGCCGAGGTCACCACCCGCGCCCCGTGCCGATACCCGGCGATGATGGCGTCCTTCGCGGTCATCCCGTGGATGTATTCCTCGCGCATGCGGGTCATCAGGAACACCTGATAGTCCATGGCCAGGCCGAAGACGACACCGATGAGGAAGATCGGCAGGAACGACACGATCGGCTGGGTGTTGTCGATCAGGCCGAGGGCGCCCTCCTGGAAGATGGCCACCGTCGCGCCGAAGGTCGCCAGGACCGAGAAGACGAAGCCGAGCGTGCCGATCAGCGGCACCCAGATCGACCGGAACACCCCGATCATGATCAGGAATGCCAGCC
This sequence comes from Nocardia sp. NPDC003269, assembly GCF_042888005.1. Lineage (NCBI taxonomy): Bacteria > Bacillati > Actinomycetota > Actinomycetes > Mycobacteriales > Nocardiaceae > Nocardia > Nocardia sp. NPDC003269. The sequence continues at coordinate 1,309,150 of NZ_JBIAPA010000003.1, forward strand.
CGACGACGACCACCAGATACGGCAGCAGCGCACGGTCGAGCTTGGCCGACAGGTCCGACATGATCGCGGTCTGTCCGCCGACGTGCAGTTCCGCGCCCACCCGCTCGGCGGCGGGTGCGTAGTCGCGGATGCGTTCCATCAGCGCGTGGGTGGCCTCGTCCGAGGGCGCGCTGGTCGGTGTGACCATGATCAGCGCGGTGTCCGCGTCGAGGTTCGGCTGGGCGGCGCCGTTGCCGGTCCACGCCAGGGTGTCCACGTTGGCGACGTCGGGCAATGTCTTGATGTAGGCCACGCTCGCGTCGGCCGCCGCGCTCACGTCGCCGTCGTCGTGATGGACCACGACGAGCAGCGGGCCGTTGATGCCCTGGCCGAAACCGCGCTGCAGCAATGTCATCGCGCGCGCTTCGTCGGGAGTGTTCATCGTCATGGCCAGTTCGAGCTTGCTCATCGGCAGCGCCGCCAGCACCAGGACGGCCAGGCCCGCGAAGATGAACGGCAGCGGCTTGCGCACCACCATGCGCCCGAACTTCACCCCGGCGGTCTCCGCGGTCTCCGACTGCTCGGCGTGCTTGATCCACGGGATCCGCGGCGTGAACGCGAAGCGCCCGACCGCGCCGAGAATCGCTGGGATCAGCGTCAACGCGGCCAGGACCGCGATGGCCACCGCGACCGCGGCGCCGATCCCCATCTGGGTGATCAGCGGGATGCCGATCACCGTCAGCGCGACGACGGCGATGATCACGGTCAGCCCGGCGAACACCACCGCAGAGCCGGCGGTGCCGACCGCGCGACCCGCGGCCTCGGCGCGTTCGCCGCCCCGCGCCACCTCACTGCGATACCGCGACACGATGAACAGCGCGTAGTCGATGGACACCGCGATGCCCAGCATCGTGACGATGCCGGTCGCGCTCTGGTTGACGCTGATGAACTCCGAGCTCAGGGTGACCAGCAGGATCGTGATCAGCACCCCGACCACGCCGGTGACCAGCGGGATGAACGCGGCGACCAGCGCGCCGAAGGCCACGATCATCACCACGAAGGCGAGCGCGAAACCGATCAGCTCGGCCTTGCCCGGCTCCTCCATGATCTGCATCAGCGAGCCGGTGGCCTCCACCTGCAGGCCGTCACCGTTGTGCCGGTCGAGGATGTCCTGGAGTTCGTGTTTCTGGTCCGACTTCAGGTCCATGACGTCGATGTTCTGGCGGACCTGGATGAGGCCGACCTTGCCGTTGTCGCCCACCACCGACGCCGCCAGCGCGGGCTCGACCTGGGCGACCAGGACCGGGTCGACGACGGTGGCCGGATCGGTCAGCTCGGGCAAGGTCCGTAGATCCGCCACCAGCGCGTCGATCTGCGCCGTGTGGTTCGCGATCCCGTCCTCGGCCGCGACGAGGACGCTCGTCGAGGCTTTCATCTGCTGCTGCATGACCTCGGGGAAGTACTTCTCCACCTGGCTCGTCGCCGTGCCGGAGTCCGTTCCGGGCAGGTCGAAGTCCTTGGCGAACTTCGGGTTCAGCGCACCGACCAGCCCGGCCACCGCCGTCGCGGCGATCAGCCAGGCGGCGATCACCTGCCATTTGTGCCGGAACGAGTACCGGCCGAGCCGGTACAACCATGACGCCATCGCACTTCCTCCACTCCCGGGCCGTCCGCCGACCACCGCATGCACGAATCTGTTAGTGACTACCACTTGTTAGTCACTAACACGATAGCGCTTCCGCGGTAGGGGGCGGCTATGACGGCTGTCACCCGCGGCCGGGTAACGCACTACTCTGTTCGGCCGCGCCGGATTGCCGGACAATTGCTCCATCGGACGAAATCGCGTCCACCTCGAAGGAGGGAGCAGCGCATGTCTCCCCGAAGCGAACACTCCGGCGATTCGACGGCGGGCGCCGCGACGATGACGTGCGATGTGTGCGTCGTCGGCGCGGGCGCCGCCGGGCTCAACGCGCTGTATGTCGCGAGTCGCTATCTGAACCGCGACCACCGCGTCGTGCTGGTCGACAGCCGGAAACGGGTGGGCGGTATGTGGACCGACACCTATCCGTACGTGCGCTTGCATCAGCCGCACGGCATGTTCACCGCGGGCGACATCCCGTGGACCCTCGGTCAGGACCGTTCCTACCTGGCGACCAAGGACGAGGTGCTCGACCACCTCGAACACTGCCTGGCCGAGATCGAGCAGCGCGTGCACGTCGACGAGCTCTTCGGCTGGACGATGACCGCGCAGGACGAGACCGCGGGCACCGTCCGGATCACCTGCGAGTCCGCGGACGGCCGCTCGGTCGTGATCGAAACGCGGCGGCTGATCAAGGCCTACGGCTTCCGCATCGCCCCGAACACACCGCTCACCCTGTCCAGCACGCGGGTCAGGTCGGTGTCACCCGATGACTGCGACCTGCGCGGCGACGGCCTGCGCGCCAGTGCCGATCCCGTCTGGATCATCGGCGGCGGCAAGACCGCCATGGACACCGCCTACGAACTGGTCACCGCACAGCCCGGTCGCGAGGTGAATCTGGTCGCCGGCAGGGGCACCTTCTTCCACAGCCGCGAGAAGTTCTTCCCCGGAGGCACCCGGCGATGGTGGGGCGGTGAGCTGCCCAGCGGTCTGCTCCGCGAGGTCAACCGGCGATTCGACGGCAGCAACGAGGCCGCCGTCTGGGACTGGCATCGCACGACGTTCGGCACCGCGGTGACACCCGAGGCCGGAAACTTCCTGCTGGGCATCCTGTCGGAAGCGGAAGCGGCGACGATAGCCTCGGGATTGCGCACGGTGGTCATGGACTATCTCGTGGACGCCGTCGACGACGGCGACGACACCCGCCTCGTCTTCCGCGGCGGCACGTCCGCGCCCCTCCGGCCCGGCAGCTGGGTGGTGAACTGTACCGGCTACGTCATGCGCCACGAGCATCCCTACGAGCCCTACCTGTCGAGCGACGGTGCCGTCCTGTCCATCCAGCCGCGCTCGGCCACGCTCTACCTGACGACGATGATCGCGTATTTCCTGACCCACCTGATGTTCCTGGACCGCATCACCGACACCCCGCTCTACGAACTCGACGTGCAGGACCTCCTCGGCAAGTCCAAAACCGTTGTCCCGTACGCCCTGTTCACCCTCACCCAGTACAACGTGAGCCGCATCTACGACAGCGTCCCGACCGCGATCTTCCGCGACTGCGGACTCGACCTCGATCGCTGGTATCCCCTCCCCCGTCGCATGGCGGCCATGGCCCGGTTCGCACTCACCCACCACCGCGAACGCGAGCACTTGCGCCGGTCCCTGGACACCATCCGCACCCGATTCGACGTCCGGTGCGGGCCACTGGATCACGTTCACGAGCACACCGGCGTCGCGTGAGGCAACGGCCACGCGTGCGGTCGCCGGTGCGGACCGAAGCGGCCGGACCCGCGTGTGGTCGGCGGAGAAGTCCGGGTCACCACCCCGGACTGCCGCGAGCCCCTAGGGTGCCCGGTAGGTCGAAGCGTCGGTGGTGAATTCGGCGTGGCCGAGCCGCGCCAGGTACCGATCGATCTTGCGCACAAGGCGAGCGTCCGCGATCGACCTCGTCGCGGGGATGCGCAGCAGCAGACGATAGATGACCAGGCGGCAGCCCGCGTAGCCGAAGGCGACCGCCGCGCGGAGTCTGTCGGCGGACGTCACCTGGATCCCCATGGCAGCGGCTCGTTCGGTGCTGCCGGACAGCACCGCCTGCACGAAGAAGACCTTGGCGGCACTGCGTTCCACGCGGTCGTGCAGCCGGCTGGCGAGACCGCGATCCGGCTCGGTGTAGGCCGCCATGGTTGCGCGGACGAGCGCACCGCAGGTCGTGTCGTCGTAGGCCTTACGCAAGGTGGCCTGACGGGTCGCCAGAACGTCGACGATCTCGCGGGGCGTGGCCGGGAGCAGATCCTCGGGCAGGCCGAGCAGATAGCAACGGTAGCGGGCGAATTCGACCTGGGCCTGTTCGGCGGGGCTGAAGTGGTCGCGGCCCCGGTCGAGGACCCGCAGGGCCAGCAGCATGGTCGGAATGAGTCCGGCGGGCATCTGATCCGATTGCGGGATCGGGATTCCGTACACCGCGGCGTCCCAGTCGCGACGCAGGATATTGAACCGGACCATCGAATGCATGAGCCGGACCTTGGCCGCCGCCCGGAACCCGACACCGTGCCGGGCCAAGGCCCCGGGCAGGGTGGTGCAGGCGAAGAACGACGCGGTCTCCGTCATCCGCCGTCCGGCGGTCCTGGTGCCGAGCGACCCGGTGATCGCCATCGGCAGCGCCGCATAAGAATTCATGAAGGTGCCGACGAACGACCCGCGGATCAGGAACGGCATGAGATGCGCGGTCGTGTTCCGTTCGATCCGGGCGCCCTCTTCGACCAGTGCCATGTCGAGCCAGGCAGGGATCCGCTCCATCTCCGCGAGGAGCGCGATCAGCTCGGCGGGCGGATGCTCGATGCTGTCGATCCCGTCGGCGCACGCCTGGTCGAGCATCTCGACCAGGCGCCGGAAGCCGTACTCGGGCATGAGCGCCGCGTAGGCATCGGCGGCGAGATCGCCGAGCATCGTGTACGCCTCGATGGTGGCGACGCGGTCGCTGTCGGCGAGCAGTCGTGGCCGCAGAGACGCCAACTCGGCGCGGATCGCGGTCTCGGCGTCCGGTGCGTCGGTGAATCGTTCCGGGCGCCGGGTGAAATCGATGGCGCCGTACATGCCGGGCAGCAGGAGTTTCTGCTGGGCGATCCGTGCACGGATCTCGGCCGGAGCGGTCATTGGGAGTGAGCCTTTCGAAGGGGCGGTGGACGTCACGGGCATTCCTCGCTACAGCTCGTCGAGGAATGTCCGCAGCGCGACCGCGAAGACGTCGTTGTCGTCGCCGGCGACCATGTGCCCGGCGCCGCTGACATCGGCGACCACGGCATGCGGGATCAGCCGGTGCAGCAGCGCGACACCGCTGTCGGTGGCGATGTCGGAGGCGGTGCCGCGGATCAGCAGGGTGGGCACCGCAATACGGCGCGCCGCCCGTTCCAGCCGTACTTGCAGCTCGATGGGGGTCACATCACTCCGGACCTGGAAGAACGCCGGATCCCAGTGCCAGTACCACCGGCCGTCCGCGCCGCGGCGCACGTTCTTTCGCAGGCCGTCCGGGGTGGCGGGCGTGCGACGGTGCGGGTTGTAGGCCGAGACGGCACGGGCCACCTCGTCGAGATCGCCGAATCCGTTCGGCGCACCGGTCACGAAGCGATGGACCCGGCTGACCCCGTCCGGCTCGACCTTCGGTGTGACATCGACCAGCACCAGCGCCGCCGCCAGTCCCGGATCGGCGGCCAGGGCCAGCAGGGCGGCGATCCCACCCATCGACGCACCGACCAGCACCGGTCGGCCCACCCCGGTGCGCCAGCGCACCTGCGCGACGACATCGGCGAGGTCGCCGGTGAGATCGTCGAACGAGTACTCCGCGGCGGTGGACCAGTCGCTGTCGCCGTGGCCCCTGGCGTCGAAGGTCGCGACGGTATGGCCTTGGCGATGCAGGTCGGCGGCCGTGCGCCGCCACGAGTGCCGGGTCTGGCCGCCGCCGTGCGCCAGCACGACCGCCGCGCGGCCCGACCCGCCCCACAGGTCGCCGGCGAGGCGGCCCGCGCCACCGGTGAAGGCGACCCCGGTGGTGTCGGCGTCCCTCGTCGCGCTCATCGCGCGGCTCCGATCACTCGAGTCGAGACGCGCGTTGCGTGGTGAGCTGCCGAATCGCGGTTCATCCGCTACTCCCCCGCCCGCAGGATGTGGACGGCGCAGACCGCGCCGAGGCCGACCATGTGCGCCAGCCCGGTGCGCGCGCCACGGTGCTGGCGGGGTCCGGCCTCGCCGCGGAGCTGGGTGGTGATCTCACCGATCTGACCGACCCCGGTGGGACCGATCGGATGCCCCGCTCCCAGCAGTCCGCCGGACGGGCTGACCGCCACCCGGCCGCCGAGGTCGAACTCGCCCCGTGCCAGGGCAGCCGCGGCTTTGCCTTCCTCGACCAGCCCCATCGCTTCGACGTACTGCAGTTCTTCGATCGTGAACGCGTCGTGGAGTTCGACCACGTCCAGATCGTCCGGCTCGATCCCCGCCTGGTCGTAGGCGGAGCACACCGTCGCCCGGGTGAGTTCGGCATCGAAACTCCGTGCGCCGTACAGTTCTTCGCTGCGCAGGACCGAGGCCAGCACCCGCACACAGCGCGAGCGGTCCAGGCCGAGCGCATCGATGGCGTCGTCGGAGACGACGATCGCCGCTGCCGCGCCTTCGCCGAGCGGACAGCATTGCAGACGGGTCAGCGGACCGGCCAGCAGCGGACCGGCGAGCACCTCCTCGATGGTGCGCGCCTTCGGCCGCTGCGCGTCCGGGTTCAGCGCCGCGTTGGCGTAGTTCTTCACCGCGACCGCGGCCAGCTGATCGGGCGTCGCGCCGTAGCGGTCGAGGTACTCCGAGGCCAGCAGCGCGAAGTGCGCCATCGGCGGCACAGAGGCGGCCGCCGGAGTCGGAACACCGGTCGGGGCGGGTACCACACCGGCGGCCGGGAGCTTGTCGACCCCGAGGACCAGCGAGATATCGCTCGTCCCCGCGGCCACGTCGTGGCAGGCCAGCCGGAAGGCGGTGGACCCGGACGCCGACGCGTTCTCCACCTGCGTCATCGGTACCCCGGTGACGCCGAGGTGTTTGAACAAGGGCCGCGACACCGCCATCCCGAGCAGCGCGGTCGCGGTGTACACGCTGTCGACGGCGGGCCACGCGACGCCCGCGTCACCGAGCGCCGCCCGGACCGCGGTCAGCCCCAGCTGGACATAGGGTGTGTCGCCGGGCTTCTGGTAGCGATGCCTGCCGACACCGGCGACGTAGACCGGTCGCTGCTGGGCGAGCGTGATCTTCACCTGTCCCCCTGGATGATCGGCAGGAACCGCACCTCGGCGACCTGCTCGCCCCCGCGTTCGATCGGCACGGTGACCGCCCGCACGCGCGTGCCGATTCCGGCGTCGTCGGCATCGATCAGCACCGCGCGCACCATCGGTCCCTCGTCGAGCACGATCGATGCCAGCGTGTAGGGAGCGTCGGCGGAAGGACGCGGCGCGAGATGGACCGTGGTGACGGCCGTGATCGTGCCGGTGCCCGCCAGGGCCACTCGCCGGACGAGTTCGCCGTGGTCGCCGTTGTTCTCGGAGCCGTACGCCTGGAAGGGGTAGGACACGAACCCGCTGGAGTCACGCAGGCCGAACAGCCGGGGCACTCCGTCGGCATCGACGTCGTAGAGGGCGGGCTCCGCCGACACGGTGGTCATGCCGTCGCTCCCTTGTTCGCCGCGTAGTGGGCGCGCAAGACGCGTTTGAGTTTCTTGCCCATCGAGTTGACCGGAATCTCGTCGATGAACTCGATCTCCCTTGGCCACTTGTATTTGGCGAGCTTGCCGTCGCAGTAGGCCAGGATCTCCGCGGCGGTCAGGCTCGCGCCGGGAACGGTCTGCACGAAAGCGATCGGTTGTTCGCCGTGGTCGTCGTCGGGCGCCCCGATGACCGCGACATCGACCACCTGCGGGTGTGTCACGATCACGGCTTCGCTCTCGGCGGGATAGATGTTCACCCCGCCGGCGATGATCATGTCGGTGATCCGGTCGGACAGGAAGAGCACACCCTCGTCGTCGAGATAGCCGACGTCGCCGGTGTAGTAGAAGCCGTCCGCGTCGATCTCGTCCTCGGTCAGTGGTCCGCGGCCGAGGTAGCCGCTGATGACGGCGGGAGTCTTCACGATGATCTCCCCGGCGGTGCCCGCGGGCACGGGGCGCCGCGACTCGTCGACGATGCGCACCTGGACCTGCCGGAACGGGAAACCGGTCGCGGCGGGCTTGCGCCGCAACAGTTCCGGGGTCGCGCCCGCGATCATGCCCGCCTCGGTCGCACCGTAGACCTCGTAGACGACATCGCCGAAGGCCTCGATGGCCTGCCGCTTGAGCTGAGCGCTGAACGGCGCAGCGCCGCCGCCGAGGAATCGCAGCGTCGAGGTGTCGTAGCGGGCGCGGACCTCGGTCGGCAGTTTGAGGACGCGATGCAGCATGGTCGGAACCGAGATCCAATGGGTCACCCCGTGTCCGGCGATCAGTGCCAGTACCTCTTCGGCGTCGAAGCGCCGCTGGAAGACCACGGTGCCGCCGGTCGCGAGGGCGAACTCGGTGTAGGACGGACCGGCGCCGTGATGCATCGGCAGGTTGATCAGGGTCCGGTTGCCCGGACCGCCCGCGGCGAAGTCGAACTGCACCGAGGTCCGGTAGTCCCGGAGAACGGCCTCGTCGACATCGGTCTGAAAGCTGGCCAGCGGTGCGCCTTTGGGCGCGCCGGTCGTGCCGGAGGAATAGATGATCAGCGGCGCCAGCGACGCCGCCACCCGGTCGCGCTCCGTGCCCTCGGCGATCAGCTCGGCCAGCAGCTCGGTGCCGTCGGCCGCGACGTCGATCGACACGATGACCTTCAGCTCCAGCGGTGCCCACGCCTCGACGACGGTGGTGGGATCCGCGTCGTCGACGACGGCGGCCGTCACCGCGCAATCGGTGGCGATGTACAGCGTTTCCGGTGGCGAGAGCCGGTAGTTCACCGCGACGATGACCGCTTTCAGCTTGGCCAGCGCCAGCGAGACGATCAGCCATTCCAGGCGGGTGTGCATCCGCACCGCGACGCGGTCGCCCTCGGACACGCCGCGCCGGGCCAGCGAGTCCGCGAGCCGGTCGGCGCGCGAATTCCAGTCGCGCCAGGTGAGTGTGCGGTCGCCCTCGGTGGCGCAGACGGCATCGAGATCAGCGGGCGCGTACGCGGGTGACGGGGTCAGCGAGTGTGTGGACATGATGGCTCCTCTTCGAGCGATGCGAGCGGTCGAGCGAGGTCAGGACAGTCCGCCGCGGGCGCCGCCGCTGACGGGGATGACCTGACCGGTCACGAAATCGGACAGGGGCGAGGCGAGCCAGAAGATGGCGTCGGCGGCCTCCCGGATGGTTCCGGTGCGGCCCAGCGCGGCGCCGAACATCGGGCGGGGCGCGAACAGGTCACGCTCCTCGGTGGGGTCGAAACCCATCGCCGCGAGCGTCTTGTCGGGCACCCCGAGTGCCACCTCGCGCCCGTCGACGGTGATGGTCTGTCCGGCGGATCGCGGTGCGCCGAACCGGGTCTGGATCACGCCGAACGCGACGGCGTTGACATTGACGTTGGCCGAGCCCCATTCGGTGGCGAGCGTCTTGGTCAGGCCGATCAGGCCCGCCTTCGCCGCCGCGTAGTTGGCGGCTCCGGCCGTGCCGAAACTGGCGGCCAGGGAGGTGACATTGACGATCTTGCGGTGCCGGACGGCGCCGCCGCCAGCCTCCGCGCGACCGGCGTCGCGGAAGTAAGGCGCGGCGGCCCGGCAGATCCGGAACGGTGCCAGCAGGTGGATGTCGAGCATCGCCTGGAACTGCTCGTCGGTCATCCGGTGCACGGGGGCGTCCCAGAAGTAGCCCGCGCTGTTGACGATGATGTCGATGCCCTGGCCGAGGGCGGCCGCGGCGGCGACGAGCTTGTCCGGGACCGACGGGTCGGTGAGGTCACCGGCGAACGGCACCGCGTCGTTGCCGAGTTCGCCGGCGACCTCGCTCGCGAGATCGGCGTCGAGGTCGGCGACGACGACGCGGGCGCCGCTGGCGGCCAGCGCCTCGGCGGTCGCGCGGCCGATGCCGTTGCCCGCGCCGGTGACGATCGCGGTTCTGCCCGCGAGCAACGTGCTGGTGAGAGTCGGGGTGGTCAGCATGTCAGCGGCCTTTCCATTGCGGCGCGCGCTTGTCGATGAACGCGCGAATTCCTTCTCGGGTGTCTTCCGACTGAATCGCGGGTCCGGCGAACTCCCACTGCCGCTGCCAGGCCTCGTCGTCGGACCACTCGTAGCTGTGCTCGACGATCGCCTTGCTCGCCACGACGGCCAGCGGTCCCGCCGCCACGATCTGCTCGGCCAGCTCCACCGCGGTCGCCACGGCCTGGCCCACCGGCACCAGCCGATTCACCAGCCCCATCCGGTGGAATTCCGCGGCGGGCAACGGCCTTCCGGTCAGGGCCAGTTCCATGGCGACGTTGAACGGGATCTTGCGCGGCAGCCGGAACAGCCCGCCGCCGACCGCGACCAGCGCCCTGGCCGCCTCGGGCAGGCCCATCTGGGTCGCCTCGGTGGCGACGATCAGGTCGCACGCCAGGCACAGCTCGAAGCCACCGGCGAGCGCGTCGCCCTCCACCGCGGCGATGAGCGGTTTGGCCGGCGGCTTCGCCAGCACACCGAACCCGCCGCGGCGCGCGGACACTCCCATGTCGCCGACCGCGGCGGCCACGAGGTCCTGTCCGGCCGAGAACGTCGGACCCGCGCCGGTGACGACCGCGACCCGGAGTGTGTCGTCGGCCTCGTAGTCGTCGATGACGGCTTCCATGGCTCGCGCGGTCGCGCCGTCGAAGGCATTGCGGCGCTGTACCCGGTCGATCGTGATCAGCAGCACCTGATCGTCGGATCGTCGCTCGGTGCGGATGACGCTGTCGGAGCCATCGGTCATGTGTCGTTCCTTCGGTGGTCGGGCGCCGTGGTCGGCGTCACAGTCGAACCAACCATAGATACTTACTGACCGTCAAGCAAGTTTCTTCGGTGTCGAACGGTCAGCAAGTTGACTGCTACCGTTCTCCGCATGACCGGAAATCAGGGGAAGACCAGCAAGAAGCCACCCGCGAGCTCCGGAACGACGACGACCGCCGCGACCCGCCGCACCCAACAGGAACGGACCGCGCAAGCCGAACAGGCACTGCTCGACGCGGCGGCGGCACTGTTCGCGCGGCGCGGTGTCGACCGGACTTCGCTCGCCGATGTGGGACTGGAGGCGGGCTACAGCCGCGGTCTGGTCAACCACCACTTCGGCAGCAAGGCCGCGCTCATCGATCGGCTGGCCCACGACATCCAGGCGCGGTTCGTCGCCGGGGTCGTCACCAAGATGACCGAATCAGGCGACGACGCCGTCGAGACCCTGGTCGGCCTGGTCCAGGACTACCTGTCGGCGCTGGTCTCCGAACCCGACGCGGGTCGGGCCTTCTTCGTCATGTGGTCCTCCGCAATCCCGGACGAGGCGACCCTGCGGTCGATCTTCGCCGCCGACGACGCACTGTTCCGGCTGGGCGTGGAGACCGTGGTGCGCGCGGGACAGGCCGAAGCGACCGTGGACAGCGAGCTCGACCCGGCCGCGACCGCGGTGACCCTCGTCGGCATGCTGCGCGGCGTCGGCGCGCAGTACCTCATCGCGCCGGACGCCGTCGCGTTGACGGCCGCGATCGAGGCCGGTCAGCGCTTCGTCCGGCAGAGCCTGTCCCCCACGACGCAGCGAAAACCTTCCCGCGCGAAGTGAATTCGCCCTCGCCGCAACAGAACGACGCCGCCGCCCCGCAGTGCGGGAACGACGGCGCCGTGGGTCGGGCGGGTCAGAAGTCGGTGCTGCCCGCGGTGAGGTCGAGCAGCGCCTGGCACAGGGGGTTGTGCGTCGGGCTGTCGCCGTCGGCGAAGCAGGCGCCGAACAGTACGAAGCCCAGTGGCCAGGCCAGCAGGATTCGCGCGGATCCCGACGCCGATCCGGTCGGCGAGTCCGCGACCGGCGTGATCACCGCCGGCGCGGCCTGCGCCGGTGCCAGCGCCACTCCGGCGGAGAGTGCCACCGCGACAAGGGATGTGGTGAGTAGTCGGCCCATGAAGGAATACCTCGGATCAGGTAGGGGATGTTCCGGGGATCAGGCCGGGTCGGATTCGGAACTGCCGTGGCCGATCTCGTAGATCAGGGCGCAGACCGGTCCGTTCGGTTCGGCGTCGCAGAGCAGGATGTAGAGCGCGCCGAGCGGGATGGTGATCAGTGGCGCCAGCGAGGAGCCGGAATCGCCGGAACCCGACGCGGATCCGGATTCCGCGATCGGAGCGACGGGGGCCGGGGCCGCGTGCGCCGGACCCAGGGATGCGCCTAGCATGGCGCCCGAAAGAGCAGTGGCGGCAAGTGTTCTGGTCAGTAGATGAGTCATGGCTACCTCCTATGAATGTGCTCGCCGACACTAGTCGAGTCCCAATATTGTGAAATACCCCAATTTTACTGTCTGTCACTGCGGGGCGGGCCGTGAGAACGTGCGCGAACCCGGTCTGTCCGGCCCCACATCGCCCCTCGGCGCAATACAGTGGGCGGCATGCGTGGACGATCCCGAATCCTGCTGCGTTCGGCGGCGACAGTCACGGCGACACTGGCGCTCACGGCCCTCCCGACCGCGGCGGCCGAGCCGTCCACCGGCCCCACCGGCTGCGCGGAGGTGCGCGTCGTCACGGTCCGGGGCACCCTCGAACCGCAGATCGGCAGCCTGCTCCTGACCCCGCTCGGCAAGCGGATCGCCCAGGAATCCGGGCGCACGACCACCGTGACCGAGCTGGAGTACCCGGCCTCGATGGCGCCGGACAGCTCCGTGCGCGGCGTCGAGAACCTGACCGCGCTGCTGAACACGACCGCCGCCGCCTGCCCGGACCAGCAGCTCGTCCTGCTCGGCTACTCGCAGGGCGCCCGCGTCATCGGCAACACCCTCGCCGCCCGCGCTGCGGTGACCGACCAGGCCGCCGCGCGGATCGACGCCATCGCCCTGTTCGGCAGCCCGCTGTTCAACGGCGCCGAACCCTACGATCGCGGCAGCTACGATCCCGCCCTGTCCGGCACCGGGTCGCTCCCCGTGGGCGCCCTCGCCGAATTCGCCGACCGCCTGCGCGACTACTGCAACGCGGGCGACCGGGTCTGCCAGGGCGGTAACCCGGCCGCCGGCTTCGGAAACGCGCTGAGCTACGGCCATTTCGCATACTTCGTCAACGACAACCGCGACCAGGCCGCGGCCTTCGTGCACGAGCGGCTCGGCGCCTGACCTGTCGGTCGAGCGCCGGGCCGCTCGGCTCAGGGCCGGTCGACGTCGGCAAGAATGGTCTCGGGCTTGAAGATCACCTTGTAGTGATAGCGGCTCACCTCGGCGGATTCGAGCTGTTCCACGAAGTAGCTCACATTGTCGGAGAGTCCGAGGAAGTGCTTCTTGTACTCGTCGTCGCCGGTCTTACAGGTGACCTCGAGCTGGTTGTTCTCGTCCTTGATCGAGCACTTGCCCTCGATGGACAGCAGGTACTTGTCGGTGATCCCGTTGAAGAACACCACCCGACGGTCGATCTTGAACTGGTCCGAGTCCTTGGACAGATTCTTCGACACCACATCGGCATCGCTCGAACACCCGGTCGCGATGACGGCGCCCGTGGCCAAGGCCACCGCGGCGGCGACGATTCTCGGATTCATGTCCTACCCCCTGTTGCCCGAGCCCGGACGACGGTCCCGGACTCCTCCCCCTCGAAGATAGCCGACCGCAACACCTTTCGACCGTCCTCCACCGGTCGATCGATTCAGCTCATCGCGGACGCCCGCCGCGTGGGCCGAACGCGCCGCGGTCATCGCCCGGACGTCTGCTCCGGAAGGCCGAGGGCGGCGACGGCGATCGCGGCCAAGGGACCGCTCAGCAGGCGAACATCGGAAAACGTGCTGTCCCTGGCGATGTCGTTCATCGCCATGAGCGTGGCCTGCACGGTGACCAGGGCTTGCTCTCGGGTCAGGGCGGGGCGCGCCGCACGGCAGAGCGTGACCCATTCGCTGACGTAGTCACGCTGGGCCTGCAGCAGCGGTTCCGCCTGGGCGCCGAGGCTGCGGACCTCGGTGACCAGGATGTCGACCAGGGCCGGGTGCCGCAGGGTGAAGTCGGCGTAGACCCCGGCCAGCGCGCGCAGCGCGGCGCCCTCGTCGGGCGCGGCCAGCAGCGTGTCGTCCAGGGTGACCTGGAGATAGCCGTTGGCCCGGTGCAGGGCGACGTCGAGGATCTCCAGCTTGCTGGTGAAGTGGTTGTAGACACTCGAGGTGGACAGGCCGACGGCCTCGCCGATCTCCTCCATCCCGGTGCTCGCGTAGGTCTGATCGGCGAAGATCCGCAGGGCCGCGCGCAGGATCTGTTCGCGCTTGCTGCCGCGGGCCAACCCCGCCGGTGGTGGAACCAGCGGTGGCGCAGGCACGTCCACCTCGGTGGCCAGCACCGCCGCGGCGATGCCGACCAGGGTCGACCGGAATTCCTCGACGGGCAGCGTGGTGCCGTGGAAGGCCGGGCTGAGCAGGGCGGCCAGCGCCATGCGCGCGCGCAATCGCGCGCCGAGGCCGGGAGCGTCGCCGGTCGTCGCCACCGCGAACGCCTCGCACAGCCGGTCGAGCCGGGCGACCAGGTCCAGCCGCTGCGGGCGCGGGAGGTGGCGTGCCTCGCGCACCCACAGCAGTGGCGCGGTGCGCCTGCCGACCGCGAAATCGGCGACCGCGTCCAGGACGTCGGGGCCGTCGAGCGTGCTCGCGAACCGGTCGAGCGTCTGCTCGATGGCGGCGCGCAGCAGGTCGTCCTTGCCGGTGAAGTGCCGGTAGAGCGCCGAGGGACCGACACCGACCGCGGCCGCGACATCACTCATCGCGACGTTCTCGAAACCGCTGTCGGCGAACAGCGACGCGGCCGCGTCGACGATCAGTTCGCGACGGTTGGCCGGACGTTTGCGGCGCACGGCGGCGGACGGTGAGGACACCACGGGGATGCTACCGCTCAGCCCAACCGCAGTGATCGGCCGATGATCTCCTGCATGATCTCGCTCGTGCCGCCGTAGATGCGGGCGATCCGCGAATCGAGATAGGCCCTGGCGATCGGGTATTCGAGCATGTACCCGTAGCCGCCGTGCAATTGCACGCAGGCGTCGATCACCCGGCTCTGGAGTTCGGTCGCCCAGAGCTTGGCCTTGGCCGCGTCGACCGCGCTCAACCGGCCCGCGTTCAATGCGGTGATGCCGCGGTCGACGTAGGTCTGGGTGATCTCGACCTCGGTGACCAGGTCCGCGAGCCGGAACCGGGTCGCCTGGAAATCGCCGATCGCGCGCCCGAACGCGCGGCGCTCGCGCACGTAGTCGATCGTCTCGCGCAGCGCGGTGGTCGCACCGGCCATGGCCGCGACCGCGATCGACAACCGCTCCTGGGGCAGGTTGTTGCTGAGCCCGAAGAACCCCGTGCCCTCCTCGCCGAGCAGGTTGGCCGCCGGAACCCGCGCGCCGGCGAAGGACAGCTCCGCGGTGTCCTGGGCGTGCAGGCCGACCTTCTCCAGGTTGCGCCCGCGGGTGAATCCCTCGGTGTCGCGCTCGACCACGATCAGGCTGATACCGCGGTGCGGGTGCTCGCCGGTGCGCACCGCGGTGATCACCAGATCGGCGTTGATGCCGTTGGTGATGAAGGTCTTCGCGCCGTCGAGCACATAGTGCTCGCCCTCGCGGACCGCCTTGGTGCGGATACCGGAGAGGTCGGACCCGGTCCCCGGCTCGGTCATGGCGATCGCGACGATCGTCTCGCCGGTGGCGACGCCGGGCAGCCAGCGCGCCTTCTGCTCGTCGTCGGTCAGCTCGAGCAGATACGGCATGCAGACGTCGGCTTGCAGTGTCGGACCGAGGACCGCGGGGGCGACATCGACCGCCGCGGCCTCCTCGATCAGAATCGCGTTGAACCGGAAGTCCCGTACCCCCGCGCCGCCGAACCGCTCGGGCACCGCCATGAACGCGCCGAGTTCGGCGATGTCGGTGAACAGCGAGCGTGGGACGATGCCCGCCTTCTCCCATTCCGGATAGCCCGGCACGACGTGCTTGGCCAGGAATTGCCGCACGCTGTCGCGGTAGGCGTCGTGCTCGGGTTCGAAGATCTCCCGGTCCATCGTGGCGTCCCCTCTCAGATGGTGTATCCGCCGCCGCAGACCAGGGTCTGGGCGCTGATGTAATCGGATTCGGGGCGGCACAGCAGATAGACGGCCCCCGCCGCCTCGGCCGGGGTGCCCGCGCGGCCGAGCGGGATCTGCTGCGACATCGCGTCGAGCAGCGCCGGGTTCACGCCGACGGCGAGTTCCCGGCCGCCCACGTCGATGGTGGCGCTGCCGTCGGCGGGCGCTTCGGTGAGGCGCGTGGTGATCAGGCCGAAGGCGACCGTGTTGACGGTGACGTTGAGCCTGCCCCATTCCTTGGCCAGGGTCTTGGTCAGCCCCGTGATGCCCGCCTTGGCCGCGGCGTAGTTGGCCTGACCGGCGTTGCCGCCGAGCCCGGCGATCGAGGAGATGTTGACGACCTTGCGGCACGGCACGGTCTCCCCGGCGGCCCTGGCCCGCTTGACCTCGGTGGAGATGATCGGCTGGGCCGCGCGCAGGATCCGGAACGGTGCCTTGAGGTGGACGTCGAGGATGGCGTCCCACTGCTCGTCGGTCATCTTCTGGATGACGGTGTCCCAGGTGTAGCCCGCGTTGTTGACGATGATGTCGATGCCGCCGAACTCGTCGACCGCGGTCTGCACGAATCGGTCCGCGAAGTCGTCGTCGGTGACGCTGCCCGCGCACGCTACCGCCGAGCCGCCCGCGGCGCGGATATCGGCGACGGTCTGCTCGGCCGGGTCCTTGTCGAGGTCGTTGACGACCACGGACGCGCCGTCGGCGGCGAACTTCAGCGCGATCTCGCGCCCGATGCCGCGACCGGATCCGGTGACGATGGCAACCTTGCCGTCGAGTGTTCCCATGCTGGTGTGACTCCTGATCAGTAGGTTCCCGGCACCGCGACGACCGCGGTGCCGAGCAGGGTGGAGGTGCCGTCGGCGAGGGTGACGGCGAGGCTGAGGGTGGCGAGTCCGTCCGCGACGGCGGTGACCGTCGCGGTGCAGGTCGGCTCCGCGTGGATCGGGGTGATCGCGGTGAAGCGCACCGCGAAGGACCGGATGTCGCGCTGGGGCACCCAGCCGGTCAGCAGGCGGCCGAGGTAGGCCATGGAGAGCATGCCGTGGGCGAAGACGTCGTCGAAGCCCGCGGAGTGCGCGTTGTCGAGGTCGATGTGGATCGGATTGTGGTCGCCGCTGGCACCGGCGAACAACGCCAGCGTGGTGCGGGAGATGGGCGGCAGGGCCAGGGGCGGCAGCTCGGTGCCGACGGTCAGCAGCTCGGTGCTCACGCGGTCACCTCCGGGTTGCGGACGACGGCCACATTGGTGGCCTTGGCGAGAAGCTCGGTGCCACGGCGGAATTCGGTCTCCTTGGTGACGAACTCGAGGGCGCCACCGCGTTTGACGGTCACGTCCACGACGCGCTCGCTGATCTCGACGGTGTCCCCGGCGTAGGCCATGGCGACGTACTCGAAGGCCTGCTCGCCGTGCAGGACCCGGCGCAGGTCGATGCCGAGCTCGTCGAAATAGCCGAAGGGCGACGGCGCTTCGAGGATCAGGCTGAAGAAGAACGTCGGCGGGACGGGCAGATCCGGATGGCCCGCCGCCCGCGCGGCCTCGACGTCGGTGTAGATCGGGTCGGTCTCGCCGATGACGCGCGCGAACAGGCGCAACCGGCCGCGCTCGACGTCGACGGTGAAGGTGGGCAGGGTGAGCGCCAGCGCGCGCTCGATATCGACGGCCATCAGCCGACCTTCTCGTACAGGGTGACCACGGCGGCGCCGCCGAGGCCGATGTTGTGCTGGAGCGCCACGGTCACACCGTCGACCTGCCGCGCGTCGGCCTGGCCGCGCAATTGCCAGGTGAGCTCGGCACATTGGGCCAGACCGGTCGCGCCGAGCGGATGGCCCTTCGACAGCAGTCCGCCCGAGGGGTTGGTGACCACGCGGCCGCCGTAGGTGTTGTCGCCGTCGCGGATGAACTTCTCCGCGGTGCCCTCGGGGGTCAACCGGAGCGCTTCGTAGCTGAGCAGTTCGTTCGCGGTGAAGCAGTCGTGCAGTTCGACCACCCGGATGTCGGCGGGATCGACGCCCGCGGCCTCGTAGACCTGGTCGGCCGCGCGCCGGGCCATGTCGTAGCCGACGAGCTTGGGCAGGTCGTCGAAGGTGTCGGGGGTGTCGGTCGTCATCGCCTGCGCGGTGATCGCCACGTCGGTGCGCAGGCCGTGGCGCCGGGCGAAGTCCTCGCTGGTGATGATCGCGGCGGCCGCGCCACAGGTGGGCGGGCAGCACTGCAACCGGGTCAGCGGACCGAAGATCTGCGGCGATTCGAGCACCTGCTCGACGGTCACCGCGTCGCGGAACACGGCGAACGGATTGTTCTTCGCGTGAGCGCGCGCCTTGACCGAGATCATCGCGAAGGTCGCCGGGTCGATGCCGTACTTCTCGGCGTACGCGGCGCCCGCGCCACCGAACAACTGCGCGGCGAACGGCGCGTCGCTCGGATCCTGGTGCTGGTGCGCCGCCGCCATGAAGTCGACGAACGGGCTGGGCCGGTCCTGCCATTTCATGGCGAGGGCGCCGCGTTCCATCTGCTCGAAGCCGAAGGCAAGCACGCAGTCGGCGGCGCCGCTGGCGACGGCCTGGCGCGCCAGCCACAGCGCCGACGATCCGGTCGAACAGTTGTTGTTGACATTGACCACGGGGATACCGGTCATGCCAACGCTGTAGAGCGCGCGCTGACCACTCGTCGAGTCGCCGTAGACGTAGCCCGCGTAGGCCTGCTGCACCTGGTCGATGCCGATTCCGGCGTCGCGCAGGGCGTTGCGGACCGCGTCCGCGGCCAGCACGTCGTAGGGCTCGCTCCTGCTCGGCGTCGAGAACGGCACCATCCCGACTCCGGCGACCTGCACCCGTTGCATCACACCACCACCTATCTTGGCGAATCAATATTCACTTCATGGTTGCACGACCCTTGACTTTCCCTCAAGTACCGCAACAATGTCATGTAGATCACACAGATCGGTATTCACAACAGAGGAGTTGGCCGTGCACATCACGCAATCACTGCACGCGGCGCTGCAACGCGATCCCGACCGGATCGCCACGATTTACGGCACCCGCCGCCGCACGGTCGCCGAATCGGTCGATCGCATCGCACGGCTGGCCGGGGCACTGCGCGCGCTCGGTGTCGGGTCCGGTGATCGCGTCGGGATCTACGCCCTCAACAGCGACCGCTACCACGAACTGCTGCTGGCGGTGCCGTGGGCGGACGCGGTGGTCAACCCGGTCAACATCCGCTGGAGCGCGGCCGAGGTCGCCTACTCGCTCGTCGATTGCGGCACCGATGTCCTCGTGGTCGACGACGCCTTCGCCGGCGCCGTCGACGCGCTGCGCGCCGCGGCGCCGAACCTGCGCACGGTCGTCTTCGCCGGCGACGGTCCGACGCCCGAGGGCATGCTCGCCTACGAAGACCTCCTCGCCGCCACGGCGCCGATCCCCGACGCCCGGCGCGGCGGCGACGCGCTCTACGGCGTCTTCTACACCGGCGGTACCACGGGCTTCCCCAAGGGCGTGATGCTGTCGCATCGGGCCTGCCTCACCTCGGCGATGGGCAGTCTGGTCACCACCGACATGCTCACCCGCGGCGGCATGTTGCTGCACGTCGCGCCGATGTTCCACCTGGCCGACATCGCGGCGTGGAACGTCGGCAATCTGACCGGTGCCACCCACGTGATCGTTCCGTCGTTCACCCCGTCGGCCACCGTCGACGCCATCGTCACCCACCGGGTGACCGACGCGCTGCTGGTACCGACGATGATCCAGCTGCTCGTCGACTCCCCCGCCGCGGCCGACGCGGATCTGTCCAGCCTCACCCGCGTGCTCTACGGCGCCTCACCGATCTCCGAGACGGTGATGGCCAAGGCGCGGGCCGTGCTCGCGAACGCGCGCTTCACCCAGGCCTACGGGATGACCGAACTCGCGCCGGTCGCGACCCTGCTCACCGCGCAGGACCACGACGATCCCGCGCTGACCAGGTCGTGTGGGCGCGCGGCGGTCCACGCCGAGGTCCGCGTCGTCGGTGAGGACGACGTCGAACTGGCACGGGGTGAGATCGGCGAGATCGTCGTCCGGGGCGATCACGTGATGTCCGGCTACTGGAACCGGCCCGAGGAGACCGCGGCGGCGCTGCGCGGGGGCTGGATGCACACCGGCGACGCCGGGTACATGGACGCGCGCGGCTACGTCTTCGTCGTCGACCGGCTCAAGGACATGATCGTCACCGGCGGCGAGAACGTCTATTCGGTCGAGGTCGAGAACGCGGTGGCCAAGCACCCGGCCGTCGCCCAGGTCGCGGTCATCGGCGTGCCCGATCAGGACTGGGGTGAGCGCGTGCACGCGGTGATCGTCCTGGCGCCGGGGCAGACCGCGGCCGAGGCCGACATCCGGGAGTTCTGTCGCGAGCACATCGCCAACTACAAGCTGCCGCGCAGCGTGGAATTCCTTGACGCGCTACCGGTTTCCGGGGCGGGCAAGGTGCTCAAGCGCGATCTGCGCAAGCTGCACTGGGCGGACGCCGACCGCGCGGTCCACTAGGGATCGGCGCCCGGAATCGGCCGGGGCGATCATCCGCCCCGGCCGACCGCCGGCGCTACGATGGCGACCGAGACGGCTCGGTAGTGCCGCGAGCCACCCGGGCCCGGGGACGCCCCGGCACCAGCCTAGGAGGAACTCATGCGTGCGTCGGTGGTCAGCAAGGGCGAATTCAGTGTCGAGGACATGCCGACCCCGCAACCAGGGCCGGGCCAGATCCTCGTCACCGTGACCCGCTGCGGTATCTGCGGCTCGGACCTGCACGCCCGGACACACTGCGACGAGCTCGCCGACCTGGCCGTCGCCACCGGCTACAGCGGCTTCATGCGCTCGGACCAGCGGATCGTCCTCGGACACGAGTTCACCGGCGAGATCGCCGAATACGGCCCGCGCACCCACCGGCGCTGGAAGCCGGGCACGCCGGTGGTCGCGATGCCCATCCTGCGCAGCGAGCGCGAACCGCAGCTCACCGGGTTGTCCGTGAACGCACCCGGCGGGTACGCCGAACAGGTGCTGACGCAGGAGTCGGTGACCTTCGAGGTGCCCAACGGCCTCTCGCCCGACCTCGCCGCGCTCACCGAGCCGATGGCGGTGGGCTGGCATGCCGTGCGCAAGAGCCGGATCACCAAGAGCCAGACCGCGTTCGTCATCGGCTGCGGACCGATCGGACTTGCCGTCGTCACCATGCTCAAGGCGGCGGGCGTGCGCACCGTGGTCGCCAGCGACTTCTCGGCGCGCCGCCGGGAGCTGGCCCGTGCCTGCGGCGCCGATGTGGTGGTCGATCCGACCACCGAATCCGCCTGGGCGGCAGCGCCGAAGCCGCCGCGCATCGCCGGCGCCCCGGATCTGCTGAACCTCGCCTTCGACGTCATGGAACGGGTGCGCCGGGTACCGAAGGTGCCGTGGTGGTACCTGTTCCGCGCGGCACACACTCTCGATCGCGGCCCGGCGGGTCCCGTCGTCTTCGAATGCGTCGGCGTGCCCGGCATCATCGACCAGATCCTCACCGACGCACCGCCGTCGACCCGCGTCGTGGTCGTGGGTGTGTGCATGCAGCAGGACACGTTCCATCCCGCCAACGCCATCAACAAGGAGATCGAACTGCGGTTCGTCCTCGGCTACGACCCCGGCGAATTCCGCGACACCCTGCACATGATCGCCGACGGCACCGTCGACCCCAGCCCGCTGATCACCGGCACCGTCGGCCTCGACGGCGTCGACGCGGCCTTCACCGCCCTGGGATCCCCGGACCACCACGCCAAGATCCTCATCGATCCGCGCAGCGACAACGTCACGCCCTGAGCCCGGCGAGGAATCGACCGCCACAGCGGGGCGAGGTCAGCGGCGGAGTTGGGTCCAGGCGTGGCAGGCGGTGACCAGCTCCGCGATGCCGCCGGGTTCGGCCAGGCTGCGCCCGGTGAGTTCCTCGAGCCGGCGCAGGCGCTTGCGCACGGTGTTCGGATGGCAGTGCAACCGCTGCGCGGTGCGGTCCGCCGAGCCCGCGGCCGCGACCCACTCCCGCAGCGTGGCGAGCAGGGTCCGCTGGGTCTCGCCGGGCGCGTCCAGCAGGCCGCCGAGCACCGTCCGCGCGGTCGTGCGGGCGGCGTCGCGGCCGCCGGCCACGAGCACGTTCAGCGGGGTGTTCTCGAATTGTTCGACCGTCGGCGCGCCCGGCATTCCGTCGCGCACCAGTTCGGCGAGGCCGAGCGCCCAGGCGGTCTGCCGCAGTGACCCGAAGACCGGGCTGACGCCCACCGGACCGGTCGTGTGTCTCCGCAGCACCGCCATCGCCTGGTCGGCACGGGCCGGGTTGCGCACCGACAGGACCCCGACCGCGGTGTCGTAGCGGATCCGCCACACCATCGTCACGTCGATCGCCGCCAGGGCCGACACGACCCGCGGCATCGGATCCTGGCCGCGGTCACTCACCGTGGCGATCGCCAGAAACGCCCCGTCGACGGGAAGGCGTAGCGCGCGAGCGACTTCGAGCAGGGTGGCCAGCCCGGGATCCTCGGAGACCAGGACGTCGATGTAGGCCGCGCGTTCACGCTCGCGCTGCGACATCAGGTAGTGCGCCTCCTCGCGGTAGGCGTCGACCATCGCGTCGGCGTCGAGGCCGTGGTTGCGGAACAACGCCTGCAGCAGCTCGATGACGATCTCCGCGGGGACCGCCGGCGCCTGCGCACCGGCGCGGACGACGGCGTTCGACAGCACCAGATAGCCGAGGCGATAGGCGCACAGCACGTCGGCCAGCGGCGCGTCCTGTCCGGCCCGGAGCCTGCCGGTCTCGGCGGGTGGCCCCGGCGCGTGCCCGACGCCGAGCAGGCTGGACAGTCCGGCCTCGAGGTTCACCCGCAATCGGGCCCGCACCTCCGCCACGGTGCCCGCCCCGCCGCCGCGATAGAACGGGATCTCGGCGAACATCCGGCCGGTGATGTGGTCGACCATCGCCGGCAACTCCCGCCGGACCCGGCCGACCACTTCGTGCACCAGCGCGGTATCCGCGGAACCGACCGAATCGAGCATTGATGAATCCCTTTGTCGAGTGTGACGGCCGACACTGTGTGCCGCCGTTCGGTGTTCGCACGACCACTGACCTGCGCGGGCTCGGAACCTAGCGTTCGAGCGGTACCAGTGGAACGGCATCCGCCCTGGTGGATGCGCACAATCGAAGGAGACCGGCGATGACGACGAGCTCAGGGCGCCCGCCCACAGTCAACGAGGCCGATGTCCGCAAAGTGGCCTTGGTCAGCCTCGTCGGCGCCAGTGTCGAGTGGTTCGACTTCTTCCTCTTCGGCACCGCGGCGGCGCTGGTGTTCCCCAAGCTGTTCTTCCCCAGCACCGACCCGGTCACCGGCGTGCTGGCCTCCTTCGGCGTCTTCGGCATCGGCTTCATCGCGCGACCGGTCGGCGGCGTCGTGTGGGGCCACTTCGGCGACCGGGTGGGCCGCAAGAAGGCCTTCATCGCCGCCCTGACCCTGATGGCGGTGGCGAGCGCGCTCATCGGGCTGCTGCCCACCTACGCCACCATCGGCATCGCGGCCCCGGTCGCGCTGACCCTGCTGCGCTTCGCCCAGGGTCTCGCGGTCGGTGGCCAGTGGGGCGGCGCCGCCCTGATGGCGACCGAATCCGCACCGGCGCACAAGCGCGGGTTCTACGGCAGCTTCGCCCAGCTCGGGGTGCCCATCGGCGTGCTGCTCGGGGTGTCGGCCTACTTCCTGCTCTCGGTGTCCTTGGGCGCCGAGGCCTTTCGCAGCTACGGCTGGCGCATCCCGTTCCTGATCAGCATTCTGTTCGTCGGTGTCGTCCTCTACGTGCATCACCGGCTCGAGGAAACGCCCGCCTTCCAGAACCTGCAGCGGGCATCGGCGGAGCAGGCGTCGTCGGCGCAGTCGATCAGCAAGTCGCCGGTGCTCGACGTACTGCGCGAACACTGGGGACGGGTGGCGCTGGCGGGCGGCGCCTTCATCGTCGTGAACGCGACTTTCTACCTCTACATCACGTTCATGCTCGACTACGGGACCCGCACCCTGAAACTGAAGATGGCCGACGTCCTGCTGCCGCTCAGCCTGGCGACCACATTGCTGCTCGTCTGCATGCCGCTGTTCGCGGCGCTGTCCGACCGCGTCGGCCGCAGGCCGCTGTACACCGCGGGCGCGCTGCTCACCGCGCTGTGGGCCTTCCCCTTCTTCACCCTGGTGGACACGAAGACCTTCCTGGGGCTGACGGCCGGGCTCGCCGTCGGCATGACGTTCCTGACGATGATGTACGGCCCGCTGGCGGCGTTCTTCGGCGAGCTGTTCCCGCCCGAGGTCCGCTACAGCGGAGCATCGCTGGGCTACCAGCTGGGGTCGGTGATCGGCGGCGCCGCGACGCCACTGATCGCCGTCGAGCTGCTCGACCGCACCGGCTCCACGACCGCGCTGTCGCTCATGCTGATCGGGCTGTCGCTGCTGGCGGTGGTGTGCATCCGGCTGCTCGCCGGGATGCACACCCAGGACGGCCACGAGCGCTGACCCGATCGACCGGCTGAGCCGACGCTTCGCTCGGGAACGCCGCGCCTGTGACGCGGTGCCCCGGGCGAATCCGTTGCGCCCCATGCTCATCGGCCGGTGATCGCCCGGACCATGCCGAGGGCGGCCACCGGCACCGCCGCTGACCCGTGGGCGAATCGGGTGGTGAGACGACGCCATCGCCACGGAGGGGCGCTGGGTCGCCAGCACCAGGTGGATACCGGCGGTGCGGATGTCATCGGTGTCCCTCCGGCGAATCGAAGGTCTGTGTGAAGGGCGCGTCGGCGTGGTAGGCAGGCCATCCCGGATCGCCGTCGGTGGCGAAATCAACCCACGCGCGGTGCATCTCGTCGGCCAGCCGCTGCGGCGGGTTGTCGCCGGTCAGCGCGTGTGCCCGGTCGAGGGTGTCGAAGACGAACGGCAGTTCCAGCGCGTGGCACGCGCCGAGCCCCAGTACCTCGGTGGACCAGCCGAATTCGTAGAGATAGCCGGAACCCCCGGCGGCCTCGGCCAGCTTCCGGGCGGGTTCACCGAAGATCCGGTCGGTCACGATCTCGCAGAAGGCATCGCCGGGCGTGGGATTGGATCGGCGCGACGTCCACGCGGCGACGGCCGCCGGGCCGATGCCCGCGCGGGCCAGCATCACGGGCAGCGTCTGCTCGTCGATCCCGGCCACGAGTCCCAGTGGCACCGCGAAGAAGCGGAACTCCTCGGCATTGGTGCCGACGAGGAGCGGAACGCCGCGACGCGCGCCCGCACGCACCTGGTCCAGCGGCGCACCGGACACGAGATCGTCGTCGATGACCGGGAACATGCTCATCAGACCAGCTCCGCCCGCGATCACCGAGGCACCCCAGCGCGTCGGATCGGGGTCGAGCGCCAACGCCGTTCCCACGTCGGCCTGAGCCTGCAGCAGGCGCTCCGGCGACAGCTCGCCGAAGTCCGTCGCGGTCGCGGAGGTGGCCAGCAGCTGCGCGACTTCGGCGGTCACGCGGGCGGCATCCGTCGTGGTGGCCACCGCCGAGGCGTTGCCGCTCTGCAGGACGGCGCGGTGGAACAGGCCGACGGCAGGCGCGGCGGTCAGCAGACACGCCACGCTGATCGCGCCCGCGGACTCGCCGAACACGGTGACATTGCCGGGATCGCCGCCGAACGCGGCGATGTTCTCCGACACCCAGCGCAGTGCCAGCACCTGGTCGTGGAGGCCGCGATTGAGCGGGGCGCCGGGAAGCACGGCGAAGCCCGGAATGCCGAGCCGGTAGTTGATCGACACCAGCACCACACCGTCGCGGGCGAACGCGGCACCGTCGTAGAGCGGATGCGAGTTCCCGCCGCGGGTGAACGCGCCCCCATGGATCCAGACCAGCACCGGCAGGCCGGCGCCTGCCGGGTCCGGCGTCCAGACATTGAGGTTCAGGCACTCCTCGCCCGCGATCGCCGGGCCGCCGATGAGGGCCTGCATCGGTCCCGGATAGGGCAGCTGGGGGCAGGTCGGCCCGAACTCGTGCGCGTCCCGCACGCCAACCCAGGGAGTCGCCGGTTCGGGCAGCCGGAATCGCGCCGGACCCACCGGCGGGGCGGCGTACGGAATGCCGAGAAAGCTCGTCACACCGTGGGCGCTGGTGCGGCCCCGTATCCGTCCGCCACCGGTGGACACGATCGGTTCCGCCACGGTCTTCGTCATCCTGACCCACTCTCCCTACCGATCGATCGATCGGCTTCGTGATCAGGGTCACAGATGGGCCGGTACACTGTCAACCGATCGATCGTCAGGGAGACAAGGAGTGGGCATGTCAGGACCCGACGTGCGGGAGATCGCCCTCCGGCAGCGCAGGCTGGCCGCCGAGGCGCCGACGCTGCCCGAGGCGGCGACCCCGCCCGGGACCCGGGGCGCGATCCTGCGAGCCGGGCTGGCCCTGTTCGCCGAGCACGGCTTCCACGGCAGTTCCATCCGGCAACTCGCCGCGGCCGTCGGCATCACCACCGCCACCCTGTACGCGCACTACCCGTCCAAGGACGACGTGCTCGTCGAACTGGTCCGGATCGGGCACGAGGAGATGTGGCACCGGCTCAGCGCGGCGTCGGCCGACGTCGCCGGACCGACCGCGCGGCTGACGGCCCTGGTCGAAGCCCACGTCCGGCTACACATCGACTACGCCCCGCTGGCGGTCGTCGTCAACAACGAACTCCACGCCCTGGCCCCCGAGCGGGCGGAACCGGCGCTCACGATGCGCGACAAGTGCTTTCAGCTGCTCGTCGACACGATCCGGGACGGCGCGGCCGCCGGCGAGTTCACGGTCGACGATCCATACCTGGCGGCCATCGCGATCGCCAGTATGAACATGCGGGTAGCCAACTGGTACGACCCGAACCTGAACTACCGCCCCGACCAGGTCACCGCCCGCTACGCCGGGTTCGCGCGCGACATCGTCCGCGCCGGGTGACACCGGCCGGGAATCGCGCGTCAGTGCTCCGAGGAGCCCGGTTCGCCGCCCGTTTTCCGGTCGACCGGCCCGACCCTGCGTGGCTTCATGGTCGGCCGTTGTCCCGCGGGCGACGACTCCGTCCCGGCGCGTTTCCGGCGCGACGCACCGAAGTCGATGACATTGCGTTCGTGCTCGACGCTCCCGCCGCCCGGCGGCACCGGCCGCCCCTGCGCGTCGGCCGACCACGAGCCGGTCTCCCCCTGCAACTCCGCGCGCGTCACCGGGCGGGTCGGCGCCGGGTCGTACACGGCCTCCGGATACCAGGGCAGGCGCCGGGCCTCGCCGGCGTCCTCACGACCTCGCCGCGGCCGCCGCGGCAGCCGGACGACATTCGACGCCCCGGCCTCGGCCGCACCGGATCCACCGTCGGCGGCCTTCGACTCTTCCCACTTCCGACGCAGCTGCTCCACCGCGTCGAATCGATTTCCACCAGGCCCCGACCCGGCTTCCTGGTCCGACATCGAACTAACCGCGAACAGGCGTCGCGACACCCATCGATCCCACAGCGGCGGACACTCCGAACTTCCTCTCAGGTCTTTCCTTCACCTTCACATTCTGCATCAAGACACCCATGACTCGTCTTCGACCCGGCTCGGGCCGGCTAGGTGCGGGTCTTCGGGGTCGTCGGTGGGGTCCTGGCCTCGCTGCGGTACTGGTCCCACCAGGAGGCGCTCTCGTTCGGCGCGGCGCTCGGCTCCTTCGGCGGCGCCGACGGGCTCGGGATGCCGAGGGCCCGCAGCCGCCAGTCGTCCTCGGGGATCGCGGCGACGATGCGGACGGGGACGACGGCCGTGAGCAGCAGGTAGTTGCCCACGCAGATCATCAGGCAGACCGGCGGGATGGCGACGACGGTCGCGATCCCGAGGGTGCCGAGCTCGATCGGCTCCCTGGCGATGGCGATCACGTTCCCGAAGACACTCGCCAGCACGGCGGCCACGAGCAGCAGCTCGTAGACCCGCACCAGCGAGGTGGCCTTCTCGTCACGGATACCCACGAGGGTGATGAAGGTACAGGCCACCAGCGCGACGGTGAGCCCGGCGACGACCGGCCACAGCCAGGTCAGGTCCTCGGGGACGCCGGCGATCCGCGCGAGGGTGGAGGTGAAAGTGAAGGAGGCGATCGCCGCGGCGACGACAAGTAACAGCCCTAGGCCCACAAGCAGCTTCGGCACGGTGAACGGAACAGGTCGAGGGAAAGGGTCCGTGTGGTCCATCAGGCTCCATCCTACGGGCTACGGCCACCAAACATGCAGGCCCTCAACAGGGTACGGCCACGCGCGGGGTAGACACCGTCCAACGATCACCCCGCCATGAGGTGTTCGATCAGACGGATCAGGACCTCCTTGGCGGATTCCCGATCGCGCACGTCGCACAGCGTGATGGCGACATCGCCCGAAACATCCAGCGCGGCACGGATTTCGTGCTCGTCGTAGACGTCGGCGCCGTCGAAACAGTTGACCGCGATGAGGAACGGGATCCGCCGGGACTCGAAGTAGTCGATCGCGCCGAAGGAGTCCTCGAGCCGGCGGGTGTCGGCGAGCACGACCGCGCCCAGCGCGCCGACCGACAGCTCCTTCCACATGAACCAGAATCGGTCCTGACCCGGCGTGCCGAAGAGGTAGAGCACCAGCTGCGGACTCAGCGTGACCCGGCCGAAGTCCAACGCGACGGTCGTCGTGGTCTTGGTCTCCACGCCGGTCAGATCGTCGACCTCGGCGCCGAGGGCGGACAGCCGCTCCTCGGTGCGCAGTGGCGCGATCTCGCTGATCGTCGTGACGAGCGTGGTCTTGCCGACGCCGAAGCCGCCCGCGATCAGGATCTTGACGGCATCGATCGCGCCGAGTTCGGTCCGGCCCGCGAGGTCAGATTCTGCGAATACCATCGAGCACCGCCTGGAGAAGTTTCGGGTCCGGCCCGCTCGAGGGCGGTGCCGGCGATCGGAAGATGACGTGCCCGGATTGGATCAGGTCGCTGACGAGGACCTTCACCGCGGCGAGCAGGAGATCGAGGTGGGCCGCCAGCTCGGCGAGCGACAGCGGTCTGCCCCGGCAGAGCCGGACGATCTCGGCGTACTCCCGATCGAGCCCGGTCAGATCGGTCTCGGAGCGCACCGCGACCACGAGCGTGAGCATGTCGAGCGCGTGCAGGTCCCGGCCTGCCCGGCCCCGCGTCACGGCGAACGGCCGCACCAGCATGCCCGGGTCGTCGGTGAAGTCCCAGCCCTGGCCTTCGTGTCGGTTCACGGCATCGGGGGCACGCGCAGGGTGTGCGACGCCAGGCGCGGTGCGGCGCTCAGCTGATCGCGAACCTGCCCGACGATGACGTTCATCTCGTAGGCGATCAGGCCGAGATCGGCCTCGATCGCGGCCAGCAGGGCCAGGCACGCCCCGTGTCCGGCCTCGGTCACGATGAGGTAGCCCGCGTCGAGTTCGACGACGGTCTGCTGCAGCGCGCCCTTGCCGAAACGGCTGCCTACGCCGCGGGCCAGACTGTGCAGTGCCGAGGCCATCGCGGCCAGGTGCTCGGCGTCCTCGCGGGTCAGCGCACTCGATCGGGCGAGCGGCAAGCCGTCCGCGGAGAGCACCAAGGCGTGCTCGGATCCCGGGGTGCGGTCGATCAGCCCGTCGAGGACCCAATCCAGGGTCTGACGCCCCTGCATCGTCGCGTCGTTGTTCATGTTTCTGACCATCCGTTGTTATCGGTCGGGCGCGGCGGAGTTGCGCGCCTGGAAGGTGCCCTGCTGGAAAGCCGACATCGAGCGGCGGATTTCCGTCGCCGGGCGCCCGCTGTCCGGCGACGGCGGGCGTGCCGCGGCGGGCGGCTCGTCGGTCACCTGGAGCTGCGGTGCGAGGTGGGTCTGCTTGCGCCGTTTCGGAAGCGGGGCGCGCCGAGTGCCGGCGCTCGCCGTCGGGAGCACCGACGGGGTGACCCGATCGGGCGGCGCCTGCTCCGTCGGCGCGGTGCGCACTCCGGCCGGTTCGTCGAATACCTCGCCCGGCCAGGGTGGCAGCTGCGGGAGATCGTGGCCGCGCGGCACCGTCTCCGCCGCATGGCGGGCCCGTGCGCGCGGCATCGGCACGGGCTCGTCGACGTGGTCTTCGGGCTCGGCCGCGAGCAGCTCGGCCGGAATCAGCACGATCGCCTTGACCCCGCCGTAGGCCGAATCCTGCAGACTGACGGTGATGGAGTGGCGCTCGGCCAGCCTGCTGACGACGAAGAGACCGAGTGGGCGGTGCCCGGCCAGCGCGATCTCCTGGAAGTCCGGTGGCTCACGCAGCAGTTCGTTGAGCCGTTCGCGCTCCTCGAACCGGATGCCGAGACCCTGGTCCTCCACCTCGACCACCACACCGCGACCCACCCGGTTCCCCTGCACCGACACCAGCGACTGCGGCGGGGAGAAGAGGGTGGCGTTGTCGATCAGCTCCGCGAGCAGATGGATGAGGTCGGCGACCACCCCACCGAGCACATGGACCTGCGGCAGCCGAATCGCGCTGACCCGGGTGAGGTCGTTGGTCTCCGAGACCGCGCTGCGCACGATCTGCTCGAGCGCGACGGGTTGCCGCCAGCGCCGCCCCGGCTGTTCGCCGCCGAGGATGAGCAGGTTCTCGGCATTGCGCCGGGCCCGGGTCGCCAGATGATCGAGCTGGAAGAGCAATTCGAGATGCTCCGGATCGTGCTGTTCGGACTCGGCGATGTCGAGCACATCCAATTGGCGGCGCACCAGCACCTGGCTGCGGTGGGCGATGTCCAGGAAGACCTTGTTGAACCCGTCCCGCGTCCGCGCCTCGGCCGCGGCCGCGACCATCGCGGTGCGTTGCGCCGCGCCGAATGCCAGAGCCACCTGACCTATTTCGTCCTGCCCGGTATCGAGCATCGTCGTCTCGGCGACGACATCGACCTGCTCGCCGTCATGGATCCGGCGCACGATCGACGGGAGTGTCTCGTTGGCCAGCTCCAAGCTTCGCGAACGCAGCGAACGCAACCGGCGGATCAGGCGGTTGGCCAACCGCAGCGCCATGACGAAGGCGCCGATCGAGATCACCGTGATGAGAGCGGCCACGGCGAGCGATCGCTGGATCGACCGATCGGCTGCCGCCGAGGCCTGCGCGTTCGCGTGATACACGTGATCCCGGAACACACCGATGAGTTCGGCGGCCACGACTCGCTCGGCCGCTTGCCATTCGGTGAAGGGGATCTCGATAGTGCCGCGCTCGGCGAGCAGCTCCTGTGATCCGGTCGCGGTTCGCCATGCGGCGGTCTCGACGAGCCGGGCGACGCGTTGCCTGCCACCGTCGGTGAGCCGTCCGGTGAGATTCTCGAGCTGGTGCCGATATCCGCCGACGAGTTGCGCGAAGACACGGCGTTCCTGGACCGAGAGCGATTCCTCGCGGGCCGCCCGCGCGGCACCGATGGCGAACGCGCGGGAATGCAACTCCGCCATCTGGATCAGATCCGCCGCGGTCATCTCCGCCGCGGCGGTCCGTGGGTCCGGGACGGCGATCGCGAGGCCTTCGAGGCCGGTGGCGATGACACCGGCGAGTCGACGGTAGAAGTCGTCGACCGAGCCGATGTCGGTGTGCCCCAGATCCACGGCCTGCCGAACCCCGGGCGCGGCGGCGACGAGATCGACGTAGACCGTCGAGGACCTGTCCACCCCGTCCGGCGCCAGCCTCTCCAGCTCCGGTGTACGGCGGCCGATCTCGGCGAGCGCGGCGTCGGTCCTGGCTCGCTGTGCCGGCAATCCGGCCGCCGATGTCGAGTCACCGTTCAGCGCGGCAAGACTCAGCGATCGCTCGTTCTGCACTTCGACGATGAACACGACGAGCGGATCGACCGCGTCGTTCAGATGTTTCGACCACTGGGAAGCCGCGCGCGCCTCGTCCACGAGCACGGCGACAGTGACCGTCCCGGTGAGAAAGAGCGCCGCACAGGGAACGAGCGCGATCGCCAGCACCCGTATCCGGATACTCGTACCCTGCCGTCGAACCCACGACCCCCGGACCCTCGTCTCTGTCACAGCCGGATGTTCTCCCCCGGGCCCACCCCGGCGGCATCGGCAACACCGGACCAGCTGTCCGCGTCGCTGACGTCGACCATTGCGCGCTCCTGTCTCGTACGGATGTTCGTAGCGAGATCAGTAAATCCATTGCGGGAGTGCGCTTGTAGCCGCCGAATGGCGCGATCATTCCGGGAAACTCCGCCGGATGGCGGTACCACCGTGCCGCGCCCGATCACGGCCGACCAGCCCGACCCCCGAAGTGAGGGATGATGAGTCATGCCGCATGACCGTTCGCCGGATCTGTCGCTGACCGCGCGAGCGCTCGACCATCCGGACTCCGCGCAGCTCTTGCACGACTATGCCGTCGAGCGACGGGCGATGGTGGGATTCGACGATCCGCCGGACCTGGACAGGAAGGTGGAGTACGACCCACCCGTCGGGCTTTTCGTCGTCGCGTACACCGCGCTCGGCGAGCCGGTGGCCTGCGGCGGAATCGGTACCTACGCGAAGGCTGATCGGGTCGCCGAGGTCCGGAAGATGTTCGTGGTTCCGCATCACCGCAATCAGGGGCTGGCGCGGCGCGTGCTCGCGCACCTCGAATCCTTCGGCGCGGCACAGGGCGTGCAGCGGGTGTTGCTGGAAACCGGCTCCTACAACCGAGCGGCCACACACCTCTACCCGTCAGCGGGGTACGACCCGATCCCGCCCTATGTGCCGGGCAGACCGGACTTCAATCGTGCGTACGCGAAGACGTTGACAGAGTCGGCTGTTCGGGGCACCGGTAGGTGCGTCGATCCGTCGGCGCTCAGCGGGAGCTGACGCAGACGACGTAGCGGCGCTGGCCGTAGACGACGCCGCGGTCGCCCGCCGTGCAGACGTTCACGTCGGTGGTGTCGTGGCGGATTTCGAGGACGCGGACCCGACCGGGTACGTCGGCGGCGCATTCCACGTGCCGGACCGCGCCGCCGGACAGGTCGACGCAGCCGCCGACCGTCCAGTCGATGTCCAGGCAGAGGGTCTCCTGGAGGCCGCCGGGGAGGGTGCGGGGTTGGGAACGGTCGACGTCGCCGGGGCAGTGGGCACCCGCCGCCGCCAATTCCGTGACCTTGTAGTGAGAATTCGCGCTGCCGCACGCGGCTTGCTGAATATCGGCCGCGCCCAAATCCACACAATCGCCGACACTCAGATCCACACGGGGAATCCGGGACGCGGATTTACTCAGTGTGGACGCGACTCCACCGGACAGCTCAAGAATAGTACCCAGCGGCTGAGTTCCCGAAACCTCGGTAAAGGAAGTTGTTGCGGCAGAATCGTCCTCGGCCGGTCCGGACATCCGCGCGCCCAGCCCCGCGATCACCGACAGCGCCCCGTAGAACGTCCCTGCCAGGGCAAACACCGCCACCACCGACACGCCAGCCACGGCCAAGTTCTTTCGACGCGCCATCTGTGTTGTTCCTACTCGTCCGCTGGACGCCTCCCGACCGACGCCCCACTGCTTGACAGTTCATACACGGCCGCACACGAACGTGTCGAATTGTGAATCTGCGCAGTTTTACAGCGGAAAGCTGGTCCGGCGCCCAAATGAGCACGGATAACTATCCGGCGAAAAAGGGTGCTAGGGTCTGCCCGATCTCACTGGCGGACACCACGGTTCGTGCCCCTCGGCACGCCGGTCGGCCGGGCTGTCTTCGTCATGCGTAAAGGAAATCCCTGATGAAACTCGGTCTTTTCCCTGCTACCGCGCTCCTGGTCGGCACCGCCGTCTGGATCACCTCCGGTGCCGCCGCCGCGGAGCCGGCCGCGCCGACGCCCCAGGCCACCACGTCCGGGGTCGACCGGTCCGTGCGCTACGAGGCCACCCTCACCGAGTTCTCCCGCGTGCTGACCACCACCGTCACCGGCGGCACCTTCACCACCACCGAAGACAACACCGCGGTCACCCTCACCTCCGACGCGGGCGAGGTCGTCACCCACATCCCGCTCACCTACGAGATCTCCGGCGCGAAGATGCGGGTGGCGCAGACGATCTCCGACAACGGCCGCCACCTCGTGCTCACCCCGCAGGCGACCGCCACCGAGATCGGCGAGATGCAGACCATCAGCCCCATGTCCCAGCTGACGAACGAGATCAACCGCAATGTGGTCGGCGTGGTCGTCGGCGGCCTGCTCGGCGGCCTCATCGGCACGGTCCTCGGTTTCGGCTTCCTGAGCATCATCACCGGCCCGGTCGGCCTGGTCCTCGGCGCGATCGCCGGCGGCTACGCGATGGGCGGCCAGCCCTTCCTCGACGCCGTCACCGCCGTCGTCAGCGGCCAGCCCTGACCGACGCCGATGTCGCGCCGCTCGCGGATCCACCCTCCCGAGCGGCGCGCGTCCCCGCCTCCCCCGCATCGATTCGATCCGGCCCCGAGCGCACCGAGGAACCCTCGGCGACCACCGTCGACGGCGTGACCCCGGCCGGAGCCGCG
Source organism: Nocardia sp. NPDC003269 (assembly GCF_042888005.1). Taxonomy (NCBI): domain Bacteria; kingdom Bacillati; phylum Actinomycetota; class Actinomycetes; order Mycobacteriales; family Nocardiaceae; genus Nocardia; species Nocardia sp. NPDC003269. The sequence goes on from NZ_JBIAPA010000003.1 coordinate 1,343,521, forward strand.
ATGACAGCTCACTCCCCGCCGGATCCCCGCTCCCTGCGGTCGAAACGGCCGGCGGCGAGCCCGGCGGCGACGGCGTTCGTCGCGGCCCGACCGGCGGTGTCCAGTGGCGCCGAGGATCGGGTGGTGCGCGCGAGCAGGACAGCGCCCTCGATCAAGCAGAAGATCTCCACCGCGACCTCACGCGCGCGATCGGCGGCCATCCCGGCCGTGGTGAAGCGCTCGGTGAGCACCTCCAGCCACGACTCGAACGCCTCGGCCGCGGCGGTCCGCATCACCTCGTCGTTGTTGGCGACCTCCAGGGCGATCGTCGCGATCGGGCAGGCGTAGCCGTACTCGGTGCTCTCGAGCAGCTCGGCGGCCTGGACGAACGAAGCCGCCGTCGCCTCGACGACATCGGCGCCCGGCGGGTAGATCGACTCGAGCAGTTCGCGATAGCGAGCCCCGCCGTGGGTCAGTGCCGCGGCGCCGAGTTCTTGCTTTCCACCGGGGAAGAAGTGGTACAACGATCCGTACGGAGCCTCGGCCGCGGCGAGCACCGCCTTGATGCCGGTGCCCCCGAAGCCCTGCCGGCTGAACAGCTCCGTCGCGGATTCCACCAGACGGGTGCGCGTTTCGGGCCGCTTTCCAACGGTTGACGAAGAGGGTGACATGCCCCTAGGGTACCCCACTAGATCAATCTGTCACATGTGACGTCGGCCCCAGTCGAGCCCCGATCGTAGCGCCGAAACGACGCCCGCTTCCCGGCCCGCCCGACCGTGCCGATCCGGCCTCGGCCGTTCCTCCCGCCTTCATTACCCCTCAGTCGACGCGACGCTGCCCCGATCCGCATCCCCGAAACCGGCACTACCGGCGGAAATCGCTGTGATAGATTGATCTAGTGACTACCGATACCCGCACTTTCGAGCTCCGTACCTACGACGCGGTGCCAGGCAAGTTCGACCAGCTCCTGGCTCGTTTCCGCGATCACGCCACCGCCCTGTTCGAAAAACACGGCATGACCAACATCGGCTTCTGGGTGGCGGCCGACGACGAGGGCAAACCCACCGAGACGCTGGTGTACCTGGTCGCCCACGCCAGCCGGGAGGCCGCGCAGAAGTCGTGGGAGGCGTTCTGGGCGGATCCCGAATGGACCGCTGCCCGCGCGGACGGTGAACAGGTCACCGCCAGCGCGACGTCGAAGTTCCTCGACTCCACCGACTTCTCGGCGCTGCGCTGATATGACCTCGCTGTTCGACCTCACCGGACATGTCGCGCTGATCACCGGGGGCAACTCCGGCATCGGGCTCGGCATGGCGCACGGGCTCGCCCGCTGCGGCGCCGACGTCTGCCTCTGGGGCACCAACGCCGAGCGCAACGAGAAGGCGGCCACCGAGCTGGCCGCGCACGGCACCCGGGTCAAGGCGATCCGCTGCGACGTCGGCGACGAAGACGCCGTGACCACCAGTTTCGCGCAGACCCTCGACCATTTCGGGCGGGTCGACTCCTGCTTCGCCAACGCGGGCGCCCGCGCCTCCGACACCCCCTTCCTCGAGACCAGCCTCGCGGACTTCCGCGCGGTGGCCCGGGTCAATCTCGACGGGGCGTTCCTCACCCTGCGGGCCGCGGCCAGGCACATGGTGGAACGCGGAGGCGGGGGCGTGCTCGTCGGGACATCGAGTGTGTCGGCGTTGCACGGCGCCCCGCGCGGTCAGTCCTACGCGGCAAGCAAGGCGGGCCTGTCCGCGATGATCAGGAGCTGCGCGGTGGAACTGGCGCGCTACGGGATCAACGCGCACTCGCTCATCGTCGGCTGGACCGAGACGCCACTGCTGTCCCGGGAGCTGGACAACCCGACGTTCGGACAGAACGTCATCAAGCGGATGCCGCACCGCCGCTGGGGCGAGCCGGACGATTTCGCCCGGATCGCGGCGTACCTGGCGGGCGGCGTCGGCGGATTCCACACCGGCGACGAGATCGTGATCGACGGCGGATACTCGATCTTCTGAGGATCGACCCGCCGCGCGAATTCATCTGCGGCAGAACATCATCGAAACGGCGACGGGGTGGTTACGGCAACGTCACCACCCCGTCGCCGCGTCGGTCAGAGATCGGCGAGCCGACGGAACCGGCTGCCGTGGAAGACGAGTGGAGCGGCGTCGGGATCGGCGCGGAGCCCGTGGATCTCGAGCAGGGCGACGGTGTGATCGCCGGCCAGGATCTCCGAATGCAGGGAACAGTCCAGCCAGGCGGTGGCGCCGTGCACGAACACCGAACCGCCCGACGTCTGATCCCAGGCGACATCGGCGAACCGGTCGGCCGATTTGCGGGCGAGCCGCAGGCAGATGTCGTCGTGTCCCTCGGCCAGCACGCTGATCCCCAGCCGACGCAGGTCACGCAGCCGCGTCCAGGTGGACGAGGACTCCTGGATACAGACCGACACCAGCGGCGGCGCGAGCGAGACCGAGGTGAACGAGCTGGCGGCCATCCCCACCGGCTTCCCGTCGACCATCGCGCACACCGCCGTCACCCCGGACGGGAAGCACCCGAACGCCCGCCGCAACGGCGCGGGGTCGGCGGTGATCGGTTCGAACGCCATCTCGGTGACGACGGGGACGGACTGGTTCACGGGGTCTCCCAACTTCTGGCCGTCGCGAACGCGGCGGCGATCGTTCTCCCGCGGCGCGCCGACCATGCCGCGGATCGAGTTGATAGATTGATCTAATTCAGCGTAGGTGCCGGGCTCGCACCCCGTCAACAGTGCCGTTTCGGGTCGCCATCACGACCCGGCGGTTGGCGGGCAATCGGTCACCACCGCGCACTGGATGGCGGGTACCGGGCGCGCGGACCAGCCGAGAGACTTCGTCTCAGCGCGGCAGACCAGCGCGTTTCCTCGGGAAAGGACACAGATCATGAGTTGGCCGACAGGAGAAACCGCCTTCGTCACCGGTGCGGCGTCGGGTATCGGTCTCGGTATCACGCGGGCACTCGTCGCGGCAGGCGCGAAGGTCGCGCTCGCCGATATCGATGGCGCGCGCCTGGCCGACATCGTCACGGAACTGACCGCCGCCGGTGGCGAGGTGACGGCGGTGGAACTCGACGTCAGCGACGCCGAGCAGTGGGAAGCGGCCGCGGATCGAGCCGAGGCCGCGCTGGGTCCGATCTCGATCCTGTGCAACAACGCCGGGGTCAGCGGCGGCGGGCCGATCGATCGGATTCCGCTCGAGGTGTGGCGGTGGGTCCACCGGATCAATATCGACGCCCAGTTCATCGGCGTCTCGACGTTCCTGCCGCGGTTCAAACGCCGGGGCGGACGCGCGCACATCATGAACACCGCCTCCATGGCCGGGATCGTGCCGATGGTCTCCGTGGGCGCCTACGTCTCGTCCAAGTTCGCCGCGGTCGGCTTCTCGATGGTGCTGCGCGACGAGCTCCGGGGCACCGATATCGATGTATCGCTGTTGTGCCCCGGCACCGTGGCGACCCGGCTGAGCACCACCGCCGAAGAGGCGCAGGCGAAACTGCTCGGCCAGGAGGTCGACGCCGAGGCCGCCGCGCAGAACGGCGCGCTGCTCGCCCAGGGCGCCGATCCGGACCGGGTCGGCGCGCAGGTCGTCGAGGCCATGCAGGACAGGCAATTCCTGATCATCACCCATCGGGAATGGAGTCCGCTGGTCGCCCGGGTACACAACGAGGTCGAGCGCGCCTTCACCGAATTCGACGGCAGGCACGGCCCCGACGCGACGGCCCAGCTGCTGATCGACGGCACCGGACCGATCGCCTCGTGAGGGGAAGCGACTCCCCCGCCGTGCGCGGCGAGGGAGTCGCGGTCGGGCGCCTCAGCTCAGGGTCGGGTCCTCGCCGACCCGAACGAGCAGCTTGCCGAAATTCCGTCCGGTCAGCAGGCCGCGGAAGGCCTCCGGCGCGCGGTCGAGGCCGTCGACGATGTCCTCGCGATAGCGGACCGTTCCGTCGGCGACCCAGCCGGTCATCTCCCGCAGGAAGTCCGCGTGATGGGTCGGGATGAACTCGTCCTGGATGAAGCCGCGCACGGACAGGCTCAGCGAGAGCGTCTGGAAGAGGAAGGCGGACAGGTCCAGCCGGTCCCGCCCGGACGGGGACAGCAGGGTGTTGTAGGTGGACACCACCCCGCACACGGGAATTCGGGCGAACTTGTTCAGCCGGCCCAGGACGGCATCGGTGACCGCGCCACCGACATTCTCGAAGTACACATCGATGCCCGCCGGAGTCGCCGCCGCGAGGTCGGCCCGGAAGGTCGGCGAGCGATGGTCGACCGCGGCGTCGAAGCCGAATTCCTCGATCAGCGCCCGGCATTTCTCCGGCCCGCCCGCGATGCCGACCGCGCGCGCCTGCTTGATCTTCGCGATCTGACCGACCGCCGAACCCACCGGTCCGGTGGCGGCGGCGACCACCACGGTCTCCCCCGCTCGCGGCTTGCCGATCTCGAGCAGACCCGCGTACGCGGTGAATCCCGGCATGCCCAGTACGCCGAGCGCCGTCGAGACGGGCGCCTGCGCGGGGTCGAGGCGCCGGGTCTGCCTGGCGTCCACGACGGCGTAGGTCTGCCAGCCGGTGAAGGCCAGCACCAGCTCGCCCGCCGATCGGTGCGGGGAGCGGGACTCCAGCACCTCACAGACGGTGCCGCCGATCATGACGTCGCCGAGCGCGAGCGGTTCGGCGTAGGAGTTGGTCGCGTTCATCCGGCCGCGCATGTACGGATCGAGCGACAGATAGACGGTGCGCAGCAGCAGCTGCCCGTCGGCGAGGTCGGGCAGCTCGGCGACGACGACCTCGTAGTCGTTGTCCTGCGGCTCACCGGCCGGGCGCGCGGCCAGCCGGATCTGGGTGGTCTTGCCACTCATCTGGGTTCTCCTTCGGACCGATCCCGCGACGTTGACACCGGGATAGACGGCCTTTAGTGTCGGCTATTAGATCGTTCTATCTAACACCTTGGCATCGTGCCCGTCCACCGGGCTCCCCCCGCGCCGCGCGGCACGCGATCGCGGCGGAGCGCGGCGGCGACGGGCCACGTGTCGCCGAACAACGAAGGAGCACAATGCGATTCCCGGTCCCCACGCCTCGATCACCGGAGGCGCCCGCGCGATGGCACAGGTCGGTGGGACAGTGAGTACCGATATCGACGCGGTCCGGGTGGCCGACGCCGCGCGCCGGGTCGTGCGGGAGCACGACCCCCGGTCGGTGCCCGCCACACAGTTCCTCGGGGCCTGCTACGACGCGGGCCTGTCCTGGGTGCACTTCCCCGAGGGCCTGGGCGGGCTCGGTGTCTCGCGTGGTCTGCAAGGCGTCGCGGACGCGATCTTCCAGGAGGCCGGTGCGCCCGCACCGTTCGGGGTGAACCCGATCGGCCACGGCATGGCCGCGCCGACGGTCCGCGAGCACGCGCAGTCCGAGCAGCTCGTGCGCCGGTGGCTGCGGCCGCTCGCCAGCACCGAGGACATCTGGTGCCAGCTGTTCTCCGAGCCGGGCTCCGGCTCCGACCTGGCCGGGCTCGCCACCTCGGCCGTGCGCGACGGCGCGGACTGGGTGGTGAACGGGCAGAAGGTGTGGACCACCCTGGCCCATCGCGCCAGCTGGGCGCTGCTGCTGGCGCGCACCGACCCGGACTCCCCCAAGCACAAGGGACTCACCTACTTCGTCGTCGACATGCGCGCCCCCGGTGTCGAGACCCGGCCGCTGCGCCAGATGACCGGCCAGGCCGAGTTCAACGAGGTCTACCTGACCGACGTCCGGATCCCGGACGAGCATCGGCTTGGTGCGGTCGGCGCGGGCTGGCAGGTCGCGATGACCACGCTGATGAACGAGCGCAGCTCGATCGGCGCGAGTGGCACCCGGCGGGGCGACGGCACGATCGCCGACGCCGTGACGCTGTGGGCGCGGCGACCGGACCGGCACACCCCGGTGCTGCGCGACCGCCTCACCCAGCTCTGGCTGCGCTCGGAGGCCCAGCGGCTCACCGCGGAGCGTTCCCGCGCGGCCGCGACCGTCAGCGGACCGGGGCCGGAGGGCTCGATCGGCAAGCTCGTCGGCGCCGAGCTGAACCAGCGGATCTACGAGTTCTGCATGGACCTGCTCGGACCGGAGGCGCTGCTCTACGGGGACTACACGATGCGCGACCTCGGCCCCGACGAGGACGACGGCGGGCCGGTGCAGCAGCGCTTCCTGCGCTCGCGCGCCAACACCATCGAAGGCGGCACCTCCGAGGTGCTGCGCAACATTCTCGGTGAGCGGATCCTGGGCCTGCCCGGCGACCTGCGCGCCGACTCCGCACGATCCTGGCGTGAGGTGCCCCGTGGCTGACCCGAATTCGACCCCGAACCGACAGTTCGTCTACACGCCCGAGCAGCAGGAGCTGCGTGCGGCGGTGCGCCGATTCTGCGCGGACCAATCCGACGAGGCGACCGTGCGACGGCTGATGGAAACCGCCCCCGCGGTCGACCACCGCGCCTGGGCCCGCCTCGGATCCGAGCTCGGCGTCCTCGGACTCGGCGTGCCGGAGGAGCTGCACGGGTCGGGCGGCAGCGTCGTCGACGCCGCGATCGCCGTCGAGGAGATGGGGGCGTCCCTGTTCTGCGGGCCCGTGGTCGGCACCGTCGCCCTGTCGATCCCCGCGCTCGTCGCGGCGCCGGACTCGGCGGCCCGCACCGAGACGCTCGTCCCGCTGGTCGCGGGCATCCGGACCGCCGCGTTCGCGGTTCCGGTCCGGGCAGGGCGGTACGCCGCCGACGCGGTGACGGTGCAGGCGACCGGCTCGGACGAGACGTGGACCCTCGCCGGAACAGTCGAGCGCGTGGTCGACACGGGCGCTGCGGACGACCTCCTCGTCGTCGCGGCGGGCCAGGACGGACCCGCGCTGTTCGTCGTCGACGCCATCGATCCGCGGGTGGTGCGCACCGACCTGACGACGATGGACCTGACCCGGCCGCAGGCCACGGTGCGATTCGCCGACGCCCCGGCAAGACTGCTCGCGGGCCCGGCGGAAACGGCTCGGGTGTGTGCGCACGCGCTGCGGGTCGGCGCCGTCCTGCTGGCCGCCGAGCAGGTCGGCGGTGCCCAGCATCTTCTCGATCTGAGCGTCGCCTACGCCAAGCAGCGCTGGCAGTTCGGCAGGCCCATCGGGTCGTTCCAGGCGGTCAAGCACCGCCTGGCCGACATGCTCGTCGAGCTGGAACATGCCCGCTCCGCGGCCCAGCACGGCGCCTGGGCGCTGGCCGACGGTACCGACGACCCGGCGCTCGCGGCCGCCATCGCGCAGGCGACCTGCTCGGCCGCCTACACCCGCATCGCCGCCGACACGGTCCAGGTCCACGGCGGCATCGGCTTCACCTGGGAACACCAGGCGCACCTGTATTTCAAGCGGGCCTACACCGACGCCGCGCTCCTCGGCAGCGCCGAGGAATACCGGGTCCAGATCGCCGAACTGATCCTCGACACCGCCACGGCCGGTGCCGAACTCGCGATCGCGACTGGGTAAGAACGGTTGCGGGGTGGGCCGATACCCACCCCGCGACCACGCTCCGGTCACCGGATTCCGCGACAGCGCACGGACTTTCACGGAAGGTGGTCGCGGGCGTTCATCTTCGTGATCGTCGTCGGACCCGACCAGCCGCAGGGCAGCCCGCACAGGCCCACCGTGGAGACGACGACCCGGCCGTCCGCGTAGGCGGTCTTCTTCAGGAACGCGTGCTCGGCGTAGCCGCACCGCGGGCAGGTGCCGAAGTGGTCGAGCACTTCCCTGGTGCGCTGTTCCACGACGGTCGACGAGGCGATCGGTTCGTTCGGTCGCTGTGGTGAGCGCTCTGTCATCGTTGCGTTTCCTTCTGCGCCGGAACCCTTCTCCCACCCCGAGCCGACGGCTGCCGCCGGCTCGGGATGAGAGGAGTGCGCCGGGCGTGTCCTACTCGTAGCGTCCGCCCGTGGCCGCCTTCGCCACGAGGGACTGCGGCGGCAGGAAATGGTCACCGTAGCGGTGGGCAAGCTCCCGCGCGCGGGCGACGAAACCCGCTGTGCCGCCGTCATATTGGTTGATGAACTGGAGGACGCCCCCGGTCCAGGCGGGGTAGCCGATGCCGAGCAGCGAGCCGACGTCGGCATCCGCCACCGAGTTCAGCACGCCCTCGTCGAGGCATTTGACGGTCTCGAGCGCCTCGGCGAACAGCATGCGGTCGCGCAGATCCGCCATCGGGATCTGCTTGCCGCCACTGCCGAAGGCCGTGCGCAGCCCCGGCCACAGGCGGGTGCGTTTCCCGTCGACGTAGTCGTAGAACCCGGCGCCTGCGGAACGCCCCGTGCGGTCGAATTCGTCGATCATGCGGTCGATCACGGCGTCCGAGCTGTGCGCCGTCCATGGTTCACCGGCCGCTTCGACCGCGGCCCGCGTTTCCTCCCTGACCTTGCGCGGCAGTGTCAGGGTCAGCTCATCCCACAGTTGCAGCGGCGGCGCCGGATATCCCGCCTGCGCACCGGCGCGCTCGACCGTCGCCGGTTCGACGCCCTCGCCGACGGCGGCGACGGCTTCGTTGAGGAAGGTGCTGATCACGCGCGAGGTGAAGAAGCCGCGGCTGTCGTTGACGACGATGGGCGTCTTCCCGATCTGCAGGACGTAGTCGAAGACCTTGGCCAGCGTCGCCTCGGAGGTCTTCGCGCCGCGAATGATCTCCACGAGCGGCATCTTGTCCACCGGGGAGAAGAAATGGATCCCGATGAAGTCCTCCTGCCTGCGTACGCCCCGGGCGAGCTCGGAGATCGGCAGGGTGGAGGTGTTGGAACCCAGCACCGCGTCCGCCTCGACGATGTCCTCGATCTCGCCGAACACCCTGTGCTTGAGTTCGGGGCTCTCGAACACGGCCTCGATCACGAAATCCACGCCGGCGAAGTCCGCGGGATCGGCCGTCGGCGTGATTCGCGCGAGCAGGGCGTCGGCGGCCTCCTGCGTGGTCGCGCCGCGCGCCACCGCCTTCCGCTCCAGCCCGACCGCGTAACCCTTGCCCTGCTCCGCGTTCTCGAGCGACACGTCCTTCAGCACGACATCGATACCCGCCTTCGCGCTCACATAGGCGATGGCGGCGCCCATCATCCCGGCCCCGAGCACCCCGACCTTGCGCGCGGTGTACTTCTCCAGGCCGTCGGGCCGCGAACCTCCGGCGGTGATCCGCCGCAGGTCGAAGAAGAACGCCTTCGTCATGTTCTTGGCCACCTGACCGGTGACGACGCCGACGAAGTAGCGGGTCTCGATGCGGGCCGCGGTGTCGAAGTCCACCTGCGCGCCCTCCATCGCGGCGGCCAGGATCCGCGCGGCGCGGGCAGCGGCGCACCCCTGGTCTGCTTGCGCAGCAGCGCGGACAGCACGGAAAGCTGCACCGCGACAGCCGGATCCGACGGGGAGCCACCGGGGATCCGGTAGCCCTCGGCGTCCCACGGCTGCACCGCGTCCGGGTTGGCCCTGATCCATTCCTTGGCCTTCGGTACGAGCTGGTCCACCGTGGCCACCAGGTCGTCGATCAGGCCGAGGTCCCTGGCCCGCGCCACCGGGTACCGCTGCCCCTGCACCAGGACGTCGCGGACGGCCCGCTGGATGCCGAGCAACCGCGTCGTCCGCACGACGCCGCCCCCGCCCGGCAGCAGCCCGAAGGTGACTTCGGGCAGCCCGATCGTGCTGCCCGGTACCTCGGCGGCGATCCGATGATGGGCCGCCAGGGCGAGTTCGAAGCCGCCGCCGAGCGCGGACCCGTTGAGGGCCGCCACCACCGGCTTGCCCAAGGTCTCGAGCGCGCGCAGCCGGGCCTTGAGCTTGTTCGTCGTGGCGGTCAGCTCCTCGGCCTGCTTCGGCGTCGCCTCGATCAGGTCCCGCAGGTCACCGCCCGCGAAGAACGTCCGCTTCGCCGACGTGAGCACCACCCCGGTGATCGAATCCCGCTCGGCCACCAGCCGATCCACGATCTGCCCCAGCGACGCCTGGAAGTCGGCGTTCATCGTGTTCGCGGACTGGTTCGGGTCGTCCAGGGTCAGCACGACGATGCCGTCGGAATCCCGCTCCCAGCGAATCGTTTCGGTCATGTCCTCACACCCGCTCGATGATCGTCGCGATACCCATGCCGCCGCCGACGCACAGCGACACCAGCGCGCGCCGGGCCTGTCGCCGTTCCAGCTCGTCGACCATGGTGCCCAGGATCATCGCGCCGGTGGCGCCCAGCGGGTGCCCCATCGCGATCGCGCCACCGTTGACGTTGACCTTCTCGTCCGGGAGCTTCAGGTCCTTCATCCATTTCAGGACGACCGAGGCGAACGCCTCGTTCAGCTCGAACAGGTCGATGTCGTCGACGGTCAGCCCGGCCAGGTCGAGCACCTTGCGGGTGGCCGGTGTGGGACCGGTCAGCATGATCGTCGGGTCCGACCCGGTGATCGCCGCGGCGGTGATCCGGGCGCGGGGGGTGAGACCGAGATCGCGGCCCGCCTGCTCGTTCCCGATCAGCACCAGGGCGGCGCCGTCGACGATGCCGGAGGAGTTCCCGCCGGTGTGCACGTGGTCGATCCGCTCCACCCAGTGGTACTTCTGCAGCGCCACCGCGTCGAATCCGCTCACCTCGCCGATGCCGGCGAAGGCGGGCCGGAGCTTTCCGAGCGATTCGACGGTGCTGCCGGGGCGGCGATGCTCGTCGTGATCGAGGATCGTCACCCCGTTGCTGTCCCGCACCGGCACTACGGATTTCGCGAAGTAGCCGCCCGCCCACGCCGCCGCGGCGCGGTCCTGCGACCGCACCGCGAACTCGTCGACATCGGTCCGCGAGAAGCCCTCGATGGTCGCGATCAGGTCGGCACCGATGCCCTGCGGCACGATCGAGTGGTCATAGGTCAGGGCGACGTCGGTGAACATCGCACCGCCGTCGGAGCCCATCGGCACCCGCGACATCGACTCGACGCCACCGGCGATGATCAGGTTCTCCCAGCCCGAACGCACGCGCGCCGCGGCCTGGTTGACCGCCTCGAGCCCGGACGAGCAGAACCGGTTGAGCTGCACGCCGGCGACGGTGTCCGGCAGGCCCGCGCTCATCGCGGCGGCGCGGGCGATGTCGCCGCCCTGATCGCCGATCGGCGTGACCACGCCGAGCACGATGTCGGCGATGGCGGCGGGGTCGAGCCCGGGGTGGCGCGCCCGCAGCTCGTCGAGCAGGCCGACGACCAGGTCGATCGGCTTGGTCCCGTGCAGTGCCCCGCCTCTGTTCTTGCCACGCGGCGTGCGGATCGCCTCGTAGATGTATGCCTCGTTGGTCATGAACTCGCTTTCGACGAAATCACTACTGCGCCACCGGAATCCGGTCGGCGGAGACGGTCAGTGCGTGCGGATGAGGATCTTCGCCCCGGAACCGGCGCGCAGCGTGTGGATGGCGTCGACGATCTTGTCGATCGGGATCTCGTGCACCCAGCCGGTGGTGTCGTAGACGCCCCGCGCCATGGCCGCGATGACGGCGTCGAAGTCCTCGGGCAGATAGCCGACCGCGCCGACGATCTCGGTCTCGGTCCACATGATCTGGGTGGGCTGCAACTGCATCGGGTGCTCGTGGAAACCCGCGACGACCAGGCGGCCGCCGGGCACCAGGCTCGCCAGGCCGGAGGTGATCGCGGGACCGGCGCCGGCCGCGTCTACCACGACGTCGACGCCGCTGTCGTCGGTCAGCGCCGCGACCGCGGCGGCGAGATCCCCGTTCACCGGATCCACCACGGTCGCGCCCAGCGCCGCGATGATCGCGCGGCGCTCCGCGCTCGGCTCGGAGACCAGGATCTTGTCCACGCCGTGTGCCTTGAGCGCGAACCAGGTTCCGATGCCGATCGGCCCGGCACCGGCGACGAGCGCGGAGCCGCCGGCTTCGACACCGCTGCGCGCGACCGCGTGCCAGCCCACCGCCATCGGCTCGACGAGCGCGCCCATCCGCAGGTCCACGGATTCGGGCAGCACGTGCAGAGCGGACGCGTTCAGCGTGGTGAACTCGGACAGGCCGCCGTCGGCGGCCGAACCCAGGGAACCCGACATGGCGCAGGAGAACGGCAGGCCCTTGCGGCACGCCGCGCACTCACCACAGGAGACCGCCATCGGATACACCGCGGCCCGGTCGCCGACCCGGACCTCGGTCACCCCCTCCCCTACTTCGACGACGGTGCCCGCGAATTCGTGGCCCAGGATTCGAGGCAGCGTCGCACCGGTGAGCGGATGCGGGTGCGACAGATCCATCGGCAGCGATTCCGGGAAGAAGTAGAAGTGCAGATCGGAGCCGCAGATCCCGGAGTAGGCGTTGCGCAGCTTCACCTGTCCGGGACCTGGACGACCGGAATCCGGTACCTCCTCGACGCGGATGTCTTCTTTGCCGTAGAACAGAGCGGCCTTCATGGGTGGTGTTCCTTTCCTGGGGAGGGAGATGTCGTGCGTGCCGGTCAGGGCAGGAGCCACTCGGCATTCGTCCGGAAGAACTTCGTGGTGATCTCCTCGCCCAGCGGCTCGACTTTCGCGAGCATGTTCTTCATCGAGTCCTTCGTGCCTTCGACATGCGGATAGTCGGTCGAATAGCAGAAGACGTCGGCCAGGGCCGGGTCGTCCCGGAAGTAGCGATCGACGGGCTCGAAATTGAAGGGCGAGACCCGCACGTTGCGGGCGATGTATTCCGAGGGCTTCAGCGGGAATTTCGCCGCGGCCGCGCCGGGGAACACCTGGACGTACATGTCCATCCGTCGCGCCGCGTTGCCGACCCAGTGCGCGCCGACTTCGAAGAGACCGACGCGCAGTCGCGGGAATCGTTCGAAGACGCCGCCGAGCACCATGGTCGACAGGTAGTTGTCGATGGCCATGTGGACCGTCGAGAACAGCTGGATATTGGTGTTCGGGATTTCCGGCGACTGGAACAGATCCGCGAAGGTCTCGGCCATCATCCAGCCCGGATCGAGGAACGCGAATTCGGTGCCGATGTGCAGCGTCACCGCGATGTTCTCGGCCTCGAGCATCGCCCACAGGGGGTCGAGCGCCGAATGCGCGGGCGATACCCCGCCCGGCGGCACGTCGGCCTGCAGATAGACCGCGCGGACACCGGCCTCGATCAATCGCCTTGCGGTGGCGATCATCTCGCCGACATCGGGACTGGTCGGGAGAATCCCGACGAGCCGGATCCGGCCGCCTGCCAGCACCGCGTTGTCCATGACCCACTGGTTGTAGGCGTGCACGTAGCTCTTGGCGAAGTCCGGCCGGGAGATACCCTCGAATACCGAAAGGTCACCGCCGAAGCGCATTTCGTAGGCGACATCCGCCATCTCGCCGATGATCATCGCGGCGATCGCCGTGGTCGGAAAGACCAGCTGCCGGTCGATGCCCATCACATCGAGCACCTCGGCGCGCCTGCCGAGATCGATCGCGCTCGGCGCCGACGGGCCTTTGATCTCCCAGATGCCCTGGGGGTCGATCTCCTTCGTGTCACCCAGCACATCCAGCTGGTGCATATTGGTGGCCGTCGGATCCGGGCGGAGCCGATCGGCGGATTCGAAGACCCGGCCCATGATGCGGCCCGGCTGGCCGAGAATTCCTTCGAGCAGGTGGCTGGGGATCATTTCATGACTGTCGACATCATGCGCAAGCAGCTTCATCGCAACCTCCGAATTGTCCGGCCCGCCATCGAAGACGGTCCGCATCTAGATAGATTGATCTACTACTCCAGCGTAAACGCGCTTTTCCCGCTCCGTCAACCCTCGGCGAGCTCCTCGGGACATCGCGTTCTCCTGGCACAGGACGAGTCTGTTCGGAATCCCGGAACCCGGGCACCCGCCGACCGTCGCGCGATCGCGCCCCACTACCCGCCACATGCCGGGTCCGGAGCGCGTCAGAATGCCGCTTCGTCGAGATCCATGATGTGCGGGTCGACATCGGTGACGATCCGCCGCACCGCCCCGAGTTCCGGGAGCACAGTGCGTGCGAAGAACGAGGCGACGGCGACTTTTCCCTCGTAGAACGGGGTGCCGCCGCCGGTATCGATGGCGGCGAGCGCGACCTCGGCCTGGCGCAGGAGCAACCAGCCGATCAGCAGGTCGCCGACGGCGAGCAGGAATCGCACCGATACCAGCCCGATTCGGTGCACCCCGGCGGGGTCGTCGCGCGCGGCGGACAGGTAGTTCCGCAGGGTCGCGACCATCGACTCGACGTCGTCGAGCGCGCTGCCGAGCAGGGTGCGCTCCGCGTGGAGCCGGCCGTCGCCCGTCGTGAGAAACGTCGCGATCTCGCCGGTCACGCGGCCGAGGGCAGCGCCGTCGTCGCGAGCGATCTTGCGGAAGAAGAAGTCCTGCGCCTGGATGGCGGTCGTCCCCTCGTAGATCGAGTCGATCTTGGTATCGCGGAGGTACTGCTCGATCGGATAGTCCTGCAGGTACCCGGATCCCCCGAGGATCTGCAGCGATTCGCCCAGGTACTGGTACCCGCGTTCGGATCCGACGCCTTTGACGACGGGTAGCAGCAGATGGTTGATCCGGAAGGCCGTGTCGGCGTCGGCGCCGGACACGGCCAAGGCGGTGCCGGGGTCCTGGTGCGCGGCGACGTACAGGTACAGCGCGCGCAGGCCCTCGGCGTAGGCCTTCTGCAGCATCAGGCTGCGACGCACGTCGGGGTGGTGGGTGATCGTCACCCGGTGCGCGCCGCGGTCGGCCCGCTTCGTCGGATCGCGCCCCTGCACGCGGGTCTTCGCGTATTCGAGGGCGTTGAGGTAGCCGGTGGACAGCGCGGCGATCGCCTTGGTGCCGACCATCATTCGCGCGTACTCGATCACCTCGAACATCTGCGCGATGCCGGCGTGGGAATCTCCGACGAGCCAGCCGACGGCGGGAGCACCGTGCAGGCCGAACGCGAGCTCGCACGTGGCCGAGGCCTTGAGCCCCATCTTGCTCTCCAGGGCGGTGACGACGACGCCGTTGCGCGCGCCGAGTTCGCCGGTGCCGGAATCGAAATGGAACTTCGGCACCACGAACAACGACAGCCCCTTCGTCCCCGGTCCGGCCCCCTGCGGCCGGGCCAGGACGAGATGCACGATGTTCTCGGCGATGTTCGAGTCACCGCCGGTGATGAACCGTTTGACGCCCTCGATGTGCCAGCTGCCGTCGGCCTGCGGAATCGCCTTCGTCCGGACCGCGCCGACATCGGAACCGGCGTCGGCCTCGGTCAGCACCATGGTCCCGCTCCACTCGCGTTCGGCCGCGATCTGGGCCCACCGCCGCTGGGTGTCGTTGCCCAGAGTGTGCAGGATCTCGGCATTCTGCGGTCCGCTCGTGTAGACGAACGCCGCGGGCTGCGCACCGAGGACCAGCTCGCGGATCGCCCAGGTGACGACCGACGGCGCGGGCGTCCCGCCGACCGCCGCCGCCAGCCCGATCTTGTGCCACCCCGCCCGCTGCCAGGCGAGCGTGGAGGTGACGAAGGGCGCGGGCAGCTCGACCGCGTGCCTCGCGGGGTCGAAGGTCGGCGGACTGCGGTCGGCCTCGGCGAACGACGCCGCCACCGGACCTTCGGCCAGGCGCGCCGCTTCCCCCAGCATCGCACGGACCGTGGCGGTGTCCAGGTCACCGAACGCGCCGGTGTCCAGGACTCGATCGATGCCGAGCACTTCGAACAGATTGAACTCGAGGTCGCGGATATTGCTCTTGTAATGACCCATCAGGACGGCTACTCGGGCGGCGTGATGGTCAGCCCGCGGGCCGCGGCGTACTTGTAGGCGTCGTGCTTGTCGATCACGGGCGCCGTGTCGCTGATTCGCGAGACGCCGGGCAGGCTGCCGAAGTCGGGCCCGAGCAGCTCGGCCATCATCTGCCCGAAGTTGGGGTCGGTGTACATCCGTTCGCCCGAGATCAGCTTCAGATCGGGGTCGAAGGCCATCACCACCAGATACAGACCGGTGACCCGCTCGCCGTCGAGGGTGTTGAACGTCATGAAAGCCTCACGCAGCAGGGTGTTCTCGGCGACGGCGTGCACCCGTTTCTCGGCGGCGACGCCGCGCCCCTGCTGCCGCAGGATGCGGTGATACGTTTCGCGCACCGCGTCCGTGCCGTCGATGGCCCAGCCGAGGGAGGCGATTTCGTAGTGCGGGTTGGGCGCCAGGGTCGCCAGGGTGGCTTCGACGTCCATTTCCAGCTCGGCGATCTCGTGCGCGAGCAGGATTTCTTCCATCTGCTTCTTGGTCAGTTCCGACATGGGACCGGTCCTCTCGTGAACAGGCGACAGTGGTGAATCAGGTGGTCCGGATGAGGATCTTGGCGCCGGTGCCGGCGCGCAGCGCGTGCAGCGCGTCGGCGACCCCGGTCAGCGGTATCTCCTCGACCCAGCCGGTGGTGTCGTAGATGCCGTTCGCCATGGCGGCGATGACAGCGTCGAATTCCTCCGGCGCGTAGCCGACGGCGGCCACGATCTCGGTCTCCCCCATCAGAAGCTGCGTGGGCTGGAATTGCATCGGGTGTTCGTGGAGCGCGGCGACCACCACACGCCCGCCGGCGACGAGGCTTGCCAGGGCGGAGGTGATCGCGGCACCGGCGCCGGCCGCGTCCACCGCGACGTCCACGCCGGCGCCGTCGGTGAATTCGCCGACGGTGGCGACGAGGTCGTCGTGCACCGGATCGACGACCGTGGCACCCAGCGCGGCCATGATCGCGCGGCGCTCCGCGCTCGGCTCGGAGACGAGAACCTTGTCCACACCGTGTGCCTTGAACGCGAACCAGGTCCCGATACCGATCGGCCCGGCGCCCGCGACGAGCGCGGTGCCGCCCGCCTCGACCCCGCTGCGCGCGACCGCGTGCCAGCCGACCGCCATCGGCTCGACGAGCGCACCCATCCGCAGGTCCACGTTCTCGGGCAGCACATGCAGCGCCGACGCGTCGACGGTGGTGAACTCCGACAGACCGCCGCCGGGAGCGTTCGCGCCGAGCGAGCCCATCAGCTTGCAGGAGAAGCGCAGACCACGGCGGCACGCCGAGCAGTCACCGCAGGATGCCACCAGCGGGTACACCGCGGCGCGATCGCCGACCCGCACCCCGGTCACGTCCGCGCCGACCTCGACGACCGTGCCGGCGAACTCGTGGCCCAGGATCTGGGGCAGCGCCGCGCCGGTCAGTGGATGCGGTGTGTGCATGTCCCAGGGGATCGCTTCGGGGAAGAAATAGAAATGCAGGTCGGAGCCGCAGATGCCCGAGTAGGCGTTGCGTAGCTTCACCTGGCCGCGGCCGGGACTGGTTTCGGGTACCTCCTCGATGCGGAGGTCCTCCTTGCCGTAGAACAGAGCGGCCTTCATCAGTGATGTTCCTTCCTGGGTGACCGGGCTTTCGGTCACCGACGTACGCCTCCGGTCACCCTCTCGAGGTGGTCGAGTCCGTGGTGGCGAGGACGAAGGCGGTGGTGCGATGGATCTCGGAGGCCACCAGGGCACCTGCCCAGCCGCCGGTGGCTTCCAGCGAATTCGCCATGGTGACCAGCGATCTCAGATGGCCGGACCGGGGCAGGTGACCGAACGCGAGATCACCGCCGCGCGGGTTCACCAGGTACTCGCTGATCCCGGTCTCCTTGATCCAGGCGACCGGCGTCACGGCGTACTGTTCGGGGACCTCGAGCTGATCGAGCGCGCCGAGCCCGAATCCGCTGGGGGCCAGCAGCTCGTCGAGGGCACGCGCGCTCAGTGGGGCGATGCCGAACTCGGCGCGGGCGCGGGTCGCGCAGACCGCGGACAGCCGGGCGCGGATCCGCAGTCCCAGCCGGATCGCGTTCGCTTCGCCGGCGAGGATGATCGCGCTCGCGCCGCGGGCCGGGTGCGCGGTGAACGCCGCGCCGTCGTCGACGAGGCGGCGCTTCGGTGTCCGATCCGCCCCGTCGCCGTCGGCGGATTCGGGTGCACGGAAGCGATCGGTCCCGTAACTGCCTGTGGTGGCGACGATCTCACCCGCGAAGTCCCCCGCGGCCGAGCATTCGGCGGATCGCGTACAGGACGAGCGGGCCCAGTCGGCCAGCTCGTCGGGGACGAGGTCCCACCAGGCCGCGACCACCCGCGCCATGTGCTGTTGCCGGTGCACCGCGGCGGCGCTGTCACCGTGATAGGAAGTGCCCGTGCCGAAGTCGGTCGCCGCGACGACCGCGATGACATCGGGATCCTGCTCGATCGCTCTGACCGCTTGCGTCATGCTCACCGCGCTGCTCATGCTCACCGTGGTCCGCAGCCCGAGCGGCGGTGGTTCGAAGATCCAGCCCGCCTCGCCGACCGGTGATCCCGTGGACAGGCAGCGAGGATCGGCGAGGAACAGCCGGGTGAGCTCCGAGCGCTGCAGACAGGTTCTGCGCAGCAGCGCCTCGATCACGTCCTCGGTGAGCCTGCCGGGAGTCTCCGGCAGGTCCGGCAGGTCCGGGACGACACCGGACCTGCCCGCGTCGACGAGCACGACGCCGGTCATCACGGCCTCTTCGGCGCCGGGCCGGACCCCACCCCGGTCTCGGCCGCGAACGCCCGCTCCAGGAAGGCCGGATCGATCGGCAGTCCGTGCAGCTGCTGGTTGTGGCTGTGACAGAGCTGGTGGTAGGCGAACGAGGTCTGCATCGCGGTGGCCCGGCCCTGGTTGTCCTGCGCGACATTGACCGACTCCTTCGCCAATTTCAGTGCGAAGAGCGGCTTTTCGGCGATGCGCTCCGCGAGCCGCAGTGTGAACGACGACAGCTCGTCGAGCGGCACCACATGATTGACCATGCCCAGCCGGTGGACCTCGGCGGCGGTGAGGAAGTCGGAGGTGAACAGCATCTCCTTCGCCTTCCGCACGCCGACCTCGTAGGGGTGCTGGAAGAACTCCGCGCCGGACACCCCCATCGCGACGGTGTTGTCCTGGAACAGCGCGCCCTCGGCGGCCACGATCAGATCGCAGGGCCACACGAGCATGAGACCACCGGCGATGACCTTGCCCTGCACGGCCGCGATGGTCGGTTTCGGGAGGTTGCGCCACCGTTCGGACAGGCCGAGGTACATCTCCTTCTCGATCGCCATCCGCGATTCGGCCCCGGCGCAACCGAAGCCGCACCAGGTGCCGATCCGCCGGTGCTCGGACACCACCCGCAACCCGTCCCCGTCGCGCAGATCGTGGCCTGCCGAGAAGTGCGGGCCGTTCGCCGCGAGGATGATCACGCTGATCGAATCATCCTGCGCGGCGAGGTCGAACGCGTCGTTGAGCTCGTAGAGCAGCTGCATGCTCTGCGCGTTGCGTGCCTGCGCGCGGTCGAGCACGATGCGGGCGACCTTGTCGGCCGGGCGCTCGTACCGAATGGTCTCGAACTCGGGCAAGGTCACTCCTGCCCGTCGGGACGCCCCAGCCGGGCGACCGTGTCGGCGGTGGCCGCGGCGGCAGCGGCCGCGACGCCCGCGACGCGCTCGGGCGTCAGCGGCGGCACGAGCGCGCCGGCCAGACCGGTGGGCAGATCGTGCTGGGCGACGGCCCGCTGGTGGGAGAACGTGTCGAAGCCGGCTTTGCCGTGGTAGGCGCCCGACCCGCTCATGCCGACACCACCGAACGGCACGGCGTGGTTGCTGTAGGCCAGCCCGAAGTCGTTGCGCGACACCCCGCCCGACGTGGTCTGGACCAGGAAGCGCTGGAAGTCGGCGGTGTCGGCGCCGTACCAGTAGGCCGCCAGCGGATGCTCGCCCGCGCGGATGTGGGCGATGGCCTCGTCGACCTCGGTGTAGGTGTGCACCACCAGCACCGGGCCGAAGATCTCCTCGGTGTTGATCTGCGCGTCGGCCGGGGTGTCGAGCAGCAGCGTCGGCGGGATGCGGCGCGTGGTCGGGTCGGGTACCCGGTCCTGCTCCGCGTCCGGCACGAGGACGACCTCCACCGCACCCTTGGCCTTCGCCTCCGCGACGAGTCCGGTGACGCGGGTGTAGTTCGCGTCGTTCACCACCGAGACGACGTCGGGATTGTCGGCGAAGGTCGGGAAATGCGTGTGGACCGCCGCGCGGTAGGCCGCGACGAAGGCGTCCCGGCTCGATTCGGGCACGAAGACGTAGTCCGGGGCCAGGCACACCTGGCCGTTGTTGAACAGGCGAGCGGGGGCGATGCGGGCGGCGGCCTCGGCGACGTCGGCATCGGGAGCGACGACCACGGGATTCTTGCCGCCGAGCTCGAGCGTCACCGGCACCAGGTTCCGGCCCGCGGCGGTGGCGACGAGGCGCCCCACCTTCGGCGAGCCGGTGAAGAAGAGGTGGTCGAACCGCAGATCGGAGAAGGCGGCGGCGGTCGCCAGCCCGCCGTTGACGACCACGACCTCCTCGGGGCTCAGCCGGGACGCCACCGCGCGGGCGAACACCGCGCCGGTGCGCGGCGTCAAGTCGGAGAACTTGATCATCACCCGATTGCCGGCCGCGAGCGCTTCCACCGCGGGGGCGAACACGAGCACGAGCGGGAAGTTCCACGGTCCGATCACGCCGACCACGCCCTTGGGCCGGTTCTGCACGAAGGCCGGGATCACACCACCCATCGCGGCCGGAACCTCGGTGGGGGCCATCCACGCCTCGAGGTGCGCACGGGTGTCGGCGATTCCCGGCAGGGCGCCGAGGATGTCGACCTCCATCGAGGTGGTCACCGGACGACTGCCGAAGTCGGCGTCCAGCGCCTCGGCGAGTTCCTGCCGGTGTTCCAGGACGGCGGCGACCAGGCGATCGATCCGATCGCGCCGGGTCGCGGCGTCGGGGATCGGGTCCAGGGCGTGCGCGGCGCGCTGCGCGTCGAGCAGGCGCTGCAATTCCGCGGGCGTGACGTCGACGATCGGTGCGGTGGTCATGGTCATTTGCTGGGTTCCTTCTGTGCGGGCGCGTACTGCGCGGCGATCTGTCCGGCCCACCGGTAGTCGGCCTTGCCCGCCGGACTGCGCAGGACCTGGTCCACGCGGACGATGGCTTTGGGCAGCTTGTATCTGGCGAGCCGTTGTTCGGCGCCGACCAGCAGTTCCTGGTCGGTCGGGTCGTGGCCGGGGACGAGTTGTACGACGGCGACGATCTCGGTGCCCCAGCGCTCGCTCGGCCGCCCGGCGACGACGACATCGCGAATCGCGGGGTGGGCGATCAGGGCGTCCTCGACCTCCTCGGCGAAGACCTTCTCGCCGCCGGAGTTGATCGTCACCGAGTCGCGGCCGAGCAGTTCGATCCCACCGTCGGCCCGGTGCTTGGCCCGGTCGCCGGGCAGGGCCATGCGATAGCCCTCGATGGTGGGGAAGGTGCGCTCGGTCTTGGCCCGGTCGCCGAGGTAGCCGAGCGGGATGGCGCCGTGCCGGGCCAGCCAGCCGGTCGCCGGGTCACCGGGCGCCAGGATCCGGCGCTGATCCTCGTCCACCACGCAGGTTCCCGGTGCCGCGGTGAAGACACCCGAGGTCGCCGGGGCCGCGCTGGTGCTCACGTTGGTCAGCTGCGATCCGGTCTCCGACGAGCCGGCGACATCGGCGATGGCGACGTGCGGCAGCAGCCGCAGGATGCGGTCCTTGACCGAGGCGCTGGTGACGGCACCGCCGACGCCGACCAGTTGCAGGGAGCGCCCGTGGTACCCGCCGCGATCGAACTCGTCGCACAGCGGCGTCGCGAACGCGTTGCCCACCAGGTTCATCAGCTGCACGCCCTCGCGGTCGATCACCTCCCAGACCGAGGCCGGGTCCAGCCGGTCGACCACGTCGGGGAACACGACCGTGCCACCGGTCAGGAACCCCGCCAGGGCGATCCATTGCGCGGCCGCGTGCATGAGCGGCGGCAGCGGCAGCACCACCCGGGGTTCGGCGGCGGCCATCAGGGCCACGCCCTCGGCGAGCGAGTCCACCTCGAACGCGCCCGCGGGCATGAACGCCGCCAGTGCGCTCTCGAGGATGTCGGCTTGAGTCCACAGGGTGCCCTTGGGCATTCCGGTGGTGCCGCCGGTGTAGACCAGGTAGAGGTCGTCGGGGTCCGGCTCGGTCCGCGGCGGATCGGCGCTGGCGGCCGCGAGGGCCTCCTCGTAGTCGAGCGCGCCGGGCAGCAGCGCGTTGCCCGATTCGTCGGCCACCTGGAGCAGCAGGATCGGCGGCTCACGCAGCGCGCCGAGCACCGCGGCGAGGGTCGGCGCGAACCGGGCGTGGTAGATGATCGCGCGCGCGGACGCGTCGTCGAGCAGATAGGTGAGCTCGGCTTCGACGTAGCGGTAGTTGACGTTCAACGCCGTCGCGCGCGCCGCCGCGGCGCCCAGCATCCCCTCGACGTACTCGTTGCCGTTGTACAGGTACAGCGCGACGTGGTCCTGGCCGGACTCCCACTCCCGCAGGTCGGCCCGCTCGCGGTGCGCGGTGATCCCGTGCGACAGCAGGATGTTCGCGAGCCGGTCGACCCGCCCGGCCACCTCGCGGTAGGTGAGCCGTCGGTCCCGGAACACGAGGCAGTCGCGGTCCGGTGTCGCCGCGGCGACACCCGCGAACAGCGCGGCATGGTTGTAACGCATCAGATCTCCATCAGGGTGAGCTGTGACGGTCGGTCGTCACTTGCAGCGGATGTCGAGCAGGGCCTGACGTCCTTCGTCGCGCACGACCCGCAGCGCCTCTTTGATCGCGCCCTCGAGTTCGCTGCGGCGATGGACCGTCACGCCGTGGCCACCCGAGGCCCGGCAGTAGGCCGCCAGATCCGGCGAGGGGGCGAGATTGGAGAAGCGGTCCTCGCCGGTGGTGGCCGCGGTGCCGTCGGGATAGACGAGGTAGGTCGCCATGTCGACGGCGGTCCAGTTGCTGTTGTTGGCCACGATGGTCAGCACCGGCAGCTCGTGCTTGGCGGCCGCGTGATGGCAGGCCGCCGGGTTGGCGAACATGTAGGCGCCGTCGCCGAGGGTGGCGACGACGGTGCGGTCCCGTGCGGCGTACTTGGCGCCGAGGGCGGCGGGCAGGCCCCAGCCCAGGCCACCCGACGCGGGCAGGAAGTAGTACGTCCCCGGCTCGGTCCGGCCGAGCAGCTCGGGGTAGGACACGTATTCGTTGAACACGATGTCGTCGTCGTCGAGCAGTCCACCCAGGACCGCGGAGATCACCGCCGTGGTGATGATCTCCTCGTCCCCCTGGGCGAGTTCGGTGTCGCGCAGGGTGTCGACGGCCGCGCGATTCGCCGCGGCGACAGCCCGGATCTGTTCGGCGCGCGCCGGATCGATGCCCGACACCCGGGTCTCGAGCGCCTCGATCAGCCGGGTCAGGAACGCGACCGGGGTGGCGGTGACGTTGAGGTCGGACCGATGCGACCGCATCGGATAGGTGGTGAACAGGGGGTCGACACCGACCTGGGCGATGAAGCACTCCGCGGACGGCGCCGTGCGCGCCTGGATCCACGGGACGTCGCACTCCACGAACACGACGACATCGGCCCGCTCGAGCACGGGCGTGACGTCGGAGCCGAGGCGATGCGGATGATCGGACGGAATGTTCAGGTACCTGGCCCACGGGTCCGCGACACCGATCGAGAACCGGGTGGCGCAGTCGGCGAGCAGCCCGACGGATGCGGGCTCCGCGCCGGCCGCCGCCGCCACGATGACCGGGAACTCGGCCGCGACGAGCTTGTCGGCGAGCGCCTCGATGGCGGCCGGGTCGGGCTGCACGGCCGTCGGGACCGGTGTCGGCGCCTGCACCGCGGTCGGCGCGTCCGCCGCCTCGGCGAGCACCTCGCGCGGCAGCGACAGGTACACGGGACCACGCGGATGCGCGGCCGCCACGCTCACGGCACGGTCGACGACGGCCTCGACCTGGCGCGGATCACGCAATTCGTAGTCCCACTTGACGAACTCGCGCACCATGCTCGCCTGGTCGAACATCTCCTGGGACCAGTGGATCGGCAGGTCACGCGCGCCGGTGGCGCCGAACTCGAGGATCGGCGACCGGCCTGCGGTGACCAGCAGCGGCACCCGATCGCGCGCGGCGTTGGCGACCGAGCACACCGCGTTCCCCGTGCCGACGTTGACGTGCAGCATCAGCGCCTGCGGACGGCCGGTCACCAACGCGGCGCCGTGGGCCATCCCGCCGGCGAGGTTCTCGTGGGCGCACAGGACCGGAATCGGCAGTGCGGGACCGTCTTCCTGCTTGTTGTCGGCGTAGGCCTCGACGATCGGCGCGAAATCGGTTCCCGCGTTGACGAAGAACCACTCGATGCCTTGCTCGGCGAGTGCGGTGAGGTAGCGGGTAGCTGCGGTGTGCGGCATGGAGTGCTTTCTGTTCGGTGCGGCAAGGGAAGTCAGGGAACGGAGCGGGTGCGGAGCGCGGGAACGATCGAGGCCAGGTCGCGCCACCGGTCGACGGGCAGGACCCGCACATCGGGGGTGTGGACCTGCACGCAGACGTGGTCGGCGCCGGCGTCGAGGTGGGCCTGCATCCGTGCCGCGATCCGGTCGAGCGAGCCCCAGGCGACGATCGCGTCGACGAGCCGGTCGCTTCCGCCGCCGCCCAGGTCGTCATCGCCCCAGCCCAGCCGCCGGAGGTTGTTGGTGTAGTTGGGCAAGGCCAGGTACCGGCTCATGAAGCCGCGCGCGGCGTGCCGCGCCACGGCGGGGTCGGTCTCGAACACGACGGTCTGGGCCGGTGCGAGCAGCGCGGCGGGCCCGAGCGTCTCGCGGGCGGCGGCGGTGTGCTCGACGGGGACGAAGTAGGTGTGCGCGCCCATCCCACGCTCGGCGGCCAGGCGCAGCATGCGCGGTCCGAGCGCGGCCAGCACCCGCCGGGGCGCGACCGGTGCGGCCGCGCCCCAGAAGGCGCCCTCGTCCATCCGGTCGAGGTAGTCGACCATCGTGCTGTACGGCTTGCTGCCGTAGCTGCCTCGATGAGCGCCGTCCACCATCGGCTGATGACTCACCCCGATGCCCAGCAGGAACCGGCCGGGAAAGGCCTCGCTCAGCGTCCGCCAGCCCGCGTTCATCGTCATCGCGGTCCGGGCGTGCAGGCTCGCGACACCGGTGGCCACGGTCATCCGGGTGGCCGCCGACAGGAGCAGCGCGGCATTGGCGAACGGCTCACGCGCCACCGCTTCGGGCACCCACAGCGCGCCGATGCCCAGTTCCTCGAGTTCGGCGACCGCCTCCCCGGCACGGGCCATCGGCTGCACGTCGAGCTGATAGGACCAGATGCCGAGGGGCCCGAGAGGGAGTGGGGACGTCTCGTGCGCACGGTGCTTCATCGCGACCTCTGGATGTGTTCGGCCGGTACGAGACCGGGTGGCGGTACAGCGATTTCGAGAGGGTTCACCGGCGGCACCCGACCGGGTGCCGCCGGTGCGCCGAGGTCAGGGCAGCAGCCACTCGGCGTTGGTCCGGAAGAACTTCGTCGTGATCTCCTCGCCCAGCGGCTCGAGCTTGGCGAGCATCCGGTTCATCGAGTCCTTGGTGCCTTCGACATGCGGATAGTCGGTCGAATAGCAATAGACGTCGGCGAAGAACGGGTCGTCCTGGAAATACCGGTCGACGGGCTCGAAATTGAAGGGCGAGACCCGCACGTTCCTGGCGATGTACTCCGACGGCTTCAGCGAGAATTTCGCGGCGGCCGCGCCGGGGAACACGTCCACGTACATGTCCATCCGCCGCGCGGCCGGGGCGACCCAGTGCGCACCGACTTCGAGCAGACCGACGCGCAGCCGGGGGAACCGTTCGAACACCCCGCCCAGCACCATGGTGGACAGGTAGTTGTCGATCGCCATGTGGATCGTCGAGAACATCTGGATGGTGTTGTTCGGGATCTCCGGCGACTGGAACAGATCCTGGAAGGTCTCGGCGAGTGCCCACCGCGGGTCCAGGAACGCGAACTCGGTCCCGATGTGGAGCGTCACCGGAATATCGGCCGCCTCGAACAATCCCCAGAACGGGTCGAGCGAGGAGTGCGCGGGCGAGACCCCGCCCGGCGGCTCGTCGGCCTGCACGTAGACCGCGCGGACCCCGGACTCGATCAATTTCTTCGCCGTGTCGAGCATTTCGTTCAGGTCACGGCTGGTGGGGACGATCCCGACCATCCGGATCCGGCCACCCGCCTGGACCGGATCGCTCATCACCCAGTCGTTGTAGGCGCGCAGGTAGCTGCTGGCGAATTCCGGCCGCGTCAGCCCCTCGAGCATCGAGACGTCCCCACCGAATCGCTGCTCGAATCCGAGGTCGTCCATGCCGCCGACCATCATGGCCGCGATCGCGAGAGTCGGAAACACCAGCTGGCGTTCGATTCCCATCACGTCCAGCACCTCGACCCGTCGGCCGAGATCGACCGCGCTCGGCGCCGAGGGGCCCTTGATCTGCCAGATGTCGTCGGGATCGATCGGCCGGACATCGCCCTGGATGCTCGGCTGGTGCATATTGGTCGGGGTCGGGTCCGGACGCAACTGGTCGGTGACCTCGAGAATCTTGCCCATGATCCGGCCGGGCTGGCCCAGCACATCGCTGAGCAGGTGGCCCGGGATCATCTCGTGGCTGTCGACGTCGTGTGCGAGAAGCTTCATTGCAACCTCTGGGTTCGTCGGAAGTGAGCTAGGAAGTGAGGGTCTCGATCTCGAGCGGCTTCAGGTAGCCGACGAAGTCGTCGTTCGTGCGCCAGTCGTATTCCGGCACCTCGCAATAGATTTCGATGGCGTTGTGATCGGGGTCGTAGATGTAGAGACTCCGCGTCATGCCGTGATCGAAGGTGGCCTCGATGGTGACGCCCTTGTCCTGCAGGTACCGGTGCATCCGCACCAGTTCCTCCTGGCTGTCCACGACGAGCGCGAAATGCAGCAGTCCGGCCTGGTCTTCCTTCGGCAGCTCGGCCTCGTCGCTCACCTTGAACACCCCGATGTCGTGGTGGTAATCGGAGAAGCGGAAGAAGACCGCGATCGGCGATTCCGACGAGATCTTCATGCCGAGAATCCCGGCATAGAACTCCTTGGCCACGTCCAGGTCGCGCATCTTCAGCACCACATGGCCGACACGATTGATTCCCATATTCGCCTCCAGCGACGTCGAGCCCACCGATTTCACATCCGGAACGCCAGGGGCACCGGGTGTAGCCGCGGGCGCCGCGCTGATCAGTAGGCGATAGATTGATCTAGTCGCCTCAGCGTATGTCCCTTCTCACACCTCGTCAACCCTCGACAACCGACGAAACCCGAGCTCGGACAACGGAGCCCAGCGCCGATGGCATGACACCGCAACCCCGGGGCCGCGGCATCATCCACCTGACCCCAGTGAATCCGCCCCGCGACGTGCGCCACACCCGCCATTGCGTGTCCGCTGTGGTCGTCATCGCCGACAAACGGCGGTGGAGGCAGGCCACCTGCGCAGGTAGAAGGGCGATCGACCGACATTGACGCCACCGGAGCGGGTTGCCTACGCTCCGAATAGATCGGTTTATTCACAGAGAGAGAAGAGGGTGCCCACCATGGGTGAGATCCAGATC
Organism: Nocardia sp. NPDC003269; assembly: GCF_042888005.1. Classification (NCBI taxonomy): domain Bacteria; kingdom Bacillati; phylum Actinomycetota; class Actinomycetes; order Mycobacteriales; family Nocardiaceae; genus Nocardia; species Nocardia sp. NPDC003269. The sequence continues at coordinate 1,370,954 of NZ_JBIAPA010000003.1, forward strand.
GTTGCCACCTTTCCCGAGATCGCCGCGGCGAACCTGGACGAGTTCACGAAACGCGCCGAGGAAGCCGCGGCGGCGGCCCGGGACGAAGCGGGGACCCTTCGGTACGACTGGTTCCTGAGCGAGGACGGAACCAGATGCGTGGTCGAGGAGAAGTACACGAACTCCGCCGCCGTCCTGGTCCACCTGGGGAATGTCGGTGCCACGGTCGGCTCGCTGGCCGAACTCGGCGGGGGCCTCGTCGTCGAGGTCTTCGGCGAGCTGTCGCCGGATGTCCGCAAGGTGCTTGCCCCGTCGGTACGCACCTTCTACTCGCACCTCACCGGCAGGTAGCCGGTCGTGTTGACGCACAACCACCCGCCACCTAAGCTCGTTCTAGATCAATCTATCTAGTGCATCGGGCCACCGGCTTACCGTGGCCGAGCCAGTCAGGAGACAGCGCCTTGCGCACACCAGGAGAACGTCATGTCTGAGTCCTTCCAAGCCTTTGTCGTCGAAAAGAACGCCGCCGGGTTCAGCGCCGGGGTGCAGCACCTGGCCCTCGACGACCTGCCCGCGGGCGATGTCACCATCCGCGTGCGGTATTCGAGCATCAACTACAAGGACGGTCTGGCCTGCCTCCCGGAGAGTCCGGTGGTCGGCTCGTACCCGATGGTGCCGGGCATCGACCTCGCCGGCACCGTGGTCGAATCGAGCGACCCGCGATTCACCGCCGGTCAGGAAGTCCTCGCCATCGGCCGCGCCCTGGGCATGTCGCATTTCGGCGGGTTCGCGGAATACGCGCGGGTGTCCGGCGATTGGGTGGAGCCGCTGCCGCCCGGCCTCACGGTGAAGGAGGCGATGGCGCTGGGCACGGCGGGTTTCACGGCGGGCCTGGCGATTCAGCGGCTCGAGGACAACGGGCTGACCCCGGCGAAGGGCCGGGTGCTGGTGACGGGTGCCACCGGCGGCGTCGGCAGCACCGCGGTGAACATGCTCGCCGGCCTCGGGTACGACGTGTCGGCCAGCACGGGCAAGACCGAGGAACACGACTATCTGCGCGACCTCGGCGCCACGCAGATCCTCGGTCGCGACGAGGTCTCCGCCGCGGGCGCGCCGCTGGACGCCGAACTCTGGGCCGCCGGCATCGATCCGGTGGGCGGCGACACCCTCGCGTATCTGCTGCGCACCACCAGCTACGGCGGTTCGGTGGCGAACTGCGGGATGACCGGCGGCATCGCGCTGAGTTCCACTGTCGCGCCGTTCATTCTGCGCGGGGTCAACCTGCTCGGGATCGACTCCGTCCAGTGCCCGGAGGACGTGCGCGCCGCGGTGTGGCTGCGCCTCGGCACCGACCTCAAGCCCAAGAACCTGTCGGAGAGCATCGCGCACGAAGTCGGCCTGGACGACATCCCCGCGCTCACCGCCGACATTCTCGCCGGCAAGATCAGAGGCCGGACGATCGTGCGACTGTGATCGCCGGATCGCCCACCGGCACCACCCACGGCTCGGGGCCCACCATCGCTCGATGGTGGGCCCCGAGCCGTTTCGCCAGGTCGGCGGCATCGATGCCGCGGTGTCCCCCGACGGCGACTTCCCGCCCCGGGGACGTTCAGCAGGGCCGCGACCGGTGGCCGGTGAACACCGCGGACTTCGCGCTGTACACGTCGTCGACGTCCATGGGCGCGACGGCCAGCGGCGGCCGGGCGGCGCCGTCGGCGCGCACGCCGTCCAGGAGGATGCCCGAATAGCGCCGCCAGAGTTCGGGATTCACCGGCGCGGCGAATCTCGCCACCGCAGCGACCATGGTGACCATGGCGAAGAGATCGGAGGCGGCGAATCCGGGCCGCACCACGCCCTCGGCGACGGCCCTGTCGATCAATCGCAGCACCACCGGCTCGATCCGCTCGCGCACCGCGACGAAACGCTCTGTGACATCCGGAAATTCGAGCATCACTTCGCCGAGGCCGCGATCGGTCGCCAGCTGCTCGCAGTACCACTCGAAGAGGCCGGACAGGCCACGCCAGGTGTCGGGATCGGCCGCGGCGGCCTCGGTCGCCTCGGCCATCTCGGTGACAGCCCGGGTGAGCACCGCGCCCATCAGCTCCTGCTTGTTCGCGAAGCGCCGGTAGACGGTGCCGACACCGACCCCGGCGGCCTCGGCCACTTCGTCGAGGGTCACCGTGAGGCCGCGCGCGGCGAACAGGACGCGGGCGGCCTGGAGGATCCGCGCCAGGTTGCGGGCGGCATCGGCGCGCAGGGACCGCCGCCCGGACGCGGTGTCGGCGGGTTTCACCGAACGGCACCGACCACGGACCGCGTCACCACCCGAGACTGCTCGACCGCCATCGTGATCCGCCACAGCGTCAGGGTGGTGCTCGCGCGCGCGTAGCCGTCGTGGCTGAGCAGGGTGTAGCCCAGTTGCCGCTCCAGCCAGTCGATCCGCTGACGCATGGTCGAGTGGTGCAGGTTCTGCCTGCGCGCGGCCTCGCGAATACTGCTGTGCGCGAGCACCGTCTCCAGCGTCGAGACGACCCACGGCCGTTGGGCCTGCAACTCCCCCACCCGCTGGACGTCGGGCGCGCGGGCGGCGGTATCGGCGTCGACGATCTCCACGATGGTGGCGATGCTGCCCAGCGACTCGTAGCGCACGTGGGTGGGCTCGCCGGTGGCGATGTCGACCGCGATGCGCAGCGCGGTGCAGGCGTGCTGCCACCGCGCGCAGACCTCGGCCGCCGCGCAGGTGACGGTCCCGGCGGCGATTCCGGCGGGGAGGGCGTTCGCGGGCAAAGGCGCGGGGAACAGATGGATCTGGTAGTCGTCGACGACCAGACCCGGTGGCATGGACTGCGCGTCGGCCACGTGGGTGGCCACGACGGTCACGGTCGACCCGAGGCCCAGCCGGCGCACGGAGCTCTCGCGGGTGGCGGGCGCGACACCGGGATCGCAGGCGAGGCGCGTCGCGGTCACCGCCGGGGCGGTATCGCGGCTCTTCTTGACCGCGTGCAGGCTGCGGCCGAACCGTTCCAGGATCAGATCGTCCAGTGGCCGCGGCGGGCCGTCGCGGTCCAGCCAGACGGTGGTGCCTTCGAATTGGGCGACCTGCCGGGTGGCGGGCGCGATGTCGAGATCCGGCAGGGCGCGACCGGTCGCGTCGACGCCGACGCGCACGCCGCGCTCAGGGTCGGCGAGCCCCACCGGGCAGTCGGCCAGTGCCGCGGCGGCCCGCACCATGGCCAGCGCCGAGGACCGCTGATCGACCAGCGTGTCGAAATGCTCGATCACCCGCAGCGCCGCGGCCGCGCCACCATCGATGGCGCTGAGCTTGACTATCCATTCCCGCACGAACAATCTCCTCGTTGAGTGCCCCCCGGGTTGACGCCGTCGGCCGCCCCGTCCCCCGTCGACGCGCCGTGCGTCGCGGGAAACAGCCGCGCCACCGCGGCGACTATCGCCGCGCGGCGTGCCGCCGGCGACGCGTCCCGGACGTGCCCGGGACCCAGGCCGGCCAAGCCGGCGAGGTTCGGTTGCCACGCCCAGGCGATGGCGATCTCGTTGACGAGCACCAGGATGTCGATCGGATCCCACGCGGGATCCAGCTGCCCGGCGGCTTGCGCTCGTCGCAGTTCCTCCACATCGCGCCGCACCACGCCCTGGAACAGCTCACCGGACACGCCGTCGCCCGTGACGTCGAGGCGACCCCAGTGCATCAGCCGCAGCCGTTGGGGATGCTCGGTGAAGTAGTCGTGCAGCTGACCGGCGTAGCCGGGCAGGTCGGTCGCGTCCAGGGCGGCGGCACGCGTCATCGTGGCCAGCTCGCGCTCCGCGACGAACCGGTAGAGCTCCTGCTTGCTCCGGAAGTAGGCGTACAGGCGCTCCTTGCTGGTCTGTGCCCGGCGCGCGATCCGCTCGATGCGAGCACCCGCCACGCCGTACTCGGCGAACTCGTCGGTCGCCGCGGTGACGATGCGATCGCGGGTGGTGTCGAGGGTTGCGGAAGTAGTGGCCACGGTCACAGTATACACCGCACCAAACAGTTTGGTTTGGGCATCGGCAACAGTCTGCTATCGCTCGGTTCATCGCGTGGACCAGCGACGATGACGAGACCGTCACTAAGCGGAGGCCGGGTACGTCCCTTCGCGCAGCATCCACGGCGCCGGATCCGGCCCGTGCCTGCCGTCGAACTCACTGAACGCGAACGCGCGCTCGACCTCGTCGTGGACACGGGCGACCAGCGGCGCCCACTCCCGGCGCGTGACGATCAGGAACCGCCGGTCCCGCATCGCCTCGACCACCAGCTCACCGACGCGATCGGGATCGATCACCGGCACGCGCCGCGCACCGATCCACTCCCCCGGCTCGTCGCCCGGCGCCGTCGGCGGGCTCGCGCACAACAGGGACACCCCGATATCGGTGCCACGCAGTTCGTCGCGCAACACCATGGAGAATCCGACGCTGGCGAAATGGGCGGAGGCGTCCGCGCCGACCCGGCTCATCGGCACGAGCCCGGCCATGGAGGCGATGGTGGTGATGTGCGCACGGCCACCGCGGCGCTTGAACCGCGGCAGCAGGGTCGAGACACCGATGAACTGGGCATCGATAGTGACCCGGTGCACCCGCTGCCACCTCGCCAGCGAGGTTCGATCGACCGGTCCGCCCGCGCTGACCCCGGCGGCGTTGCACAGGATCGAGATCGGACCGAGCGCCGCTTCGGCCCGATCCACGGCGGCGGCCCACTGCCGTGGATCGGTCACGTCGAGGTCGACGGCGGTGACCGCACCCCCGCCGGCGGCCAGCCGGCCGGCGGCATCGGCGAGCGACGAGCCGGGGTCGTCGGCGAGCGCGACTCGGGCGCCCAGGGCGACGAGCGCCTTGGCGACGCCGAGACCGACGCCGGATGCCGCGCCGGTGACGAACGCCGTTTCTCCTGCGGGCCACACCATGGTGTTCTCCTCTCCGCACCGTGTCCGGAAACCGATTACCGCACCGGCGACACCCCGGACGCGGAAGCGCGCTGGATGGCGTCGAAGACCGCCGGGTCGACCAGGGTGGACGTATCGCCGAGTTCCCTGCCTTCGGCGACGTCCCGGAGCAGACGGCGCATGATCTTGCCGGATCGGGTCTTGGGCAACTCCGGCACGACGGTGATCTCGCGCGGCTTGGCGATCGGTGAGATCTCCAGTGCCACTTGCGTACGCAGTTCGCTGACCAGGCGTTCCCCGGCGTCCTCGAAGCCGGTGCGCACAACGACGAAGGCCACGATCGCCTGCCCGGTGGTGTCGTCGGCGGTCCCGACGACCGCGGCCTCGGCGACCGCCGGGTGACTCACCAGCGCGGATTCGACCTCGGCGGTGGAGATCCGGTGTCCGGAGACGTTCATGACGTCGTCGATGCGGCCCAGCACGTGCAGGGCGCCCGCGTCGTCGTAGCGCGCACCGTCACCGGCGAAGTACCAACCCCGATCGGCGAACCGTGACCAGTAGGTGTCGCGATACCGCTCGTCGTCACCCCAGATGCCGCGCAGCATCGACGGCCACGGCTGGTCGAGGACCAGATAGCCGGCCTCGCCGGGGGCCACCGGGTCGCCGTTGTCGTCGACCACCGCGGCGCCGATACCGGGCAGGGCCGCCATGGCCGCGCCCGGTATGGCCGTCGTGACACCCGGCAGCGGCGAGATCATCACGGCCCCTGTCTCGGTCTGCCACCAGGTGTCGACGATCGGGCAGCGGCCTCCGCCGATGACCTCGTGGAACCACCGCCAGGCTTCGGGATTGATCGGTTCGCCGACCGAGCCGAGCAGCCGCAGCGAACCCAGATCGTGCCCGTCCGGGATCTCGCGGCCCCACTTCATGAAGGTGCGGATCAAGGTCGGCGCGATGTAATAGGTGGTGACACCGTACTTTTCGATGATCTCGAAGTGCCGGTGCTCGTCCGGGGTGTTGGGCGTGCCCTCGTAGAGCACCGTGGTGGCGCCGTTGGCCAGCGGCCCGTACACGAGATAGGAGTGCCCGGTGATCCAGCCGATGTCCGCCCCGCACCAGAAGACATCGCTGCCCGCTTTGTGGTCGAACACGTAGTGGAAGGTGTAGGCGGCCTGGGTCAGATAGCCGCCGGAGGAATGCACGATGCCCTTGGGCTGCCCGGTCGTTCCCGAGGTGTAGAGCAGGAACAGCGGGTGCTCGGCGGCGAACGCCGCGGGCTCGTGGATGTCGTCCGCGATCCCGACGGTCTCGTCCCACCAGACATCACGGCCCTCGACCCAGGGCAGCGCCGGATCGTGTCCGGTCCGCCGCACGACGAGCACCCGCTCGACCGAGGGAGCCGCGTCGGATCCGCTGCCGAGAGCGGTATCGACGTTGGCTTTCAACGCGACCGGGTGGCCACGTCGGTGTTGCCCGTCGGTGGTGATGACGAGTTTGGCCCCGGCATCGTCGATCCGGGAGCGCAACGCCCCGGCCGAGAAACCGGCGAACACCACCGAGTGGGTCAGCCCGAGCCGGGCGCAGGCCAGCATCGAGACGATCGCCTCGGGCACCATCGGCAGGTAGATCGCCACCCGGTCACCGGCGGTCAGGCCGATCGAGGTGAAGTAGTTGGCGGCCCGGCTCACCTCGGCGAGCAACTGCCGATAGGTCAGGTCACGGGAGTCGCCGGGTTCGCCGACCCAGTGGATCGCCACCCGCTCGCCCTTCCCGGCGGCGACGTGCCGGTCGAGGCAGTTGACCGACACGTTCAGGGTCCCGTCGGCGAACCACCGCGCGAACGGCGCGCCCGACCAGTCCAGGACGTCGGTGAACTCGGTCGCCCAGTCCAGGCGCCGGGCCTGCTCGGCCCAGAAGCCGAGCCGATCAGCCGCCGCCCGGTCGTAGAGCGTCGCGTCGGCATTCGCTTGCGCGGCAAAGGCTTCGGACGGTGCGTACACCGCCGGTGTCGCGTCGTCGGTCATCGATGAATGTGGTCCCACGATCCGGCCCGCTCAGCGTTCCAGCGCACGACGGATGAATTCGTCGCGCGCGGCGAGCGAGGCCTGCGACAGCGCGGGCTGGCGTATCCCGATGTCGAATCCGTGGAATCCACCGCCCCAGACATGCAGGTCGACGCTGACACCGGCCTGGGACAGCCGCTGGGCGTAGTCGACGGCCTCGTCGCGGAAGCCCTCGGCCGAGCCGACATCGATGAACGTGCGGGGCAGACCGGCCAGATCCGTGGCGCGCGCTGGTGCCGCGTAGGGACTGACATCGTCGGTGCCGCGGCGGTCGCCGAGCAGCGCGGTCCAGGCCCACAGGTTCTCGTTGCGATCCCACGCGCCTTCGCCGTCGAGCATCTGCGCGCTGTGGGTCTGCAATCGGTCGTCGAGCATCGGGCACCCCAGGATCTGGTGCGACAGCGCGGGAAAACCGCGATCGCGGGCCAGCAAGGCGACACCCGCGGCGAGGTTGCCGCCACCGCTGAACCCGATCGCGATCATGTGCTCGGCATCGACGTCCAGCTCCTCCGCGTGCTGGGCGACCCAGCGTAGGCCCGCATAGCAGTCCTCGACCGGTACCGGGTAGGGATGCTCGGGGGCCAGCCGGTATTCGATCGACGCCACGACCGCTTTGCCCTCGGCGACGTAGGGCAGCATCTCGGCGAGCGCGCTGTACCGGTTGCCCGCGACGACACCGCCGCCGTGGATGTAGTAGAGCACCGGCCACGGACCGGTCCCGGTGGTCGGCGTGAGCACGGCCAGCTCCAGCTCGCCGTCGGGTCCGGGAACCGTGTGCTCGTCGACCCGGACCGCGCCGCCCGCGGTGAAGTCGGGCATGGGCTGACCGGGCAGGCCGGTGGTCGACAGTTCGCGGACCGCGTCCAGCGTGTCGGTGCTCAGCCAGGGCACCAGGGAGCGAAAGGCCTGCAGCGGAGCGACCAGCTCGGCGTCGAACGGAGGCCGGACGGGGGTGCCGGTGAACGGGGTGGTGTAGGTCATGCCGACCATTCAATCCCCGGGTCGAGCACGGTCGTAGCCACCAAACGACGTGAACACCGCCCGAAACATCCGCCAGTTGGCGGGCCGGCGGGCGATCGGCGGCGGCAACCCGCCAGTCGGCGGCGAATCGATCCGGAACTCCGGGTCATCGGCGGGACCGAGCCCGGCGTCCCGCGGCGCAGGATCGAAGGACAGGCACTACCAGACCGCGTCTTCTCGCCGTCGCACCGTTGACGAAGCGAGAAAGCGCGAATCACCCTCGAGATTAGATAGATCAATCTAGACTTGACGTGCCGACGCATCGCGGACGGCCAGCACATGCGTACCTACTGAACACGCCGCCGAGCCGGCGGCCGCAGTCGGTGACGCAATCCTCGCGGACCGACCGGGGTTCCCGTTCGGTGGCGAGTTCAGTGGAAAGGAAACACACGATGGAAAAGTTCACGCTGCCGGAGATGGAAGCGCTGCTCGCCGTGCACGAGGCGGCCGAGTTCGAGCTCGATCTCGATGCCACCATGGAGACCCTGGTGGAGAACCCCATCTACGAGCTGCCGACGCTCGGCTGGCATATCGAAGGCCGGGCGGCGGTCCGCGAAACGTATCAGCGCATGCTGCCCGGCGGCGAGAAGCGAAACATCTGGGCCGACAAGCGGGTCCACGCGATCAGCGAGAACACGCTGTGTCGTGAGGCGTACGTGTATTTCGACACCGACGAGGGACGCAAAACCGGCCGGTACATTGCGGTGATCGTCTTCTCGGGCAATCGCATCCTCGGCGAACGGATGTTCATGGACAGCACCTTCGCCAAGGCGATGACCGAAATCCTCGGCCCCGACTTCGGCGACGTGCCCGGCGTCTCCCGGCTCGAGGACATGAGCCCGCCGCCCGTGCCGCGCCTGGACCGCGCGGCCGTCCACGCCGCCAACCCCAACCACTGATCGCACCCGGCTTTCCCGTCTCCCCTGTGCAACAACCGAGACGGGAAAGCCGGCACCGCCATCTGGCGGATATTCCCGCGACAATCGCGACGTTCGGTGGCTACGAGCCGTTCTCGCCGGCGGATTGACTGAATCCCATGACTCAGATTCTGCCGAATCAGGAACACGGGACGGTATGGCCCGCAGGCGCAGCGGCTTTCATCACGGGTGGTGCGTCCGGGATAGGGCTCGGCATCGCCCGAGCCCTCGTCGCGGCGGGTGCGAAAGTCGCGCTCGCCGATATCGACGCAGCGCGACTCGCCCACGCCGCCGAGGAGCTGACCAGCGCCGGCGGCGTGGTCACCACGGTGCAGCTCGATATCGGCGACGCCGAGGCGTGGCAAGCTGCCGTGGATGCCGCGGAGGAAACACTCGGACCGATCTCGATCCTGTGCAACAACGCCGGCGTCAACGCTTTCGGCACGATCGCACGAACTCCGCTCGACATCTTCCGCTGGATCCAGCGGATCAATGTCGAGGCACAGTTCATCGGCGTCACGACCTTTCTTCCGCGTTTCACCGGACGCGGTGGGCGCGCGCATATCGTCAATACCGCGTCCATGGCGGGCCTGATGCCGATGGCGAATGTCGGGGCCTATACCACCTCGAAATTCGCCAGTGTCGGTTTCTCGATGGTGTTGCGCGAGGAACTGCGCGACACCGACGTCGATGTCTCGGTGCTGTGTCCCGGCACGGTGGCCACCAACCTGGTCGAAACCGCCGCGGCGGCCGAAACCGGGCTCGGTCACGAGCCCGACCCCGCCGTGCTCGCGCACAGCGGCGCGATGATCGCCCGGGGCGCCGATCCCGACCGAGTCGGCGCGCAGGTCGTCGAGGCGATGCAAGCCAGGCAGTTCATGATCGTGACCCATCGCGAATGGGGCGCGGTCGTGGCGGAGGTACATCGCGAGGTCGAGCAGGCGTTCACGGAATTCGACGGCCGCCACGGGGCCGACCCGGCGGGACAGATGGCGGCCGCGGGGAACAATCCCGTCACGGCCTGACGCGAAACGCGGTGCGGGTCGAGGCGCACACGATGGGCCTCGACCCGCGCTGTCAGTTCAGGAGTCCCGCGATATCGGATTTGATCTGTTCCGGCGTCACGGTCGATTCGTATCGGCGGATCACCGCGCCGTCGCGACCGACGAGGAATTTCGTGAAGTTCCATTTCACTTCATCGGTGCCGAGCGCTTCCGGGCGGGTGGCCTCGATATGCGTGTACAGCGGACCGGCGGAGGGGCCGAAATCGCCCGGTGCTTCCGCGCGGAGATAGGTGAACAGCGGGTCCGCCTCGGGACCGTTCACGTCGACCTTGCCGAACACCGGGAAGGTGACGCCGTAACTCGTGGAGCAGAATTCCTGGATCTCGGCGTCGGCCCCCGGTTCCTGGCCACCGAATTGGTTGCACGGGAATCCGAGGATCTCCAGCCCGCGCTCCCGGCTGTCCTTGTACAGCGCTTCCAATCCTTCGTATTGCGGCGTGAAGCCACACTTGCTTGCCACATTGACGATGAGCACCACGCGGCCGTTGTAGTCGTCGAGCGAACGCTGTTCCCCGTCCGCGGTGGCGACCGAGAATTTGTGAATTGTCATACGGCCAAGGGTATTTCAGGGCCCGTATTTATGCAACGCCCCCCGTGACATATTTGCTGCCTATACTGCCGTGATGACATCGCCCCGGCCGCGCGGCCGTCCTCGCGACACCACCGTCGACGAGCGCGTACTCGACGCCGCGGTCGAGGAACTGGCCGACAAGGGCATCGCGGAGTTCAGCATCACGGCGGTGGCCGCCCGCGCCCGCGCCGCCAAGCGCAGCATCTACGCGCGCTGGCCCCAGCGCGAGGACCTCATCCTGGCGGCGATGTCGACGCTGGCGGCCGGGCTGGTGCCGCCGCACACCGGAACGATCAGCGGCGACCTGACGGTCCTGCTCGACCAGATCGCGGCCGTGTTCGTCGAGCCGCGACTGACCATCCTGCAGCGCTGTACGGCGGAGATCGCCGAGTACCCGGACATGTACGCCGCTTTCAAACGGGACTCGATCGATCGCTGTCTCGCGGCGATCGAGGACGCGCTGCGCGACGCCGTCACCCGCGGTGAGGTCCGGGGCGACATCGATGCCACCGTCGTCGCCGAGACCATCACCGGCGCGCTGATGCTGCGAGCCGCCCACCCGCCCAGCGGCCTGCCTGCCGAGCGGCGCCAGGACCTCGTCCGTCTCGTCCTCGACGGCGCGCGGCCACGCGACCGCTGAACCGCGACGCGGACCGCCGTTTGTCGGTGATCGGGACGGGAGCTGCGCCGCCTTGGCGGCTGTGGCGTACCACACAGAACCGGTTCACTGAATGCCGAAGGAGGCGTTCATGACTCAGAACCCATTCTCGTTCGGACCTACCACGGTGCGGCCGCCCTACGATCCCGAATTGATCCCCGGCCTCACCGCGATCCGATCCGCCACCCCGGCGCTCAGCGACGACACCCTCGAGCTGATGCGGTCGATCACCAAGGGGGCGATACCGGGGCAAGATCCCGTCGATCTCACCGCGGGTGGCCGGGTCCGGGTGGAGGAGCTGACGATCACGACCGGCGAGACCGAACTCGCCGTGACCGTGCTCAGTCCCACCGAGGGACAGGGCCCGTGGCCGCTGATCTATTACGTGCACGGCGGCGGGATGGTCGCCGGCGGGCGTCATCTGAGCCTGGGCGACCACCTCGAGCATGTGGCGGAGGGCCGCGCCGTCCTGGCCTCGATCGAATACCGGCTGGCGCCCGAATTCCCCGATCCCGTGCCGGTCACCGACTGCTACGACGGCCTGCGCTGGTGTGCCGACAACGCCGAGCGCTTGCGCATCGACCCGTCGCACATCGTCGTGACCGGCACCAGCGCCGGTGGCGGGCTGGCCGCCGGCGCCACGCTGATGGCCCGTGACAAGGGCTACCCCCGGGTGACCCACCAGGTGCTGGTCTGCCCGATGCTCGACGACCGGTTCGAGACCCACAGCTCGACCATGCTCGACGACGACGGGACCTGGGACCGCAACGGCAATCTGTACGGCTGGACCGCCCTGCTCGGCGAGCGGCGCGGCACCGAGGACGTCTCGTACTACGCGGCGCCCGCGCGCGCGAAAGACCTGTCCGGCCTGCCCCGCACGTTCATCGACGTCGGCTCTGCGGAAGGCTTCCGCGACGAGGCGGTCGACTACGCGACGAACCTGAGCCAGGCCGGGGTGAGTGTCGACCTGCACATGTGGGGCGGCGGCTTCCACGGCTTCGACAACGTCCCGACCGCGGCCGTGGCGCAGGCCGCGTCCTCGGCCCGGACGCAATTCATCCGCCGCGCGCTGGCGCGCTGACGACAGCGGCGCCGCCATGATCGACTGTGCCGTCGGCTGAGGTTCGCCGACGGCACAGTCCACCAGCCGGGATATCCTGACTCTGTCCCTGGTAGATCCGAGTAGCCGATGGCCGACAGCGATCCGTCCCGAACACAGCGTGATGCCGGGTTCGATGTCATCACGGAGCTGAGCACTGCCGGTTTCGAGGACGCCGAGGAGATCGGGCGGGGCGGGTTCGGCGCGGTCTACCGGTGCAGGCAGGTCGGTGTCGAGCGCACGGTCGCGGTGAAGGTGATCACCGAGGAACTCGACGACAATCACGACCGGTTCCTGCGCGAACAGCAGGCGATGGGACAGCTGACCGGACATCCGAACATCGTGTCCCTGCTGGTGGTCGGCACCACCGAGCACGGTCACCCGTATTTGGTCATGCCCTACTACGAACGCGGCTCGATCCAGCAGTGCCTGCACCGTGACGGCCCGCTCCCGCTCCGGGACGTGCTCCACCTCGGCGTGAAACTCGCGGGCGCGCTCGAGACCGCCCATCGCACCGGCATTCTGCACCGCGACATCAAACCGGCGAACATCCTGCTGACCGACTACGACGAACCCGCGCTGACCGATTTCGGCATCGCCCACATGACCGGCGGATTCGAGACGACGACCGGAGTCATCACCGGTTCCCCGGCCTTCACCGCTCCCGAGGTCCTCACCGGGGACGCGCCCAGCCGGGCCGCCGATGTCTACAGCCTGGGGGCCACCCTGTTCTGCGTGCTGACCGGGCACGCGGCCTTCGAGCGGCGCAGCGGGGAACAGCTGGTCGCGCAATTCCTGCGGATCACCGAGCAACCCGCTCCCCCGCTGCGCGGCAGCGGTTTTCCCGACGACGTGTGCGCCGTCATCGAGGACGCGATGGCACGGGATCCCGCCGATCGGCCCGACGCCGCGACGATGGGCGAGCGGCTTCGCGAGGCGCAGCGCAGCCACGGTTTCCCGGTCGACCGGATGCCGGTGCGGTCCGAACCCGGATCCGCGCCGGCCGCGCCACCCGAAACCCCCGCGGATCACGACGGCGGGAACCTGCCGATCGAGTTGACCAGTTTCGTCGGGCGCCGGACCGAGCTGGCCGAGGTCACGCAGTTGCTGGCGCGGTCGTCCCTGGTGACGCTCACCGGGATCGGCGGAGTCGGGAAGTCACGGCTCGCCCTCCATGTCGCGCATGAGGTGATGGGAGATTTCGCCGACGGCGTGTGGCTGGTGGAGCTGGGTGAGGTGCGCGATCCGGCCCTGCTGGTCGACGTGGTCGCCGGCGCTCTCGGGCTGCGGGGCAGAGGGGCCGGACCGACCGTCGACGTGCTGGCGGGCTATCTGTCCGCCCGTCGTCTGCTGCTGGTGCTGGACAACTGCGAGCAGGTGATCGACGCCGTCACGTCGCTGACCGAAACCCTGCTCGGCGCCTGCCCGCACCTGCGGATCCTGGCGACCAGCCGCGAAGCGCTCGACATCGGCGGCGAAGCGGTGCTCGCGGTGCCACCACTCACGATTCCCGACCCGGCGCTCGCGCCGACACCGAGCACCGCCGGGGACAGCGCCCTGGCGTTGTTCGCCGAACGAGCCGCCGCGGCGGTGCCCGGTTTCGGCATCGCCGAGAGCAACCGGGCCTGCGTGACCCGGATCTGTGCCCGCCTCGACGGGCTCCCGCTGGCGATCGAACTCGCCGCGGCTCGGCTCCGGACCCTGTCGCCGGAGCAGATCTTGTCCCGGCTCGACGATCGCTACGGCCTGTTGACGCGCGGCCGCCGTGGTGCCCCGCTGCGGCAGCAGACACTGCGCTGGTGCATCGGCTGGAGCTACGACCTGTGCACGCCGGACGAGCAGCGCTGGTGGCGCCGGTTGTCGGTGTTCGCCGGCGGCTTCGAGCTCGACGCCGCGGCCCGGCTCTGTGGCGACGATCCGGCCGCCGCGGACATGCTCGACGCGGTCTCCGGGTTGGTCGACAAGTCGATCGTGATCCGCGAAGACCTCGGTGCCACGGTGCGGTTCCGGATGCTGGAGACCGTCGGGGAGTACGGCAGGCAGCGGGCCCAGGACAGCGGTGAGTACGCGGAATGGTCACGGCGACACCGTGAGTGGGCTCTCGACCTGGTGCTGCGCGCGGAGACGGAGTGGATCGGCCCGGACCAGCTCACGTGGGTCGCCCGGCTCGAGCGCGAACTGCCCAATGTGCGCACCGCGCTGGAATCCGCCGTCGCCGAGGCGAACGAGACCGCGGTGCGGATGACCAACGCCCTCTATCCCTTCTGGATGATGCGGGGGCGCCTCAGCGAAGGCCGCCGCTGGTCTGCCCGGTCGCTGGCCACTCCGTCGACCGGTACGCCGCTCGTCGAACAGGCCAAGGCGCTGCACGCCGCCGTGGCGATGGCGGTGTTGCAACGCGACTTCACCGAAGCCACCGACAGACTCGCCCAGCTCCGGCAGCTGGCCGAGCAGTCCACCGACCCGCTGGTCGGCGCCTTGCACGCGCACGCCGAGGGCAGCGCCGTGCTCATGACCGCCGACGCCGATCCGGCGCGCGCCGACGAGCTGCTGACCGGCGCCCTCGCGACCTACACCGCGCTGGGCGAACTCAGCATGCGATTGGACGTGCTGATCTCCCTGGGGTGGTCGTGTGTTCTGCTCGGTGACGCGGCCAGAGCGACCGACTGTTTCGACCAGGTGCTCACCACCACCGAGGCCGCGGGCGAAACGATGCTCCTGTCGTGGGCATTGGCGGCGGCGGGGTATGTCGCCTGGCGCGGAGCGGCGACCTACCGCGCGGTTGACCTGTTGGAGAAGGGGATTCGAGCGGCCCGGCAGGTGCCGGACCCTTTGGTCGCCGCCGCCTGCGTGGAAGAGCTGGCGTGGATCACTGCCGAGCGCGACCGGCACCGGCGCGCGACAGTGCTGATGGGAGCGGCGGACTCGCTGGCCGGTGTCACCGGCAGCTCCCCGTTCGTCTTCCCCGCGCTCCTGCGCCACCGCACGGACTGCGAGCTCGCCTGCCGGGACGCGCTGAGCTCGCGGGTATTCGAGACGAGCCTGCGCCGTGGCGCGGCGATGACCTTCGACGCCGCGGTCGAGTACGCGCTCGGCGAGCGCGCCACCGCTCCGACATCGCGACGACACGAATAGCCGCGGCGTGGCGCCGACCCTAGACTCGGGCCCCATGGCGACGCGGCTGGTCCAGATCCATCTGAAGGCTCGCGATGACGTCGCGCTCGGCGGATTCTGGGCGGCGGCGCTCGGCTGGCGGATGGACAGCGAGGCACCCGGGGTGGCCAATCTCGAGCCCGTCGGCTTCTCCTATCCCGATCCCGCCGCGGTCTGTCTCGACATCGTGATCGATCCGGCACCCAAGACGACGCGGAACCGCGTGCACATCGACCTCGCCACCGGCTCCGGCACCGAGCAGGCGGAGCTGGTCGCGCGGTTGCGCGCGCTCGGTGCGTCGCCCGCGGACGTGGGCCAGGGCGACGTTCCCTGGACGGTCCTCGCCGACCCCGAGGGCAACGAGTTCTGCGTGCTGGAGCCTCGGCCGGTGTACCGCGACACCGGGCCGATCGCCGCGGTGGTCGTCGACTGCGGCGATCCCCGGGCCATGGCCCGATTCTGGGGCGAGGCGATGGACTGGACCGTGCACGAGGTGTCCGACAACTTCGCGACGCTGCGGTCCGCCGCGGGCATCGGCCCCTACCTGGAGTTCCTCCGCAAGCCGGAGCCGAAGACCGTCCGCAACCGTCTCCACCTCGACCTGCGGCCCTATCCCGGCGACGACCACGCCGCGGAGGTGGACCGCCTGCGGACGCTGGGCGCCACCGACCTCGACATCGGCCAGGGCGACGTGCCGTGGGCCGTTCTGGCCGATCCGGAGGGCAACGAGTTCTGCGTGCTCACCCCGGCGTGACGTCCCACGATCCGGCAAACGCCCTGTGATGGGGTCGTGACTCCCCCCTGTTACGTTCGAAAAGAGGCTCGTCCCGGCTGGATCGCGATCCACGATGGAGGCGTCATGAGCGTGTTGTCCAGTGACCTGCAAACACTGAGCTACGAAGCGTATGTCTACCTGTACTCGCTGGTGACGATGGACGTCACCCGTCAGCAGCAGACGAACGCCCCGGCGGACTCCACCCCGGGTTTCGGACCGCCGAACCGGTTCCACCACATGCGCTCCTTCCCGGATGTCGATTTTCGCGCGGTCGTGCGGCCGAATTTCGACACGCTGTACTCCTCGGCCTGGCTGGATCTGACCCGCGGCCCGGTCCGCGTCCACGTTCCCGACAGCGGCGACCGGTTCTACATGCTCCCGATCCTGGACGCCTGGACCGATGTCTTCGCCAACCCGGGCAAGCGGACCACCGGCACCGCCGAACAGGACTTCGTCGTCGTGGGGCCCGGGTACGGCGGGGAACTGCCCGCCGGTGTCCCGGTGATCCACTCCCCGACCCCGCACGCCTGGATGATCGGTCGCACCCAGACCAACGGTCCCGCCGACTACGCGTCGGTGCGCGAGTTCCAGGACGGACTGCGGATCACCGAGCTGGGCGACCCGGCACCGTTTCAGCCGGACCCCGCCCTGGTCACCGAGATCGAGCCGCTGCGGCAGGTCAACGCGATGTCGGCCACGGAGTTCTTCGAGCGGGCCGCCACGGCATTGAAGGTCGACCCGCCGCACAGCACCGATTTCTCCCAGCTCGCGCGCATCGCGCTGCTGGGCATCGTGCCCGGCCGGGACTTCGACGCGTCCCGCTTCTCCGCCGCGGACCGCGCCGCGATCGATGCGGGCGTCACCGCCGCGCGCGCCGCGGTGCTGGCGGCGCCGATGGAACTCGCCCAGCCCGTCAACGGGTGGGTCAGTGTGCTGGGCACCATCGGCGTCTACGGCAACAACTACTTCACCCGGTCCGCCATCACGCTGGCGGGCCTGGGCGCCAACCCGCCCGAAGACGCGATCTATCCACTGCTGGCCGCCGACGCCGACGGCGATCCGCTCGTCGGCGACAACGACTACCTGATCCACTTCGACGCGGGGAAACTGCCGCCCGCGGCGGCGTTCTGGTCGATCACCATGTACGACGCCGAAGGTTTCCAGATCCCCAACGAACTCGATCGCTTCGCCATCGGCGACCGAGATCCCCTGCAGTACAACCCGGATGGCTCACTCGACATCCACGTCTCCCGGAAGAACCCGGGACCAGACCGGGAAGCGAACTGGCTGCCCGCGCCGAGCGGGCCACTGGGCATCACCATGCGCCTCTACGCGCCGCGCGCCGAAGCTCTCGACGGGACGTGGGCGCCACCACCGGTGCACCGGCGCCGGGACTGACCACCGCCCGCGTCGCTGCCGTCCCCGCGGGGCGACGCGGGCCATAGTGGTCGAATGGGTAACCAGACCACGGTCGCCGCCGCGTTCGAACCCCTGCTGCACGCCACCCTGGGTCCACACCCCGCGGTGGGACTCGCGTTCTGGGACGGCAGCGCGATCCAGCCCGACGGCGTGAGCCCCGGCACCCTGCGCGTGCGCTCCGCGGTGGCGCTGCGGCACCTGATCTGGGCGCCCGGCGAACTCGGCCTGGCGCGCGCTTTCGTCTCCGGCACAGTGGATCTCGACGGCGACATCTTCACGATGTTGCGCGCCCTCCAGTCCACCGCACCGAACGACGCCCGCCTCGGCATCGGCGCGGCCTGGCAGGCGTTCGGGGCGGCGCGGCGGCTCGGCGCGCTCGGCCGCCGCCCGCCCCCGCCGCCGGAAGAAGCGCGGCCGCGGCGCGGAGCGTTGCACACCCAACGGCGCGACGCGGCGGCGATCAGCCATCACTACGACGTCGGCAACGACTTCTACCGCCTGGTGCTCGGTCCGAGCATGACCTACTCGTGCGCGCGGTTCGTCCCGGGCGAGGACGGCTCGCTGGCGCAGGCCCAGCGCGCCAAACACGACCTGGTCTGCCGCAAGCTGGGGTTGGCCGAGCAGCAGGGGATGCGCCTGCTCGACGTGGGATGCGGGTGGGGATCGATGGCGATGCACGCGGCCTCCACCTACGGGGCGCGGGTCGTGGGCGTCACGATCAGCGGCGCTCAGGTCGACCTCGCCCGCAGGCGAGTCGCCGAGGCGGGACTGTCCGGCAGTGTCGAGATCCGCCTCGCCGACTATCGGGACCTGCGCGGCGAGGAATTCGACGCCATCTCCTCGATCGGCATGTTCGAACACGTCGGCTCCCGGCGCGCCGCCGAGTACTTCGACACCCTGCGCGCCCTGCTGCACCCGCGCGGCCGGTTGCTCAACCACGCCATCTCCTCGCCGGGCGGCTCCACCATGCGGAACCGCTCCTTCATCGGGCGCTATGTCTTCCCGGACGGCGAACTCCTCGACGTGGGCGAGGTCGTCCTGGCCATGGAGCGCGCCGGATTCGAGGTTCGCGACGTCGAGTCCTTGCGCGAGCACTACGCCCGCACCCTGCGCCAGTGGGTCGCGAATCTCGAAAATGGTTGGGAGCAGGCGGTTTCCCTCGTCGGCGAGGGACGAGCACGCGTCTGGCGGCTCTACATGGCCGCCTCCGCGCTGGGCTTCGAGGACGGCGGACTCGGCATCCACCAGGTCCTCGGCGTCGTCCCGGAAGCGAGGGGCGAGGCCGCCATGCCCCCGACCCGACGGCTCTGGGAACAGGAGACGGGGTGATCCCGCATCCCGCTGCCGCGCTTCATCCGCTCCGGGTCGTCCGGGCCTGCGCGCCCGCGGGCCAGTCACGCGGAATGCCCAGGATGGCGCTCGCCCCACGGATCGCGGCCAGCACGGCGTGCAGGTCGTCGAATCCCTGTCCGAAGACCTCGGTGCGATCGTCGATGCGGAACGGGCACAGGCAGGTGTGCGGGCTGGACGGGTCCCGGCGGGGGCGACCGAGCACGATCACCACCGGTCCGGCGGCGGTGTCGACGGCGCGCGCCCCCAGCGGCGGGCCGAACTCGCGGGCGGTCGCCCCGGAGGTGCCGCCGCGCGGGCGGCCTGCCACGGGGTCACGCCGCCGATGCGGGTCGGCCACGAGGTCGGTGGAGCCGAATCGGGCTGTCGCACCGGGGATATCGATCAGCGCCGCGTAGACGGCCGCCAACCGGTCCGGGCCGCGGACGCGATGGGTGCGCGTGCCCGCGACGCGATAGGTGCAGTGCCAGTCCTGCGTCATGGTGTCCTGCCGCGGATCGGCGATCTCCACGCCGATCTCGTTGTCGCCGTCCCGGACGGTGCTCGCCACGACTACTTCGCCCAGCTCACTGTTCACAGTTCCTCCTGATGGGTCCGTGATCCGACGACATACCCTCGGACCGGATGTGCCCGCGGTGCGGAGGGAGTTCGCGCCGCGCCCGTCGGGAGATGGGTGGAGATCGTGGACTCGCGCCCTCAGCGCACGGTCACCACCCGGGTGTGCCTGCCGGTGGCGCCGTCGGGGAACGGGGTGGTGCGGGCCTCGGTCTGGACGACGCCGGCGCCGTCGACGGCGCGGACCCGCAGCGTGTGGGTTCCCGGCGTGGCCGCCCACGTCCAGGTCCACTGGCGCCAGGTGTCGAGGGAATAGGCCGTGGCGAGGGTGGCGGGCTGCCACGGCCCGTCGTCCACCTGCACGTCGACGGCGGTGATCCCGCGTCCTTGCGCCCAGGCGACTCCGGCCACCGTCACCGGCCCGGTGGCGAGGGTCGCGAACGCGGCGGGGACGTCGATCCGCGACGCGGTCTTGATGGGTGCGCGTTCCGACCAGCCGCGCTCGGTCCAATACGCGCGGGCCAGGTCGAACCGGGTGAGTTCCAGGTCGACGACCCATTTGGTGGCCGAGACGTACCCGTAGAGACCGGGCACGATCATCCGCACCGGATAGCCGTGCTCGACGGGCAGCGCCGCGCCGTTCATGGCCACCGCCAGCAGGGCGTCCGGGTTGCCGAGGACCGCGGCCAGCGGGGTTCCGGCGGTGAAACCGTCCACGCTGCGCGACAGGATCATGTCGGCGCCGGGCGCGGGCCCCGCCTCCGCCAGCAGGTCGGCGAGGCGATAGCCCGTCCAGGTGGCGGTCCCGGCGAGCGTGCCGCCGACTTCGTTCGACACACAGGTCAGCGTGATCAGGGACTCGACGGCGCGGCGAGCGCTCAGGGTGTCGAAGTCCAGCACGATCTCCCGGTCCACCATCCCGTGGACGCGCAGCCGCCACTGCGCGCGGGTCAGCGACGGCAGCTGCAACGCCGTATCGATGCGATAGAACTCCGCGGTCGGCGTGACGAACCGGGTCAGACCGGGCACCGGAAGGTCCATCTCGGGCAGGACCGGCGGTGCCGGATCGGCGACGCGCGGCGGCACGAAAGCCGCACGGTCGGCGCCGATATCGCGCAACCGGGCGCCGATGACCCGTCCGGCGGCACCCGCCGCGATCGCCCCGGCGGTCACCCCACCGACGGCCAGCAGGAAGCCACGCCGGGTGAGCCCGTCGCCGGGCCGCCGAGCGGCCGGAACGACGAACAGCACGCAGAGCGCGGCGACTCCCGCGCCGGTTCCCGCCAGCGCGGGAATCGCGAAGTCCGGGCCCGCGCCCGGCCGGCGCACCGCGAGCACGGCGACAGTCACCCCCAGCGCCCCCAGGACCGCGGCACCGGCCGCCGGGCTGCGACGGGCGAGCAGCCCGATCAGCGCGGCGGCGGCCGCCATCACCGCGACCATCGTGATCGCCAGCGCCAGTTTGTCGTTCGTGCCGAACCAGCGGATAGCACTGTCTTTCAACCACTTCGGCGTGTGGTCGACGACGGTGTCCCCGAGGACGAAGAACGGGGAGGCGGCCGGATCGACGAACACCGCGACGAGATGCCCGACCCCGACCACCGTCGCGGCGGCGGCCGTCGCCGCCACCGCGGCGACGATGCGCCCCGGTGGCCGTGGGGAGGGCGCGATACGGCGGACCATGCTGTCACTCCTGAGGGGTCGAGTGCCGGCGCGGCCCGCCGTGAGCGGGTCAGCCGACGGTCATGCTGACGATCGCCGGGGTGGTCGGACCGGCCGATCCACCGGCGGGTTCGACCGTCACCGCGAGGGTGTCGGCGGTGTCGACGGCGGTCACCACCGCGGCGGGCCCGTCCATGACCGCGACCGAGCGGGGCGCGCCGCCCGCGGGCACCCGCCACAGCTGGTAGGCGCGGTCGGCGGGCAGTGCGGGCATGTCGTGGAACGACACCGCCGCGGCGCCCAGTGCCGTGGATTGATGCACCGTCATCTCGCCGCCGCCGGTGATCGCGACCGACGACTCCCGGCTGTCGGGCTCGTCGAGGACCTGCTGCGCGGTGATCGCGCCGGTGTCGTCGTTCGCGCGGTCGAGCACGACCGCCACCCCGGCGCCGACGCCGACCGCGACGACCGCGGCCGCGGCGGCGGCCAGCCGGCGCCACCGCCGGCGATTGGCGAGCGGGTCCCGCCGGGCGAGCGGACGCACCTGCGGATCGAGTTGGTCCAGTGCCCGCAGCAGCGCGGATTCCAGCCGGGCGGGCGGCGGCACCGAGTCGGACACGGTCAACGCGGCCATGGTCTCCCGGATGCGGTGCACGGCGTCGAGGAACGCCGCCGCGCGCTCGGGATCCGCCGCGGCGAGTTCGTCGTCGACGGCGCGCCGCTGTCGGACATCGAGCGCGTCGAGGGCGTAGGGATAGGGGTCGTCGAGCCACGGCCGAGGGGTCCGCCGATCTGTCTCGCTCATCGGGAATTCCCTCCGGTCAAACAGTTTTCGAGTCGTTTCAAGCCGTCCCTGATCCGGCTCTTCACCGTCGGCAACGGCACGTCCAGGGTCTCGGAGACCTCGGCGTAGGTGCGCCCGCTGTAGTAGGCCAGCGCCACCGCCTCACGCTGCAGGTCGGTCATCGTCGCGAGACAGTCCTGGACCGACTGCTCGTCGAGCCGCTGGGTCACCTCCTCGGCCACGATGTCGTGGTCACGGCCGAGGTGGGTGTGCCCGAACACCAGGTCACGGCTGGTCGCGGACTGTTCGGCGCGGACCCGGTCGACCGCGCGGCGGTGGGTCAGCATCATCAACCAGCCGATCGGGCTGGCCTTGCCCGCGTCGTACTCGCCCGCCAGCGACCAGGCCTGCAGGAACACCTCCTGCGCGATGTCCTCGGCGGCGCCGTGGTTGCGCACCACCCGCAGCGCGAGCCCGAACACCCGCGGGCTGGTGGCCCGGTAGAACTCGGCGAAGGCCGTCCGGTCCCCGGAGGCGATCTCGCCGAGCAGCGTCACCAGGCGCGCTTGCACCGCGTGGTCGGTCCGGGTCGGCGCCGGGCAGGCGGGCGCCGGGTCGGCGACCACGCGCAGCCGGATCGGCGAGGAGCCCGGACGGTTCGTCATCGTGTGGTCCCTGCGTGCGTCAGCATGAGAGGGACTTCGGCCAGCCCCGCGGTACGGATGGGCGCCACCGAAGACTTTCTCTCGTGACTCTACGGCCCTCGGCGGCGTGACCATCGTCGACCTCACGCCGCGGGTGGCAGGAGCACGCTGTCGATCAGGTAGACCGTCGCGTTCGCCGTGCGCACCCCGCCGCAGATCACGGACGCGCCGTCGACCTGCAGGTTGTCACCGGAACCGGTCACCGTGACGTCGGCGCCCTCGACGGTCTTGTGGGTGCCCGTGACCTGCGACGGCGACAGCTGACCCGGCACCACGTGGTAGGTCAGGATCTGGGTGAGCGTGGCCGAATCGGTCTTCAGCGCTTCGACGGTGGCCGGATCGACCTTCGCGAAGGCGGAGTCGACGGGCGCGAAGACGGTGAACTGGCCGCCGTTGAGGGTGTCGACCAGGTTGACCTGCGGGTTGAGCTTCCCCGACACCGCCGCGACGAGGGTGGTGAGCATCGGGTTGTTGGACGCGGCGACGGCCACCGGATCCTGGGCCATGCCGCTCACCGAGCCAGGGCCGGTGGGGACCTGCGCGGCGTACTCGGCGCAGCCGGGGCCGACCAGGCCCGACGCGTCGGCGCCGTTCGCGGCGGAGGTGGTGGTCATCGGTGCGGACGAGGTCGCCGACGAGGTGGTCGAATCATCGTCGGAACAGGCGGCGGCGCCCAGCACCGAGCCGAGAAGTGCTGCCGCCAGGAGTGTGCTGCGCAGGGATCGCATGGTCGTTTCCGTCGCTTCCGGGAGGGCGGCGAGCTGCCGCGCTGGAGTGGTGCAACGGAGTTCGGCCAGCCCACCCGGCCGGATGGCTCCGGCCGGAATCCGGATCCGGACTCGCGGCGGGTGCCGAGGTGGGCGGGGCCCATCCCCCCGCGGGCCGCGATTCGTGCAGTATGGGTCTTATGCCCCATTCGAATCCTGTAGCCGCGTGGAAGTCCCTGCGTGATGGAAACGACCGTTTCGTCACCGATACCCTGCAGCATCCCAGCCAGGGTGCCGCCGATCGCGCCAAGCTGGCCGGTGGCCAGCAGCCCTCGGCGATCCTGTTCGGGTGTGGTGACTCCCGGGTCGCCGCCGAGATCATCTTCGACCGCGGGCTCGGGGACATGTTCGTCGTGCGCACCGCCGGTCACGTGGTGGACAGCTCGGTGCTCGGTTCGATCGAGTACGGCGTCGGCGTGCTGCAGGTGCCGCTGATCGTCGTCCTCGGCCACGACTCCTGCGGCGCGGTGGCCGCCACCATCGACGCCCTCGACAACGGGACGGTGCCCGGTGGGTTCATCCGCAGCGTCGTCGAGCGTGTCACGCCGTCGATCCTGCTCGGGCGCCGGGAGGGCCTGACCAACGTCGACGAGCTGGAAGCCCGCCACGTCGAGGAGACCGCGCGCCTGCTCATGCAGCGGTCGTCGACGATCTCCGAGCGCGTCGAGGCCGGCGCGCTGGCCATCGCCTGTGTGACCTACAACCTCGCCGACGGGCGCGCCCAGCTGCGCAGCGTCATCGGCGATATCGGCGAGATCGCCTGACGGCGCGTGCCGGTCCCCTCCCCCGGGGACCGGCACGGCCGCGTCAGGCGTATTCGGGACAGAACTGCATCTGCGCCGCGACGACGAGATAGGCGGCGTCCCGGCTGGAATACCCCTTCTCGGTGAGCGCGGTGGCCATCTCGACATCGGTCGCGCCCGCGGCCCGTTCCTCGCAGATCGCCACCCCCATGTCGAGCGCGGCCTGGCGAGACGAGTAGTAGATCCCTTCGCGATCCAGAGTCGCGATGAACTCGTCCTGCTTCTCCGGGATCTTGCTGTTGCTCAACGCGTTCGGTGTCGAGGGCGCCGTGCGAGGCGCGCTCGAGCGGGGCGCGCCCGACGCCGGTGGCGGCTCGGCGGGTCCCCCGGCGGGCGGAGTGCTCACCGTCGACCGGCCGACGTCGGAGACGTCGCCCGCGGCGAGCAACACCGAGGTGGCACACCCACCACAGACCAGGAGCAGGACACCCAGCACCGCGAGCACCACCCACAGGGTCGTGTTGGTGCGGCGCGGCGGCTGCGGTGGATAGGCCGGGTAGGGCGCGGACGGATACTGCGGTGGTATCGGAGGCTGAGTCACGAATCTCCTTCGGTGCGAGACGAACAGCGGTTCAAGATCGCCATCCACCGCACCGGCGTTATCAACGACTCACACAGCGCCTCTCGATCACCGGGTCCTACTCTCCGCCGGGCTCCAGGCGCAGGGTGGTGCCCGTGGCGTCCGCGGCCACCATGGTGTCCAGAGCACTGCCCTGGCCCCGGTACTTGTCCCGGTAGGCGGCCGAGACAGCGGCCTCGACCCCCTGATCGGTCACCGGGACCGGACGCACGTCGGTCTCGATGCCACCGGCCCGGATGCGAGCGGCGTGCGCGGCCACGGCATGGCGGTACCAGCCGCCTCGGGTGCCGAACGCCGACCGGATGTAGAGATCGGGGCCGACCCGCACCGCCCAGATCGGGATCCAGCGGCGCAGTGTGTCGTCGGTGCGCCGGGTGGTGATCTCGAGTTCGTGTGCTCGCCCGAGCCGGTCGAGCTGATCTTCGTTCCAGGTCATCGTGCTACTCCTGCCGTCGGCAACCGATCAGAGGTGTTTCGTGAAGAACGGGATCAGCGCGCCGAGGGCCGGCTCGACGGCTTCGGGCTTGTCGTAGAGATCGTAGTGCGAGACGTCCGGGATGATGAGCAGCTCCTTGTCCCTCGACGCGGCGAGGTCGAACACCGTGTGCGCGTCGCGGTAGGCGCCGAACTCCCCGGGCTTGTTGCCGACGATCAGCAGCAGCGGCTGGGTCAGCAGTTTGTCGGCGAGGTGGTAGGCGTCGAAGCCGACGGTCGGCGCCAGCGACGAGAACAACCACAGGTTCGTGCCGTGCGGGTGGGCGCCACGCGGGGTCTTGTAGTACTCCGTGGCTTCGGCGACATCGATGTGCAGCGGCGGCACGAGCCCGAGTTCGCGCGCGGCGTCGACCGACGGCGGCAGCGAGCTGTCCAGCCGGGGTTCGCCGCCCCGAGCCTCGGCGGTGCGCTGCTTCGCCACCGCCTCCAGCATCGTGATCGCGGCGTCCGGCGACATGTCGCCCTGCCGGAACAGCCGGCCCAGATTGACGCCGGTGACCGTCGCCACCGCCTTGAACCGGCGCTCGGTCATCGCCGCGGACCAGGTGTATCCGCCGCCGGCGCACATTCCGAACACGCCGATGCGGTCCTCGTCGACATAGTCGAGGGTGACCAGGAAGTCGGCGGCGCAGCGGAAGTCCTCCACCCGCCAGGTCGCGTCCTCGAGCTGGCGCGGCTCGCCGCCGCTGGCAGCTTGGAACCCCGCGTCGAAGGCCAGGACGACGAACCCGGCCGCGGCCAGGGCCTTGCCGTACACCGAGCCGGACGTCTGTTCCTTACAACTGCCCACCGGGTGCGCGCTGACGATCGCCGGATACTTCCGCGCCGGATCGAAATCGGGCGGGAAATGGATATCGGCGGCGATGTCCACATGCTTGTTCTTGAAAGTCACGGTTTCCACGGCTCGGCTCCTTGCGAAGAATCGTTTGCTGATGCCTTCACGATTCCGAATCACGCCGCGAATGTGCAGGGTAGGGATTCCTACCCCGCACACGGCGGTCCGGCGGGTACGCGTGGACGTAGCGTGGAACCAGGTATCCCGAGGTGGCCAGGAGGATCACTCGATGAGCACGACCGACAGCAGCCGATCCGAACTCGGGGCGTTCCTCCGGGCCCGGCGCGCCGAGCTGACACCGGCCGACGTCGGCCTGCCCGACGACGGACGGCAGCGCCGGGTACCCGGCCTGCGCCGCGAAGAGGTCGCCCAGCTCGCCTCGATCAGCGCCCAGTACTACACCAGGGTCGAGCAGGGCCGCATCCAGGCGTCCGCTCCGGTCCTGTCGATCCTCGCCGATGCCCTGCGCCTCGACAACGACCAGCGCGGATACCTGCTCGGACTGGCCGGCAAGAGCCCACCGACGCAGCGCCGGCCGTCCGGCACGACGGTGCGGCCGTCGGCCCGGCGGCTGCTCGACACGATCGGCGCACCGGCCATCCTGCTCGGCCGCCGGATGGACATTCTCGCGTGGAATCCCCTCGCCGCCGCGCTCCTCACCGACTTCGCCCAGCTGCCGGACAAGCAGCGAAACTACGCCCGCCTGGTCTTTTCCGGTTCCGAGCTCCGGCAGCGCTACGTGGACTGGGAGTCGACGGCGACCGACTGTGTCGCGTTCCTGCGCATGGAAGCGGCCCGCGATCCGGACGATCCGCGGCTGAGCGAACTCGTCGGCGACCTCTCGATCAAGGACCCCCACTTCAGCCGGTGGTGGGCCGACCACCAGGTCGCCCGGCAGACCTCGGGAACCAAGACGCTGCGACATCCGCTCGTCGGCGACCTCGTGCTCGACTGGGAGACGCTCGGCTTCGCGGCCGATCCCGACCTGCAGCTCG
This sequence comes from Nocardia sp. NPDC003269, assembly GCF_042888005.1. NCBI lineage: Bacteria > Bacillati > Actinomycetota > Actinomycetes > Mycobacteriales > Nocardiaceae > Nocardia > Nocardia sp. NPDC003269. Next base: position 1,398,121 of record NZ_JBIAPA010000003.1, read on the forward strand.
TCGTCTGGACGGCCGAACCCGGCACCCCGGCGCACGAGGGTCTCTCCTTCCTCGCCTCCTGGGCGAGCGCCCACGCACCGGACGGTCCATCGACCGCGGACACCGGCGACACGGCCGAACACCGACGACACTGACCGCGCCCGGCGGAAATCACATATCGGTGCCGGAAATACGCCGACCGAATTCGACAATTTCGAATCCGCGCTTCATGAATAGCCACTTGGCCCCGCCGAAACGGTGACTTAATATTCGAGGACCGGGCGGACACATTTTGTCCAGCCGAATTCGAACACATCACGGCTCCACCCGATCCAGCGCGGACCGCTTGCGCGAGTTCAGCTTTCGGAGCCTGCCCAGTAGGGAGCACAACAATGACCGGACCACTCGACGGCGTGCGCATTCTCGACCTGACCTCGAATTTCATGGGCCCGTTCGGCTCCTTGCTGCTCGCGGACATGGGTGCCGATGTGGTGAAGATCGAATCCCCCGCCGGGGACACGACACGCGGCGTCGGGCCCTGCCGCAACCCCGGGATGAGCGCGATCTTCCTGCACCTCAACCGCAACAAGCGCAGCGTCGTCCTCGATCTCAAGAAGCCCGCCGGGAACGCCGCGCTGAAGCGGATGGTCGGCTCGGCCGATGTGCTGCTCTACAGCCTGCGCCCCAAGGCGATGGCGAAGCTCGGCCTGTCCTTCGCCGACGTCCATGCCCTCAATCCACGCGTCATCTACTGCGGCACTTTCGGATTCGGGCAGAACGGCCCCTACGCCGACCGGCCCGCCTACGACGACCTCATCCAGGCCGCGGTCGGGATGCCGGTGCTGCAGAGCCGCAAACAGGGCCCGCCGAGCTATGTGGCCACCGCGATCGCCGATCGGGTGGTCGGCATGGCGGCGGCCAACGCGGTCGCGATGGCGCTGTTCCGGCGCGAGCGGACCGGCCGGGGCCAGGAGGTCCAGGTGCCGATGTTCGAGACCTTCGCCCAGTTCGCGATGGGCGATCACCTGTACGGGCACACCTTCATTCCCTCGATCGGCACCTCGGGATACGCGCGCATGATGAACCCGGATCGGCGCCCCTACCGGACGCTGGACGGGTACCTGGGCGTCAATGTCTACATCGACAAGCACTGGCAGCGGTTCTTCGAGATCTCCGGACGCCCCGACATGGCGCGGGATCCCCGCTTCGCCGATATCCACGGCCGGACCGAGAACATCGCGCTGCTCTACGACTACCTCGCCCAGGTGCTGGCCACGAAGTCCACCGCGGAGTGGCTGGAGATCCTCACCGAGGCCGACATCCCGGCCATCGCCATGAACACCCCGGAGACCCTGCTCGACGATCCCCACATGAAGGAGGTCGGCTTCTTCCGCGAGGAACAGCATCCGACCGAAGGCCTGTTGCGGTCGATGGGCATTCCGCAGCAGTGGAGCGAGAGCTCCCCCGCATTGCGTTATCCCGCACCGTGTCTCGGGGAGCACTCGATCGAGGTGCTGACCGAGTACGGCTTCGGCGCCGGCGAGATCCGGGAGCTGTTCGACGCGGGCGCGGCGCACGCCCCCGCCGACGACGGCGCGGTGCGATGAGCGGGCTCGCGGGGAAGGTCGCTGTCGTCACCGGCGGCACCGGCGGGATCGGGCGCGGGGTCGCCCTCGACCTCGCGGCCCGGGGCGCGACCGTCGTGCTCAACGGGCGCGACGCGACCAAAGCCGCGGCGGTCCTCGCCGCGATCGCCGAGGCCGGGGGCACGGGGCATTTCGTCGCCGGTGACGTGCGGTCCAAGGCCGAGATGGACGCGCTCGCGGCCGAGGCCGCCGCCCGCTTCGGCGGGATCGATATCGTCGTCGCGGCGGCGGGCGGCAACGACGACGAAGCGCGCAGCCCCGAGGTCCGCGGCCCGTTCGCCGAGATCGACCTGGCACGGGTGACCGCGTTCATCGGTCAGGCGGTGGCGGCGAAACTGCTGGTGGTGCAGGCGGCCGTGCCGTACCTGCGGGAGCGGGGCGGCGGCAGCGTGGTGTTCGTGACGTCGGAGGGCGGGCGGGTGCCGACGCCGGGGCAGACGGCGATCGCCACCTTCTCCGGCGGACTCGTCCAGGCGAGCAAGCTGCTGTCGAAGGAACTGGCGCGCTGGCGGATTCGGGTGAACTGCGTGTGCGTGACGGTCGTGCGCGACTCGCCGTCGTGGAACGCCGCGTTCGAGTCCGAGGACGGCGTCTCGCTCCAGCACCGCAAGCAGTACGCGGCGATCGTGGAGCGCGCCCCGTTCGGCATCGCCGCTCCGCCCGATATCGGGGCCGTGGTGGGCTTCCTGGCCTCCGCGGACGCGCACTACCTCACCGGCGCCACGATCAGCCCCACCGGCGGGTTGACCCTCCACTGAGCGGCGCACCGGCCCAACACAATTCAGCGATGCCCCGACCGGCACACCGGGGCGAACGAGAGGACCGCACGTGGTCACCGAACACGATTCCCACTACATCGACGGCGGATTCCGGACCGCCCATGCGACGGACCGCCTTCCGGTCGTCGACCCGGCTACCGAGGAAGCCTTCGCCGCGATTCCCGACGGCGATGCCGACGATGTCGACCGAGCGGTGCGCGCCGCCGCGACGGCGCAGCGCGCCTGGGCGGCCACGACTCCCGGCGAACGGGCCGACTTCCTGCGGGGCCTGGCCGACGCGTTCGAGGACCGCAGCGAGGAGATCGCCCAGCTGGTGACGCGGCAGAACGGGACGCCGATCAGCGTGTCCAGGGCGATGCAGCAGATGGTGCCACGCAACTACCGGTACTTCGCCTCGCTCGCCGACACGCTGCGCACGGAGACGCCGGTGTCCACCTCGGTCGGCGATGCCCTGGTGCGCCGCGAACCGGTCGGCGTCGTCGGCGCGATCGTGCCGTGGAACGGCCCGCAGCCGCTGACCGCGTGGAAGATCGGCCCCGCCCTGGCGGCGGGCTGCGCCGTGGTGATCAAACCGGCTCCGGAGACCAGCCTCGACGCCTTCCTGCTCGCCGAACTCGCGGAACAGGCGGGGGCGCCCGCCGGTGTCGTCAATGTGGTCGCCGGTGGCCGGGAGACCGGGGCGGCGCTGGTGGAACACGCACTCGTGCGCAAGATTTCGTTCACCGGATCGACCGCGGCGGGCAAGGCCATCGCCGCGAGCTGCGGCCGCGACCTCAAACGGGTCACCCTCGAGCTCGGTGGCAAGTCGGCGGCGATCCTGCTCGACGATGTGGATCTGGAGGCTTTCGCGCCCTTCGTCGCCTCGGCGTGCGCGCCGAACACCGGGCAGACGTGCCGGGCGCTGACCCGCGTGCTCGCTCCGCGATCGCGCTACGACGAGGTGGTCGACGCGGTGAGCGCGGCGCTGACCGCACTCCCGCTCGGTGACCCCACCGATCCGGGGAACTTCTTCGGGCCGCTGGTCTCGGCCCGCCAGCGGGAGCGGGTGGAGTCCTATCTCGACCTCGGTCGCGCGGAGGGCGCCCGGATCGTGGTCGGCGGCGGGCGACCCGCCGGATTCGACCGCGGGTTCTATGTCGAGCCGACGGTGTTCGGCGATGTCACCAACGACATGCGGATCGCGCGGGAGGAGATCTTCGGCCCGGTGGTGGTCGTGATCGCCTACGACGGGGAGGACGAGGCGATCGCGATCGCCAACGACTCCGACTACGGCCTCGGCGGCGGTGTCTTCTCGACCGACCGGTCCCGGGCCACCGAGGTGGCCCGGCGGGTCGAGACCGGAACCATCGGCGTCAACAGCGCGTCGTTCCCGATGGAAGCGCCGTTCGGCGGGGTGAAGAACAGCGGGATCGGGCGCGAACTCGGTCCGGGCAGCCTCGATCCCTATCTGGAATCGAAGACGATCTTCCGCGGCGCCTGAGCGCACGAGTGCTCAGCGCGTCGGATCGGTCACCCGGGTGAGCTTGGCGGGGTTGGTGACCGAGTAGATCCCGAGGACGGCGTCGTCGGGATCCACCTCGAGGACGACGACCGCGAGCGGCGCGTCGCCGTCGAAGATCACCGCGCACGGATCACCGCTGACCGTGCGCCAGCCCACCCGGTAGCCGTCGAGGCCACCGGCGGCGACGGCGAGGAACACCTCGGCGACAGCGGTTCGCCCGTGGACCGGCCGCAAGGAGGTGGCGGGTCCGGTACCGCCGCCGTCGGTCCAGAGGGTGACCTCCGGGGCCAGGACTGCGAGGAGTTTCTCGAGGTCGCCGCCCATCGCGGCGTCGACGAAACGTTCGGTCACCTCGCGGCGGATCCGCGGGTCCACCTGGGTGCGTGGTCTGCGCGCCTGGACGTGGGCGCGGGCGCGATGGGCGATCTGGCGGACGGCGGCGGGTGAGCGGTCGACCATGTCGGCGATCTCGGTGTGCGGATAGGCGAAGACCTCGTTGAGCACGAACACCGCCCGCTCGAGCGGCGTCAGCGACTCCAGGACCACCAGCATCGCCATCGACGACGATTCGGCGCGCACCACGCTCGCCGCGCCGTCGCCCACGGCGGTGTCGGCGTCGAGCAGCGGCTCCGGAAGCCACTGCCCCACATAGTCTTCGCGGCGCCGGGCCAGCACGGACCGCCGGGCCAGCGCCTGGTTCACCGCGATCCGGGTGAGATAGGCGCGGACATTGTCGATCGGCTCGCCACCGCGAACGCGGGCCTGCCACGCCAGCCACGCCTCCTGCAGGACGTCCTCGGTGTCGGCGACGCTGCCGAGCATGTTGTAGACCACCGAGAACAGCAGCTCGCGGTAGCCGAGGAAGGTCTCGGTGGCGGTGTCGACGGCATCGGTCATGGCGGTCCTCCGGTCCGGCGGGATGGTCTTTCTACGAAGAGGCGCGCGGCACCGCCGAGTGTGACAAGCGCACCGGAATCTGTGATCCACCCCACAGGATCGCCCCTTCGGCGTCACGTTCTGCCCGCAACGCGCCCTCCTCGTCGGCGAAATCTCTTCCACCATCCCCGACCAGGAGCTCCCATGCGAACCCGCATCAGCAATGTCCGTGTCTTCGACGGCGAGCGGCGCATCGATCGAACGACGGTGCTGCTCGACGACGACCGGATCGTCGCCACCGACGACGCGCCCGCCGAGATGGAGATCGACGGGTCCGGCCGCACCCTGTTGCCGGGGCTCATCGATGCCCACACCCACGTCTTCGACGGCGACCTGGCCCGAGCACTCGCGTTCGGTGTCACCACCGAACTCGACATGTTCTGTCTCCCCGACGTGCTGACCGCACAGCGGGCGGCCGCGCGGCGACGTGACGATATCGCCGACATCCGCAGCGCGGGCACCCTGGCCACGGCGCCGGGCGGCCATCCGAGTCAGCTGCTGGCCGCACCGGAGATCGCCGCGCTCGGCCTCGCACCGTTCGATACCATCGCCGGCCCCGAGCAGGCGGCTGATTTCGTGCGGGCCAGGCTGGCGGAGGGTGCCGACTACCTCAAGATCGTCATCGACGACGGCAGCGTGCACGGCACGAGCCTGCCGGTGCTGTCGGAGCAGACCGCGCGAGCGCTGACCGCCCACGCCCACGACGCCGGATTGCAGGTCATCGCGCACGCGATCACCGAGTCCGAAGTGCTGATCGCGCTCGCGGCCGGTGTCGACGGGCTCGCCCACGTGTGGACCGATGTCACGGGCGGCACCGATGAGCTGGCCGACCGGATCGCCGCGCAGAACGTGTTCGTGGTGAGCACCCTGGTGTACTTCGAGGCCATCACCGGGCAGCGCGAGCGCACCGCCGACTGCGCGGTGCCCGGCTCGTTCGACGACGCGATGCGCGTGACCCGGGCACTGCATCGGGCCGGCGCGTCCCTGCTGGCGGGCACCGACGCGACCCCGTACGTGCCCGCCCACGGCAGTGGCCTGCATCGGGAGCTGGAGCTGCTGACCGCGGCGGGGTTGCCCCCGTTGGACGTGCTCACGGCCGCGACCAGCCGGACGGCCGATCGCTTCGGGCTGTCCGATCGGGGACGCGTCGCACCGGGCCTGCGCGCGGATCTCCTTCTCGTGGAGGGCGATCCGACCACCGATATCACCGCCACCTCCGCGATCGCCGAGGTGTGGCGGCGCGGCGTGCGCCAGGCCCGCCGATGACCGCGGCGGTCGTCGCCCGGTGGCCGCTGCCGCTGTTCCGGGCGACGGTGACGACGGCGGCGGTCCTGGTGTTCGCGCAGGCCGCCCTCGCGGGCGGTTTCCTCGCCGGACACTTCGAAGCACTCGCGCTGCACAGCCGCAACGGCGGCATCGTGGCGCTGGTGTTTCTCGGCCAGCTCGGCTGCGCGATTCTGCTGTGGCGCAAGGGCGGCGGACCCGCCTGGCCCGCCCGGACCGCGGTGCTCCAGTTGTCCATCGCGGCGGCACTGATCCCGCTCGGCGAGGAACGTGTACTGGCGGTGCATATTCCGCTCGCGGTCGGGTTGGCCATCGGCACGGCGCTGCTGGTGAGCTGGGCGTGGCGGTGGCGGCGATGAGCATCGGCAGACGTGGATTCCTGCGCGCCGGCGTCGGTGTGGGAGCGGCCGTCGCGCTCGGCGGCGCGGGCTGGGCGGCGGTGCCGAACATCGGGCGACCCGGTGAGCCGGGTCGGCTGCTGCCCAGCGCCGCGCCGCTGCCGCGACCGTTCCAGGCGCGGCTGCCGATTCCCCCGGAGCTGACGCCCGTCCGGTCCGATCTGTCCACCGACTACTACGAGATCACCCAGCGCACAGCGCATCTCGACATCCTGCCGGGGCTGCGCACCGAGGCGTGGACCTACCACGGCAGCTTTCCCGGGCCGACCATCCGGGCGAGATCCGGTCGGGCGACCTCGGTGCGCCATCGCAACGAACTGCCGCACCCGACGGTGGTGCACCTGCACGGCGGGCACACCCCCGCCGACAGTGACGGCTACCCGATGGATCTGGTCCTCCCGGTCGGCACGAGCACCGCGCCCCCGCCGAACCACGGTCACGGAGTCGCCACGTCGACCGGTGCGCTCGCCCACGGCGAACGCACCTACCGGTATCCGAATCGTCAACGTGCCGCGTCGCTCTGGTACCACGACCACCGGCACAGCTTCACCGGCCCGGCGGTCTGGCGCGGGCTGGCCGGGTTCCACCTGATCGGCGACGAGATCGAGGACGCGCTGCCGCTCCCCCGCGGCGACCGGGACATTCCCCTGCTCATCAGCGACCGCTCCTTCGCCGCCGACGGCTCGTTCGCCTATCCGCTGGCCGATCCGGAGCTGCGCACGCCCGGAGTCACCGATCGATACATGAACGGAGTCCTCGGCGACGTGGTGCTGGTCAACGGCGCGCCGTGGCCGCGGCTGGAGGTCTCGCCGGTGCGCTACCGCTTCCGGCTTCTCAATGCCTCCAACGCCCGCCGCTACCGGCTGACCCTCGAATCTTCTCCCCCGGGAGGCGGTTTCGTGCAGATCGGCAGCGACGGCGGCCTGCTGGAGCGGCCGCTCCGGCATGACCACATCGACATCTCCCCGGCCGAACGATTCGACGTGATCATCGATTTCGCCGCCTACCCGCCCGGCACCTCGGTTCGGCTACGCAACGCCCTCGGCACCGGACCGACCGCCGACGTCCTGCGTTTCGACGTCACGGGTCCGCCGCGACGCGACGACACCACCGTCCCCGATCGGCTCGCGCCCGTGGAGCGCCTGGATCCCGCCACCGCCGTCGCCGAACGCACCTTCCTGTTCCAGCTGGGCCCGGCCGGCTGGTCGATCAACGGCGCTGCCTACGAACCCGGTCGCGCGCTGGCGAACCCCCGCCTGGGCACCGTCGAGATCTGGCGCTTCATCACCGATTTCCACCACCCGGTCCATGTGCACCTCGATCCGTTCCAGGTCGTCTCCCGGAACAATCGCCCACCCGGGCCCTTCGACGCGGGCTGGAAGGACACCGTCGACGTCCGCCCCACCGAAGCCGTCGAGGTGGCGGTCCGTTTCACCGACTACCCCGGCCCGTTCATGCTGCACTGCCACAATCTCGAACACGAGGACATGGCGATGATGGCCGACTTCGTGGTGGGTCAGTAGACGGTGATCCGCAGGGCGCGCATCTTCGCGTAGAGCGTGGTGCGCGAAATACCCAGGGCCTGAGCCGTTTTGACCTTGTTGCCGTCGAACTTGCGCAGCGCCTCGACGATGACGTCACGCTCGGCACGGTCGATGGGCATCAGCGGCCGCAGCGGCTGCTGGGCGCGGTAGGCCTCGGGGAGGTCGGCGAGGACGACCGCGCCGGTGCGCCGGTGCCGGACGACCTCGGTGACGACCGCGCGCAGTTCACGCAGATTGCCGGGCCAGTCGTGGGCCGACAGCGCCGAGAGCGCACCGGGCGTGAAATACAGCGAGCCGTCCGCGCCCGCTTCGCGCAGCATCGCCGCGACCAGCGCCGGGATCTCGCCGCGCCGGTTGCGCAGCGGACCGAGTTCGACGCGATCGGTGCATTCCGCGGCCAGCGCGGCGGCGCGGCCGGTGAGCGTGTCCACCGCTCCGGTGACCAGCACGACGCGCGGTACCTGCCGGTCGGCGACGTGGGTGGCGACGAGGTCGATCAGATCGTCGGGCAGCAGGTCGAGCCCGTCGACGCAGACGGTGCCCTGCCGGGCCCGGACCAGTGCGGCGAAGTCGCGGGCGAACACGTCGCTGCCGTCGAGCAGGGCGTTGGCGGCGGTCAGGACGGTGACCGGTTGCTCGGTGGCGTGTTCGCGCGCGGTGCGCGAGCGTCCGGACCCCGGCGGGCCCGCGACCAGCAGCGGATCGCCGGGGTCGAGCGCTCGGCGGGAGTAGGCGATACTCGCCCGTTCCCGCGGTTCGACATTGAGCAGTGTGCCCCCGGCCGGCCCGCCGACGCGGGTCGCTTCGACCCGCACCGCCAGCCCGGACTCCAGGGTCAGGTCGAAGACGGAACTGCGGCGCACATCCGGTGCCATCATGCGCAGCAGCGCGACGTCGGTGGCACCGAGCAGATCCGCGGCGGCCTGGTTGGACATGAGCAGGTCACGCCCGATGGCCAGCACCGCGCGGCGGCGCGTGCCCGCGGCCTGGAACGCGGCGAGCAGTTCCTTGTCCGAGACGCGGGAACCGTCGAGCAGCCGCTGCTCGATGTCGGCGACGGCGCGGGCGACCAGGGGTGGCAGCAGCGGGCTGGCCGCCCTGGCCACCGTGGACAGGTCGAGCACGCCCTCGATCCGGCGGGTGGTGGGGTGGAAGATGGGGTGCCCGTAGCAGCTCATGCGCCGCAGCGGAACGGCGAAGTGCTCGGCGCCGTTGACGGCGATGCTGGTGCGGGTTTCGAGGGCGACGCCCGGTGCGGTGGTGCCGACCACCTCTTCCAGCAGGGACGCGCCGACATCGACACCGAGATCGTCGAAGACCTGGCGGGCGCCGCGGTTCCCGCACCACTGGTGCGCGATCCGGCCTTCCCGGTCGACGACGATCGTGGTGAAGTCGGTGCCGTCGAGCCGATGCTCGAGGTCGTCGAGCACGACCGCGGCCGCGGCCATCAGCGGACTGGCCGCGTCGATGTCGACATAGCTGATGGTGTCCAGCACCGAACCCGGCTCCAGTCCGGCCATCGTCGCACGATGCCAGGACGCGGCGATCGGTTCCCGCTGCACCTCGGTGTCCATGCGTCCACGGTAGCAATCGTGACCGGGGTCACGATTGTCCAATTTCTGAACAGTCGCGAGGTCCGCACGTTGCGACCGTGGTTCCCGTCACTCCAGACGGGGCGCATCGACGAGGATCAGGAGAACCCGCCATGAAGACCAAGGCCGCGGTCGTCTACCAACCCGGCAAGCCGATCGAGATCGAGGAGCTCGAACTCGACAAGCCGCGCGAGGGAGAGGTACTCATCCGGTATCTCTATGGCGGGCTGTGCCATTCCGATGTCCATATCGCGCACGGTGACCTCGAAGCGCGGCTGCCGATGGTGCTCGGGCACGAGGGCGCGGGCATCATCGAAGAGGTCGGGCCGGGCGTGACCCGGGTCAAGCCCGGCGATCACGTGGTGTGCTCGTTCATTCCGAACTGCGGCACCTGTCGCTACTGCTCCAACGGTCAGCAGTCCATCTGCGACATGGGCGCCACGATCCTGGAGGGCTATCTGCCCGGTGGTCGCTTCCCGCTGCGGGGACCGGCCGGTGAGTACGGCGCGATGTGCATGCTCGGCACCTTCAGCCAGTACGGGGTGATCCACCAGAACTCCTGCGTCACGGTCGACGAGAACCTGCCGCTGGACAAGGCGGTGCTGGTCGGCTGCGGCGTGCCAAGCGGGTGGGGCTCGGCGGTCAACACGGCCGAGGTGAAACCCGGTGATGTGGTGGTCGTCTTCGGCATCGGCGGGCTCGGGATCAACGCGGTGCAGGGCGCCCGCTTCGCCGGCGCGCGCTACGTCGTCGCGGTCGACCCGCTGCACAACAAGCGCGAACGGGCGCTCGAACTCGGCGCCACGCACGCCTTCGCCGACGCCGGTGACGCGCTCGCCACGATCAACGACCTGACCCGCGGCCAAGGCGCCGACGCCGCGATCCTGATCCCGGATCTGCTGACCGCCGAGATCGTGCGCGCCGGCTTCGACGCCGTCGGCAAGGGCGGCAAGGTCGTGCTGACCGGGCTCAACAAGCTCGACGAGATCAACATCCAGCTCCCCGGATCGATCATGACGCTGTTCCGGAAGGAATTGCGCGGCAGCCTCTTCGGCGACTGCAACCCGACCGTCGACATCCCCAAGATCCTCGGTCTCTACCAGAGCGGCGACCTGAAACTCGACGAGCTCATCACCCGCACCTACACCCTCGACCAGGTCAACCAGGGCTACGACGACCTGCTCAACGGCCAGAACATCCGTGGCGTGCTCGTGCACGACCACTCCTGACAGGGAGGCAACACGATGACCGAAGTACTCGAGCCCACCACCCTCACCCCGGTGCTGCCGCAGGTCCGCGCGTGGCTCTCGACGCCGAAGCAGCTGTTCATCGGTGGCCGCTGGGTCGACGCGGCCGCGGGCCGCACCTTCCAGACCCGCGACCCGGCCACCGGACAGGTACTGACCGAGGTCGCCCACGCCGAGGCCGTCGACGTCGACCGTGCCGTGCGCGCGGCCAGGACCGCGTTCGAGGGCGAGTGGTCGCTGTGGACGCCGGCCCAGCGCCAGCGATTGCTGTTCCGCGCCGGTGAGGCGATCTACGCCCACGCCGAGGAACTGGCCCAGCTGGAATCGCTGGACAACGGCAAGTCCGCCGGGGTCGCCCAGGCGGTCGACATCACCTGGGTCGCCGAGCTCTTCCAGTACTACGCGGGCTGGGCCACCAAGATCGAAGGCCGCACCATCCCGATCTCGGTGCCCTGGGCGCCCGGTACGCAGTGGCACGCCTACACCCTGCGCGAGCCGATCGGCGTGTGCGGGGCGATCGTCCCGTGGAACTTCCCGCTGCTGATGGCCGCGTTCAAGATTCCCGTCGCCCTGGCGACCGGCAACACCGTCGTCCTCAAGCCCGCCGAGGACACCCCGCTCACCGCCCTGCGCCTGGCCGAGATCCTCGCCGAGGTCGGGCTGCCCGACGGCGTGCTCAATGTCGTCACCGGCTACGGCGACGCCGGTGCCGCGCTGGCCGCCCACGACGACGTCGACAAGATCGCCTTCACCGGCTCGACCGAGGTGGGCAAGCTCATCGTCGACGCCGCCAAGGGCAATCTGAAGAAGGTCAGCCTCGAGCTCGGCGGCAAGAGCCCGCAGGTCGTCTTCGCCGACGCCGATCTGGACCTGGCGATTCCGGGCACCGCGTCGGGGTTCCTGTTCAACCAGGGCCAGACCTGCACCAGTGGCACCCGGCTCCTGGTGGAGGACAAGATCTTCGACGAATTCACCCAGGGCGTCGCCGACGCCGCCGCGGCGAGCCGGATCGGCTCGGGCCTCGACCCGGCCACCGACGTCGGCCCGCTGGTCTCACAGACCCAGCTCGACCGGGTCCTCGGCTATCTCTACGCCGGAGTACGCGCCGGGGCCAGGGCGCTGACCGGCGGGCGCCGCCACGGCGAGAGCGGCTATTTCGTCGAACCGACGGTGTTCGTCGATGTCGACGCCTCGTTCAGCGTGTACCGCGAGGAGATCTTCGGCCCGGTCGTGGTGGCGACCCCGTTCAACGCGGAGGAGGGCGTGGCCGCGGCGGCCAACGACACCCCGTACGGACTGGCCGCCTCGGTGTGGACCACCGATGTGTCCAAGGCGCATCGCACCGCCCGCCAGATCAAGGCGGGCACGGTATGGATCAACGCGCACAACGCCTTCGACGCCGCACTGCCCTTCGGCGGCTACAAGCAGTCCGGCTGGGGCCGCGAGCTGGGCGCCGCGGCGATCGATGCCTACACCGAGCAGAAGACGATCAACACCTTCCTCGGCTGAGCCCGCGCTCCGGCACCGATCGTCGCGATCGGTGCCGGAGCCGTGCCGTCGACCGGAAGAACGGTCAGCGCGTGGCGATGATCGCCGAACCGTGGCCGAACAGGCCCTGATTCACCGCGATGCCCGCGCGCGCGTCCTCGACCTGGCGGCCCTCGGCCTGGCCGCGCAACTGCCAGGTCAGCTCGCAGACCTGAGCGATCGCCTGCGCGGGAATCGCCTCACCGAAGCAGGCCAGCCCACCACTGGGGTTCACCGGTACCCGGCCGCCCAGCGTCGTCGCGCCACCGCGCAACAGGTTCTCCGCGCCGCCCTTCTCGCAGAGCCCGATGTCCTCGTACCAGTCCAGCTCCAGCGCGGTGGACAGGTCGTAGACCTCGGCGAGGGACAGGTCGTCCGGGCCGAGCCCGGCCTCCTCGTAGGCCGCGTAGGCGACGGCGGAACGGAACTCGCGCGGCGGGACCTCGACGGCCACGGCGGAGTCCGTCGCGAAATCGGGCAGATCGAGCACCGTCTTCGGGAATGTCGGCGTGACCGTCGACAGCGCGCTGATCCGGACCGGATCGGTGACGCCGTGGCGCCGCGCGTAGTCCATCGAGGTCAGCACCAGCGCGGCACCGCCGTCACTGGTGGCGCAGATGTCGAGCAGCCGCAGCGGGTCCGAGACGATCGCCGAGGCGGCGACCTCCTCGGCCGACACCTCCTTGCGATAGCGGGCGTACGGGTTGTTCAGGCCGTGCCGGGCGTTCTTGACCTTGACCGCGGCGAAATCGTCGAGCGTGGCGCCGTGCAACGCCATCCGCCGCCGGGCGTAGAGCGCGAAATAGATGGGGTTCGTCGCGCCGAGCAGGTGGAAACGCAACCAGTCCGGATCGTCGCGGCGCTCGCCGCCGACCGGCTGGAAGAACCCCTTCGGGGTGGTGTCGGCGCCGACCACCAGCGCGACGTCGCACAGCCCGGCCAGGATCTGGGCCCGCGCGTTGGCGATGGCCTGGGCACCGGAGGCGCAGGCGGCGTAGCTGCTCGAGATCCGGGCTCCGGTCCAGCCGAGCGCCTGGGCGAAGGTCGCGCCGGAGACGAAGCCGGGGTAGCCGTTGCGGATCGTGTCGGCGCCGGCGATGTAGCCGACGTCGCGGTGGTCCACGCCGGCGTCGGCCAGCGCGGCGCGGGCGGCCACCAGCCCGTACTCGACGAAATTGCGGCCCCACTTGCCCCACTGGTGCATGCCCGCACCGAGGACTGCGATATCGCGATCACTGGTCTCGGTCATCGACCGGCCTCCACATCCACACCGTGTGCTCCGCTTCCTCGTCCTCGTACAGCACGCCGAGGGTCAGCTCGACCGGCATGCCGACCGCCAGGTCGTCCACCGTCAGGCCACGGACCACCTGTCCGAGAATCACCATCTGCTCGACCTCGAGCTCCACGGCCGCGACGACATACGGCTCGAACGGATCGGGCGAGACATAGGGCGGTGGCGGTTTGTAGCGGGCGTCCGCGTACGACCAGATCCGGCCCCGGGTGGAGAACAGGTAATCCTCCAGCTCGGAGCCGTTGCGGGGACCCGTGCACTGCGGGTTCCGGCAGGCCAGTGCGTTGCGCGGGAAATACGGTGTGCCGCAGGCGGTACAGCGACTCCCCCGCAGACGCACGGTGCCGTCGTCCGCGGTGAACCAGTCGGCCACGGCAGGGCGTTGTTCTTTCTGCACGAGCCCGACGGTATAGGAACACGTTCTACTTTGGGGCGGAAATCCGCTTCACCGGCGTCCGCGCGGAGGTACGGTGAGACCGGATGGGAGTACCGCGACGCGATGGGCACCGAAGGCATTGAACCGCAGACGATCCGCAACGTCACCATCATCGGGGACCCCGAGGAGACGAAACGGGTCGTCCACCGGCTGACCGGCCGTGTCGCCGAATGCGGGTCCGGCACGGCGGCCACGGTCCGGTGGACGACCGACCGCGTCGAGCACACGATCCGCCTCACCCCGCTGTCGAGCCACGCGCCCATCGCGACCCTGGAGCGCGCCGTCCGGATGGCCGACGGCGTGATCGCGGTGATGACCGCGGCGGCGCGGCGCGCGCCCCGGCTCGAGACATTGCTGCGGGTCGCCGACGACCACCAGGTCGCCCGGCTGTGCCTGGTGACCGGACTCGATCATCCGGCCGCGGACTTCGACCGCTGCGTCCGCACCATCGCCGGGACGCACGGGGCGGTGCCGTTGACGGTGCAGATCCCACATGGCATCGGCACGGCGTTCGAAGGCGTCGTCGACCTGGTCCCGATGTGGGCGCTCGAACCGATGGCCGCCGAATTCTACGGCGGCCATTGGCACGTCGCCGAACAGTGGTATCGCCGTCTCGTCCGCGCGGTGCGGGAGCAGGACAGCGAACTCGGCGCGGGGGTGGTCGCTCCCGGGCAGCTGTACGACCGCGTCCGCGATCTCACCCATATCGGCGACGCCGCACCCGTCCTGTGCGACGCGGCCCCGTGGAGTGATGTCGGCCCGCTGCTGGACGCCATCGTCCGGTACCTGCCGTCACCCCTGCATGTCTGCCAGCCCGAACACGCCCTCGACTACTGAGGGCCGACCGCGTTCGATCGCGACGCCGGGACCGCGTCCTCGTCGACGAGCTTGCCGAGGATGCCCCGCAGCGCGGTGCGCTCGTCCTCGGTGAGCCGGGCGAAGAAGTCGTCGGCCTCCTTCGTCCGGGCCGCGGACAGGGTGTCGAGTGTCCGGACGCCCAGCGCGGTCACCACCACGAGCGTCGCCCGGCGGTCGGTCGGGTCCGGCCTGCGGGTGACCAAGTCGGCCCGCTCGAGCACGTCGACGACCTCCGTGGCCGAGCGCGGGCTGATCCGCAACGCCTCGGCGACGGCCGACAACCGGAGACCGTCGTGCTCGCCCGCCACGCGCAGCGCGCGGGCCTGATGCGGGGTCAGCCCGATCGGCGCGTACGCCGCGGCCCAGCGTCGGCGCAGCGTCCTGGCCACCTGCATCAGGAGCTCGCTCTCGTTGTCGGGCATAAAACCGGCCTCTCGAAGTGTTTACACTGCCAGATAGTGAGGGAACCTCAGCATAACCGCACAACCCGAGGGGGTTGCCTGTGCAAGACCAAGACATGTCCCGCGGCGGCCGCACCCGTCGCCCCGACCCCACCGACCGCGCCCAACTGCGCGAGTCGCCTGTTTCGCCGCGCCGGATCGCCGCGCTCTTCGCGCCGTACCGGCTTCGGCTCGCCCTGCTGACCGGCCTGATCGTGGCGGCGTCGACGATCAGCCTCGCCTCGCCGTTCCTGCTGCGCGCGGTGATCGACGACGCGCTGCCGCACCAGGACATCGCGCTGCTGCTCTGGGCGGTGGGCGGCATGCTCGCCGTCACCGTGCTCACCGCCGTGCTCGGCGTCGGCCAGACGCTCATCTCCACCACCGTCGGACAGCAGGTCATGCATGCCCTGCGCACCGACGTGTTCCGCCACCTGCAGCGGCAGTCGCTGGCGTTCTTCACCCGCACCCGCGGCGGCGAGGTCCAGTCCCGGCTGATCAACGATGTCGGCGGGATGCAGTCCGTGGTCACCAGCACCGCGACCGCCATCGCCAGCAATGTCACCACCGTGGTCGGCACGTCGATCGCGATGGCGGTGCTGTCGTGGCGGCTGTCGCTGCTGTCGCTGGTGGTGCTGCCGCCGGCGATCTGGCTGACACGGCGGGTGGCCCTGCTCCGCCGCGACATCACCGCCCGGCGCCAACGCCACCTCGCCGACCTGCACGGTCAGGTCGAGGAGGGACTCTCGGTGAGCGGTGTGCTGCTGGGCAAGACGCTCGGCACCGGTCCGGTGGCCTCCGCGCATTTCGAGCAGACCTCGCACGATCTGGTCGATCTCGAGGTGCGCTCCCAGCTGGCAGGCCGGTGGCGGATGGCCACGATGAACATCGTCTTCGCGGCGATTCCCGCCGTGCTCTACCTCGCCGCCGGATTCCCCGCGACCAGCGGCGGCATGACGATCGGCACCCTGGTCGCCTTCACCACCTTGCAGGCCGCGCTCTTCCGGCCGCTGATGAGCCTGCTCAACGTGGGCGTCGAGGTCACCAGTTCGATGGCGTTGTTCAGCCGGATCTTCGGCTACCTCGACCTCCCCGTGGAGATCGACGAGCCCACCCGGCCGGTCGACGTCGACCCCCGCGATGTCGTGGGCGAGGTCCGGTTCGACGACGTCAGCTTCCGCTACGACGCCGCGGGACCCGATGTTCTCGACGGCGTCTCGCTCGTGGTGCCGCCCGGGTCGACGCTCGCCCTCGTCGGCGAGACCGGCTCCGGCAAGACCACCCTCGCCTCGCTCGTCGCCCGCCTGCACGACGCCACCGGCGGCCGGGTGACCATCGACGGCGTCGACATCCGCGACCTGGAACTGGGCACTCTCGCCCGCATCGTCGGTGTCGTCTCGCAGGAGTCCTACCTGCTGCACACCACCGTCCGCGAGAATCTGCGCTACGCCGAGCCCGCCGCTACCGACGCCGAGATCGAGCGCGCGGCCCGCGCCGCCCAGATCCACGACCTGATCGTCTCGCTCCCCCAGGGCTACGACACCGTGGTCGGGTCGCGCGGTCATCGGTTCTCCGGCGGCGAGAAACAGCGCATCGCCCTGGCCCGCACGCTCCTGCGCGACCCGCGCGTCCTGGTGCTCGACGAGGCCACCAGCGCCCTCGACAACGAGACCGAGCGAGCGGTGCAGGCCGCCATCGACGTGGTCGCGCGCGGCCGCACGGTCATCACCATCGCGCACCGGCTCAGCACCATCCGCGACGCCGACCAGATCGCCGTCCTGCACCACGGCCGCGTCGTCGAACTCGGCGACCACACGACACTGCTCGACGACGCGGGACGCTATGCCCGGCTCAACGGCGCCACCGAGATCGCGGCGGCCTGATCGGCCAGGCCCTGCCGGTCATCGCCGAGTACCGTTGTCCCCCAACCGATCAGCTCGACGGGACCGGGCGAACGCTGCGCGCGGACGCCCCGAGTCCTAGGACTGCGACAACAGCGAACATCGCGAACAGCCACCGCGCCGGTGCGGCGCCGCCGGTGTCGGTCGCGTTCACGACGATGCCCGCCAGGCCGGCGCCGAAGGCCCCGCAGACCAGCTGAACCGTGTTGATCGCCGCGCCGGCGCGGGCTCCTTCGGCGGGGTCGGTGACACTGCTCATCGCCGATGCGGTCAGGTGTGGCCAGGCCATGCCGATGCCGACGCCGGTGAGCAGCAGCGCGGTGGTCCAGAGGGCGATGGTTCCCGCCGTGGCGTCGGTGACCTGGCTCAGCGCTGCCGTCAGCAAGCCGACCGCCATGACCAGAGGTGCCGCGGCGACCGCACCCGCGATCACCCGCCGACGCGTCACCGAGGCGCTGACGATCTCGCTCGTCGTCCACCCGATGGCCAGGGCGACACCGAGGAAACCCGCCGCCACCGGCGGAAGATGCGCGAGCCGCTGGCCGAAGTAGGGCACGTACATATCGACCATGGTGATGGCCATGAGAATGCCGAGGGTCAGGTAGATCCATCTCAGTGGACCGGGCCGAAACGCACTGGGCGGCAGGACAGCCGAGGCTGCCCGGCGATCGACGACGAGGAATGCCCCGACCGAGCCCGCCGCGAGGACGAGCAACGCCGTCCGCGCGCTGGGGCCGCCCGCGATCGCCGCCACGCTGACCGCCGATGCCGCCACGGCGAGAAGGAGCAGCGACCGGACCGGAATCCCATCCCGGCTTCGCCGAACCTCGCCCGGCCGGGCAGGCAACGCGCCCGGCCGGGCAGGCAGCGTGAACGGCCGGGCAGGCAACGCGAGCGGGACCAGCGCCGCGATGATTCCGGTCGCGATCAACAGGGCACCGAAAGCCCAACGCCACGAACCGTATTGCGCGAACAGTCCGCCCGCCGCGGGCCCCAGCACCGTGCCGACTCCCCACATGGCCGAGACGAGCGCCGAGGCCTTCGTCCACAGGCGCTGCGGGAGAGCGGTATTGATCACCGAGTAGCCCAGACCGGCGAGCAGCCCGCCCGCCGCGCCCTGGAGCGTCCGGCCCGCCAGCAGAATCTCCATCGTCGGTGCCAGGGCGCACAGCGCGCCGGCCAGACCGAAGGCGGTCAGCCCGAGCAGATACGACCGGCGCGCCCCGAGCCGGGCCAGCGTCGCGCTCACGGTGGTGGCGGCCGTGACGGATGCGATCAGGTACACGGTGGTCACCCAGGCGTAGAGCCGGTGGCCGCCGATCTCGGCGACCGCGCTCGGCAGCAGGCTGATCGTCAGGAATTCGTTGGTGGCGTACAGTCCCACGCCCCCGGCCAGCACCGTAGCCACCGCGAGATGGCGGGGGCCGAGCAGTTCTCGCCAGCTGCCGCCGACAACCGTCGCGGTGGCCGTCATCGTCCGTCCTCCGCTTCGCCAGGTCGTCGACATGGTAGGGGGTCACGACCTCGAACAGGTAGCCCGATGCAAAACATGCACTAGTGGTACACACCAGTAGTGCGTACCATTGGTACATGCCGCTCCCCCGTTTTCACCGCCTCCCACCCGACCGGCAGCGCGCCATCATCGACGTCGCGAAGGCCGAGTTCGCCGGTCACGGCCCGGACGCCGCGTCGTACAACACGATCATCGCGACCGCGGGGATCTCGAAAACCTCTGCCTACCAATACTTCGACGGCAAGGACGACCTGCTCGGACTGGTCCTGTCCGACGTCGTGGACCGCCTGCGACACCAGCTGGGAACATGGAAACCGGTCACCACCGCGTCCGAGTTCTGGACCGGTCTCCGCCGGGATTCGGCCGGACTGACGCAGTTCCTCGAGGACAATCCGCTCGACCGCGCGCTCGCCGACGCCGCACTGGCCCGGGTCCCGGCCGACGAGGACAACGCCTGGCTGACCGAGGTGCTCGCCAACGGGATCGACCTCGGCATCGTCCGCACCGACATCGACCGCGACCTCCTCACCGCGGCCACGGCCGCGGTCCTGCGCGTCGGCGACCACTGGGCCCTGGCGGGCGGCGCCGATCCCGACCAGATCTTCGACCTGCTCGCCGGCTTGTGGGAGCCCCGCCATGCGCACTGATCTGCACCCCGATTGGACGATTCCCCCGACGTCCCCCGGCTGGGCCGGGCGCATCGAACAGTTCATGGGCCCCGGCAAGACCCGGGCGGAGTCGGCGGTCGAATACCTCGGCGGCGCCGTCTGCGTCCTGCTGCTCCTGGCCTACTGCTGGCCGGAACTCGACGGGTGGAGCCTTGCCGAACGCGTGGTGCTCGTGGTCATCGTCCTCGACCTCGTCGGGGGCGTGCTCACCAATGCCACCAACTCCGCCAAACGCTGGTACCACCGCACCCGATCGTCGCGGGGCCGGTTGTCCTTCGTCGCGGTCCACACCCTGCATCTCGCCGTCGTCGGCCTGTGGCTGCTCGGCGATCCGAGGTGGTTCCTCGGCAATACCGTGCTGCTGATGGGGTCCGCGCTGCTGATCGAATCCGTCCCGGCCTATCTGCGCCGACCTGTCGCCATGGCCGCCTTCATGGTCGTGTTCTCGATCAATCTGATCATCTTCCCGGTACCGGCGGCGCTGGTGTGGTTCATCCCGCTGTTCTCGCTCAAACTCCTGATCTGCCACCTGATCCCGGAGATCCCCGTCGCCACCGGGACACGTCCCGCCCGGCAGGGTGAACCCGGGTAGGGACCCCCGTGCACCGGCTCCGCGCGGAACCGGTGCACGCACTCAGCGACGCCCGATCACATGGCCTGCGCCGACGCGTAGCCGAAGCTCGAGCGGTCCTCGTCGCGGGCCACCAGCTTGCCGTTCACGTAGACCGCGGCGTAGGCGTAGTGAGCTTCGGGGTGCGAGATCGCCGACCAGACATAGGTTTCCTTGGGGAACCGCACGTCGACGGTGCGGCACCACCGGTCGCCCTCCATGGATTCGGTCAGCGTCACCACCTCGTCGCGCTTACCCAGCGAGTCGTAGTAGGTGATCTCGTTGCCCGCCTGCACGTCGGAGCAGAACACGTAGCGGACATTGCCGTAGGCAGGCACTTCCGCGGCGGCGGCGACACCGGCCCCCACCACAGCGGCCCCGGCGACGGCGCCGCCCGCTCCGATCATCGCGACAATGTGCCGGATGGCAGACCGTGTCATTTCAAGCTGTCCTTTCGCGAAACGATGTGCCGGCGAAACACTCCCGTCGGCAACAGTCCGCACGATGTCCTGCTTCGAGCGAACCGGACATTGAATCACACTCCGGCGCTTGCTTGTTCCTCCGTCAGCGCGCGCCGTCTCACCGCG
Organism: Nocardia sp. NPDC003269; assembly: GCF_042888005.1. Lineage (NCBI taxonomy): Bacteria > Bacillati > Actinomycetota > Actinomycetes > Mycobacteriales > Nocardiaceae > Nocardia > Nocardia sp. NPDC003269. The sequence goes on from NZ_JBIAPA010000003.1 coordinate 1,418,858, forward strand.
GCGTCGTCGCGGCCTCCGGCGATTCGAGCGGCGTCGGCAGCAGGCCCGCGGTGATGAAGCCGTCGACATAGCGTTGCAGGACAGCGGCATCGATCGCCGGGCATCGCACGCCGTATTCGGCCAGGACCGCGCGGGTGCCGGTGTCGTCGACGATCAGGGCGTCGCCACCGCCGTTCAGGTAGTTGTCGGCGACGAGGGCGGCGCGCATGAGGTCGGCGTGCTGGGCGATCTGCCCGGCCAGCCGCTCGGCGGCATCGGCCACCGACACCGTCTCGACCGGGAAACCACTGCGGCGCAGCGTGTTCAGGATATCGCCGACATTGGTAGGCGCGCTGTTGACCAGGTGGTAGATCTCGGTGTTCGGCTGCCGCCCGGTCGCGAGCGCGACCAGCGCGCGGGCCACGTAGTCCACCGGCGCCAGGGTGACGTCGGCGGATTCGATATCGGGTGCGACCCCGAGGTGGGCCGCCGACCGGATGAGCGTCCAGAACGCGTCGTCGGCGCTGTTCGCGCCGCTGCTGATCGATCCGGCGACCAGGCCGGGCCGGTGCACGGCGACCGGCAGCCCGCGGTCGGCGGCCGCGAGGACCAGCTGCTCGGCCACCCACTTGGTGGCCAGATAGCCGTTGCGGGGCACCTCGGCGGCGGTGATCGCCGTCCGCTCGGTGACGACGCCGGTGTGCCCGGCGCCCACCGCCGCCGACACGGTGGACACGAAATGCAGGGTCTTCACCCTGGTCTCGACCGCCAGCCGCAGGATCTCGACGGTTCCGGCGATATTGGCCGGGCGCAGGGCGGCATACGATTCCAGATGGTTCACGCGGGCGCCGTTGTGGTAGATCACCTCGATCCGCGCGGCCAGCTCGGCCCAGGTGTCCTCGGTCAGCCCGAAGCGCGGTGCGGCGAGGTCGCCCGGAACCGGCACGACCCGGTCCGCGAGCCCCTCGGTCCCGAGTCCGTAGCGCTGGAGCGTCGTTTCGAGGCGGCGGCGCACACCGTCGGCGTCCTCGGCGCGGACCAGGCACCACACGCGCGCGGTGGTGCGGTCGAGCAGCTCGCGCAGCAGATGGATGCCGACGAAGCCGGTGGCACCGGTCAGCAGCACCTCGTCGGCCGCGAGCGGCGGCACCGGGAAGGACTCCGGCACCGTGATCGCGGGGTCCAGGCGCGCGTCGGCGATCAGCATGTCGGTCCAGTGTTCGGCCGCCGACGCGCCGGACTCGGCCGTCACCGCCGCCGTCACGCCGCGCGGTGTCGGCGCTTCGAACAGCATGCGGGGGTCGGCGTCGATGCCCAGCCGGGTCCGCAGCTCCGAGCGGAGCGTGAAGACCAGCAGCGAGGTACCGCCGAGATCGAAGAAGCTGTCGTCGATCCCGACCGAATCCCGTTCCAGCACATCGGCGAACACCCGCGCGACCGCGAGCTCGCGCACGGTCGCGGGCTCGCCGTCACCGGCCGCGGCGGCGACGGTGTCGGTACTGGCCGCTGCCGCGCGTTCGGGCAGAGCGCTTACGACGGAGCCGGACAGCTGCCCGATCGTCGCCTCGGGACGGGTGGCGATCGCGGTCAGCAGGTCGTGGAACCGCGCCGCGAACCCGGCGACCGTCGCCGCGTCGAAGAGGTCGGTGGCGTAGCGCAGGCTGCCCGTCATCCCGCCGGTGCCCGGCTGCTCACGCAGCGTCAGGCTCAGATCGAAATGGGTTGTCTCCCACGGAATATCCAGGGTCGAGACGGTCAGGCCACCGAGGTCGAGCGAGGGCGACACGGGCAGGTTCTCGTAGGAGAACACGGCCTCGAACAGCGGGTGCCTGGTGGTGTCCCTGGCCGGGTTCACCGCTTCGACGATGTGGTCGAAGGGGACATCGGCATTGCCGAGCGCGGCGAGGGCGACCTCCCTGGCCCGCGCCAGCAGCGTCGTGAAGTGTTCCTGCGGATCGAGAGTCAGGCGCAGGGGCAGCGTGTTGACGAACATGCCGACCAGGCGGTCGAGGGCGGGGTGGCCACGGCCCGCGACCGGGGTCCCGACCGTCACGTCCGCGATCCCGGCCAGATCACCGAGCAGCACGGCGAACGCCGCGTACCCGGCCATGAAGGGCGTGGCGTTGTGCCGGCGAGCCAGCTCGGTCAGCGCTGTCCCGATGTCGGCGCCGATTTCGAACTCGACCACCGCGCCGGTGCCGCCCGGCCTGCCGGAGCCGGGAGTGCGGACGCGATCGGTCGGCAGCGGCAGCCGGTCGGGAGCACCGGCCAGGGCGTCCACCCAGTGCGCGAGCTGCCGCGCGGCGGTGGAACGCGGATCGTGGCGATCGCCGAGCCGTCGGTGCTGCCACAGCGTGTAGTCGGCGTATTGCAGCGGCAGCGGTTCCCACTGCGGCTGCTGCCGGGCCACCCGCGCGGTGTAGGCCGCGGACAGATCGGCCACGAGCGGACCGTGCGACCAGCCGTCGGCGGCGATGTGATGGGCGACGAGCGCGAGCACGTGCTCGTCGGGGCCGAGGCGCCACAGTGCCAGCCGGATCGGCGCGTCGGTGGTGACGTCGAACGGCGCGGCGACCGCCACCGCGAGTTCGGCGTCCAGCCCTTCGGGGTCGAGTGCGCGCGCGGTCAGCGGCGCTTCACCCAGCGCGGCGTCGACGGTCAGGATGCGCACCAGCGGCCCCGCGCCGCCGGCGGGATACACGGTGCGCAGCACCTCGTGCCGGTCCACCACATCCCGCAGCGCGGCATCGAGAGCGGCCACATCGAGAGATCCCGTGAGGCGCAACGCGATCGGCAGGTGATAGGCCGACGAATCCCGGTAGAGCTGGTTGAGCAGCCACATCCGCAGCTGGGCCGGGGCGGGCGCCAGCTGGTCGGGCCGGGTTTCCGCCCTCGGGGCGTCCGTGGCCGGGTCGTCGGCATCGGCGAGCCGCAGCGCCAGCGCCGCGACGGTCGGCGCGTCGAAGACGACGCGGACCCCGATACCGAGCCGCGCCGCGAGCGCGGTCGCGGTGAGCGAGGTGCCGCCGAGGTCGAAGAAGTCGCTCTCGGCGCCGTCCACCTCGATCGCGAGGACCTCGGCGAAGGCCGCCGCCACCGCGCGCTCGGCATCCGTCGAGATCGGCCGGGACCCGGTCTGGCCGAACACCGGCGCGGGCAGTCGGCGGGCGTTGAGCTTGCCGTTGGGAGTCAGCGGCAGGGTGTCGAGGACGAGGTAGGCGCTCGGCCGCAGATACGCGGGCAGCTGCTCGGCGATCTGGAGTCGCACGCGCTCCACGTCGAGGGGACCGTCCGGCACCAGATAGGCCACCAGATGGGTGCCCCTGGCGTCCTGATGCGCGGTGACGGCGGCCCGGCCGACACCGGCGAGACCGGTGAGCGTGGTCTCGATCTCGCCCGGCTCGATGCGGTGACCGCGCACCTTGATTTGGAAGTCGCTGCGGCCGTGGTAGATCAGCTCGGGCTCCGGACCGGCGGTGAGGGTGACCAGGTCACCGGTGCGATACACGCGGCCGCCGGGCGGGCCGAACGGGTCGGCGACGAATCTGGCCGCGGTCAGCGCGTGCCGTCCGTGGTAGCCGCGTGCCAGGGCCGGGCCACCGATGTACAGCTCGCCGATGACGCCGGGCGGCACCGGCCGCAACCGGGCGTCCAGGACCAGTGCGTGGAATCCGCGCAGGGGCGCGCCGATGGTCACCGGCCGGTCCGGCGTCAGCTCCGCGATGGTCGCGATGTCGGTGGCCTCGGTGGGGCCGTATCCATTGCGCATCAACCGGGTTCGCGACCAGGCCGACACCAGATCGGCGCGGATCGCCTCCCCGCCGACGCCGAGGACCCGCAGATCGGGCAGGGTCTCGGGGTCGAGGGTGGCCAGCACGGCCGGGGTGATGATCGCGTTGGTCACCCGCTCGCGCCGCATGAGTTCGGCCAGGTCGGGTCCGGCCATGACGTAGCGCGGGGCCACCACCAGCGTCGCCGCACCGGCCAGGCCGCACAGCATCTCGCCGACGGCCATGTCGAAACCCGGGGAGGCGTGGTGCAGGGTGCGGGCGCCGGGGCGCAACGCGTAGCGGTCACGACGCTCGGCCGCCAGGTTCGCGAGTCCGCCGTGGGTCACCAGCACGCCCTTGGGCACACCGGTGGACCCGGAGGTGTAGATGAGGTAGGCGGGGTGCTCGGGCCGCGCGACGACCGGCAGGCGCGGCTCCGCCGCGGGCACGGCGTCGGGGTCGACGATCGTCCATCGGACCGATCCGGGCAGATCCGCCGGGTGCTCGACACCGGTGACGCCCAGGACGGCACCGCAGTCGCCGAGGATGTGCGCGATGCGCTCGGCCGGGTAGCCCACGTCGATCGGCACGAAACCGGCCCCGGTCTTGGCGATCGCCCAGACCGCGCCGACCGAGGCGGCGGACCGTTCCATGACCATCGCGACCAAGGTCTCCGGCCCCGCGCCCGCGGCCTGCAGCGCACCGGCGAGGCGGTCGGTCCAGGCGTCGAATTCGCGGTAGGTCCAGCGCTTCTCGCCGTAGACGACGGCGATGCCGTCCGGGTTCGCCGCGACGGCGGCGGCGATCAGCTCGCTCAGGGTGGCCGGTGTCCCCGCCGCCGGGCCGCGCCACGGGACGAGCAGGTCAGCCTCGGCGGCGGTGAGGATCGGCAACTCGGCGATCGGCATGTCGTCGGCCGCCGCGGCGAACGCCGTCAGCAGGCTGACGAACCGATCCAGCTGCGCGCTGACCTCGGCCTCGGCGTAACGATTCCGGTTGGCTTCGAATTCGACCCGCAGCCCGGAACCGCCCACCGGATACACATTGAGCGCGAGATCCTCGACCGGCCCGGTGGACAGCAGTTCGATGGTGCCGCGCGCCGCGCCGAGCATCACCTCGGTGTGGAAGTTCATGATGTTGACCGCGGGCCCGAACCCCAGCGACTCGGCGCGACGCCCACTGTCGCGGACCATCTCGGCACCGCGATACCGCTGGTGGCGCAGCGCCCCGCCCAGCTCGGCCCGCGCGGTGGCGATGGCGGCGCCGACGGTATCGCCCGAGCAGCTCAGCGGCACGATATTCGAGGTCATGCCGCCGCATTCGCGCAGCGCGGCGACGGTGCGAGCGGTGACGGGCAGGCTCAGCGCCACCGACTCGGTATCGGTCAGCCTGCCGAGGAACGCGGCGAACGCGGCCACCAGCACGGGCGCGTGACCGGGGAAACCGGCACGCGTCCGCAACTGTTCGACCAGCGCGTCGGGCAGCTCGGCGCGCGCGTGGATCGGGAGCGGATCGGGCGCACCCGGCCGGGTCGCGAGCGTGACCGGGTCGGGCAGCCCGGCGAGCCGCTCGCGCCAGTAGTCGCGGTCGGTCCCATACCGCCGCGAGCTCAGGTAGCTCTCCTCCGCCGCGGTCAGCACAGCCGTCGAATCGACTGCGGCCGTGGGCAATTCGACGCCGTCGAGGAGCGCCGTGTAATGCTTGCTCAGCAGGTGCTGTAGGCGGATGGCACCCATGCCGTCGAGCGCCAAGTGGTGGGCGCGGGTGTAGAGCAGGTGACGATCCGAGCTCAGCCGCAGCACCGTGGTGACGATGGGCGGATCGGTGACCAGGTCGAACGGCGTGCGCTGGTCGGCCCGCATCCAGGCCAGGGCGGCGGCCTCCGGGTCGGGCTCCGCGCTCCGGTCGACGACGGCGATCCGGTCGTCGAGGCCGTCGTCGTGGACCTGGCCCGGCTGCCCGTCCACGACCGTGAAGCGCACGTAGGCACCCAGCTCGCGCGCGGCCAGCTGCGCCGCGCGACGATAGATCGCGAGGTCGAACGGTCCGCGCAGGTCGACGTACTGGGCGATGGTGAGCGGCACCGGTCCGAGCAGTTGCTGAGCGAACCACACCTCGCGTTGTGCCGCGGTGAGCGGGCGGACAGCAGGGGTCGAACCGTGGGGAATCATGGTGCCTCGAAAGCTGGGGGAATAGGTGGTTGGCAGCGCCCGACCCGCGGCCGGGCGCTGCTGGACCGGGAAATCAGGCCGGGTCGTCGGTGAGATAGCCACCGCGAGCGAAGAATTCGGCGCCGTCGTGTTCGGTGCCCGCCGCGGTGCGGACGCGGGTGATCACCAGCGCGTGGTTGCCACCCCGGTGCGGCTGCGCGCCACACACGACGGCGCCGCCCCCTTCCTGCACGATGACCCGGCCCGCGGTGCCGCCGTAGCGGGCCTCGGAGATCACCGCGTCGAGGATCTCGATACGCTCACCGCGGTAGTAGGAGAAGGCGCGCGGATACGGCGCGGACAGCGCCCGCACGAAACGCTCCAGCTCGACCGCGTCCAGGGACCAGTCGACCCGGCTGTCCCGATCGGACCGCTTGTGGAAGTAGGTGCGCTCGGCCTTGTTCTGCGGCGTCCACACCGCGGTGCCGTTCCCGAGGGCCGCGAGCGCCTCGTGCACCGCGCCCGGGATCAGTTCCATGCCGGCGAGGACGAGTTCGGTGCCGGTGGCGCCGGCCGGGATGGGCAGGCGCTTCTGGACCAGGATGTCGCCGGTGTCGAGCTGCTCGTCCATCCGGTGCACCGTGAGGCCGAACTCCTCGGCGCCACTGATCAGCGCCCACAGCACCGGCGAGAATCCGGTGAACTTCGGCAGCAGCGAGTCGTGCAGGTTCAGCGTGCCGTGCGGCGGCATGTCGTAGAGCTCGGCGGGCATCCAGGTGTACCAGCTGTTGACCACGATCACATCGGGTTCGACGCTCTTGACCAGCGCGATGGTCTCGGCGTCGGCACGCTCGGTGAGGTGCACCGGAATACCGTGCTCGTTGGCCAGTTCCTCGACCGAATCGTTCCAGATCGCCTTGTAGGCGGACTCCGCGGCGGGGTGGGTGACCGCGAGGACCACCTCGTGCTCCGAGTCGATCAGAGCCTGCAGAGTCTTGCGACCCCAAGTTTGGAAACCGAACGACACGATACGCATAAATCTGCCCCTACTTTCGTCTATGTGTAGGCTTACCTTACATAGGTGGACCTATGCGTGTGGCCCGGACCCGTGTCGACCGTCGGCTGACCAACGGCGCGCCGCGCGCGCCCTACACTGTCGTTACCAGGCGTGGCCCGATCACTGGCGACCTGCCCCGGTGCGACCATCGCGTCGCCATCGACGGCAGCCGCACCGTCGAGGAAAGGCGATCCGCATGACCAGTCGGCCGATCGACATCAAGCCCCGCTCCCGCGATGTCACCGACGGACTGGAGAAGACCGCCGCCCGCGGCATGCTCCGCGCCGTCGGGATGGGCGACGACGACTGGGCCAAACCGCAGATCGGCGTCGCCTCCAGCTGGAACGAGATCACCCCCTGCAACCTCTCCCTCGACCGGCTGGCCAAGGCCGTCAAGGAGGGCGTGCACGCCGGCGGCGGCTACCCGCTCGAGTTCGGCACCATCTCGGTGTCCGACGGCATCTCGATGGGCCACGAGGGCATGCATTTCTCCCTGGTCAGCCGCGAGATCATCGCCGACTCGGTCGAGACCGTGATGATGGCCGAGCGCCTCGACGGCTCGGTCCTGCTCGCCGGGTGCGACAAGAGCCTGCCGGGCATGCTGATGGCGGCGGCGCGGCTGGACCTGGCCAGCGTCTTCCTCTACGCCGGGTCGATCATGCCGGGCAATGTCGACGGCCGCGATGTCACCATCATCGACGCGTTCGAAGCCGTCGGCGCCTGCATCAAGGGACTGATCACGCGCGAGGAAGTCGATCGCATCGAGCGCGCGATCTGCCCGGGCGAAGGCGCGTGCGGCGGCATGTACACGGCCAACACCATGGCCTCGGTCGCCGAGGCGCTGGGGATGAGCCTGCCCGGCTCGGCCGCCCCGCCCGCCCCCGACCGTCGTCGCGACGACTACGCCCGCAAGTCCGGCGAGGCCGTCGTCGAGCTGCTGCGCCGGGGCATCACCGCCCGCGACATCATGACGATGGAGGCGTTCGAGAACGCCATCACCATCGTCATGGCACTCGGCGGATCGACCAATGCCGTGCTGCACCTGCTGGCCATCGCCCGCGAAGCCGGCGTCGGGCTCACCCTCGCCGACTTCAACCGCGTCGGCGAGAAGGTGCCGCACCTGGGCGATCTCAAGCCGTTCGGCCGCTATGTCATGAACGATGTCGACAAGGTCGGCGGCATCCCGGTCGTGCTGAAGGCGCTGCTGGACGCGGGCCTGCTGCACGGCGACGTCATGACGGTCACCGGCAAGACCATGGCCGAGAACCTGGCCCCGATCGAACTCGGCCTCGACGGTGACGTCATCCGCCCACTCGACCGGCCGATCCACCGGTCCGGCGGCCTCACCATCCTGCACGGCTCCCTCGCCCCCGAGGGCGCCGTCGTGAAGAGCGCCGGCTTCGACTCCGACGTCTTCCGCGGCACGGCACGGGTTTTCGACGGGGAACGCGCCGCGATGGACGCGCTCGAGAACGGCACGATCGTGGCGGGCGACGTCGTCGTCATCCGCTACGAGGGGCCCAAGGGCGGCCCCGGCATGCGCGAGATGCTCGCCATCACCGGCGCCATCAAGGGCGCCGGCCTCGGCAAGGACGTCCTGCTCCTCACCGACGGCCGCTTCTCCGGCGGCACCACCGGCCTCTGCGTAGGCCACGTCGCCCCCGAAGCCGTCGACGGCGGCCCGATCGCCTTCGTCCGCGACGGCGACCCGATCACCCTCGACGTCGCCAACCGCATCCTCGACGTCGAGATCGCCCCCGACGACCTCGCCGCCCGCAAGATCGGCTGGGAACCACTCCCGCCCAAATACACCTCCGGCGTCCTGGCCAAATACCGCAAACTCGTCAGCTCCGCCGCCCACGGCGCCGTCACCGGCTGACCACCCGCACTCCTCCCGACCGCACCCGCTGCTCGTCCCTCGACCTCACAAGCAACAGAATCGCTACGTCGACACTCATTGTTCCGACCGGCTCTTTCTGCGGCACCAGCCTGCGCACCCTGTCGAACCAAATCCATCATTCAGCCGTCCTTCTCGGTTCGACGGCGGTCGAGCGCGATCTCGACGTGAGCGACATCGACAGCTACGGCACTCCCGTCGCGAGCGACCCGCTCGGCGACCGCGAGAAGGCGCTGCAGTGCGGGCGTGAATGCCTACGCTGCGCCGGTCTGGCACCTGCGCCGTACTGTCGACGGCGGCCTGTTCGACACCTACACCGATAGTTTCGACGCGGTCTGGCACACCGGCAGACCGGTGAAAGGCTGAGCCGATGGCGCGCACCGAGTTCTACGACGACCCCACCGCACCACAACCGAACAGCCTTGTCGTCGCAGCATCTGCCGTCGTGTGCGACGAGCAAGGCCGAATCCTGCTTCAACGGCGGGCCGACAGCAGCCTATGGGCACTGCCCGGCGGCGGCATGGAAATGACCGACAGCCTTCCAGGCTGCGCGGTGCGAGAAGTCAAGGAAGAAACCGGCCTCGATATCGAGATCACCGGTCTCGTCGGTACCTACACCGATCCGCGCCACATCATCGCCTACAGCGATGGCGAGGTTCGACGCCAGTTCAACGTGTGCTTCCTGGCCCGTGTCATCGGTGGCGAACTCGTGATCTCCGACGAGTCCACCGAATTACGGTTCGTCGCCGCCACCGAACTGGACAGCCTCGACATGCACCACACACAGCGACTCAGACTGAGTCACTACCTGGAAGGGCGCCGAACGCCGTATCTGGGCTGAAAGAGTCAGCCGTCCATCACCGCATGAAGACCGGTCGTCGCGTCGGCGAAATAACGCACGACGCCTGCGGCCGTGACGCATTCACGCCAATCGCCGATACGGCAATACCCGGCAGCGGCTATCGTCCGGTCGAGTCCGTCGAGATCCGGTGAAGTGTCCGGTGCCAATAGCAGTGTCCTCGACAAATTCGCGGTGGTGTGACCGCACACCGCGCCGTCAGATGCATGGCCGAAAGAGACCTCGCTGCAATCGATATCGACTGCGGCATCGCCGTCATCGAGGCGGGCGATGACATACAGGTCGACCCGCGCGGTCACCGCCCGCCTCGGCTACCGCCATTGAAACAAACCGGATAGTGTGAAATGGTCACCCGAGAACACCCTCCATCGTGGTCTGCGAAGCATTTCCTGGGCACCGATCCCACCACCGCAAACTTCAAGCAAATAGGGTATTAAGTCCCTTCCAGCTGGGCACATAGTCGCGAGAAAAAGCTTTGCCGAGCGAATATTCCGCGCGGTTTCGACTCACACCGGACACCACCCCCGAAATCCATTCGGTCAGCATGGCGTGTCAGCTACTGTCGAGCCGACGTGGCCGACTGCTCCCGTCGGGCCCGCTTCGTCGCGCGGCGCATTCGCAGCAGATATCGCGGCGTCGGCGGATTCCAGCCAAGTTGCATCGACATTCCGAGATCGTCCCGGTTGGCCCAGTGTTCGACAACCTTGCCGTCGACAACCCGGATCCAATGCGTCTGCGTGATCGCGAACGACTCGCCGGTGGCGGGAAAAGCTTGCGCGACATCACCATTGACGTCGTAGGCGACGAACGGGCCGATCTGCAGTCCGGCCATTGTCACATGCACCGCGACCACGTCGCCCTCGGTCACCACGGTGTGCACCTGCCAGCTCAGGTCGGCGAACGCCTGTCGCAGCCACAGAGCGGTGGCGTAAAAGGCCGCGGGACCGTTGCCACGACAGGCGGGCGGTTCCTGCACCCCTTCCCGGTTGTACGCCTCCGGATGGACCACCTCCTCGAAGTCGGCGAGCTCTCCCGCCCCCATGATCTGAATCGACCGCACCGCCAGGTCTGCGATCGCGCTGTGTTCGTTCGCCATGATCGTGGCCTCCCGAGATTAGAATGAACCTAGCTCTATTGGTTAGAACGTTCATCCATCGAAAATGGTTCAAGGAGATCTGTGACAGGGAAGCGGCGATACTCGACGGCCCTGCGCACCCAGCAGACCGCGCTCACGCGCGCCCGCGTCCTGGAGTCCGCCCGCGCGCTGTTCCTGGAACACGGCTACCTCGGCACCACGATCACCGGGATCTCCCAGGCCGCGCAGGTCAGCGTGCAGACGATCTACAACACCGTCGGCACCAAGCCGGCGGTGTTCAAGGCCGTGTACGACACGATGCTGGCCGGTGACGACGACCCGATTCCGATGATCGATCGACCCCAGTTCCAAGCGATGCTCGCAGCCGAGACCGCCACCGAATGCCTCGCGCACTACACCGCCATCGCCCGCACCATCGCCCACCGCGTACTCCCCCTGGTGTCGATGGCCCTGGCCCAGTCCGCGACCGGCGACCCCGACCTCCGCGATTTCACCGACACCACCGAGAACGAACGAAATTTCGGCGCCACCAACCTAGCGAACCACCTGCACCGCCGATTCGGCCTGCGCCCCGGACTCTCCCCCGCCGACGCCGCGGACACCCTCTGGGCCCTCACCGCCCCCGAACTAGCCGACCGCCTGGTCAACCGCCGCGGCTGGACCTGGGACAAATACCAGAACTGGCTCTACACCGCGACAACCGAATCCCTCCTCAGCACCCGCGATCTCTGAACCGTCGATCCGCGGAACCGGCGTCGACAAATCCGGCACGTCAATTCCTACGCAATCAGGCATTGCCGCATGCCTCGAAAGGCACATACCGATACTTCCATGACCTGTCTTAGCAGCTCTCGGTTCTCCCGAACCGAGAGCTGTCGACGTGATCGGCCGGAGGTTCTTCAGCTAGGCCGACCACCATTTGGCATCGCGAAGAGCATGAGTTGGTCCGGGTCGGTTCCCGTGGATTCTCGAGTTCCTTCGTGCCGACAGGCAGGCAGCCCGGACGATCCGAGGTCGGATGTGAGAACCATCCGGCATTGCCGACACTGCACATGCTGGGGCCATGTCGGGCGACGGAGCTGTGGGGAATCCTGATAGTCGGGAACGTGACCGGCAGCCAAGAACGCGGTTTCCAGTCGGATCCAATCCAGGTGAGCTCGGACAGCAGGGTCGTCATTGGGCAGCGAGCGGGAAGGAGTCTCGTTCGCGCTTCGGGAAACCGTTCGTGTGAGCTGAACGAACTCCGGCTCGGCAACCGGCGCGGACTGCAGCGCCGGAACATGACAGCGCCGGCGAGCTTCGTACCGCTCGCGAGCGATTGCGAGCGATTGATGCACGACCGCAGGGATCGTAATGCCCAGCGGTGTCAGTTCGAGGTCGTCGAGCCGCACCCGGTGTTCGATCAGTGTGTCATCGACACATGGCGGCAAGTGCGGAATGCGATGGCCGGTGCCACCCTCAACCGCGACTCCAGGTCGGCGCGCCTGGTGTGATGCGCCGACCAAAAGGGCTACCGATCGTTCGTCGGGGTCGAGGGTCCACAGTTGCTGACCGCCGCCGGGATCGCCGACCACGACCCAGTGCGTGCGGGAGTCGCTGCGCCACAGCCAGATATCGACCACATTGTTTCTACGGTAATCGTCATGGCGGTGGATCCAGACGTCATCGGTCAGCGGGCCGTTCTGGACCTCGATCGCGACTTGACGGCCATCTGCGAACTCGACACGAACATCGGAACGGCGTTCACCACCGGGGAGCCAGACTTCGGTGCCGACATCGACCACACCCGGCTGCATCCGAGCCCATTCGGCAAGCACCGCCTTTCCGGTCACATGCCACACCGTCTCGGGCCGATGTTCGCTCCCAGTCGGCGAGCAACCCGGTGGATGGGCGAAGTGCGGGCGGCGGCGGCCGCCCCGTCGAGATCGGACGACAACAGGCACGACAACGCCGTGGCCGGAGTAGCACACCGCACAGATCAATGTGCGGTCGCCGACCACGCTCTTGGCTTTGAGCTCGCGGGCGCGTGGGTCGGCGGAATCGGTTGGTGCGAACACGTACTGTCCGCGCGTGACATCGAGCGCCACGGAGAGTCGGCTGGAGAAGGCCACTCTGGATACCCCTGTCGAATAGACGGTTGGACCTTCTCGCGGTTGCGGGAAGGTCACTGCGGGGCCGCGCTATTCGAATGAAGGAGCTGGGGATCGGCTGATGTGGAACAGGGGAGCCTGAATCGGCTGAAGAAATCAGTTCAGAATGCGAATCGCCGAATGCATAAAGGTCGTTGTAGTGGGGTGCGGCCCGTGCCCCAGAGTAGACACCGACTTGCCTGCTGTCGAGATCTGCTGGTACACGCCAGTTTCCAGCGGTGCCTCACCGTTGACGCTCCAGGAACTCGGGTCGAGCCGTCAGAGCACTTTTCGCGCGTCCCGGATCGTGGCTGCCAGTCGTTCCAGCAGTGGCGCGGTCGCGGCGTGGGAGAAGCGGAAGATCGGCGACCAGGGCGCGACCTGGCCGGCTGTCACCGCGGGGAGGCTCCGCCACACCGGCCGGTCGACGAGGGCGGTCGGCTGCAGTCCAGCGGATCGGTCGTCGAGCAGGATCAGGTCCGCCGGATACCGATCGGCCGTCTCCCAGCTCAGCGACTGGAAGTAGCCGCCGGCGTCCACCCGGTCGGGGACGACGAAGTCGACGCCGAGTTCGGCGAAATATCGCAGATCGGCCGAGGAACGCGGATCGGAGACGTAGAAGAGCTCCGGCGACGCCGAGGCGGCGAGCACCCGCAACCCGGGACGCGACGCCACCGCGTCCCGTACCGCCTGGGACGCGGCCGCGAAGCGCTGTTCCGCAGCGACCACCGTGGGGGCGGCGGTATCGGCGCCGAGCGCACCGGCCAGCGCGCGGTACCGCGCGAGGATCTCGACGAGGCTCCGGCCCGAGACCTCCATGGCGACGACATTCGGGTTCGCGGACTCGATCTTGCCCAGATTGTCGTCGGGCACGTACCAGAGACGACCCGGCACATAGGAATCGGTGACGAGCAGGTCCGGCTCCAGTGTCGCGTATTTCTCGATGTCGAACTCGCCCCACGCGTCACCGATGACGGCCACCGACCCCGCATCGAGGTCGCCGAGGAGATCCGGCGCGTGCGCTTCACCGAAGATCCCCACGATGCGCTCGCGCACTCCGTAGTCGGCCAGCGCGCCCGCCGAACCGGTGAACGCGACCACCCGGCGTGGCATCTCACCGGTTCGGACAGTGCCGCCGCGATCATCGGGAAACTCCCAGCTCCCCGCTCCGTCCCGCGCGTCGTCCGTACCGCATGCCGCCAGGCCCGCACTCACACCGAGCATGCCCGCCACCGCGAACAATCGCCGACGGCTGAGCGCACGGTCGTGTCGTTTCTCGTTCGCGATGACGATCCTCCTCCGCACGTGCCTAACTGGTTCGCTGCCACTAGATCACACGAAGTAAGGCAAGGCAAACCTCACTCTCGCGAGCGCAGGCGGGCAGCCGCGGCCAGAATCGGAGTGCTCACGGCGGTGGCCGCGGCGCCGAGTCCGGTGTCGGTGGCCAGGATCCACCGGACGGTCGTCATCGCCGAGGTCAGCACCTCGCTGCCACGCTGACGCATGTCGACCTCGAATCGCCCCACGGCGTCGGTGAGAGTCGCCGAACCGGCGGCGGCCTCACTCAGCCGCGCGAGCAGGTCGGCGGCGTCGCGAATGGCCGCGCCCGCGCCCATCCCGGCGGTGGGTGGGGTGGCGTGCACGGCGTCGCCGAGCGCGGTGATCCGGCCCGCGGGCCAGGGCGCGAGATCCTCGGCGCTGGTGGAGGCGGCGTTGAACCGGAACCCGGCCACGCTGTGCGGATCGGCCCTGGCGATCACCTCCAGCGTGTGCTCGGCCCAGCCCCGCTGGTGAAACCGCCTCAGCAACGCGGTCTGGAGTTCCTCGCCGCGCAGGTGGCGCAGCGCGTCGGTGCCTGCGGATTCGGTGAACATCGCGCCCCAGATGTAGGTGGGTCCGGTGGTGATCGCCATCCGGAGTTCGGGAGCGTCGAGCGCGGCATTGCCGACCGGGTCGAGGAAACCGATGTAGAGCGCTGCCCCGCGCGGGCCGATCGCCATCCCCGATCGTGGCCGCAGTCGCCGCTGCTCGGCGGGGCCGAGATCACGCAGCGAGGTGCGACCGGAGTACCCCATGATGCCCGCCGGGCGGTTGGTCGGGCCGCCCGCGAGACAGCGGGCCACGACCGAGTGGGTGCCGTCCGCACCCACCACCAGATCCGCCGACATCGGCTCCCGATCGGCGAACGAGACCACGGGCGCGCCGGAGTCGTCATATCCGACGCCGGAGACGTTGTGGCCCAAGCGCAGACCGTCACCGACGGCCTCGGCCAAGAGCATCCGCAGGGTGATCCGGTCGACATCGACACTGCCGCTACCGCTCAGCTCCGGCCCGTAGCCGAGCAGTCTGCCTCTCCTGTCCCACAACGCATCTCGCTCACGCAGTCGCAGTGCCGAGCCCGAGGCCAGCAACCGCCGCATGATCGCCGGTTCCACCAGGGTCCGCAGCGCCGACAGCGCCCGCTCGTCCAGGGTGATGTGGTAACCGCCCGTCGCCGCCACCTCGGTGTCGCGGTCGAACACCACGACCTCGAATCCCCTGCGACGCAGACCCGCACCCAGTGCCAGCCCGCCGATTCCGCCACCCACCACGACTATCCGCATCTCCGAACACCTTTCGTCGCTCCTCGCCGAACACGGCCACCATGGCACCGGTGGTGGACACCGAGTGGCCACCACCGGTGGCATGGTGGATCGATGGCGAACACCTCACACCGGGCCCTGCGGCTGCTGTCCCTGCTCGGATCGGGACGGCAGTGGCCGCTGCGCGCGCTGGCCACCCGGCTCGGCGTCAGCGAACGCACTGTCCGCCGCGATATCGAGACGCTGCGGGAGCTCGACTACCCGATCACCACCGTCCACGGTCCCGACGGCGGCTACCGGCTCGGCGCCGCGCACACCCTGCCGCCACTGCTGTTCGACCACGACCAGGCCCTCGCTGTCGCGGTGGCACTGCAGACAGCACCCAGCACGATGCTCGGCTTCGGCGACGACGCGGCGCGGGCACTGACCACCCTCCACCAGGTCATGCCCCCTGCGCTGCGGGCATCGATGGAATCCCTGCGACTGACCCGGCTGCGGAACTACTGGGAGTTCCCCGCGCCGCCCATCGACCCGGCCGCGCTCACCACGGTCGGCGCCGCGGTCCGCCACCGCCACCTCCTGGTCACCGAGACCCTGCGACCCGACGGCGCCCGGTCCGCGCCCGGAGATCCGGACTTCCTGCCCGCCCGCCGGATCGAGCCGCACCACCTGGTCGTCTGGGCCGCCCGCTGGTACGTGGTCGCCTACGACCGCACCGACCACGAGTGGCGCGTGCGTCGCGTCGATCGCCTCCACGCGCGCCCCACCACCCAGCCGTTCGCGGCCCGCGCTCTCCCCG
The DNA here is from genome assembly GCF_042888005.1 of Nocardia sp. NPDC003269. Lineage (NCBI taxonomy): Bacteria > Bacillati > Actinomycetota > Actinomycetes > Mycobacteriales > Nocardiaceae > Nocardia > Nocardia sp. NPDC003269. The sequence continues at coordinate 1,435,176 of NZ_JBIAPA010000003.1, forward strand.
GCGACGACCTCGCCCATTTCGTGATGAGCACCCACGACCGCGGCGACACCCCCGCCGCCTGGCCCTGCACCGGCAGCGCCCGGCTCGACCTGCCCGCCGCGGTCGTGGCCCGCTGGGCCCCAGGCGGTTCCGTGGTGGAACACCTCGATGCCGGGCACTGCCGGCTCACCCTCGGCGCCTGGTCCTGGGCCGGCGTCGCGGGCATCCTCGCCACCTTCGACACCGAACTCACCGAGCTGAGCCCGCCGGAGCTCGTCCACACATTCCACCGGCTCGCACACCGATGGGCACCGTCGGCGACACCGGGTTCGTCTCCCCATGGCGGTCCCGACGCCCCGGCCGAAGGTGTCGGCTCCTTGGTCTAGGGTCTGCACCGTGTCCGACACCATCGCCTTCGGTGGCGTAACCATCGACAGCAACAACCCCGCCGAGCTCGCCGAGTTCTGGACCGCGGCCCTCGGCTACACGGTCCTGGCGGACGCCGGGGACTTCATCATGATCGCCCCGCCGGGAGTGGGTTTCGGGGAGGGCCGCTACCTCGCGTTCCAACTGGTCCCGGAACCGAAATCCACCAAGAACCGGATGCACATCGACTTCCAGACGACCACCCGGCAGAGCGAAGTCGACCGGTTGACGGCGCTCGGCGCCACCGTCCTCGACGAACACGCACTCCCCGGCTTCGGCTGGACCGTCCTGCACGACCCGCAGGGCAACGAGTTCTGCGTCGTGTCACCGACCACCTGACCGTTCGACCGGAACCCGCCGATCAGAAGGCGGCGTCCGCCGCACGCAGCACCCGACGAGGCACACCCTCTCGGCATCAAATCTGAAATGAAAATGTGTCTGAAAGTGCCGATGGAACCGGCGGCGAGTGGCGAGAATTGGTCACGACGGTTCGGTGCGATTCAGCATAGCCGCGCTGTCGCGACTCCCCTTCGGCAACAGAGGAATTGGACGATGAACAGGCTGTCGAGATCCGCCGCGACGACGTTGGTTGCCGCCGTCGTCGCGGCCGGGACCGCGTCGGTCGGCGTCGCGCGGGCGGACGCGCCCGGCGCGCAGACCTGCACCCCGTACACCGCGATCTTCGGGCCGGGGACCTGGGAGACCACCCCGGGCGCCGATCCCGAGGTGCCCGTCGGCATGCTCCGGCCCGTCGGCGACGGCCTGCGACGGCAGTTCGGCGACGACATCACCGTGCTCTACGCCCCGTACGCGGCAAGCGCTTTCGACCAGGGCCTGACCTACGCGGAGTCGCTGGGCACCCTGGAATCGCGGCTGCGCCAGATGCTGCGTGGCCTGTGCGGGTCGACGCGGGTCGTCCTGGCCGGCTACAGCCAGGGCGCGGACGGCATCGGCGATCTCGCCACCGAGATCGGCAACGGCGACGGTCCCATCGAGGCCGATCGCGTGGTCGGTGTCGGGCTCCTGGCCGATCCGCATCGCGATCCGGATACCACGCTCTCCCTGGGCAATCCGCAGCCCGGCTACGGCATCGCAGGAAGCCGGGACCGGGATTTCGGTGCGCTGACCGATCGGGTCCGCACCCTGTGCGCCGACGGCGACCTGTACTGCTCCCTCGATGTCGCCACCTCCCCGTTCCTCGCCGTCGTCGGCCGGGTCCTCAGCGGTGATCCCACGCCCATCGCGAATTACCTTCCCGCCACGGCCGATCCCCGCAGCCTGATCGCTCAGGCCGTCACCATGGGCGCGGGCTGGACCGCCACCGCGGCGAACCTGCCGACCATTCTCGACGACCTCACCCGCCTCCCGGAACTGCTCGCGGCCGGTGACATCCGCGGCGCGCACGACACCGCGCAGGCCCTGAATGTTGCCTTGGCCCCGCTGGTCCAGGCCGCCGCGGGGGTGGACCGAACACTGGTCGCCCAGGTCATCCGTGCGGCCGCCGCCGTCGACCCGTCCGGTCGGACCGCGGGGGTCAGCGTCATCGCCGACGCCCTCCTGCACATCGATTTCCTGAGCATCGCCGACAGCGTCGGTCAGATCCAGGAGATCCTGTGGCGCGCCGTCGAATCCCTCGACCGCAACGACCCCATCGCGGCAGCCGTCGACCTGGCGACGGTGGCCGCCACCGGCGCCGACCTCACCGGCGCCGTGCTCGGCCCCGTCGCCGCGGGCATTCGCGCCGACCTCCGATCGACCACCCGAAGCCTGCTCAGCATCACCGACCCCGCCACCGTCGACGAGCTCGTCCAGCTGGGCCGCCAAGGCGTGGACATGGCCAACTTCTACGCCTCCGAAGCCCACGTCGACTACGGCGACGACGCGCAGATCCTCCTGAGCTACCTGAGCTCCCAGGTCGGTTCCTAGCCGCGCGGCCTCCGACCGGTCGGCCCCCGCGCCGCGTACGCTCACCGTCGTGCCCACTGGCGGTAGCAGACAGGTTCGTGCCGCGCGCAAGCGCAAGAAGCGGATGGCGCGCGTCACCCACGACCTCACCGACGCACAGTGGGACGCGCTCAAGACGTCGTGGGGCGGCTGCGCCTACTGCGGCTCCCCCGCCACCGCGCTGCAGAAGGATTGCGTGCAGGCCATCTCGCGCGGCGGCCGCTATACCCTCGGCAATGTCGTCCCCGCCTGCGGGTCGTGCAATTCCAGCAAGTGCAATGCCGAGGTGACCGGCTGGCTTCGGCGCAAGAAGCTCGACGAACGCTCGTTCCTCCTGCGCCACTACGAGATCGCGACGGACCTCACCACCCGGTTCGCGGAGGATCCGGCGGATGTCATCGATCAGCGCTCGGGTGAGTCGGCCCCGTAGAGCTCGATCTCCCACATCTTCTCGATCACCCGCTGCACCGCCCGGGTGAGGTGACGGCGGTAGGTGGAGAACGGCAATCCGAGCACCTCGGCGGCGCGTTCCTGGGTGGGTGCCGGTCGCAGATAGGTGCGGTCGAGCGCCCGGTAGAGCTTCTCGCCACGGGTCTCCTCGCGCAGCGATTCGACGATCGTGGTGAGCAGTTCCCGGAGCGTGCCACCCGTGGCCGAGCCCGGCCGTCCCCGCACGACCTTGGAGCGCAGCAGCGGGTTTCGCTCGAGTCGCCCGCCGCGACCGAGCTCACGCAACGCCGCACGGACGGCGTCGGCGAACTCGGGCTGGGACAGCACGAGTTCGGGTACCGGTGGCGCGGGTCGCGCGATCTCCGTGCCGACGACCCGGTCATTGGTCGAGTCGAGCCATTCGGCGATGCCTCCACGCCGCCAATCGTGGGCGTAGACCGCGTAGCGCTGTCCACCGACCTCGTATCCGGCCTCGCTCGCACGATGGAAATCGATGTGGCGCATGAACGGCTCCCATGCGTCGGAATCCGCGAAGGCGCCGATGAATTCCCAGGTCAGATCCGGTTGTGACAGCCAGTTCTTGGTCGATCGAGCGGTGACCACATTGATCGTCGGTGACGGGAGCTGGTTCATTTCCCCGTCGACGAGGAACCGGCCCGCGAACACCGGCTCCCCCGGTCGGGGTCGGCCGTAGCGGGTCGCGTAGTCCCACATCGCGCGGGTGCCCGGGTCGGCGGCCAGGTCCGCCTCGGTCGCCTCGTGCAGGGCAAGCCGGCAGAAGAAGCCGATCGGCTCGGCGCCCGAGCCCTGGACGACGACGAAGTGCTCGGGCTGGCGGACGAGCCAGAAGTCGACCAGCTCGGCCTGTTCGGGCCCCTGGTGTCGTTTCGTCATCGCCAGGATCGATTCGCGATGCGCCGGGCGGTATCGGTCGGGGAAAGCCCGGCCGAAGCTCGACCAATCCCAGTACCCGGAGATCGTCGGGTTGTGCCGATGCAGGAAAACCAGGTCCGCGACGGGCCATCGACCGTGTTCGGCGGTGGTGTCGAGCACCTCGAGGAGGTGCCCGCGCACGCGGCGATGCACCTCGAGATAGGACTCCGGATCACGCCAGCGCAGATCCGCGTCGAGGACGTCGCGAGCGATGTCGTGCGGAGCGAGCCCGAGCGGTCCGCGCTCGATGATCGCGAGCTCGCACAACCATCCGAATTCCTCCGCGCAGTCGGGTTCGTCGAGCGCGGCCCGCAGCAGCGCCTCGGTGGTGAACCGGACGTGGGCGCACACCTCGAGCGCCGCCCGATGACGTCTGCTCGGCACGGATTCGACGAACCGCGCGAGCAGGGCGCGCACCGCGTCCGGCGCGTCGACGAGCGTGGCGGGCAGCTCGCCCGCGGTCTGGGCCAGCAGATCGACGAGGAGCGACAGGGCCAGCGGATGGCCGTGGGTCAGCGCCAGCATCCGGTCGTGCTTGTCCTCGGGGACCTGCGCGACGCGAAGGTAGGTACGGGCGTCATCGGGTGCCAGGTTCCGCAGCGAGACCACGCGCAGCAGTTCCCGCCAGCCGGGGTCGTTCGACCACTCCCGGGCGGGCGGATGCCGACCGGCGATCACGACCAGGACGTCGGTCGCCAAGCCGGGCAGGAAGGTCTCCCGGAGCCAATCCTCCAACGGCGCAAGGCGTTCGAAGCCGTCGATCACCAACACCGAAAGAGGCTGGTCCCCACGCTCCGCGAGCTCCGACACGGCCGCGTCGAACGCCGCGGGCGACGGCTCGATGGAGCGTCCGTCGACCCGCACCGTGCCGCGTCCGGCGTGCGCGGCCGCCTCCAGCAGTTCGGCGAGCAGGGTCGTCTTGCCGACACCGCCCGGCCCGTGGACGAACAGCACCGAGAAGGGCGGCTCGTCCGCGTCGAGCGCCGCCAGGAACAACTCGATCTCGCCGACGCGGCCGACGAACCGGCGCCGGCGGGCCAGCCGGAGCCGGTCGGCGACGGTTCTCGGCTGTGCTGAGGCGCTACTCACCGGCCATGTGTATCAGCTCCGCATCCGCTCTGTTCGTCTTTGCCGACACCGGTGCTCAGTGGACCGGAACTCGCTGTGCCGACACGCCCTCGACCCGCTCCGGTCGAGCCGTCCCGCGCAGTACCCGCGCGATGATCCCGGGTCGCAGCAGCCGCACCGGATGGTCGAGCAACGCCGAGACCAGCAGGAACTGCGTGGCCACCACCGGATCGTGTCGACCCACGTCGAGCAGGTGGCGGACGTAGCGGTTGACCAGCCGGATCGAAAGTGGCCGCGGACCTTCGACGCGCGGCTGCGTCAGATCCGCGCCGACAGCCAGCCGCCACGCGACACCCACCGGCCCGGCGGCGGCGCGGAAGAAGCGTCGTTCCAGATCGTCACCGCTGTCACGCAGACAATCGCGCAGCGCGACGGCCTCCAGCGCGGCGACCGACATCCCCTGGGCGTAGATGGGATTGAAGCCACACAGCGCGTCCCCGAGCACGATCAGCCCCCGCGGGAATCGACGCACCCGGTCGTAACGGCGCCGACGGTTGGCGTCGTACCGGTAGGTCACCACCTCCGACAGGGGCTCCGCGTGACGCAGCGCGTCGACCACCCGCGGCGGGGCGAATCCCGCGACGCCGTCGACCATTTCCGCGAAACCCGTGCTCGGATGGTGGCCCCGGTAGCCCGTCGCGGTGAACAACCAGGTGTCGTCCTCGGTCGCGAACAACGCCATCCCTCTCGGCCGGTCCGGCGCCGGACCGATCAGGACCAGTTTCTCCGGCTCGGTGCCGGGCCGCAGTCGCACGGACAGGCTGGAGTAGCCCATGTGGACCGACACCGATTCCTCGGCAGGCATCTCGTAGCCGAGTCCGCGCAGCCACGTCGGGGTCCGCGTACCACGGCCCATCGCGTCCACGACGAGATCGGCGGCCAGGACTTCCTCCGCGCTCCCCGCCGCCCGCGCCATGATCCGGACACCGAGCACCCGCCCGCGGGTTTCGTCCGAGACCAGACCGACCACGTCGTTGCCGTCGGCGAACCTCACCGTCGGCAGCGCCCGAACACGTTCCCGCACAGACCCTTCCAGACGCGGCCTGGTCGGCAGGTAGGTCAGGACGCGCGGCTGTACCTCGGACGAGAGCCGGTTGCCCCCGACCGAGAAGTAGAACTCCGTATAGTCCTCGACCACCTTGGTGCCACCCGAGACCAGGTCGGCGAGCACACCGGGAAACAACACCTCCAGCGCCGCGGATCCACTCGGCAGCAAGGCGTGTACATGCTTGCCCTGCGGTACTCCCCGGCGCGGCTCGGCTCCCGCGCCGAGCCGATCCCGTTCCACCACCGTCACGCGGTCGTAGGAATCGGCCAGCACTCGTGCCGCGAGCAACCCCGCCATGCTCGCGCCGAGCACCACCGCATGTTCACCTCTGCGAACCATCGCGCACCTCCTGAGTTTCGGCGATGGCGCGAGCCTGCGGCACACGATTGCTCGGTTACCAGTCCACTTCACTGCTCATGTGCCCGCCCTGACGGTTCTACTGTGCGCCCGTCAGGAAGGCGACCAGTGCCGCACCGACGTCGTCGGGGGCTTCCACCTGCGGGTAGTGGCCCACGGCCGGTGGAGTGTCGAGGACGGTGAAGGCCGCGCCCGGCAGGCGGTCGCGCAGCCGAACCAGGACGTGGGCGCCGCTGATCGGGTCGGCGGGGCCCCAGATGAACTGGCTGGGGCCGGGATAGGTTTCGAGGGCGTCCTGCCAGCGCCGCGCGTGCATCCGGCGTTCGTCGATGTAGCGCAGCAGCCGATGCTGAACCAGCTTGCCGTCGTCGAGGGTGATCGTGGCCCACATCGCCGACAGTTCCTCGTCACCGACCGCACGGCCCATGATCTGGCCCATGACCGCGCGGAAGCTGCGTTCGCTGGCGAGTCGGCCCAGCAGCGGGCCCAGGCGTCCGTGCAGCAGTCGCTGCATCAGCACAGGACGGTGCAGGTCGGGGTAGAGACCGCCGTTGAGCCACGTCATGGCGACGATCCGGTCGGCGTCTCGGGCCAGCAGTTCCTGGGCGACGCTCACCCCGTAGTCGTGGGCGACCAGTGCGGTCCGGTCGATCCCGAGCCGGCGCCACAGCTCCTGGGTGATATCGGCCTGTTCGGTGAGACGATAGTCGTATCCGCGGGGTTTGGCACTGGCGCCCAGACCGAGGAAGTCGAAGGTCGTCACGCGATACCCCGCCTCGACCAGACGCGGCACGATCCCCGCCCAGTCGTAGGACGAGGTCGGAAAGCCGTGCATCAGGGTCACCGGCGGCCCCTCCGCGGGACCGTCCTGGCGGTGGAAGACGGTGTGCCCCAGCACCGTCGACCTCGTTCCGCCTGCCAGCCATTCGTCCAGCGCCCGCGCCATCGCACTGTTCCTTCCACGCACCGGATCGGGGACACCCGACCCGTCTCCGGCCCGAAACCTACCCCGGCGCCCGCGGCGACAACCCACGACCGGCCGCACCGCCACGGATATTCCAGGTCAGTGGCTTTCCGCGTCCTCGAGGAGGATCGTCGCGAGTTGACGCTGGGCCGATTCGTCGAGACCGGCGCGGGTGGCCCAGGCGTGGGCGCCGCCGTGTTCGGTGGTGAGGTGGGACAGGAATCGGCGCATGGTGTCGGCGTCGGCGGCGAAGATCCAGTCGGGCAGCGGCGCGGTGGAGTCGCGGCGGGCGCGCAGGGCGGGGACGTTCGGTGCCGTGGCGGCGTAGTCGGCGACGATGTCGTCGGCACGGACGTCGAGCAGGGCCAGCAGGACGGCCACCACGACACCGGTCCGGTCTTTGCCCGCGGCGCAATGGATCAGCGCGGGCAGGTGGGCGGGCGTCGTCAGCAGGTCGAGCGCGGCGACGATGTTGTGCGCACTGTGCTCGAGGTATTCGAGGTACCGGCCGAACATGGTGTCCCCGGGGGCGACCTCGGTGAGGTCCAGGCGAGTACGGCTCGCACCGTAGACGTGGGCGTTGTGGTACCCCGAGACGACGTCGGCCAGCGCGCCGCGCCCGTCCGTCCCGATCTCGTCGGCGCCGCGCAGATCGATCACGGTGCGCAGGGCGCAGTCGTCCACCAGGAACGCCCGGTCGTCGGCCCCCAGCTCGGTGACCAGATCCGAGCGCAGCACCAGGCGGGGCCGCACCCGGCGGCCGTCCTCGGTCCGCAGACCACCCAGATCGCGGGCGTTGACCGCGCACCGCAGCGGCAATTCCCGCTCGAACACCGTGTTCTCACCAGTTCTCATCGCAACTCCCCATCACACCGCCGGCACACTTGCGATCGAAAGCTACTCGATCCCGACTACGCCGCTGGACCACACATCGCACTGTTTCCGCAGGTAGAACGGCTTCTGATGGCTGTTCGATGGCGAAAAGCAATGAACTCATCGCGAATTCGAATGCGAGTCGGCACGCCGATGATCCCAGCTCCCGAATCGAAACTCCGTGTCACGCTTCATCGCTGCCCCTCGGCGGCGAGCAGGAAGGATTGGAAGCGGCGCATTCCGCGCAGCCAGCGGTCGTAGTCGGAACCCTTACGGCGGTACATTTCCAGCACGTCCGGATGGGGCAGGACGAGGAACTGTTCGGCGGCGATCGCGGCCAGGACCGCGGTGGCCACCTGCTCGGGTTCGAGCACCGCTCCCGCCGTGGTCACCGCCCTGGTCGCGGCGGCGACCTGCGGCTCCGCTTCCCGTCCGTGCAGGAGCGTGGTGTTGACGCCCATCGGGCACAGGCAGCTCACGCGAATTCCGCTGTCGCCGTAGGTCACACTGAGCCATTCGGCGAATCCGACCGCGGCGTGTTTGCTCACCGAGTAGGTCGCCGAGCCGATCTGGGTGAGCAGGCCGGCGGCCGACGCGGTGCTGATGAAATAGCCCGCACCGCGCTCGAGCCACCCCGGGACCAGCACCTGCGCGGCCCGGACGTGCGCGCGCAGGTTGACCTCCAATGCCCTGTCCCACTCGGCGTCGTCACCGAGGCCGGACGCTTCGAGAATCCCCGCGTTCGCGAAATACAGATCCACCGGCCCGAAGCGGCTCTCCGCCAGCGCGACCAGGCCCTCGATCGCGGCACGGTCGGTCGCGTCGGCACCGGCACCCACGGTCGCGCCCGGGTGCTCGAGATTGATCCGTTCCGAGGTCGCCAGCGCCGTCGCCTCGTGCAGATCCGACACCACGACCCGCGCACCGGCAGCGGCCAGCGCCGCCGCCGTCGCGGCCCCGATGCCCGCCCCACCACCGGTGACGACGGCCACCTTCCCAGCGATATTCATCGGCGCTACTCCTCCGCGGATCCGCCCGGTCGACACCGGAGCCAGCGCCACCCGAATAAGTGAGCGCTTGCTTAGCTTGCGTCAACGAGGTCGCGCTGTCAATCACCGACCACCGCGGCAAGCGCCGCTCGCCCGCCTATCGTGAGCGGCCCAGACTGGCCAGCACCGCCTGCGCCGAACGCTCACCGGAGGCGGCCGCGTCGGCGAGTGACGGCACGTCGAGCTGATAGTCGCCGGCGAGATGGATGGGGCCGAGCGGGTCGCGCAAGGTCGGGAGCGTCTTGCGCCGACCGGGCGCCCAGAAGGGGACGACCCGGCGGTGCCGCCGCAGGATGCCCTCCCCCAGTTTTCCTTCCAGCTCGGGCAGCAGGGTGAGCAGGTCGTTCCGGAAGCGCGACACGATCTCCTCGTCGGGCAGGTCCAGCAGGGCATCGGCCTTGCCACCGCCCGCGAAACAGGCGAGGGCACCGCCCGGCTTGCGATCGCTGCCGGTGCGCAGTGCCGCAGCGTGATTGAACATCGCCTGGAACGACAGCTGCGGCGAGGAGATCGCGAAGTACTCGTCCCACGGCTGCGGCCCGTCTTCGTCGGTGAAGAAGCCGACCACCGCATAGCGGCCGTAGGTGATGTCGTTGAACGCGTTCCGATACCGCTGCGGAAGGTCGGGAACGATCCGCTCGGTGACATCGGCGGGCGTGGTGACGACAACCCGCTCGGCGCGCAACCGCTGGGGGCGGTCGCCGTCGAGATAGTCGACGACCACGCCGTCACCGTCGCGGCGCACCGATCGCACCACCGAGTTCAGGCGGACGCGGGTGCCGAGATCCTCGGCCAGCACATCGGTCAGTGTCTGGTTGCCGCCCACGGGCAGCGAGAAGTTCGGGACCTTCGCCGGATCGGTCAGCGCGATGCCGACCGAGTAGACGAACTGGGCGGCGGCCGTCTCGTCCGGATCACATCCCATCCACTGCGCCGACCACGATCGGACGATGGTGGCGGCCAGCTCCGAACGGACGCCGTTCAGTAGATACGACGCGAGTTTGGAGTCGAGCCGAGCGCGGACCCGCTGCGCGAATCGGCTCTGCGATTCGAGAAACGGTGCGGCCGTGAGGATGCGGGTGCCCACCATGGCCAGGCCGAGCCGGTCCCGCATGGTCATCCGGGTGCGGAACATGAGCGCGAAAGGATTCGACGTGTCGACGGTCGACCCGTTCAGGTGCAACGCGACACTTTTCCCCGCGAGCGAACCCATCTCGATGCCGTGCCGGTCGAGGGCCTCTATCAGCGTGCCGGTGCCCTCGGTGAACTGGGTGCCCAGGTTGATCCAGTAGTCGCCCTGCCGAACGGTGTCGACGCGGCCACCAGTGCGATCGGTCGACTCGAGCACCACCACCTGCGCCTGAGGCGCGAGGGTGGTCGCTGCCATCAACCCCGCCATTCCGGCGCCGATGACGACGACCTCGGTGGTTTCTTCCTGCGCATCGTGCGTTGCCATCTCGGCTCCTGACTGTATTGATCGTTCGAAAAGAGGGTCCGATGGCTTACGCGACGACCGGGGCGCCATCGGTCATCACGGGAGCGTCGACGCGCTTGTTGTGGGCGTCGAATGCCCGGTACGCGCGGTAATACGCGAACATCTGCAGGCCCCAGGTGGACAGCGCGAAAATGTAGAAGATCGTGTGTTCGGCATCGTCGCCCGGAATTCGCACGAAGTCGTAGGTCGCCGCGATGACGAATCCGCACGCAGTGGCGACGGCCGCCGAGACAGCGTGCCCGCGTTCACCGATGTCCCACAGGCGCTTGCTGAAATAGATCAGGAAGATCGTCGTGACGACGTTGGCCGCGACCAGGTAGAGCTTGCCCGGCAGGCCGATCTCCTCATGGAAGGCGACCAGCAGCAGACCGGCCACACCCGCCAGCGCGAACGCCCCGATATCCACCGCCACCGACGGCTTGTACCGGTGGGTGACCTGCATCAGACCCAGAACCAGAATCAGCGTGATGCCGACCGAACGAGAGAAGGCGTCCAAAAAGGCCGCGGCGGTATACATCGGGCTGTCGTGGCCGGCTTTCAGCAGACCGAACAGCAGGAAATTCGTGCCCGATGTCGCGACGATGATCCACTCGATGCCGAGCAGATAGTTCCGGTAATTCCGGATGAACTTGATGCCGTAGGTGAAACCGACGGCGATCATCCAGATGTCCGCGGCCGCGAAAAGCAGTTCCTTGATGGACATGATCTTTCTCCTTGCATGGTGACGCCCGCCGACCAGCGGCAATTGGGTCGTTTGTCAGCGCTGCCGAGCGAAGGCGGAGGGGAGCCATCTCGCTTCGGCAATCCGGAGGCATCTGGCCGCCGAGCGGGTGCTACCACCCCGGCGCGGGTCCGAATGTGATGCCAGTCATAACACTACCGAGAGTGGGTCATATGATCAAGCCATTTGACCCACTATCAGCCCCCGAGCTGTCCGGGCAGGGTCCGGGTGATGATCTTCCGCGCCTCGGCGAGGATCGCGTCGACCACGTCGGCGCAGCTGCCGATGTCGTTGATCAACCCCTGGGCCTGACTGGCCCACCACATGCCGCCTTCGACATCGCCGTTGCCGTAGACCTGTTCACGGGCGCGGGCGCCACTGGCCAGATGCGCGATGTCGTCGAAGGTCACGCCGGGTTCGCGGGACACCGCGGCGATCTCCTCCGAGACCGTGTTGCGGGCGACCCGGGCGGAATTGTGGAACTCGCGGAACACGATGACGGTGTCGCGTTCGGAGTTGTCCACGATCTGCTGCTTGACGTTGTGATGGATGGGCGCCTCGGTGGTCGCCATGAACCGGGTGCCCATGTTGACCGCGGACGCGCCGAGCGCGAGAGCGGCGACAAGGCCTGCGCCGGTGGCGATTCCGCCGCTGGCGATGATCGGAATCGACAGCGCCCTTGCGGCGGCGGGGATCAGCACGAGGCCGGGGACATCGTCCTCACCGGGGTGCCCCGCGCATTCGAATCCGTCGATGCTGACCGCGTCGACACCGAGCTGTTCGGCCTTGAGCGCGTGCCGGACCGTGACCGCCTTGTGGATGACCTTCACGCCGGCGGCCTTGAAGGTGGGCAGATGCGGTCGCGGGTTGCCGCCCGCGGTTTCGACGATGGTGATGCCGCTCTCGACGATGGCGTCGCGGTATTCGTCGTAGGGCACCGGCTTGATGGTGGGCAGGATCGTGAGGTTCACCCCGAACGGCTTGTCGGTGCGATCGCGGCACCGGCCGATCTCCTTGACCAGCGCCTCGGGAGTGGGCTGGGTGAGCGCGGTGAGGAACCCGAGAGCCCCGGCATTTGCCACGGCACCGATCAGATCCGCCGTGCCGACGGCGGTCATCCCACCGCAGACGATGGGGTGCTCGATGCCGAAAGTCTTGGTGAAGGTGTTGGTGAACATGTGAGTCCTGAGTAGATGTCGTTACGTCCAAGTCATACGACCAAGTCGATGGGATCGGCCACAGACCTGCTGGAGAGGCGTTCGGCAGCGCCGGCCGTCGAGGGCGGACGCCCTTCCGCCGACGACCGGCGCGAACGAGGCGGCGCTCACCTCCCGAGCGCGGCCATCCGATCGGTCGCGCGGTCGGCGAGCCAGCCCAGATACAGCGCGGGGTTGCTGACGAAGCTGGGCCAGAACCGCTTGCTGCCGTGCCAGATCGCCTCCAGGTCCGCGTGCCGCGGCGCACCGGTGACGTGGTCGGCCAGCAGGTGGCCCACGTACTGCGCTTGAGCGAAGCCGTGACCGTTGCAGGCCGCCGAGTAGAGCACGTTGTCGGAGGCCGCGCCCGCGACGGGCAGCCAGGTGGAGCTCATGCCGATCCAGCCGCCCCAGGCCTTCACCGGCTTGATGTCACGCAGTCCGGGGAACCGGTCGTGGAATCCACGGACGAGGTCGTCGGCGACGGTCGGCGAGGGGGTGCGATCCGGCAGCGGGTTGCGGCCCGCCTGGATGCGGCGTGTACCGAACACGATGGTTCCGCGCGGGGTGACGCGGTAGCTCTCCAGGATCATGTGCAGCGTGACCATGGGAGCCCGACTGGTCCAGCCGATCTCGTCGAGCCGCTCGGGCGCGATGGGTTCGGTTTCGATCAGCGAGGTCCACACCGGGGTGGCGAGGTGCTTGGGCGCGATGGACAGGCTGTTGCTCGCGGCGTTCGTGGTCAGCAGCGCCTTGCGGGCCCTGACCTTGCCGTGCGGAGTGTCGACGACGACCCCGCCGCCGACGTCGGCGATATCGCGCGCGGGAGTGTGCTCGTAGACACGCACGCCCGCGGCGATCGTCGCCGCGCGCAGGCCGAGCGCGAACTTGCCCGGGTTGACGGTGCCGCCGACACCCTCACGGAGACCACCGAGGAAACCCTCCGGCAGACCCGCCTCGGGGCCCTCGACGAATTCACCCGACGACCCGGCCTCGGCCAGCACCTTCGCGTTGCGACGGACATGCCGCAGCTGCCCTTTCGACACCGCGGCCATCACGATGCCCTCCTGCCGGTAATCGCAGTCGATCGCGTGCCGTTCGATCGCGTCCTCGGCGAAGTGCACCGCGTTCTCCGCGTAGCGGTACAACTCGCGCAACCGCTCGCGCTTCAGCAGAAATCCCAGCATCTCCGGATCGGCGGCCACCGAGTTCGTGATGTATCCGGCGTTGCGCGAGGTGGCGCCCCAGCCCAGCGTGCGCGCCTCGAGCAGCACCACGTCGACGCCCTTCTCGGCGAGGCGCACAGCGGCCGACATGCCGCCGCCACCGCCGCCGATCACCACGACATCGCAGTCGATATCCGCGGTCAGGGACGGCTCGACCGTCGTCGGCTGTCCGGCCCACCCGGTGTCCTGGATCAATTCCATGGCACCTACTCCGTTCCGTCGGCGGGGATGACCGCGGTGCCGACCGCGCGCACCGCGAGCAGAGGCGGATCAAGCACCTCCGCGCGGCCGGTGTCGTCGGAGCCACGACAGATCACCCGCAGCTCGAAAGCGACTGTGCGGCTTCGCTTTCCCTTCTTCACCAGGGTGGCCTCGGCCTCGACGACATCGCCGCCACGGACCGGGGCGAGGAACTCCACCGACGAGTAGCCGGCGAACAGGCTTTCGTGGCCGTCCATTTCGATCGCCAGATGGGTGCCGACGTCGCCGAAGAGCTTCAAGGCGTAGGCACCGTCGACGAGGTTCCCGGCGTAGTGGGCGTCGGAGAAGGCGACATAGCGCCGGTGGACCGCCGTGCTCATGCGATCTCCTCGTGGATCGGGCCGAGGGTGCGCGACTGCGCTTCGCCGTCGAGCGCGACGCCGGGGTAGCCCCGCTTGGCGATCTCGGTGCACATGCGACGGTACTTGCCGACACCACCGAGGTAACCCATGAAAGTGTTCGGCTTTCCTGCGACGTTGGAGCCCCGGTACCAGGAGTCCGTTGTGGCGTACAGCGTCTGGGCGACGGTCCACTCGGTGACGTCGACCCACTCCCGCTGCGCTTCGGGGGTGGCCTCGACCACCGTGGCACCGGTGTCGCGGGCGTGTTCGATGAGGTCGGCGATCCAGTCGACAGCCTGCTCGATCGTCACCACCACATTGCTGGCCAGCGCGGGGCTCAGCGGTCCACCGACCATGAAGAAATTCGGGAAGTCCGAGGCCATGAACCCGAGGTAGGAGCGGATGCCGTCACTCCAGGCCTCCTGCAGCTTCGCACCGGACGCCCCGGTGAGATTCAGGCCGTACAGCGGCCCGGTGAAGGCGTCGAAACCGATCGCGAGCACGATCGCGTCCACCTCGTAGGTGCCGTTCGGAGTGACGATCGCGTTCTCGGTCATGGTCTCGATCGGCTCGTCACGCAGCGACACCAGCGACACGTTCGGCCGGTTGTAGGTCTCGTAGTAGTCGGTGCCGAACACGCTGCGCTTGGCACCCAGCGGGTGGTACTTGGGCACCAGCAGTTCCGCCGTGGCCGGATCCTCGACGATCTCGCGGATCTTGTCGTGGATGAACTCCGACGCGGTCCGGTTCGCCGCCACATCGAAGAGCAGGTCGACGAACTCGCCGCCGACACCTTGGAATCCGCTGCGCTCGTAGGCCTCCTCGTAACGCCGCCGGCGTTCCTCGTCCGAGACGTCGAAGGCCCGGTCGGTGACGGGGCGATCGGGGATGCCACCGGGCGAGTGCCTGCACTCCTCGCGGATGGCCACGTAGTCGTCCTTGACGGCGGCGACCTGCTCCGGGGAGAGTTCGGCGTTGCGCGCGGGCATCACGTAGTTCGGAGTGCGCTGGAACACCGTCAGGTGCTCGGCGACCTCGGCGATCAGCGGAATCGCCTGCACGCCCGAGGATCCCGTGCCGATCACCGCGACGCGCTTGCCCGCGAGATCGTCGAGGGAAATGTTCCACCGGCTCGTCGACACCCGCAGGCCGGCGAAGTTCGACAGCCCCGGCACGTCGAAGTCCTTCGGGGTGGACAGGCCACCGGCGCCCGAGATCAGGTAGCGGGCGCGCCGGATCTCCCCGCTGTCGAGCCGCACCTCCCACAGGTTGTCGTCCGCGTTCCAGGTCGAACCGACCACGCGGGTGTTGAAGGTGAAGTGCTTGCGCAGGTCGAACCGATCGGCGACGTGCTCGATGTAGCCGAGGATCTCGGCCTGCGGGGCGAACCGCTGGCTCCACGTCCACTCCTGCTGGAGTGCCTCGTCGAAGGAGTACGAGTAGTAGATGCTCTCGACGTCACAGCGGGCGCCGGGATAGGTGTTCCAGAACCAGGTGCCGCCGACGCCGGGTCCGGCCTCGAAACCCGCGAAGGTCCAGCCTGCGGTCGTCAGCCGATGTGCGAGGTAGACGCCGGTGAAGCCGGCACCGACACCGATGACGTCGACGATCTCTGAGTGGGGAGTGGAGTTCATGGCAGAAGCCGCTTTCCTTAGTATGGTCGACCGACTGGATCAATTGACCTAGTTGAAGTACACCAGTGGTCCCGGTCACAGTCAAGGGGTGGGGCGGAAGAAGGTCCGCGATCGCTACATCGGCAGGTCGGGAGAATCGACGCCGACCACCCGGTCGCCGCAGAACACCCGGACGGATTCACCGGGGCCGTGGCCGCCGATTCCCGAAGCGCCCCAGAAGCTTTGGGCCGAGCCGTCGGCCAGGTCGGCGACCTTGGCGCCGTTCACCCGCACCTCGCCCGACAGCACCCGCGAGCCGACCTCGACGGCCCGGTCCAGGTCCCCGCCGAACACGTAGGCGTCCAGACCCGAGGGGTTGGCGTTGGCCACGCGCAGCGCGTCCTCGTCGGACTCCACGGCGTGCAGACTGACGAGCGGACCGAACAGTTCGGCGGTCGCCAGCGACGCGTCGACATCCGTAGCGATCGTGGGCGACAGGAAGAAGCCGTCCGAACCGGGGAGCTTCGCGGGCTGATGGATGGTCGCGCCGTTGGCCCGCAACCCGTCGATGCGGCTCCGCAGCGTCGCGAAGTGCGGGGCGTTCGAGATGGGGCCGAGTTCGGTGCGCTCGTCGAGCGAGTTCCCGATCTCGATGCGGGCGATGCGATCGAGCAGCGCCTCGAGCAGCGGTTCGACCAGGCTCCGGTGCGCCAGCACCTTGCCGGGGCCTTCGCACCACTGCCCGTTGAGTTTGGTCATCCCGTCGAGGATGCCGTCGGCCGCCACGTCGATGTCGGCATCGTCCAGCACCAAGGCCGGGTTGTTGCCGCCGAGCTCGAGCTGGAGCACCTTGAAGTCCTCGGCCGCCGCGCGGGCGATCGCCCGGCCCGCGTTCGGACCGCCGGTGAAGGAGACGATCTTCACGCGCGGGTCGCCGGTGACGGCCGCGCCCACATCGCCCGCACCGTGGAGCAGCTGCAACGCACCGGCGGGCAGACCGGCCTTCACGAAGCTCTCGACGATGATCTGCGCACTGCTCGGCGCGTGCTCCGACGGCTTGAGGATGACCGGGCAGCCGGCGGCCAGCGCGCTCACCATCTTCGCGGCCGGAATGAAACTCGGGCCGTTCCACGGAGTGAGGATGGCGGCCGGGCCCCACGGGACCTTGTAGAGCCGCACGTCGCGCCCACCGGCCGCGAGCGCGGTGCGACGGGGGGTGGTGCGCAGATCCGCGGCCGAGGCCCGGATCCGGTGCGGCAGGAACTGCGCGACCATCCGCGCCTTGGCGATCGGGACACCGCTGGTGAGGGCGTCGGTGCGGGCGATGTCCTCGATCCGGGACTCGACGATGTCGGCCGCGCGCTCGATGACGGCGGCGCGTTCCTCGCTCGCCGCGTCGTCCCAGCGCTCGAAACCGTAGGACCGCTCCGCGTGGCGCAGGGCGCGCTCCACGTCGGCGGGGGTGGTGGTGACGGCGCGGTGCACCGGCAGGCCGGTGTTGGGGTCGAGATTCCAGGCGTCCGGGATCGTCGCGCACTCGGACCACTCGTCGGCGATGTAGTTGATCGGTTGGGGCAGTTGTGGATTCGACATCCGGGACTCCTTCGATGCTCGAATGGGGTGGGTCAGACGGTGAGATCGGCGACGATGCGGGTGACCTCGCCGGACTTCATCGCCTCGAAGCCCTTGCCGACGTCGTGGAACGGGATGACGTCGCTGACCATCTCGTCCAGGAGCAGGCGGCCCTGCAGGTACAGCCGGGCGAACTGGGCGATGTCCTCCTGCGCCTGGCCCGAACCCATGTACGAACCGATGAGGCGCTTCTCGCTGAAGAAGAAGTTCCACGCGGGCAGGACCAGATCGGTTCCGTCGGGGGCGATCCCGACCATGCACGCGGTGCCCGTGGCGCGCAGGACCGCGAGCGCGGTGGCCGCGGTCCGCGCGCTGCCGACGGCCTCGAACGCGTAGTCCACGCCGTCACCGAGCAGGTGCTGGATCTCGGCGGGGACGTCGGCGGCGCCGTTGACGACGTGGGTGGCACCGTAGGTGCGGGCCGCGGCGAGCCGCGCGTCGTCCAGATCCACGGCGACGATCGCCGAGGCACCCGCCAGGCGCGCGCCCTGGATGATGGCCGAACCCACACCGCCGCAACCGATGACGGCGACGGTGGCGCCCGGACGTACCTGGGCCGCGCGGAACACGGCGCCGATGCCGGTGATGACACAGCACGAGAGCAGGCAGCCCACGTGCAGCCCGACCTCGTCGGACACCTTCACCAGGGCGTTCTCCCGCATCAGGGTGTGCCGGGAGAACGCGCCGATGTCGCCGAGCCGGTGCACGACCTGGCCGCTGGGCAATTGGAAGGCGGGCCGGGGTCGCTGCCGGATCTGCGCGACGCGCTGACACTGGGTCGAGTGCCCGACCTGGCAGTTGCGGCACTGCCCGCACGAGGGCGTAAGCGCGCCGACGACCCGGTCGCCGGGACGCAGCGAGGTCACCGCGGAGCCGACCGATTCGACCACGCCCGCCACCTCGTGACCGACCACCACGGGCAGGTCGGCGCCGACCGTGCCGGTCATGTAGTGCAGGTCGCTGTGGCACAGACCGACATTGGTGACGGCCAGCCGGACCTCGTCGGGCTCCGGGTCGTCGACCAGGATCTCGGTGAACTCCAGCGGTTCGTTCACCGCGGTGAGAACTGCTGCTTCGGTGGTGATCATCCTTGTCTCCGTTCGTTCTTCGATGCCCAGAAGCCGTCGATGCCCTCGGACAGGGCACCGGACTCCCAGGACTGGCGGGCCGCGTCGTCTTCGCGGGCGAACGCGGCCTCGATCTCGTCGGCGCGTGGCCGCAACAGGCCCAGATGCAGTGCGGTGGTGCGGGGATCGGAATTCCACCGGCGGGCCGTGTCGACCGCGCGAGCCACCAGGTGGTCCTCGGCGACGATCTCGTCGAGCAGGCCGATGCGCAGTGCCTCCTCGGCCCCGACGCGCTCGGAACCGAGAACGATCCGCATCGCGTGGTTGCGCACCAGGCGGCCGAGCAGGAAGCTCGAGGCGTTGGAGATGATGATCCCGCGGTGGTTCTCCGGCTGGAAGTACTCGGCGGCCGGGCCGCCGATCCGCGCGTCACAGCACAGGGTGATCTCCGAGGCGCCGCCGACCGCGATACCGTTCACGGCCGCGATCACCGGGATCTTCGTCTCGAGGATCGCGCGGGTGATGTCGTGGAAGGTCGCGAAGGCCTCGCGGATCTCGTCGTAGGTGCTGGGCACCGACTGCAGGTCCTCCCCGGCGGAGAAGGCCCGGCCGGTGCCGGTGAGGACGATGCCGCGGACGAGATCACCGGTACCGAACTGGCGGATGGTCTGTGCGAGCCGCACCCGGGTGGCCACGTCGAGCACGTTCAGCTTCGCCGGGCGGTTCAGGGTGAGCACCGCGACGTCTTCGTCGATGCGGATGTCCAGGTAGTTGTCGGTCATGGCCGGCTCCTCAGTCGCGCGGGGGTTGCAGGTCGTAGGTGGTGCCGGGATGCTGGGCCGCGCGCGCTTTCAGCGCGGGCTTGGATACCCGTTCGGACGGGGTGCGCGGGAAGTCGGCGACGAACTCCACGTAGCGCGGAAGCTTGAAGCGCGCCAGCTGGTTTCGCGCGTTGTCGAGGATGCGCTCGGCGGTCTCGCGACTCGCTTCCACTTCGGGGGCCAGCTGCACGAAGGCCTTGACCTCCTCACCGAACAGCTCGTCGGGCACACCGACGACCGCCGTCGCGACCACGATGTCGTCGCGTTCCAGCACGCGTTCGACCTCGGCGCTGGCGATGTTCTCCCCGCCGCGGCGGACCATGTCCTTGATCCGGCCGACCAGGCGGTAGCTGCCCGCCTCGCGCACGGCGACGTCACCGGTGTGCAGCCAGCCGTCGCGCAGGACCTGCGCGGTGTCCTCGGGCCGGTTCCAGTAACCGAGCATCATCGGCTTGCCGGAGGTGATCAGCTCGCCGGACTCGCCCTCGGCCACCTCGCGGCCCTGGGGGTCCACCACGCGGATCCGCTTGGTGGGAACCGGCTGCCCCAGCCGTCCGCTGCCGACATCACCGGCGCTCTCCGGCAGGCTGACCACGTCGACGCCGGTCTCGGTCATGCCGAAGATCTCCCGCCACGGCGCGCCCCACCGCTGCTCGAGTTCCGCGTGCAGCGCAACGGGGACCGCCGAGCACAGCACGATGCGCAGGTCGTTGTCGCGGTCGGACGGGGCGGGCGGCTGCTTGAACAGGAGCGTCGGCATCGACCCGAGCACGTAGCAGAAGGTGGCCCGGTGCTTGCGGACGTCGGCCATGAAGCCGGAGGCGGAGAACCGGGGAAGTACCACCAGCGGCGCGCCGATCGTCAGGCACAGCGCGGTGTTCCACTGCGGGTCCATGTAGGAGAACGGCTGCGAGGTGAGGGCCACGTCGTCGGCACCGAGACCGGCCACCGTCGCGGCGACCCAGCCGATCCGGGTCCAGTAGTCGTGGGTGAGCATGCACGCCTTGGGGAATCCGGTTGTCCCCGAGGTGTATTGGAGATTCGCGAGGGTCTCGCCCGTGATGGCGAGCGCGGGCGGGTCCGCCGGGTAGGCCGCGAGGTCGTCGGCCGCGGTCGCTTCGACGATGCGAACGTCGGCAAGCTCACGGTTCGCCGCGCGCACCTCGTCGACCAGCGGCGTGTGCTCGGCGTCGGTGAACAACACCTTGGCGCCGGAATCCCGGAGGACGAATTCCAGATCGGCCCGCTGATATGCCGAGTTCACCGGCACCGTCACCGCGCCCGCCTTGAGGATCGCCAGCCAGGCGATCGGCCACTGCACCACGTTGGGCAGCATGATCGCGACCCGGTCCCCCGGACGGACACCGTCCTCGGCGACCAGCCGCCGGGCCAGCCGCGAGGTCCAGTCGTCGATCTCGGCGAAGGTCCAGGACCCGTCCGCGAACCGGAGGAATTCCCGGCCGGAGGCGCGGACGGCCTGCTCGGCCAAGATACCGACGAGGGTGTCGATCGGCGGGTCCACGGTCAGCCGTTCGAGCGCCATCGCGCGCTCGGGGTGGACCGATTCGACGTGGGTCATGTCGTCCTCTTCGCGGGTAGCAGGTGGTAGGTCGTCGATCGACCTGCAGTCGCCGGGCTGGAAAGGCCGGCACGCTCGCCGTCACGGTGGGTTCTCGCGACGCCCGGAGCGCCTGGGAATGTGAGGCCTGCCATAACGGTAACCGTTGTGGGTCATTTGATCAAGGCGTATGACTAACTTCTTGCCGCGACGCTCCCCCGTTGATGACCCGACGCGCTGGTCGGACTGGTAATGTCGTGGTTGACTTGATCAATCGTTCAGATTTGATGCGAAGGAGCACCGCATGGCTCGCATTCCCGCCGCCGAACGCCGCGCCGACCTGGTCGCCGCGGCCGTGCGCGTGATCGCCACCCACGGAGTCGACGGTGCCACCACCCGCCGCATCGCCGAGGAAGCGAACGCTCCGCTGGCGACCCTGCACTACTGCTTCGCCACCAAAGAGGTGCTGTTCGGGGCGGTGTTCGAGTTCCTCGCGGGCGAGTACCGCGACGTGCTGAACCGCAGCGACGTGCACAGCGACACCCAGAGCACCGCGCGGGGACTGCTCCGCGGCGTGCTGCATTGGTACCTGGAGAATCCGGACTTCGGCGCGACCATCCTCGAGCTGATCAGCTGGGGCCAGCGTGAGGGCAAGAAGGCCGAGGTCGTGTATTCGGCGGCCTTCGCGACCATGCGCACCATCATCGAGAGCACGACGACCGCCGCGGGCCGACCCGTCGACTCGAACACGATCGATCAACTGATCTACGTGGTGTCCACGCTGTCCGACGGCTTCGCGCTCAACTGGCTGGTGTTCACCGATGCCGCCGCGGCGCGGGCCCAGGTGGAACTCACCGTCGGCGTGCTCGACGCGTGGATGGCGGCCAACCTGGGTGACGCCGCCGCGCCGGGGCCCCGACCCGTGGAGGTCGCGCCGGAGCCGGACATGCGGTCGCTGGTGTCCTGGGTGCGCGTGGAGTGAGCGCACCGGCACCATGAACGCTGTGGCCGCCACCGCACAAGGTGGCGGCCACAGTCGTTTCCGTGTCGCTCAGCGCCGCTCGGCGGCCGCGTCGACGAGCCAGCACAGCGCGCCGTCGTCGCTGGCCATCCACTCGGGATGCCACTGCACCCCGAGCACGGCGGCACCGGGGAGCTCGACCGACTCGGCGACACCGTCGTCGGTGCGGCCGGTGACCACCAGTCCCTCACCGCACACATCGATGGCCTGGTGGTGCCACGAGTTGGTCACCAGACGATCACCGAACACCTTCTGGGCGGTCGTCCCCGCGTCGAAGGAGATCACGTGCTCGGCGTCGCCGTCCGACAGCGGACCCACCGGCAGGAGATGCCGGATCGGCCCGTCCGGCAGGTCCGGAATCAGCGTGCCGCCCAGGGTCACATTGAGCACCTGCATGCCGCGGCAGACACCGAGCAGCGGGATCCGCCGTGCCAGCGCGACCCGGGTCAGCGCGATCTCGTACTCGTCGCGGCTGCGGTCGTGGACCGAGGGGTCGGCGAGCGAATCGACGTCGCCGACCACCGACTCGTCCCCGCCCCAGCAGGCCGGATGCACATCCTGGCCACCGGTGATCAGCACACCGGAGAGCCAGTCGCCCAACGCTTCCGGGTCCGCGTCGTAGGGCAGCATCACCGGCACACCGCCGGCGCGGGTGATCCGGTCCGCGAAATCGGTGAAGAAGCTGTCGGTGAGGCGCTGACCGTAGCCCGGGTGGGAGCCGCTGATCAGCTCGATCCGGAACCGTCGCCCGGTCAGGCCGATCAGCGGTTTCACCCGCGCCGAGCGGGCCGTCACGGGAACTCGAAGTAGCGGGTCGACTCCCACTCGGAGAGCTCCGAGAAGGGGTCGCCGCCGCCGGTGTGGAACTGCATCCACTCCCAGCGCCGCGTGCCGACCCAGTAGTCGACGAACTCGTCACCGAGCTGCTCGCGCAGGATCAGATCGGCTTCGAGCGCGTCGGCCGCCTTGGTGATGGTCTCGGGCAGCCGCTCCAGATCGGGTGCGCACCACGCCATGTCGCTCACCGGGTCCGCGGGCTCGAGATCGCCGTCGAGTCCGGCGATCACGCCGGCCAGGATCGTCGCGACCGCGAGGTAGAGGTTGGCGTCGGCGCCGGGTACGCGGTACTCGAGGCGGGAGTAGGCGGGGTGCCCGACCACCGCACGCACCGCGGTGGTCTTGTTCGCGATGCCCCAGGTCACCGTCGTCGGCGGACCACTCAGGTCGACCAGGCGCCGGAAGGAGGTGATCTGCGGGAGCATGACCGAGGTCGCCCCACGCATCGTCGCGAGCAGCCCGGCGACCGCGTGCCGCATCGTCGCCGACGGCCCGTCGGGAGCGTAGAACGCGTTGACACCGTCGCGCTGCAGCGACAGGTTCACGTGCGAGGCCTGGCCGTAGCCCGCGGTCGGCTTGGCCATGAAGGTGACCGTGTGCCCGCGTTCGAAGGCCACCTCGCGCATCACCTGCCGGGCGCGAGCCCAGTTGTCGCACACCGAGATCGGGTCACCGGGAACCAGATTGAGCTCGACCTGACCGGCCGCGTCCTCGTCGCTCCAGGCCTCCCACTCGATGCCGATCTGCTCGAGCCGCCGCACGACCGCCGACATGTAGTCGACCCAGTCCTTGGACTTCGCGAGGTTCAGGGCGGTGCCCGCGGAGCCACCGAGCGGGGTGAGGTCGCGGTATCCCTTCGCCCTGGCCTCGTGGACGGGCTCCTGGAACAGCGTGGCCTCGATCTCGACCGCGATGGTCGCGGTGAATCCCCGGGTGGCGAGCCGATCGACCAGCGTGCGAGCCAGATTGCGCGGACAGATGCCGACCGGAGTGCCGTCGGCCTGCCAGTAGTCACCGATCACGGACTGCACGCCGGGCTCCCACTGCACCGATGTCGACAGGTCGGGCCGCAACTGCAGGTCGGCGAGGTGCCCACGCCAGGACGGGTAGGCGAAGCCCATGGTCGGAGCGTTGCCCAGGTCGAGCCCGAACAGCAGGTCGGCTATCCCGAACTCCGCGGTCGTGGCGAACTTCTTCGGTGCGATGTTCTTGCCGTGGAACGAGCCGTCGTGATTGGTCGACTCGATCCGGACCGTGTGCACATCGGGATCGAGAGCCGTTGCGGTGGTGGCGATTTCAGACATCGTAACGAACCTTCCAGGATGCGGCGACCAGCACGGACAGCTGCGCGAGCGTGCCGCGCACGCCGATGAGGCCGGTGGACAGCGCGGCGAGCAGATCGACCGCGCCGGTGAAGATGGCGGCCAGCAGTTCCGGCGGGCCCGCGATGACGTAGTGGGTCTCCCCCTCGCCCGCGACGACCTGATCCAGGCCTTCGGGGCCCTCGATGACCGCGATCAGCATGTCCGGGATGCCGGGAACCGACCTGGTCGCCTCCCAGAAGCTCGCGGCCGCGGTCTTCCAGTCCGGCAGCGGCGGCGACAGCAGGGCGACGGCCACGGCAACGAACTCGGGCGCGCCGATGGGCTCGCCGACCGGGGCGAAGAACTGGTTCAGGTCGACGGTCACGTCGAGGTCGGGCTCGACGAACACGCCGCTCGACACCGTGACGGTGCCCTCGGCGATGGTGATCGTCGCGGCCTGCGGGGTGTCATGGGAGCGGATCGCGATCGCGCCTGCCGGACCGGCGGACAGCAGGGAGCTGTCGGCGCGGAGGGAATCGGTGATGGTCCGGGCGATCAGCCGGACGATCGGACTGGCGTCGTCCTCGATCCGGATGTCGACTCCGCCGACCGCGTCGGCCCCGCGTGTCGCGGGACCGATCGTCGTTTCGGTCATCATGTTGTCCTTTCGACTCGACGAGATCGTGTGCGCGGTACAGCGTCGACAGCGGATCCCAAATGAAACATGAACTCACAGTCAAATGTCTGGGTCATGTGACTATGATGGTGAGGCACAGATCACTTCTTGTCAACGACCAGCGAGGATTCCCATGAACGACGCCACCCCCGCCTGGTGGGATCTGCTCGACGACCAGGCCGCGACCGTGGCCGGGATGATCGGCCAGATCCTGCAGAAACCCCTGCGTGAGCTGGGACCCGAGCAGGCCCGCGCGCTGGTGGACTCGGCCCCGTCCACCGACCCGATCACGCCGCTGGACCATGTTGGTCAACTGACCGTGCCGACGCGTTCCGGCACGATCGCGGCCCGTCTGTACCGCGCCGACGGTACGTCGCCCGACAGCGCCGCGCCCGCCCTCGTCTACCTGCACGGCGGCGGCTTCGTGCTCGGCACCCTGGACGGCGCCGACGAGTTGTGCCGCGCGATCGCCGCCGGATCCGGCTGGACGGTCGTGTCCCTCGACTACCGCCTGGCCCCGGAGAACCCGTACCCGGCGGCGCTGGAAGATTGCCTCGATGCCTACGCGTGGCTGATTCGATCGGCGCCCGAACTGGGCATCGACCCCGATCGCGTCGCCGTCGGCGGCGACTCCGCCGGCGGCAATCTCGCGGCCGCCCTGTGCCTGCACCGACGCGAGGAGGGCAGCACCCTGCCCGTGGCGCAGGTGCTCGCCTACCCGGCCGTGGACGACAGGTTCACCGGGGCGTCGTGGTCGGACTTCGCCGACGCGCCACTGCTCGGCGCCGCGGACGCACAGTGGTTCTGGGAGCAATACGTCGGTGCCGGGCATCCCGGCGGCGACCCACTCGCGGCGCCGATGCGGGCGCGGTCACTGCGTGGTCTGCCCCCCGCGCTCGTCGTCACCGCGGAGGTCGACCCGATCCGCGACGACGCCGAGGCCTACGCGCAGCGGCTGCGCGCCGAGGGTGTCGCGGTGTCGTCGACCAGATACACCGGCGTCTTCCACGGATTCTTCACCGAGGTCGGGGTTTTCGCGCAGACGAAGGCAGCGATCGACGAGGTGTGCGTCTACCTGCGCGCGCTCGCGTAGACGAAGCCGACAAAGGGCGGCAGTGCTTGTGGCACTGCCGCCCTCTTCTCGCTTCAGGCTCGATCAGAGCGCCTTGACGATGTCTTCCACCCGGTCCCTCGCGTCGCCGAACAGCATCGCGGAGTTCTCCCGGAAGAACAGGGGGTTCTGCACGCCGGCGTAGCCGGAGGCCATGGATCGTTTGAACACGACGACGTTGTCGGCCTCCCACACCGTCAGCACCGGCATGCCCGCGATGGGGCTGGCCGGGTCTTCGGCGGCCGCGGGGTTGACGGTGTCGTTGGCGCCGATCACCAGCACCACGTCGGTTCCGGTGAAATCGTCGTTGATCTCGTCCATCTCGAGCACGATGTCGTAGGGCACCTTCGCCTCGGCCAGCAGCACGTTCATGTGGCCGGGCAGCCTGCCCGCGACGGGGTGCACACCGAACCGCACGGTCACCCCTCGCTCGCGCAGCTTGCGGGTGAGCTCGGCGACGCCGTGCTGGGCCTGGGCCACGGCCATGCCGTAACCGGGGGTGATGATCACCGACGCCGCCCCGGCGAGCAGTTCGGCGACCCCGTCGGCGGTGATCTCGCGATGCTCGCCCAGATCGGTGTCGCCTGCCGGGCCCGCGGTGATGCCGAAGCCGCCCGCGATCACCGACAGGAACGAGCGGTTCATCGCCGCGCACATGACGTAGGACAGGTACGCGCCCGAGGAGCCGACCAGCGCGCCGGTGATGATCAGCAGATCGTTGCCGAGCAGGAAGCCCGACGCCGCCGCGGCCCACCCGGAGTAGCTGTTGAGCATCGACACCACGACCGGCATGTCACCGCCGCCGATGGAGGCGACGAGGTGCCAGCCGAGCAGCAGCGCGACCACGGTGATCGCCACCAGCGTCCACAGATTCGGGTCGACGACGAACCACCCGGTCAGCGCGGCGAACACCACCAGCGCTCCGAGATTGAGAATGTTCTTGCCCGGCAACATCATCGGCGCCGAGGCGATCCGCGCCGAGAGCTTGAGGTAGGCCACGATCGAACCGGTGAAGGTCACCGCGCCGATGAACACCCCGATCGCGACCTCGGCCCCGTGGATGCCCAGCAGGCCCGCGGCGCGGAGCAGTTCGGCATCGCCGCCGCCGGGATGCCGTTCGACGTGCAGGTAGCCGTTCCAGCCGACCAGCACCGCCGCCAGACCGACGAACGAATGCAGCAGCGCGATCAGTTCGGGCATCCCGGTCATCTCGACGATGCGGGCCCGCCACAGGCCGATCGCGGCACCCAGCGCGGTCGCGCCGACCAGCAACGCCAGGCCGAGCGGCTCGATGTCGCGATCGATCGCCAGCGCGACGGTGGCGCCGAGGGCCACCGCCATCCCGGTGACGCCGAGGGAGTTGCCCAGCTTGGCGGTGTCGTGCCTGGCCAGCCCGCCCAGCGCGAGGATGAACAGCAGCGCCGCCACGATATAGGCCGAATTGGCCACGGTCTCAACGGAAATCATGAGAGGTCACTCCGAGGTCGGCGCAGCTCAGCTGCGGGAGAACATGGCGAGCATGCGGCGGGTCACCGCGAAGCCACCGAAGATGTTGATACTCGCCAGCAGGATCGCCGCGAAGGACAGTCCCGTGATCCACGGGTCGCCGTGCCCGATCTGCAGCAGCGCGCCGACCACGATGATCCCGGAGATCGCGTTGGTGACCGACATGAGCGGGGTGTGCAGTGCGTGGTGCACGTGGCCGATCACGTAGTAACCGATGACGATCGCCAGCGCGAACACCGTCAGGTGCCCCTGCAGCGCGGGCGGTGAGATCGCGATCAGCCCGAAGACCGCGGCCGCCGCGGCCAGCACCAGCCCGAAACGGCGTCGGGCGGACATCGGTTCCTTCGCCGGCGCGGGTTCGGCCGCGGCGACCGCTTCGGGCGCCGGTGCCGCCGAGACGGCGACCGGAGGTGGCGGCCAAGTGATCTCGCCGCCCCGCACGACGGTGACCGCGCGCTGGACCACATCGTCGAAGTCGAGGACCACCCGCCCGTCCTTGCCCGGCGTCAGCAGCTCCAGCAGGTTCACCACATTCGTGCCGTACAGCTGTGAGGCCTGCGCGGGCAGGCGACCGGCCAGATCCGTGTAACCGATGATGGTGACACCGTTGTCGGTGACGATCGCGCGGTCGGTGACGGTGCCTTCGACATTGCCACCGTTCTGCGCGGCCATGTCGACGATGACGCTGCCGGGCCGCATCGAGGCCACCATCTCGGCGGTGATGATCCGGGGCGCCGGCCGACCGGGAATCAGCGCGGTGGTGATGATGATGTCGACGTCGGCGCACTGCTCGGCGTACAGCCTCGCCTCGCGCGCCTTGTAGTCCCCGCTCATCTCCTTGGCGTAGCCGGTGGCCGACACCTCGGTCTCCGCGGATTCGATCGACAGGTATTCCCCGCCGAGGGATTTCACCTGATCGGCGACTTCCGGACGCGGATCGGTCGCCCGCACGACGGCGCCGAGACTGCCCGCGGCGCCGATGGCGGCCAGCCCGGCCACCCCGGCCCCGACGACGAGCACCTTGGCCGGCGGCACCTTGCCCGCCGCGGTGACCTGTCCGGTGAAGAACCGGCCGAAGGCGTGCGCCGCCTCCACCACCGCGCGGTAGCCCGCGATATTGGCCATCGAGGACAGCACGTCCAGCGACTGGGCGCGCGAGATGCGCGGCACCGCGTCCATGGCCAGCGCGGTGATCGGCCGCGAGCCGAGGTCGGCGAGCAGATCGGGATCATTGGCCACCCCGAGCAGGCCGATCACGGTGGCGCCGGGATTCAGGTCGTCGAGCTGATAGTCGGCGGGCGCGTTGACACCGAGCACCACGTCGGCGGTGCGCGCGTTGCCGATGGTGGCGCCCGCCGCGAGGTACGCCTCGTCGGCGAACGAGGAGAGGGTACCCGCGCCGGTGTCGACCACCACGTCGTAGCCGAGCCGGACCAGCCGGGTGACCGTCGCCGGGGTGGCGGCCACCCGGGTCTCGCGCGGGCGTGCTTCCCGCAGCACTCCGATGATCATGATTGCGGAACCTCCACCAGCTCGGCCAGTCGCGCCCGATGCGCGCCGGCGGTACCGAAGGCGATCTGATCGGCCTTGGCGCGTTTGAGATACAGGTGGGCCGGATGCTCCCACGTCATGCCCATGCCGCCGTGCAGCTGCACGGCCTCCTCGCCCGCGTGCACGGCGAGGTCGCTGCAGAACGCCTGGGCGACCGCCGCGGCGACGGGCACGTCGTCGTCGGCGGCGAGGGTGGCCGCGGCGTAGCGGGCGGCGGCGTTGCCCGATTCGACGGCGGTGTAGAGATCGGCCAGCCGGTGCTTGATCGCCTGGAAACCGCCGACCACCCGACCGAACTGACGTCGCTCCTTCAGGTACGCCACCGTCTCGTCGAGGCACCACCGAGCGATGCCGTACTGCTCCGACGCGAGCAGGGCCGTGCCCGCGGTGAGCGCGCGACGTACCGCCGTCTCGCCGTCGGCCACGACGCGCTCACCGGCGACACCGTCGAACACGATGTCGGCGAGCTGGCGGGTCATGTCGAAGGAGACGACCGGGGCGAGCCGGGCCTCGACGGCCGACACCGCGTACAGCGCAAGACCTTCGGGGCCCGGGGCCAGGACCAGCAGCACGTCGGCCTCGAGCGCGCCGGCCACGCTGGTGACGGTACCGGTCAACCGGTCGTCGGCGTCGACCGCGACGGACGGCAGCACCGCGTGGGCGGCGGTGGACAGCGGCACCGCGAGCGCGGCGGTGCGCTCCCCCGCCGCGAGCTGCCCCAGCAGGGCAGAGCCGGAGCCGAGCAGTGCGGTGGTGGCCACGACGGCGCTGGTCAGGAATGGCACGGGCGCGACGAAGCGGCCGAGTTCCTCGAGGACGACCGCGGCCTCCCTGGCCGAGGCACCCGCGCCGCCCTCGGCTTCGGGCACGAGCAGCCCGGCCAGGCCGAGGTCGACGGCGATGTTCTTCCACAGGCTGTCGACCAGGGCGCGGTCGCCGTCGTAGAGGGCGGTCACCGCGCCGGGCCGGCACTCGGCGGTCAGCACCGAGCGCACGACGCCGCGCAGGTCGTCCTCGATCTCGGTGTAGACCAGGTTCAGGTCGGTCATCGCGCGATCTCCTTCCAGGGACGGTCCTTGTCGGTGCGCGGCTCGGCGGGCAGGCCGAGAACCCGTTCGGACACGATGTTCCGCAGGATCTCGGAGGTGCCACCCTCGATCGAGTTGCCCTTGGCGCGCAGGTAGCGATAGCCCGCGTCGCGGCCGTTCAGGTCGACCCGTTCCGGGCGGACCAGGGTCCAGTCGGAGTAGCGCAGGCCGTCCTCGCCGAGCAGTTCGAGCTCGAGGCCGGACAGCTGCTGGGCGATGCGGGCGAAGGACAGCTTCAGCGCCGAGCCTTCCGGCCCGGGGTGTCCCTTGGCCAGCTTCTGGCGCAGGCGCAGACCGGTGAGCCGGGCGACCTCGGCGTCGACCCACAGCTTCAGCAGCCGGTCGTGCAGTTCCGGGGTCCGCCGCTGCGGGTTGTCGCGCCAGGTGTCGGCCACCACGCCGACGATGCCGGACTCACGGGTACTCGCCTTGCCGCCGATCGCGACGCGCTCGGTGTTGAGCGTCGCGTTGGCCACCCGCCAGCCGTCGCCCTCCGCGCCGAGGCGCTGGGCGTCGGGCACCCGGGCGTCGGTGATGAAGACTTCGTTGAACTCGGCCTCACCGGTGATCTGCCGCAGCGGCCGCACGTCGATGCCCGGCTGGGTCATGTCGATCAGGAAGTACGTCATGCCACGGTGTTTGGGGATGCCCGCGTCGGTGCGGGCCAGCAGGATCGCGAACTGCGCCAGATGCGCGCTCGAGGTCCACACCTTCTGCCCGTTCACCACCCACTCGTCGCCGTCCCGCACCGCCCTGGTGCTGACGTTCGCCAGGTCGGAACCGGCGCCGGGCTCACTGAAGAGCTGGCACCAGATCTCCTCGCCGGTCCACAGCGGACGCAGGAAGCGCCGCTTCTGCTCCTCGGTGCCGCAGGCCAGGATCGTCGGACCGGCCATGCCGAGCCCGATGACATTGGCGCCCGGATTGTTGTCCGGGGCGCCGGCCCGCGCGAAGAGCTCGTCCACCTCGGCCTGCCAGGCGTGGGGCAGCCCAAGTCCGCCGTGCCCCTCGGGGAAGTACACCCACGCCAGGCCCGCGTCGAAGCGAGCACGCAGGAACTCGAGGCGCTCGGTGCCCGCGGGGTCGGTGGCGGCGAGGAATTCCCCGATCCTGGTACGCAATTCGTCGATGGTCATCCTCGGTCCTCCCGCACCGCGGCGAGACCGGTTTCGAGCAGCGGCTCGATCACCGCGCCGACGGTGTCGAAGCCCTCGCCGACGGTCTGCCCGTGCAGATGGCGGTAGTGGATGCCCTCGAGGATCGCGGCCAGCTTGAACGCGGCGAGCCCCAGGTAGAAACCGAACCGGGACATGTCGCGATCGCTGCGGGCGGTATAGCGCGCGATGATCTCGCTCTCGGACAGGTAGCCCGGAGCGGTCGAGGCGTCGGCCACCGTCGCACCGCTGGACGGGTCCGCGGCGAGGCGGCCGTAGAGGAGCATCAAGGCCAGATCGGTGAGCGGGTCACCGAGAGTGGCCATCTCCCAGTCGATGACGGCCGCGAGCCGATCGTCGCGATCGGTCAGGACGTTGTCGAGCCGGTAGTCGCCGTGCACGATGCCCACCGCCGACTCGGTGGGCACGGCGGCGGCGAGTCGTGCGTGCAGTTCGTCCGCCAGCGGCAGCTCGCGCGAGTGCGACGCGTCGAGCTGCTTCTTCCACCGGCGCACCTGACGCTCCAGGAACCCCTCGGGACGGCCGAAGTCGGCCAGCCCGATCGCGGCCGGATCGACCGCGTGCAGAACGGCGAGGGTATCGACCAGATCGGTCGAGATCGCCCGTGTCCGTTCGGGTCCCAGCGCGCGCAGCTCCGCGGCGGTTCGATACGGCGTCCCCTCCACGTGTTCCATCACGTAGAAGGGCGCGCCGAGGACGGCGTCGTCCTGGCACATCGCGAGCATCGTCGGCACCGGGACATCGGTGGGCCGCAACGCGGCCATCACCCGGTACTCGCGCGCCATGTCGTGGGCGGTGGCGAGCACGTGCCCCAGCGGCGGGCGTCGCACGATCCAGCGGGTGCCGCCGTCGCTGACCTCGTAGGTCAGGTTCGACTTGCCGCCGGCGATCAGTGTGCCGCTCAGGGCGGAGCCCGGCACGGGAACCCGATCGCGCAGCCAGGTCGACAACCGGTCGAGATCCAGTCCCGGAAGGTCGGTCCGGGTGTTCATCAAGCCACCACGAGGGTGAGCGACTCGACGACGCAGGCCGGCTTGTCGCCGCCCTCGGTCTCGATCACGATCTTGGTGGTGACCAGGTGGCCCGCGGCACCCGCGGCGACCGAGACCAGCTCGATCCCGGCGCGCACCTTCGAATCCACCGGCACCGGTGCCGGGAAGCGCAATTTGTTGGCGCCGTAGTTGACCGCCATCCGCACGCCCTCGACCCGATACACCTGCGCGACCAGCAACGGGACCAGCGACAGGGTCAGGTAGCCGTGCGCGATGGTGGTGCCGAACGGTCCGGTCGCCGCCTTCTCGGTGTCGATGTGGATCCACTGGTGGTCACCGGTCGCCTCGGCGAAGGCATTGATCTGCGCCTGGGTGATGGTGTGCCACTCGGAGTAGCCCACATGGGAACCGACCGCCGCCTCGAGCTCGGCGATGCCGTGGAAAGTCCTCATGCCTTCGGCCCTCCCGCGACGTAGAGCACCTGACCGGACACGAAACCCGCGCCCTCGCTGGCGAAGAACGACACAGCGTGCGCGATGTCCTCGGGCAGACCGGTCCGGGCGACCGGAATCTCCTTGGCGACACCGGCTTTCAAGTCCTCGAACGGGATGCCGACGCGCGCCGCGGTGGCGGCGGTCATCTCGGTCTCGATGAACCCGGGGGCGATGGCATTGGCGGTGACGCCGAACTTGCCGAGCTCGAGGGCGAGCGTCTTGGTGAAGCCCTGCAGACCGGCCTTGGCGGCGGCGTAGTTGGCCTGGCCGCGATTACCGAGCGCCGAGGTGCTCGACAGGTTGACGATGCGGCCGAAGCCGGCGTCGATCATGGACTTCTGCGCCGCGCGGGTCATCAGGAACGACCCGCGCAGATGCACGTTCATCACGGTGTCCCAGTCGTCGGTGGTCATCCGGAACAGCAGGTTGTCGCGGAGGACGCCCGCGTTGTTGACCAGCACGGTCGGGGCGCCGAGCTCGGCGGTGACCCGATCCACGGCGGCGGTGACCGCGGCCTCGTCGGACACATCGGCGCCGACGGCGATCGCGCGGCCGCCCGCGGCTTCGATCGCCTCGACCACCGGCTTACAGGCGACCTCGTCGAGGTCGATCACGGCCACGGCCATGCCGTCGGCGGCGAGCCTGCGGGCGACGCCCGCGCCGATGCCGCGGGCCGCCCCGGTGACGATGGCGGTCTTGGTGGGGGTAGTCATCATTGTCTCCTGAAAAGTTCGATGTGGTGGTCAGACGCCGCCGGTCAGCGTGACGCCGCCGTCGAGGACCAGTAGCTGGCCGGTGACCCAGGACGCGTCGTCGGAGAGCAGGAACGCCACCGCGCCGGCGATGTCCTCGGGCTCACCGAGGCGCTTGAGCGGGTAGGTTTCGGCGAGTTCCTTCTCCTTGCCCTCGTAGAGGGCCGTGGCGAATCTGGTCTTCACCACCGCGGGCGCGACCGCGTTCACGCGCAGCCGCGGGCCGAGTTCCACGGCCAGTTCCTGGGTGAGGTAGGTCAGCATGGCCTTGCTGGCGCCGTAGAAGCCGATTCCCGGCGCCGGCTTGACCCCGGCCACCGACGACACGTTGACCACCGCGCCACCGTGTTCCGCCATCCACGCCTTGTGCACCTGCTGCGTCCACGACAGCGCGGCCAGGCAGTTGACCTCGATGATCTTGCGGGCCGCGTCGAGATCCATCTCGATCATCGGGCCGTAGACCGGGTTGATACCGGTGTTGTTGACCAGTAGGTCGGCACCGCCGAAGGTGGCGATGGCGCGCTCGACCGTGTCACGCTGATGGTCGAGATCGTCGGCGCGGCCGGCGACACCCAGTGCGTGTTCGGCGCCACCGAGCTGCAGCACCGCCTCGTCGAGCGCGTCCTTCTTCCGGGCGGTGACGACGACCTTCGCGCCCTCGTCGACCAGCCGCTGCGCGATGCTCAGGCCGATGCCACGGCTCGCACCGGTGACGATCGCGACCTTGCCCGCGAATCGACCGGTCACGACAGCCGTTCCAGCACCATCGCCATGCCCTGGCCACCGCCGACGCACATCGTCTCGAGCCCGAACTGCTTGTCGTGGAAGCGCAGCGAGTTGATCAGGGTGCTGGTGATGCGGGCGCCGGTCATGCCGAACGGGTGACCCACCGCGATCGCGCCACCGTTGATGTTGAGCTTGTCCTCGGGGATGCCGAGTTCCCGGGCGGAGCCGAGCACCTGCACGGCGAACGCCTCGTTGATCTCGACCAGGTCGATGTCGTCGATGCCGAGACCGGCGCGGCGCAGGGCCTGCCGGGACGCCTCGATCGGGCCGAGGCCCATGATTTCCGGCGAGAGGCCGGAGACCCCGGTGCTGACGACGCGTGCGAGCGGGGTCAGGCCGAGTTCCTTCGCCTTGGTGTCGGACATGATGATCAGGGCGGCCGCGCCGTCGTTGAGCGCGCAGCAGTTGCCCGCGGTGACGGTGCCGTCGGGGCGGAACACCGGCTTCAGCTGGCTCACCGCCTCCAGCGTGACACCGGCGCGCGGGCCGTCGTCGGCGCTGACCACGGTGCCGTCGGGCAGCGTGACCGGGGTGATGTCGGTGGCCCAGAAGCCGTTGGCGATGGCCTTTTCGGCCAGATTCTGCGACCGCACACCGAACGCGTCCTGCTCGGCGCGGGTGATCCCGGTGAGCTGGGCGACATTCTCCGCGGTCTGTCCCATGGCGATGTAGACATCCGGCAGTGCGCCGGTGCCGCGCGGGTCGGCCCAGGAGGCGGCCCCGGCAGCACGCTCGGTGGTGCGGGCGACCGCGTCGGCGAAGATCGGGTTCTGGGTGTCGGGCAGGCCGTCGGCGTTGCCTTTGACGAAGCGGCTCACCGTCTCGACGCCCGCCGAGATGAAGACGTCGCCCTCGCCTGCCTTGATGGCGTGCAGCGCCATCCGGGTGGTCTGCAGGCTCGACGAACAGTACCGGTTGACGGTGGTCCCGGGAACGGTGTCCAGCCCGGCCAGCACGGAGACCGCCCTGGCGATGTTGAAGCCCGACTCACCCGCAGGCTGCCCGCAGCCGAGGACGAGGTCCTCGATCTCGGTCGGATCGAGGTTCGGTACCTGAGCCAGGGCGGCCTGCACCATTTGAACGGTCAGGTCGTCGGGGCGCATGTCCTTGAGCGAACCCTTGCCCGCCCGGCCGATCGGGGAACGGGCTGCGGCGACGATCACAGCTTCCGGCATCACAATCTCCTTGATGAATGAGCGCTTGCTTAGCAAGATGGTGCAGGTGACCCCGGATCCACGTCAATAGACAACCGACCCCCACCTCCTGTTATCCACATCACACCGCCCCTGGCGAGTGCCGATCCACCGAGGCGAGATAATGGCGTTCCCATGACCGACACCACCGAATCCCGCAGCGACGCGACCCGCGCCCGCCTCCTGGAAGCCGCGATCGCAGCGTTCGCCGAGAAGGGCTTCAACGGGACGACGACGCGCGATATCGCCGCAGCCGCGGGCGTGAGCCCGGCCGCGGTCTACGTGCATCACAAATCCAAAGAAGAACTGCTGTACCTGATCTCGCGATCGGGCCACGACGAAACGCTCGAGCTGATCCAGAAGGCGGCCGCGTCGTCCGACGATCCGGCCACCGCGCTGCGCGCGGTCATTCACGATTTCGCCGTGCACCACGCCCGCGGGCACACCGGCGCCCGGATCGTGAATTACGAACTGAACTCCCTGAGCCCCGAACACCGCACCGAGATTCGCGGCATCCGCCACCGGATCGAGCAGACCATTCGGGATCTGGTCCAGCGCGGCATCCAGACAGGCGCCTTCGACACCCCCGACGCGCGGATCGCGGCCACCGCCCTGCTGTCGCTCGGCATCGACATCTCCCGCTGGTATCGCGACGGGGGCGACTGGTCGCCGGAAGACATCGCCACCGCCTACGCCGACATGGCATTGCGCATCGTCGGCGCCGACTGATCGGCCCGACCGAGGAGTCCAGACTCGTCTCTACGTCGATGTTCCCGAGGTCCCGGGCAGCCGGTCCATGGCGCGGTCGGTGGTACAGGGCCGGGCGCCGGGAATCAGACGGCCGCGTAGCTGTGCAGCGGGAGCGTCGCCGCCCACTGCCTGGCCAGGTCCTTGGGCTTGATCTCGGACGAGGCATCGTGGCGGGCGTGTTCGCCGACCTGCACAGCGCCGCGCTCGGTCAGCTTCTCGGCGGCGATCTCACCACCCCGGTTGAAGGTGTCACCGTAGACGCTGTCGCCGAGACCGAAGACCGCGAAGCGCAGACCGGTCAGATCGGGGCGGGTGGCGTCGAGAGTGTCGAAGAACGGCTCGGCGCCGGTGGGCAGATCGCCGTCGCCGTAGGTCGAGCAGACGACGATGTGGAAGTCCGCCGCGTCCAGATCGCCGGGGTCGAAATCGGTCATGTCGTAGACCGAGACCTCCTGGCTCGCCAGCTCGTCGGCCAGGCAGTCCGCCACCGACTCGGACGTGCCCAGCTCCGATCCGAAGAGGATGACCACGCGCACGGGGAGACCTCACTCTCTCATCAGGTTATCTATGCCTAACCTAACATCTCATAACAGTGCGTGGGGTCAACCAGGCAGGCCGACGAGGTCGGCCATCAGCGCCGCCTGGTGGTCGAAGTAGTCGGAGACCGCCGTGACGGTCTGATCCAGCCGGCCGAACACCTCGAAACCGACGAGGCCGAACAACTGCGTCCACCCGGCGAACACCAGCGCGAGGCGGCGCTCGTCGAGGTCTCCCGGCTGCTCGTCGATCAGACGGCGCAGATCGGCGCGCAGCGGCTCGGTCATCGGAGTGGACACCGGAGCCGGCCCGAGATCGGCGTCGACGACGACGCGCACCAGCGACAACACGACCGCGGCCGCCGGGGTGACGGTGTCCGCCGGCGCGCTGTACCCCGGAACCGGTGTGCCGTAGAGCAATCCGTACTCGGCGGGATGCGCCAGCGCCCACGCACGCACACCGCGCCAGACCGCGTACCAGCGCCCGCGACTGTCGGCCCGATCCACCGCGGCGTCCGCGGTCACCGCCGCCTGCGCCAGCGACTCGTAGGCCTCCAGGATCAGCGCGGTCAGCAGCGCGTCACGGTTCGGAAAGTACCGATACAGCGCGGACGCCACGATGTCCAGATCTCGGGCGACCGCCCGCAACGACAGGTCGGCGCCCTGGGTGGCGAGGTGGCGACGCGCGACCCGCTTGATCTCCTCGGTCATTTCCTCGCGCACGCGCGAGCGCAGTGATCTGGCCGTCATGGAATCAGTGTCGCACACTTCGAGAACACCGAGTCGATTCGAGAACACCGTTCTTGACGCGTTTCGCTCCTCCCGAGTACGGTGAACTGGAACAGAAACACTGTTCTCTCACCTCTCCGAGAAGGAGCAGCCATGTCGTTGCATGTCGTCGTCGGCGCAGGTCCGGTCGGCACCGCGACCGCGCGCCTGCTGGCCGACGCGGGACACGACGTCCGGGTGGTCACCCGCCGTGGCGGCGGCCCGGCGCACTCGTCGATCGAGCTGATCGCCGCCGACGCCAACGATGCCGCCGCCCTGACCCGCCTCACCGAAGGCGCTGTGGCGCTGTACAGCTGCGCGGGCCCGGCCTACCACCGCTGGCCGCAGGAATGGCCGCCGCTGAGCGCCGCACTGCGCACCACCGCCCAGCGGACCGGCGCGGTCCTGGCGACCACCGGAAACCTCTACGGCTACGGCCTCGTCGACGGACCGATGACCGAGCAGACCCCGCTCCGCCCCAACACCGTGAAAGGCCGTGTCCGAGCACAGATCTGGCTGGACGCGCTCGCCGACCACGAGGCCGGGCGACTGCGCACCGTCGAAGCCCGTGGGTCGGACTACCTGGGCGCGGCCGTGGTGTCGTCGTTCACCGTGCTGGTCCTGCCCCGGATCCTGGCCGGGCGCCGGGCCTCGATCACCGCGGATCTCGACGCCCCGCACAGCTGGACCTACGTCGGCGACGTCGCCCGCACGCTGGTGGCCGTCGCGTCCGACGAATCCGCTTGGGGCAGGCCCTGGCACGTCCCGACGCCACCGCCGTTGTCGGTGCGCGCACTCGCCGAGCGCCTGGCCGAACTGGCAGACACCGCACCCGCCCGGGTGAGCCCACTGCCGGTCGCCGCCCTGCGGCTGGCGGGCCTGTTCGATCCCGCCGCCCGCGCGATGATCGAGATGCGCTACCAGACAGACCGCCCGTTCGTCATGGACTCCTCCGCCGCTATGTCCGCGTTCGGCCTCACACCGACCCCCACCGATGTGGCGCTGCACGAGATGATCACGGCCGCCCGGGAACACACGACCGCATCGGCATGATGCCCTCCACGGGTGCGCCCGGGCCGCCCAGTGGCGCTCGAGCAATTCAGGTTCGGTGGGGTCGGCGCAGCCAGGTGTCGGCCGCCCCTCATAACTCGACGCAGTTCGGATCATCACCCGTTCGCAAGTCCAAAGGGCTGGATTTCGCAAGTTCTTCTGAGGCGCCGCGGCACGCTGGCCGAATTGCTCGTTTCGATAGGCAATGCCGCGATCGTGAAGCTCTCCGCTGAACCAGTTGTGAATGTCGTGGTTTGTGTCCAGACATCGGGCGCTTCAGGGTGTGCGGCAGGCCTGAACCGACCATTTCAATGAACAGGCTGGGACGTGGACAGCATGCGTTCCCATACCGCGGTCGTCGCCTCGACGATGTCGCGGGGGCCACCGAAATCGTTCTCCGCCACCAACTGGCGCACCATCGCCCGCACAAGAATGGTGAGCCCGAAGGCTATCGAGTCCGCCTGTGCCGAGACCGCCGTCGGCGACGCCTGCGGCGAACGCAGGTGCTCGGTGAGCATGAGCCGCACCGTGTCACAGGTGCGGTGCAGGAGCGCGGAGATCGCTTCATCGCTGCTGGAGACCTGCATGGCTGCGGCGAACAGATCACGGTCGCGGTCGATGAGATCCGCCGTGGCCTCGAGCACTGTCGACACGGTGAGCTTTCCCGACGTCCAGGTATCCACCTGCTGCCGCGCGTGCAGATCCAACGGCACCGCGGCTTCGAACGCGTGGGCCAGCAGCGCCACCTTGTCCTCGAAGTAGTAATAGAACATCGGGCGCGAGATGCCCGCCCGACCTGCCAACTGCTCGATGGTGATGTCGGAGAACGAGATTCCGTCGCCGAGCAACTGCGACAGCGCACCGATGAGCAAGCGTTCTACCTGCGGAGCTTTGCCTCGACCCGAGGCACCTCTGGCAATGATGACGGGCACCCCTTCGTTGCGGATTGCTACTGACTGCTGCGCCTCAGTAGTCGAACAGCCTACATACGAACACAATGAAATACAAGCGTTCGACACAGTGTCAGACGCCTGTTAGGTTGGTGGAGAACAACAGAACGCCGACGATGAGCAGGTGCGTGCGGCGTTCGTAAACCGTTTGGGGAACGGAGATTTCAGAGATGAACCGGACCGTGCCGAGCTCGACGCTCAACGCCTCGATCGATCCACAGTGTGGGGTGTGCTCGACTCGTTTCAGCCAACCGGCCACCGGACGGCCTCAGGTGTATTGCTCGCGGGCATGCCGCCAAGCCGCCTACCGCGCGCGACAGACCGTCAAACACGCCATGGCGGAATCGTCTCGGCTCCGTGACAGCCTCTCTGCGATTCGCCTCGAGTTCGACGCGGCATCCCGACACCTCGCCGCGACCCTGGCGGTGCGAGATTCCACCGCGCCGGACACGCCTGGACACGATCACAGCAGTGGCTGGGAGACCGAGGTGGCGATGTCGACACGGCAACTCCGTTACCTCGCCGACCGTATCCACGAGGCCGTCAACGACCATTCCCAGATCGCCTACCGGTACCGGTCCGCAGGACGCGTCCTGCGGACCGGCAACGAGCTCACTCGATCCTGACCCCGGCGCTGATACCCGGCTCCAGCACGGCCAGGCCGGCCGCCGCGGCGTCTTCGGACAGCCGCCGCGGCAGGTCTCGATCACACAGGGCGAGAACGCTGGGGCCGGCGCCTGAGACCGTCGCGGCGATTCCGCTCGCGCGCAACCTGGCCACCCAGGTCGCGGTAAGCGGCCAGGCCGAGGCTCGATAGTTCTGGTGCAGACGGTCTTCGGTGGCGGGCAGTAAGAGCTCAGGGTTCGTCGTCAACGCGGCCAGGGTCAATGCCGCCCGTCCGGCGGTGAACGCGGCGTCCCGGTGTGGCACCGACTTCGGCAGCAAGCCCCGGGTGTGATGCGTCGAGGACCGCTCCTTCGGCACGAAGACGAACGGCCGAAGGCCAGGATGCGGCTCGAACCTGGCGGCTCTGTAGCGCAGCGGCGCTCCCGGGCGTGCGGACTCGGCATCCGCCCAGGCCGCCACCACACCGCCGAGTACACACGCTGCCACATTGTCCGGATGGCCCTCGACCTCTGCCGACAGGTGCAGGAGCCGATCGGCGTCCAGCGCGAGCGCGGGATCGAACGCGGCGGCAAGCGCACCGGCGACCGCCGAACCACCGACAACGGCAGCCGCCGACGAGCCGAGACCCCGCGCATGCGGAATCTCGTTGTGGCAGTGCACATGCAGACCTGGCGCCCGTACTCCGATGGTGTCGAACACACGGCGGACGGCACGGACCACCAGATGCGTCTCATCCCCCGGCACATCTTCCGAGCCTTCGCCGCTGACCTCGATCCGGAGCCCGGATTCGATGGTGCGCACTCGGATTCGGTCTTCGATCGCCAGCGCAATCGCCAGCGCATCGAATCCGGGACCCAGGTTGGCGCTCGACGCGGGAACCCGCACGGTCACTTCGAGACCGACGGGCAGCGTCCTCACCTGCTGAGTCCCGGCGGGCGGGGTGGCCGTCATCAGCCTGCTCTCGCGTGCGCTCAACTCAGGCCAGCTCGAGTTCGTGGGCGATCGCCACCGGGTCGACAGCGATCGGCTTGACCTCGGGCATACCCGCCAACGCGTTGTCGGGGTCCTTCAGACCGTTACCGGTCACCGTGCAGACCACCGTCAGACCCGAATCCAGCCAGCCCTCCGCGCGAGCGGCCAGCAGACCCGCCACACTCGCGGCCGACGCCGGCTCGACGAACACGCCCTCGGTCGCGGCGACCAGGCGGTACGCGGCCAGGATCTCCTCGTCGGTGGCCGCGCGGAACGCGCCACCGGACTGCTCCTTGGCCTCCATCGCCCCGTTCCACGACGCCGGAGCACCGATCCGGATGGCGGTGGCCACGGTCTCCGGGTCCTTCACCGGCGCGCCGTTGACCAGCGGCGCCGCACCCGCGGCCTGCACACCCAGCATGCGCGGCAGCACCGAGGTGACACCGTCGGCGTGGTACTCGCGGTATCCACGCCAGTAGGCGGTGATGTTGCCCGCGTTGCCCACCGGCAGCACGTGCACATCGGGCGCCTTGCCCAGCACATCGCAGATCTCGAACGAGGCGGTCTTCTGGCCCTCGATGCGGGCCGGGTTCACCGAGTTCACCAGGCCGACCTCGGGGAAGTCTGAGGTGACCTTGCGGGCCAGCTCGAGACAGTCGTCGAAGTTGCCCTCGACCTGGATGATCTTCGCGCCGAGCATCACGGCCTGGGCCAGCTTGCCCATCGCGATCTTGCCCTGCGGGATCAGCACCGCGCACTCCATGCCGGCGCGGGTCGCGTAGGCGGCGGCCGAGGCCGAGGTGTTGCCCGTCGACGCGCACAGCACGGCCTTCTGGCCGCGGTACTTCGCGTCGGTCATCGCCATCGTCATGCCGCGGTCCTTGAACGAACCGGTCGGGTTGGCACCCTCGACCTTGAGGTACACCTCGCACCCGGTCAGCTCCGACAGGTGCGTCGCGGGGACCAGCGGGGTCCCGCCCTCGAACAGGGTGACCGGCTCCCAATCGGCCGCACCGGCCAGCCGGTCGCGGTAGGCCGCGATCAGACCCGGCCAACCGGCCTGCGGAGTCGTCATCATTCTTCGGTGCCTTCCAGTCTGAGAACGCTGGTCACCGAGGTGACCGAATCCAGTGCGGCCAACGATGTCGCGATCTGGTCGAGAACGGATTCCCTGGCGTGATGGGTCAGGACCACCAACTGCGCGTGCGGGCCGTCCAACTGCTGGCGCACCGAGGCGATACTCACGCCCCGCCGGGCGAACTCGCCGGCGACCGCCGCCAGCGCACCGGCCCGGTCGGACACGGTCAGTCGCAGGTGGTGGCGGGTCACGATGTCTCCGATGGGTGCGACCGGTAGCTCGGCGTAGACCGATTCTCCGGGGGCTCTACCACCGTGCACCTTGTTGCGAGCCGCCATCACGAGATCACCCATCACCGCTGACGCGGTAGGCGCGCCGCCCGCGCCCTGGCCGTAGAACATCAGCCGACCGGCATTGTCGGCCTCGACCACGACCGCGTTGAACGCGCCGCCGACGGCTGCCAGCGGGTGTTTGCGCGGGATCAGCGCCGGATACACACGAACCGCGATCCGCTCCTTGCCGCCGTCGGCGATAGCAGGCTCGCCGGGGCCGGCATCCACGCGTTCGCACACGGCGAGCATCTTGATGGTGCAGTCCTCCGCCGCGGCCGCCGCGAAGTCCTCGGCGGTCAGACGGGTCATGCCCTGCCGATACACCTGAGCAGTGGTGACGCGGGTGTGGAACGCCAGCGACGCGAGGATCGCCGCTTTCGCGGCGGCATCGTGTCCCTCGACGTCGGCTGTCGGATCGGCTTCGGCATAGCCGAGCTCCTGGGCCGCGGCCAGCAAATCCTCGTAGCGGTCCGAACGTTCGGACATCGCGGACAGCAGGTAGTTCGTCGTGCCGTTCACGATGCCGACGACGCGATTGATCCGGTCACCCGACAGCGACTGAATCAGCGGTCGCACCACCGGGATCGCCCCGGCGACGGCCGCTTCGAAGCACAGGTCGGCGCCATGGCGATCAGCGAGTTGCGCCAGCTCGCTGGTGTAGTCGGCCAGCAGCGCCTTGTTCGCCGTCACCACCGATTTGCCTGCCGTGAGTGCCATCGCGATGAGCTCACGGGCCGGTTCGATTCCGCCCATGACCTCGACGACAAGGTCGATGTCGGGTCGAGCGATCAGCGACTGGGCGTCGGTGGTCACCAACTCCGGCCCGATACCTCGGTCGTGGTGTGGGTTTCGGACCGCCACACCCCGCAATTCCAGCGGCGCACCGATCCGCTGGCGCAGCTCGTCGCCGTGGACCTGGAGCATCCGCACAACCTGCGAGCCCACGTTTCCCATACCGATCACCGCGACCCCGAGCGCGCGCGGCTGCTGTGTGCTCTCGACCATCATCATTCCTTTGCCATGGCGAATTCGGCGGGCGCCTCGATCGAACGCTCATCGGGCGGACCCGACTGCGCTCGCCGCCGAGAAGGGAGGTACGCGAAGGCGATACCGGCGCCGAGGAGTGCGCTCAGGCCACTGACGAGGGCACAGATCCGCATTCCGTGGACGAAGGCATCGTCGGCGTCGGCGACGTAGGCCCGCAGATCCGCTTCGGCGGACTGCCGGAATCCGGCGATCGCCGATTCCGGCATCGCGCCCGCGACCAACCGCTCGCGCTGCTCGAGGGCATCGACCGACCGCTGGGCGAAATCCAGTGCCTCGGTGATCGATCCGCTGCTGTTGGCGTGTAGCTGTGGTGTCGCCAGCGCCGAGTCCGGCAGGGCCACCAACGAGGTCGGCTGATCCAGTCGCGCGGCGAGTTCGGCGGGCCGGTCGTCGCCGAAGCTGTCATGGAAGCCGACCGTGAGGATCGAACCGAGTACGGCGACGCCGAGTGCTCCAGCCAGCTGTCGCATCGTATTGTTGACCGCTGAGCCGGCGCCTGCCTCATCGGCCCGCACGGTACTCATGATGGCCTCGGTGGCCGGAGTCATGGTGAGGCCGAGCCCGATTCCGATCAGTGCCATCTGGATCTCGAGCACCCATTGCGGCATGGTCGCGGTGGCTTCGACGAACGACAGCATCGCGACGGCGAGAACGGTCATGCCGCTGCCGGCGACGATGTTCGCTCCCCATCGTTCGCTCAATCGGGGTGCCAGGGTGGACATCACCATCACCGAGGCGGCCACCGCGATCAGCGCGACTCCGGTCGCGAGAGCCGAGTAGCCGCGCACCGCCTGTAAGAAGTACGACAGGTAGAACGTCGCCCCCATCAGCGTGAAGAACGCGACAGCGATGGCACCTACTCCGGCGGCGAAGTGCTTGTGGGCGAACATATTCATCGCGATCAGTGGGTGTTCGATTCGACGTTCGTGCCAGACGAAAGCCGCG
Source organism: Nocardia sp. NPDC003269 (assembly GCF_042888005.1). Taxonomy (NCBI): domain Bacteria; kingdom Bacillati; phylum Actinomycetota; class Actinomycetes; order Mycobacteriales; family Nocardiaceae; genus Nocardia; species Nocardia sp. NPDC003269. Next base: position 1,479,799 of record NZ_JBIAPA010000003.1, read on the forward strand.
CCACACGCCACGCCGAGCAGGATCGTGCCCGTACTGGCCCACTGCAGCCACGCACCGCTGTTGCCACCCTCGATGATCCCGTGAATCACCAGACACATCGCCGCCGAGGACAACGCCACGCCGATCGGATCGAACCCGCCCTCCTTGGGGTCACTCGATTCCGGCACCAACAGCCAGGTCAGTACGAGTCCGACCGCGACCACCGGGACGTTGACCAGGAACACCGAGCCCCACCAGAAATACTCGAGCAGAACGCCACCGGCGATCGGGCCCACCGCGATCGCCATACCCGCGACCCCGGCCCAGATGCCGATGGCCTTGGCCCGCTGGTCGGCGGGAAACACGTTCTGGATGATCGACAGCGTCTGAGGTTGTACCGCGGCCGCGCCGGCCCCGAGTAGACCGCGACAGACGATCAACTCGAGCGGCGTGTCGGCGAAGGCGCACAAGACCGACGCGACGGCGAACACCGTCAACCCGATGAGCAGCATGCGTCGGCGACCCCATCGGTCCCCCAGGACCCCACAGACGATCAGCAGCGCGGCGAAGACCAGCGCGTAGCTGTCGACCGCCCACTGCATCTGCGCCTGCGAAGCAGGCAACTCCGCCTGAATTGTCCGAAGTGCGACATTGAGAATCGTGTTGTCCATGACGACAACGAGCAGACTGAATACCAGGACACCGAGTACGACCCAGCGTCTGGAATTTGTTACGGGTGATCCCACAGCGGATCCTCATTTCTGCCGTAGTGCGGTATGGACCGATCCTTTCCAAGCTGCTGCGCACACGGCAACGAGTTGCGTCACGGCCCGCTCGTGTCAGCGACATCACGCTCCCACCGGGCGCGATGTCGCCCCGCCCGTGACGAAAGTGATTGCGCCCGAAGTGCATAACTAACAATCCTGACTTTCGCACCCCCGGTGGGCGCAGGTGCAACAGCACCCTTTTCATCAGGTTGATCGCAACGACGCATCTCCTGATATCGCGACGTAACACCTGAGGAGGACCACGTGACCGTGCGTCGTCGCCCAATTTCGGCAATGCAGCGAAAACTTCACACCCAACAGATTCTCTTTCCGAACGACCCGGCCTTCAACGTCGGATTCCTGCTGCGCATCCGAGGTGAGATCGATGTCGATCGAGTGCGGGCAGCGATCGACGCTGTCGCCCGGCAGGCCGAGCCGCTGAACGAGTATTTCGTCGTCGAGGACGGCGAGGTGCATGCCGTCTACGACGCGGCACAGCAGTACCGAACACCGCTGATCACGCGCGACGGCGACGCCGGGGAACAACTGCGCGCCGAGGTGTCCGATCAGCTCGACACACCGATCCCGATGGACCGGTGGCCGCTGTTCGACGCCGAGATCATCCGCGACGACATCAGTGTGTATATCAAGATCGTCGCTTCGCACATGATCGCCGACGTCCACACCTTCTACAACGTCATCGCCGACCTGATGCTGATGTACAGCGTGCCCGACGCCACCATCCCCGGCGGGACGCTGTTTCCCGAGCTCGTCGACGCCGACACCGCGCGAACGACGGCCGCGGTGGAGTTCTTCCGCTCGAGCCTGGCAGGCGTCGAGACGCTGTCGGTCCCGGAGTGGGAGGCCGACCGTACCCGCGACGGCGCACTACCCGGCCTGCACCACACCGTCCACCTGGGCCCGCAGCTCAGTGCCGACATCGACGGCGCTGTGGAGTCGCTCGGTGTGCGCAAGTTCAGCTTCTTCCTCGCCGCACATCTGCTGGTACTCGGCTGCCTGAGCAGCACGTCGACCGTGACCACCGGTGTCCCGCTGTCGAACCGGCGCCGCGACAAACGCATGATGAAAGCCTATGGCTACCATGTCAACACCTTGCCGCTGACGGTGAATCTGGACGATTTCGACACGTTCGAGAGTCTGTGCCTGCACGTCGAGGAGCAGATGGGCCGCTTCATCGAATTCGAGGACTTCGATCTCGCCGGACATTCGAGCGCGGTCTTCGGATCGGCGGAAGCCGGCCGATCGCGCCCGTCGAGCAGCTTCACGTTCTACCGCCAGCGGATGTCGCTGAGCCTGCCGGGCTACGAGATCGACCCGATCCACCTCGAACGCGGCAAGGCGTTGTGCCCGTTCATGGCCAATGTCGAGGAGAACGGCACGGGCTACACCTACTACCTGCAGGTGGGTGACACGGTGGCCCGGAGCCGACCGGAGCAGGTGATCAGTACCGTGCTGTCGTTCCTGGCCACCCGACCGAGCGCACGCCTGCGCGAGATTCCGTGGGTCAGCGGCCAGGAGCTGGCACTGATCGAGGCCGCGACCAGCCGGCGTTCGGTCTTCGAGCCGGAATTCGGTTCGCTCGCCGCACAGTTCGAGCACCAGGTCGCCCGCACGCCCGATGCCGTCGCGGTTTCGTACGAGGACAGCTACTACACCTACGCCGAGCTCGACCAGCGCGCGGGCCGACTCGCCCGCTGGATCGTCGAGAACGTCGACGGCGACTTCGTCGGCGTCTCGATGGAACGCTCGGCCGACCTGGCGACCGTACTGCTGGCAATCCTCAAGGCCGGCAAGGCATACGTGCCCATCGATCCGGCCGCACCGCAGCAACGCGTCGAGCACATCCTCGCGCGATTCGAGGCCATGCCGGTGATCGCCGGCCGCGGCGCACTGCCCGATGTCGGTGGTCCCGAGCGGATCGATCTCCGACGGATGCTCCAGGACACGACCGCGTTGACCCCCTTCACCCAGACCTCAGCCGAGGACCTGCACGACCGCCCCGCCTACGTGATCTTCACGTCCGGCTCCACTGGCGTGCCCAAGGGCGTCACGGTCACCCACGCCAATGTGTTGCGGCTGTTCTCCGCGGCGCGCGAGCACATGCAGTTCGGTGCGGACGACACCTGGGCGCTGTTCCATTCCTACGCTTTCGATTTCGCGGTGTGGGAGCTGTTCGGGGCGCTGCTGCACGGTGGACGATTGGCGATCGTGCCCGAGTGGACCCGCCGTTCTCCGGCCGATTTCGCCCGATTCCTCGCCGACGAGGAGGTCACCGTCCTCAACCAGACGCCGACCGCCTTCCGCCAGCTCACCCAGGCGATGACCACCGAGCATGCCGAACGCCTCGCCGTGCGATCGGTGGTGTTCGGTGGCGAGATGCTGCGGTTCGAGAGCTTGGACAGATGGTTCGAGCTCTACGGCGACCGCGCCGAGCTGATCAACATGTACGGCATCACCGAGACGACGGTACATGTCACCTACCACCACATCACCGCCGCGGACCTGGCCGCGAAACGGGCCAGCGTCATCGGAAAGCCGCTGCCCGACATGGGCGTCGTGGTCGTCGACCCGCAGCTGCGACCCGTTCCGGCCGGGGTGGCCGGCGAGATGCTCGTCTACGGCGCCGGTGTCTCCGCCGGCTACCTCGGGCGACCCGATCTGACCGCCGATCGCTTCATCCGGTTGCCGGGACGCGACGGTGTGCACTACCGCTCGGGCGACCTGGCCCGCGTCGACGAATCGGGTGACCTGGTCTATCTGGGCCGGATGGATCAGCAGGTCCAGCTACGCGGCGTGCGGATCGAACTCGGCGAGGTCGAAGCGGCGTTGCTGGCGATCGACGGGATCCGCGAGTGCGCGGTCCGGGTCGACGACCGATCACCGGAGGAACCGGAGTTGGTCGCGTTCGTGGTGACCGCCTACCCGATCACCGACGCCCAGATCCGCCACGCGCTGCGCAACCGACTCGCGGCCGCCGTACGACCCAACCGATTCGTCACGTTGGCCGCACTGCCGTTGACCGTCAACGGCAAGGTCGCCGATGCCGCGCTGCCGTGGCCGAGCCGGGCAGGCGACACCAAGGACACGGCGCCCCCAGCGCCGGAGATCACGCCACCTGCCCCCTCGCGGGCAGTGAGCGCACTCGCCACCGTGCGAGCCGCGTGGGTGACGGCGCTTGGCCGTGACGATTTCGGCGACGACGATGCCTTCTTCGACGCCGGCGGAACCTCCACACAGCTCATCCGGGTGCTCGAAGAGCTCCGCCGTTCGTGCGAACGACCTGAGCGACTGGAGATGGTGGACATGTTCGAATTCACCACGCCCCAGCAGCAGTCCGAGCACCTCGAGCGCCTTCAGCTGCAGACTCTGGTCGCAGCCTGAGTAGTCGCCGATCAGCACACCACCGCTCGGGGCGGGGAACCGATGAGTTCCCCGCCCCGTGCGCGTACATCCCAGATCCCTTGTGACTCATCACACATGAAACCGCGAGTCACATACACTCCACAGCCCCCATGGAGTCCTGATAGGCTCCTGACGATTGTCAGACACGGAGTCTGACACAGTGTCGGGAATTGCCGGCACCACTCGCTGCGGACAGGGGAATCCATGGCACCCGGGAACAACACATCTCGATCGCTCACCAGCCGACACCGTGCCGGTCGGGATATCGAGCATTTGGTCACCGAAATGAACACTCATCTGATCGACAGAACATCCGATCTCGTGCTCGCTATCAGCGAAATAGACGATCCGGAAATGATGTGCGGCGCCGTTCCCACCGGGTGGGAGACAGCAATGAGTCGACAGGTCGACGAAATACGACATCTGCTGGCGCATATCAGCGAACTGGTGTCGGGGCGCATGACACCGGATTACTCGATGTGATCCGGCGTCGGACACCACGATTCCAGTGATTTCCATTCGAGATCAACGGATTCCGGCGCGTCGACGACTTTCATAACGCGATGGACTGGCTGAACGATCACAGCTCACACCGGTCCACCGAACTCGTAAATCGACTAAATTCGATCTCAGCGAACGCTTTCCCGAATTCCACGTCGATTCGGAATCATTCAGTCGATCCCACCACCTTTTCCGACGGAGTAGAACCATGCACGAAAACAGGGCGCAGGAGCCCATCGCGATCATCGGCATCGGCACTCGCCTGCCCGACGCCACCCACCACACCGGCCTCTGGCGGAACCTGCTCGACGGGGTCGAATCGGTACGCCGGTTCGACCGAGCAGAACTGCTGGCCGCCGGTGTTCCCGCCGAGCTCGTCGACAACCCGCAGTACGTGCCCGCGGGCACCGTGCTCGACGATGTCGATCAGTTCGACGCGGGATTCTTCGGATTCACCACCTACGAAGCCAAGATCACCGACCCCCAGCACCGAATCCTGCTGCAGACAGCCTGGGAGGCGCTCGAGGACGCCGGTGTCGTCGCCGCGTCGACCGCGGGACGCATCGGCATCTACGCCTCGACCACGCTGAGTACGTACTTGCTCAACAACATCCAACGCAACAGCCGCTACCGGGTCGACGATCTCAACTACCCCGTCCTGATCGGCAACGACAAGGACTTCCTGGCAACCAGGGTCGCGTTCAAACTCGGCCTTCGCGGCGCGGCCGCCACCGTGCAGAGTGCCTGCTCGAGTTCGATGGTCGCCATTCACCAGGCGGCGACCTCGCTGCGAACCGGCGACAACGACATCGCCCTCGCCGGTGGCGTCTCGATCGTGAACCCGCAGACCTCCGGATACCTCTACCAGGAAGGCGGCATCGGCGCGCGTGACGGACATTGCCGTCCGTTCGACCGCGACGCCAGCGGCACCGTCAGTGGCAACGGTTGCGGCGTCGTCGTGCTGAAACGACTCGCCGACGCGATCGCGGACAACGATCACGTGTACGCCGTGCTCGCGGGCACCGCCATCAACAACGACGGCTCCAACAAGATCGGGTTCACCGCACCCAGTGTGACCGGGCAGGCCGCAGTCATCGGCCGGGCGCTGTCGAACGCCGACGTCGCGGCCGCGACGGTGGGATATGTCGAAACCCACGGCACCGGTACCGCACTGGGCGACCCGATCGAGTTCCGCGCGCTCTCGCGGGCCCACAGCGATGCCGACGGCGGCGCGCCGGAATCGTGCCTGCTGGGCAGTATCAAAGCCAATGTCGGCCACCTCGACGCCGCCGCGGGTGTGGTCGGACTGATCAAGACCGCGCTGGTACTGCACCACCAGGTGGTCCCACCCCAGATCAACTTCACCGAAGCCAACCCCCACGTGCCGCTCACGGAGTCGAACTACGCCATCAACATCAAGCCGCACGTCCCCGACAGTCCGATCGAAGCAGCGGCGGTCAGCTCGTTCGGCCTCGGCGGCACGAACACCCACGCGGTCTTGCGTCGCCACCACCGACCGGTCTCGGCTCGTCCGGAACCGGCAGGGGCACATCGCATCACGATCAGCGCCAACACCACCGAGTCGTTGAGCCGGAACGCCGCACGCCTGGCCGCGGCTCTGCAGACCGAGGCTCACCGCATCGACGACGTCGCCTGGACACTGCACGCCGGCCGCAAGAAGTTCCCGGAAACGCTGACCTTCGACGCACAGACCGCCGCGCAGGCCGCGACCGTCTTGGCGCAGTTCGCCCGCACCGGCAGCGTTCCTGCTCCGAGCTCGGCATCGGAACCCGTTGCTGCGCAGAAACTCTCGCTTCCCACCTACGCCTTCGACACCGAGTCGTACTGGATCGAGCCGCAGGCCGCCGCCGATGGCGCCGACAGCGCCGTGGCGCAGGCGACCCCCAGGAGCTACCGCGCGGAAGATCCGGCCGTCATCGCGGAATTCGTTCTCGACACCGTCCGCGATCTCCTCGAGGACGAGGCCATCGAACTCGATTCGGACTTCTACGACGCGGGCGGAGAGTCGATCGCCATGGTCGACCTGGTCACCACCGCCCGCGATCACTTCGATGTGCAGCTCGATTTCGACGGGTTCGAGGGTCTGCGCACCGTCGCCGATATCGCGGCACACATCGCCGACGTCATCGACGGAACCGCGCAGCGCGCGACGACGGTCAGCATCGTCGCCGGAGACGGTGCGCCGCTGTTCCTGGTGCCACCGGCAGGTGGCACCAACTTCGGCTACTCGCGGCTGGCCGGCCACCTCGACAACAGCGGGCCGATCGTGGCCTTCACCGCGCCCACCCACGGTGAATCCGCCTCCATCCGAGAGCTGGCCCGGCGCAACGTGGCCGAGCTCGTCGCCATCCAGCCCAGCGGCCCGTACCGCCTCGGTGGCTACTCCTTCGGCGGCAATGTGGCGCTCGAGATGGCGCTCCAGCTCCAGGCGGCCGGTGACACAGTGACCGAGCTCTACCTGTTCGACTCGCACGCGCCGCTGGCCTACCTCGGCGACGAGCTCACCGAAGCGGAGTTCCTGACGGCCCTGCCGCAGATGATCTCGGCCGCGGTGCCCGGTCTCACCCTGGCCACGGACCGCACCGCCGACACCCTGGTGGAACTGCCGACCCTGCTCGAGTCCCGCCCGGAGTGGCTCAATATCTCCGACGAGGACATCGTCGACTTCGCCCAGACCTGGCGCCAGAACCACAACGCGCTCAAGGGCTATTACCCGGACAGTCGGTTCCGGGGCCGCTGCGTGATCTTCGACGCCGCCGAGGAACACCCCGAGGACGAACTCGCCTCGCTGCGGATTCGACTCGTCCCCAAGGACGCGTGGATCGCCCACCTCGCCGGCGAGGTCGACATCATCTCGGTCCCCGGCAACCACTACACGATGTTCACCGACGCCGACCTCGTGCCCGCGCTGGCGGCCGCCTTCACCGCCGCGGTGGCAGCAGGGGCCGTGGGCGACGCCGAGGTGGTCGCATGAGTCTGATCGTCCAGAAGTTCGGTGGTTCGTCGGTCGCCACTCCCGAACGGATCCGTCGGGTCGCCGAACGGATCGTCGCGACCAAGAGGCAAGGGCATGAGGTGGTGGTGGTGTGTTCGGCGATGGGCGACACGACCGACGATCTCGTCGATCTGGCCCGCCAGGTCTGCGCCGAGCCCGAGTCTCGTGAGCTCGATCTGTTGCTGACCTCCGGCGAACGGATCTCGAATGCGTTGGTGGCCATGGCTATCCAGTCACTCGGAGTCCGGGCCAAGTCGTTCACCGGCGCCCAGGCCGGTGTGATCACCACCGGAACCCACGGCAACGCCAAGATCATCGACATGGTTCCGAGCCGGCTGAAACCGGAACTGGCCGACGGCTGCGTCGCCTTGGTCGCCGGCTTCCAGGGGATCGCACAGGACACCGATGATGTGACCACCCTGGGGCGCGGTGGATCGGACACCACGGCGGTGGCACTCGCCGCCGCACTCGGGGCCGACGTCTGCGAGATCTATACCGATGTCGACGGCGTGTACACCGCTGATCCGCGCCTCGCCACCGATGCCACCAAGATCGACACGATCTCCTACGAGGAGATGATGGAACTGGCCGCTTGTGGCGCGAAAGTTCTGATGCTGCGGTGCGTGGAGTACGCCCGCAGATACAACGTGCCGATCCATGTCAGGTCTTCCTACACAGACAACACCGGAACTCTCGTCACCGGATCGATGGAGCAGATTGTCATGGAACAACCAATCCTCAGTGGCGTCGCACACGACCGCAGCGAGGCCAAGGTGACCGTTGTCGGCATTCCCGACCTGCCCGGCTATGCCGCGAAGGTGTTTCGCGTCGTCGCCGACGCCGGCATCAATATCGACATGGTGGTGCAGAACGTGTCGGTCATCGAGAGCGGCAGGACCGACATCACCTTCACCGTACCCAGCTCCGACGGTCAGCGTGTGGTCGGCCTGCTCATCGAGCACCGCGCCGACATCGAATTCACTCGGATCGCCTACGACAATCGGGTCGGCAAGGTGTCCCTGGTCGGCGCCGGGATGAAGTCGCACCCCGGCGTGACGGCGATGTTCTTCGAGTCGCTCGCCGTGGCCGGGATCAATATCGACCTGATCTCGACCTCCGAGATCCGCATCTCGGTCCTGGTCTCCGACACCGATCTCGACACCGCGGTCAAGACCGTGCACAAGGCTTTCGACCTGGCCGGTGACACCACCGCGGTAGTGTACGCGGGAACGGGGCGCTGATCGTCTGTGTCTGTTCTGAATTCTCGGCTGCCCGCCTCCGCCCTATCCACCGCACGGATCGGCCTGCTCTTCGATGCGACGGTCAAAATCCTCGGCGGCACCGCGCTCGTGGCGATCGTCAGCGGACTATGGCCGGTCCACCATGGATTGACACCCGCACTGCTCGCTTTCGCTGGAATCGCCTTCGTGATCGGCGGCGCCACCATGATCACACAGCTACGGCGGCTGCTCACCGACGAACGGTCGATCGTCGCCGTGATCGCGGTCGATTGCGTGATCGCCGCCGCATTCATGCCGATCGCGATCCAGCAGTGGCAGGGCATCACGACCGCTGGCGGAAACATCGTCTGTGGTGTGATCGCGGCTGCGTCGATTTCTTCGGTGGTAGTGGCTTTCACCTCCACCTCGGACTGACCCGACAATCGACAAGGGGTCGGCCGGTGATTCGAATCACCGGCCGACCCCTTGTCGTCCGTCGACAGGGCGCTTGGTCAGCCCGCCGCGGCGTCGGCCTGGTCGCCGTAGACGACTCGACCCCACACCAGCGACATGATCTCCACCCACCGTTGCGCGTCGACGCCGTTCTCGCCGTTGACGAACTCACGAACCATTTCGATCGCGAGTGCGGACAGCGCCAGGGCGATCGTGCTCGCGTCACCGCCGAGCGCCACACCCGCCTCCTGCTGTCGCTGGATCCGCTGTGTCAGCTCGCCGCGGAACGCGGTGAGGGAGGCCTGTAGTGCCGCGGCGACATCGGCGTCATAGTTGGCCACCTCGAGGAAGGCCGCGATCACCACGCGGTGCGGCTCCAGATATTCGATCGCAGCGCGTAGCGCCGTCGGCATGTGCGCCGGCCCCGACGGCCACTCCCCCATCTGTTCACTCATCCGCGCGGTGACCGGCGACAGCGCATCGACCACCAGCCTGGACAACAACTCGTTCTTGTCGACGAAGTGGCTGTAGAAGGCGGGGCGTGACACGCCGCCGCGCTCGGTGATCTGCTGGATGGTGATGTCGGAGAAGGCCGTTCCCTCCTCGAGTAGCTCTCGCAAGGCAACCATCAGATCCGCTGCGGCCTGCTTGCGGCGCGCTTTCGCAGACGACGTCCGATTCGTAAGCATCTCGCGGAACCTCCTCCACCGGCTCGGACACGAGCTGAGAGCTCAGCGGCAGGCCCGGCAATAACGGCATGTCATACACGGTGACAGACATATGTCAGACACCACTGTGACCCACGGTCCGCCGGAACGCAAGAGGTCGGTCCCACCTCGAGTGCGCGGTTGCTCACAGAGATCGTCGACGCGCATCGAATCGACCCGGCATCGAGTCGAGGGGCCGTGACGAAACCCGTTGAGTCGACACCCTCGCATTACGCATGCTCAACCCGACATGTCCGCCGGAACCGCGCGGGACCCCGTCCTACCTAGGAATGCGATGAATGCGAAACTCGAGGCGGCGTTGGGACGGTTGACGGACCTGTCTCGACGAGACTTCTACAACCCGTACACACGGTTCGATTGGCCGGCCGAGGTAGACCGCGAAGTGTGGTGGATGGACCCACCCTTCCTGACCAGTCACGGTACCGAGCAGCACTGGGATATCGCTGATGCGATACGCCTCTCCCACGCCGAGACGATCAACTTCTTCAGCCTGCACGTCCACGGCATACGTGAACTCATGGGCGAAGTAGCCGCGCGAATCCACACTCCCCGATTCCGTCCGGAATCGGAGTATCTACACCATTTCATCGGTGAAGAAAACGACCACATGTGGTTCTTCGCCGAATTCTGCAACCGTTATTGGGACGGGGTGTATCCCGCGGCGGCTCCCAGCCCACTGGCGAGTTCGGTGGCCAAGGGCCCGTGGACCGACTTCATGGTGTTCAGCAGGATCCTGGTCTTCGAGGAGCTGTTCGACTACTACAACGCGCGACTGGGTGGCAGCACCCTCATCCCGCCGATCATCGCCGAATTACATGCGGTGCATCACCACGACGAGAACCGCCACGTCGCGTTCGGCAAACGGCTCGTCGAGTCGCTCTACGCCGAGGCGATGAGCAACGGCGGCGAAGCCGAACACGGCGACGTCGCGAACTACGTCAAGAACTACATCCGCTATTCGGTGGCCAGTATGTACAACCCCCGCTGCTACGCCTACGCCGGCGTGGACAACCCGTTGGCGATGCGTCGCCGGCTGCTGACCCATCCCGCCCGCGCACAAGTCCACACCGAGATCATGCGCCGCCTGGACCGCTTCTACCGGCGCCTCGGTCTCTACGCGGGTGGGTGGGACGAGTGACCCACCACCTACCGCAGGAGGTCATCGGCTTTCTCGCCACCCGCAACCCCGACTTCACCGGCGACGATCCCGATCTGGACCTGGTCGAGAGCCGCACCCTGGACTCGTTGGGCCTGGTGGAGTTCCTGCTGCTGATCCAAGAACTCACGGGAGACGAAATCGACATGGAGACACTCGATCTCGACTCGATTCGCACCCTGCGAGGGCTCCGTGACACCTACTTCACCCCGAGGAATCCATGATCGAGACGACCATACCCGGATACCGCGTCACCGACGGCCTCGCCGTTTTCGGCCCCGATGTCACTCGTGTGAAATACGCCATCGACGCGATCTTTCAGCAGTGGGCCACCGAGATCGACGCGCAACCGTGGGATCTGCCCGCGTTGCTCACCCGTTCGCAACTGACGTCCTTCGACTATTTCGACAACTTCCCACACCTCGCCGTCGCCGCGACTCCGACCATGACAGCCGAGGCCGACGGATCACACGAGGAGCTGTTCATCACCTCGGCGGCCTGCTACGGGGCCTACGCCGCACTGACCGACACCGTACTCGAGGCACCGTTGCTCGTGACGGTCGCGAGCCGGTGCTGCCGCAACGAAACCCGGTATCACGGCTTACGCCGACTGCACCAGTTCACGATGCGAGAGCTGGTCGCCCTGGGTCCGGCAGACCATGCCACCACGCACCTGACCCATGTCAAACCCCGCGTGCTGTCGTTGACCGAACACCTCGGGTTGTCGGTGCAGGTGCAGCATGCCACCGATCCGTTCTTCGACCCGAACGGATCCCGAGCGCTGATGCAGCGATTGCTGCCGGTGAAGGAAGAGATCGTGACCGACGACGGCGTCGCCATCGCCTCGTTCAACAGCCATCGCAACTTCTTCGGCGATCGTGCCCGCATCAGCTTCCGGGGCGATCCGGTGCACACCAGTTGTGTGGCATTCGGCCTCGAACGCTGGGTGCACGCACTGGACCGCAGGTTCAACGGTGATTGGGCGGCCGCGCACGCGGCCATCGTCGCCTTCGACACGACGGCGAGCGGCGAATGAGCAACCCGATCCTGCTCACCGGCGCCACCGGTGTCGTCGGCACCGCGTTGCGGGAGCGGCTCACTACCGGGTCCTACACCGCCCTCACCCATCGCACGCCACTCCCCGGCGTCGACACTGTCACCGGCGACATCACCGCGCCACGGTTCGGCCTCGACGACACCGCGTACAACCAGCTGGTCGATGGCACCGGGTGCGTGCTGCACTGTGCCGCGAACACCTCCCTCAATGCCGATCCCGCCGTGCTCGCCGAGGACAACGCCCGCGGCACCCGGCACGCGATCGAGCTGGCCAACGACGCCGATGCTCCGCTGATCCACGTCAGCACCGCGTTCGTGGAGGCCATCGACCGGGCCGAGAACCGCGGCGCGCGTTTGAACTACGCCGAATCCAAACTCGTCGGCGAACGCCTCGTCACCGACCACGCCCGACGCTGGACCATCGTGCGCCCTTCCATCGTGATCGGCGATTCGAGCGACGGTCACATCGCCGGCTACCAGGGCCTGTTCCGGCTTGCCGAACTCGTTCGGGGCGGTCGGTTGCCCTTCTTCCCGTGCGGCGCCGATTCCCGCGTCGACATCATCACCCAGGATGTCGTCGCTGCCGCACTGGCGCATCTGAGCCGGGTCGCGCTGGAGCGCGGCGACACCGGGCACGATCTGGTGTGGCTCACCTGCGGCGCGGCGGCCCCTCGCGTCTGGGAGGTGATCGAGGCCTTCCTCGTCCCGCGATCGACGGGAGAGCCACGCCCCCTCGCCCCACGCTTCATCGACCGTGACCAATACGAGCGGCTGATTCGCCCTGCCTTCTTGTCCGAGCTCGACCCGGGCCTGGCCCGGCGGATCGACAACCTGTTCACCCATGTGGCTCCCTACGTGTCGATCGTCGACCCGTTTCCCGATGCCACGACCGTCAGCGACTACCAGCCCGCCGTCACCGATCCACTGCTTCAGCTGAACCGCTCGCTCGACCACTGGGCTCGAGCCGGCGCAGCACCGCGTTCGAGGGAAGAGGCGATCGTTCATGCCTGAATACACCATCACCGCCACCACCACGGCATCGCCGGAAGCCACGTTCACTCTGGTCTCCGATTTCCGCCGCTATCCCGCCCTGGTGCCCGAGGTCATCGTTTCGCTGACCGTCGACCACGCAGGCGACCCGCCGAGTTCGGAGTGGGCAGTGCGGTTTCACGGCGGAATCCTGAAGTGGCGCGAGCACGACACCATCGACACCTCGGCCCACCGCATCGAGTTCCGCCAGATCGACGGCGACTTCGCCGAGTTCGCGGGGGCCTGGCAGGTGACCGGCGAGCTCGACCGACCCACCCGCGTCACCCTGAACGCCACCTTCGACCTCGGGATGCCCGCTGTCGCAGACGTACTCGAACCCATCGCCCACCGCGCCTTCGACGACACGATGCGTGCGCTGTTGACCGCGCTGCTCGGTCCGGACACCGCGTTCATCCAGCCCTCGAGCGCGGCGCAACGCCCGGGAGTACCCGCATGACCACCGCGTACCTGCATTCGATCACCTGGGCGCACGGCGAAAAGCAGTCGTTTCTGGACGAAATCGACGCCGACCCGGCACTGCGCGCACGGACCGGCGCCGAAGGCATCGAGTACTATTTCCGCGCCGACTGCGCCCCATGGCAACTCGCCCACGAAGCCGCGACAACAACACTGCGACGAGCCGACCTCGATATCTCCCAGGTCGATTTGATCTTGTACTCGACCGAATCAACCGACACCCGTGCCGATATCAGCAGGGACCCCAACCGTTTCGCCGACGCGCTCGGCGGCAGGACGACACCGTTGATCGCCGTCACCGGCAATGTCTGCGCGAACTTCGGCGCGGCGCTCGCGACGGCACGCAACGCCGTGCGATCGGGCGAGCATCGCACCGTTCTCATTGTCACCACCGACATCTGGGACGACCGTCCGCGGCTCGTGGACGCGGGCACCTGTTTGATGAGCGATGCCGCCGCTGCGGCCATCGTCTCCGCCGCACCGGCGCCGAACTCGACCTCGTGGGCAATCGGCAAGATCACCCCCTCGGTCGACCACGGCATGCACGATGTGGATCCGGCGGTCGACACCATGGACATGGTTCGCGGCACCGTCGCCGGAATCCAGCGTGCCTACCGCGGCTTCTTCGCCGACATCGCGCCGACGGCGTTCCCACACCTGATCTGTGGCAATCTCGGTGACACCGTGGTCCAGATGTTCGCCCGCCTCGGCGGCTTCGACCCGGCGCGGATGCTGCGGCAGACCGCCGCGCACGGCCATTGCCTGGCGGCCGATGTTCTGGTCAACCTCGACACCTACGCGCCGACCATGGCGGCGGGCGACCGGGTGATGGCGGTCTCGAGCGGCCACAACTATTGGACGTGCATCGATCTCACAACCGTGACCGGGGTGCTCGCATGAGAATTCTGATCGGCCTCGCACTGCTGCGCCCGCGCACTGTCGTCGCCGCGGCCCTGGCGCTCGCCGCACTCGGCATGCTGGCGGCCGTGCTCGTCGCGCCGAAGATGACTGCCTCGCTGGCGGACTACGACGACCCGAACTCCGACTTCAGCGCGGCGATGGCCGACTACACCCAGCGCACCGGAATCGATTCCGAGCAAGGGTTGCAGGTGATCGTCGACTGCACCCGTGGGAGCACACACCCGTGCCCCGAACTCACCGAGATCCGCCCCGCACTGCTCGGTGTCGCCCACATCGTGGCGGTGGCGGATTTCGACACCACCGGCGACCCCCGGATGATCTCGAACGATGGCGAACACGCCTATCTGCTGGTGGCCCTGGATCGTGACGCGGGCGGCGACACCCATTTCCTCGACCAGGTCCAGCGTGCGATCGAGGCCGTACCCGGACTCGCGCAGCGGTCGATCGTCGGCGGTCCTACCGTGGCGAACCACGACACCGCGACCATCTCCACCGAGGACCTGTTCATCGCCGAACTGGTCGCGTTTCCGCTGCTGGTCATCGCGCTGCTGTGGGTGTTCCGCACTGCGGCCGCTGCCGCGATTCCGCTGATCGGCGCCGGGTTCAGCGTCCTGACCACATTCGTCGCGTTGCTCGTCGCCCAACAGGCCCTGCAGTTGTCGACCTTTGCCCTCAATCTCATCACTGCCCTGGGCACGGGTCTCGCGATCGACTTCAGCCTGTTGATCATTACGCGCTACCGCGCCGAGCGCCGCGCCTCGGCGGTGCCGCACGCGGTCTACGTCGCGATGCGCAGCGCCGGGCGCACTGTCGCGTTCAGCGGATTGACCGTGATGTCGGCGCTCGCGACGCTGTGCCTGCTGCCGCAGCGTTTCCTGTATTCGATGGGGATCGCCGGCGTCGCGTTGACGGGGGCGTGCCTGATCTTCGCGCTCGTGGTGCTGCCCGCGATTCTGTTGTTGCTGGGCGACCGGATCGAGGCACTGAGCCTGCGGCGAGCACGTCCCGCCGATGCCGGCCGACGGTGGCGGCAGTGGAGTGGCTTGGTCCAACGTCATGCGGCCGTGGTCGCGGTGACCGGAACGCTGGCACTGGCGCTACTCGCGGCACCGGCGCTGGGCACCCGGATCCAAGGGTACGACACCGACGTACTGCCTGCGGATTCCGCCGCCGCGCGGGTAACCACGATGCTACGCAACGACTTCGACCATGCCGATACCGGCATCGCCGTGCTCGTCGACGCCAGCTCCCCCATGACGCCACAGCGAGCCGCCGAGCTGATCGGCGCCCTGCCCGGGATACTCCGGGTGCAGCCCCCCGTCCCGTTGTCGGATGGATCCAGTGTGATCAACGCTGCCGTGGATTCCCCCGCCACCTCGCCCCGCAGTCGCGAAATTCTGCGGTCGGTGCGCGGCACTGTCCCCGATGCGCAGGTTCTCGGCGAGGTCGCGCGATTCGAATCGTTGTTGCAGAGCCTGGCGCACCGGCTGCCGTACGTCGCGCTCCTGCTCATCGTGCTGAGCGGGCTGTTCCTTGGCGTCCTCACCCGGTCGGTGGTCATCCCGATCAAGAACGCGGTCATCGGTGTGCTGTCACTGGGTGCCACTCTCGGCATCCTCGTTATCGTGTTCCAGCACACCGCGATCGGTGGTTCGCCCGCACTGGAAGCGACCGCGCTGGTCATCGTCGCGGTGCTGGCCTACGGCCTGTCGACCGACTACGCCTCGTTCCTGTTCCACCGCATGACCGAGGCCCGCCAGGCCGGGGCGTCACCTCGCGAGTCGGTCGATGTCGGTCTCGCGAGTACCGCGCCGGTGGTCACCGCGGCGGCACTGCTGCTGGTCATTCCGTTGGGCGCGTTGCTGGCTTCACGACTCACCCCGGTGCAGATGCTCGGTGCCGGTGCGGCATTGGCTGTCGTGCTCGACGCGACCCTGGTCAGGGTTCTGCTCGTGCCGTCCTTGATGGGTCTGCTCGGGCGCTACAACTGGTGGCCTTCGGCGCTACACCGAAGCGATCTGCCCGCGACCGACGCGACGGTCACGGTGTCGCAGCGCTGACCGTTGATGGCCCGCGGGCATCACGCCTGCGGGCCATCCTCGTCGGGCTTCGGACATTCAGTTCGGATCGGTACTCAGCCGGTGCTCGGCCGACGCCGCCGCTTCGAGAACGAAGTCGGCGAAACGCACTGGATCCGCCAGTGGCAGGTAGTGCCCGGCTCGGGGGACCACGCTCAGTTGTCCGGTGCGGCAGGCCCGGACGAAGCGGCGTTCGTGTATCCGCAGGTGATCGTGTCGGCCGTTGATCAGCCACACCGGACCCTGGTACGAGGCCAGCGCCGCGAGCACGTCGAACCGGCTGAGCTCGGCGACCACATCCGGGATCACCTCGGTAGCGATGCCCGCACCGTTGATGGCGACTGCCACCGGCCGCGGCAGCATCGCGTCGAACAGTCGCGCACTCGCCCGCTGACCGCCATCGGACTGCAGCGACAGCACCCGATGCATCACGGAGAACGGCAGCATCAGCGACCGGCTCGGCACGCAGGTCGAGCCGGCGACGACCAGGCCGGCCACTGCGCCAGGAGCCTCAGCGGCGGCCGCGATACCGACATATCCCCCCAGGGAGTGCCCAACGACCACAGCGCGACCACCGACGGAATCGATGGCGGCGCTGACCGTTTCGGCGGCGGCGGCCAGCGTGAACTTCTCGCCACGACGACGTCCGTGACCCGGCAGATCGACGGCGATCACCGAATGATCGTCGGTGACGCGATCGGCGACCGTGGTCCAGGCCGCGCCGCTCAGCCTGATTCCATGAACGAGAACCACCGGCAGACGATCCGACATCGCAACCCCTCTTCGCGAAAAGCAACGCAACGTTGCGTTGCATTCGAGCGTATCTCAGCCGGATATCCAACGCAACGTTGCGTTGTATCGTGACGGTGTGTCCACAACCGAACCACCCACCGCAGGCCCACGCAAAGCCGAGGTCATCTACCTCGCCGCACTGGAGCTTCTCGCCGACGCCGGGTACGACGCCATGACGATGGAGGCGGTCGCCCATCGATCCGGGGTCAACAAGACGACGCTGTATCGGTGGTGGCCATCCAAGGACGCGTTGTTGGCCGCAGCGCTGACTGTTGCTGCGCCATTACGGATTTCCATCCCCGACACCGGCACCTTCCGCGGTGATCTCGCCGCGCTCGCGCGCGAGATCGCCCGATTGCTGACAGCCGAGGACACCGCGGCCATCGCGGCGGCGGTCCTGTCCGCATCGGCGTCACGACCGGCGCTCGCCACCGCCGGTCACCGGTTCTTCAGCGAACGACTCGAGCGCGAGCAGGCCATCTTCGACAGAGCTGTCGCACGCGGGGAGGTCCCCGCCGATATCGATGCAGGCACCGTGATCGATCTACTGGCAGGCTCGCTGTGGGCGCGGCTGGTGCTGCGTGGGCTGACGCTCAGCCCTGACTACATCGACACGATCGCCGACATCGTCGCGCATGGAACACACTGCCACACTGGCGCTACCGAACGGGACGCCGATGACGAACGAACGGCGAACGAGCAGGCCCGTTGATCAGGCCCGCTCGTTCGCGGTGTGCCTACGTGCTCAGCCCCGCCGACTCGACCGAGAGCGCGTCGACCCCCATCCGCTCGCGGGCGACCAGGCTGTTCGACCGCAGCTGGTGAATACGCCATGCACGGAGTTTGCCGGTCGGGCCGACCTCCCCGGTGCTCATGCCGAACGCACCGTCGAGCAGACACACCGCGGTGACGACACCCAGCGGGTCCGCCACCGCGAGGGCGTCGGCGACCGAACCGAAGCGCGCGTCGTCCTCGGCGAGAGCGTTTATCGAGGATTCGCCGCTCCGGTCCGCCTCGGTCCACCGATCGGGGCGGAACGCGAGGTAGAGCACCGCGCTGTCACGGGTTTCGGGGGCGGCGACAACAGCGTCGACCGAACCGAAGCGCTCGACCAGCCGCCCGACCAATACCTCGGCGGACAACGCGGCCGCCGGCGGGCCGAACACACCGTGCGTCCGGCCGATCACTTCGAGCTCGCCGTCCTCCGTCAACCGCGCTCGGTCGCCGGTACGAAGCCAGCCGTCGGCGGTGAACGCCGCCGCAGTGCGCTCGGGCCCATCCGGACCGACATAGCGGGTGAAGTTCGCCGGGCTGTCGATCAGCAGCTCGTCATCGTCGCCGATCCGCACCCTGACCGATCCTTCCGGGGTACCGACCCCGGGTAGCCGCGCACCGACCAGCGCGGTCGACGACACCGCGCCGGCAATCTGGGTCTGCCCGTAGACGTTGCGCACAGGCAACCCGACTGCCTCCCACCACGCCTGGGTCGACGCGTCCAGCGGGCTTGTCCCAGCGAAGATCTCACTGACCGCGGTGAGCCCCAGCGAGGCGCGCACCGATCGCCCCAATAGCCGGGGCGCGAGTCCTCTTCTGGTGATCCCTGTTCGACCAGCGAGCAGAATTCGGGCCACAGTCCGTTCGGCGGCCGCTACGAGCGATCGTCCGAGCGCGGAGCCCGCCGCGGCGGTCTCGGTTTCCTGCCGGATCGTGCGCAGCAGCGGCGGTGGCGCCAACAACAGCGTGGGTCGGCAATCCCGCAGATCGGCTTGCAGGTCGGCGAGGCCCCCGCCATACCAGGTGTGTCCGGCCACCCACACCGCCAGGTAGACCGTCAACAACCGTTCGGAGATGTGCGCGGTCGGCAGAAAGGACAGAAATCGCGGGTGCTTCTGAGTCGGATACTCGGCGAGCACGTCGGCGGCGGCGGCCATCGCGGCGCCGGAGAGCTCGATCAGCCCGGCTGGTGCGGTAGTACCCGTGCTCTGCAAGTACAGCGCGGCCGCTCGCGCGGGTGGATCGAACACCGAAATCCGTTGCAGGACATTGCTCGAGTCGAACGGCTCGACATCGGCACCGATCACCTCCACTCCCCTGTCGACACCCGGCAGCGGAACGAGGTCGACCAAGCGGTGTACCGGGATTGATGTGCTGCCCGGAATCGACATGGCGTCACCGACGACGACCGCGTCGGCGGGCGCCGCGGCGAGCAGTTCGCGCAGTTCGTCGTGGCTGCTGGTCGTGTACAGCGGCATGACGATCCGGCCGGTCAGTCCCAACGCCAACTCCAGAATCGGATACCTGGCATCGGTCTCGGCGATCACCGCGACCACCTGGCCCAGATGGATGGAGTCGAGTCGATCGCAGGTGTCGGCCACGAGACTGCCCAGCTCGTGCCAGGTGACGGTATGCCAACCGTGTACTGCGCGATAGGTGATGGCCGGTCGTTCGGGGTGTCGCGCGAGGGTGTCACGCAGGGCAGCGGCGAGGGTGTGGGTCATCGTAGGGCTCCTGTTGCGGCGGTCTCGAGCACCGGCGTGATCTGTACGGGTTCGGTGTCGGCGGGCCGGTTCGCCGATCCGGGCTTTCCGATACGGACGAGCAGGAGGTAGACCGCAGGGCCGACGAGCAGGTCCGCGACCATCGCGAACGCCATGGTGAACGTGCCGACCGCGCCCATGTCCTGCAACGCGAGCAACGAACTGCCCAGCATGGAGACGAAGCCGGCGATGAGGACATAGGAACCGAACATCACCGGGGTTCCGGTGCGCAGCAGTACTGCGCTCACCGCACTTTCGGCGTCGACTCCGGCGCGCACCCGGTCACGGATTCGCAGGCACAGATGAATCGTGTTGCTCGCGGCGAGACCGAGCGCGATGGCCAGCATCATCGCGGTGCCGATCCGAACCGTGATGCCGGCCAGCCCCATGAATCCGAGCACCGCCATGATCGGCAGCACGGTGGGCACGATCGCTGCCAGGAACAGGCGACGGTCCCGGATGGCGACCCACATCACCGGCAGGATCAGCGCGAGCGCGGCGATGGCGGACAATCCCATCTCGAAGGACAAGGAGTGCATCCCCTGCTGGGCCAGCCACCACGGCCCGACGAGGTCGATGTCTGCCGACGGCATCGCCTGCCGGGCGATGTCCTGGACCCGGACGGAGAACGGGATCGATGCCTTGGTGCCGATATCGGCGACGCGAATGATCACCGCCGCCTGGGTGGCGTCGGCATCGAGCACAGACCGCGAGAGCTGGTGCAGCCCGGGTCCGTAAGCGCCGGCTCGCGCGGCGACCGCGGGTGTCAGGTCGGCGGCTTCGCGGCGGCAGTTCGGGCCGTCGGCTGCGCCCGGGGCCGTCGGCTGCGGGATCAGATCGAGGACCGAACCGACGTAGCGAACCTCCGGCTGCGCGCACAGCTGCTCGACCAACTGTACGAGTTGCTCACGATGGTCGCCGATCGTGCCCGACGTCGGTCGGATCCACAGCTCGGGACCGAGAAATCCGGTGAACTCCTGTTCGAAGGTGCGCTGGGCGACCAGTGCGGGATGGCCGGCGGGCAGTTCTTCGTTGACCTTCTGATCAATCGAGATCTGGGACAGTCCGAGCCAGCCAAGGACCGCCACGACGACCACGAACGTGGCCACGACCGCGCCGGGGCGTCCGGTGACCATACGGTCGGCGACGCGCAACATCGCCAGGCTCGCCTTGTTGGCGCGCACTCCGAACTGTCGCTGGGCCGATCCTCGGTAGAACACATCGATCGCGCGCGGCACGACCAGCCAGTTGACCAGGTAAGCGATGCTGACCCCGACCGCGGTGCACAGGCCGTAGGACGAGATGGCGCTCATGTCGGCCACCACCAGGGCGGCGAATCCGAGTACCGTGGCCAGCCCGGTCATGAACGCGGCCCAGGCGAGCAGCGAGAAGGCTTCACGGTTGGCGACCGGATGGTCACGCCCGGCTTCGCGACGGCGGATGTACTCCTGATGCTGCTGGAGCGCCTCCGCGATACCGACGATGAGTACCAGTGTCAGCACCTGACTGTTGACGATCGAGAAGGGCTGGCCCAGCAGGTTCATCGCGCCCAGCGTCAGCGGCACCGAGAGGGTGACCCCGATCAGACAGATGACGACGTCGACGACCCGCCGAAAGTACACGTACAGGATCGCGATCATCACCATGATCAACACGGCGACTCCACGCAGCGTGCTGAACAGCACTTCGTGCGCGTAGACCTGCTCCACATCGGGATATCCGGTGATCTGGGTGTCGACGGTGCGGTCGAAGGGCGGTTGAGCTCCCGATGCGGATGCCCAGCGCGACACCAGATTCCGGAATTCGCGGTCGGCCTCGCGCCAGGTGGCGAAGTCCTGGTTGGCGATGTCGAACGTGGCGGTCACGGCCACGCGGCGATTGCCGTCGCCGAAGATGAGACGGCGAGCCGACGGGGTGGCGGCGACATCGGTGACGAGTCGATCGATGGTAGCCGGGTCAGCATGTGGGAGTTGCGCGCCGACACCTGCGGGGTGGAAGACGCCCGACCGGTCGGTGAACGGGAAATTCAGCGGTTCCCGCACCGCGATGACATGCGGCGACTTCGCGACTCCTTCGGCGAGTTCGTGCACAGCGCGAAGTTTCGCGGCGTCGCGAGCATCGCCGATATCGATCATCACGACGAGTTCGTTGAATCCCGCTCGGCCGAATTCACGTTCGGCTCCCTCGGTTCGTTCGATCTGATCGGGATCGTTGGTGAAGGTCGGCCGGAAAGACATATCGAGGCGCATGGTGAAGATACCGAAGCATCCCACTGCCACACCGAGGATCAGAAAGATGATCGTCGCACGCCGGTAAGTGTACAGAATTTCATAGATCGTTCGTGCGGCGCGGGCGCCGATGATGTGGGGGCGCATTGCTTTTCCTTGCCCTCGAGAATTTCAGAAGTTGCCGATTGCCCGGCCGCACCGTTCGGCGAGGCCGGGCAATCGTGGGTACGACCTGATCACCGATTCAGCAAGTCACCGGCCTGATGCTCGGCCAGGCCGAGCAGTTCCAGACCGGATCGAGCGCAGTCGGCGTAGGAACCGACCACCAGCCGATAGTCGGTGTCCCGGCCCGGCACACCCTGACGTAGGCCGGTGTCGACCGCACCGACGGCGCGGTAGGAATCGACCAGGTACGGGTGGGCATGGGCGACGTACGTGCGGTGTGACGAGAAATCCCGCATCCACAACGCGCCGAGCACCATCGCGCTCAGCGCGAAACGCGCACGGCTCGGGTCGGCGACGGAAGCGAGCCGGCCGACCTCGGAATCGACGCCCAGGTCGTCGAGCTCCGGTCGAGGCGTGATCGTCGACCGTGCGCAGGGAAATGCCGTGGTCCGCAGAGTCGCGACGGGTCTGCCCCCGTGCCTGACCACGATGACCATGATCGCGTCCGCGTCTCGCCGCCGCTCGACCCCGGCATCGAAGCCGATATTGCGACGCGAACGGAACACACCGGACCGAAAGGCACGAGCCTGGTCGAGCTCACTCGGGGTGGTGCAGACCAGCGCCGACAGCGCTGGTGCCTGCGTCTCGACTGTCACTCCGCGGACTTCTGCTCGACCCACTTCTCGTAGGACTGTTCGAGCAGCCACAACGTCAACGACAGGGTCGTCACCGCCACCCGGTGCACATCGCGAGCCTGCTCGGGCGTGGTCACCGCCCTGGTGATCGTGTGACGTACCTCGTCGGCGTGCTTGCTGTCGATCTCGGCGTGGGCGACGAAGAAGGCCATTTCCCGATCGGTCAGACCGAGCGTGGCGCGCGCGGCGTCCAGCAGCGGCGCGATGTGGGTGTACACCGATTCCGCCCAGTAGGAGTAGCCCAGGCGCGGAATCGGGCCTTCCCGCAGCGCCACGCCGTACAGATAGCCGATCAGCGCGTCGGTGGCCGGCAGCGGTGCGTCCTCGATCACCTCGCCCTTCTCGATCAGGCCGATGGCGCGCAGGTCGTGCAGCACCATCCGCTCGTGGCCGAGTTCCTCGCGGGCGTGCTCGTACACGAACTTGAGCAGACCCAACTGGTCCGGAGTGGTCCGGAACGCGGCGACGGCCTGATTGGTCGCGTTGTGGCTCGTGTAGTGGAACACCTGCTTCATCACCAGGAAGTACAACCCGCGATCGAAGCCGTGGGTGGTGACGTGTTTCCACATCCTGCCCTCGCGGGCCTGCTGCCACAGTGCGTCGATCTCGGCATCGAGCTGGGCGAACAGATCTTCGTGCAGCGCACTCGAAGGCTTCCCGGCCTGTTCGGCGAGTTCGCTTTCGACGAAATCTTCGACCGTTTGCGTGTGTGTGGTCATTGAGAACTCCACTCCAGACAACTGTGTACCGACACCGTTCTCGACGGTCGGCCACGAGAATAGACACCCGGCATTTCCGTCGATCTCGACAAAAGTCGCAAATACTGTCCGGATACTCGAGCATGAAACTTCCAGGATTTTCCGACTACGTTGTCGACGACTCCCAGACAAAAGATTACGACCCTACGGAAACGGCAACAACCTATTCGACAGTGCTCTCGTTACGAAAGTCCGACCACCTCGGAGCAACACGAACAGCTCGGGACGGCAACCGTTCCACGATTACCGTCCCGAGCTGTGTTCCGATAGCGGCGGTCAGCCCGACAGCGCCGAGTAGAAGATCTTGAGAAGCTTCGCGTATCGGCGCCGCGCGTAGAATTCGACGAGGTCACGTCCGGTCGCCACCGCGGTTCGGTTGGTGACGAACCACGGTGGTTTCGGGCTGAGCGTGAACATTCCCGACAGCAGTGCTCGCGGTGCGGGCCGGAACGGTCCCCGCACCACAGTCCGTTCGACATCGTCGAGCAGCAGCGCGTTGTGGACGACGCCTGTGCCGCTCTGGATATCGGCGAGGGTGTGGCCGGGGTAGGCGCCCCAGGCCGCGCGCGCGATGCCGAACGCGAGCCCGGTCCATGCGTTCACCGCGATGGTGCCGTACCGCAGATTCTCGATCGCGTCATCGAACGCCGGTCCCAGTTCCGCGAGCGTATCCGGATGCGCCAGGAGGTTGGCTCCGAGCGTGCCCATCAATTCGTTGTTGGCGAACTCCACCGCGCCGGCGAGGAATCGCGCACCGTCGCCGGGGAGTTCGACGACGCCGAGCACCGGGGAGAAGTACTCGGTGCGCAGCAACGGACTGTCGGAGGTCGGCAGATTCTCGACCAACACCCGCCCTCCGAACTCGGTCGCGCCGGGATAGGACTTCAACGCCGCGTCGACCCGTCCCGCGCTTCCCGGGTAGTAGGCGTCGCGCTGGGGCGCCCGCCGCAGAGCCGCGCGCAGTTCGTCGAGGAACTTCGCCTTGTGCTCCCAGTCCCGGCTCACGACGACAACCTGTACGGCGATGCAGTTGTAGCCGCCGTTGTGCAGCCGCGAGGTGGCTACGTGTTCGGCCTGGAACTTCACATCGTCGTCATTCCACGGCCCGGGAACCACGATGGTCGGCGAGACGCCACCGAGCTCGCTGGTGATCGGCTTGTCCAACAGCGGCCTACCGGACCGCCGTCGCTTGTCCCCCTCGGCACCCGGGCCCCACACGATCGCATCGTGCGTCTGCGTACCGCCGGTCATGTGAACGTGGGCGACAGCGGGGTGCTCGACGAGGTAGCCGCCTTCAGCGGCACCACCACGCAGAATGCGCAAAGCCCCGAGGTCGATGAAGGGCGCGAAGATCTTCTCGAATACCGGCAACAGCGGATCGGTGATCGGGTTCAGTTTCAGCGCGACCACCCGGTTGTGCGCGAACAACTCGTACAGAACGTCCAGCGGCGGAATCGACATGATGTTGCCCGCACCCAGGACTACGCCGATCCCCCCGGTGGCGGTCGGGTCGAGTTGCGCCAGGCCGGCGCGACGCCGGGCGGTTCCCGCGTCGATACCAGGGCGCAACCAGACATCGGCCCGAAACCCGTTGAGGATGAGCTTGTCCAGCGTGTCGAACGGCAGCACCGGCACCGCGACGCGCCCGCCGGGCGCAGCGTCGATCTTCACACCGTCCAGCGGGCTGCGACCATCGGCGAGCGCTGCCAGGGTGTCCCCCAGAGCCTCGAGCCCCTGCAGGAGAGCGAGCGGCCCCGACATCCACTCCTCGCCCAACAGGGGCGAATCCTCGTCCAGGCTCTTGATCTCGGTAGCCGCGCGCACCCAGTCCGCCGCGTACCGACCGGTCAAGGCATGGACACGACTCAGCAGTACTCGACGCTCGGCCAGCGTCGTCTTCGACCAGACCTTCTCGCCGCTGCCCAGATCCGCCAGCGCCCGGTCGAGCACGGCGCTATCGACTGTCTTTTTCATTCCTTCACTGTCCCCGGGATTTACTCGGTTACAAGGAGTTACGTAACACGATCGCGCGTCAGCCGTTTTGATCGCGACGAGCCGTCGACGCCTCTCCGATCCACCGACACAGTCTGTCGAAGCCGGTGGGTTCGCGCGGGCATCATGCGCATGCTGGACAACCGATCAGATTCAAAAGTGTGGGGTTTCTGTGCGATCTGGCCAAACCACGTCAAGTGCCGAGACACAAGAAAACCCCTCCGACCGAGGTCAGAAGGGTTTTCGCTGTCGACCTACTGGGACGCTACTCAAAATACCGACAGGCAGAGCAGCTTCGGCGAGTGCTCAGGCTGCTGGCTGCCACGCCGCCGCGGCAGCCGGCCAAAGCCAGCAGCGTGGTTCAACCACGTCGGCTGGATCGGCGGCTGTCCGCCAACACCGTCGCCGAGTTGGTTCGTGCCTACCGCAGCGGCACATCGACCGGCAAGCTGTGCAAGATCCACCACCTATCCAAGGGCGGCCTGCTGAAGATCCTGGCCGAACATGGCGTCGAGATGCGGTGCCAGCCGATGACCAAGGACGAGATCAACTGGGCTGTGCGGCTTTACGGTGAGGGGAAGTCGCTCAACGCCATCGCTCGTGCCACTGGGAAGTCGAAGGGCAGCGTATGGAAGGCGTTGCGCGAGCGAGGGGTACAGCTGAGACCTGCAACGCGCTGACGAAATAGCCAGCTCGAATACCTTCCGCCACCAGTGCGTAGTGTGATTGGGTATCGCGATGACGATTGGAGCGACTACCACCTATTCGACGATCAGCAGGGGCCTCCGCCCTGCCCGCGTGGCAATCGTTATTGATGGTGGTGAGCATTGGCAATACTGGGCACGTCGGGCGCTTCACTTAGCGAACCAAGCCTGGGGTGGTGCAGGATTCGCACTAATTCCGCATCGTGACGGTCAGGTTGATCCGGCGCTACTACGGGCATGTCAAACGTACGATCCTGACTATGTAGTGACCGTGCCTTGGACACTTGAGGACTTCGAGCACTTGGCACCAGGCTTCCTTCAAGTTAACGGCACCGACGGACAACCGCTTCAAGGGCAGGAACGACTGGCCGCATTGACAGAGGCCAGAATGATGCTTCCCGAAGGAATCGGCAAATCTGATCGCCAAGCGCGCGAACAGATTTCTTCCGTCTGTTCCACATATCACGTGGTCAGCGCAACAACCAAGCATGAGCAGGTTGTGCGGTTCGACGGGCCGTCAGATCATCTCCCTGCGGCACCCGTTCTAGCATCTACAACCGACGGCAATTTCATTCAGTGTCCTTCGGATTGGGGTGGGCTGTTGGGGGTCGCAGTCGCCTCCCAAGCAGGTATCATGGATCCGCCAGATCCCGATGCTGCGGAGCCTGAGCTTGACGAGCAGAACTTGCGTCGCCTGGTGCGCTGGCTAGTCGATTCGCAGGGATCTCTCCCTGACAGGCTCCTTCGTCCGCCGACCGATGGGGCAGCTTCTGGCGAACTTAGACGAGGCTGGGATCGCACAATGGAGGGCTTAGTCGAGGTCCGACGTGGCTCATTCACGGACAGTTCAGCACTTGTCGTGATCGGAGAGAGCGCCGAGGACTTCGCGCTCGCTCGACTTTGGCAGCTCACCTACGGTCGGGGGATTTGGCTTCCAAAGATATTCGGCATAGACGAAAACCCGCTACAGTCCTGGTTTGGCACTTCGCTCGCTGGACTCGTAACAGAGTGTCGTCGTCGTGCCTGTACAGTAGCGCTGACATCTATAACTCAGTCAGTAGACGCAATCAATGACGCGCTGGAACAATTTCGCGAGGCAGTACGTCCCTGGCTTTTCAGCAATGTCGAAGACCTTGAAAAAATTCTTCAATCTTTGCACGCAGAAGAACTTAAATGGCCACGTAGCAACACTGTCCACCTAGGTATCGGCGAGCAGTTTGACGAAATTTTGAGCATGCCAACTGAAATCAATTCCACCGGAACCGCAACCATGTTAGCGCCGTTGCCGCCGCCCCTAGTCAACGATCCGAAGTTGAGCGCGATCGACGGACTTTCGTGGCATGCCGACATAGAATGGGTCGAAAGACATTCAATCATTGGAAGACGAATGACCGGAAGGGAAATTCTTGTCCCCTCTGGAGGATTTCCGACAACTCTGATCCGCAGTGGCCGTCATGGCATTTCATACCCGTCGCGCAGATTTGATTTCGTGATGGCGGGCATTCCGGCGGTTAATAGAATGCCTCGGCCAAAAGTTCGAGACCTCAGCCTTAGGGACTGGGTTGATGCAAAGCTAGCCCAACGTGATTTGACTACGCGGTTGAGCGGGGCGGGCAACCAAACGGCGCAACTCGAAAGAATGCTAGGTGGAAGGCAGGAATTTGTTGACCTGTTCGCTGGCCCCTTGTTGCCGGCGCTCCGTGCAATGCGAGCGACAGGACGGGACACTAAGAGCTCGTACCGGAACGGGGAAGGCGTCCATATAAGGGCAAACTACGGCGTCCTGTATTTTCAGGGCATATGCGATCTTGTCAATGATATCGACGATGAAATAGAAATACGGAAACGACTGGACGTGGCAATACGCGCAGGGATTGTTCGCTGCGGACTAAGTCTAATTTGCGCAGTGTGCACCGAAAGACAGTTCCAAGCGATCGATCGACTGGGTAAAACCTGGACTTGTGATCGATGCGATGCAATAAATGATCTCAGCATGTCCGCATGGAAATGGCCCGAGCGCGAACCACTGTGGACATACGACCTCCACAGGGTTGGTCGCAATCTACTTGAGGGCAACGGCGATGTTCCTGCCGCCCTATCCGCATACTTGTCAACAGTCGGGACTGCGGCTGACAATAGATACCAGGATTTAGCCGAGATTGAACTTATTAGTGATGCGAAATCGCAAGTGGAACTCGATCTAGTTGCCTACCATGCAAACACACTGATCGTTGGGGAAGCAAAAAGTGCCGCCGAACTGGGGAGAATGAACAAGGAAGCACGCGTTCGGGACGTGCAAAAGAAGTGCCTCGCAGCCATTTGGCTTGAAGCTGATGAGCTGGTATTTGGCACGTCTGAACCGTCATGGAAGCCCCGCGCCGTGGATGATATTCGGCAAGCGGTCAGCGATTTCAAGTGGCCAGCAACAGGTCGACCAGTCGTTCGGCTGATCGCCGGTCTCGATGGTTCACGAAAAAATAGTTCATCGCAGGAATTGTAACCATTGACTACCAACAAAGCGACAAACGTCGAGGTTAGCACCAGCACATACTACGTGACTGATAGAAGGAGATTCTCTTGAGCTTAGTCGTTGCCAAACTGCATGGCGAGCGCATCAGTCTCGTATCCGATACCAAGATTACAATTCACGAGGATAAGAAAGATGCGCACCACCGCACGCTGCGAGTGTATGAATTCCCCCTCTTGAAGCTCGCTATTGTCCGTAGGGATCTGGCGATCGGAGTTGCCGGAGTGGATCCAGTCGGAGCCCTGCGAACCGCGGCTGAACACTGGGATGGCCCACTCGAAACATTGTGCGATGCCCTACGAAAGTATACAGCCGGTCGAGATATTGGATTTGTAATCGCCGCACTAAATCCCGCGAGACTCTGGCGTATCGCTGATGGCACCACATTTCAGAGGACTGCGCGGGGAGATGCATGGGAAGGGGAACCAGCAGCCTACGAAGAGTTTCAGGAGCTGTATGACGACTGGAAAGGAGTCGAGGAAGTCAAAGATGACGTCGACTTTCGCTTGATGTCGTCCATGCAGCGACTGACGACTCCATTCTTTGCGCAGCATGCCACCGTTGGAGGCCACACAATCCGCGTCGCGACTGGGCCTCAGGGATTCTGCTATGTGCCTGACCCGACCGCTACACTGAATTCACCGCTCGACAGTCGAATGTTTTTCAAACTTCGCTACGCGGTTGGAGTCGGTGAAACCCCAGGTGCTTTCGGATGTTTCGTAGACGGGTGCCAGAATCAAATCATTTTTCGCCACAGACAACCGTGGGATCCAATATCGGTAGAGGCTTCAACGATTGAGGCGCTAGTTGAGCAAGGGGCGAGCTACGGACAATTTCTTGAGGCTTCGCCGGATCACCCTTTCCCCTTTGGGGACAGCTGATTTCCCAAGTGAAGCCAGGCCATCAGGCGGGTACCGCCTGTGTGGCCGCCTTCACGTCCGGCATATAGTTCTATTGTTGATCGTTCGTGAAAACTCATCAAGTGCGAAAATAGCTTCGCCTGCGCGAATCTGCGCACAAACAGCTATTCCGCATCTTTGGCGAGTATTTTCGTAAACTTCGGAGGCGCACTCATCGTCTCGACAAATTTCTCCAACATCCGTGCGCCTTCGCGTGCGTGCGCATATTCCCAGCCGCCAGATTGGAGCCGCTCCCGACTGGATTGGCCTGTATCACCGAGGTCGATATGCGGCGGGAGCGATCTTGTCAAAGCAACGCCCTTGACCAGTATGGGAATTACCACGTCGCACACATGCCGCAGCAGGCGGTTCAACTCAGCTGCTGGTGAAACAAATGCAGCGCCGTTCGGACGTTCAACGATGACGCTTGCAGTAAATGAGACGACAATCGGTGTTCCAACCGGAATCGTCATCACAAGATCTCCCGCGCTGATCGGTCGCATCGAATGATCCTGACCTATGAACGGCTTGTCCTCGCGATCTACCATCAATCCTGTCGCACACAGCCGAATACCTCGGTGTTTGTCGGTAT
This sequence comes from Nocardia sp. NPDC003269, assembly GCF_042888005.1. Taxonomy (NCBI): domain Bacteria; kingdom Bacillati; phylum Actinomycetota; class Actinomycetes; order Mycobacteriales; family Nocardiaceae; genus Nocardia; species Nocardia sp. NPDC003269. Next base: position 1,510,492 of record NZ_JBIAPA010000003.1, read on the forward strand.
TTGAGTATTCTTGCAGCAGCTTGAGTGGATGCTCAAAGTGGGGCGTTACCCCCATGAGTTCAGCAAGGCCTTCTTCGATCGAAGGAATTCGAGCTTGATCATTAAACGGCTGCAAGCTGGCGACTCGCTTGCCAATCACCGCCCCTGCCGCGAACGCGGCAACAATCTTGCCGTTCGCTTGATGCCATTTGTCCATAGCCTCCTGATCGTCCTTGATCGGCATCTGTATACACTTGGCCTGCTTCTCGGTGAGCGCACCTTCGTGGGTACTATCAACCATAAAAAACAGCACGTTCTCAATTGCGGATCGAATATGGTTAATGGCCTCACTGAAGAGCATTGCAATCGCCGGCGGTATGGGGCGAATCGCCTCGATCTCAACATCGACGATTCCGCGACTGCGTTCAATCTGAACTGGAGTGATCCCGTGTTCTGACCAAGCCGCACAGAGCACTGCGATCTGCTCGATAGCCTGGTCGGCTCGGGCGAGGCGGAACGCTACAGGGTCGAGTTCCGTTGGCAGCCAGTCAGTATCGCGGCTACCATGTTGTTGATCACTCATGGCCCGCAGCTTAATGCAAAGACATCAGACCGCGATTGGCGATCCGTAAAGAGCACTCGCCATCACGCATCATGCTGCAACCTCAACACAACATGATCAGTCACCTTGCGATGCTATCGTTCGCGTCGATCGAGCTGGATCGTTCATAGCTGCCTGGTCAGTACGAATATCGTCAATCGATTCAGCAATGCCATCCAGCTCAGTGTAGATGGCGTCGATTTCTTCTTCGTCGGCCTTCTTGGCTAGTTCTGCGTCGACCGCATCAAATCGCTTGTCCATATAGGCATATAATCTGGCAAACTGCTTATTAAATTCTTCTTCTGTCATATATAAATAGTATATTGCTATTGCGATTGTTGAACAATAGCAACCTACCTTTTAGCCACATCCCCCTCCGGCACCCAAACGAAAGCCACCCCACCATGCGGCATCACCCACCCGTCGAAGCGAAGACCAACCTTCTTGTCCGGCAGGCTATCGGGCGTCTTGCTTCGGATGCTCCTGCGCGAACTGGCGATGAAGTCGATCATGTTCACGGAGGCGATGTCGGTGTCGCTGTAGTCCAGCTCGATGTCGACGCCCCGCGTCGGCTGGTCGACGTAGAACTGCATCCATCGACTCTGCGGTGCCTGCTGCAAGCGGTAGGTGAAGGCAATCGTCCGCGGGCGCTTCGGATCTCCGTCCACGCCGAGGTTCACGCTGTAGGTTTGGGAATCCTTCCGGCTGCTGCGGCGGATCGGGCGTTCCTCGCCATCGACGGTGAACTGCACCAACTCGAAGGCGTCCTTGGCGCTGGCGTCGATGCCGCTGGTTGGGCTGTAGTACCAGACGAACGTCGTGGCCGGATCGTGAGACAGCGTTCTGTAGTCCTCGATGTCCGAGACCGAAGCGAAGTGTCGAACAGTGCTCGCCGGCACCGTCGTGTACTCCTGCGTGACGGTGATGCCATACCCGCCTTCCTGTAACGGCGACAGCGGAACACCTCGGGTGTTCCGCTTAAGCATGCTTAAGCGAATCGAGATCGTGGCGTCGTCCCACCGTTCGACAGACTGAACTGCCTGGTCGCGAATGTCTGCATACAGCTCGCGGGCAAACTCGTCGTCGCCGAGCCGCATCGCCAGGCTGCTGCCGATGATGTTGTCCAGCAGTTCCGGCGTCGCCACCCGCCGAAGATCCTCGTTCTCGAAGGCGAAGCCCTTGATCACGGCCTCTCTGCGGAAAGGGCGGACAGGATGGATCGTTCAGCCGCCAGGAACTGTTCGATCAGGTGCAAGACGTCCTGAACGCGCGCAGTGCCCGCGGCCAACGCGATCGAGTTCTTCAGTGCTACCTCAAGGGCGCGCTGTTCTGCCAGCGCTGCCACCTCGCTGGACGAACCGCCCGCCTGATCTACACCGAACCGGTGGGATGTAACGGCACCCGCTACGCCTACTTCCTGTGCCGTGGCCGTCAGGATGGCCTCTGCGATCTGCCACACCTGCGCGCCGAACTGGTCGAGGAAGCGATCATCGACCACTACGCCACGCTGCAACTGCCCGCCGACTTCGCCGCCGAGCTTCGCACCCTGATGAAGGAAACGCTCCACGACGAACAAGCCAGCACAAGGGAGCACCACGCCAACCTGAGCCGACGCCTGCAAGCCATCGACGAACGCGAATCCCGCCTGGTCGACCTCGCCGCCGATGGCACCCTGCCACAGGCCAAGATCCGAGCCAGACTGCACGAGCTGCGGATCGAGCGTGAACGCGCCGAAGCCAGCCTGGGCAGTGTGAGCGATCAGCTGGCGGTCGGGGCCGCAGTGCTAAAAGATGCCCTCCACCTGCTGGAAGACCCGCAAACCCTCTACCGGTTGGCACCGGACAACGTCCGGCGGCATCTCAACCAAGCCTTCTACGACCGCTTCTACCTCGATGACCTCGAAGTCGCTGATGACACCAAAACCCCGATCTTCACCGAGCTGCACGAGGCCAAACAGGCACATCGAAGGCGACAGGTTCGGAGCGCTGGATGTGGGCACACCCCGCCCAAACAGCAGAAAAGCCCCCGCGCTGCGGAGGCTTCTGGTGGTGCGAACACCCTTACTCTCGCCAGTGTTTTTCGGTCACTGGTTCGAGTAAGGGCGCTATGGTCGGGCTGACAGGATTTGAACCTGCGACCACCTGACCCCCAGTGAACTGGAATCCCGGTTTCGGGGGTCGGGTGAGCGCTCCGCCCCAGGTCGAGCGGGGGTTGCGTCCAGCCGATCCAACCGGCAGACACCCAGATGGGGTCGTCTTGGCACACTCTAGGCACACTAGAAACATCAGTTGACCTGCCTATTTGCAACCTGCTCGGCACACTCGCGCCAGCGGTTCGGGCAGCGTGCAGCCCACCTGCCGACACAGAACGGCCCCGGAATCGCATGGTTCCGGGGCCGTTGCGTCTGGTCGGTCGGTCGGGAGGTGGCAGCTACGCCGTGCCCGGCGGGCGCGTTTCCATCGCCCGGCGGATCAATGTCCGTGCACGCTCGCCGGTGACTGCCTGACGGACGAGCCCGTCGAACGCGCGGAGGTAGACCGCGATCTCGCGGGGTTGGGTCACCCGCAGCTCGGCTGTGATCGCTTCGACCGTGACGAGCCGCTGATCGAACACGACGAAGTTCGTGGCCTGGATCGGCATCTCGGCTTTCGCGGGGATGATGCCCAGCAGCACCCGGGACAGGCCCGCGACGGCAAGCAGGCGATCCAACTGTCCGACCATGACCGCGTCGTCACCGACCGTGGTGTGTAGCGCCTGCTCGGCGACGAGGATATGGAACTTCCGCCGACCTGAGTACAAGAGCTGTTGGCGTTCGATACGGGCGGCAACGCCCTGGTCTACGTCGTCGGGAGCCCGATAGAACTCGACGTAGCGGCGCAGCACCGCCGCCGCGTACTCCGCTGTTTGCAGGATGCCCGGGATGATCTGCGGTTGATAGATCCGGATCATCTCGGACTCTTCGGCAAGGCGAACGTTCGCCTTCTGCTGGCGCTGTGTGCCGGTGCCGAGCACCTTGCGCCATTCGGTGACGGCGGTTTCGACGTTGTGCAGGGTGGCCAGCAGGTCGGCGAGCTGGTCGGGGGTGCCGGTGTGGGCGCAGTAGGCGCGGAGGTCATCAGACGATGGTGTCTGTCGACCGTTCTCGATCTTGGAGACCTTCGATTCGCCCCAACCGGCCTGGTCTGCCAGAGCGCGGCCGGTGATCCCTGCTGTACGGCGAAGCTCCCGGAGCCTGGCCCCGAGAGCTTCCCGTGCGTCTGCCGGATTGGTCACCCGGCAAACTCTCCGAACGGAACGGCCACCTTCCACAGCCGGTCACGGGTCGCGACGAAATGATCGACTACGGCCGGATCGGTGGTGACTGCCAGACCGGCCGGGGCTCCGCGTTCGTCGGTCAGGTTGTAGACCACCCGTTCGTCATCGAACAGCCAAGCATCGTCCGGCGGGATCTCTCCGGCCTTGCCGCGCGGCACGTACCGGATGTCTTCGCCCGCGTCGACGTTGTAGCCAGTGACCGAGAGCAACCAGCGCTGATAGTCGCTCAACGGGACCGTGACGACCCGAACCCGGCTGACGCTCACACCGCGTTCGGTGGTTTCACGCATGAGCGCCTGCCACGGCGTCGCGGTGTAGGGCGCTGGCTCGCCAGCAAGGAACGCCCGGAGACGTTCGTCCTCGTCGGCGACGAAATAGGCGTCTCGGCACTCGAAATGGAACGCTGACCGCTGGGCTTCCCGGAACAGTCCGGGCCACAGGTCAGGCTCGTCGTTGGGCCGATAGCGCACCGTAGAAGGTCCTTTCGAACTTGGGGACCTCGACAGCCGATTCGTCGGCGGCGAGGTTCATCTGTGCGAGCGTTCCAGGGTCGGTGATAGGGCGGCCGGTCAGGGTGAACGTTCCCCGGCCGGTGTCGGTCATCGGTGCCCCGACGTAGGTATCCGCTTCGGCGAACCCTAGGAGCAGGTGCGGGATTTCGACGGTCTCGGGTGAGTCCGTGGTCCATCCCTGCACCGCGTAGGTACCGGAGTCGGTGGCGAACAGTGTCGGGCATCCGCCCGAATCGCTGCCGCCGTTGCCAAGGAACGTTAGGCGCATGTCGCTACCCCCTGGTGAGAACTTGCGCGAGTTTTCCCGCACTCCCACATGGTCCCACCGTCCCACACAGGTTGCTGCCTGTTCAGTCCAGTTCGAGCAAGTTCGAGCAAGTTCCTGGTCCAGCGGTTGCACAACCTCATACCGTCAGCTTCAACGCTCCCGGCGGGTTTGAACTCGGAGTCCCCGCCGGGAGCGGAACCCAAGCACCCAGGAGGCCGCGATGCTCCCGCAGCGGACACCCAAGACCAAACGCCCGTACCCGATCGAGGTCGCACCACCGACCGTAATCAGGCGACTGTTGGAAGCGCTCGAGCGCTGGGAACCGGAACCGAAACAGCAGGCGTCATGATCGGCGAGCTTCAGAAGCAGGTGGACGCCCTGCGTGAACGCGCTGCACGTCGGTCGATGTCCATCACACCCGCCCCTGAAGGCTGGCAACTGGCCTCACCTTGGCGCGTGGTCGTTCTGGGTGATCTGGATGCGATCGGCGCATGGCTGAGCGCGGCAGAAAGCTACGACCACCGCCCCCGGCAGTTCTTCCCGACCGGATGCAAGGCGGACTCATGACCGGCGGCCTGGTGCTCGCGGTCGCGATCCCGCTCGCGGTCTTGGTCGGCGTGGTTCTCTGGCCCGAGCCGATTCCGAAAGACCGGACGGTCGACGCCATCCGGGCACGGATCGAGCAGGAGGCACAGCACCCGAACGGCCGCCGAACTGCCCGGCCGCCCTGGTAGCTCTGTTGCCCGGTCCAGTGCGGGCAACAACGTCACACGCGCACTTGGGATCTGGGAAACTCGCGCGGTGACGATAGACCCGGTGCTTGCAACACTTCTCGGAACCCTGCTCGGCGTAGTGGGTACGAACCTCACGTCTCGATCGACAATCAAGGCCGCCGAACGTAAGGACCTGCGGGCGCAAAAGGCGGAGCTACGCAAAGAACGGCGCGAGGCAGCGGACGCCTTTGCCGAGATCTATCAAGAGCTTGAGGAGCATCTTGCGTCCGAGGACGAGCGTGACCGGTCCCTGATTCGCCGGATGTGGGTCGCGCACAGCCGGTTGGCCTTCGTCGCCGGTGACGAGTTGCAGGCCGCGACCACCGAGCTTGCCGACCGACTCAACGAGATGTTCTGGTCTTCGGAACCGTGGTCGAACGAGCGCTTCTCCGGCGAACTTCTGCCGGTGAATCGTCGGTTCCAGGAGGCGGCCCGCACCGCCCTGCGCGAGGAGTGACGCGGCTGCCTGACGACCGGAACCGCCAACCGTTCGATCTTCACAATACGTGCAGCTCAGATCACGTTTTGATGAGCATTCCCTGTGCTCGGCGCGCAGGTGGCTACCGTCAACGGATGACGACCTATGCCGTGGTTCTGGAAACCAGACCACCGACCAAACGTGACTTCGGCGGTGGCAACAACGTGGTCGAAGTCGCCCATTCGCACGCCATCGAATGGCCTGGCCCGAAGGGTGAGGACGACTGGCGAGACGTGCCGACACTGTGCGGCCGATCGGCGCGGAGCATGCAGTTCGAAGAACTGCCTGATCCCGGCGACTGAGCTGCTATGGGATGCGCCGCAGTGAGGTGCTCGCGATGAGGTGGACGCGGTTCGATGACGAAGCACTGCGGGTCCGACGTGGCCGCGTCGCTGTCGGACGTGAAGTCGAAGAGGGAAACCCGAAGTCGGGCCGCAGCCGCCGCGATCTTCCTCCCCCTGCCGATCTGGCCGACGCTCTGAGGGCGCTCAAGACCGCCCAGAAGGCCGAATGTCTCGCGTTGGGCATCCCGTGGTCGGACGATCGACTGATCGCCGTGCACGCGGACGGGACACCTGTTCGGCCCGAGTGGTACTCGGATGAGTTCCAGCGCATCAGCAAGCGCGCGGGACTGCGGCGGATTCAGCTCAAGGGCCTTCGGAACACGTCGGTGTCGCTCATGCTCGCGCTCGGCATCCCGGTGCACATCGTCGCTGCCTGGCACGGCCACGACCCGGCGGTCTCGCTTTCGATCTACTCCGACGCTCAGCCCGAGGATCTGCGGGCCGCCGGGGCGAGGTTGTTCGGTTGAGGATCGACCGGTTTCCCACGGCTTGGCACACAGTTGGCACACTGGGGCCTGAAAAAGAAAATGGCCAGCGGTGGAAAACCACCGCTGACCTCTGTCGGGCTGACAGGATTTGAACCTGCGACCACCTGACCCCCAGTCAGGTGCGCTACCAAGCTGCGCCACAGCCCGTTCTTGCCCCCGTCTCCGGGTGCTCGAAAAGATTACCGCACTACTCTGCGTAGGAACTAATCGGCTGGTAGATGGCTGTTTTTGGGCGTTCGCGCGTGGGTGGAGGCCCCGCGTGGAGCCGCCTTTGCGTCGTGGTGGCAAAGGCTGTCCATGGCAGGTGAATTCGGTTGCGTTCTGCGGACAACCGCGTCGACGGTGACGTGACCGCGAGGGTGGGTTCGGGTCAGCGGGTCCAGCGGAGGACTTCCAGGGCAGCGCCTACCGCGATGGTGTTGCTCGACAAGGGGCGGGGTAGGAGTTCGTCGGCGCGGGAGAGGCGGCGGACGATGGTGCTGCGGTGGGTGTAGAGGTGGTCGGCGGTGCGGGTGATGCTGCATTGGTGTTCGAGGTAGGTGGTGATCGCTTCGAGGACGTCGGGGTCGGCGGTGGCGAGGTCGCCGAGGGTGTCGGCGACGAATTCGTCGGCGCGGAGTGGGTCGGCGGTCAGGACGGCGACCAGTTGGACGTCCTCGTGGCGGGCTACGCGGCGGTGGGAGGTGAGGCGGGTCAGCATGCGCTGGGTTTCGAGGGCGTCGAGGTGGCTGCGGCGGAAGCCGGGGATGCCGAGGCCGGGTCTGCCGATGGCGACGCGCACGTCCGGGGCGTCGGCGAGCCCGATGGTCACCGGGTCCAGGTCCGGCGCGGCGTCGATCGGCAACCACAGCCACAGCGCGGCGGCGCCGGCCACGATGGTGAGCCGGTGCCCGGCGCCGCCGACGCGCAGCAGCAGTTCGGCGGCCATTTCGAGCTGGTCGCTCGCGCCGGGCGAGCTCGCCCAGAGGGCGGCCGCGGTGTGCGGGCCGGTCAGCCGGTAGCCGAGCTGGCGTTCGGCCTCGCCGCGGCGGATCGGCGCGCCCTCGAGCAGCAGCGAGACGGTCGCGCGCCGTTCGGCGTTGGTGCCGCGGGTCAGGTCCTCGCGTTCGGCTTTCATCTGGGCCGTGATGGCGGCGACGGTGTCCTCGACATAGGTCGAGATCGACAGCGACGCCAGTTCCAGCAGCTCGCGGAGCTGCGCGGGGTCGTCGGTCAGCCCGAAGCAGATCTCCATACAGCGGTTCCAGACGACGCTGTAGCTGGTGCGATAGGCGTCGAGGGAGGACTCGTCCAGGCCGCGCCGGACCAGGTCCCGCGCCGCGGTCAGGGCTTCGGGGCCGAGGTGCGGTGGGACCCGGCGGCCGGGATGCTGCACGTTCGACCAGGCCCAGTGGGTGATGTTGGCGAGGTTGGCGCGCCGCACCGCCGCCGCGAGCACCGGGTCCTCGGCGATGCGGCGCATCCGCTCCCCCGCCAGCGAGGCCGCGTGCAGGTCTTCCAGCCATTCCCCCGACGGGGTGAGCGCCGATTCGGCCGCCGTCCGGATCAGGGCGACGATCTCCGGCCCGGGCTGGGGCCAGTGCAGATCGCGTGCATCATTTTGCCGCATCTGCCGATCATGATGCGTCTTTATGTCGTAGCGCAAGGCCGTCGATCCGGCGGACTCTGGAAGGCACACCCCGCCCCGGCGCCGTCCCGCCCGGGCCGAACACGTCGCCCTCAGCCTCCGCACCGGCACACGCACCGCGGAGCCGGATCAAGGAGCCGCCATGACATCCACCCCGACCGCCGAACCGGCGCAGACGGGCACCGACCACGTCGACGTCCTGATCATCGGTGCCGGGATCTCCGGCATCGGCGCGGGGCGCTACCTGCGAACCCTGCTGCCGCACAAGAGCTTCACCATCCTCGAGGCCCGCGGCAGCCTCGGCGGGACCTGGGACCTGTTCCGCTACCCCGGCATCCGCTCCGATTCCGACCTGCACACCTTCGGCTACGAGTTCAAACCGTGGCGCGACGAGCAGTCCATCGCCGACGGCGCCCGCATCCTGGACTACCTGCGCGAAACGGCCACCGAGAACGGCCTCGACGACACCATCCGCTACCACCACAGGGTCGTCGGCGGCTCGTGGTCGTCGGCGGAAGCACGCTGGACCGTGCAGGTCGAACGCACCGACACCGGCGAACACCTCGAACTCACCGCCGACTGGATCTTCTCCGCCGCGGGCTACTACCGCTACGACGAAGGGTTCACCCCCGAATTCCCCGGCCGCGACCGGTTCCAGGGCACCGTCGTGCACCCGCAGCACTGGCCCGAGGACCTCGACTACGCGGGCAAACGCGTCGTGGTGATCGGCAGCGGCGCGACCGCGGTCACGCTGATTCCCGCGATGGCCGAGACGGCAGCGCACGTGACGATGCTGCAGCGCACTCCGACCTACATCCTGCCGGTGCCGAGGAAGGACCCGATCGCGAACGCGCTCAAGCGCCTGTTCGGCGACGAGCGCGGCTACGCCTTGACCCGCCGCAAGAACATCGCCCAGCAGAAGCTGGTCTGGAGTCTGTCGCAGAAGTACCCGGACCGGATGCGCCGGATCATCCGGTGGACCAACGCGAAGCAGCTGCCCGCGGGCTATCCGGTCGACGAGCACTTCAATCCGCCGTACAACCCGTGGGAGCAGCGGCTGTGCACCGTGCCCGACGGTGACCTGTTCAGGTCCATCCGCAACGGCACGGCCTCGGTGGTCACCGATCGCATCGACACCTTCACCGAGAACGGGATCCTGCTGTCCTCCGGCCGCGAACTCGAGGCGGACATCATCGTCACCGCGACCGGGCTGAACGTGCAGGCGTTCGGCGGCGTCCCGGTGACGATCGATGGCCGCACGGTCGCGACGGCGGACACGGTGGCCTACAAGGGCCTGATGCTCTCGGGCGTACCGAATCTCGCCTATGCCATCGGCTACACGAACTCCTCGTGGACGTTGAAGATCGGCCTGCTGTGTGAGCACTTCTGCCGCGTGCTGGCCCACATGGACGACAACGGCTACCGGATCGCCCGCGCCGAGATCGCCGACACCGCCATGTCGACCCGGCCGTTCCTCGACTTCGCCGCGGGCTACATCCAGCGGGTCGTCGATCAGCTGCCCAGTCAGGGCGACCGGATGCCGTGGCGGACCTCGATGAACTACCAGGACGATGTGAAGCTGTTGCGCCAGGCCGACGTCCTCGACCCGGAGCTGCACTTCGAGACCGCGCACCAGCCGGCCCGACGCACGGCGACGGTCCCCGCGTGACGGCTCCCGACGGTGGGGCGGCACGGGAACGGGTGACACCGCTGCCGACCGGCTCGCGCATCTGCTACCGGATCGACGGGCCGACGGGCGGTGTCCCGCTGGTGCTCGTCGCCGGGCTCGGCCTCGATCTGACGGTCTGGCCGCCGCGCCTGGTCGACCAGCTCGCCGCGGCCGGGTTCCGGGTGGTGCGGTTCGACAACCGGGATGTCGGCCGGTCCAGTGCCGGGCATGGTCGACCGCCCGGCACCGCGCGGATGCTGTTCTCGCGTCCGCGTCGCGACGCGTACACGCTCGCCGATATGGCCGACGACGTCTATTGGCTGCTCGACCACCTCGACATCGGGGCCGCGCATGTGGTCGGCATGTCCATGGGCGGGATGATCGCCCAGACCCTCGCCGCCCGGCATCCCGAACGCGTCGTCACGCTCACGTCGATCTTCTCGACGACGGGGAATCCGAAGGTGGGTCAGCCCGCGTGGTCGACGAAGGCCCGGCTGGGTGCGCGCCCGCCGCGCACGACGGACCAGGCGGTCGATCGCCATCTGGCCATGCTGCGCCACATCGGGTCGACGACCTTCCCGCCCGATCCGGCGCTCGAGTGCCGATGGGCCGCCGGGGCGTGGATCCGCGGCGCCGGTCCGCGGGCGCACGAAGGCATCGCCCGCCAGATCGGGGCGATCCAGGCGTCCGGCGACCGGACCGTGGAGTTGCGCACCATCGCCGCGCCGACCCTGGTGATCCACGGCGACACCGACCTGATGGTGCATCCCAGCGGTGGTCGCGCCACCGCGGTCGCCGTCCCCGGCGCCCGCTATCTCGAAATCCCCGGGATGCGGCACCATCTCGCGCCCGGCGTGCTCGACCGGCTCGCCCGCGTCATCACCGACCACGCCCGCACGACGCAGTCCGCAGGAGAGCTCGGATGACCACCTTCCAGGGCAGAGTAGCCGTCGTCACCGGCGCGGGTTCGGGCATCGGCCGTGCGCTGGCACTCGGGCTCGCGCGCCGCGGCGCGCTGATCGCCGCCTCGGACATCGACCGCGACGGCCTCGCCGAAACCAGCGCGCGGGTGGCCGCGCTCGGCGCCGACATCCACTCCGCGACAGTCGATATGGCTCATCGCGAGGCGGTGATCGACTATGCCGAGGAGGTGATCGCGCACTTCGGGGCCGTCCACCAAGTGTACAACAACGCCGGGATCGCCGGTCGCTCGGCGACCGTGCTCGACAGCGACTGGGCGAACTACGACAGGGTCATCGCGGTCAATCTCTTCGGGGTCATCCATGGCACGAAGGCGTTTCTCCCGCACCTCATCGCCTCCGGTGACGGCCATGTCGTCAACATCTCCAGTCTCAACGGCTATCTCGCCCAGCCGTCACTGTCGGCCTACTGCGCCAGCAAGTTCGGCGTCCGCGGCTTCACCGAGGCGCTGCGCGCCGAGATGCTGGCGGCCGGGCACCCGGTGCGGGTCACCGCTGTCCACCCCGGCGGGGTGAAGACCGACATCGCGTCCAACGGTGTGGCGCAGGCGCTTGCCGACGGTGCCGAAGTGACTGCCGCACAGCGTAAACGGGCCGCCATCTACAACGACAAGCTCCTGCGGATGCCGGCCGACGAGGCGGCGGCCATCGTCCTCGACGGTGTCGCGGCCGGCTCGCCCCGGATCCGGGTCGGGCGTGACGCCGCGTTCCTCGACCGCGTCGTTCGCCTGTTCCCGCGGCTGTATCCGAGGGTCGTCGCCCAGTTCGAGCGCCGCGTCCTCGGCGCGTGAATCCGTTCCCCCGGCGGCACCGGCGAACTCCCGCGCCTGAGCCGCCGGGTTTCGGTCACGCGGTGGCCCGGTCCGCCGACGCGGCGGATTCGACCCCGGCCAGCGTCTCGCTCAGCGCCGATTCACCAGCCGGATGGACGATGTTGCGCCACAGAGGATCCGAGGTGGTCGGACAGGGTGCGCTGCGCGATCGCTTCGGTCATCGACCCGCTCCCGCCCGGACCGGCCGCGGCGCGAGCGCGCCGAGCACCCGTGTCGCGACGGAGGCGAACAGCCGCTGGTAGGTCGGTCCGAGCAGGCGCACCGCGGTGTCCATGGCGACGGCGTCGTAGCCGATCAGCACGCGCGGCTTGCGCGCGAGGACGCCGCGCAGGATGGTCTGCGCGGCGGACTCGGGGCTGGTCGGGGTGAGCTTCTCGGTGAACAGGGTGCGCAGGGCGGTCATGTCGGTGCCGACGCTCGAGGTCGCGCTCGCCACGATGCCGGTCCGCACGCCACCCGGGTGCACGCAGGTCACCGCCACCGGGTGGCCGGAGATCAGCATCTCCTGGCTCAGGGCCTCGGTGTAGCCACGGACCGCGAACTTGGCAGCGTTGTACGAACTCTGGGTGGGCACGCCGAACAGGCCGAAGACGCTGGAGATATTGACCACGTGCCCGTCGCCGGAGGCGATCAGGTGTGGCAGGAACGCTTTGGTCCCGTGCACGACGCCCCAGAAGTCGACGTCCATGACGGCTTCCAGATCGGCGTAGGGCGTCTCGTCGACGGTGCCGAACTTGGTGATGCCCGCGTTGTTGATCACCAGGTTCACCGTGCCGAAGGTGGCGGCCACGGCGTCGGCGTAGGCGTGCACGGCCGCACGATCGGCGACGTCGAGGATCTGCTGATGCGGTGCGCCGCCGCAGAGTTCGGCGGTGCGGGCCAGGCCCGCGGCGTCGACGTCGCTGATCGCCAGGCGGGCGCCGCGCGCGGTCAGCTCGACGGCCAGCGCGCGCCCGATACCCGAGGCGGCGCCGGTGACCACGGCGACCTTGCCGTTGAAATCCTTCATCGTGTCTCTCCCGATTGCGGTGTGCGGTCCCCGGCAACCGTAGTTACCAGTCAGTTGCATTACAAGTCATTCGACTGGCAAATCTCGGCATCGGTAGGATCGGCCTGTGCCGAACCCGACCCGTACCCAGTCGCAGCGGCGGGCCGCGACGGTCGACGCCCTGCTCGACGCCACGATCCAGGTGCTGACCGACGGCGGGTACGCGGCGCTGACCACTCGCCGGGTGGCCGAGCGGGCGGGCGTGAGCCAGGGCGCCCAGCAGCACTACTTCCCGACCAAGAACGCCCTGGTCGACGCCGCGTTGCAGCGGATGGTCGACGAACTGGCCGCCGAGGCCGTGGCCACGCCGCTACGCGCCGAGACCGAACGCGACCGCGCCGAGGAACTGCTCGACCGGCTGTGGGACCTGCACAACCTGCCGATCGGCCCGGCGGTGCTCGAATTGCTCAACGCGGCCAGGACCGATCCCGAGATCGCGGACCAGGTGGTGCCCTCGACGCGGGCCGGACTCGCGGCCATCCACGCGATCGCGGCCGCGGCGCTGCCCACCTACGCGCGGGCGGCGGGTTTTCCCGATGCCATCTCGGTGGCCGTGTCCACCGTGCGCGGTTCCTCGACCCTCGCCTCGATTCCCGGCCTCGGTGACGTCCATCCGCCCTGGCCGCAGGTACGGGAACTGCTCATGCGGATGCTCGACACCCTCCTCCCCTGAACCGGTGCCACCATCGACCGGTCTGGGCGACAACCGATCTCGACGGCACCGACCCGACCCATGCTCGGGAGTTCATGGGAAATTCTCAGCTCACTGACAGCTGACCACCGGGCCCGGTTCGTAGTTTCGGATCCGTGTCCACGTTGTCGACAACCCCTGATCTGGCCGGCGCCCTGTCCCTGGCCACCGTGCGGCTCGCCCGCCGCCTGCGCGGCCACCGCGCCGATCCGCAGATTTCGCTGTCCCAGCTCTCGGCCCTGACCACCCTGGGCCGGGAAGGGGCGATGGCGGCCGGTGCGCTGGCCGACCGGGAACAGGTGCGCCATCCCTCGATGACGCGGACCATCGCGTCGCTCACCGAGCTCAACCTGATCGATCGGCGACCGCACCCGACCGATCGCAGGCAGACGCTGCTGTCGGTGTCCCCCACCGGGCAGGCGCTGCTGGCCGAGGAATCCCGGGCCTCCGAATCCTGGATGACCGAACGGCTGTCCGAGCTGTCCGGCGAGGAGATCGCGCAGCTCGCCAGGGCCGTCGAGATCATCGGCCGCATCGCCGCGCGGTGACGACGGGCATAGGAACGGGCGGACCCGGGTTGGCAGTGAGCGTGTCTTCCGAACCGATCCGCCTGCATCCGCTCCTGGCCGGCCGCTACAGCCCGCGCGCGTTCGACCCGGTGGGAACCGTCGACGACGAGACCCTCGACGTGCTGCTCGAGGCGGCGCGGTGGGCGCCCTCGGCGGGCAACTCGCAGCCGTGGAGCTTCTATCCGGCCCGGCCGGGCGAGGTCGAGCACAAGCGGCTCCTCCGGTATCTGGCACCGAGTTCGGCGCGCTGGGCGCCCGACGCGGGGCTGTTGATCGTCACGCTGGCCCGGCGCTTCGTCGACGACTCCGACCTGCCCTACTCGGAATTCGCGGACTACGACCTGGGCCAGGCCGTCGCCCACCTCACTGTGCAAGCCCAAGCCCTCGGCCTGGCGTGCCACCAATTCCGCGCCTTCGACCGGGACGGGGTCACCGCCGATCTCGCCCCCAATCCGGGCTGGGCCGTGCTGTCGATGATCGCGGTCGGCCGGGCCGCCGACACCGCGACCGCGCGCACCCGGCACGAGATCGCCCACCTGCGGGCGGCGCCCTGGCGGTGAATCGTTCGCGTTGTCGCGCATCGCTTCCGCCGCTAGGGTGTCCCCTACTGCCGAACAGCTTGTCCCGCAGACCCTTCAGCGCTCCCGGGGTCGGCGCGGGAAGGGGGAACGATGAGTTCGATCGAGCCGGTCTGGGGCCGCTACAGCCCGCGCCCCCTGATCCACGGATTGCCCGTCCTCATTCTCGACGCCGGCTATCTCCCGTGGGAGTCCTACGACGAACCGGCGGGCGATCAGGGATACACCGGCCCGGACAGTCCGGCGTGGCGGGTGCTCGGTCACCAGCCCGCCGCGCTGCTGGGCGGGGTGGTCGGGCTGCTGATCGGCACCCTGCATCCGGTGGTCCTGCGCGGCACGCTCGAGCACACCGATCTGGAGCGCGATCCGCTCGGCCGCCTGGCCCGGACCGCGGGCTTCGTCCGCGCGACCACGTATGCGGCCGGTACGGTGTCCGATCAGGTGATCGAGGTCGTCAACCGAATGCACGTGCCGGTCTCGGGGACGATCAACGGACGCGACTACAACGCCGCCGACCCGGACCTGATCACCTGGGTGCACGTCACCATCTGGGGTGGGTTCCTCGACGGCTATCAGCAGCTCAGTGGGCGGGCGCTGGCACCCGACGACGTCGACCGGTACTGGGCCGACATCGCCCCGATCGGTGAGAAGCTCGGCGGCACAGCCGTTCCCCGCGATCGCGCGGCCGTCGACGCGTACTGGCACACCGTGCGCGGAGAGCTCGCCGAGTCCGCCGCCGACCGCGCCGCCGCGCGGGCGGAAGCGGCGTGGATCCTGCACGAGGTCGGGTCGTGGCACGGCACCGTCGCCCGGGACGGCGCCCGCCGGGTGGGCGAGCTGTTCGCCCGCTTCGGCAGGCCGGTCGGCGCGACGGTGGCGGCCCTGTCCCGGTTTCCGATCTGGTACTGCGCCAATATCCTGCTGCGGGTGATCGTGGGGATGCTGCCCTGCTGGGCGGCGACCGAGCTCGGCATCACGCCGCGCCGATGGCTGGACGCACCGGCACGGCTGATCACCAGGGTGGTGTTCTTCGTCTACGACCGGGCGGCGGGCGACCCCGAACACGTCCTGCGTGCCCGCCGCCGCTGCCGACGGCAGCCGACCACCGAGACGGCGGAATCGGCTGCGGCGTAACGGTCTTCGATCTCGCGGTCAGCTCGCCGGAAGCACTCCGGCGACGAACGATCGCGTGTCGCCCGCCGTGGCCACCAGGATGGCGAAGTGGTCGGCCGAGGGATGGCGCACGAGCCTGCTGTCGGCCCCGGCGAACCGGAGCTGCTCCTGCAGCAGCACCGTGGTCGGCATCGGCTGAACCCGGTCCGCGTCACCTTGCAGGAGCAGCACCGGCCGCCGGAAGCCGTCGGTGGGCGGGTCGAGATAGTCCGCCAACGCCGTCATGAGCGGCGGATCGGCCAGCGGCGCGGCGAACAACGCGCCGACCGGTCGGCCCGCGACCGCGGCCTCCAGCACGCCCAGGCAGTCCTCGCCGGCCCGGGCGACATCGAGCAGGTGCCTGCCGTGCGGAGTCAGATAGTCGGCCACCCCGATGTCCGGGCGGGCGTGATCGAGCCCGGCCAGGATCATGACCAGCCGGGCATGGAGCCCGTCCAGGCCGGGCAGGGCCGGTGTGCCGGGACGGGCGAGCGCCGCGATCGCCTCGCCGATATTGCTGGTCGGCGCGTAGGCGACGGTGCCACGCAGGTCCAGGTCGACGGCATAGTCCGGCCACAGCCGCGACGCGGCGAGCGCGGCCTGGCCGCCGATGGAATGTCCGGCAGCCACGAACGACCGCGACAGCCGCGGGTCCACGGTGTGGCCGGCGCGCACGGCGTCGAGGACGGCGTGGCCTGCCGCGCGCCACGCGAGGTACTCGTAGGTCCCCGGTCCGCCCAGCCCGATGTAGTCCGTCGCCGCGACGGCGTAGCCCTGGTCCAGGTAGGTGGACATCTGCGGTGTCTCGTCGAACGTGTCGGCCTGCCCGCCGTCGAGATTGGGGGCGCACCCGTAGGTCATGCCGCTGGTCCCGTGCGCCCAGGACACCATGGGCCATCCGCCCGCGGGCGGGTCGCCCGCGGGCACCAGGACGGTGGCGCCGCTGACCTGGGGTTCGCCGTGCTGTCCGGTCGTCCGGTAGAGCAGGCGGTAGCCGCGCGCCGCGCCGGGAATCAGTTCGCCGCCGGTCAGTTCGCGTGCGGTGACGACACTGCCGGGTTCCGGTGGCTGGGCCGACGCGCGACCGGCGGCGGTCATGGAGGTGAGAGCGAGCACTGCCGCCCCGACGGAGACGATACGTTTCATGCCTCCGATTCCACTCCCGGCCTGGGCTTTTCGCGTCCGACGCCGGCATCGAGCCGCTACGCCGATCGACGTAGCCCCGGCCCGGTCGGCTACGCCGAGCCGCGTAGCCGAGCGCACCCTCGCACCCATGCGGACGCGGCGACCGGTCCCCTACGATCACGGCATGCGACGGTGGGATGTACCGCGAGCGAGGGCGTGGGCGGCCCGCAGGCCACCGTGGCTGACGGATCTGCTGCTGGCGTTGTTCGTCATCGGGATGCAGGTGGAGAGCGCGGGGACGGCGCTCGGGGCGGAGCCGGTGGCCAGGCCCGTCACCGATTTCGGGTATGCCGCTTACGCGCTGCTGATCCTCGGCGGCGGCGTGCTCGTCGTCCGGCGCCGCTATCCGGTGCTGGTCTTCGGCATCACCGGCGTGCTCAGCCTGGTGTACTTCGGTCTCGGTTTTCCCGACCGCCTGTCCTGCCTCGCACTGTTCGTCGCCACCTATACCCTCACCGCACACAGCGACCGTCGCCACTCGGTGGTGATCGCCGGCGCGGGCATCGCGGTGCTGTCGCTGGGCTGGCTGGCGGCGGCCGCCGACACCGAGCCGAGCGTGGCCATCGGCTGGGTGTTCTTCCGGATCGGCGCGACGGTGATCAGCATGACGCTGGGGATGTCGGTGCGCTCCCGCCGGATCATCGCCGCCGACGCTCAGCAGCGCGCCGAGCTGGCCGAGCGACATCGCGAGGAGGAGGCCAGAGCGCGAGTCGACGCCGAACGGCTCCGGATCGCGCGGGAAGTCCACGACACCGTCGCGCACGCCATCGCGATCATCAACGTGCAGTCCGGTGTCACCGCGCACATTCTCGACAAGCGCCCGGAGCAGGCACGCGAGACGCTGCGGATCATCGAGCAGACCAGCGCGCGAGCACTGCGGGAGATGCGGGCGATCCTCGGCGTGCTGCGCGGCGACGACCGCCGCGCACCGAGCCCCGGGCTCGGGCAGCTCGACGACATTCTCGACATGGCCCGTGAGGCCGGACTCGAACTCACCGTCGAACGGTCCGACGCCCGGACGCCGCTGCCGAGCGCGGTCGAGAGCGCGGCCTACCGGATCGTGCAGGAGTCGATCACCAATGTGATCCGCCACGTCGGCCGCACCTCGGTGACCGTGGTCCTGGAGTCGAGCGCCGACCGGCTCCGGGTCCGGGTGGCCGACACCGGACCAGCCGAGGCGGCGCGCGCTCCGGACCTCGCCGACGGCGGTGGCGACGGTCGCGGCATCACCGGCATGCGGGAACGTTGCCGCCTGCTCGGCGGAGATCTCACCGCGAATCCGTTGCCGCACGGCGGATTCGAGGTCCTCGCCCAGTTCCCGCTGGCTCGGGTCGGAGCGCTCCGGTGAGCCCGGCGCCCGCGATCAGGGTCGTCCTCGCCGACGACGAGCATCTCGTCCGATCGGGGTTCAAGGTGCTGCTGGACCTGGAGGACGACATCAACGTGGTCGGCGAGGCCACCACCGGCATCGAAGCGTGCGATCTCGCCAGGACCGCCCACCCCCACGTGGTGCTGATGGACATTCGCATGCCCACTCTCGACGGGATCCGGGCCACTGCGCGCATCGCGGGCACCCCCGGGCTCGAGCACGTCAAGGTCCTGATCCTCACGACCTACGACACCGACGAGAACGTCTTCGATGCCCTGCAGGCCGGGGCCAGCGGGTTCCTGCTCAAAGACGCGGGCCCGGCCGAACTGCTGCATGCCATCCGGGTGATCGCGGCCGGGGACGCCCTGCTGGCGCCGCGGGTCACCCGCCGCCTGATCGGGCAGTTCGCCGCACAACGCCGGCTGGCCGCGTCGGCCGCGGACCGGCTGTCGGTGCTCACCGACCGGGAACGCGAGGTCCTCGCCCTGGTCGGCCGGGGAATGAGCAACGACGAGATCGGCGCGGCGCTGTTCCTCAGTCCCGCGACCGCCCGCACCCATGTCGGCCGCGCGATGTCCAAGCTGGGTGCCCGCGACCGCGCCCAGCTCGTCGTGATCGCCTTCCGGACCGGCCTGACGACCCCCGACGAGTGAACGACGAGACGTCGTCGTCGCGTGCGTAAGAAAACCGTAAACCCGCACGGGCACAGTGTTCACATCGCACGAACCACTATGTAGGAGAAGACAATGGGCAAGCTGATCGAATCCACCTTCGTCACTCTCGACGGCAGCGTCGACGCACCGCACGAATGGAGCGCGCCGTACTGGGACGACGAGCACGCCGCCTATGCCTCGGAGTTGCTGTCCGCCGCCGACGGGCTGCTGCTCGGCCGCGAGACCTACGCGGGTTTCGCCCAGGTGTGGCCGACGCGCCCGGCAGGCGACCCCTACACCGACCGCATCAACGCCCTGCCCAAGTACGTCGCCTCGACCACCCTGCGGCCGTCGGAGCTGACCTGGAACGCCGAGTTGCTCGCCGGCGACACCGTCGAATCCGTTCGCGAGGTGAAGGCCCGGACCGACGGTGCGCTCCTGAAGTTCGGCACCGGCGCGTTCTCCCAGCTCCTGCTCGACAACGCGCTCGTCGACGAGTACCACTTCTGGGTGTTTCCCGTCATCGCCGGTGCGGGCACCCGTCTCTTCGACGGCAAGGCCGACACCACACACCTGAAGCTGCTCGGCACCACCCGGTTCGACTCGGGCATCGTTGTGCACCGGCTGGCTCCCCGCTGACGAGGCCGCGGCACCGATAAAGTGAGTCGGTGCAGAGGATTCTGATCTCCGGAATCTCGGGGGCGGGGAAAACGACATTGGCGGGCGCGCTGGCCGACCGGCTCGCCCTGCCCAGGCGGGAATTGGATGCGCTGCATCACGGGCCAGGATGGGTGAAGCGGCCGGAATTCGAGGCCGAGGTCGAGCAGTTCACGGCGGGGCCGCGCTGGGTGACCGAAGACCAGTATCGGCGGTGGCTGGGCGATCTGCTGTGGACGCGGGCCGACACCGTCGTCTGGCTGGACCTGCCGAAGCGGACGGTGATGACGCGGGTCGTGCGGCGCTCGTTCACCCGGGCCGTCACCGGCCGGGAATTGTGGAACGGCAATCGGGAATCGTTCCGGCACTGGCCAGATCACGACCACCCCATTCGATGGGCCTGGAGCCGCTACGAGGACCGTCGGGTCCGCACCGAAGAACTGATCGGCCGATTTCCCGAACTGACCGTGGTGCATCTGACGTCGGCCGGCGACGTCCGTCGCTGGTTGCGTGGTCTCGGGTCGTGATGCCGGAAACGTCCCCGACCCGTGCCTTCGCCCGCCCGCTGTCGTCGTTCGAGTCGTATTTCGCCGTCACCTCGGCGACGATCTGGGTCACCGATGAGGTGGTCGGGCCGCTCGATCTCGACGTGTTGCGGGCGGCGTGGGACCTGGTGTGCCTGGCGCATCCCGTGCTCACCGCCCGGCTCGTGCCCACCGCCGGGGACGACGAATCCGTCGCCGGACTGCGCGGTCTCGAGATTGTGGTCCCGGCCGGGCCGGCGGCTGCGCCGATCGGGCGGATCGATGACGAGTCCCCGAAGCTCGGCGCAGGCGGTCCGGTCGCGCGGCTCTCCGTCGGCACGGACCCGGCTCGGGTCGCTCTCGCGTGCCATCACGCGATCGCCGACGGCAGGCTCGTGCAGTTCTGGCACGACGAGTTGTGGTCGTATTACACCGAACTCGCCGCCGGGCGGACACCGGCGATCCGACCGCATCCGGTGCCCCGGTCCCCCGAGGCACTACTCGGCGAACGCGGCATCGTCAGGGCCGCGGGCCCGCCGAACCGGTTGGGCCACGCCACTCCTACGAATCTGCCGAGTGGCCGGGCGGCACCTCCCGTGCGCTGGCGCCAGGTCCGGCTGCGCGCGGCCGACACCACGGCTCTGCTCGCCACCGCCAGACATCGAGGGCAGACGGTGCACAGCTTGGTCGCCGGTGTGGCGGGCGTCATGACCCGGCGGTTCCTGCCGATCGAGGATGATCGGCCGATCGACATCAATGTCGTTTCGCCCGTGGACATTCGGCCGAGGCTAGACCCGCCGGTGCCGGTCTGGGCGGGCACGAACATCCTCGGGATGGCGAACGCCGTCGTCGCGGTAGACCCCGGTTCGGATCCCGCCGACGTGGGCGCCGTCGTGACGGGACAGTTGGCCGCGGACTTGGCGGCGGGTGTTGTGCACCAATCGTTTCTGCACATGGCCGATACCGTCGACCGGCCGCGGCCCCTGGTGCCGCGCACGATCACGACGAACCTGGGTGTCCTCGCACCGACTCCGACGCCACCGGACACGACGATCACCGACCTGCGTTACGCGTTGCGGTTCGACTGGGCACCGCTCGTCGCCATGATGACAGCCGCCGGGCACACCGACCATCCACTACTGCGCACCTCGGTGCACATGATCCACACCCGGGCGGGCAGGCTCGGCGTCGACTTCTCGACCTCGCTGTCGGAGGAACGCGCCGACCGGTACGCCGCCGAGTTCGAGGCGCTGCTCCTCTGCCTGACAACGCCGGGCTAGCGACCGCACGCCCTCCGGTCTCGATGCGGAGCGCGGGTGTCAGCGCGTCACGCTGTCGAAGGTCAGGTGGAGTTCGCGGGGTGCGCCGACGCTGATGCCGACCGAGCGCTCGATCTCGGTGCCGGGGGCCAGGCGGAAGCCGGTGAGGCGGTCGAGGAGGCGGGTGATACCGATGTCGAGTTGCATGCGGGCGAAGTGGCGGCCGACGCAGCGGTGGATGCCGATGCCGAAGGCCAAGTGGGGGTTGTGGTTACGGTCGAAGTCGAGGTGTTCGGGGTTGTCGAAGCGGACGGTGTCGCGGTTGGCGGAGCGCCAGTGCACGGCGATCCGGTCGCCTTTGACCAGGGGGACGCCGAGCAGGTTGTTGTCCTCGGCGACGACCCGTCCCATGACGCTGACGGTCGAGGTGTAGCGCAGGATCTCGTCGAGATCGCGGGTCGCCCAGTCGGGTTCACGCAGGCGCTCCTCCAGGCCGGGGACCGCGGTGAGGTATTCGGCGATATAGGCCAGGGCGCCGCGGGTGGTGTCGAGACCGCCGAGCAGCAGTACGGTGACGACCCCGAGTCGTTCCTCCATGGTGAGCGGACGGCCGCCCTCCACGGTGGCGTCGACGATGGACTGGAGCAGGTCCTCGCGCGGCGCCGCTGCCCGCTCTGCCATGAGCTCGGCGGCCAATCCCGCCACCGCGGCGAAACTTTCGGGGGTGTTCTGCACCGACACCTGGGTGACGGCGTCGACCGCGCGGGCCAGGCGCTCCTCGTTGTCGTCGTCGAGCACGATCTTGGCCAGCGCGCCCGCGGTGAACGGGATCGCGAACTCGCTCACGAACTCGACCTCGCCACGCTCGGCGAACCGATCGATCAGATCGTCGGCGAGCTGCCGCACCACCGGCTCGTACCGTTGCAGCGCGGGCTTGGCGAACGGTCCGTTCAGGAACGCCCGGAAGTCGTGGTGCAGTGGCGGATCCACGTCGATCGGCGGCAACGCGACCGGCACCGTCGTCAAGCCGGGCATGGCCGAGCTGAAGATCTTCGGATGCGCGGCCACGGTCACGAGATCCTCGTACCGCGTCACCACATGCATGCCACCACCGAACCCCGTGTGCACGACCGGACAGTGCTCGCGCGCCCACGCGAGCTCCCCGTCCAACCGCGCGCAATGACCTTCGTCGAACCAGTCGAGCTGATCGAAAAACCCTTGCCCGCTTGCATTCACGGCAAACCTCTTCCCACCCCGGAGCATCGACCCCACCGATGGTGCGCCCGCCACCGTGCCGAGTCAACCCTCGGCGCGGCGGAATTCCTGTCATGGCTCCCGGTGGTGGAAGACGCGTTCGATCAGGCCGCGCAGGGGTTGGTCCAACGGCTTTCCCCCCGTGTCGAAACCGGGTGCGGGGTTGCCGCTGAACCCGCCGATCAGTTCGTGGGTTCCGTCCGTGGTGGTGGCCCAGACCTCGGTATCCGGCGGGCGCCAGACGACCACGGCATCGGGGTAGTGGGTCAGTTCGGCCAGCATCGCGTCGGGCCCGCGGAACGTCAGCACGACTTTGCCTTCCTTCGGGAACTCGTAGTACATCCCTTCCGGCTCGATCGAGACGGCGAACTGGTGACTGTCGGGCCGGGCCGATATCGCGAGCTGGAACTCCATCCGCCGATCATGCCCCAACCGCCTGGGCGGCGACCGGGTACGGATCGGGAGCGCCGCTCGGTGCGGAACGAGGATCGGCGAAAGCTTGGCAGCGATAGGAGCTGTGGGGTCGGGGCGCCGCCGCGGGGCCGACCGCCGAGACTGAGGACCATGCCGTGGGGACCGCGATGAGTACGAGGGCCGAGCTCGACGCGCCGTTCGTGGCGGGGCCGCGAAATCTGACCGTCGTCCACCTGCTCGTCCTCGCCATCGGCACCTTCACCCTCGGAGTGGACGGCTATGTGCTGGCCGGGCTGATTCCGGAGGTCGCGGCCGATCTGCGTGTCTCGATCAGTACGGCGGGGCAGCTGACCGCGCTGTTCGCGATCGTCTACGCGGTCGGGTCGCCGGTGATCGCCGCGCTGACCGGGAGCTGGGATCGCCGGGTGCTGCTGGCCGGCGGGATGGTCGTGTTCGTCGGCGGGCTGGTGTTGCAGGCCGCGGGGCCGAACTTCGCGACGGTGGCGGCCGGGCGGGTCGTCGCGGCGCTCGGAGCGGCGGCGTATCAGGCGAACGCGTTCAGCACGGCGGGGTTGCTGAGCGATGACGCGCATCGGGCCCGCGCACTGGCCGTCGTCGCGGGTGGCGGGTCCCTCGCGCTGGTCGCGGGACTCCCGTTCGGCATCCTGGCCGGGCACGCCTGGGGATGGCGCGCCGCGGTGTGGATCCTGGTAGTGCCCGCGGTGATCGCGGGGTGCGCGGTGGCGTTCCTCCCGCCCGCGCACGCGCCGAGGCTGTCGCTGGGTGACCGGCTGCGCATCCTGACCGACGCGCGGGTGCGGGCCATCCTGCTCGGCACCGTGACCGTGATCGTGCCCGCGTTCCTCCTCATCGCCTACCTGCCCACGGTCCTGGATGTCTCCGGCACGCTGATCGTGGCGGCGATGCTGGCTTTCGGGTGCGGGCAGGTCATCGGCACCACGATCGTCGCGCGACTCATCCATCGGCGGGGCGCGCCGTGCACGCTCACCCTCGGCGCGGCCGGGGTCGCCGTCGCCGCGGTCCTGCTCACGGCGGCCCGTACGACCACTCTGGGCGCGGTCGTCGCCATGATCGGCCTCGGCATCAGTGTCGGCATCTCGATCGTGCCGCAGCAGCACCGGTTCTTCGCGCTCGTCCCCGCGATCGCGCCGATCGCGATGGGCCTCAACGGGTCAGCGGTCTACCTCGCGGTCGCGCTCGGCGCCGGTCTCGGCGGCGGGGCGCTGGCCCTGGCCGGCGCGGTCGCGCTGGCGCCGACCGCGGCCGTGCTCGGGCTGCTCGCCGTCACCGTCGCGCTGGCGGTTCGCCCCGAGGACGTCGGCCGGTAGACCACCGCACCGCGCTCCCACCGAACGACGGGTAACCCCGAAATATCCCCGGGAGTGGGGCGGCGGAAGCGATCACCGGGCTCGCATTACGATCACTGAGGAAACAGCCCCTCATCGAACAGGATCCTCATGGCGCGCAAAGTCGTTGTCACCCTCGTCGACGATTTCGACGGCGCCTCCGCCGCCGACGAGACCGTATCGTTCGGCATCGACGGTGCGAGCTACGAGATCGACCTGTCGGAAACGAACGCGGCCAAACTCCGCGATGTCTTCGAACAGTGGATCCCGGCGGCTCGCCGCACCGGACGGATCAAGGCGAGCGGTCGCCGGTCCGAATCGACCACCTCGGCCGCCGCTCCGGCGCGACGCAACGATCTGACCGCGATCAGGACCTGGGCCAGCAACAACGGTCACCCGGTCTCGGCGCGCGGCCGGATCGCGGCCGACATCATCGCCGCGTATGAAGAGGCGACCGCCTAGCGACACGACCCGCGGCCGCGCGGGTCACCCGAGGTCGAACAGGTTCGGCTGACCCGCGCGGAAACGGGCGGCGTCGGCCGCCCGCAACGGCTCGAACGCCGGAATCGACTCCCGGGTGAACAGCTGCGCCGGTGTCGCCGCCGAGCCCGCGGCGGCGAGCAGGGCGTTCGCGGCGGTGCGACCCGCTTCGTTGGCACCCTCCATGGTGGCCAGGTCGAAGTTGGTCTGCACGTAGTCGGCGGCCAGGAACAGGTTGGGGACGCGGGTCCGCGCGGTCGGCCGGTTGTCCCAGGAGCCGATCGTGTTCACCAGCAGCGGTTCGTCGTTGGTGTTCTCGCTGCCGTTCCAGACGATGCCGGGGTCGATCATCCATTCGCGGACGATGCCGTCGGGCAGCTGGATCCGGCCGTCGTCGTTGAGCGCGGCGGTCAGCTGGGCCCAGGTCTCCTGGTAGATCTCCTGGTGGGTGCAGTATTTCGCGGGCTTGCCGAACAGGATGCCCGGGGTGTCCCAGTCGGCGATGTCGATGGTGAGACCGTCGGCGACGGAGCCGTCACCGTAGACGGCGGGATAGTCGACGTCCCAGAACGCGCGCTGGGTGTAGGAGGTCAGCCGCCACGGCGCGTCGAGGTAGATGTTGTAGCCCCGGCCGAGATCGAGCTGCTCGCTGACGAACATCTGCAGGCCGTTCATCCAGTCGAGATTCAGCGCGTCCATCCGGCCCAGCGCCGGATCCAGCTCCCGCAGTTCCGGTGTCCAGAGCGCGCGCGCCCGGTCGGTCGGCACGGCGCACACGTACCAGTCGGCCTCGACCCGCGCGGCGCCGCCGTGCGCACCCCGGATCCGGGCACCCTCGATTCGCCCGTCCGCGACCACGAATTCCTCGAGCGCCTCCCCCGGCCGGAATCGCACACCCATGCCCTCGAGCAGCGTGATCCACGGGTCCAGCCAGGCCTCGTTGGTCGGGCCGTTGAGCACCTCGTAGACCTTCGGCCCGCCGGTGAGCTCCCGCAGCAGCGCGAGGAAGAAGCCCTCCATCATGTTGCCCATCGTGCGGGTGCTGGCCACGTATTCCTTGGCCGCCACCAGCGCCCGGGTCAGGCCGGTCGCGGCGAGCGCCTGGAATTGCGGGGATCGGCTGCCCGCGCCGATGAAGTCCCACCAGCTGACGTGCTCCCACTGCCCGAAGCGCCGTTCCTCGCTCGAGGTCAGATAGGTGACCACCCGACCGGCCATGTGGATGGCCTCGGGCAGCGGGACGAGGTTGTTCTTCATGAACACCTCGGTCAGGATCCGTTGCAGCCCCATCGGGGTGAGCGCTTCGGCCGGATCGAAGTAGAAGCCGAACATCAGCGGGAAGCCGTCGGGCAGGTTGCCGGCGCGTGGGTAGCGCGGGTCGGTGACCGAGAACGGGATCAGGTTGTCGTACACGGTCTTCCGCGTGCCGGGCACCGGGATCCGGCGCATGGTGTCGTGCACGTGGTGGTAGAACGAGGTGAACCCGCGCGCGCCGTGTTCGCCCGGCAGTGCCGCCCGTCCCCCCGCCCCGGTGCCCGCCATCGGGATCGTGCGCGACTTCCCGCCGAGTTCCTTGCGATCGAAGACCGTCACCGCGAAGCCGCGTTCGGCCAGTTCGTGGGCGGCGGTCAAACCGCCGATACCCGCGCCGAAGATCGCGACGGTCGTGCCCGCCGGACTGTTTCGCCTCCGTGGACTCCCCTGTGCGGGCCCGGCGGCCAGCCCCGCGCTCGCGGCCACCGCGGCCGCACCGCGCAGCACGGTCCGTCGGCTGACCAGGTGGTCCTGCTGTCGAGCTGCCATTGATCGACCCCGTTCTCAATCTGACGATCGCGATCGTCACATGCTGACACAGAGTCGGCGCGGATGGGAGACAATGCCGACATGACGATCACGGTGACGCGGTGAGCACCCGGCCCGGCCGCACCTACGGCGGCCTTGGTGCCGAGGAACGGGCCGCCGCCCGGCGGGCGAAGCTGCTCGATGCCGGGCTCACGCTGTTCGGCACCGACGGCTACGCCGCCACGGGCGTCAAAGACCTCTGCCGCGAGGCCGGGCTCACCGACCGCTACTTCTACGAATCCTTCACCGGCACCAGGGAATTGTTCGCCGCGGTCTTCGACGGCGTCATCGACGAGCTGTACCGGTCGGTGGCGGCGGCCGTCGAGGCGACGCCTGCCCGGGGCACCGACAAGCTGCGCGCGGGCATCGGCACCTACCTCACCGCCCTCGATCGCGATCCGCGCAAGCTCCGGATCGTCTTCGTCGAACCGGCGGGCGCGGGCGCCGAAGACCTCATGCGCGAGGCACTCTGGCGATTCGCCCGGCTGGTCGCGGCCACCGGCACCAGCGCCAGGCCCGAGGAACACCCGCCCGCGGAGGTGATGGACATCTTCGCGCTCTCGGTGGTCGGGACGCTGGAGCGCGTCATCGTCGAGAAGCACAGCGGACGGCTGGATGTGCCGATCGCCGACCTGATCGACTATTGCGCCGCGTTCGCCGCCACGTCCCTGCGGGCGATCTACAGCGGACGGATCTCCGTGCCCGGCACCGCGGGCTGAGCGCGGTCGGCTCCGGCGACCGGGATCAGCCCGCCAGCCCCTCCGGATCGACCAGCAGCCGCTTGAGCACCTTGCCGGTCTCGCCCCGTGGCAGCGCGCTGAGGAAGGTGACATCGCGCGGTACGGAGAAGCGGCTCAGCCGATTGCGCACATAGGTGCGGACCATGTCCGAGTCGAGTCCCGAGCCCTCATGTTTGACCAGGAAGGCGGCCAGCCGCTGACCGAACTCGCGATCCGGCACCCCCACCACCGCGACATCGGTGACCTGCGGCAGATACGACAGCGCCTCCTCGACCGGGCGGGGGAAGACGTTCTCGCCACCGGAGATGATCATCTCGTCGTCGCGCCCGGCCACGAACAATCTGCCCTCGGCGTCGAGATAGCCCAGGTCACCGGTGTCCAGCATGCCGTCGGACTCCTCCGGCGGCGCATCGCTGACGTAGCCGTCGAACAGCATGTGGTTGCCGACGAAGATCCGCCCGATCATGCCGACCGGCACCGGCACGCGCTCGGGGTCGAGGACGGCGATGCGGGTGCCCAGCGGCGGGCGGCCCGCGGTGGTGGGGGCGGCCCGCAGTTCCTCGGGTCCGGCCACGCTGGCCCAGGAGACCTCGGTCGACCCGTAGAGGTTGTAGAGCACGTCGCCGTAGTCGGTCAGGAAGCGGTCCACCGTGATCGCCGCCAGCGGAGCGCCGCAGCTGATCACGTGCCGCAGGCTGCTCAGGTCGTAGCGGGTGCGCACCGTCTCGGGAAGGTCGACCAGGCGCTGCACCATGGTCGGCACCGCGATGAGGGTCTGGACCCGGTGTTCGGCGATGCGGCGCAGGCAGTCCTCGGCGTCGAAACCCTGGGACAGCACGACGGTGGCGCGCACGGCGGTGCTCAGTTGCAGCGCGGACAGTCCCCAGGTGTGGAACAGCGGCGCGGGGATCATCATCGTGCTGCCGACGTGGATCGGAATCCGGGACAGCAGCGCGACGAGGGTGTCGAAGCCCTTCGCGTGCGGCCGGCGGGCGCCCTTGGGGGTGCCGCTGGTGCCCGAGGTGAGCACGATCTGCCTGCCGGGCACGGTCGGCACCGGGAACTTGGTGCGGCGCAACGCGATCAGGTCCTCGATGGTGGTCTGATCCGGGCGCACCGGCCGGTCGTCGGTGCAGAAGCGGGGCAGATCGCGGTGCAGGTACTGCACGAGGTGCGCCAGGTCGGTGTCGACGAACAGCGCCGAGAGGCGGTGCCGCTGCACGATCTCCTCGATGCGCCGGCCGGACAGGCCGGCATTGAGCAGTGCCACGTCGACGCCGAGCTTGCCCGCGGCGACCATGGTTTCGACCATGCCGCAATGGTTTCCGGCCAGCAGGCCGACCGCATCGCCCGCCCGCAGGCCGACCTCGTACATCGCGCCGGCCAGCGCGGTGGTGCGCTTGTCGGTCTCGGCGAACGTCGCGGTACTGCCGTCGTCGAGCAGGGCGAGCTGGTCGGGGCTGTGCGCGGCGCCCGCGGCATACCCGCCCGCCAGATTGAATCCCCACCGGTACAGCGAGCGCAGCTGCCGGGCCGAGGTCAGCGGCGGTGCGACCAGGCCCGAGTTCACCCACCACCGCGCGATTTCGGAGCGGCGCCGGATCGGGGCCCGGTCACCGTTGGCCACCACCGACGTCCGTGCCCCGCGGACCAGGTCGACCGCCCGGCGCAGGCCGTCCTTGACCCAGTTGACGATCGTGGCGTTGGTCGCGCCGCGCAGCGCCGGATGCAGGCGGGGCGCCGCGAAGACGGTGACACTCACCGAGGTGCGGTCGTCGGCGCCGGTGAGCCGGACCATGGCGAAGCTGCCGGTCTCCGGATTGTGCAGTTCGAAGCTCTCGTACCAGCGCCCGATCGTCAGCGCCAGGCCCACCGTCCGGACACCGAGGGCGGCGTCGCCGACCCGGACCTGCCAGACGGTGCCGCCGTCGGGGTGCAGTATCCGCTCGCACCCGCCGATCCCGGTCCACAGGCGCGGGTAGCTCTGCGGTTCCAGCAGCACATCCCACAGCGGCCGGCGCGGGACGGCGAAGTCCACGGCCACATCGACGACGTCACTCGGCATTCGTTCGCGCTTCCGCAGGCCCGGCCACACTGCCGGGAAGTGCCTCGTCACCGCGGCCCCCGTGCCACGGCGGTGCCCGGTCGGCAGGCACTGCACCAGAACCCATGGTGGCGCGGCCCGCCGTGGGCGAACGAAAGATCTCCGGATTCTGGCGACCGAACGAAACGAGACCGGTCGCCATCGTGAAACGAACCAAACTTTCCGGCCGGACCGACCGGTCAGCGCGGCTTGCGGGCCTCGATGAGAAAGCGCGTCGAATGGGCGACGAACGGGCCGTCGGCGCGGATCTGTTCGTGGAGTTCCCGCAGCCGATCCAGGTAGCGCTCCACGGTGAACCCGGGAACGATCCAGATGACCTTGCGCAGGAAGTAGATCACCGCGCCGATGTCACCGAACTCCATCCGCAGTCGCGCCGACCGCAGGTCGGTCACCTCCAGACCCGCGGCTTCGGCCTGCGCGCGGGCGGTGTCCGGGTGCCGGCGCTCGCGCACGTCCCGAGGTTGCGGGCCGAGGAAGAACTCGCAGAGCTCGAACACACTGGCCGGTCCGACATGCTGAGCGAGATAGGCACCGCCGGGTTCGAGGACCCGGGCGATCTCGGCCCAGTGCACGGTGACGGGATGACGGCTGACCACCAGATCGAAGGCCCCGTCCGCGAACGGCAGCGGCGGCTCGCCGTCGTCGGCGACGACCACCACGCCCCGAGGACGCAGCAACGCGGTCGCGACGGCGACATTCGGTGGCCACGCCTCCGTCGCCGCCATGACCGGAGGCAGTCGCGGCACTCCGGCCAGCACCTCCCCGCCGCCGGTCTGCAGGTCCAGCCCCGCCGCGGCGGCCCCGAGCCGCTCCCCGATCAACCGCTGGTATCCCCACGGCGGCCGCTCCTCGGTGGCACGCCCGTCCAGCCAGGTGAAGTCCCAGCCGTCCACCGACACGGCCGCGGCCTCCGTCACCAAGTCGTCGAAGGTCGGGTGCACACCATGATCTTGCCCCACCGGCCGGTGGATCGATTGGTGCGGCGAACCGCGGAGGGTCGGATCGTGCCATCCAGCGGGACGGCGCGGGGGAAACTCCGCGGCGCGGCGGCATGCTGCTGACACTGTGGTCGAGACGTCCCCGCCAGTGGAGGTGCCGAATGGGTGCGACCGATCCCGCGCCGCCGGGTGCGGCGGAGTTCGCCGACGATCTGCTGCGGGTGGTCGAGTACTTCGACGGGTTCGCCGAGTCCGATGCCAATGCCGACACCGTGATCCGGGCGGCCGCGGTGCTGGCCGAGTGTCCGGCGGGTGCGCGGTGGCCGTCGGGGACCACGATCCGGTACGACGCGGCGGGGCGGCTGCTGGCCGCCGCCGCACCGCCGCCTACGGCGTTCGGTGTCGATCCGGTGGTGTGGCTGGAGCGGGCCGGGGACGCCCGCCCGCTCGACGCGGTGCTGGTGGCCCGGATGCGGCACTGCCTGCGAGTGACCTCGCGCCGGGGCGCCGCCGGGCCGACCGGGCTCGCCGATCCGGCCCTGCTCGAGGTGGTGCTCTCGGAGGAGCAGCGGCGGGCCGATCGGGTGCGCGCGATGCGGTTGCTCGGCGTCGACCCGGCGCGGCCACTGTGCCTGCTCGCGATCTCCGGTCCGGGCGCGGCCGACGCGGTGCGCATCATCGGCGCGCGCGTCCCGGTGGTCCGCTCGACGATCCTCGGCACCGTCACCGCCGTCCTCCTCCAGGACGGCAGCAGCTGTCGGGAACTGTCCGATGTGCTGAATGCCGCTGTCGTCCAAGCATTTCCAGCCTCGCGCCGGGGCGCCGACGGGCCCTGGGTGGGGATGGGCGAACGGCTGCCCGCGCTGGCGGCGGCCACCTCGTGGGAGCAGGCGCGCCGGGCGCTGCGATTCGCGTCCTCGACGTGGCACGGCCGCCGGGTGATCGCCTTCGAACGGCTCGGTTCACTCGCCCTGCTCGGCGAACTTCCGGTGCCGAAGCTGCTCGGCGCACCGGATGTGATGCGGCTCGACGAATTCGCCGCGACCGAGGCCGGGGCGCTGGCCGTCGACACGCTCGAGGCGTTCTGCCTGTTCGGTTCGCTGCGGCGCACCGCGGACGAACTGCATCTGCACCACAGCACGGTCGCCGCGCGGATCGCGCAGGTCGAGGCGGCGATGGGCTGGGACGTCGGCGAATCGCTCGACCGGTTCATGGCCACGCTGGCACTGATGATGCGGCGGATCGCCCTGTCCGCGGCCGAGCTGTCGCCCGACGGATCCGACGCGCGTCGGGCCGAGACGGACCATCCCGCGACAGGTGTCGGGTGATCTGGATCACTCCGGCGAGCGATGATCGGCGGGCACCGATGAGGCAACCGGGGAAACCCGGTGAACGAGAAGGAGTCCCGCCATGGCGGTCATCGATCCGACCAGCACCTGGGCGCCGCTGGAGCAGCGCCTGGCCGTCACCACGAACGAACGGCATCGCCAGGTGCTCGGCATCGTCATCGAGCACATGAAGGCCGAGGCCGCCCCCGACCTGGACGGGCTCATGCGGACCCTGGTGCCCGAACCCGCCTACCACTTCTGGAACGCGGGCCGCGATATCGGCCCGAAGGGGCGCGAGACCGTGCACACCTACTACTCCGACTTCGTCGCCAGCCGCAGCAATGTCCTCGAGTACGAGCTGGACCGGCTCGTCGTCGACGACGACTGCGTGGTGACCGAGGGCTTCCTGAAGCAGATCTACCCGGGCTCCTACGCCCTCCAGATCGGCATCCCTGTCGACGATCCCGACGCCGACTATCTGATCGTGTTCCGCCAGCTGCTGCTGTGGCCGATCGATGCCGAGGGCCGCATCGAGGGCGAGGACTCGTACCACTCCGGCCCGTCCGAGATCCGCAAACTGACCTTCGACGAATTGCCGCAGGAGTACATCGACCTCGTCCACCCGGGCGTGCGATGACGGACGGGAACCACGCGGACATCGCGACCATGCTGCTCGACCGGCTCGGCGATCAGCGCCTCGGGCTGCGCACCCGCGAGACCGACTGGACCTGGGACGCGGTCGTCCACGAGTCGGCCGCCCGCGCGGAACTGGCCCGGAGCCTGCGTCGCGACGGCCCGTTCCACCTCGGCGTGCTGCTCGACAATGTGCCCGATTTCGTCTTCTGGCTGGGCGCGGCGGCGCTGGCGGGCGCGACGGTGGCCGGGCTCAATCCGACCCGCGGCGACGCGCAACTGGCCGAGGACATCCGGTATGTCGACTGCCAGCTGATCGTCACCGACGCGGCGGGGATGGCGCGGCTGCGGCGGCTGGATCTGGACCTGACCGAGGACCGATTCCTGCTGGTCGACAGCCCCGACTACGCCGCCCGCGTCGATGCCCACCGGGTCGAGCCGACAGCGGTGGGTGGGCCCGCGGATCTGCTGCTGTTGCTGTTCACCTCCGGCACCACCGGGACCTCCAAGGCGGTGCGGTGCACCCAGCGCCGCCTCGCGGTGATCGCCGCCGCGGCGGCGGCGAAGTTCGGGCACGTCCGCGACGACGTGGACTACTGCTGCATGCCGCTGTTCCACGGCAATGCCATCATGGCGCTGTGGGCGCCCGCGCTGTCGGTCGGCGCGACGGTGTGCCTGACGCCGAAATTCTCAGCCTCGCAGTTCCTTCCGGACGTGCGGTACTTCGGCGCGACCTTCTTCACCTATGTCGGCAAGGCGCTCGGCTACCTGCTCGCCACCCCCGAAACCGCGCAGGATGCGGACAATCCGCTGGTCCGCGGTTTCGGGACCGAGGCGTCGGTCGCCGACCAGGACGAGTTCCGGCGCCGCTTCGGCGCGGCACTGCACGAGGGCTACGGCTCCAGCGAGGGGCCGAGCCTGGCCGCACTGGATCCGGCCGCACCGCCCGCCGCGCTCGGCAGGCCCGCGCATCCCGGTGTCGCGGTGGTGGATCCGGAAACCCTGCGCGAGTGCGCGCGGGCCGAGCTCGACGAGTACGGCCGGGTCCGCAATCCCGACGAGGCGATCGGGGAGATGATCGACAAGGCGGGCGCGCTCGTCTTCGAGGGTTACTACAAGAACGAGGTCGCCGACGCCGACCGGATCCGCAACGGCTGGTACTGGACCGGCGACCTCGGCTACCTCGACACCGACGGATTCCTGTATTTCGCGGGCCGCAAGGGTGATTGGTTGCGGGTCGACGGCGAGAACACCTCGACCCTGCTGATCGAGCAGGTGCTGCGCAGGCACCCCGCCGTCATCGCCGCCGCGGTGTTCGGGGTGCCCGATCCCCGCTCGGGCGATCAGGTCATGGCCGCCGTCGAAGTCGCCGATCCGGACGGCTTCGATCTCGACGAGTTCACCGAGTTCCTCTGCGCCCAGGACGATCTCGGCAGCAAGGGCATGCCCCGATTCGTGCGGGTCTCGGCGAATCTACCGGTGACCGGGTCGAACAAGGTCCTCAAGCGCGAACTCCAGGAGCAGGCCTGGCGGACGGAGGAGCCGGTGCACCGGTGGGCGGGCCGCGGCCGACCGCGGTACCGCCGCATGACCGACGCGGACCGACGTGACCTGGAATCGGAATTCGCCGCCCACGGCAGGCAGCGCATGCTGTGATCGCCCGCGTAAATTCACTGGCCCGCTGTGATTCAATGGCCAGGTGACGATGACAGCGCAGGGGTGGTGGCCGCGGTAGCGGCCATCATCGACTGTGCGTGCGGCCGCCCCCGGAGCGGCCGCATCCCGTCCTCGCGTCGGACTCGCGGTCCGCGCCGGTCGGCGGCCCCGACGAGAACGGGGTACCGGCAATGACTTCCGACCACACCAGCAACCAGCCGTTCGGCGGCTTCCTGGTCAGCTCCCGCGCACTGGGTGAGTACCGGGCGATGTTCGCCCTCACCGACGCGGACCTGCGCCGCCGCCTGCTGGACTGTCCCGGCGGCGCGGCCGGGTTCACCGCCGCGGTCCGGGGCCTCGGCGGCGACGTGACGGCCTGCGACCTCGCCTACGCGAACGGCGGCACCGCCGACGTCGCCGCCACCGCGGCGGGCGAGGTCGTGCGCGGCAACGACTACGTCCGCGCGCATCCGGAGCAGTTCCGGTTCACGTACTTCGCCGACCCGGGCGAACACCTGACGGTCCGGCAGCGCGCGGCCGAGCTGTTCGCCGCGCACAGCCGGACCGAACCGGACCGCTACGTCGCGGGCACGCTGCCCGGTCTGCCGTTCGGCGACAACGCCTTCGACCTCGTGCTCAGCTCGCACCTGCTGTTCAGCTACGCCGCCGACCTCGACTACGCGTTCCATCTCGCCGCGGTCCGCGAACTGCTCCGGGTGGGCACCGAGGCGCGGATCTTCCCGCTGGTCCCGATCGGAGCGGACGAACGCTACCGCGACCTCGACCGGCTGCTCGCGGATCTGCGCGAGCACGGGATCGAGGGGCGGATCGTCGATGTCGACTACGAGTTCCAGGCGGGCGCCCACCAGATGCTGGTGTGCCGCAAGCCTGCTCGGCCCTGAGTCGGCTCAGGCCTCGACACGCACGACCGGCGGACCGGCGGTCCAGCCGCCGTCGACGGCCAGCTCGGCGCCGGTCGTGTACGAGGCGGCGTCGCTGAGCAGGTAGGTGACAGCACCGGCCAGTTCCTCGGGGCGACCGACCCGGCCCAGCGGCGCGTTCGGGAAGGCGCCGTCGGCGAGGACGATGCCGGTCGGCGCGGTCATCGGGGTGAGCACCATGCCGGGGTGCACCGAGTTCACCCGGATCCGGTCGCTCGCGAGCTCGATCGCGGCCACCTTGGTCAGCCCGCGCACGCCCCACTTGGCCGCGCCGTAGGCGCCCGTGTGCGCCAGGCCGACGAGTCCGGCGGCCGAGGAGATGTTGACGATGGAACCGCCGCCTGCCGCCCGCAGTGCGGGCACGACCGCGTGGATGCCCATGTTGACCGACACCAGGTTCACCTGGATCACCCGCTGGAAGGTCTCCAGCGGCTCCTCGACCAGCGGGACGCCCGTGGCGGTCACCCCGGCGTTGTTGACCAGGCCGGTCAGCGAGCCGAACGCCTCGATCGCGGTGTCGACCGCGGTCTGCCACGCGGCCGGGTCGGTGACGTCGAGGTGCACGAAGCGGGCGCGCTCGCCCAGCTCCGCCGCGACGGCGGCACCGTCGTCGTCCAGCAGGTCGCCGATCACGACACTGCCGCCCGCGGCGACGATGCCCTGTGCGAAGGCCGCGCCCAGACCGCGCGCACCACCGGTGACCAGCACTACCTTGCCCGAAAGATCCATCACAGTTCCTTTTCTTCTCGGATGCCGAAGACCGCGCCGCCGCCGAAGGCCGCGCGATGCGAGACCGGCTGTCCACCATCGATGTCGGTGATGCCGTAGTCGAGCGCCGCCTCGGCGGTGATCACCGTGGCGCCGCTGCGGTCGCCGATCGCGGGGTCGGTGGCCAGCGCCAGCACGACCCGCCCGACGAATTCGGGCGTCTCCGCGCCCGCGATCGGGAAGCCCTCGATGTCCTCGACACCCAGGGCCAGTACCTGCTCGGTGCGCACGATCCCCGGCCACAGCGACAGCGTGCTGACACCGGTACCGCGCAGTTCCACCGCCATATCGGCGGCCATCTTGTCCAGTCCTGCCTTCGACATCCCGTACAGCACCGAGTGCAGGTAGCCGCGGGTACCGAAGGAGGAGATGTTGGCGATGACGCCGCGTCCGCGCGCGACCATGAGCCGCGCCGCCTCGACCGAGGCGACGTAGTGCGCGCGCAGGCCGACGCCGATCAGCGAGTCCCAGTCGCCGACCGGTCGCCGCCAGAACGGGTCGCTGAAACCGGCGAAGCCGTCGGGATTGGCCCAGACGTTGTTGACCAGCAGGTCGAGCCCGTCCTGTTCGGACGCGATCCGGGCGAAGACGGCGGCGATCTGCGCGTCGTCGCGGTGATCGCAGTGCACGGCGATGCCGGTGCCTCCGCGGGCGCTCACCTCGGCGGCGGCCACCTCCAGCGGCCCGCCGTCACCGGCGCTGCCCCGGCCGGTCAGATACACGGTCCACCCCGCGGCACCGAGTGCCAGCGCGATTCCTTTGCCGACGCCCCGGCTGGCGCCGGTCACCAGGGCGATCGCGGGCACGCCCGGCGTGTTCGCCGGGTCGTCGGGGTGGGGTGTCGCGGTCATGTCGCACACCGTAGGACCGGGTCCGCGCGGCTGCCTGCGTCCCTTCCCGCTCATCGGGAACGGCGTCGGGTCCGATTGCCTGGGGTTTCCTGGGTGCGGCCGGTGGGTAAGAAGTCTCCGATACCCGCTCGCGATTCCCGCGACGGGACGCGGCTTCCGCGACGGACACCACGGGAGAAACACAGTGTTTGGTTTGCTCGGCGGCCGGGGCCGCAGGACCACGATCGAGCGGTGCCCGGGTGCCGCCACCTCGGCCGGACTGCTGCAATCCGGCGATGTGGTCCTCACCCCGCGACGCAGCTTCCGGGTGATCAGCACGAGCTTCGCCGGTGGCGCCCAGCACGCCGGACGGGTGATCGCCGACACGATCGATCTCGTCAACGGGCGGCTCCGGGTGATCGAATTCCCCAGCGCCGAGACCGTGGTGACCGTCCGCGCGACGTAGCGGTTCCCGCCTTTCGGTGTCGCCCTGCCCGCACGCGGCCACGATCCACAGCATGATGGTGGGATGGCCGAGAGGGTGAGCGTATGCGCGCAGTGCTGATACTGATCGTCGTCGGGGTGATCGGACTCGTCGTCGGCGATCGCGTCGCAGTCGTGTTGGCGCAGAACGAGATCGGCCGGGCCATCGCCGCCGAATACGACCTCGCGCAGCCACCGGACGTCGAGATCGGCGGCGTCCCGTTCCTGACCCAGGCCATCGACGGCATCTACCGCGACATCGACATCCGGGTCGGCGACTGGAGTGGCGAGAACATCTCCGTCCGCGATCTCGATGTCGTGCTCACCGACGTCTCCGCGCCGCTCACCGACATCGTCGGTAACCGCACCGCGAACCTCGTCGCCGCCACGGCGACCGCGACGGCCGTCGTCCCCTACGACGTCGTGCGGACCTTCGCACCCTCGGGCGTGGAGTCGATCTCCGACAGTCCCGAGGGACTGCGCGTCACCGGCACCTTCCCGGTCGCCGGCCTCTCGGTCCCCGCGACCGTCTTCGTGACCGTCGCCCCCACCGACGCGGGCATCGAGGTCACCCCCGTCTCGGTCCAGTCCGCCCTCGGCGGCCCTACCGTCCCGCTGTCGCTGCTCCGCGGCCCCCTCACCTTCGTCGTTCCCCTCCAGGAACTACCCCTCGGCGCTCGCCTCACCGCCATCCGCCCCGCCCCCGACGGCCTGCATGCCACCGCCGTCGCCCACGACGTCCATTTCACCGACCTCCCCTGATCGATGCGATCGGCGAAAAAGCCCCGCGCATTGTTTTCGTTACGGAACCGATAGCTCGCGCCCCTGTCCCCCCGGTCAGCTCGATCGACGGCCGGGCGCGCCGGACCGATATCCGGGGTATTTGAAACGATATGAATTCGCTTAATTCGGGAGACCGACTTATGGTCGATTGCGGCGCGTCTTCCACAGTGGGAAGACCGGAAGAGAAGCGCGTGCCGCAATCCCGTCAGGAGGGATCGTGAAATGACACCGTTGCTATTCGACGTGGATACGATGACCGCCGCGCTGGAACTCGCGGTGAAGGCGCCGTCGGTGCACAACACGCAGCCGTGGCGCTGGCAGGTGGGCGACGGACGGGTCGAGCTGTACAGCGATCCCACGCGGCAATTGCCGGTGGAAGACCCCGATGGACAGGCCATGGTCGTCAGTTGCGGCGCCGCCCTCCATCATTTGCGCGTGGCACTCGCGGTCACCGGTTGGTCGGCGATTCCCGAATTCCTGCCCGACCCGGACGACCCGAATCATCTGGCCACCGTCACCGTCTCGCCGAGGCCGCCGTCGGATACCGATATCCAGCTCGCCGCCGCGATTCTGCTCCGGAAATCCGAGCGGCGCCGATTCGCGCCGTTGCCGTTGCCCGCGGGCGCCTTGCGCGCCCTGTCCTCGACCGTTGTCGAATTCGGCGCGGTCGCCCGGAATATCCCGGAACAGCTGTTGCCCCTGCTGGCCGAGCCGATGCGGGCCGCGGCGGCGCGGCACCGCTCCGACGCCGCGTATCTGCGCGAACTCGCGACCTGGAGCGGGCGCGCCGATCACGGGGACGGCGTGCCGTCGCACACGACGGTGCTGCCGAGGCACGACGACCCCCTCCCGCTCCGCGCCTTCCGCGACCCCGGTCTCGACGATCCCGGCGACGGCGCCGACCACGCCAGCTGGGTCGTGATCTGCACCACGGCCGACGACCGCCGCGCCCGCCTGCGCGCGGGCGAGGCGACCAGCGCCTTGCTGCTCGGGGCCACCAGCCTGGGCTTGGCGACCTGCATCCAATCCGAACCGCTGGGCATCCCCGAACTCCGCGACGCGATCCGGCACTCCTTGCTGCACGACTGCGCGCACCCCCAGGTGGTGGTCCGCGTCGGCCGCCTGCACCACACCGCTCCCCCGGTCTCCGCGAGCCCGCGCCGTCCGCTCGCCGATGTGCTCGAACCCCCGACGCGCCGCGTCGCCTGACGCGAAAGTTCCACTCCCGGTTCATCTTCCGCGGCGCACCCGCGCCACCGTGCCGCGCGGGTGCGCCGGAACGCCTCAGTCGACGGCGGTCCCCTCGAGCTCGACCAGCTGCCCGGGAATCGCCAGCCGGCTCACGCCGAGCATGGTGGTCGCCGGTGCCACCGCCGCCGCGCCCAGCCGGGCCGCCAGCACGCCGTAGTGCTGGAACAGCAGGTCCACGTCGGTGGTGTAGACGTTGAGCCGGACGAGATTGGCCAGCGACATGTCCGCCTCGGCGAGCACGGCCTCCAGGTTGTCCAGGCTCAGGGCCAGCTGCGCGGCCAGGTCCCCCTCGTGCCGGGGCGTCCCGTCGCCGCTCATCGCGGTCTGCCCGGAGCAGTACAGGGTGCGCGTGTGCCCGGTGACGAGTTCGCCCTGGTTGAATCCCATCGCCACCGACCAGGTCACCGGGTTGACCGCGGTTCGTTCCAGTCCCACTTCAGCTCCATTCGATTCGTCGTAGTCCGGCGTCCGCGACGCCGTGGGACAACCCTCGCAAGCAATCACGACATCCTCTGTCGTGTATTCGGTAGAGTTTTCGAATGCGCGCAGACCGGTTGGTGTCGCTGGTGTTGCTGCTGCGCCAGCGCGGCAGGCTGACCGCGACCGAGCTCGCCACCGAGCTGGAGGTGTCCACCCGCACGGTCCTGCGCGATATCGAGGCGCTCTCGGCGGCCGGTGTGCCGGTCTACGCCGAACGCGGCAGACACGGCGGCTTCGCGCTGCTCCCCGGGTTCCGGACCGAGCTCACCGGGGTGAACCACGACGAGGCGCTGGCCCTGCTGATCGCCGGATCACGCCGTGGCGCACAGGCTTTCGGTCTCGGTTCGGCGCTGTCCTCGGCCATGCTCAAGGTGGTCGACGCGCTGCCCGACACCCACCGCACCACCGCGGCCGATGTCGCCGAACGGCTGCTCATCGACCCGGCGACGGATCTGCTCTCGCGTCCGGCGGTCGACGACGAGGTCCCCGGCGACATCGCGGCCGCGATCCGCCGCGCGGTGTTCGCCGGGCACAAGCTGCGCATCCACTACGCCGCGGTCGGCCAGGCGCCGAGCTGGCGAACGGTGGACCCGATCGGGATCGTCATGGTGCGCGACCACGGCTATCTGCTGGCCACGAGATCCGGGGCGGACCGCACCTATCGGCTGTCCCGGGTGCTGGCGGCCGAGGAGTTGCCCGAACCGGCACAGCGGCCCGACCGGGTCGATCTGGACCGGGCCTGGCAGGAACGCAGTGCCCGCTTTCGCACCGGCGGTGACCAGCTCGCCGTGCTGGTCCGGGTCCGGCCGGCGCGGCGTGAGGAGCTGGTCCGCACCGCACTGGCCGTCCATTCCGAGGAACCCGACGACGAGTGGCTCCGGCTGGCGGTGACCTTCCAGGATTCCCGGCACGCCGAATGGGCGCTGTGGCAGCTCGGCGTCGACGCGGAAGCGCTGGCTCCGTCGTCGCTGCGCGCGTCCCTGCGGGATCGCGCGATCGCCGTCGCCGCCCGATACGCGCCGACGCCGGTTCCGGAACCCGACGACAAGGATGCCGGGTGACGGCGATAGCAGCCCGGCACACGGTGCGTGGTTCATCCGTTTCGGGTGAAGCGAGGCGGTACACGTCTGCCTAACGTCGGCGGCGAGGGGCCGATGCTGTCGACGGAAGAGGTCGGGCATGACTGCACCGCAGTACATTCGTGGCGGTTTTCCCAGCCCGGACGCTGTCCGCCGCGCCTATGACGAACTCGATTACCAGCGGGCGCTGGCGATGTACCGGTTCTTCTTCCCCACCGTCTCGCTCGAGGCGACGTGGCGGGAGAATCTCGCGGCGGGAGCGGTGCCGAATCGGGTGATGGTGCTGCTGGTCGGCAGCCCCGATCAGTACGTCTTCACCGCCAATTCCGACACGCCCTACGCCGGGCTCACCATCGATCTGTCGGCCGGGCCGATGGTCATCGAGGTGCCGCCCGGCACGCTCATGGGCACGGCGAACGACCTCAACCAGCTCTGGGTGCTCGACCTGGGGCTGCCCGGACCGGCGGGGGCCGAGGGCGGCAAGCACCTGCTGCTGCCGCCCGGCTACGACGAGCCGGTGCCGGAGGGCTATTTCACCGGCACCGCGACGACGAACCGGGTGCTCGTCCTCGTCCGCGCGCTGCCGCACGGCGCCGAGGTCGACCCCGCGATCGCGCTCATCCAGCAGGTGCGGGTGTATCCGCTGGGCGCCGACGCCGAGTCGAATCCGCTGGAGTGGGTGGATCTTTCGGAACAGAAGGGGCTGGACTTCACCCCGGTGCGGTGGGAGGAGACGCTCGACTACTGGCGAATCCTGCACGAGATCCTGAACTCCGAGCCGCCCAACCCCGACTATCGCTACCAGTACGGCGAACTCGCGACGCTCGGGATCGCGCGCGACCTCCCGTTCGTGCCCGATCGGCGGATGACGGCCATTCTCACCGACGCGGCCCGGCGCGGACACCTGCACCTGTGCGTGCAATCGTTCGCCGATCGCAGGCCGGATCGGCAGGTGTGGCCGGACAGCCGCTGGGAGTGGGCCGTGCTGCGCCCGGAGAACGGCACCTTCGACGCCGTGGGCTACACCGATCTGTACGCGCGCGAGAAGTGGTTCTACCAGGCCCAGATCGAGTCACCGGCGATGTTCGCGCGCACGCCCGGCGCGGGTTCGCTGTACTGGCTCGGGCTGCGCGACTCCGCCGGGGCCTATCTCGAGGGCGCGGGCTACTACAGCCTCACCGTCGGGCAACCGGTTCCGGCGACACTGTTCT
Source organism: Nocardia sp. NPDC003269 (assembly GCF_042888005.1). Classification (NCBI taxonomy): domain Bacteria; kingdom Bacillati; phylum Actinomycetota; class Actinomycetes; order Mycobacteriales; family Nocardiaceae; genus Nocardia; species Nocardia sp. NPDC003269. Next base: position 1,552,626 of record NZ_JBIAPA010000003.1, read on the forward strand.
GGTCGATCACCGCCTACGACGCGCGCACCCGCAGCGAACTGCGCTCGCCGCTGAACCGGCCCGCGCTGCGCTCCCTGTACGAGCTGGCCGACGTCGACACCACCGAGCCGCTGACCCTGTACTTCGGGCCGACGCCGCCGCCGAACACCCCGATCGACCGGTGGATCCAAACCACCCCGGGCACCGGCTGGTTCACCTATTTCCGCATCTACGGCCCCGACGGCCCGGCATTCGACGGCACCTGGCAGCTGCCGGATTTCCGGCGCCACGGCTGACCGATCGTCAGCGGGCCCGCAGCGTCACCACGGTGATGTCCGGCGGCGCGCCGACGCGCACCGGCGGACCCCACGCGCCGACACCGCGGGTGGTGTACATCTGCATGTCGCCGATGCGGCTCACGCCGGCGACGGTGCCGTTGATCCAGCCGACCGGGAACCTCAGCGGCCACATCTGACCGCCGTGCGTGTGCCCCGACAGCTGCAGGTCGACGCCGCGTTCGCTCGCCCCGGTGCCCTGCAGGGGCTGGTGGGCGATCAGCACCGTGAACCGGCCCGGCTGCTGTCCGGCCAGGGCGGCGTCGACATCGGGCGCCGGATCGGTGGCGTCGAAGTCGTAGACCCCGGCGATGTCGATGGCGCCGTCACCGACGGTCAGCGGGACGTGGCTGTTGCGCAGGGTGGTGAGTCCGAGGGTGTCGTAGTAGTCGAGCCAGTTGTCCGGACGGTCCACGTACCCTTCGTGATTGCCCGCGACGACGAACTTCCCGTACTTCGCGCGCAGCCCCGCGAGCGGGTCGATATCGGGGCCGACATACGCGACCGAACCGTCGAGCAGGTCGCCGGGCAGCACGATCACATCGGGCTGCTGGGCATTGACCAGGTCGACCACCCGCTGGGTGAAGCCGGCGCCACGGGCCGCGCCGACGTGGATGTCGGCGACGACCGCCACCCGCAGCCCGTCGACCGAGCGGGGCAGGTCGGCGAAGGACAGCTCGGTCTCGACCACCCGCAGGTCGTTCGCCTCGGTGACGCCGTAGGCGACCGTCCCGAGCGAAGCGACGACAAGCACCGCCGAGGCCACCTGGGTCAGCCCACGACGGTGCTGGAACTTCAGCAGCCGGGCCACCACGAGCACCACGCCGAGCACCAGCAGCCCGATCAGCAGGTAGAAGATCACCGCGAACCAGACCTCACCCCACCACACGATCGGCCGCACCGGCTCCGGCGAGTAGACGTTGCCCGCGCCGACCGCGACGACCGGCGGAATCCACAGGATCACCAGCAGGACCGCGAGCGCCCGGCGCGCGGCGCGCCCGAGTCCGGTGGCGACGCCGAATCGCCGGTACAGCAGCCAGTGCACGAGCCCGAGGAGCGCACCGACCAGCAATATCTGGAACATCGGCGTATCTTCCCATCACCGCCCGGTCGCGCGGAGATACGCCTGCCCCCGCGGCGAGATCTCGTAGCCGACCTCCAGGCTGCGGGTGAGACCGAGATTCTTCAGCTTGCGGACATCGAGCTTCAGCGATTCCCGGTCCCGGCCGAGCAGATCCGCGAGGTCACCGGCCCGCCGACCCGGATGGGCCACGATGACGTCGAGGACCGCGGCCGTCCACGGCCCCCGTCGACTGGCCCGGTCCAACCGCGCCAGTGCCGCCGTGATCTCGGCCACCTCGTGCGCGTCCGGATCGGTACGGCCGCTCAGCGCGATCCGGTCGTCGGGACCGAGAAAGCGGACCGCGATCCGGAAGACGGGATAGTGCGCCGCGCCGCGAAAGGCCGCCAGCACGGCGTCGGCGTCCGTCTCGCCCGCCGCCCGCGCGTCCGCGTCGGTGATGGCACCGGCTTCGACCTGGTCCACCCCGGTGATCTCGACGGTGCCCGCCGAGGTGCGCAGCGTGCCACCGGCGCGAACCCGGGGACGGGCCCAGCGGCGGAACACCTGGGTCACGTCGCCGGACGCGATCCCGCGCGCGACGCGATCGGTGAGCATCATGGTGGCACCGACCCTACCCGCGCCCGCCGGAGCACCCCGGCGATGCGGGCACAATGGAGGGCGATGAAAACCTGGCAGCTCGACCCCAACGCCGACGACGGCCCGCCCGGGAACGGAGCGCACGCCACCGTCGAGGACATCCGCGATCTGCGCGAACAGTTCGTCGACTTCATGCTCGGCTACAAGTTCGCGATCGACGAGATCACCACCAAGATCAACATCCTGCGCGAGGACTTCAACAACACCCACGAGTACAACCCGATCGAGCACGTCGGCTCCCGGCTCAAGTCACCGGAGAGCGTGCTGGAGAAGGTGCAGCGCAAGAACTACGCGATGAACCTGGCCGCGATCAGGGAGAACGTGCTCGATATCGCCGGGGTGCGGGTGGTGTGCAGCTTCATCTCCGATATCGGCACGATCCGGGACATGCTGGCCGGTCAGGAGGACATCACCGTCCTCGAGGAGCGCGACTACATCACGAACCGCAAGCCGAACGGCTACCAGAGCCTGCACCTGATCGTCTCGATCCCGGTGTTCCGCTCCGACCGCACCCAGCGGGTGCCGGTGGAGATCCAGATCCGCACCATCGCGATGGACTTCTGGGCCAGCCTCGAGCACAAGATCTACTACAAGTACCGGGGCGAGGTGCCGCCGAACCTGCGCAGCGACCTCGCGCAGGCCGCCGAGGTGGCGACCCAGCTGGACGAGAAGATGGAGGCCCTGCACCGGCAGATCGACCGCACGCCGCGCCCGCCGACCAGCCCGATCGAGTCCCTCGATCTCAGCGTCCTCTACAACGCCTTCACCGCGGGGGCACCGCGCGCCTGAGCGAGCCGGATGGCTAGGACATCATCGCCAGCAGACCCAGATCCCGCGCGAGCGCGCCGTCCTGGCCGAGCGCGGTGAAGTCGGCCTCGACGTCGGCGGGCGCGAGCCGGCCCGCGCGCACCGCCCGGTAGCGCACGTACGACCAGAGGAACACGTCGAGGTTGTCGAAGCGGGTGCCGCCCTCGAGCACCTCCTCCTCGTGGAACCACACCGCGATCTGGCCGGTGGTGAGCACGACATAGAGATTGCCGCCGCCGTCGGCGCCGACGGAGAACACGTCGTCGTCGGTGAGCGCGGTGGTGTAGTCGGCGTCGAGGATGGCGCAGTCGTTGGCGGCGAAATCGAAGGCGTAGGACCAGTCGAAGATGTCGAGGAACTGCGGGAGCCGCCCGGAGCGGACGCGGCGGTCGAAGGCGGCCAGCGCAGCCGCGTCGGCGGGCGCAAGCCGGTCGAGAAACGGTGCGACCGAACGGGTTCCGCCGGGGACGACGACGGGTTCGGCGTCCGGGAACCAGCGGGCGAGATCGGCGTCGAGGTCGCGTTCGGTGTAGCCGACGAGGTCGGCGGGAGAGAGCGTCACGCCGGACAGTGTAGGAACACCGTCCGACATCGGCGCGCTGGTCGTCAGGCCGGTTGCAGCACGCGCATGATCGGGTCGTAGGCCCAGTTCAGCAGGCGCTCGGCGTCTTCCTTCGCGGCGACGCTGCTGTGCGGCGAGCTGTGCAGCACCACGCCGATCACCGGGATGCCCGCCCGGACCGTCTCGAACAGCAGGCAGTGGCCCGCCGCGTCGGTGTTGCCGGTCTTGATGCCGATGGTGCCGGGGTATTCCCGCAGCAGCCGGTTGGTCGTCTCCCAGCGATGCTCGCGGTTCCCCGGTCCGGCCGGCACGAAATAGTCTCGCGCGGCGACGATCTCGCGGAACACCGGCAGGCTCATCGCGCGCACGCCCATCGCGACGAGGTCCACCGGGGTCGAATGCGTGGAGTCGTCGGTGGGGTTCGGCAGGCCGCTGGGATCGGTGAATTGTGTTCCCGCCAAGCCCAACAGGCGCGCGGTGTCGTTCATCTTGGCGATGAAAGCGTCCTGCCCCGGCCCGAAGGACTCGGCGACCGCGTACGCGGCGTCGCAGCCCGACGGCAGCATCAGCCCGTACAGGAGCTGGCGGGCGGTGAGCACCTCGCCGGGTGCCAGGCCCGCGGTGCTCCCGTTGTGCCTGGCACAGTAGGCGAACGCCTCGTTCGGCACCGTCACGGGCCGTTCGAGATCGTTGCCCGCGATCACGACGATGGCCGTCATCACCTTGGTGATGCTGGCGATCGGGACCGGGGTGTGCGCGTTGCGCGACCACACCACGGTTCCGGTGAGCCCGTCGGCCAGCGCGGCCCCGGTGGCCTGCACTCCCTCCGGACCGACGGTCCAGGGCAGCTGGTCGAGCGCGGCGCTGCCCGACGGCGCGGCGCCCGCGACCCCGTGACCAGCGGCGACGACCAGAACTCCGGCGACAACAGCGTGCAACATCCCGGCAAATGTCCGCATGGCGACATTCTGTCCCACAACCGTGCCGAGTCGTGGGATTTGACCACCACTTTTCCGCGGCCGCCGGATCCACCGGTCGCGACACCCCTTAACGGTTGACTGTCCGGGCGCCGGGCTGCACTGTTGATAGCACTGAGCGTCGCGCGTGTCGGTGGTTCCACAGGATCGGCCCTGGTCACAGGGAGTATCAGCGAGCTACTCGGAAACGGGAAGGACGCGATGACGATGAGCGGTCGCCGGAATCGACGGAATCGAGAGATTCGCGAGGTTCGAGAGATCCACGCTCGGCCATCGCACCAGATCGCCAAGTTCCTCCTGTCGACGCTGATGCTGGTCTGGTTCGGGCTCGGGTTGCTGGCGGCGTCGCAACGCCAGTACTTCGCGAACCCGCCGACCGACTGCGGCGGGCTGGGCACGATCGCCGTCACGGTCCTCGCCGGACCATTCAACTATCTGGGCGCCAATCCCCGGATCTCCGCGTGCAATCTGCCGCAGCCGAGTCAGTGATCGCGGTCGGCGTAGGGTCGAGCGGGTCGACCCGAGGAGGACCCGAGCATGAGCGCGTCGCCGAGCAAGCGCACCCCGAGCCGCTGGGACGAGCTCACCGCCGCCGACCCGGCGCATTCGAGCTGGTACGTGGAGCGTTTCCGCAACCTCGCGGCCGCGGGCGAGGACATCGTCGGTGAGGCACGCCTGATCGACGCGATGCTCGGGCGCGGGCGCCGGGTGCTCGACGCGGGCTGCGGGGCGGGCCGGATCGGTGGCTACCTGCACGAGGCCGGGCACACCGTGGTCGGCGTCGACGGCGATCCGGTGCTGATCGAGGCGGCGCGCGCGGATCATCCCGGCCCGACCTGGCTGGTCGGTGACCTCGCCGAACTGGATCTGCCCACCCGCGACTTCGATGTGATCGTGTGCGCGGGCAATGTGATGACCTTCCTCGCGCCGGCCACCCGGTCGGCGGTGCTGACGGCCTTCGCCCGGCATCGCGGTCCGGGCGGCCGGGTGGTCGTCGGATTCGGCGCCGACCGGGGCTACGCGTTCACCGAATTCCTGGCCGATGCCGAATCCGCCGGTCTCACCGTCGATCTGCTGCTGTCGACCTGGGATCTGCGGCCGTTCGCCGACGACTCGGACTTCCTGGTCGCCGTGTTCTCCTGACGCGCGGTCCGGCGCCGGCTGGGACCACGCCGAGCCGCGACACCGGCTAGCCTCGTGGCATGCCCGACCCCCAGGTCCCGCCGCCCCCGCGCAACGGTGTCGGACTGCTGGCGCTGGTGCTCGGCATCGTCGCGTTCGTACTCTCGTTCATCCCCTTCGCCGGCGAGTTCCTGGCGGCGCCGACCGCCGTGGCGGCGGTGACGGCCGCGTTCTTCGGCTGGGACCGCATCGAACGCGGCGAGGCCGACAATCGCGCCGACACCCTGGTCGGCGGTGTGCTCGGCGCCCTCGCCCTGGGACTGACCCTGCTCATCTACCTCGCGACCCAGTCCGGCTGAGGTTGTTCCTAGCCGCGCACCACCGCGCGGGCCGCGGCACGCGCGGCGACCAGGATGGGGTCCCAGACCGGCGAGAACGGCGGCGCGTAGCCGAGATCGAGCGAGATCGCCTGTTCCACCGTCATCCGCGCGGTGAGCGCGACGGCCGCGGTGTCGATGCGCTTGGCGGCGCCGTCGCGGCCGACGATCTGCACGCCGAGCAGCCGGCCGGTGCGGCGTTCGGCGAGCATCTTCACCGTCATCGGGGCGGCGCCGGGGAAATAGCCGGCGCGGCCGGTGGATTCGATGGTGACGGCGTGGAACTGCAACCCCGCGCGTTCGGCGTCCTTCTCCCGCAGGCCGGTGCGCGCCACCTCCAGATCGCACACCCGGCTGATCGCGGTACCGACGACACCGGGAAAGGTGGCGTAGCCGCCGCCGACACCGGATCCGATGACCTGGCCGTGCTTGTTGGCGTGCGTGCCGAGCGGCACATAGCGCGACGTCCCGGACACCAGATCGAGCACCTCGACGCAATCCCCGCCCGCCCAGATCTCGTCGTATCCGCGCACCCGCTGCGCCAGGTCGGTGAGCAGACCGCCGGATTCGCCCAGGGGCAGCCCGGCGCGGCGCGCGAGCTCGGTGGCCGGGCGCACGCCGATCCCGAGGACCACCACGTCGGCCGGATACTCGGCATCGGCGGTCGCCACCGCGCGGACCCGGCCGTCCGCGCCGGTCGGCAGCCCAGTGACCTCCGCGTCGGGCACGACCCGGATGCCCATCCCCTCCATGGCTTTCCGCACCAGCGCGCCCATATCGGGATCGAGCGAGGACATCGGCTCGGCACCCCGGGTGACCATGGTGACCCGGAAGCCGCGCACCACCAGCGCCTCGGCCATCTCGACGCCGATGTACCCGGCGCCGACGACCACCGCTTCACGCCCCGGCGCCGCGGCCAGCCCGTCGATGAGGGCCTGCCCGTCGTCGATGGTCTGCACGCCGTACACGCCGTCGGCATCGATTCCGGGCAGCGGCGGCCGAACCGGTGTCGCGCCGGTCGCCAGCACGAGGCCGTCGTAGTCGGTCCAGGATTCCGCGCCGGTGCCGAGATCACGCGCGCGCACCCGGCGACCGGCCGGATCGATCTCGATCGCCTCGGTCCGCAGGCGCAGGTCGATCCCGCGATCGCGGTGTTCGGCGGGAGTGCGGGCGATCAGATCGTCGACCTCGCCGACGTCCCCGCTCACCCAGTAGGGGATGCCGCACGCCGAATACGAGGCGTGATACCCCTTCTCGAACACCACGATCTCGAGCTCGTCGGCGCCACGCAGTCTGCGGGCCTGCGACGCGGCGGCCATTCCCGTCGCGTCGCCACCGATGACCACCACACGTTCGCCCATGGCGTCCACGGTACGGGCGTGCCGTGCGGTGATCGGGATTCACACCATCTCGGGCACCCGCAGGTGCGCGAATCCCAGCCGGAATTCCGCCACGTCGACGATGCGCGCGCCCGTGACCCGGGTCGCCATCGCCCTGATCCGGTCCGCGTGCTCACGGCTGCTGTCGAGCTCCTCGCGACTCGCCCAGACGGTCGAGCCGACACCACGCCCGGTGGCCCGGTCGACGAACAGGCTGGCGCTGCGGAAGCCGTCGAGCTTCTCGAATTCCGGCAGCAGTTGTGCCTTGAACGTCTCGATCGCGCCGTCGATCGCGGACGGGTCGACCTGCACCCACGTGCACCGGGTGCACGCGTTCGCGCCGGCCAGGTGATCGCGGTGCATGACCGCCACTTCCCATTCGTCGACCTTGTCCACCGGCCCGTTCAGCGCCTGGGCCAGGCCGTCTCGCCACATCTGGACGCGCGGCCTGCTGGCCTGCATCATCTCCTCGGATTCCCACGCGGTCGTCGCGATACAGCGTCCTGTCGCCCTGTCCACCATCAGCGACAGACCGACCCAGCCCTCGACTTCGGGCAGATTCCGCATGATGTCGTTGCGGAGGTATGCGATCCCGCCGTCGATCGACGACGGCTGAGCCGCGATTGTGCTTGAACGTGCGTACACGAGCCACCTCCTACCTGGGTAAAGGCGGCGCCCCGGTGGGCACCACCGGACATACCCACTGTCCTCCACGCCCACCCTCCGCACAATGCCCTTTTTCCGCCACATTGGGGTAGGCGCAGGTATTGACAGCGGCGGAATCCGGAGAAGACTGGATACATACCGGAACACCGGAAAATAGCCGCGCAGCCGACGGAGACGTCTGTCGACAGTGGTGACTGATTCCCAGGCTCCGGCCCAGGCCCCCGGCAAGCCGATCGGGTACCAGAACAGTCAGCGACGACTGAGGTTCGTGGTGACGATCGAGGCTACCGGGGACTGTTCTGTCCGGGGTCTTCCGCCGCTGCCGCGCACCGTGTCCGATCGCCAGCGCGCCACCGTAAACAAACCGTAAGGCGGTTCCGGCAAGGTAGTTTTCGACAGCGAAGCACCGCTGACGACAACCACCGAAGGGACACCATCATGGGCAGCATCGCAGTACACGAGTTCATCGCGCTCGACGGCATGTACGACGACCCGTCGTTCACCGTCGCCTACGGATTCGATCCGAAGATGGGCGAAACCCTCGGCGCGATCACCGGCGACGCCACCGCGATCCTGCTCGGCCGCAACACCTTCGAGATGTTCGCCCCCGCGTGGTCGACCCGCACGGTCGAGGACGATCCGGGTGCCCCGTTCTTCAACGAGACCACCAAGTACATCGTCGGATCGCAGGAGCCCAAGGAGGAGTGGGCCAACAGCGTGCGTCTGGGCGCCTACGACGCCGACGTGATCCGCAAGCTCAAGGACGAGACCGAGGGCACCATCTACATCAGCGGCAGCGGCACGCTGGTCCGCGCGCTGCTGCGCGACGGCCTGGTCGACCACCTGCACCTGTTCGTGTACCCCATCGCGCTCGGCACCGGCGAGCGGTTCTTCGTCGGCGGCGAACAGACCCCCCTCGCGCTGCTCTCGACCGACGTCTACGACAACGGCGTCGTCCACCTCGACTACGGCCCGGCCGCGAGCTGAGCTCGCCTGTCGGCGGCGGTGTGCCGGGGGTCTCGCCCCCGGTCCCCCCGATCGGTAGCCGCCGAGGAGGTTTTGTTCGTAAAGTTCATGGGTATGACCACGCCTCTGCCGGACACCCGCGCTCTCGCCGGTGACCTTTCCCTGTCCACCGTCCGGCTCGCGCGGCGTCTGCGCGGCAGGCGCGCCGATCCGCACATCTCCCTGACGCAGCTCTCGGCACTGTCCACGCTGGCCAGGGAGGGCGCGATGACTCCGGGCACGCTGGCGGGCCGGGAGTGCGTGCAGCCGCCGTCGATGACCCGCGTCATCGCCTCGCTCACCGATATGAACCTGGTGGAGCGGTCCCCGCATCCGACCGACGGCCGTCAGATCATCATCGCCGCTTCACAATCCGGCCTGGCCCTGCTCTCCGACGAGGCCCAGGCCCGCGAGGAGTGGCTGACCGAGCAGCTGTCCAAACTCTCCGACGAGGACCTCACCGTGCTCACCCACGCGGTCGCGATCATGACGGCGATCGTCAACCAGCCGACCACCCTCGCCGGCTGACGCGACCGCTGGGCGTGGGTCAGCGCTGGCGCCAGCTCAGCGGACCGGGCAGGTCGACGCTGTTCTTCCTGGTGCGCGAGTTCCAGGTCCACGGGCCGATCTTGATGCTCCACGAGGAGAGGCCGGATTCGGTGAAGTTGAATTTCAGCGGGCCGAACGACTTGCGCTGACGGAATCTGATGGGCATGTGCAGCCTTCCTGAGATCGCCTCCAGGATAACCGATCCCGGTGGCTCGCACGGACCTCGCGAGCCCGCCACCGGCGCTCGCTACGCTGGCACCTGCCCGCGCACGGACGTGCGCGGCGTATCGAACCGCGAGGAGGACAGCGCCATGTGGCCGACCGAGTGGCCCGCACCGGCCCGCGCGATCGCGACCGCGATCGAGGCCGCCCTGCTCGCCGTACAGGCCGCCGACGAGCCCGGATTCGTCTCCGCGACCGGCGATCTCGCCGAACTGCCCGCCGATCAGGTGAGCGCGGTGCTCGCGGCGGTGGTGCGGGAACTGCTGGAGATCGCCCATCCGGACGGTCTCTCCGGTGACGATGTCCGCGCGGTCCTCGAGGCGGTGGTACGGAAGTCGGTGGTCTGGTTGCCGCGCCTGGACCCGGCCGCCGTCGTCGGTGCGCTGACCGGCGCACTGGGCATCGACGAGGGCGAGGACCGCTCGCCGACCGACCCCCGGCCCGCGGCGATCCTGCTGATCGACCACCTCGCCACCACCGCACGGGTGCCCGCCGGGGAGTCCGTGCTGCGGGCCATCACCGAGATCGCCAGGGCCGAGACCGTCGAAATGCCCTGAGCGCCGCGCCTGGAGTCCACTGCGCGTCGGATTCACAGCTCACCCACACCCACGGCCCACCGGGTCCCCAGCTTCGGGGACGAGGGTTCTCCTATCGGTTCAGCACACCGCTGACCGCCGACCCACTCCCCCGGGTCGAACGACAGGAGGAATCCGCATGAGCATCAAGTCGACACTGGCCAAGACCGCGGTCGCCGGCACCCTCGCCGTCGGGGTGGCCGGTGCGGCGGCGGGCGTCGCGAGTGCCGATCCGGGTGGCCACGACCAGCCGCGACCGGAGGCCCAGCAGGAACACCGCCCCCAGCAGGAACACCGCCCCGAACACCGCGACCAGGCGCCCCAGCACGGCTTCTGGTTCTTCGGCACCTGGGTTCCCCTGCCCTGATCCCGCCGACGACGCAGTCCCGGTGCCGGGCACCGGGACTGCGTCGTCGCTCCGGCGCCTGGTAGAACTTGCCGGTACCTCCGTTACCGGATAGCGTAGTGATGTCAGTGCACAACTGTTCACTCAACATTCCGGCGGGGTGGCGACGATGAGGTTGCTGGTGTCAACGGTAGTAGGCGAATGGGTCGAGCTGGCCGCGCGGGATCTGGCGGCGTTCGGCGAATTCGCCAGGGAGGTGGGGGCCGCGGTGGCCGCGCATCAACGCGAAATCCGGCGCACAGCCGCCGATTCGGGTCGTGAGCTGGTGCGGGAGGGCCGCTCGCTGGCGTTCGACATCGCCGATCTGGCGGATGCGGCCAAGCGCGCTCGATCGGACCGGCTGCGCGGAGACCGCCACGGCCGGTCGGGAGGAACGTGGTGACAGCGCTGGCCGTGATCGGCGGGCTCTGTGCACTGGCCGTGGGCTCACTGGTGTCCGGCTACGCCGTGGTGGTGATCAGCTACTGGCTGGAACTGCAACGTCATCCGCCGGAGCCGGAACCGACGCCGGACGAACGGGTTCACTGAGCGCGGTCAGGATTCGGTCGCCAGGCGCACACCGAACCCGACCAGCACCAGACCGGTGAGCGCGTCGATGCGGCGGCGGATGCGCTCGGTCTGCATCCAGGTCGAGATCGACCCCGCGGCGACCACGAGCGCGGCGCAGTAGAGCGCGGTCAGCACGATGTACACCGCGCCCAACCCCAGGGTCGTCCACACCGGCGAGTAGCCGTCGGGGACGAACCCGGGCAGGAAGCTGACGAACAGGACGCCGATCTTCGGATTCAGGATGTCGGTCAGGAAGCCCGCGCCGAAATTGCCCACCCGGTCCAGCGGCGCCGTCGACCCCGCCGGGTCGAGAACTTCCGCGCCGACCGGCCGCCGCAGCGCCTTCAGCGACTGCACCCCGATCCACACCAGATAGCAGGCGCCGACGATCTTCAGCGCCTCGTACCCGACTTCGCTGGCGCGCAGCAGCGCCGAGAGTCCGAGCACCGCGGCGACGACCCAGACCGTCAACCCACACAGCACCCCCGCAGCCGTGCGGATCCCGGCCCGGCGGCCGCCCCGGACGAGACTGCGCACCACGACCAGCGTGTCCGGGCCGGGCAGCAGTACCAGGACGACCGCGGCGAGAGTGAACGACAGGACCGCGGCAATCATCGCTCCATCGTAGAAGCGTGTGCGCGGCGACCGTCACCAGGTGATGTCGGCGGTGGAGGTCAGCGGCGCGGGCGGTGCGGCCGACTCGGTGACGGTCACGGTGTCGGCGGCGCGCACGGTGTCCGGGAAGCGCAGGTGGGTCCGCTGCTCCAGCTCGGTCACCGACACCTGGAAGACCCTGAACTCGTCGAGCTCGAGTGCCTCGAGCTGGTCGAGCCGCTGCGAGAGCAGGAAGGCCCGGCACTTCAGCCGACCGCCCTCGACGAAGCAGATCACCTTCCAGTACTCCCGGGGCAACGCGACGCCCCGGTGGACGCGGTCGGCGGCGGCGAACACCGGGCCGCCGAAGACGCTCACCCGGAGGTCGTCGATGTCGACATCGGCGAACACGGCGTCTTCGAGCTGTCCCCACACACCGTTGCGGCTGCTCTGATTGAAGTCGTCCATCTGCGGGGTGATGTTGGTGTAGAAGAACGAGTCGACATTGGCCTTCTCGGCTTCGGGCATGCTCCCCCACAGCAGATCCGCCCGTCGCGCGAGGTGCCCGCGATCGAGCCGATTACGCAGGTAGAGCTCGTTGCCCACCTGCACCTGCGCCGGCAGCCGCGGGTCCTTGACGAACTCGATGCCGGTCCGGTCGATGCGCTTCATCGACGCGCCGTCGATATTCCACGCCACCCAGAAGGCGAAGCGCCGCGCGGCACTGAGCGCCAGCGAGAAGTGGGTGTACCGAATGACCACCGACCCGTCGAGGCGCACCGCGTCACCGCCGATCCCGGCGTCGAGCTCGGGCACCTCGATCCTGGTGGCGAGAAAGCCCGGCTCATAGCCGGTCCGTGGCACGGCTTCGTTCGCCGAGTTCACGGCTGTCGACGGCGTGTGGGTGGCAGTCATAGCGATCACTCCCGAGACCTGGCTGGGCGATGGATGTGCACGCCATCGTCGTCGCCCCACCCACCGGCCTCACGCGTAGTCGACTACCCATATCACCGGTGAATCCCGCCATCACCCAGGGGTTTTTATGTCCCGAAGAGATAGCGGGATCGGCCGGGAGGGCGGTGAGGAAGGACTTCGCGAGTTCTTCGAGGTCGAGCACGTGCAGTGGCCGCTGTGAAGGTTCCGCGCGGTCACGGTTGTTTCTGTCGCGTCAGCACGTGGGTGGCCGACAGCACGGCCAGGACCGCGGTGCAGCCGACGGCGCCGACCGCCAGGCCGATGCCGATACCGGTGGCGGTCGGGTAGCCGGAGGGGGCCAGGTGGGCGGCCAGGACCGCGCCGGACATGGCGCTGCCGAAGGAGCCGCCGACGGTGCGCAGCACCTGGTTGAAGCTCACCGCGCTGCCGAGTTCGCGGTCGGCGACACTGCGGGCGATCAGCGCTGGCATGGCGGCGTAGGTGGTACCGATGCCCATGCCGAAGCCGAACATGCCGACCAGGATCTCCCACAGTTCGTCGTGGGCGATCCACAGCAGCAGGCTGGACGCGGTGACCAGCGCGGAGCCGGGAATCAGCAGGGCCCGCATGGGAATACGGGCCGAGATCACGCGCACCACCCGATTGGCCGCGAAGCTGCCGATCGACAGCGGCAGCATGACGAAGCCGGCCCAGAACAGCGGCAGCGCCACCCCGTACCCGGTCGCGGTCGGCGCCTGGGCGATCAGGCTGGCGATCGACAGACACGCGTACATGGCGGCGCCGAGCCCGATCGCGGTGCCGTTGGCGACGAGCACGTCGCCGGTGCGCAGCACCCGCAGGTCGACCAGGGCATGCGGGGTCCGCAGTTCGACCAGGCCCCACACCACCAGGATCGCCACCGACATCAGGAACAGGCCGATCGTCGCGGGCGAACCCCAGCCCCAGCGCGCGCCGTCGCCCGCGACGAGCAGCAGGCTCGCCAGGCCGACCCCGATCAGCACCGCTCCGCGCAGGTCGAACGGCGTGCGCGGCGCGCGCTCGTCGGGCCCGTCCGGCACCACCAGCCAGACGACGAGCACCGTCGACAGCAGGAACAGGGCCGCGGCCCAGAAGGCGAAGCGGTAGCCGAACAGGTCGGCGAGGATACCGGTGAGCGGATAGCCGAGACCGAGCCCGCTGGTGACGGTCACCGACAGGGTCGAGATGCCGTTGCGCACCTGGTCGGGCGGCAGATAGCGGCGGGCCAGCGCGATCGTCACCGGGACGATGCCGTAACTCAGGCCCTGCAGGGCGCGGCCGACGAGGAAGACCGTGAAGTTCGGCGCCAGCGCGGCGACGAGCGAGCCGGCCAGAATGATGACCAGCGACCACAGCAGCAGCCGCTTCTTGTGCGGGCCGTCGCTGAGCCTGCCCATGATCGGCGTGGTCACGGCGCCGACCAGCAGGTTCACCGTGAGCATCCACTGCGCGGCACTGACGTCGACATGCATGTCGTGCGAGATCGCCGGGACCAGCAGCATGCCGAGGGAACTGACGATGGCCGAGGTCAGCGCGGTGTAGACGAGCGCGGGGGCCAGCCTGCGCGGCCCGGCCCTCATGCGGGCGGCCCGGCGTCCACCAGCTTCCGCAGGGCGGGGAGGGCGGCCTCGAGACGCGCTCGCTCGTCGGCGGTCAGCCGGTCGGCGAGGGCGCGGTCGAGCCAGTCCAGCCCGGCCGCGCGCTCGTCGGCGAGCCGTTCCCGGCCGCCGTCGGTGAGTGCGATCCAGATCTTGCGGCGGTCCTCGCCGTCGGGCGTGCGCACGACGAGGCCGAGGGCTTCGAGTTCGCGCACCGCGGTGGCGATGGCCTGCGGGCTGACGGTCTGCTCGGCGGCCAGGGTGGTAGCGGTCGCCCGGCCGTGCTTGGCCAGGTAGCTCATCACGCCTAGCTTGCCGACCGAGATCGATCGCCCGGCCAGGAGCCGTCGAGCGATGGGCTGGAGCACTTCACCGAGCTCGCGGGCGGTCGATCGGTCGTTGGCCATAGTCGAAACCATACAACCGAATTGATCAATTTACTTGAATAGCTGCGGTGATGCTCCTTATAGATCGGGAACACAGAAGCACCCTCCGAGCGGCGCCGGAGGGTGCTTCGGGAGGGTGTCAGCGGCGCGGAACCAGGGTCATCGTGCGCCCGTCGGCGAAGTAGGTGCCGGTGTAGATCGCGGTCGATTCGTCGAGATCGAGGACGCCGTCGGCGCCAATGGTGAAGCGGCGCAGGATCTCCTCACCGCCGCGCAGCGGGTCGGTCCCCAGTGCCCACAGCACCTCGCCGCTGGGCGACATCGCCGAGGACTCGGCGAACACCCCCGGCTGCCCCGGCGCGAAATCGACGTCGGGCAGCGGGGTCAGGACGCCGTTCGGCTCGACCCGGAACGAGCTGATGTGCCCGGACCCCATGTTCGGCACATACAGGAACCGACCGTCGGGCGTGATGCTGGTGACGTGTGGCAGCAGACCCGTGCGGAACGGCGAGCCCGCGATCTCGGCCAGCGACCCGTCCTCGGCCCGGGTGAAACCCGAGACCGAGCCACTGATCTCGTTGATGACGTAGACATGACGACCGTCCGGGGTGACCCGGGGGAAGATCGGATTGAGCCCCGTGTCGACCCGCTGCTTCGCCGGCGACACGGTGCCGTCGGCAGCGATGTCGAACACCAGCAGCTGCCGCAGCAGCAGGCTCGCGGCGTAGAGCTGGCGACCGTCGGGCGAGACGGTGGCCGAGGAGATCCCGTCGACCAGCTCCCCGAACGGCGTCCCCGCACCGTGCCGGGTGAGGGTGCCGTCGGCACCGATCCGGACCGGCACGACCCGGGCGCTGTGCAGCCCGACGACGACGTAGGCGAAGCGGCCGTCCGGCGAGAAGGTGATGTCGACGGGGACATCGGGCATCGTCAGCGGCGTGCCCGCGGACAGTTCGCCGTCGGCGCCGATCGCGTACGGGATCAGCTGCGGATTCGACCCGGGCGCCACCAGCAGGAACCGGCCGTCCGGGGTCGCCGCCTGGGGCCAGTTGAGGATTCCGGACGGGACCTTCGCCCCGATCGGAGTGGGCTGCCCGGTGTCGGCGGCGTTGTAGCCGGCGATGCCGTCGCTGAGGAAGCCGTGCGCGTAGATGTGGTATCCGGAGCTGTCGGCCGAGGCGGGGCCGACCGCGGTGACGCCGGACAGAACGGTCGCCGCCAGGGCCAGTGCCCAGGCTGCCCGCCGCCTCCCCGAACCACCTGTCGACGTTGAATCAGAGGTCATACCTGGGAGGCTATGTCTCGGACAGCCCACCGAACTGTCCAGGAATCTGCACACTGTCGAGCCGCTGACCAGCGCAGACGACGAAAACCCCCGCGGCGGAGCCGAAGGGGTTTCGCGGTACCGATGGCCGGGGCTACTCCTGGCCGGGCAGCAGACCCAGCTGCGTCAGGAAGCTGACGTTGTCCCAGTAGACCCGGTGCTCGGCGACCTTGCCGTCCCGCAGGGTGAAGGTGTCGATGAGCGGGAAGGTCACGGTCCGCCCGGACGCCGGTACTTCGCCGTCCGGGGTCGCCAGCGGACCGGTCTGGACGCCGGTGAAGACGATCTCGGCGATCGCGGTGTCCCCGTCGACCCAGGTGTTGCGGCGCTCGATCCGCATGCCGGGGAAGGCGGCGATGAAGGCGCCGATGAGCCCGCGCAGCGCCTCGATACCGGCGAGCGGACCGGACGGGAACTCGGCCGCCACGTCGTCGGTGAACGGGCTCGCGGCGAGGTCGAGATCACCGGTCTCCAGGCCGGCGTAATGCGTGCGGACGAGGTCGAGCAGGTCGCTCATGGTTCACCTTTCGCTGAATGACTGCCCGGATCTCCGGGCCGAGCCAACAATATATTGTGCATAGTGATGCGCCCATAGTTATTGCGCGCTTTATATATTCAGCTTGACCGATCACGAACAGCGCTGGTGTTCGCCGTGATGTATTCGAACAGACACACCAGGACTTCCTTGCACGACGCCCGGTCACGCGCGTCGCACAGCAGGATCGGCACATGCGTCGGTATCCCCAGCGCGGCACGGATCTCGGTGGGCTCGTAGCGATCCGCGCCGTCGAAGCAGTTCACCGCGACCACGAACGGAATCCGCCGGGACTCGAAATAGTCCACCGCCGCGAAACTGTCGGCCAGCCTGCGGGTGTCGACCAGCACCACCGCGCCCAGCGCGCCACGCGACAATTCCGGCCACAGGAACCAGAACCGGTCCTGTCCCGGCGTGCCGAACAGATACAGGATCACCCGCGGGTTGATGGTGATCCGGCCGAAATCCAGTGCGACCGTGGTGGTTCGCTTGTTCTCGATGCCGCGCAGGTCGTCGACCGAGGAGCTGAGCTCGGTGAGCTGTTCCTCGGTGCGCAGCGGGGTGATCTCGCTGATCGCGCCGACCATCGTCGTCTTGCCCACGCCGAATCCACCGGCCACCAGGACCTTCACGGCCAGCTCGGCCGACATCGCCGGGGAGCTGTAGCCGTCAGAGATTGCGTATGCCATCGAGTACCGCCTGCAGGAGTTCGGGGTCGGGGCCGGTATCGGCCCGTGGAGGGGATCGGAAGATCACATAGCCCGCCGAGATCAGATCGCTGACCAGCACCTTGACGGTGACCAGCAACAACCCCAGGTGCGCGGCGATTTCGACGATGGAGAGCGGACGGTGCCTGCACAGGCGGAAGATCTCGGCGTACTCGCGGTCGAGCTGGGCGACGTCGGCGTCGTAGCCGACCGAGATCACCAGGGTCAGGATGTCGAGATCCTGGAGTTCCTTGCCCGCCCGGCCGCGGGTGAGCGCGAACGGCCGGACCAGGGGTCCCGGATCGTCGTCCTCGTAGCCCCACGCGTCCTCCGGTCCCCCGCTCACGACAGATGCGACGCTCGCGTCGTCGAACTCCGCGGTGACGCCGAGAGATGGTCGCGCACCTGTCCGACGATCACGTTCATCTCGTAGGCGACCAACCCCAGATCGGCGTCCGCGTCGGCCAGCAACGCCAGGCAGGCGCCCTGACCGGCCTCGGTCACCAGCAGATAGCCGAGCTCGAGCTCGATCACCGTCTGGTGCAGCGCGCCCTTGCCGAAGCGGGTGCCGACGCCGCGGGCCAGGCTGTGCAGCGCCGACGCCATCGCCGCCAGGTGTTCGATGTCCTCGCGCTCGATCCCGACCGAACCGGCCAGTGCCAGGCCGTCGGCGGAGAGCACCACCGCGGACTCGGCGCCGGACGTGTTCTTCACCAGGGTGGTGAGCAGCCAGTCCAGGGTTCCCGCGGGGGGCTGGCGAACCATCATGTCCTCGTTCATGTTCCGACCGTTCGTTCTACGGGTGCGTATGGGGTGGGCGGCCGCGACCCTCTCGCGTGCCGTGTTGCAGCGAACTCATCGCCGCGCGGATCTTCTCGGGCCCCCTGGTGCGCCCCGGTGGCTCGGGAGCCGTTGTGCGCGTGCCGGTTTCCTCGAACTCGACACTCAGTTGCGGCGAGAGGTGGGTCAGCCGATCGCGGCGCGGGAGGGCGGGTCTGCGGTCGGCGGGCGCGTCGTCCGAGCCGTGGGGTGCCATGGCGGCCGCGAATCCGTTGCGCCCGGTGGGCAGCGCGGGCGCTGGCCTGGGCAGGGCGGCGGCTTCGGGGAAGCGTGAACCGAGGTCACGGGTGGTCACCGGTTCCACCGCGGTGGTGGGGTTGTCGTCGCCGGCCTCGAGCACCGCCCACGGCACCAGCACGATCGCCTTCACCCCGCCGTAGGGCGACTCCTGCAACGTCACCGTGACACCGTGCCGAACCGCCAGCCTGCTCACCACGAACAACCCCAGATGCCGATGCCCCGCCAGCGCCATCTCATGGAACTGCGGCGGCTCGGCCAGCAGCGCGTTGAGCCGCTCACGCTCCTCGAACACGATCCCCAGACCCTGATCGTCGACCTCGACGACCACTCCCCTGCCGACGGCGTTGCCGTGCACCGAGACCGGCGCCTCCGGCGGCGAGAACGCCGCCGCGTTGTCGATCAGTTCGGCGAGCAGGTGGATGAGGTCGGCCACCGCGCTGCCGAGCACACTCACCGCGGGCAGCCGGACCGCGCTGACCCGCGCATACCCCTCGGTCTCCGACACCGCGCTCCGCACGACCTCCTCGAGCGCCACCGGATTCCGCCACCGCCGCCCCGGCGCACGACCACCGAGAATCAGCAGGTTCTCCGAATTGCGGCGGGCCCGCGTCGCCAGATGATCGAGCTGGAACAACAGCTCCAGATCCTCGGGATCGTCCTGCCGGGCCTCGGCGACATCGAGCACATCCAACTGCCTGCGCACCAACGCCTGACTGCGGAACGCGATATCGAGGAACACCTTGTTGAACCCTTTGCGGGTACTCGCCTCCCCCACCGCCGTCTCGATCGCCGTGCGCTGCGCGACCGCGAACGCCGCGGCCACCTGACCGATCTCGTCACGACCACCGTCGACCACCGCGGTCTCGGACTCCGCGTCGACCTGATCGCCGTGATGGATGCGCCGGATCAGCTCGGGCAGACGATCATTGGCGAGGCCCAGGCTGGCCGAGCGCAGCGCCTTCAGCCGGCGCACCAGGCGATTGGCCAGCACCAACGAGATCGACACTGCCGCGAGGGTGACCACGAGCATGACGCCCGAGATCACCATCAGCCGATTCAGCATGCGGTCGGCAGCGCCGCTGGTCGCGTCCACCGTCACCCGGAACTGGTCGCGGATCACCGCGATCAATCGGGTGTCGACCGCGCGTTCGGCGGCCAGCCACTCCTCGGTCGGCATGGTCAGATCGCCGCGCTCGGACATCTCGTCCTCACCCGCCGTGCCGAAGCGCCAGTCGGACCCGGCGGTCAGCGCGCGCACACTCGCCCTGACCTCGGCTGAGAGCCGCGTGTCGACGAGATCGAACTGCTTGCGGTAGACGCCGATGTGCTGAGCGAGCGTGCGGCGCTCCCGCAGCGTCGGCATGCCGTGCGCGGCGCCGGCGGCGACGAGACCCACCACGCGGGAATGGCCTTCGGCCGCGCGCAGCAGTTCGATCGAGGTCAGCTCGGCGTCCATGGTGGTGGTGTCCGAGGACTTGTACCGCGCGGAATCCTGGCCGGAGGCCAGCATGGCGGCGATGACATCGGTGAAATACTGGTCGACATCGCCCGTCGTGGCCCGCCTGCTGTCGACCGATTCCCGGATCACCTGCATCCGGCCGATGAGATCGCCCAGCGCCCTGATGGATTCGGCGCCGGTGTTCTGGTCGATGTGCTGCGCCGACGAGGCGATGCGGACGGTCTCCTGGATCGCGCGATCGGTGTCGTCGCGGCTGGCCCGCAGGTCCGCCGCGGCGGCGGGCGAGGGCGCCTGGGCGGTCACGCTGGCCAGCCGTTCGGCCTGGATCGCGGTCACGAAGCGCAGCAACGGGTCGATGACCGATCCGCGATAGTCCGCCCATTCCTTCACCGACTGCGCCTGTAACCCGACCAGTGCCACGGCGACGGCGCCGGTGCCGAACAGCACGGCGCTGGGCACCAGCGCGATCGCCATGATGCGGGTACGCACACTCGTGCCGAAGCGGTCACGGAACGGGCGGCGGCGGGCGCGGGTGGTCTCGGCGCTCGGCTCGACGACGGCCGATGGCACAGCGGTTCTCCTCGGAGGGTGCGGGCGACGCGGTCGCGGCGGGCCGGGCGGCCCGCCGCGTGGCATCATCGTGCGGGGGTCAGATGGGCCGACGGGCCGTCGTGGAAGGTCACGCCGGTGTCCGCCGCGGGCAGACCCGACGGGGCGACACTGCCGTCGGCGGCGACGGTGTAGGTGTGCACCCGGGCCGGACCCTGCAGCGTGAGCGTGTCGATGACGAACAGTTCGTGCTCGTCCGCGCTCAAGACGAGACGGCCGGGCATCGCACCGTCGGGGGTCTTGTAGGGCGAGCCGGGCAGCGCGGTGAGCGCGCCGTCGGCGCCGATGCGGAACCCGTCGACCTGGCCACCGGTCGACGCGGGCACATACATGCGGGTGCCGTCGGCGGTGATCGCTGAGCCGTGCGGTGTCGCGCCGGTCGGGTACGGCGATCCGGGCGCGTTCGAGAGACTGCCGTCGGGGGCGATCACGTAGCCCGACAGAGTTCCGCTGCCCTCGTTGCTGAGGTAGAGGTAGCGGCCGTTCGGGGTGACGGCGGGCAGCGCGGGCCGTTCCCCGGTGGCCATGGTGGCACCGACCTGGGTCAGCGAGGCGTCGGCGCCGATCGCGTAGCTGGTCACCGATGCGCCGACGAAGGTGCTCACGATGAGGTTGCGCCCGTCCGGGGTGACCTGCGGCAGGCTCAGCCCGCTCACGCCGGGCACCGGGGTGGCGGGCGCGCCGGTCGGCACCAGCACGCCCGCGGCGGTGATGTCGAACGAACGCACCTCCGTGGTGACGGTGCCGATCGTCGCGAACAGCCGAGACCCGTCCGGGGTGATCGTCACGCCGATGATTGGGGCACCGAAATCCCTTCGGCTGCCCGCGATCTCGTGCAGTGCGCCGTCGACACCGAGGTCGTAGCCGATGATCGAGCCGGACACCACGTGACCCACGTAGGCGCGACGGCCGTCGGGGGTGAGCTCGAGGGTCAGCGACCCGGTGTCGCTGGCGAACGGGGCGCCGGGAACCCGGGTGAGCGTGCCGTTGTCGTCGACCCGCAGCACACTGATGTTCGAGGAACCGGTGCCGGTGACGAGCAGATAGCGCGGTGCGTCGTCCGCGTGGGCGAGCGACGGAGACAGCGAGAGCGCCAGTGCGGCGGCCATACCGACCGCGACGCGCCCCGGATGTCCGAAAACGGTCCTGAGCATCAGGAACGAAACCTCCGTGTGTTCCGGCAGGCCACGTCGCCCACCTGAACTATGCACAATATAGTTTGCTTTTCTATTGCGGCGAAGGATTTGAGATCCGGTGCCGAACGCCGTCACCTGTTGTTATTTCGCACAACGGTGGTTGCTGCCCCAAATACAAAATGTGATCGTTCGATCTCGTTCCGATCTGCCGGGCAGGCAGATCACCCTTTCACATCTCATCGAGGAGATCGTTCGATGGCTTCGCCACCCACCCTCCACTCTCGCGGCCGGTTCTTCCGTTGCGCCGCACTGGCTTTCCTCACCGTGCTGTGCACCACGGTGAGCTGGCCGGCGCCGGTCACCGCCGCCGCCTCGTCCCGCTTCCTGATCACCGCGGGCACCGCGTCGATGGGGATCAGCGTCCTGCGCGTCGCCGACGACGGCACGCTGTCGACCGTGCCCGGCAGCCCGTTTCCCACCGGCTTCGGCGTCCTGTCGCTGGTCGTCGCACCGGACGGACGGACCGTCTACGTCCCGCACGCGGGTGATGCCGGCGTCAGCGGCTATCGCCTGGACGACGACGGCGCGCTGCGCCCGATTCCCGGCGCCGACATCACCGTCGGCGGCCCGCCGACCTCGGCGGCCCTCAGCCCGGACGGCACCCGGCTGTTCGTGGTCGTCGGCGGTGCGCCCGGCCATGTCGAGTCGTTCGCGGTGACACCCTCGGGCGAGCTCGTTGCGACCGGCGCGACCGCCGTGCCGGTGGACGGCTTCAGCGCCGTCGGCATGGCCCGGGTCGATCCCAGCGGCCGTTTCCTGCGAGTAGTCACCTATCTCGGAAACACGCTGTCCACCTACGCGATCGCGCCCGACGGCGCCCTGACGCCGCTGGGCGCCACCGCGGTGGAGCTCGGTCCGGTCGCGCCCGGATTCACCCCCGACGGGCGATACCTGTACGTGAGCAACGAATTCGGCTTCGGCCTGTCCGGCTTCGCCGTCGGCGAGGACGGCCGATTGACACCGACGCCCGGCTCCCCCTACCCGACCCACGGCGTCCCGCACGGCGCCGTGCCGACCGCCGACGGCACGCGGCTCTACGTCCCCAACGCGATGGGCACCTCGATCGCCGGCTTCGACGTGCACGACGACGGCCGCCTCACCGAACTGCTGGGCTCACCGTACGCCGGTCCCGGCGGCACCCTGCCCGGCCAGGTGGCGCTGCACCCCGACGGCACGACCCTCTACCTCGTCGACGTCCTCACCGCGCAGGTGACGACCCGGGTGCACACCTACACGATCCGCCCCGACGGCAGCCTCGTCCCGTCCGGGCGACCCGCCGCCGACACCGGCGTGATCATGTCCGACGGACCGGTGGTGGTCCTGACCCCCTGACAACCGACAGGGGCCGGTGTCGGCGATCGCACGATCACCGACACCGGCCCCTACGGCCGACCACCCAGGATCAGGGCTGCACGCCCATCTCCGGGCCGATGTACTCGCGGACCCGCGCGGCCTTGCCGTCGCGGACCTCGACGATCTGCAGCAGGTGCAGCTTCATCTCCTGACCACCGATCGTGACCTCGGTGGTGCACTCGTGGAAGAAGCCGTTCTCGGTGTAGGTGATGCCGACGGAGGCGAAGGCAGGCACGGGTCCGTCGCCGGATCGCTCGTACACGGCCGCGACCGCGTCGGCGACGGTGACCCACTTGTCGTCGGCACTGTGCCACACGAGGCAGTCTTCGGTGCTGATCTCGGTGAACAGATCGATGTCGACGAGGGCCTTGATCCAGTTCTCGGCGAGATCCTTGGTGGCCTGATCGGGGGTGCTCATCGTTGAACGGTGCCTTTCCTGTCGGTTCGCTGCAGTGGGTGTGCTGCGTCACCCATGCTGCGCGCGAACCGCCAGGACGAGTGTCCAGATTTCTGGACACCTCCGCTCAGGCGGTGGACTTCTCCGGCTCCGACCACATGCCCTGCTTCTCCAGCATCGCGATGAGCTCGTCGGCGCCGGACATGATGTGGTCGCGCATCAGGCTGCTCGCGGCCTTGGCGCGCCCCTTCTGCAGCGCCTCGAGAATGGCCGGATGGAAGTCCAGCGACTCGTTGGCGTGGCCTTCGATGTTGCCGTAGAACCGGTTCGGCAGCTGCTTGACGATCGAGCGCAGCAGCAGCGCCAGCCTGCGCGAGTCGGCGGCGAGGTTGACGGTGCGATGGAACTCGTGCCCGAGCGCCACGATGCGATCCAGATCGGCGCCGTCGGCGACCGCCTGCTCGTGCTCGGCGATGATGTCGGCCAGGTGCGCGAGCTGGCGCGGCGAGATGGATTTCGCCGCGCGCGCGGCCAGCTCACCGGCCAGGGTGGCCTGCGCCCAGAACAGATCGCGCACGTCCTGCCTGCTGAAGGCCGAGACCATGAACCCGCGCCGGGGAACGAGCTCGACGAAACCCTCGCCGCTCAGCAGCAGCAGGCCCTCGCGCACCGGTGTGTTGCTGACGCCGACGGCCTCGGCGATCGGCTCGGCACGCAGGAACTCGCCCGAGCGCACGCGGCCGGAGATGATCAGCTCCCGAACGTAGCTGGCGACGTCTTCGGAGAGCTGCTGACGCTGCGAGTTCGCGCGGCGGGGCAGATCCCGCGACGTCGAATCGGACAGGCGGCGATCATTGTCGTTCGGCACGTTATGCATTATGCGTCTAGAACGCGCGAAAGCGCAGTGCCGCCCCATGGAAACGGCGTCGATCACCGGACGGTGATCGACGCCGCGGCCCGAGGCCCCCTGGCAGGGGGTCAGCAGGACCTCGGGAGGTATCGTGGCTACCATCAGACAATATCATATATTTAATATCTGCCAACCTCGGAGGGACACGCATGACATCGGCCTTCTTCCGCACACAGGACAGCCGCGCGGGGATCACCTTGATCCCCCAGGCCGAGGCGGCCAGCGGGTGGGGCGAAGGACAGCTGCGCGGCCTCGCCGTCAGCTCCGCCCTGGCCCGCGAGGCCGAACACGCCCTCGACCGCATCGGCCGCACCGACCTGCGTCCGGCCCGCTGGACCCTCGATCTGTTCCGGCCCGCCAGGATGCGGCTGCCCTGCACCACCTCGGCGACCATCGTCCGGGAAGGCCGGCGCCTGTGCCTGATCGACACCGTCCTGCGGCAGGACGACCGGCCGGTCGCACGGGGAACCGCCCTGTTCCTGGCACCGAGTCGGAGCCCCGCCGGTGCGGTCTGGTCAGGCGGCGTCCAGCCGCGGCCACCGGCCCCCGGCACCCCGATGGCGCCCGGTCAGCACCGGCTCTACTTCAGCGCGGCGACCGGGTGGGGCGAGGCAGCGCAGGCGCAGAACGATCACCGCACCCAGATCTGGCACGAGCCGATCCCGGTGGTCGAGGACGAACCGATCACCCCGTTCCAGCTGGCCGCCGGGATCGCCGATGTGGTGAATGTCGTGGCCAACCTCGGCGGCAACGGACTCGAGTTCATCAACGCCGACATCACCCTGGCGCTGGCGCGCCTGCCCGAGGGCGACGGGGTGGGCTTCGCCGCCATCGATCGCAGAGAGGACGCGGGGATCGCCGTGGGGACCGCCGCGGCGTTCGATCGCTCCGGCGTCTTCGGTACCGCGACGGTATCGGCGCTGGCCAACGCGCATCATGCCGTCGACCTGCCCACGTTCTTCGCCGAACCGGCCGCGCACCGCACCGCGGCACCGAACCGTTGACGCGCAGGTCAGGACCATGCGACACTCAATAAAATATTATGCGTAATATTTGACGCCGAAGGACCCGACCATGAACGTGCTGATCGAAATGACCGCGCTGTGCCTGAGCCGCCCCGCCCGTGGCGCAGGCCCGGAATCGCTGGCCGCCTGGTACGCGGCGAAGGCACGGTTGCACGAGCACCTGGCCGGTCTCGGCGGTCCGGACAGCGCCCGCGAACACGAACTGGCCGCCGCCGCGCACCGGCGCGCCCGGCGGGTCGCCGCCGGGGATCGGGCATGAGCCGGGTCGGTGTGTACGCGCTGCGACTACCCGCCCCGCGCGCGGAGACCTGGGCCTGGCAGATGCACGCCGTCTGCCGGGCGCACGATGTCAACGAGTTCTACGACACCGGTCACGAACCGCGCAAGATGCTGGCCGCCAAGCGGATCTGCGCGCAGTGCCCGGTGCTGACACACTGCCGTGACCACGCCGTCGCCGCCAACGAACCGCACGGCATCTGGGGCGGGATGACACCGCGCGAACGGGCGCGCTACCGGTGGCTGCACTGGCGGCCGAAACGCACCTGACGTCGTCGAATACCGGCGATCGGCGGGCTATCCTCGATAGAGGCGAGCGCACCAGCGCACCGCCGAGTGGCCGTGACCGAATCGAGCCGAAATGGCCGACAACCTGCCGACTCAACGCAGCTCGGCCTCGGGCATCGCGGCGGAACTGACCGCCGAGGGCTTCGAGGACGCCGAGGAGATCGGGCGCGGCGGTTTCGGTGTGGTGTACCGGTGCGCGCAGCCCGATCTGGACCGGGTGGTCGCCGTCAAGGTCCTCACCGCCGAGCTGGACGCCGACGGGCTGCAACGTTTCGTCCGTGAGCAGCAGGCGATGGGCAGGCTCTCCGGCCACCCGCACATCGTCGCGGTGTTCCAGGCGGGCACCACGCACGGCGGGCATCCGTATCTGGTGATGCCGTATCACGCGCGCGGCTCGCTCGAACAGCGCATCCACTCCGTCGGCCCCCTCGATTGGGCGGCGACCCTGCGGCTGGGGGTGAAGATGGCGGGCGCGCTCGAGACCGCGCACCGGGCCGGCATCCTGCACCGCGACGTGAAGCCGTCCAACATCCTGCTCAGCGACTACAACGAGCCGGAACTCACCGATTTCGGGATCGCCCGGATCCAGGGCGGATTCCACACGACGACCGGCGTCGTCACCGGCTCCCCCGCGTTCGCCGCCCCGGAGGTGCTGCGCGGTGGGCAGGCGACCCCGGCCGCCGATGTGTACGGCCTCGGCGCGACCCTGTTCTGCGCGCTCACCGGCCATGTCGCCTACGAGCGGCGGGTCGGCGAGCAGGTGCTGTCGCAGTTCCTGCGGGTGTCGGCGCAGCCGGGGCCCGATCTCACCGATCAGGACGTGCCCGACGAGGTCAGGGCCGTCATCGAGCACGCGATGGCCACCGATCCCGCCGATCGGCCCGACAGCGCCGCCGCGCTCGGCGCGGAACTGCGCGAGGCCCAGCGCAGCACCGGCGGCGAGGTCGACATCCTGCGGATCCCGAGCACGGTGCGCCCGGCGACGGCACCCGCGCCGCTGCCGCCGCGCACGCACGAACGGACCACCGCCCCACCGACACCGGCCACCAAATACCGGCCGCCGACCCCCGCGCGTGCCACCCTGGCCAGGAAACGCCTGCTCGAGCACCTGCGCACCAGCGAACGCACCCGGCTCACCGCCATCCACGCGCCCAGTGGTTTCGGCAAGACCACGCTGGCCGCGCAGTGGCACGACGAGCTGATCGAGCACGGTGCCGCGGTCGCCTGGCTGACCGTCGACGAGGACGACGACAACGTCGCCTGGTTCCTCACCCACCTGGCCGAGGCGCTGCGGCCCGCCGTCCCCGACCTCGCCGACGACCTCGACCGGCTGCTCGAAGCCAACCCCGACGACCCGACCCGCGCCGTGCTCACCGCGCTCGTCGACGGCCTGCACACCAACGACCAGCGGGTGACGCTGGTCCTCGACGACTGGCAGCGCGTCACCGGCGCGGACTCGGTGGCGGCCATCCGGTTCCTGCTCGAACACGGCTGCCACCACCTGCCGCTGGTCGTCACCAGCACCGCGCGGCTCGAACTGCCGCTGAGCCGCCTGCGCATCCACGGTGAGCTCGCCGAGATCGACGCCGCCACACTCCGTTTCGATCCCGACGAGGTGCGCGCGTTCCTGGCCGAGGCCGGTGGCGTGCACCTGACGGCCGACGAGGTCGCCGGACTGGCCCGCGCCACCGACGGCTGGATCGCGGCACTCCAGCTGACGGTGCTGTCGCTGCGCGCGGGCGAGGCGCCCGAGCACCTGCTCGACAGTCTCGCCCTGCATCCCGATATCGGGGCGTTCCTCGCCGAGAACGTGCTCGACACCCTCGATCCCGACACCCTCGACTTCCTCATGACGACCTCGATCTGCGAGCGGATCTGCGGCGGCCTGGCGACCGCGCTCACCGGGCGCGCCGACGCCGCCGACCTGCTCGCCGATCTCGCCGATCGCGGGCTGTTCCTGCTGCCGACGGGCCCGGACCACGAGTGGTACCGCTACCACCAGCTGTTCGCCGGTTACCTGTGCCGCAGGCTGTCCCAGGACCGGCCGACCGAGATCGCACCGCTACGACTGCGGGCGGCGGCCTGGTTCGCCCGGCATCATCTGCTCAACGACGCGGTCGAGCACGCCCTGGCCGCCGGGGACCCCGAGCGCGCGGCGGATCTCGTCGAAGAGGGCGCGGGCTATCTGCTCGAGCGATCGAGAATGATGATGCTGCAGGGCATTCTGGCCAAACTGCCCGCCGCCGTGTGCCGGGTCAGACCCCGGATCCAGCTGTTCGGCATCTGGATCGATCTGGTGCTGCGCCGCCCGACGGCCACCGCCACCACCATCGCCCGCTTCGACACCGCCATGGCCGCCGCCGAGCCCGCCGAGCCGGATCGCACCGATATGCGCACCGAGGCCGATGTCGCGATCAGTGTCGGGGAGATGTTCACCGACCGGGTGTCGGTGCTGGACGGCCTGATCGGCGATGCGCTGGCCCGCCCCGACGACTTCTCGCCGCGCATTCCCGGGGTGGCGGCCAATATCGCCACCTATGTGGCGCTGCACAGCTTCGATTTCGACAAGGCCCGCCGCTGGCAGCTCTGGGCCGCGCCGTATCACGAGGTGAGCGGACCGTTCCTGACCGTCTACGGGCGCTGCTACGCGGGGCTCGCCGCCTGGGAACAGCTCGATGTCGCCGGAGCCACCGAGCTGTTGACGACCGCCTACGACACCGCGCGGTCGACGATGGGCCCGGCCGCGCACGCGACCCGTCTGGCGGGTGCCCTGCTCGGCGGATTGCGGTACGAGACAGGCGATCCGGAGTCCGCCGCCCAGCTCCTGGAACAGAGCAGGGAGCTGTCCACGGAGGGCGGCGGGGGAGTCGACTTCATCCTGGCCACCTACGCGACCGGCGCCAGGGTGCGCGCGCTCCGTGGGGACCGGGACGGCGCGCTCGGCCTGCTCGACGAGGGCATGATCCATGCCGAACGCCTGCACCTGCCACGCTTGGCGGCCCGCGTCCGCAATGAACAGGTGCGCCTCGGCGTGCCCCTCGAGCCCGCCGTCGTCGCGGAGATCACCCGCCCGCGTACGATCCGGCGCGAGGACGGAATCGCCACCGCCATCGACGAACTCGACGAGGACTCCGCGATCCGGCTGCTGGTGGCCGCCGATCGGCACGAACTCGCGGTCGAGCGCGCCGAAACCCTGGTGGCCGGTGTCGACGCCGAGCGCAGGCCTCTGGCCGGGGTGCGCGCGAGTCTGCTGCTCGGCGCGACGCTGCGAGCGGCGGGCCGCTCGACCGAGGCCGATCGGCTCCTCGCCCCACTGGTGCGGCGCTGTGAACAGCTCGGCCTGCCTCGCCTGCCCGCCGACGCCTAACCGTTTTCCCGAAGCGCTGCCGGATCTCCCCGGAGCAGTCGCCCCGGGGAGATCCATCCGATCAGCCCGCTTCCACCACCAGATCACGGTTGGCCGGCTTCGGCTCGGCGACCGGCTCCGCCACACCCGCCGAGGTGGCACCGGGCAGCAGGATCACGATGATCGCCGCGAGCACCGCCGGGACCGCGAAGGCGTAGAAGTTCCAGTACGCGGCCAGCGACGATCCGAGAATCCAGCCACCCACCATCGGGCCGAGGATCGATCCCACCCGGCCCAGCCCCATGGCCGCGCCGACGGCCGAGCCACGGCAGGACGCGGGATAGCGCGCCGCGATGTAGCCGTAGGTCAGCGAGCTGGACCCGATGGAACCGAGCCCGGCGCCCGCCACCGCGACCATCAGCACCGCGGTGTCGACCTTGCGGCTCAGGACGAGCAGCGAGATCGCGCCGATCAGGAAGAACGGGACGAGAACGCGTTTGGAGCCGAAGCGGTCGGCCAGCAGCGAGCCGCCGATCATGCCGACCACCGCGCCCACCTGGAGCACGAGCAGGAACTGCAGCGACGAGCCCAGCGGGTACCCGGCCTGGCGCATGATCTGCGGCAGCCAGGTGCTCAGGCCGTAGCCGATCAGCTGCCCGCAGAAGCAGACGACGACGAACAGCAGCAGTGACGGCAGGTATTCGCCGGTCAGCAACTGGCGATAGCCGCCGGACCGCTCGGCGCCCTGCTCGGTGGCCACGACCTGGGCCCGCTGTTCGGCACGGATCACGTCGAGGTCGAGGCCGTAGGTCGTGGCCAGTTCGGCCGCCTCGTCGTCACGTCCCCGCGCCACCAGGTAGTTCACCGATTCGGGCAGCCAGAAGTACATCACCGGCAGCACAATCACGCACACCGCGCCGATGCCGTAGAGCACCCGCCAGCCGTGGTCGGGCAGCAGCGCGATGGCCGCGAGCGAGGCGATGATGCCGCCGAAGGAGTAGCCGGTCAGCATGAGGCCGTTGTAGATCTGCTTGCGGTTGCGCGGGGCGAACTCCGCGGTCAGCGCGACGGCCGAGGGCACCACACCGCCCAGGCCGATCCCGGTGAAGAACCGTGCGGCACCGAGGAATTCGGGCGACGTCGCGACCGCGCAGATCGCGCAGCCGAGGGAGAACCAGGCGACGCCGGCCAGCATGATCTTGCGGCGCCCGATCCGGTCGGCCAGCGGCCCGGCCACCAGGAAACCGACCATCAGGCCGACCAGCGTCCAGCTGCCGATGAGGCCGGCTGCCGCCTTGCTCATCCCCCAGCCGGGTTCCTCCAGCAGGCTGGGCACCGTGGCGCCGTAGACGATCAGGTCGTAGCCGTCGGCCACGATCGTGAGAAAGCAGAGCATGACCACGAAGAGGCCGCTGCGTCTGCGCGGGGTGGGACGGACCATCTGTGTTCTCCTTCAACGCTCCACGACGGCGACTGTGCCGAGCGATGCAGGTCACAATAGCGCACAATATATGATCCGTAATACTTTTTCTTGACATTGATAGGGGGTGCGCACAGCGGGGTGGGACGAATCCTTCCCCTCAGTGCACCGCGGCGAACATCAGCTTCTCGTCGTCGGCCTCGGCGGGATCGAACTCCGCGACGATGCTGCCCTGTTTGGCGACCAGGATCCGGTCCGACAGGGCGCGGATCTCGGGCAGGTACGACGAGATCACCACCACCGCCACACCGTCGTCGGCCAGCGCCCGGATCATGGCGTGGATCTCGGTGATGGTGCCGAGGTCGACACCGCGCGTCGGCTCGTCGATGATCGCCACCAGCGGCTGCCGGGTGAGCCCCTTGGCCAGCACCACCTTCTGCTGGTTGCCGCCGCTGAGCTCCTCGAGTTTCGCGCGTTCCGGCCGCAGGGTGCGGACATGGAATCGCTCGACGAACCGCTGCGCCACCGACTTCCGCTCCCCCGGGCGCACCAGCAGCGGCAACCGGGCCGCGCTGCACAGGTGCCCGAAGTAGATGTTGTCGGCGATCGAGAAGTGGCCGAAGAACCCGGAGGCCTTGCGGTCCTCGGTGATGTAGACGATCCCGGCCCGGCGCGCGTGCCGCGGCGTGCGGAAGCGCACCTCCCGGCCGGCGAGCCGGACCTTGCCGCCCCGCAACCGCCTGCGTTTGACCACGCCGCCGACGATCATCGCCGTCTCGCTGCGGCCCGCGCCGACCAGGCCGTAGATGCCGACGATCTCGCCGGCGTGGGCCGAGAACGACATATTGCGCACCACCGGCAGCAGCGTGATGTCGTCGACCTCGAGCACCGGCGCCGGGTCCGGCTCCCGATTCGGCGGCACCCGTTGATATTCCACGCTGCGCCCGACCATCATCCGCACCACCTCGGTGCGGTCGAAATCGGGTTTGTCGAGGGTGCCCTGGACCTCGCCGTCGCGCAGGACGGTGATCCGGTCGGCTTCCTCGAACGCCTCGTCGAGCATGTGGGTGATGAACACGACGCCGATGCCCTGGCGCTTGAGCCGGCGCATCGACAGGAACAGCTGCAATCGTTCCTCCGGCGTCACCGAGGCGGTGGGTTCGTCGAGGATCACCACCTTGGCGTCGCGGTGCACCGCGCGCGCGATCTCGACCATCTGCTTCTGCGCGATGCCGAGCGCACCGGCGGGTACCTCCGGCCGGATGTGGAAGTTGTGCGACTCCAGCAGTTCTCGCGCCACGACGTTGAGCTGCGAGAGGTTGTTGAAGGGCTGCTCGTCACCGAGGAACAGATTCTGGGCCACCGTCATCGACTCGACCAGCGAGCCCTCCTGGTACACCATCGCGACCCCGGCCTGCGCGGATTCCTTGGGCGCGGTGAAGTTGCGCGTCCGCCCGGTGACGAGCAGGGTGCCCGCGTCGTGCCCGATCGCCCCCGAGATCACCTTGACGAGGGTGGATTTGCCCGCGCCGTTCTCGCCGAGCAGGGCGTGGATCTCCCCCGGCCTGACCTCGAAGTCGACATCGCGCAACGCGTAGGTTCCGCTGTAGTGCTTGCTGACCCCCGTGAGCCGGATGACCGGCTCCGTGGCGACAGCGGTGTCGCTCTGCGTCACGGTACTCAC
Organism: Nocardia sp. NPDC003269; assembly: GCF_042888005.1. Lineage (NCBI taxonomy): Bacteria > Bacillati > Actinomycetota > Actinomycetes > Mycobacteriales > Nocardiaceae > Nocardia > Nocardia sp. NPDC003269. The sequence continues at coordinate 1,584,997 of NZ_JBIAPA010000003.1, forward strand.
CTTTCGTTCGCTGTCTGCGGCTCGACCACGTTGCGGAAACCGAGCGCCGCCACCAGGATTCGGCCGTCACGGGACGCGACGCCGGTGATCCCGTGCCGGTCGCCGTCGGCGCGCGAGTGCACGCTCTCGGCGATCCGGCCCCGGCGGTCGAGCCGGAACGCCAGGCCGTAGGACCGGGCCGGGGCCCAGGGTTTGATCACCCCGAGCACCCGCAGCTGACCGAGCTGCAGGGTGTCGGTGTAGGGGTTCGGGCAGCGCAGCCGGGGGACGAACCACTGGTCCGGACGGATCGTCGCGGTCATCTCGTGGAGCAGCTCCGGTTCGTCGAGCAGCAGTTCGGTGAACCGGTTGCGCGCGTACGGCGCCGCGACCCACCACCCGTCGGCCGTCGCGGTGATCCGGCCGGGATAGACCGGCAGGTTCGCGCCCACCGGCGTGCCCCGGGTGCCCAGCGCCGCCGTCGCGCGGCGCTCGATGCGGTGCTCGAAGCTCAGCGACAGCAGGACCTCGGTGTCCGAAGCGCTCTCGATGCCCGCGGGCCAGCCGAGGCCGTCGGCCACGAGCTCGGCCCTGGCACCCTCGACGCGCACGACGCGTCCGGTCCGGTCGTCGGCGACCAGCGCGGCCGCCCAGTCCCCGGCGGTGCTCGACCCGACCGTGACCAGCACGGTGCCGTCGGGCAGCAGGGCCAGGTCGGTGACACACGACGCCACGAGCGGGTCGGTGCACAGGTCGCGGGCGGCGCCCGCGGCGTCGATGTTCACCAGGCCGACGCCGTCGACCGCGGCGATCACGCTCGCGCCGACCGCGAGCAGGGCGCCGACCTGCCCGCCGAGGGCGGCCAGCGGGGTGATCACCGCGCCGGTCAGCGTGAAAACGGTGTCACCGCTGGAGAACACGACGTCACCGGATTCACGGATCAGCAGATCGTCGGGCTCGAAGTCGCCGGCGGGCAGCAGTGCGGCGCCCTCGTCGAGCCTGCGGTTCGGCCGCAGTCCCGCTTCGAACGGCGGCACCGTGCGGTGCCGTGCCCAGTCCGGGTTCAGCCATTCCTTCAGGGTGCTGAGCGTGCGGTTCATCCCTCGACCTCCGCCATCGATCGGCCCGGCACGAGCAGACCGGGGACCGCGGCCGGATCGATCGATCCGACCTCGCCGGGGTCCAGGGTCAGCTTGCCGATGCGGTTGTTGCTGACGCCGCACAGGTAGAGCTGTCCGGCGCGTTCCTTGACGGCGGTCACCATCGGGTAGTTCGCCAGCGACGAATCCCACAGCACCCGCAGGATTTCGCCGCGATCGTTGAACTTCATCACGCAGGACACGTTGAGCTGCGGCACCACCCAGCTGTCCAGCGGCACCTCCTGGGTCATCCGCCTGCGCACCGCCGGATAGCGATTGAGCAGGTCCGACATCGGCGTCCGCATCGAGACGAACGGCAGCCAGTAGTTGCCGTCGGAGGAGCGGTTGAGGTTGTCGGGATTGCCGGGCAGGTTCTCCAGCACCGGCTCCAGCTGCCCCTGCTTCGGCCCCGCGATCCAGAGCCGGTCGACCCGGCACAGGCCGGTGCTCGTGATGAGGATCGACTGGCCGTCGTGCGCGGTGCAGATGCCGTTGGGGAACACGCTGTTCGATACGACGACCTCGGTGCTACCGTCCGGATCGATCCGGACCACACGGCCGTTGGCCCGCGATTCCACCAGCTCGACCAGGTACTCGGCCGCGTTGGTGCGGGTGGAGAAGTCGGAGACGTAGATCGAGCCGTCGGGCGCGACATCGAGATCGTCGACGGCGCGCAGACCCGAATCGTCGAGCAGCGAGAACCGGCTGCGCGCGACCTTGGTGGCCACCGGCTCGGATTCGCCGTCGGGCGAGAGCCGGTAGACGCCCATGCCGCCGACCGCGACCAGCAGGCGACCGTCCCGGTCCCAGCCGTGCCCGAGCGGGAAACCGCCGGTGCGCGCGAAGATCTCGCCCTCGTCGGGATTGTCGGGGCCGAACTTCCACACCCAGCCGCGGCGGTCACCGCAGTAGACGTTGCCCTCGGTGTCGACGGCGCAGTCCTCGGCGCCCTCGATCTTGCCGAGGCCGATGGGCGGGGCGGCGGTCATCGTGTCGTTGATCGTCCAGACGGTGCCCGGCGCGGTGACGTCGACCAGCGGGCCGAGGGTGATCCGGCCGGGATCGATCTTCAGCTTGTCGGCGGTGCGCTGCCGGTACTTGCCCCACTGCAGATCCAGCACGGCGAACACGAGCAGCGCCGTCGCGAGAATCACGGTGTAGTAGGAACCTTCGAGCCGCATCGCGACGGTGGCCTGCTGGATCACCTGCACGACGATGATGCCGACGGTGGCCCGCAGGACCGAGCCGCGCCCGCCCTTGAGGCTCACGCCGCCGAGCACGACCGCGGTGAGCGCGATGATCTCCCAGCCCTGCCCGATGTCGGGGTCGGTGCGCCCGACCCGCGCCGAGGTGAGCAGCGCGGCCAGCCCGGCCAGCGTGCCGGAGAGCACGTAGACCAGGAAGGTGACCCGGTCGACGGGAATGCCGTTGCGGCGCGCGGAGCGCCGGTCGCTGCCCACCGCGGAGACCCACCAGCCCCACCGGGACCGGGTCAGCCCGACGTGGACGACGACCAGCACCGCGAGGAAGAACACCCACCCGGTCGGCACGGTCGCGATGGTGCCCTCGCCCAGGAAGTCCCAGACGATATCGGGTTTCGGCATGCTCAGGTCGAAGCTGTAGGCCGACTGCAGCGCGGCGGCCGCACCGCCGAAGGCCACCAGGGTGACCAGCGTGGTGATGAACGGCCGCATCTTCCGGAACGCGATGAAGTAGCCGTTCACACCGCCGAGCAGGGCACCGAAGACGATGGTGCCCGGCGCGACGACCGCCATCGGCCAGTCCCAGGCACGCGAGGCCACCATCGCCCCGATCGCGGTGAGCCCCACCATCGAGCCCACCGACAGGTCGATCCCGCCCGCCACCAGCACGACGGTGAGGCCGATGGCGAGCAGTCCCTTCTCCGACACCTCGTCCATGATGATCGGGGTGTCGGCCGGGCCGACCGGGGTGAGCAGGACGAACAGCAGGCTCAGCAGCAGGGCCAGGCCCAGCGGCACAGCGCCTTCCATCCAGCGTTTCTCGAACAGGTCCGACAGCGACCTGGCCGGCGCGAACCGGTCCCGCCAGGTGCCGCCGGTCTGCCCGAAGGCGTCGATTCCGCGGGCCATGCTCACTGCCCCTTGTAGCAGGCGATCGTGGTGTTGTCGACGTTGCCGCGATCCACGATGGTGTGCGGGACGAAGGCCACGGTGTGGGTGCTGCCGGGGGCCGCGCCGGTCTGCACGAGCTGCTGGGCGGTCACCACCGCGGCGGTGCCGACGCCCTGCACGTCATAGGACGCCGAGGCCGTCACCTTGTTCTGGCGCAACGCGTCACACCACAGGGTGTCGGTCGCCATCGTGTAGGTGGCCAGCGAGTCGGCCGGGATCACGCCACGGGAGACGGCGCTCTGCACGGCGTCACCGACGGCGACCGAGTTGAGGTCGTAGGTGACCAGGAAGCCGCAGAAGTTGTTCTTCTGCTGCTGGATGATCGACTCGGCGGCCTGCTGGGCGAGCGAGTTCTGCCACTGGGTGTGCGCGGTGGTCACCACCTCGAAGCCGGCCGGGTCGAGCACGTTGTGCACGCCCTTGGACCACAGCAGCGAGGCCGCGTCGTTGCCGGGGCCGTCGATGATCGCCAGACGCTTGGGGGCACCGCGCTTCTCGCAGTCCGCGACGGCGCGCTTGCTGATGTCCTCGGCGGCGGCGATGTTGTCCACGCCGATGTAGGCGTCACCGAGGCGGCTCGAGATCATGTTGACCACGATCGTGTAGATGCCGGCACGCTGGGCGTCCTCGATCTGCTTGGACAGCACACCCACGTCGGGGTTGTGCAGGATCAGCACGTCGGCGGCCTTGCGCGCGATCAGGTCGCTGATGATCCTGGTCATCTTGTCGGTGTCGAAATTGGGGTCGTAGACCTGGAAGTCGGCCCCGAGGTTGCCGAACGCGCGCTCCATCGAGGCGCCCCAGTTCATGGTGAGGTTGTAGCCCTTGTAGAGGATGGGCACGAAGGCGACCTTCTTGCCCGCCATCGACTCGTGCACCTGCTGCGTCGCGTCGAACAGCTGCACGTTCTCACCGAACGCCTGCTCGCCGCCGCCGACGGGTCCGGTGGCGGCGGTGCGTCCACCGGTGGAACAGCCCGCGAGGACGACGGCCGAGACCGAGGCGAGAGCGAGGGCGATCATTCTTTTCTTCATCGTCGAAGACTCCTTGTGAGAACGGGGTGGTACGAAGGCGGACATCACAGTTCGCCGCTCTTGGCGGTTTCCTCGTCGCGCGGATGCAGCCAGGCGTCGAGTGCGATCGCCACGATCAGGACGCCGCCGCGGATCAGGTCCTGGACGGCGGAGGTGAGCCCGTGCAGGACGAGCAGGTTGTTGAGCACGCCGATGAACAGCGCGCCGGCGAGGACGCCGAGGATCGAGCCGCGGCCACCGGCCAGGGAGATGCCGCCGATGACGGTGGCGGTGAGCGCGGTGAACAGCAGTGGGTCGAAGGAGGTGACCGTCGTCTGCACGCTGCCCTGGATGGAGACCGTCAGGTACCCGGCCAGCAGCGCGAGCAGCGCGGAGATCACGTAGGTCAGCACCTGCAGCGGACGCACCGGGGCGCCGGTGGCGCGGGCGGTGGCGAAGTTGTCGCCCATCGCCCGGATCAGCCTGCCCGCGGCGGTGTAGGTGACGAACAGCCAGGCCAGCAGGAAGACCAGGGCGGCGATCACCACCGGCCGCGGCACGCCGAAGACCGAGCCGTTGCTCAGTTCGGCGATCCACGAGCCGCCGGGCAGGGCGTAGTAGTTGCTGTCGAGCAGCAGCACGTCGACACCGCCGATCACCAGCAGACCGGTGGCCAGCGTGACGAACAGCGACGGCACCTCGACATAGGCCACCAGCACGCCGTTGACCAGGCCGACGATCAGCGCGACCGCCGCGGCCACCGCGATGGCCTGCCATTCCGGTCGGCCCTGCGCCATCATCGCCAGCGTGGCCTGCGCGCAGCCGAGCGCGACACCGGCGATGGACAGATCGATGCCCTTGCCCAGGATCACGATCGCCACGCCGACGGCCAGGATCCCGAACGCGGCCGAGAGCCGCAGCAGGCTGGCGAAGTTGCCCGCGGTGAGGAACCCGGGCGTGGTGGCGGCGCCGACCACGCACAGCACCACGGTGATGCCGAGAACGAAATAGGCCTGCTCCGCGCGGCCGAGGCGGTCGCGCAGACCGGGGCGCGGCGTACTGGGCGCCGCGGTGGTTGTCGTCGTCATGATGCTCCCGTTCAGAACTCGATGACGGCCTTGCCGCCTGCCTGTTTGTCGAACTCCGCGTACGCGACGGCCGCGTCGGCGAGCCGCCAGCGATCGGTGAACAACCGGTCGACGTCGAGCTCGTGCCGGGCGACGAAGCGGGCGCAGTCTGCCTGTCCGGTGATCGAGAAGGTGTACGAGCCGAGGATGGTGAGCTGTTTGCGGATGACATCCGGGCTCACGTCGAGGGTCACGTCGTTGCCTTCGCCGACGAAGGCGACCCGTCCCCACTGCGCGGCCGACTTGACCGCGGCCGCGCGGGCCATCGGTGCGCCGGAGCAGTCCAGCGCGCAGCTGACGCCCGCGCCGCCGGTCAGCTCCCGGATCGCCGTCACGGCGTCGACGCTGCCGGAGTCGATCGTGTGGACGGCGCCGAATTCCTTCGCCCTGGCGACCCGGTCGGCCTGGACGTCGACGGCGATCACCTCGGCGCCCATGGCCGCGGCCAGCTGCACCGCCGAGAGCCCGACCGGGCCGAGGCCGAAGACCGCGATGGCGTCGCACGCGTCGAGCCGCAGCCTGCGCAGCGCGCCGTAGGCCGTGCCGGTACCGCACGAAATCGCCGCGCCCGCGGCGAAACTCACCTCGTCCGGCAGCGGCACCAGGGTCCGCGCAGGCACCTTGATGAAGTCGGCGTGGCCACCGTGGGCCGTGGCGCCGAAGATGGTCGCGCCGCGCTGACACATCTGAGTCCAGCCCGTCCGGCAGCGATCGCAGGTGCCACAACCGTCGTAGTGGTAGATCATCACCCGGTCGCCGACGCGGACCGCGCGCTGGTCGACATTCGCGCCGAGCGCGACGACCACCCCGCAGGGTTCGTGGCCCGCGATGATGCCGCCGCCGTCGCCGGACAGGCCGAAGGCCGCCAGCGCGTCGCCCGCCGGGGCGCGGTAGAACCGCAGATCGCTGCCGCACATGCCGGAGGCCTTCATCGCCACGACGGCGTCGTCGGGACCCGGCGCCGGATCGTCGAATTCGGCGATCTCGAGGTCGCGATCCCCGTTGAACACAACACCCCGCATAGTTGCTACTCCTTACCCAGACCATGCCACGCACAATGCTTGATATATTTGAAGAGCGCCGATGAGACTCAGGTCACTCCAGTGGCGGTGGGCAGAATATTAAGTACGCGGTGTCACGCATCACAAGGGTTAGCCTGGACAGTCATCCGGAAGTCGTATTCCGCTCCGACCAGCGGCCGATGCGAACGGACAGGTTCGACAACGATTCGGGCAAAGACCCCCACATCAACAGATGCATTGAATATTCTGCACAACAGTGGTAAGGACAGGGAGCTGGCACGTGGCGATCGAGACGATGACACACCGGCGGGACACACCGCTCGACGTCGAGCCGGTGCCCGGCCTGTCCGCCGTGCTGACCGACGCCGCCGAGGTGCTCGGCCGCCGGATCACCCCGCCCGGCCCCCGCTCCCTCGCCGAGGTCGCCCAGTTGCTGAACCAGATCTGGGACGCCGTCGTCGTGCTCGTCACCGAGCCCGCGACGGCCACCGACCTGGCCCGCGCCACCGCGCTGCTCGCGCGCATCCGCGCCGTCGAGGCCGAACTGGCCGCCGCGCGCGCCCCCGACGGCGCGGCCGACCTACGGCGCACCGGTGAGGCGATCGCACTGCTGCGCGGCGCCCGCAGCACCGACGAGCTGTTGACCCGCGCGGCGGAATCGGTGGGAGCCATGGGTTTCGACCGCGCCCTCGTCTCGACCACCGACGGCCCGACGTGGAACATGCACACGATGTTCATCGCCGACGATCAGCGGTGGGCCGAGGAGGTCGTCGCCGCGGGCCGCGAAGCGCCGCCGACCCTGGACGGACAGCTCGTCGAGAGCGACATCGTCGCCCGCGCCCGGCCGGGCCTGGTCTTCGACGTCCAGCACAATCCCCGCGTGGTCCGGCCGATCGTGACGATGACCCGGTGCAGCTCCTACGCCGTCGCCCCGCTCATCGTGAACGGCGCGGTGGCCGGGCTGGTCCACGGCGACTTCTACTTCCAGCGTCGCGAGGTGGACCCGACCGCGCGCGCGATGCTCGCGGTGTTCGCCGAGGGCCTCGGCCAGGCCATGGCGGGCACGCTACTGCTCGACGGACTGACGGCGATGCGCGCCGGGTTCGACCGGATACTGAGCCCGGGACCGGTGCCGAGCACCGCGGCACCCGCACTCTCGGCGCGCGAGATCGAGGTCGTCGACCTGCTGGCCGCGGGCCTGGCCAACCGCCGGATCGCGCGCGAACTCGCGATCTCGGAGGCGACGGTGAAAACCCACATCACCCATATCCTGCGCAAACTCGGCGCGGCGAACCGCGCCGAGGCCGTGGCCTACTGGCTGCGCCGGCCTGCTCCCCGCTGACCGCGACGGCCGTCGGAACACGCCACCAGGCTCGCCATATATTATATAATGCGAGAAGATCCAGCGGTGGGTCCCCGACCTGCCGCGCCCGCGAGAGGACACTCATGGCCGACACGATCGTCGAGCAGCTGGCGCAGTTCACCACGAACGCCGACTTCGACACCCTGCCGCCCGAGGCGGTCGAGGAATCCAAGCGCCTGCTGCTCGACGCGATGGGCTGCGCGCTCGGCGCGGTCGAGGAGCCCAAGGGCAAGATCGGCATCGAGTACGGCAGGCTGACCGGCGGCACCGACGGTGACGCCACGATCATCGGCACCGCCGACCGGGTCTCGATCTTCGGCGCCGCCTTCGCCAACGGCGAGTTGATCAACGCCCTCGACTTCGACGCCGTGCTCCCACCCGGCCACGTCTCGCCCTACGTGCTGCCCACCACGATGGCCATGGCCGAGAGCCGTGGCCGATCCGGCCGCGAGGTGCTGGCCGCCGTCGCGCTCTCGCACGAGATGTCCTATCGCTTCTACAAGTCGATGGACTACCTGCGCGACGTGCAGAACGACTCGATGGACCTGTCCCCCGTGATCGGTTACAGCGTCACCGTTTTCGGTGGCACGGCGGCCGCGGGCAAGCTCGCGGGCCAGTCCACCGAGACTCTCGCGCACGCGCTGGGCATCGCCGCCGCGACCGCACCGGTCAACGCGATGCGGCCGTGGATCGAGCACGCCCCGAGCTCGACCCTGAAGTATCTGCTCGCCGGCACCCTCACCCAGGCGACGCTCACCGCGGTGCACATGGCCCAGCTGGGCCACACCGGCGACCTGGAGATCCTCGACGACGCCGAGGTCGGCTTCCGCAGGTTCATCGGCACCCGGCGATGGGAACCGTCGAACCTCACCGACGCGCTCGGCACCGAATGGCGCTTCCTGACCGAGCAGTCCTACAAGCCGTACCCGCACTGCCGGATCCTGCACGGTCCCTTGCACGCGCTCACCGAGATCCTCGAGACCGACGACATCGCGCCCGGCGAGATCGACGCGATCCGCTGCTGGGGCGAGGCCGCGGTCATGCATCCGCTGTGGCAGAGCCGCGTCATCGAGAAGACCCACGACGCGCAATTCGACATCGCGCACGGCCTGTCGGTCGGCGCGCACCGCGTGGTGCCCAGCCGGGCGTGGCACGCACCGGAACTGGTGTTCAGCGACTCGGTCCTCGGCCTGATGGACAAGGTCACCTTCGCGCCGCACCCGGACTACTTCCAGGCACTGTCCACGCACCCCTCGGCCCGGCCCACCCGGGTGGAGGTCGACGCCCGTGGCACGACGTTCAGCGCCGAGCGCACCTACCCGAAGGGCAGCCCCTCCCCCGATCCGAGCACCAGGATGACGACCGACGAGCTGGTCGCCAAGTTCCGCGTCAACGCCGAGGGAGTGCTGTCGAAGACCCGGATGGACCAGGTCGTCGAGGCGGTCCTCGGCGTCGATCGGATCGACGACTTCGGCACCGTGATGCGCTTGCTCACCCCCAGCGGCCCGAACGACTGAGCCCACCGAGAAGGGCCCCGCCCGCCCCCTACACGGGCGGGGCCCCTTCGTATTCTGCACGTACGCAACGACATCGGCACGCACCCCCACGGCGCGTGCCGATGTCGTCGCGTACGGCTAGGCGATACGCAGTGCCCTGATGCGGTTGTAGAGCGTGGACCGGCTGACACCGAGCGCCCTGGCGGCCTGCTGTTTGTTGCCGCCCGCCGCCTCGATGGCCGCGACGATGACGTCGCGCTCGGCCTCGTGGAACGGGGAACTGGGCGCCGGTCCGCCGCGATGTGAGGCGGGCAGGTCGGACGGGATGATGTCGCCCGCCGAGCGCGCGTTCGCCGCGAGTTCGACCACCCGCCGGAGTTCGGCGATATTGCCGCGCCAGGGCTGGGCGGCCAGCACCCGCAGTGTCTCGGCGGTGAACCTGGTCCTGGTGTGGCCGGACACCTCGGTGAGCAGATGCTGTGCGAGGGCGGGGATCTCGTGCCTGCGCCGCCGCAGCGGCAGCAGTTCCCTGCGGTCGTTGCACACGGCGGGCAGCGCGGCGTGGAGGTCGTCGAGGTGGTCGCCGGGCGTCGAGGTCAGCGCGACGTGGCGTCGGGTCTCGCGCAGGCGCTGGGCCAGCAGCGCGGTGAGCTGCGCGGAGAGCAGCTGGATGTTCTCCACGACGACGGCGGGCCCGCGGCTCGCCAGCACCCGCTCCATCCTTGTCGCCCAGGACTTCTCACCGACCAGCACGATCTCGGTCGCGTCGAGCACGATCGCCTCGGGGCCGGTGGCGGCGTGCGCCTCGGTGCTGCGACCCGTGCCCGCTTCGCCGACGACCAGCAGTGGCCAGCGCACCGTCCGGTCGGCCACCTCCGCCCGCCGGATCACCCGATCCGTGGTGATGTCGACCAGGACGCCGTCGGCGCCGTCGATCGGCTCGCAGGTCAGCCTGACCTGACGTCCCGAAGCGAGGGTGAGGCGATGGCTCTCGGCGGTTCCCGTACCCAGCTCCTCGGCGCAGGCCCGGACGGCCGCGTGATCGGCGGGTTCGAGCAGATCCAGCGCCGCGGGGGTGGCGAGCACCAGCCCGTCTCCGATGACCACGATCGGCCTGCCACGACGGCTCGCCGCGGCCTGGAAGGCGCCCATCAGCCTGCTCTGCGCCCGCGGCGAGTCGCGCAGCAGCCGGTCCTCGATATCGCGCACCATGCGCCTGGCCAGCGGCGCCGAGAGCCGATGGTCCTCCTCGAACTCGCCACCGATCCCGAGTACGCCTTCGAGCCGCCGGGTGACCGGGTGGAAGATCGGGTGCCCGTAACAGGTGAAGTCGCGAAAGACCGACATGTAGTGATCGGGCCCGCGCACGAGCAGGCTGCGCCGGATCTCCACCGGGGTGCCCAGGGCATTGGTGCCGATCCGGTCCTCGCTCAGCCGCACCCCGGGGACCAGGCCCACCCGTTCGACGGCGGCGGAGATGGCGGCGGTCGCGCCCCGCACCTCGACCAGCCGGGCGGACCGGTCGGCGAGCACCAATGCGACCCGGCTCCCGTCGATCTCGGAGAGTGTGCGGCGCAGGACCGGGTACGCGGCGCGCGCCAGCCCGCCGTCGGTGACCTTGTCGTCGATGTCGAGCCGGGGCGTGGCGTCCTCGCGCAATCCGCTCATGCGGGAACGAGTCCAGGACGCCCGGATGTCGGCCCGCGACGAGGTCTCCGTATACGCCTGCAGCGAGTTCGTGGCCACGCCAACACCACCCTGTCCCGACGCGTCATGCACCGCGGTTGAGTCTGTGATCTCCGACAATAAATATTTTATACACAATACTGTCACCCACCGGCGAGATCCGCGAAACCCAGCCCCGGCCGCTGCCTGGGAACGAATACTCCCAGGCAGCGGCCCCCCCGACAGACCTATCCTCGACTACATGACCGACCGAGCCCCCCACCTGCGCGAGCTGGGTGAATTCCTGAAGGCGCGGCGCGGCGAGCTCACCCCCGCCGACGTCGGCCTCACCGCGCACAGCAACACCCCGCGCCGGGTGAGCGGGCTGCGGCGCGAGGAAGTCGCCGATCTGGTCGCGATCAGCCACGACTACTACACCCGGATCGAGCAGGGCAGGCTGGCGCCGTCCGAACCGGTCCTCGACGCGCTCGCGCGGGTCTTTCGCCTCGACGACACCCAGCGCGACTACGTGGAGAATCTGGCCGACCGCAGCGACCGGCGCGCGGTCCGGCGCGGGCAGAAACCCGTTCGCCCCCAATTGCAGCGCCTGCTCGATCAGCTCGGCGAGACCCCCGCGCTGATCTTCGGGCGCAATCTCGACATCCTCGCCTGGAACCCCCTGGCCGCCGCGCTGCTGACCGACTTCTCGGCGATGGCGCCGCGCCAGCGCAACTACGTCCGGATGGTGTTCACCGATCCCGCGATGCGCACGCTCTACGCCGACTGGGAGTCGGTGGCCCGCACCTGCGTGGCGATCCTGCGCATGGACGCGGCGACCAATCCCACCGATCCGCAGTTGTCCGCGCTGGTCGGCGAACTGTCCATCGCCGACTCGCAGTTCCGGCAGTGGTGGGCGGCGCGGCACGTCGCGCGGCAGGAGTTCGGCACCAAGACGCTGAACCACCCCGACGTCGGCGAGCTGACGCTCAACTGGGACACCTTCCGCTACACCGGCGATCCCGAGCAGCAACTGGTGCTGTGGTCGGCCGATCCCGGCACCAGCTCGCACGACAAACTACGCATCCTCATGTCCTGGGCGGCGCCCGCCGCCGACACGGAGCGGGTGAAACACCCCCACTGAGCGGCCGCCCCGGTGTGAACAGTCACGTCGGTGGCGGAATTCGCGGCACCCTGTAAATATATTATGCATAATTCTTTGTCGGTCAGCCGTCCGACGGACCCCCTCTCGACACCGGAGTACAGCTGTGTCAGCGCCCACCCACACCACCGTTCACGAATTGCTCGACTACTTCGGGCGCTGCGGCGCCTGCGGCTACCCGGCATCGGCCTCGCTGGTCACCCAGCGGTTCGCGGACGGTTCGATCGACCGCGAAGTCGTCGCCACCTGCGGCCTGCCGTGCGGCTGGCGCGCGCCGGTCTCGATGCGGCGGATGACCGCCTCCTGAGGTGAACGCGGGCGGGGCACCCCGCCCGTCAGGGGTACCGCCAGGCTCTCCCTCGCCCTCCGAATCGTCCATAACCTGGGCCTACGCACTCCAGGGAAAGGACATGAGGACATGCCAACAGCTCACCTCCGCGCACCGCACCGGGCGCGGCGACTCATCCCCGCGATCGGGCTCGGCGTGCTGATCGCCGTCACCGGCTGCGCTTCGAGCGGTGACCCCTCCCCTGCCCCCGCGGCGTCGTCGCTCGCGCCGATCGCGCCGGCATCGGCGGCCGCGATGGACCCGGTGGCCACGGCGTTCGTCGACGCGTGGAACGCCCGCGACGCCGCCGCGATGGCCGCGCTGTTCACCGACGACGCCGTCCTGATCGATGCGGACCGCCGCTTCGAGGGACGCGAGCAGATCCGCACCGGGTTCGCCGCCCCCGAGGTCGCCGGCTACTCCGTCCAGGTGCTCGAGGTGGGCGAGCGCCGGGCCGACGGACAGCGCCTGCTGGTCCGGGTCGACCGCAACAGCGGCGGCGACTTCCGCGCGAGCTTCGACTTCACCATCACCGACGGCCGCATCCCCCGCGCGGACCTGCAATACGCCTGATCAAGGGTGTCCGACACCGCGGCCGCGACCACCCCCGCCTGGATCCCGTCGGCTGACATCGGATCCGATCCGGCCCGGCTACTCGGCGTCACCGCCGAACAGCTCCTTGGCGACCAGGATCGCCGACACCGCGCGCGGCCAGCCCGCGTAGAAGGCCGAGTGCACGATCAGCTCGACGAGTTCCGCCTCGGTGACCCCGTTCTCGACCGCCCGGGTCAGATGACCACGCAGCTGTTCGGTGTTACCCGCGGCGACCAGGACGGCACACGTGATCAGACTGCGGTCGCGGGGGCCGAGTTCGGGTCGGGCCCAGATATCGCCGAACAGGACGTCATCGGTGAGCGAGACCAGTTTCGGCGCGAAGTCACCGATCAGTCGCTGGGCCGGGGTTGCGGTCGGGGTGTTCTCCGTCATGGTCTGTCCTCCGGGTTTCAGTGGCGGTTCGGTCCGCGTCGTAGGCCACCGGCGGCACCCGCCGAGGCGTTCGGATATATTATATTTGAACGAAGGTGCGGCCGTTCGCCGCGAACGAAGGAGAGACGCGATGCACGAGCCCGGCCACCTCGACCACACGGCACGCGGATGAGCGGCCCGCTCGATGGACTGCGGGTCGTCGAGTTCGCCAGTTTCGTCGCGGGTCCGTCGGCGGGCATGACGCTGGCCCAGCTCGGCGCCGAGGTGATCCGGATCGACCCGCTCGGCGGCGGGCCGGACTACCGGCGGTGGCCGGTGGCGCGCGCCAACGGCGAGAGCCTGTACTGGAATTCGCTCAATCGCGGGAAGCGGTCGGTGGCCGTCGATGTGCGCAGCGAGCAGGGCCGGGAACTGGTGCTGGCGCTGGCGACCGCGCCGGGCCCGAACGCGGGCATCGTCGTCGACAACGCGGTCGGGCGACCGTGGTTCTCCTACGAGGCGCTCGTGGCCCGGCGCGCCGACGTGATCAAGGTGCACATCGGCGGCCAGGCGGGCGGCGGGCCCGCGGTGGACTACACCGTCAACACCGAGGTCGGCGTCACCGATCTGACCGGGCCCGCCGATTCGCGCACGCCGGTGAATCATGTGCTGCCCGCGTGGGATCTGGTCGCCGGCATGACCGCGACCACGGCGCTGCTCGCCGCGCTGCACCGCAGGCAACAGTCCGGCGAGGGGTCGCACCTGCAGATCGCGCTGGCCGATGTCGCGCTCGCCGGCGTCGCGAATCTGGGGTGGCTCAGCGAGGTTCGCGAGCGCGGTGACCGGCCACGGCACGGCAACTACATGTACGGCTCGTTCGGCGCCGACTTCGTCACCGCCGACGGTGGGCGCGTCATGGTCGTCGCGCTGACGCCACGGCAATGGCAGGCACTGTGCACGGCGACCGGGACCGCGAAGGTCATCGCGGCGCTGGCGGAGACATTCGGCGTCGATTTCGCCGACGAGTCGCATCGGTATGTCCACCGGGAGACCCTCGCCGCGGTGATGCGGCCGTGGTTCGCGGGTCTGACCCTCGACGCGGCCGGCGACGCGCTCACCGACGCGGGTGTGCTGTGGAGCCGCTACCGGCAGATGAGCGACGTCGTCGCCGATTTCGAGGCGGGCGACGGCAGCGGCGTGCTGACCGAACTCGACCAGCCCGGGATCGGGCCGGTCATCTCGGCGCACAGCCCGATTCGGGAGCACGACGGCTACGGCCCGGTCGGCCCCGCGTCGGCGCTGGGGGCCGACACCGGTCAGGTCTTCGCCGAGGTGCTCGGGCTCGGCGACGGCGAGCTGTCCCGGCTGCGCGCCGCCGGTGTCATCGCCGCGACCTGACCTCGGCCTGTGACGGCAATTACGCAGCGCCGTGCGTAATCGAAGACACCGCTGATCAGGGCGGATACCGGGTTCGCCGGGCGGTAGCGTCGATGGCATGCAGCTGACCGCGTCGACCGATATCGGGATGCGCGCCGTGATGCGACTGGCCGCCGCCGACCAGCTCGGTGACCGGGTGACCATCAAGGCGATCGCCCACCAGGTCGGTGCGTCCGAACGCACCGTGTCCACCGTGGTGGCACGCCTGGTCGAGGTGGGCGTGATCGCGACGACCCGTGGCCGCGGCGGCGGGTTGGTCCTCACCGGCACCGCGCGCTCGACGCGGCTCGGCACGCTGATCCGGCAACTGGAACAGCGCCCCGAGGTCGTCGACTGCGCGGGGCCGCCGACGTGCCCGATGATCGCGGGGTGCCGCCTGCGCCATGCGCTGGCCCAGGCCACCGAGGCGTTCTATCGCGAGCTCGACCGGTTCACCGTGGCCGATCTCGTCGCGGGCTCGGCCGGGCAGCTGCTGCCGTTGCGCGCGCAGACAGCGCGGCGTCCGCCCGTCGAGGCCGAGGAGCCCTGATGACCGAATCCACCCGCGTCCACCCCGAACTCGCCGCGGCCCAGGCCGAGATCGTGCGGGCGACCCTCCCGGCGATCGGCGCCGCCGTCGACGAGATCACCACCGTCTTCTACCGGACGCTGTTCGGCAACCACCCCGACCTGTTGCGCGACCTGTTCAACCGCGGCAACCAGGCCAAGGGCAGCCAGCCTCGCGCGCTCGCCGCCTCGATCGCGATGTTCGCGACCTATCTCGTCGACCCCGCGCTCCCGCACCCGGCGGCGATGCTGAGCCGGATCGGGCACAAGCACGCCTCGCTCGGGATCACCGCCGATCAGTACCAGGTGGTGCACGACAACCTGTTCGCGGCCATCGTGGAGGTGCTCGGCGCCGACGTGGTCACCGCGCCGGTCGCCGACGCGTGGGACCGGGTGTACTGGCTGATGGCCGATGCCCTGATCGACCTGGAGAAGCAGCTCTACACCGACGCGGGGGTGCAGCCCGGCCGGGTGTTCCGCGCCGTCACGGTGACCGAGCGCGTCGATGATCCGGCGGGCGTCGCCGTCTTTCGGGTCAAGGCCGTCGATCCGGCCGAGGAGCTGCCCGGATTCGTCGCGGGGCAGTACATCTCGGTGGGTGTCCGGCTGTCCGACGGCGCACGCCAATTGCGTCAGTACAGCCTGATCGGCGCGGGCGGGGACGGCACGCTGTCGTTCGCGGTCAAGCCGGTCGCCGCGGCGGCGGACTGCCCCGCCGGGGAGGTGTCGACCTGGCTGCACGAGCGGGCCAGGTCCGGCGACACGCTCGAGATCTCGCTGCCCTTCGGCGATCTCACCATCGACCCCGATGCGGACACACCACTGGTACTCATCTCGGCCGGTATCGGCGTCACGCCGATGGTGGGCATTCTCGAGCACCTCGCGGCCCGGGATCCGGGCAGGCCGGTGCAGGTGCTGCACGCCGACCGCCGGGCCGCGGCGCACCCCTTGCGTGCCAGGGTGCTCGACCTCACCGACCGCCTCGCGCGTGCCGAGGTCGCGTTCTGGTACACCGAGGGCGCCGAGGGCACCCACCGCGGCAGGCTGGATCTGTCGGCGGTGACGCTGCCCGGCGACGCCGAGATCTACGTGTGCGGCGGCGACGCGTTCCTCGATGACGTCCGCGCGCAACTGGCCACGGCGGGCGTCCCCGCCCGGCAGGTGCACATCGAGCAGTTCACCCCCACCGACTGGCGTCGATGAGGGCGTCCGCCCCGGCCCGTCGGCCGGGGCGGACGGGAAGACGACACTGTCTTCCGCTACTCGTCTCGCCAGGTGACGACCTCGCTCAACGGGGCACGGGCGGTCCGGTAGCTGTTGGCCGGATGATCGGCGGCGGCATAGCCGAACGAGATCCCGGCGAGGATCTTGCGGTCGGCCGGGATGTCGAAGTACTCGCGGATGAACCGGGAGCGTCCCGCCAGCGCGGCCTGCGGGACAGCGGCCAGCCCGAGACTGGCGGCCGCGAGCAGGAAGGTGCCGATGTAGAGGCCGCCGTCGACCGCGCCGTAGACGCCCTGTTCGGCGTCGGTGGTGACGATCGCGACGTGCGGGGCGCCGAAGAGCCGGAAGTTCTCGAACGCCTGGCGCGCCGACGCCTCCCGATCGCCACGTGCCACGCCGACAGCCTCGTACAGCTGCCAGCCGCTGGCGCGGCGCCGCTCGCGATACACCCCGGTGTAGGCGCCGGGTGGCGGGAACTCGAACTCGGCACCGTGGTCGGCCCCGTGCGCCGCCGAGTACTCGGCGAGCCCGGCGCGGAACCGTTCGGTCCCCGCGCCGCTCGTCACGATGACCTGCCACGGCTGGGTGTTGCACCACGACGCGGAGCGCTGCGCCAGGCTCAGCAGCCGTTCGATCACCGGCCGCGGCACCTCGCGCCGGTCGTAGGCGCGGCAACTCCAGCGGCTGGTCAGCAGCTCGGCCAGGTAGGCGGAACGATCCCCGTTCTGAGTGAGGCCGGGGGCCTCGGCCAGCGTGTCGGCGTGCTCGGTCATCCTCGGTCCTCCACCGAGACCACGCCGGCGGCGATCAGGGCCTCGATCTGCTCGGCGGTGTACACCTCGGCGGCGACGGTCCGGCTGTCGGCACCGACGCGCGGTGCGGCGCCGGGACGATCGGGGCGTTCACCGTCGAACCGCCACGGCGGGCGCACCAGGGCGAGGCCGTCGTCTTGTGGCTCCACCATGCGCAGCCAGTCGACCTGTTCGTGGTCGACGTAGCCGGTCATCGACAGCACCGGCGCGAACGGGACGTCCTGCGCGGTGAGCGCCTTCTCCCATTCGGCGAAGGTGCGCCGCTCGAACTCCGCCTCGACGATCTCGGCCAGCTCGAAGTAGTGCGCCTCGCGCGGCCGGTACTCCGCGAAGCGCGGGTCCTCGGCCAGGTCCGGGCGGTCCATCGCCCGGCACAGCGACTGCCAGAACTTCTGCGACGAGGACAGGTGCACCGCGAGGAACTCCCCCGACGCGGTCTTCACACAGAAATTCTGCGCCTGCGGATGCCTGCTCTCGCGGGTCGGGTCGGCGCCCAGTTCGAAGGCCTGGGTGATCCCGTCGGTGGCGAGCACGCTGACGGCCTCCATGATCGAGGTCTCCACGTGTTGTGGTTCCCCGGTGCGCAGCCGGCCGACCAGCGCGGCGAGCACGCCAGCGGCGGTGCTCAGGCCGGTGACCAGGTCGGCACTCAGGCCACCGGTCAGCTGCGGCCTGCCCTCGTCGCCGAACAGGGAGTACAGGCCGCCGAAGGCGTGGCCGATGGTGTCGTAGGCGGGCCGGTCGGACAGCGGGCCGCCGTTGCCGAAGCCGGTCACCGACCCGTAGACGATGTCGGGTCGCAGGGCCCGGCACTCCTCGGGGCCGAGACCCATGGCGGCCACCTTGCCGGGGCGCATGTTCTCGAGCACCACATCGAAGTGCGGCACCAGCGCCTTCACCAGGGCGACGCCCTCGGGACGCTTGAGATCCACCGCGAGACTGCGCTTGCCGGTGTTGTACTGACGGAAGTACGGGCTGCCGTCGTTCTGGTGGCGGCGGAAATCCTCGCCGACGACGGGGCGCTCGATCTTCACCACTTCGGCGCCGAGCGCGCACAGCATCGACGTGGCGAACGGCAGCGCGATGTATCCCCCGATCTCGAGGATCCGGATGCCGTCGAGTGGCTTGTGCTGCATAGCCCTGTCTCCCTCTCTCACTGGCTCATATTATATATTATTACAGGACCATACGTGGCGGCGGTCACATGGGGTGGATTACCGGCGACAGAAGATGAGCCAGGCGATCGTCACGCTCGGGGAAGTGGTCCCCGACACAGCGAAGTCAGCCGGTGAGCTACGTTATATCATATAATTTACACGACTCCGGTCACAGACCATCGACGGCCCGACCCGTGGCACCGCCGCCGAACAGGTCTTTTCCGGTCGGCAACCATCGCCATAGAGAACGAGAAGGTCTCCTCAATGAGTGTTCAGACAGAGCTTTGGCAAGGACAGTTCGACAAGCTGTTCATCGGCGGCGCGTGGGTGGCTCCGGCCACCGACCGCACCTTCGAGGTCGTCTCGCCCGCCACCGAAGAGGTGCTGGCCCGCGTAGCCGACGGAGCCGAAGCCGATATCGACGCCGCCGTCGCGGCCGCCAGGGCCGCGTTCGACCGCGGAGCGTGGCCGCGCCTGGAGCTCGCCCAGCGGATCGCCGTGCTCACCCGCGTGAGCGAAGGACTCGCCGCGCGCCAGGACGAGGTCGCCCGGCTGATCAGCGCCGAGATGGGCTGCCCGATCACGCTGTCCACCAGGATGCAGTCGATGGGCACGCGGATGCTGCTCGACGCGTTCCTCGAGCTCGCGCCGCGGTACCAGTGGTCCGATGTCCGCCGCTCGGTCACCGGCAACGCGCTGGTCACTCGCGAGCCGGTCGGTGTGGTGGCCGCGATCGTGCCGTGGAATGCCCCGCTGCAGATCGCGATCATCAAGCTCGCGCCCGCGCTGCTGGCCGGGTGCACCGTGGTGCTCAAGCCGTCACCGGAGACCGCGCTCTCGGCCTACCTGCTGGCCGAGATCTTCGAGCAGGCCGGGCTGCCCGCGGGCGTGCTCAATGTCGTGGTCGCCGGGCGCGAGGTCAGCGAGCACCTGGTGCGGCACCCCGGCATCGACAAGGTCTCGTTCACCGGATCGACCGCGGCGGGCCGACGGATCGCCGCGATCTGCGGCGAGGATCTGCGCCGGGTGACCCTGGAGCTCGGCGGCAAGTCCGCGGCCGTGCTGCTCGACGACGCCGACCTCGACGCGGCCGTGCCGGTCATCCGCGCGCTCTCGCTGCGCAACAGCGGCCAGGTGTGCAGCAACAAGACCCGCATCGTGGTGGCCCGTTCGCTGCGCGACGACCTCTACGACCGGCTCCGCGACATGATCGGCTCGATGCCGGTCGGCGATCCGTTCGATCCGGCGACCGAGGTGGGCCCGCTGGTGAGCCGCGCGCAGCGGGACCGGGTCGAGGGCTACATCGCCGCGGCGCGGGACGCGGGCACCCAGGTGCTCGCCGGCGGCGGCAGGCCCGAGGGCCTGGACCGCGGCTGGTTCGTCCAGCCGACGATCTTCGCCGACGTCGATCCGAACGCCAGGATCGCCCAGGAGGAGGTCTTCGGCCCGGTGCTGACCGTGCACACCTTCGACACCGAGGCCGAGGCGATCGAGATCGCCAACAACTCGAACTACGGCCTCAACGGCTCGGTGTTCGCCGCCGACCCGGCGCGCGCCCTGGCCGTGGCCCGCCATATCCGCACCGGCACCGTCGAACTCAACGGCACCCCCGCCGGCTTCTTCGCGCCGATCGGCGGATTCAAGAACAGCGGCATCGGCCGCGAGGCCGGGATCGAGGGCTTCGACGCCTATGTCGAACTCAAGTCCTACGGCCTGCCGCAGCCGCTGCTGGACACCCTGGCCTGACGCAGACACCCGAAAGGTTCTCCATGTCTTCCCTTCCCCCGCTCGAGGCCGCCGTCGCCCGGCTGGTCACCGAGCTCGACTACGACTCCATCCCGGCCGACGCGCTCGCGGGCGCGCGGCGGTTGATGCAGGACCAGCTGGCCCTGCAGATCGGCAGCGCCTCGCTGGACTGGAGCCGGGCGACGCTCGAGCTGACCAAGGCGTCGCACGCTCCCGGATCCGCCCACGTCACCGCCTCGGGTGACGAGATGAGCGCCGCCGACGCGGCGTTCGTCAACGCCACCTACGGCCACGGCTTCGAGTACGACGACGCCCACCGGTCCAGCTCCAGCCACCCCGGCAGCGCGGTCGTCTCGGCGGCCATCGCCGTCGGCGAGGAGCTGGGCTCCTCGATGGCCGAGGTGATCACCGGCGTCGTGGCCGGCTACGAGGTCTACACCCGGATCGGCATCCTGGCCGCGCCGCAGCTGCTCGAGCGCGGTTTCCATCCGCACGGTCTGCTCTCGACGTTCGGCGCCGCGGCGGTGGTCGCCAAGATGCGCGGGTTCGATCTCGAGCGCACCGCGCACGCGCTGTCGATCGCGATGAGCCACAGCGCGGGCACCACCGAGTACACCTCCTCGGGCGGTTCGGTGAAGCGGCTGCACTCGGGTATCGGCACCCGCAACGGCATTCGCGCCGCCGAGATGGCCGCCGCGGGGATCACCGGGCCGACCACGTTCCTCAGCGGCCGCAAGGGCTTCTACCGCAGCTTCGTCGGCCGACCGGTCGACGACGCCGCGGCCGCCGCGCTGTTCGCTCCGGACGCGACGTTCGAGATCACCCGGGTGTGGATCAAGCCGTACTGCTGCTGCGGGATCAACCACGCCTACATCGACGGCGCCCAGCAGCTGACCGCGCGGGCGGGCGAGATCGACACCATCCGCCTCGGCATCCAGTCCGGCGGCGACGTGGTGATCGGCAACCAGAACGCCAACGCCTACGCCCCGCAGATCATCGAGCACCTGCAGTACAGCCTGCCGTTCCAGTTCGCGCTGGCGATCCTGGGCCGCGGCAACGGCTTCCGCACCCACCACGACTACATGGCCGGCCGTCTCGACCTGAGCGCGGGCAGCGAGGTCGCGACAATGGCCCGGCGGGTGAAGATCGAGGTCGACCCCGCCCTCGACGCCGAGTACCCCGGCCGCTGGATCGCCGACATCACGGTCACCTACCGCGACGGCAGCACCGGTCACGTGTTCGTGGACAACCCGCGCGGCACCGCCGAGAACCCGATGTCGCAGGCCGACCTGGACGCCAAGTTCCGCGAGCTCACCGTCACCGACCTGGGCGCCGAACGCAGCGAAGCCCTGTTGCGGGCCATCACGGCGGGCGATCCGGCCACCCCGGCCACCGATTTCGCCGCCCTGCTGCGCGTCTGATCCACCACAAACCCCTGCGGACCCGAACCGCCCAGCGCGATTCGGGTCCGCAGGGGTTCGTCATTCGTCGATCGAAGTGTCTACCCGCCGATTCAGGGCAGCAGGTACAGGCGTTCGTTCGGCAACCTGGGCAGCCCGGCGCAGTGTCCGGACGCGACCGAGACGGTGCACGGACGACAACCGGCCGCCATGTCCTGGACGAAGACGAGCGCGGCCGTGAGACAGGCGGCGAATTCCATCCGGATGGTGGCGAACTGGACCATCAGGCGGATGTCGGGTTCCTCCGGCAGCGGTGATCGCTTCATCGTTCCTCGCTCGGATCGGGGAGAAATGACCGTGCCCCGGCGGGCCTGTTCGGTTCGCCGGGGCACAGTCGTTGCCTGAACGGGTGTTTCAGGCGGTCTCGAAGGTGGCGGCCATGCCCTGGCCACCACCGATGCACATGGTCGCCAGTCCGCGACCGCCGCCGCGGCGACGCAGTTCGTGCAGCAGCGTGGTCACCATGCGGACGCCGGTGGCGCCGATCGGATGGCCCAGCGAGATGCCCGAACCGTTGACATTGAGCTTGTCGTGATCGCGCCAGCCCCAGCCCTCCAGCACCGCCAGCACCTGCACCGCGAACGCCTCGTTGACCTCGACGAGGTCCATCGAGTCCAGCAGCGCCGTGGTCTCGGTGCCCAGGCGTGCGGCGAGTTTCGCGACGGCGGGCACCGGACCGATGCCCATGCGCGAGGGCTCGCACCCCGCGGCGGCCCAGCCGGTGAGGAACCCGATCGGCTCCAGGCCGAGGGCGTCGAGCTGATCTTCGGCGACGACGAGAAGCCCGGCGGCGGCGTCGTTCTGCTGGCTGGAGTTGCCCGCGGTCACGGTGCCGCCGGGGGTGAGGGTGCGCAGCTTCGCCAGGGTCTGCGGGGTGGATTCCGGGCGGATGCCCTCGTCGGCGGCGAAGACGATCGGATCGCCCTTGCGCTGGGGCACCGTCACCGGCACCACCTCGTCGGCGAAGCGGCCCTCGGCCCACGCCGCGGCGGCTCGCTGGTGACTGCGCGCGGCGAAGGCGTCGGCTTCCTCGCGCATCAGGCCGTAGTCCTGCGCCAGGTTCTCGGCGGTCTCGATCATCCCGGAGATCTTGCCGAAGCGGGCTTCCGGCTGGGACCGCTCGCGGCCCCGGTCGAGCCGGTCGAACAGCTGCACAGTGCCCGCCCGTGCGCCCCAGCGCGCGGTGGTGGAGTAGTACTCGATGCGGCTCATCGACTCGACGCCGCCGGCCAGCACGACATCGGCCGCGCCGGTCTGCACCATCATCGCCGAGGTCGCCAGGGCCTGCAGGCCACCGCCGCAGCGGCGGTCGAGCTGCATGCCGGGCACCGTGATCGGCAGGCCGGCGTGCAAGGCCAGCCAGCGGCCGACGCACGGGACCTCGGAGCTGGCGTAGGACTGGGCGAAGACGACGTCGTCGATGCGTTCGGGATCGATGCCCGAGCGTTCGACCACGGCGCGCACCACGGTGGCGCCCAGGTCCTCGACCGGGACATCACGCAGCGAGCCGCCGAAGGTGCCGACGGGAGTGCGGGTGGGCGCGACGATCGCGGCCCTGCGCAGGGTGGACATCCGAATGGCTCCGATCAGATCGCGTTGCGCGCGATCAACTGTGCGGCGATGACATTGCGCTGGATCTCGTTGGTGCCCTCACCGACGATCATCAGCGGCGCGTCGCGGAAGTACCGCTCCACGTCGTATTCCTTGGAGTAGCCGTAGCCGCCGTGCACCCGGATCGCGTCGAGCGCGATCTGCATCGCGGTCTCGGAGGCGAACAGCTTGGCCATGCCCGCTTCCATGTCGGCGCGCTCCCCCGCGTCCAGCTTCTGGGCCGCGTCGAGGGTGAGCAGGCGGGCGGCGCGCTGCTTGGTCGCCATGTCGGCCAACAGGTTGCCGATGGACTGGTGCTTCCAGATCGGCTTGCCGAAGGACTGCCGTTCCTGCGCGTAGCGCACGGCGGCGTCCAGCGCGGCCTGGCCGACGCCCAGCGCGCGCGAGGCCACCTGGATGCGCCCGACCTCGAGCCCGCGCATCATCTGCGCCCAGCCCTGGTTCGGCACGCCGCCGAGGATCGCGTCGTCGCCGACCTTGCGCCCGTCGAAGACCAGCTCGCAGGCCTCGACGCCGCGGTAGCCGAGCTTGGGCAGCTTCTTGGAGATGATCATCCCGTCACCGGGTTCGACCAGGATCACGCTCATGCCCTGGTGCGCGGGCTTCGCGTCCTTGTCGGTGAGGCAGAGCAGCCCGATCAGGCCGGAGTGCGCGGCATTGGAGATCCAGGTCTTGGAGCCCGAGATCGACCACTGGTCGCCGTCGCGGACCGCGACGGTCCGCATGGCCTGCAGGTCGCTGCCGCCGCCGGGTTCGGTCAGCGCCATGGTGGCGCGGATCGCGCCCTCGGCCATCTTCGGCAGGTACTTCTGCTTCTGCTCGTCGGTGCCGAAGGTCTTGATCAGGTAGGTGATCACGGAGTGACCGCCGATCGCGCCCGCCAGGCTCATCCAGCCGCGCGCCAGCTGCTCGGTGACCCCGGCGAAACAGGCGGTGCTCACGTCGACGCCGCCGTACTCGGCGGGCGCGAGCAGCCCGAAGAACCCGAGCTTCTTCATCTCCTCGATGAATTCCTCGGGATAGATGTCGTCCTCTTCGAATTCGCGAACCCGGTCCTTGACCCGCTGATCGACGAATTCCGCGACCAGGTCGACCATCTGCTGCTCGTCGGCCGTGAGACTCATGCCTACCTGCCACCTTCCCATAGTTTGTACATAAAATATTATATCACTGCCAGAACCCGCGGGACTCGAGCATTTCCACCGCCCGGTTCCCGCCGTGCTGGAAGTGTTCCTCGGTGGCCTGCCGGGCCAGCGGCGCCGAGCGGGCGCGCAGCGCGGCGACGATCTCGCGATGGTCGCGGTCGGCGGTCTCGGGCCAGTCGTCGTGCGCCTCGTAGAAGCCGTGCGGTCCCGCGCTGCCGAGCACCTTGAGCTCGGAGATCAAACGGCGAGATCCGGAGGCGCGGTTGATCTCTCGATGAAACGCGAAGTTCAGCGCCTCCCGCTCCGCGCTCGCGGCGGACTCCTCCATCCGACGCAGGATGACGTCGAGCCGGTCCAGCGTGGCGTCCGGGATCCGGGTGGCCGCCCGTGCGGCGGCCAGCCCGGACACCACGCCGAGCAGCCAGTAGTGATCGCGCACGTCGTCGCGGCTCATCGGGGCGACGTAGGCCCCGCGCCGCGGCGGCATGTCCACCACACCCTCCACATCGAGGGCGATCAGCGCCTCGCGCACCGGCAGCTTGCTGATGTCGAGCGACTCGGCGATCTCGCTCTGGTCGATCTTGTCGCCCGGACGCAGCTCGCCGGCGAAGATCCGTCGCCGGATCTCCTGTGCCGCGGTGCTCTTCAGGCTCAGCGCGGGCCCGATGCGCGGGGCGCCGTCATACATCGGCGGACTCGGGCGCGAATTCGGCGCGGAGCGCGGCGGTGTCGGCGCCCAGTGCCGGGACCGATCCGTGCACGGCGGGCCAGTCGAGCGCGGTCCCCGGCGGCAGCAGGGCGGGCACCGGCCCGGAGGGCGTGCCGATCTCGCGCCAGCGTCCGCGATCACGCAGCTGCGGATGCTCGGCGAGCTCCCGCACACCGTTGAGCCGGGCATTGCCGATGCCCGCCGCGTCGGCGGCGGCCTGGATCTCGGCGAGGGTGCGCTCGGCGCACCACTTCCCCACCGCCGCATCGAGTTCCGCGCGGCAGGCGACCCGGTCGTCGTTGTGCGCGTAGCGCGCGTCCGCCGCGAGATCCGGTCGGTCCATCAGCTCGGTGAGCCTGCGCCACTCGCGATCGCTGGTCGTGCCGAGCACCGCGACCTGCCCGTCGGCGGTCGGATAGGACCCGTACGGCGCGATCATCGGCGAACCCATGCCCACCGGCACGGGTTCGGTTCCGGTGTGCAGGAATTGGTTGAGCGCGAAGCCCATCATCTCCGACACCACATCCAGCATGGCGACCGGCACGATCGCGCCGTGCCCGGTGCGTTCGCGGTCGTAGAGCGCGGCAAGCACCGCCGAGTACGAGTACAGCGCCGTGCCGATATCGGCCACGGGGATGCCGGGTTTCGCCGGGTGCCCCGGCGTGCCGGTGATGGTGCACGACCCCGCCTCGGCCTGGACGAGCAGGTCGTAGGCACGCTTGTGATCGAGCGGACCGCCGCGGCCGTAGCCGGAGATGTCGACGATGATCAGCCGGGGGTAGCGGCGCGCGAGTTCCTCGACACCGAGCCCGAGGCGGTCCAGCGCGCCGGGGCCCAGATTGCTCACCAGCACGTCGGCGCCGCCGAGCATGCGTTCGAGCAGGGTGAGGTCCTCGGCCTCGCGCAGGTCCAGCGCCGCGGACTCCTTGCCGTGGTTGAGCCAGGTGAAGTGCGCCGACAGGCCACCGACCACGGTGTCGTAGTGCCGGGTCGAGTCGCCCGAGCCCGGTTGTTCGATCTTGATCACCCGGGCACCGAGATCGGCGAGATGACGGGTGCACAGCGGGGCGGCGATGGCCTGCTCCAGGCCGATCACCGTCACCCCGGCCAGCGGGCCGTGCGCGCGTTCGGCGCTCATGTGAACTTCGGCTCCCGCTTCTCCCGATGCGAGCCGACGCCCTCGGCGACATCGGGGCCGCCGAAGTGGTAGAACTCCAGGCCCAGCGACGCGTCGAAGATCGGCATCGCCTGGCGGTACCAGCCGTTGAGCGCCATCTTGGTGCCCTGGATGCCCGCCCGCGACCCCGCGGCCAGCTTCCGCGCGATCTCCATCGCCCGGTCCTGGACCTGATCGTCGTCGACGCACAGCGAGACCATGCCGATGCGCTCGGCCTCCTCGCCGGTCAGCACCTCGTTGGTGAGCAGGTGGTACTTGGCCTTGGCCATCGAGGTGAGCAGCGGCCAGCAGATGGCCGCGTGATCGCCGGCCGCGACGCCGAGGCGGACGTGCCCGTCGACGATCTTGGCCCGGCGCCCCGCCACCGAGATGTCGGCGAGCAGCGCCGCCACCAGGCCCGCGCCCGCGGCCGGTCCGTTGATCGCGGAGATGATCGGCTGGGGCACCTCGATGATGTTGCGCACCAGATCCCGCGCCTCGCGCATCACCCTGGTGCGCGCGGCGTAGTCGCCGATCATGTCCTCGACCAGGTCGAAGCTGCCGCCCGCGGAGAACGCCCGATCGCCCGCGCCGCGGATGAGCACCGCGCGCACGGTCTCGTCGAGGGCGATCACCGGCCAGACATCGGCCAGGTGCCGATGGGCCTCGGCCCCGACCGAATTCAGGTTCGGGCCGTCCAGGACGATGCGCAGCACGCCCTCGGACGGGCGGTCGATCGTCAACGCCGAGAAGTCCTCGTAGCCGGGCACGTGTCGTCCTTTCATTCGCTGACCGGCACCGCGTCGGCGCCGGTGGGGGTCGCGGTCCTCGCCCACCGCGCGAGGAGCTCGTCGAGGTCGCCGATCCCGGCGGGCGGCACCGAGGGCGCGCGGGCGGGTGTCCGGTCGAACCGCGGCGCGGGCGCCGGGTGCAGGACACCCGAAACCCGTTCGAACACGCCACGTTCGACATTGTGCGGGTCCTCGGCGGCCTCGTCGAAGGTGAGCACCGGCGACACGCAGGCGTCGGTGCCCTGATAGACCTGCCACCACTCGTCACGGGTGCGCCGCGCCACCGCGTCGGCGATGAGCTCGCGCAGGCGCGGCCACTCGGCCCGGTCGTCCTGGCCGGGCCAGTCGGTGGTGTCGACCCCGAGCCGGTCGAGGAACTGCCGGTAGAAGTCGGGCTCGAGTGCGCCCACCGCCAGGTAGCGGCCGTCGGCGCACCGATAGGTGTCGTAGAACGGGGCGCCCGAGTCGAGGAAGTTCGTCCCCGGTTCGTCGGAATACAGCCCGGCCGCGCGCAGGCCCTGCAACTTCGCGGTGAGCACCGCGACACCGTCGACCATGGCCGCGTCGATCACCTGACCCCGGCCGGTGCGCCCGGCTTCGACCAGCGCGCAGGCGATTCCGAAGGCGCCGATCGCGCCGCCGCCCGCGTAGTCGCCGAGCAGGTTGATCGGCGGCCGCGGCGCACCGCCCGCGGCCGCGAGCGCGTGCAGGGCGCCGGACTGGGCGACATAGTTGATGTCGTGTCCGGCGTCCTGCGCCCGTGGCCCGCGCTGTCCGTATCCGGTGAGCCGGACGTAGACCAGGCGGGGATTGTGCGCGGTGACCTCGTCCGGACCCAGCCCCAACCGCTCGGTGACACCGGGGCGATAGCCCTCGATGAACACCTCGGCCGCGGCGGCCAGCCGCAACACGGCTGCGCGACCCGCCGGGTCCTTCAGATCCACCGCCACCGACCCGACCCCGCGGTTGACCACATCGGTCTCCTCGGTCAGGCCGACGGTCTGGCTCAGTTCCCGCGCCGAGCGGTGCGGCGGCCGCACCACCCGGACGACGTCGGCGCCCATGTCGGCCAGCAGCATCGAGACATAGGGCACCGGCCCCATGCCCGCCAGCACGACCACGCGCACGCCCGCCAATGGTCCCGTCATGTGTGCGAATCCCTCTCAGTAGGAACGGGGCAGGCCGAGCACCTGCTGGGAGATGTAGTTGCGCACCATCTCCTGCGAGAACGGGGCGTTGCGCAGCAGCCGCACCTCCCGCCACAGCCGCTCGATGTGGTACTCCTTCGCGTAGGCGTAGCCGCCCAGCGTCGAGAACGCCCGGTCGCAGGCCTCGAAACCGGCTTCGGCGCCGAGATACTTGGCGGCGGCCGCTTCCGGACCGCACGGCAGACCCGCGTCGAACAGTTCCGCGGCCCGCATGACCATGCCCTCGGCGGCCTCCAACCGGATCCAGGAGTCGGCCAGCGGATGCGCGACGGCCTGGTTCTGGCCGATCGGACGGTCGAACACCACCCGGTTCTTGGCGTATTCGGCGCCGATCTCGAGCGCGGCCCGGCCCAGGCCGATGCCCTCCATACCGACCACGATCCGCTCGGGATTCAGGCCGTCGAGCAGGTAGTAGAAGCCCTTGTCGACCTCGCCGACGAGCCGGTCGTCGGCCACCTCGAGGTTGTCGATGAACAGCTCGTTGGTGTCGATCGCGGCGCGGCCGAGCTTGTCGATCTCGCGCACGGTGACCCGGCTGCGATCCATGTCGGCCAGGAACAGCGACATGCCCCACAGCGGCTTGTCCTCGCGGCGCGGCGAGGTGCGCGCCAGCAGCAGGATCTTGTGCGCGTTCTGGGCGTTGGTGATGAACACCTTCTGCCCGTTGATCACCCAGCCGCCGTCGACCTTGGTGGCCTTGGTCTTGATCCGCGACGTATCCACGCCCGCGGTGGGTTCGGTGACACCGAAGGCCATCAGCAGATCACCCGAGGCGAGCTGGGGCAGGTACTCGCGCTTCATCGCCTCCGAGCCGTACTTCACGATCGGGGCGGGAGGGAAGGCGTAGAAGTGGATCGCCGAACCGCCGCTCATGCCCGCGCCGGAGGCCGAGATCTCGCCCAGCATCACCGCGGCTTCCTTGAGCCCGAGACCGATGCCGCCGTATTCCTCGGGAATCATCGCGCCGAGCCAGCCGCCGGCGGCGAAGGCCTTCACGAATTCCCAGGGGTACTCGTGCTTGTTGTCCTTCTCCAGCCAGTAGTTGTTGTCGAACTTGCGGGCGAGCTCGCGCGTCGCCTGCCGGACGACTTCGACGTTGTCGTCGGTGCCGGTAGCGGAGGTCATGTACTACTCCTGTTCGTCGCCCGCGGACACGGGGATCGCTTCGAGTGGGGTGGTGGGGTCGAGGGAGGACATGTCCCCGGTCGGCGCCCCGAGATACCGGGACCGAATCGCCCGGCGCATGATCTTGCCGTTCTTGGTCTTGGGCAGGCTCGCCACGACGACGAGGGTCGGCGCGAACGAGCGCCCCGCGTTGCCGGTCGCGGTGTCCTGCAGGTCGTCCGGCGTCGCGCCCGCCGCCCGCAGTACCGCGAAGGCGACCGCGCGCTGCCCGCGCAGCTCGTCGGGGACGCCGATCACGGCGACCTCGGCGATCCGGCCGTCACGCAGCAGCGCCGCCTCGATCTCGGCGGGCCCGACCCGGCGGCCGGACAGTTTGATGGTGTCGTCGGAGCGGCCGTGGATGCGCCACATCCCGGTGTCGTCGACGCTGGCCAGGTCGCCGTGCACCCAGACCCCGTCCCACTGGTTCCAGTAGGTCTCCAGGTAGCGGTCGCGGTCCTGCCAGAACGCGTGCGTCATGCCGGGGAAGGTGTTGCGCACCACCAGTTCTCCGATGTCACCGGCGACCGGCGAGCCGTCCTCACCGAACACCGCGGCGTCCACGCCCGGCAGCGCGCCGGTGAACGCGGCCGCCTCGGCGGGCAGGAACGGATAGCCGATCAGGATGCCGCCGCCGACCTCGGTGCCGCCGCTGTAGTTGACGATCGGGCGCCGCCCGCCGCCGATCTCCCCGAACAGCCACCACCAGGTGGGCTCGTCCCACGCCTCGCCGGTGGAGACGAAGGTGCGCAGGCTGGGCATTTCCGGCGCGACGGAGCCCGCCGCCTTCAGCGCCCGCGCCGCCGTCGGCGCGATACCGGCGACGGTGACGCCGTTGCGCTCGACGATCTCCCACATGCGATCCGTGGTCGGGTGCGTCGGCAGGCCCTCGATCATCACGATGGTGGCGCCGAGCTGCAGCGGTCCGGTCATCAGCATGGGGCCGACGAGCCAGCCCAGATCGGTGATCCAGGAGACCACGTCCCCGGCGTGCACATCGAAGCCGTAGGCGAAGTCGACCGCCGTCTTCACGGCGAAACCGCCGTGCGAGTGGACGATTCCCTTCGGGCGGCCGGTGGTGCCGGAGGTGTAGACGATCGTCAGCGGATCGTTGGCCTCGGTGTCGGCGGTCGGCACCGGTGCCGGATCGGCGTCGAGTTCGTCGTAGTAGACATCGCGTCCCGCGTGCATCGGCACATCGGTGCCCAGGTGCCGGACGACCACGACCGAGCGCACGGTCGGCGCCGCGGCCAGCGCCGCGTCGGCGGTGGCCTTGAGCTCGACCCGCTTGCCGCGCCGGGTGGTGCCGTCGGCCGTCACCAGCAGCACCGCCTCCGAATCCTGCAGCCGGGTGGCCAAGGCGTCGGGGGCGTAGCCGCTGAAGGTCGGCACCGAGACCGCGCCGATCATCGCGACGGCGAGAAACGCCACCGCCGCTTCGGGCACCACCGGCATGAACAGCACCACCCGATCGCCGCGCCGCACACCCAGTGCGGTGAGGTTGGCGGCGAAACGCCGGACCTCGGCGTCGAGTTCGGCGAACGTCAGCGTCCGGCGCAGGCCCTCGTCGCCCTCGTAGACGACGGCGGTCCGGTCCGCGGCCGCGCCCTTGGCGTGCCGGTGCGCCGTGAGCTGGGCGATGTTGATCCGCCCGCCCGGGAACCAGCGCGGGAACGGCTTGCCGTCCGTGTCGTCGAGCACCCGCTCGAACGGGACGGTGAAGTCGACCCCCAGGTCGGCCACCGCGGCCCGCCAGAACCATTCGGGGTCCTCGATCGCGCGCTGGTTCAGTTCGGCCACCGCGGCGGCGTCGGCGCCCAGCTCCCAGGCGCGCATCGCCGCGAGCAGCCTGCTGCGCTCACGTATCCGCTCGTCCGGCACCCACGCGGGCCCGGCGACGGACGCAACGTCCACCATGACGTGTCCTCCTCGTTGATGGTGCGTCGGCGTGGGTCAGGCCTGCTCGGCCGGGCGCTTCATCATCAGACCCACCCGCAGCGCGTCACAGACGATCTCGTCGCGCTGGTTGATGCCCAGGTGGCGGAAGGTCACGATCCCGGAATCGGTGCGGCTCTTGGATTCCCGGCGCGCCTCGATCTCGGTCCGCACATGGATGGTGTCGCCGTGGAAGACCGGCTTGGGGAACTTGATCTGCTCGAAGCCCAGGTTGCCCAGGGTGGTCCCCTGGGTGGTCTCGGGGACGGTGATGCCCGAGACGAGACCGAGGATGAACAAGCTGTTCACCAGGCGCTGCCCGTAGATGGAGTTCTTGCTGTACTCGGCGTCGAGGTGCAGGGGCGCCAGGTTCAGCGTCATGACGCTGAAGAAGGTGTTGTCGGCCTCGGTGACCGTGCGGCGGGTCGGATGGTCGATGACCAACCCGGGTTCGAGCTCCTCGAAGTACAGGCCCGGCATGTGCACATCCCTTCAAATATATTATGTACTGAGTACCGACGGACGGATCGTAGCTCGCCATCGCCGGTTATCGTATATTATATCATCATATATTATATCTAGATTCCGTGAGAAGGAGCCGAGAGTGTCCGAACTCAGTGCCGAGGACTTCGAGCCGATCCTGGCCCATGTCCGCACGTTCATCCGCACCAAGGTGGTGCCCCGCGAGCAGGAGATCCTCGACACCGACGCCATCCCGGACGACATCCGCCAGGCCGCGGCGGAGCTGGGCCTGTTCGGCTACGCCATCCCGCAGCAGTGGGGCGGGCTCGGCGTCGACCTCACCCAGGACGTCGAGCTGGCGATGGAGTTCGGCTACACCTCGCTGTCGCTGCGCTCGCTGTTCGGCACGAACAACGGTATCGCCGGCCAGGTGCTGGTGAACTACGGCACCGACGAGCAGAAGAAGCAGTGGCTCGAGCGGATCGCCGCGGGCGAAGTGCTGGCCTCCTTCGCGCTCACCGAGCCCGGCGCCGGGTCCAACCCGGCCGGATTGCGCACGCGCGCACGGCGTGACGGTGACGACTGGGTCATCGACGGTCAGAAGCGCTTCATCACCAACGCCCCGCTCGCGGATCTGTTCGTCACCTTCGCCCGGACCGCCGAGCCCGGCCCGGACGGGCCCGGTATCGCGGTCTTCCTGGTGCCCGCCGACACGCCGGGCGTGCTCGTCGGCCCCAAGGACAAGAAGATGGGCCAGGAGGGCGCCTGGACCGCCGATGTCACCTTCACCGATGTCCGCGTGCCCGCCGACGCGCTCGTCGGCGGCGCGGAGGACGTCGGCTACCAGGCCGCGATGGCCTCGCTCTCGCGCGGTCGCGTGCACATCGCCGCGCTGGCCGTCGGCACCGCCCAGCGCGCGCTCGACGAATCGGTCGCCTACGCTGCGACGGTGACCCAGGGCGGCACCCCGATCGGTGACTTCCAGCTGGTCCAGGCCATGCTGGCCGACATGCAGACCGGCGTCATGGCCGGTCGCGCGCTGGTGCGCGAGGCCGCGGCCAAGTACGTCTCCGGCGAGGATCGGCGGATCTCGCCGTCGGTGGCCAAGCTGTTCTGCACCGAGATGGTCGGCCGGGTCGCCGACAACGCGGTGCAGATCCACGGCGGCAGCGGCTATATGCGCGAGGTCACCGTCGAGCACATCTATCGCGACGTCCGGCTGCTGCGCCTCTACGAGGGCACCAGTGAGATCCAGCGGCTGATCATCGGTGGCGGGCTCGTGCGCGAAGCGAAGAAGCGCGCGTGAGGACGAGTACCGCGATCGACCTGGCGACCCGGGTCCGCACGGCCGCCACCCTGCTGTTCGTCCCCGCCGATCGTCCCGAACGCTTCGCCAAGGCCACCGCCGCGAACCCGGGACTGGTGGTCCTCGATCTGGAGGACGCCGTCGCGCCCGCGGCCAAGGACGCCGCGCGCGACAACGCCGTCGCCTGGATCGCGGCGGGCAACGCCTGCGCCGTCCGGGTCAACGCGGCCGGAACCCGCTGGCACGACGACGATCTGGCCGCGCTCGCGCCGCTGCACTGCGCGGTGATGTTGCCCAAGGCCGAGATCGGTGTTCTCCCGGCTGTCCTCGCGACCCTCACCGCCGGGCGAGCGGGCCGCGGGAGCGGGTCCCTCGCCCCTGGCTCGCCCCTCGGCGATGTCGACACCCCGGCGCCGCTGATCGCCCTGATCGAAACCGCCGCGGGCGTGGTGCACGCCGCGGCCGTCGCGGCCACCGCCGGGGTGGACCGGCTCGCGATCGGCACCTTCGATCTGGCCGCCGAGATCGGTGTCGATCCCGCCGACCGCGACGCGCTGGCCGGTACCCGGCACACGGTGGTCCTGGCGTCCGCCGCGGCCGGGCTGCCCGGTCCGATCGACGGCGTCACCGGGGTGGTCGACGACGCCGACCTCGTCCACGACGACGCCACCTACGGCCGCCGTCTCGGCTGCACCGGCAAGCTCTGCATCCATCCGCGCCAGCTCGACCCGGTGACGACCGCCTTCCGGCCCACCGCGCGTGAACACGCTTGGGCGAGAAAGATTCTCGACGCGACCACCGAGACCTCGGGTGTCGCCGTCGTCGACGGCACCATGGTCGACAAGCCCGTGGTCGACCGCGCACGCCGCATCCTGGCGCAGCTCGACACCACCGACAGTAAGGAACTGCCATGACCGGACCACTGCTCGCCGACAAGACCGCCGTCGTCACCGGCGCCGCCCAGGGCATCGGGTACGCCATCGCCGAACGGTTCATCGCCGAGGGCGCCCGCGTCGTCGTCGGTGACATCGACGGCGCTGCGGCCGAGGCCGCCGCCGGGAAGCTGGGCGGCGCCGCCGTGGCGCGCGGCGTGCGCTGCGACGTCACCAGCGCCGCGGACGTCCAGGCGCTGCTCGACGCGGCGGCGGAGTCCTTCTCCCCCGTCGACGTCATGATCAACAACGCGGGCATCACCCGCGACGCGACCATGCGCAAGATGACCGAGGACGACTTCGACCAGGTCATCAACGTGCACCTCAAGGGCACCTGGACCGGCACCCGGCTGGCGGGCGCGGTGATGCGCGAACGCGGCAGCGGCGCCATCGTCAACATGTCCTCGCTCTCGGGCAAGATCGGCCTGCCCGGCCAGACCAACTACTCCGCCGCCAAGGCCGGCATCGTCGGCCTGTCCAAGGCCGCCGCGAAGGAGCTCGCGCACCTGGGCGTCCGGGTGAACGCCATCCAGCCCGGGCTGATCCGCACGGCGATGACCGAGGCCATGCCGCAGAAGGTGTGGGATCAGAAGATGAGCGAGATCCCGCTGGGGCGCGCCGGCGAGGTCGACGAGATCGCCTCGGTGGCACTGTTTCTCGCCTCCGACCTGTCCTCGTACATGACCGGCACGGTGCTCGAGGTGACCGGCGGGCGGTTCATGTGACCGAGTCCGCCTGGGAACCACACCTCGAGACCGGCACCGAACTCCTCGACCCGGCTCCCGTCGCCGCGCTCGCCGCGCTGCTCGACGACGGGCTGCCCACCCCGGAGCCGGGCGACCCGCTCCCGCCGCTGTGGCACTGGGTCGCCCTGCCGCGCTGGGCCGCCTCGGGCGTGCTCGGCGCCGACGGGCACCCGCGCCGCGGCTCGTTCCTGCCGCCGGTCGCGCTGCCGCGGCGGATGTTCGCCGGTGGGGAGATCCGTTTCCACGCACCGCTTCTCGTCGGCAGCAGGATCCGGCGCGAGGCGGAGGTGGTCTCGGTGACCGAGAAGAGCGGCCGCTCCGGCGCGCTGGTCGTGGTCGACGTCCAGATCAGGTTGTTCGACCACACCGGCGCGCTCGCGATCGAGGAGTCGCAGAACCTGATCTACCGCGAGGCGGCACCGCCGCCCGCCACGCCTGCCGCCGTTCCGGCCGCGGACGCGGTTCCCGGGGCGCCGCTGCACCGGACCGCGGACGATGCCTGGGAGCTGCGGACCGATCCGTCGCTGCTGGCCCGGTTCTCCGCGGCGACCGCGAATGCCCATCGCATCCACTACGACTGGCCCTACGCCACCGGCGTGGAGGGTTATCCGGGACTCGTCGTGCACGGCCCACTCCAGGCCATCGCGCTGGCCGAGATCCACCGGCTGCGGGCGGGGGCGCCGGTGCGCGAGCTCCGGCACCGGGGCCGGGCGCCACTGTTCTGCGGTCAGCCCGCGCGGCTGCTCGCCACCACCGTGCCGGACGGCGTGGCGCTCGAATTGTTCGGTCCCGGTGGCGAATCCGCCGGACCCAACGCCACCGTCGACCTCACCGTCTAGCCAGGAGCTCTCGTGACCCGCGTTTTCCACACCCTCGACGACGTTCGCGCCGCGGTGGGCGAGCCGATCGGCCCGAGCGCGCCGTTTCTCGTCGACCAGGCCAGGATCACCGCGTTCGCCGTCGTCACCGACGACGAACAGTGGATCCATGTCGACCCGGAGCGCGCCGCCGACGGACCCTACGGCGCGACCATCGCGCACGGCTACCTCACGCTGTCGTTGATCTCGCACTTCCGCCCGGAACTGCTGGACTTCACCTTCGGCTCGGCCCGGGTCAACTACGGCGTCAACAAGGTTCGCTTCCCGGCACCGTTGCGGGTCGGGTCGCAGTTGCGGGCGACCGTCACGATCACCGACGTCACCGCATCCCCGGCGGGTGCGCTGGTGACCGCGAAGTACGTGCTCGACGGCGGCGAGGCCAAACCGGCCTGTGTCGCCGAGACGGTCGTGCTGATCGTCGACTGATCCGCGCGCACGAAGAACGGGGGTGGCCGCGGCCACCCCCGTTTCGCTGTCGGTCCTACGCGTTGGCCGACAGCGCGTCCGCCAGCGCGATGACGCCCTCCGCGGTCTTCGCGTGCGCGAGGTCGATGTGCTGGCCCTCGAAGTCGACCGCGGCGCTGCCCGCCGCCTCGGCCTCCTGGTACGCCACGATCATCCGCCGGTAGAAGTCGACGGTCTCCGGGGAGGGCGAGAACACCTCGTTGGCGATCGCCACGTGCGACGGGTGGATGGCCACCAGTCCGCGGTAACCCAGCTGGCGGTTGTCCAGGCAGAAGCGCCGCGCGCCGTCGAGATCCTTGATGTCCTGCCACACGCCCGCGACCGGGTGGTGCAGCCCGTTCGAGCGCGCCGCCAGGATGATCCGGCTGCGCAGGTACAGGGTCTCGAGCCCGCCGGGCGTGAACTCGAAGCCGAGTTCCCGGCCGACATCGGCGTTCGGGCCGGTCGCGCCGAGCAGCGAGGCCACGCGCGGGCTGGCCGCGGCGATCTCCTCGCAGTGCGCCATCGACGTCGCGGTCTCATAGGACACGATCAGCCGCACCGTGCCGACCTCGATGCCCTCGCGCTGCTCGATGTGGCCGAGCACCGCGTCCAGGCGCACGATCTCGTCGGCGGTGAAGACCTTGGCCAGGAACAGCCCGGCCAGGCCGGGCCGCACGATGGCCTCGAGGTCGCCGCCGAGCAGGCCGCTCACCTCCGGATTGGCCCTGACCCACAGGTCCGGCCGGACTCCGACGCCGATGAGGCGGTCGATGGTGGCCGCGACGGTCGCCCGTGCCTCGACCTTGTCGGCGGCGGGGACCGAGTCCTCCAGGTCGAGAATGAGCGCGTCGGCACCGGAGGCGACGCCCTTGTCCGCCCACGCGGCCTTGTGACCTGGGACGAAGAGCATCGAGCGGTACGGTTTCATCGGGGTGCCTCCCTTGGCGAGTGCGGTGCAGATCCTTCCTGAATATAATATATGTAATATTCGGAACCTTGTAGAGTCCCCCGCGAACGTCACTGCGTGGCCACGAACGCGTCGGGCCCGTCGGAGAAGAGCAGACCGGTGTCGACGGACGGCGCCCCGGTGCGCGACAACGATCCGTCGGCCGCCATCGCGTAGGTGTGCACCCGCGAGGTGCCCTGAATAGTGAGCGTGTCGATGAGGAAGACCCGCTCCGACACCGAATCCACCAGCACCCGGCCCGGCAGCGTCCCCGTGGGCGCCGGGTACGGCGAACCGGGCAGCGGGCTCAGCGCGCCGTTGTCGGCGATCCGGAAACCGGCGATGTCACCGGCCATCGCCTCGGCGATGTACAGGCGCTTGCCGTCGGCGGTGAACATCGCACCGTGCGGCAGCGGCAT
Organism: Nocardia sp. NPDC003269; assembly: GCF_042888005.1. Taxonomy (NCBI): domain Bacteria; kingdom Bacillati; phylum Actinomycetota; class Actinomycetes; order Mycobacteriales; family Nocardiaceae; genus Nocardia; species Nocardia sp. NPDC003269. The sequence goes on from NZ_JBIAPA010000003.1 coordinate 1,622,644, forward strand.
CAGGCCGGTGCGGAAGGGCGATCCAGGGATCGGCGTCAGCCTGCCGTCGGCCCCGATCGCATAGCCCGACATGCTGCCGTCGGCCTCGTTGCTGGTGTAGAGGAAGCGGCCGTCCGGACTGACGCCGGGCAACGTCGACATCAACCCGGCCGGCACCGAGTCCACCTGCGTCAGCGCGCCGTCGGTGCCGATCGCGTAGCTGAAGACCGTCGCCTCGAGCCAGCCCGCGGTGAACAGGAACCTGCCGTCGGGCGTGATCGCCGGCATACTCAGCCCGCTGACCCCGGGAATCCGCACCGGCGCCGCCCCGGTGGGCACGAGCCCGCCCGAACCGGTGATCGTGTAGGAGCGGATCTCGTTCGTCGCCACGCCGGTGGTCACGAATACCGTCCGCCCATCCGGCGACGCCAGCACGCCGACGCCGGGGCCACCGAGGTCGAGGTGGGCGTCGGCGATCGGGGTGAGCGTGCCGTCGGTGCCGAGGTGGAATCCCTCGACCGTCCCCGACACCGTGTTCGCCGTGTAGACCTTCCGCCCGTCCGGAGTGATCGTCACCGACAGCGCGCCGGTGCCGGAGGCGAACGGCGACCCCGGCACCGTCGACAGGGTGCCCAGGCGATCGAGCCCGAGCACGCTGATGTTCGACGACCCGGCACCGGTGATCACCAGGTACCGCGCACCCGAATCCGCCAGTGCGACCGCGGAATCCAGCCCTGCACCCGCCCCGAGAGCGAGCACGACCGCCAGACCCGCGGCCCACCGCCGCGGACGAAAACGCTTGCTGCGGAACATCTGTACAACCTCCAGCCGCCGGCGGGCAGCACTGCTCCCCCGGCCGAATAGAACGCGCGCGACATGCGCCGATGAATAGGAAAGGGAGTGATTACCTTGTGCCCCTTTCCCTTTGCGAGCGTAAGCAGAACTCCGCGGCCCGAATGTCCAACAATGTGGACATTCATCGCAATTCGGGAACAGCGATTTTCTATTTCTTCGCGGCAATCCCCGCCGATATCGGGTGCCGAGAATGCCGGGTGCGGGCAGTGTCAGTTGCCGAAACCCGAGGCATCGGTCGGCGGCTGCTCCAGCACCAGGGTCTTGGTCTCCAGGAACGGCAGCAGCCCCTCCGTGCCGCCCTCACGGCCGATACCGGACAGTTTGAAGCCGCCGAAGGCGATGGAGAAGTCGGTGCGCGGGCCGTTGTGCCCCACCGTGCCGGTGCGCAGTCTGCGCGCCACCCGGTAGGCGCGGTCGGCGTCGTCGGTGAACACCGCGGCATTGAGGCCGTAGGGGTTGTCGTTGGCCAGGGCGATCGCGTCGTCCTCGTCCTTCGCCGCGATGACGGACAGGACCGGACCGAAGATCTCCTCCGTCGCGATCACCGACCGGTTGTCGACATTCGCGAACACCGTCGGCTCGACGAAGAAGCCGCGGTCCAGGTGCGCCGGGCGGCCGCCGCCGGTCACCAGCCGGGCACCCGAGGACTTTCCCGCCGCGATGTAGCTCTCGACGCGCTCGCGCTGCCGCGCGGAGGCGAGCGGGCCCATCGTGACGGTCTCGTCGAACGGATCGCCCACGCGCACCGCGCTCATCGCCGCACCGAGCGCCTCCGCGAGCTCGTCGTGCCGCCGCTCGGTGACGATGACGCGCGTCAGGCTGTGACACACCTGCCCGGCCAGGTAGCTGATGCCCCCGGCCAGGACCTTCGCCGCGGTCCCGAGGTCGTAGTCGTCGAGGATCAGGGCGGGCGATTTGCCGCCCAGTTCGAGGGTGCACCGTGCCATCCGGTCGGCACAGATCGCGCCGATCGCCCGGCCCGCGGCGGTGGAGCCGGTGAAGGTCACCTTGTCGACGCCGGGATGGCGGACCAGCGACTCCGACACCGCGCGATCGGCCGTCACCACATTGACCACGCCCGCGGGCAGCCCCACCTTCGCGCAGATCTCGGCGAACAGATAGGCCGAGGTCGGCGCCTCCTGCGGCGGCTTCAGCACCACGGTGCAGCCCGCCAGCAGCGCGGGGGCGCACTTGTAGGCCATCAGCCCGGCCGGGCCGTTCCACGGCACGATCGCCGCCACCACACCCACCGGCTCGCGGACGAGCAGACCCGCGCCGCCTGCCGCGGGGGTGTGTGCCTCCCGGAACTCGAACGTCTCGGCCAGGTCGGCGTAGGCGTTGAACGCACCCGCCAGGAACAGCGGCAGGCGGGTCTTCGCCAGTGCGTAGGCGATGCCGGATTCGATGGACCACAGCCGGGCGAAATCGTCACCGCGCGCCGTGAGTTCCGCGGCGATCGCGCGCAGGTAGCCCGCGCGTTCGGCGGGCGACAGCAGCGGCCACGGCCCCTGGTCGAATGCCCGGCGCGCCGCCGTGACGGCGGCGTCCACGTCGTCGACGCCCGCCGCGCCGACGCTCGTCACGATCTCCTCGGTGCTGCAGTTCACCACATCGAAGACCTCGGACGTGGAGACGGGGATCCAGTCGCCGTCGATGTAGGACGCCTCGGGATGCGCGGGCAGCGCACCGGTCACCACTGACTTGGTCATGAAAGCCCTTCGGATCTGTAGTCGCCACACCACTGTGACGCACGCAACGCTCAATCATATATACTATATTTTGCGTCCAGAAGCGATGGGCTGATCGGATGGCCGGGCGATCGACCGGTCAGGCCGTGGACTTACGGGCCTCCACCGACCACATGCCCTGCTTCTCCAGCATGGCGATCAACTCGTCGGCACTGGACATGATGTGGTCGCGCATCAGCGAGCCCGCCGCTTTGGCGCGGCGCTGCCGCAACGCCTCGAGGATCGCGGGGTGATCGCGCAGCGTGTCCTCGCGATGGCCTTCGATGCTGATGTAGAAGCGGTTCGGCAGCTGTTTGACGACCGTGCCGAGCAGGGTCGCCAGCCGCCGGGAGTTCGCGGCCAGGTTGACCGAACGATGGAACTCGTGACCGTAGACGACGAGGTCCTCGTCGGCCTCGACCTCGGCGGCGCGCGCGTGCGCCGCCACCACCCCGGCGAGCCGGTCGAGTTCCGCCCCCGAGATCGCCTTCGCGGCGCGGCTCGCGAGTTCCCCGGCCATCGTCGCCTGCGCCCAGAACAGGTCGTGCACATCCTGTTTGGTGAATTCCGAGACCATGAAGCCGCGGCGCGGTACCAGCTCGACGAAGCCCTCGCCGCTGAGCAGCAGCAGTCCTTCACGCACCGGCGTATTGCTGACGCCGACGGCCTCCGCGACCGGCTCGATCCGCAGGAACTCACCCGGCCGGACCTGGCCGGAGATGATCAGCTCGCGCACATAGGTAGCGACGTCCTCCGACAGCTGATGCCGCTGCCTGCCCGCCCTGCGCGGCAAACCCTGCACAGTGGTCTCCATGGCATCGGTCCTTCCGGTCGGTTATTACGTATTATGCCTCATACACAACACATCCAGCCGCCGCGGCGTCGGATGACGCGGCACCCGCGGCGGTGACGGCGGCGAACGCGCGGATCAGCGCCGTGTCGGCGTCGGCGCGCCAGACGAAGGTCCAGCGGCAGCGCGGGCCGTCCGGCAAGGGCACGTAGACGATGCCGGGGCGGGCGTAGTACTGCACGCAGTGCTCCTGGACCAAGGCGACGGCCCGGCCCGCGGCGATGGTCGCCAGCATTTCCTGGAAGGTGTGCACGCGGGGGCCACGCGGGATCGGGCAACCGGACGGTGTGCGGGGCGGGATCAGCTCGTCGGCCCAGTAGCCGGGCGCGACGGTGCCGATGTCGCACAGGGTATGAGCATCGAGCTCTTCCAGCGAAACCGTTGTGCGCCTGGACAATGCACCGCCCTCCTGGACCGCCAGCCGGACCGGCTCGACGAGCACGGTGGGGCCGACGGTGATGTCGGGCTCCTCGACCGGCAGCCACAGCAGCTGGACATCGACCGTTCCGGCGCGCAGCGGGCCGAACGGGTCGGCGAAATGCGCCTCGCGCAAGACTAATTCGACGTCGGGGTTGGCGTCGGTGAACGAGCGCAGCACCGGGGCGATGACATGGCCGAGCGCGCCCATGATCCCCACGGTGAGCACGTCGCCCCTCCCCTGCGCCGCGGCCCTGGCCCGCGCGACCGCCGCTTCGATCAGCAGACTGCCGCGGCGCAGCTCGTCGCGCAATTGCACGCCGATGGGGGTGAGTGCGACCGAGCGGTTGGTCCGGAGGAACAGCGGGGCGCCGATGCGGCGTTCCTGCTTCTTGATGGCGTGACTGACCCGGGACTGGGTGATGTGCAGCCGATGCGCGGTCCGGCCGAAGTGCAGCTCCTCGGCGAGGGTCAGGAAGATCTCGATGTCGCGCATTTCCACGGTTGCCTCCATGATCATGATCCGACGGTCATGGCTCGTTCCGAAAACTGGCGTTGATCAGCGACGTCGTCCACCGACATGGTGAATGTGCCGAATTCGTCACGCTTTTGGGAGAGACCATTGACGCTCGTCTATCTGGCCGCGGCGCTCGCCGTCGGCGGCCTGCTCGCACTGCAGGCTTCGGTGAACCTGCAACTCGGCAAGGCGGTGGGCACCCCGTACGGTGCCGCCACCGTGCAACTGGCGGTCTCGGCCGCGCTGCTCGCGGTCGTGGCCGCGGTGGCGGGCGGCTGGGGTGCGCTCGCCGGGCTCGGTGACGTCGAGTGGTGGAAACTGGTGGGCGGCATCGCCTCGCCGGTCTACATCACCAGCGCCATCCTGCTGTTCCCGCGGCTCGGCGCGCTCGCCTCGGTCGGCCTGTTCGTCACCGGGCAGATGTTCGCGTCCCTCGCGCTCGATGTCGGCGGGTTGCTCGGCGTCGAGCGGCGACCGCTGGGGCCGGGCATGCTGCTGGGCGCCGTGGTCGTGCTGGCCGGGATCGTGGTGGTGATCCGCAGCCAGCTCACCGGCGGTCAGGGACAGACCTCCGCCGCGGCACGGATCGGCTGGATCGCGCTGGGACTCGGTGCCGGAGCGGTCCTTCCGGTGCAGGGCGCGACCAATGCCGCGTTGCGCCGCGCGCTCGACGATCCGTTCGCCACCGGACTGTGGTCGTTCGTCGTGGCGACGGCGACCATCGCGGTGGCACTGATCGTCCTCATGATCACCGGCTGCACGCCGCGACCTCGGCTCGCCCCGCTGCGGACGGTGCCGTGGTGGGGGTGGCTGGGCGGGGTCGCGGCGGCGACCTACGTAACCGTCACGTTCACGGTCATCCCGCAGATCGGCGCCGCCACCACCATCGCCCTCACGGTCACCGGGCAGCAGCTGGTGTCGGCGGCCATCGATCACCGCGGCTGGTTCCAGCTGCCGAGCAAGCCGGTGACCAGCGGGCGCCTGGCCGGTCTCGCGGCGCTGATCACCGGGTGCGTGCTGGTGCAGCTCGCCTAGTGACGTGTCGGTGATCGTCACGGGGACACTCGATCCGGGGCCGAGACCCCCGCGACGATCCCGGCCCGGCGACGCCGGTAGTAGGCGTAGGTGACCGCGGCCAGCAGTGGGCCCCACAGCAGGAGCGGGGCGTAGCAGAGGTAGTAGACGGCCGACTCCCAACCACCGGCGCGGGAGGGGAAGTCCGCCGGTGTCGGGTCGCCACGCAGGGTGACGCCGGCGAACTCCGTGACGAAGGCGGCGGTCCACATGATCGTCAGCGTCGCCGCGCCGAGCGCGGCCGGGACCACGGCGACCGGAGTGGGGATGCGCCGCCCGCGCAACCGTGGAATCCAGCGCGGGAACCATTCACCCCAGGCCGCGACCAGGCCAACGGCGGTGAACGCCACCAGTTCCGACACGATCGACAAGGCGATCACATACAGCTCGCCGGGGAGCCAGGACGGGAGGTCCCCGCGCTTGCCCGCGGTGTCGTCGTCGAGGAAGGCCACGCCGATCCGCCAGAGACTGGACGGAAGCGCCGTCAACGGAACAGCGAAGGCGGCGATCGTGGCCCATCGCGGAACTCCCGGAACCGGCGTGTGCACCGTCCGCCACGCGGTGTGGAGCCGTCCGGTGCGCACGGGTGGGTCGGCCAGGGCGGTCATTCGCTCGCCTCCGTCACCGCGGGGAGTTCACGGATGTGCCGGGTGCGAGACGAGCACTCGGGCGGCCAGGTGTCGAACATGGGGCCTCCAGTTACGAAACTATCAGTCTCGTAACCATAGCTTCCCGCTCCAGCCCGTGCCGCTCGGACCCGACGCGGAGCGGCACGTGTCACGCCCGAGGTGTGTCTACGCGGTCAGCGTCGCGGCGCCCGGGCCATCCAATTCCCCTGCCGCGAGGGCTCTTCCGGAGAGAGCGAGCAGGAGGGCCACGGCGGAGCCGCGCACTTGCGGGCCGTCTCCGACATCGAGATCCGCGTCGGTCGCCGTCAGGCGCAGGCCCCGCGCGCGCTCCTTCCCGCCGCCGACCTTCACCGACGTGTCGAGCTGATGACGGACCGCCGTCACCACGGGCGCGACGGGATAGTCCCGATGCAGGCCGAGGGGGCGCCGGATATCTTCGCCGTGCACGAACGCTTCGATCAACCGGGTCGCCTTCGGCGCCGGGGCACCCGTGGTGCGCCCGCTCGCCGCCCGGAACGCGGCCAAGGTCAGCGCGGGATCCTCGGCGCGCTCCCGCGCGACACCCGCCCGGTTGAAACGGTCGAAATCGAAACGGGCAGCGGCGAAGTGGACGACGAAGCCCAGCCGGGTGGTCTTCGCGTCGTCGGTCAGATGCGCCACGACGTCGTGCACGTCCCAGCCGGGACACAGCGACGGCGTCGACCACCGCTCCGCGGGCAGGTCCGCCAGGTCCGCGATCAGCGCGGCGCGCTCGGCGTGCACCACCGTCCAGATCTCGCTCACGTCAGCCTCCACTCCCTGCCGGTAACTGAACTGAACAGTACAGGAAAGTTGCAGCTGAACTCAAGAGTTCAGTTGCGCTACCATGCGGAGCGTGGGCACAGCGAGAACCAGACCGGCGCCGCCTTCGGGGGCCCGCGCCGAGCGCAGTCGGCACGCCATCGTGACCGCCGCCCGCGCGGTGTTCATCGCCGAGGGATTCGACGCGGGCATGGACCGGATCGCCGCCGCGGCTGGCGTGTCGAAAGTGACCGTGTACAACCACTTCAGCAGCAAAGAGGACCTGTTCACCGAGGTCATCGGCGAGGCCATGGGGGCAGCGCACGCGACGATGGCCCAGGTCCGCAGCGAGCTCGCCGACACCGACGATGTCCGCGAGGCCCTGCTCCGGGCGGCGCGCGCCCTGGTCACCGCGGCGACGGACCCGACCAGACTGGCCCTGCGCAACCTCGTCACCGCCGAACTACGCCGCTTTCCCGACCTCGGCCGCGCCTATCACGCGCAGGGACCCGCCCAGTCCGCCGTCGCCATGGGTGAACTCCTCGCCGACCTGTGCGCCCGCGGCCACCTCACCGTGCCCGATCTCGAGGTGGCCGTCGTCCAGTTCTTCGGGCTGACGATCTACCCCCACCTGATCACCGGCTCGATCGGTTCCGACCTGCCCCCGGACCTCGCCGACCGGCTCGTCACCGAGGGCGTCGATACGTTCCTGAGTCGCTACGGGACCGCGTCCCCTCCCCCGGCACGATCGACCCGCACAGCTGCACGCGGGAGCTGACCCGCACTCCGTGCCCGTTCACAGTCGCCGGACGCCACGGACCACCTTCGCGAACGACGATGCCGTCAGCAACCCCTTGCCCAGCTGGGGATGGCAGGCGCCGAGGTCGACCATCACGGCATAGGTCAGGCCGTGATCGCGGCGGACGGCGAGTTGGTCGAGGATCTCGTCCGGGGTTCCGGCCACGAAGATCTCCTGGAGCAGCGACGCGGGCACGCGGCGGCCGTATTCGATGGCCGTGGCCTCGTCGATGGTCTGCGGCAGGATGTCCTGCGCGCCGGCGAAGGTGGGGCCCAGCGGGTGTTCGGCACCGTGGCGCGCCCAGGCCTGCGCCGACCCGATGAGCGCGTAGGCGCGGACCACGGGCGAGTCGAGGATCTCCTCGACGATCGCCGCCGACCTGCCCGCGATGACGAAGAACCAGCCCGCCGCCCGCACCGCCGACGGGTCGCGGCCCGCGTCCGAGGCCGCGGCGCGGATGGTGTCGAGCTTGGCGCGATAGTCGGCGGGACTGCTGGGGAAGGCGGGCATCCAGGCATCGGCGTACCGGCCCGCCGCTCGCAGCATCCGCGGTCCGTGGGCGCCCATCCACAGCTCCGGCCGGGTGCCGCGATACGGCGGCAGCGCGAAGATCGCGTCGCGCAACGGAAAGAACTCGGAATCCCGGGAGATCGGCTCGCCACCGGAGTCCCACAGTGCCCGGATCGTGGCGACCGCCTCCTCGAACCGGGCCACCGGACGCCGCCAATCGACCCCGTAGGGCTCGTTGTTCTCCCGCTCTCCCGGCCCGATGCCGAGGATCGCCCGCCCACGGGTGAGCAGGTGCAGGGTCGCCGCGGCCTGCGCGGTCACCGCCGGATGCCGACGGCCGGTATCGGTCACCCCGATACCGAGGCGCAATCGACGCCACCGGTTTCGCGCGGCCGCGTACCCGAGCATCGTCCACGGCTCGTAGTAGGCGTCGGCCTCGGGCGCGACGCGCGCGCCGCCCGCGTGCCGCGCCGACCACACCGACGCCGGGAACAACCCGATCAGGTGATCGACGGACCACAGCGAATCCGCGCCCGCCACGGCAGCGAGGAACTCGGCATTGCGATGGGTGAAATCTGGGACGAACCGGCTGTGCAGGCCCGGATCGACGACCCCGGCCCGCACCCGCTGCTGTTTCCGCATCGCGCACCCGCTTCCGGAGGTGACGAGAAGGATTGCGTACCCGTGCAGTGTCCCACGCGCGAGCCGCCCACCCCGGTCGGACCGGGGTGGGCGGCTCGGTTCGTCGTGCGGGTTTTCCTACTTCGGCAGGCCCGCCTCGATCGCGGCGATGATGCGCGGGCGCAGGTCGGGCACGCTGACGATGGCGTCGACCGAACCGACCTCGACAGCACGCTGGATGTTGTGCACGCCGTCGAACTCCGCGGCCACCTCGCCCAGCTTCTCCGCGCGCACCGAGGAGCGGACCTCGTCGAGTTCCGCGGTCAGGGTGGCCCGGTCGGTGCCGAACGCGTTGGCGGCCTGGGTCTCCAGATCGCGCACGCGCGGGTCGGCCGCGGTCCGGGAGTTGACCTCGCCCGCGAAGACCACCGCGGCGGCGGGGGCGCCACCGAGGACGGAGGCGAACGAGCCCTCCAGCGCGAGTACGGTCATGTTCGGGTTCAGCGCCTTCGAGAACACCACGAACGCGCCGCCGTGGTACCGCGAGATCACGGTGAACACGATCGGGCCCTCGAAGTTGACGATGGCGCGACCGATCTCGGCACCGTACTCGAGCTGCAGCTTGCGCATCGACTCCGGCGAGCCGTCGAAGCCCGACAGGTTCGCCAGCACCACCAGCGGCCGGTTACCGCTGGCCGCGTTGATCGCCCGGGCGGCCTTCTTCGACGAGCGCGGGAACAGGGTGCCCGCGGTGTAGGTGTCGGGGCCGTCGGTCGACGGGAATCCGCGCCGCGGCACGTTGCGCGACTCGATGCCCAGCAGGCACACCGGGATACCGCCGAGGTGCGCGTCCTGCACCACCGCGGTCTCGGCGTCGGCCATGCCCGCCCAGCGTTCCAGCACCGGGTGGTCCTGGTCGGCCAGCGCGCGCATCACGGTCCGGATGTCGAAGGGCTTCTTGCGGTCCGGGTTGGCGGCCGCGGAGAAGATCTCACCGACGGTGGCGAAGGAGCTGTCCGCGAGCACGTGCGGGAAGCTCGAGATGTCGCGGTCGCTGGGGTCGACGGTCTGCGAGCGGCGCGGCGACTGCTCGCCGGGCGCGACGTAGGTGTGGTCGTAGTGGGCCATCAGCACGTCGCGGGCGGCGGTCAGGTTCGGCGCCCAGTACTGCGCCTGGCCGTTGGGGCCCATCACGCGGTCGTAGCCACCGATGCCGAAGTTGTCCTCGGCCGAGACGCCACCGGAGAAGTCCAGCGACTGCTTGCCGGTCAGCACCATCGCCGAGTCCGGGGTCATCACCAGCACGCCCTTGGTGTGCATGAGCATGGTGGCTTCGGCGTTCCAGTACGGCTGCGCGCCGACGTTGATGCCGGCGACCACGATGTTGATCTCGCCGCCGTCCTGGGTGAACTCGACGATCCGCTTGAGCGCGGCGGCGACCCAGTCCATGTTCTCGGTGCCGGACTCCATCGAGATCCGGGCACCGGAGGACAGCGCGTACCACTCCAGCGGCACCTGCAGGCGTTCGGCGAGATCGAGCGCGGCGATCACGCGGCGGCACTCGGGCTCGGAGAGCGCGCCCAGCGACTTGGTCGGGTCGCCGAGCAGCAGGACGCGGGTGACGCCCTCGGGATGCTGGATGGTCGGGGTGCTGACCACACCGGCGACGATCGCCGCCTTGTTGCGGCCCTTCGGCCGGTCGACGGGGACCAGCACGTGGTCGGCGTCGAGGTCGTACTCGGCGAAATCGCCCAGCACGCCGGTCAGCTCGTACGGGTAGACGGTGTTGCGGCCCGCGGCGCGCAGCACCTTCTGGCGGTACTCGTCGAGCGGCTCGACCGGCTCGTCGGTCAGCTCGCCGACGGTCACCTCGGAGCCGCCGGTCGCGCCGATCGTGATCCGGACGCCGACCTTGGTCAGCTCGCCGGTGTTCGGGTCCCGCTGCCGGGCGATGAGCAGGATCTCCTCCAGCCCGGCGCCGACGGCGGTCGGCAGCACGTGTCCACCGATCGTGGCCAGTTCCTCGCTGGTGACATCCATCGGCGGCCAGATGTACATCACGATGCGGTTGGTGTTGAGCCGCTTGGCCGACGGCCGCCGCGACTGCGCCCGGCGGATCGAGTCGACACAGGTCGCGATGGTGCTCTCGGCCGTGGGCAGGGCCAGCAGCCTGCCGTCGTGCTCGCGCAGCGCGGCCAGGTCGCGGACCTGGGCGAAGGCGATCAGGCGGTCGTCGGACGGGTTGCCCTTGGCGACGCACCGGAACAGGTAGACCTCTTCGTCGTCCGAGGACGGCAGGCGGGTCAGGTCGAACTTGCGCAGCCGCTCCATCTGCATCCGCTGCGCGATGTAGGGGTGCAGACCGCGGATCAGCCGCTCCTCCGCCATGCCTGTGGCCGACGGGCGGAAGGTGAAGTGGTGGTGCATGACCGCGCCGTTGCTGCCCGCCACCGTCGCGGTGATCCGGTGCACCTGCTGCGGCAGCTGGTAGCCGCCGAGGACCTCCTGCAGGGCCGCGGCCATGGCGTCGGAGTCCTCGGGCTGGGCTTCCCAGCTCAGGTAGATGTCGGCGTCGATCGAGGACGCGCCGCCGGCCAGCTCGCCGAGTCCCTGCACCGCGGTGCCGAGCTCGTCGAAGCTCACCGCGGCCGAGACCAGGCTCGCGCCGTCCCGCTCGGCGACGACGAAGGAGGTGCCGCCGACCTGCTCGGCGCGCACACCGGTCAGGCCCTTGTTGCCGTAGTAGCGGCGGGTCAGCACCTCGAGCAGGACTGTGTGCTCGGGCTTGTCGCGCTCGAGCCGCTGGCCGAGCAGGCGCACCAGCGGCTCGGTGCTGCGCACCATGTCGGCGATGCGGGTGGCGCGATCGGCGGCGTCCGGGTTCGCGTCCAGGTAGGTCAGGTGCTTGCGGACATTGGTGTAGACGCGGGCGCGGTTGCGGCGCAGCAGCGGCTGGCCGTACCAGCCGTAGACCAGACCACGGGTCAGGTCGGCGATCACCGGGAAGCGCACCTGGGTGGCCGCGACCAGTCGCTCCAGCGCCAGGCCGACGGGCTCGCGCAGCACCTGGTCGGGCATCGGCTCGCGCAGCCACTCGCGCAGCAGCGTGGTGATGACCTCGACGGTGTCGGTCGGGCGCTGCTGGGCCAGGAAGATCCGGAAGACCGCGGCCTCGAGATCGGCCGACCGGTCCAGCTCGGTGACGCCGTAGTGGCTCAGCGCCTGCGCCAGCTTGGCCTGGTACGCCTCGGGCAGACCGGCCCGCTCGACGTCGAGGCTCTGCAGGTAGGTGTGGAAGTACTCGCGCGCGCTGTGCAGGTGGCCGACGCTCTGCTCGTCGTCGGCCGCGCGGTTGTGGCTCAGTTCGGCGAGATCGGCGAAGACCTGGACGAGCTCGAGTTCCTCGGCCAGCGGGCGGTGATCGCCTGCGACGGAATCGCGGCGGGCCGCGAGGTACTCGTCGAGGACGCGGCGGTCGTCGTGCGGGTCGACGTCGAAGCCGAGCAGCAGGCTGCGCAGGTCCTGCAGACCGCGGGCCAGCCGCTCGTGCGGCTGACGCGGGGCGGGCTCGGTGGGCAGGTCGAGTTCGACCGTCCCGACCACTTCGGCCTCGCCCGCCTCGTCGTCGTCGGCGAGGGGCTCCAGGCGCAGCAGCGGCGCGCCGGTCTCGACCTGGGTACCGACCGAGACGGCGAGTTCCTTGAGCCGGGCGCGGAACGGCGCGCGCAGCACCGTCTCCATCTTCATGCTCTCCAGCACCAGCACCGCGGCGCCGGCCTCGACCTCGGCGCCGACCTCGAGCGGGGTGCCGACGACCAGCGCGGGCGCGGGCGAACGGACGACGCCGCCCTCGTCCCGGCTGATCCGGTGGGTCACGCCGTCGACGTCGACCAGGTGGGTCGGTCCGTGGGTGCCGGTGATCAGGCGGTAGCGGGTGCCGTTGACGACGATCTGCCCGGTGTGCTGATCGAAGCGCTCGAGATCGACGTCGGCGGTGGTCAGTTCGGTCCCGGCCTCGATGCCGACGCGGAACCGGTGCGCGCCGATGCGGGCGACGCGGACCCGGTAGCTCGCGCCGCGCAGCTTCAGGTCGAGCGGGCGGCCGCTCTCGTGCTGGACCTGCGGGCGGCCGCCGGAGGCGGTGGACAGCAGGCGGTGCCGCTCGGCGCGCTCCTCGTCCTCGTAGGCGTCGATCGCGGCGGCGGCCAGCGCGATGGCGGAGTGCTGGTGGGTCACCAGGCGGCCCTCGCCGCGGACCCGGTCGATCCAGCCGGTGTCGGCGCTGGCGTCGATCACCTCGGGCTGCTCGAGCAGGTCGAGGACGAAGCTCTTGTTCGTCGCGCCGCCCTCGATGACCACCCGGGTCTGCGCCATGGCCCGGCGCAGCCGGCCCAGGGCCTCGTTGCGGTCGCGGCCGTAGGCGATGATCTTGGCGATCATCGAGTCGAAGTCGGCGGGGATGGTGTCGCCCTCGCTGACGCCGGTGTCCACGCGGATGCCGGGGCCCGCGGGCAGATCGAGGCGCACGATGCGGCCGGGAGCGGGCGCGAAGTCGCGGTCGGGGTCCTCGGCGTTGAGCCGGGCCTCGATGGCGTGGCCGCGCTCGACCGGCGGGGTGCCCTCGAGCTTGGTGCCGGAGGCCACCGACAGCTGCGCGTGCACGAGATCGACACCGGTGGTGCACTCGGTGATCGGGTGCTCGACCTGCAGCCGGGTGTTCACCTCGAGGAAGGCGAACAGCTGCTCGCCCGGGTGGTACAGGAACTCGACGGTCGCCGCGCCGCAGTAGCCGACCGCGACGGCGAGGCGCTCGGCGGAGGCCTTCAGCTCGCTGGTCTGCTCCGCGCTGAGCACGGGCGAGGCGGACTCCTCGATGACCTTCTGGTTGCGTCGCTGCACCGAGCAGTCGCGGACGCCGAGCGCCCACGCCGTGCCCTGGCCGTCGGCGATCACCTGGACCTCGACGTGGCGGGCACCGGTGACCAGCCGCTCCAGGAAGACCACGCCGCTGCCGAAGGCGCGCGCAGCTTCCTGCTTGGTGCGCTCGTAGGCGTCGACCAGCTCGGCCTCGTTGGTGATGACGCGGATACCGCGCCCGCCACCGCCGGCGGTGGCCTTGAGCATCAGCGGGTAGCCGATCTCGGCGGCGGCCTCGATGGCGTCCTCGACGGTGTCGACCGCGCCGCGGCTCCACGGCGCGACCGGGACCCCGACCTCCTCGGCGAGCAGCTTGGCGCCGATCTTGTCGCCCAGCTTGCGCATGGCGTCGGCGCTGGGGCCGATGAAGGTGACGCCGATGTGCTCGCACAGCTCGGCGAAGGCCGGATCCTCGGCGACGAAGCCCCAGCCGACCCAGGCCGCGTCGGCCTTGGTGGCCACCAGGGCCTGCTCGAGCACCTTCAGATCCAGGTACGGGCGGGCCGAGGCCGGACCCAGGTCGTAGGCCACGTCGGCGGCCCGGACGAAGGTGGCGTTGCGGTCGACGTCGGTGTACAGGGCGACCGTTTCGATCGGTAGCCCGCTCGCCGCCGCCAGATCACGGACGGCATGGATGAGCCGCATGGCGGCCTCTCCCCTGTTGACGATGGCGATGCGGCTGAACACTCGCCGACTCCTTTCCAATACCGAGTTGTGTGGCCCGGACGGGTACGAATTCGAACTCCGGTTCCAGGGCAGTGTGCACCTCTACTCCGTATATGTGAACAGCGTCCAAGGGTTACCCGCACGTATTGTTGGAGTCGGTCACATCCCGCCCCGGTCAGTGTGGGGTTCCCGGCGTGCCTCGGCGCGCGCGGACGGCACGGCCGCAGGCGGTACATCCAGTGTCCTCCGGATCGCGCGACCGGCCGAGAGTAGTGCGCTACCCGGCGCGTCCCGACGTCACTTGACGGCGCCGGTGAGCGCGACGGAGGCGCCGAGCCCGATGATCATCGCGCCCCCGGTGGCGCCCACCGCTTCCAGGCGGCGCGGCGAGCGGGCGAACCAGCCGCGCGCGGTGCCCGCGAGCAGCGCCCAGCTGCTGTCGAGCACCAGCGCCAGCACGGCCATGATCGTCCCGAGCACCACCAGCTGTCCCACCATCGACCCGGCCGCCGGATCGACGAACTGCGGCAGCACCGCGGCGAAGAAGACGATGGCCTTCGGATTGGTGACGCCGACGACGTAGCCCTGGCGGAACAGTTTCGTCGCCGCCACCGGCGCCGCGCCCGCCGCCAATGCCGCCGACAGCTCCCGGCGGTGCCGGATCGCCTGCACACCCAGGTGCAGCAGATAGAGCGCCCCGATGATCTTCACCGCCGTCAGCACCAGCGCCGAGACCGCGAGCACGGTACCGAGCCCGGCCGCGACCAGCACCAGCGTCGTCTGCACGCCCATGGCGTGCCCGAACACCGACAGCAGCGCGGCCCGCCGCCCCGAGGTCAGCGCCCGGCCGACCGCGAACAGCACGCCCGGCCCCGGCACGACGACGATGACGAACGCCGCCGCGAGGAACGCGAGCAGATTCGGAAGCGGAACCATCCACCGACCGTACGGACCGAACAGCCTGTCCGGCAAGGTTTTCAGAACAACGCGCCGAGCAGCCGGGTGCAGCGGGCGATCATCGCCTCGGCGCTTTCGTCCGGGTGCCGCAGCCACCAGTTCACCAGCGCCGTCACCACCCCCATCCAGACATCGGTGAGCGCGGACAGGTCGGCGGGGTCGGTGATGCCGCGTTCGGCGAGCAGGGCGGCGGCGCCGCGGTACGCCTGCTCGGCGAGGCGGCGTTCGGCCTGTTGCGAGGCCTCGGCCGCGACGCCGTCCGGTGGGTACGACCGGTCCAGCAGCACGTTCCAGTCGTGCGGTCGGCGCGCCAGCACGGCGATGACGACTTCGAGTGTGTGCTCGGCCATCTCGATCCCCGGGGTGCCGTCGAAGACCGGTTCGATGGCACCGCACACCGTGTCGGCCGCCCGTTCGACACACGCGGCGTAGAGCCCCTCTTTGCTGCGAAAGTAGTGGAACACCATGGGTTTCGAGACCCCGGCCGCGGTCGCCACGGCGCTGGGGGACAGCCCGGCGTAGCCGACCCGGCTGATCTGCTCACCGGCGATGTCGAGGATCTGCTGTTCGCGCTCGGCGCGCGGCACGCCCTTCGTTCCCGCGGTGCCCATCACGCCCTCCTTCACCCGGTTGACCGTGTCCGGCCACCAGGTAATTTACCGCCTCCCCGAACACGGTCAATTGAGCGGGCGACCATCTCGGACGCGGCGCACAGCCGGTTGACGTCGAATTGACCAAACGGTAATTTCCCCATTGGTCAGCTCGATGCACGTCCAGCGAAAGGCGCCGATCCATGGCGATCACGACTCCCCTGCTCCACGGCATTCAACGCACCGTCTCCGGCTCGCACGCGGTGAACGGCACCCCGTACGACCCGAGCACCCCGTTCCATCCGCCCCGCGGGCGCTACCGCACCGTGCACTACGGCCTGATGTTCCCCGGCCTGCCCGCGCCGCTGAACTTCCTGGACTTCATCACCGTGATCGGGCAGCCGAAGGTACGGGCGTTCCGCAACGCGCATCTGATCGAGACCACCGCGGCCGATACGGCGAACCTGCTGGCGGGCACGGCGGTCCGCTTCCCCGGCCAGTTCCGCGGCTACCAGGTCGCCCGGGATCTGGAGCTGGCGCCGGACGCCAGCCTGATCCGGTTCGGCGAGGACTTCGCGCTGCGCGGTAGCCATCCGGACTTCCTGGTCACCTACCGCAATCCGGAGTTCCGCGCGGATCTGCGGGTGCGCGCCACCGACAAGATCGCGCACTTCGCCAAGATCCGCGGCGGGCTCTACGACCACTGGTCGCTGCTGTGCGAGTACGAGGGGACCGTCGAGCATCAGGGCACCCGCTACGCGCTGTCCGGGCTCAGCACCCTGGAATACGCCCGCGCCGTCTCGGTCGACCTGTTCATCGACTTCTTCACCTATCAGATCATCAACATCGACGCCGACACCCAGGTGCTGATGGTGGAAGTGCGTGGGCCACTGGGGGTTCCGTTCCAGCAGACGGTGTACGTGCGGTCCCGCACCGACCACGGCGGCGCCTACGAGAACGGCTACCGCTACCAGGTCACCCGGTACGAGCCCACGCCACGACGGACACCCGAGGGCCGGGACATGACGCTGGGCACCGCGTTCACCTGGGCGGTCGACGACGACAACGGCGACCGGCTGATCGAGATCGACGCCGTCGCCAACGACGACTACATCTACGGCATGACCGGCGGCTACGTCGGCAGCTACCGCTACACCGGCACCTTCCGCGGCCGCCCGGTCACCGGCACCGGCTACGTCGAACAGATCGGCACGCCATAGCCCCCACCCAGGGGCAGCGCGAACACGGTGGTCAGCGGGCCGGGAACCGCAGGATCCGGTCGTCGCCCGCGCGGACGTCGCCACGGCCGTCGGTATTGGAGGTGGTGAGCCACAGCGCGCCGTCCGGGGCCACCGCGACGGTGCGCAGGCGGCCGTAGGCCTCCCGCAGGACAGCCACCGGATTCGTCGCGTCACCCGCGGACAGCGTCGCGGTCCAGAGTCGTTCCCCGCGCAGCGCGGCGACGTACACGGTGTCGCCCGCGACGGCGATGCCGGAGGGCGAGGACTCGGCGGTCGTCCAGGTGAGCAGCGGCTCGGTGAAGCCGCGGTCCGCGCCGCCCGCCCCTTCGACGACGGGCCAGCCGTAGTTGCGGCCCGGCTCGATCCGGTTGAGCTCGTCCCAGCGGTTCTGGCCGAACTCGGCGGCGTAGAGGGTGCCCGCGCGGTCCCAGGCCAGGCCCTGCACATTGCGGTGGCCGAGGCTCAGGACCGGCGAGCCAGGGGCCGGATTGCCCGGCGCCGGCGCGCCGTCGGGGGTGAGCCGCAGGATCTTGCCGTTCGGGCTCGCCGGGTCCTGCGAGCGGGCGCTGTCGGCCGCGTCGCCGGTGCCGACGTAGAGCATGCCGTCCGGCCCGAAGGCGATCCGGCCACCATTGTGGTTGCCCGCCTTCGCGATTCCGCCGTAGACCAGTTCTTGCGGTTCCCCCGGCCGGAAACGCACGACGCGATTGTCGTCGGCCGCGGTGAAATACGCGTAGACGTACCGGGTCTCGGCGTAGTCGGGAGCGACGGCGAGGCCGAGCAGGCCACCCTCGCCACGGGCGACGACGCCGGACATCTGATGGACCAGCTCCGGCGTACGACCGGGCGTCACGCGCAGGACACGGCCCGAGTCCCGCTCGGCCACCAGGGCCGCGCCGTCCGGCAGGAACGCGAGCCCCCACGGCACGTCGAGACCGCGCGCGATCTCCTCGGCCGATCCCAGCGCGGGGCTGCCCGTCGGCGAGCTCGGCGCGGTCGAGGACACGGCGGCGGTGGGCGCGCTCCGGTCCGGCTCGTCGCTCGCGCAGGCGGTGCCCGCGAGGGCGACCACCAGCGCGGCGCCGAGAACAGCTCGTCGGCGACCGGTCGTCACCCCACCCATGGTGTCAGATCAGTTTGGCGAGCTGGTCGCGGTCGGTGGCGTCGAGTTTGATGCACGCGCGATAGATGTGGCCCTCGACGGTGCGGACCGAGACACAGAGCCGTTCGGCGATGGCCCGGTTGGACAGCCCGCGGCCGATCAGCGCGGCGATCTCGCGCTCGCGCTCGGTGATCGGGAGCGGGCGGGCGGCGGCCGTGATGGCCGGCGTGCCCGCACCGTCGCAGCGGGCCGCGAGCGCGGTGGCGCGGGCCGCGGCCTGGGCGCTGGGGCGGCGCTGGCCCGCGTGGTCGAAGATCGGGACGGCCTGGGCCGCGGCGTCGGCGGCGGCCAGCAGCATCCCCACGGCCTCGAACTCCACGCTGACCGCGGCCAGTGCCGTGGTGTCGCCGTGGGCAACGGCGGCGGCGTGGCGGGCGTAGATGTCGGCCACCGGTCCCTGCACGCGGGCCGCGACGGTGGCGAGCCGGGTGCCGAGGGAGCGGTCGCCGAAGCGGGCGGCATGGTGCAGCGCCTCGGCCTCCTGCGCGAACTGACCGGTGCGGTGGGCCAGGTCGGCGGCCTTGCGGGCCAGGTCGATCGCGGCGTGCTGGCTGTGCTCGGCCGCGGCCACCCAGGCGCGGGCGATCATCCGCTGCGGCTCGTGCAGGGCCATGTGCGGGCCGCTGTGTTCCTCGGCGTCGGCGAGCACACGCTCGGCCTGGTCGACCTCGCCCACCGCCGCGTAGGCCCGCGCCAGCACCAGCCGGGCTGGCAGCTGCCAGGGCAGGGTGCAGTCGGCGTTGAGCGCGGCCAGCGCCTGTTCGAAGGCGGTGATGGCGGCCCGGAACCGGCCGCGATAGGTCGCGACGACGCCGATCGCGATGCGGGCGATGGCCCAGCCGGCGAACTGGCCGGCCGAGGAGAACTCCCGGTATTCCGAGGCCCGCTGTTCGGCCTGGTCCAGGTCGCCGATCATGGTCAGGGCCATCACATCGCCGTAGCGCACCATCACCCGGATCAGGCCGTCGGTGGACTTCTGTTCGGCCGTGATCCGGGCCGCGATGGGCGCGAAATCGGCGCCGCGGCCGACGAACGGCAGCGCGAGACCGAGGGTGAACGCCGCGAAATCGGCGGCCTGCCGGGGCGAGTCCGGATCGGCGAGCACCCGCTCGGCCTCCGCGACGCCGACGGCGAGCCGGTTCTCGTGCACCGCCATCGCCGCCCGGACCGCGTCGACCAGCAGCCGCAGCGACGGATGCTCCACGCGGGCGGCGACCAGGTCGATCACCTGGTGGGCCCGATCGACATCGCCGAGCGACCAGAACTGCAGGCTCGCCCGCGGCAGGCCCCACTGCACCACCTGCAGCGGATCGAGCCGGTCGGGATCGAACCTGGCGAGGATCTCGTCGGCCTCGTGCGGTTTGCCCTGCCACAGCAGCGCCCGCGACAGCAGTTCGGCCGCGCGCAGGCCGCCGCAGCGCTCGCAGGCGGCGCGGGCCAGCCGCTCGCCCAGCGGCAGGTTCGCCAGGGCGATCGCGTCCTTGGCGGCGTTGATCAGCAGCATGATGTCGATCGGCTGATCACTGTCGACGCACAGCTGCGCCAGCCGGATCCGCTCCGCGGGCGTGTCCAGCGCCCGGTCACGCAGGGTCTCGACGATGCGGCCGCGCCGGGAGCGGGCCGCGGCGGTGCCGATCCGGCGGCGGACCACCTCGCCGAGCAGCGGATGGCTGAACCGGACGTCGACCGAGGTGCCGTGGCGGCAGACCCGGATCAGCCCGCTGAGCTCGGCGGCGTCGACGGCGTCGACCCCCACCAGCTCGGTGAGGATGTCGATGTCGAGCGGCTCGTAGACCGACAGCATCCGCAGCGCGTCGAGCACCGGTTCGCCCGCCCTGGTCAGCCGCTCGTCGAGCAGGTCGACCAGACCGGACGGCACCGCGGTCGGACCGCGCAGCTGCCAGACCCCGTTGACGTCGGTCAGCGTGCGCGCCTCGACCGCGCCCTCGACCATGTTGCGCAGGAACAGCGGGTTGCCGCCCGAGGCCTCCCACATGACATCGGCGCTGAGTCCCTCCAGCGTCCCGCCCAGCACGGTCTCGACCAGGGCGGTGCACTGCGGTTTGGACAGCGGGGTGAGTTCCACGCGGGCGAGGAACCCGTCCTTCCACAGTGAGGTGATCGCGTCGGGCACGGGCTCGCCGGAGCGGACCGTGGCCACGATGCGCGCGCTGCGGTCGACGGCGATCTGGTGCACCAGGGTGGCGGAGAGGGTGTCGAGCAGGTGCGCGTCGTCGACACCGATCACCGTATCCGGTTGCGCCAGTACGTTTTCCCGCGCCGAGTGCAGCAGGGCGAGTGGATCACGCGAGGCCGAGGCGGCGATCCAGGGGGCGAACGCGCCGAGCGGAATGGCTTGCGAGGAGGCGGTGCACGCCACCCAGCGGACCGGCTCCGCGAGCACCGCGGTGACCAGCCGGGCCAGCGTGGTCTTGCCGATGCCTGCGGCGCCGACCACTATCACTCCGCCGCTGTTCGTGTTCGTCAAAGCCGTACGGACGGCATCGAATTCGGCGGGGCGATCGAGCAGTTGCCACAATTCGCCCATACACCAAAATTCTAGTTCGCGACCGGCTCCCCCACAACGGATCGGAGCAGTGGTCATGGCGGCAGCTCGGTGGCGTCGCGGGGCTCGAGCCGCGGCGCGTTGTTCACGTCGTGGCGGTAGTCGCTCGACGCCTCGTAGACCCGCTTCTTGAGCCGGTTGATCGACCCCAGCGGGCGATGCGCGTCCAAGCCGCGCCAGGAGTTGAACGACAGCACGTCGTCGCCGTAGGCACGCCGCTGCGGGGTGTAGGGATCCTGGACGTCGAACCGGATGGTCGCGACGGTGCGATGCGGAGACGCCTCCTCCGGCCACGGCACGGTCGCGTCCTCGATCGGCATGGCGGCCACGTCGGTGCACAGCTGCGCGCGCAGTTCGTAGGTGGCGCTGTGCGCGCCGAAGAAGTCGATGATCGCGTCCTGGTGGGCATTGACCCCGGCCGCCGTGCTCACCGGTTGTCCTTGCAGCGCAGCGGCTTCCGGTGACACCGGGACGTAGAGCAGCTTGGCGACGTAGTCGCCGTAGCGGATCGGCGCCGAGGTGTAGAAGGTCTCGCCGAGGATGTGGGTGTTGGGCGCGACGAACACCCCCAGATTCGGCGGCACCCGCTTGCCGACGCGCCGCAGCACGTGCCTGTCCAGCGCCGCGACGAGATCGCTGCCGGTGCGAAGGACTTCGTCGGGCAGCCGGGCCAGCACCCAGGCGGTCGGCATGCCCTGGGTGAGGTAGGCGTGCGCGTCGGCGAACAGGAACTCCCGGTGGGTCACCATGATGAAGTCCTGGGTGGTGGCCTCGTCGCCGGCCATCGCGCGCGGGCCGTGCACCCCCAGCACCTTGATGCCGAGGCCACGCACGCCGCGCAACTGATCGCTGCGGATGACCCCGGAGGTGCTCGACAGCCGGGCGATGACCGGATACGTGCCAGGCCTGGCGAACAGGCCCTGTGCCAGCTCGGGGGGCAGGCCAGGGGGCACGGTCAGTTCGCCGCGCAGGATGCCGTGGCTCTTGGCGTGCGCGTCGCGCAGGCCGCGCTTGTACTTGCGGTAGGCGCGTTCGTTGTTGTCGCGCAGGACCGCGATGATCTTGTCGATGATCTGTTCTTCGTCGGGGCGCGGCTGTTCCAGGTCGTCGCGAAAGCGAAGGTAGGTCATCGCGGAGTCCTCCACGGGGCGAAGGGATTCGCGACGCCCTCCAGGGCGGGCGCCAGCGTGGGGAAATGCCGCAGCAGCACGGTGCGCATGCTGTTGTCGCGCACCCAGGCCATACCGGCCTCGGTGTAGATCTCGGGCCGGAAGTCGGTGGTGAAGAACCGGTCGGCCGACAGCCGCCGCGAGGCCATCAGCACGAAGACCCGGAAGGCGGTGTCGCTGAAGCCGAAACCGGGTGGCTTGGGCTCGGCGTACAGGCCGATCATCAGGTCGACGTCGTCGACATCGCCGTAGACCTCTGCGAGCTCAGCCGCCCACTGCGGGTTGTCGGTCAGCTCGTCGAACGAGGCGGCGGGCGGGAGCCGCAGCTGACGCCGGAACTCGTTGTAGCGCGGTACCCCTCGTTCGCGGACCCGCAGGATGTCGATGGTGGCGAGGTCGATCAGGGGCTGGCCGGGCCGGGCCAGCTCCTGCAGGTGGCGTGGATAGTTGTGCAGCGTCAGCGCGCCGGGATGGGCGCGGCCGAAGGAGTAGAACAGCGTGTCCATCGGGGTCTCGCCGAGGCGCTCGCGGATGTGGGCGACCCCCAGCGCGGGGAACGGATGCTCGGCCAGCACCCGGTCGTCGGTGAGACTGCGCACCACGAGGTCGTCGGGGATCAGCGGGTGCATCCGGTACACCGAGACGAACTCCTCGGTCAGCGCGTAGGGCACGCCGTGGTCGTCGACCGCGGAACCCGGGATGCCGGAGAGCACTTCGTTGCCGACGAGGCGGCCGAACCGGCGCGAGAGGCGCTCACCGAGGACGCCGAACCAGTTGGCGCGCATGGCGGCGACGGTGGTGGGGTGGGCGATGATCGCCGGGGTCCAGTCGACGGTGTGGATCTTGGCGATCAACGCCGCGTTGATCAGGCGCGCGGTGTCGTAGAGCTGCTGGTCGTCCAGGTCGGGATAGCGGCGCGACAGGCGGCGGCAGATCGCGTTGTGCTCGCGCAGGAACAGCGAATGCAGCAGCGCCAGGCCGACCCAGGCGTTGGCGGCCGCGTCCGAGAGCGCGAGCAGGCTCGCCGCGTCCAGCGGCGGCAGGCCGAGCTCGTCGATCACCAGTTCGCCGTTCTTGCCCGAGCGCAGGGCGGAGGCGAATGCCG
Source organism: Nocardia sp. NPDC003269 (assembly GCF_042888005.1). Lineage (NCBI taxonomy): Bacteria > Bacillati > Actinomycetota > Actinomycetes > Mycobacteriales > Nocardiaceae > Nocardia > Nocardia sp. NPDC003269. The sequence goes on from NZ_JBIAPA010000003.1 coordinate 1,645,775, forward strand.
GTGTGCTGCCGTAGATCTGGGAGGCGTCCCACCAGTGCGAGTCCTGGGTGACATGGCTCGGCGGATCGCCGGGTTCGGCACCGGGGACCGCCGCGGTGCGCTGGATCGTCATCGGCCGTTCGGGCCAGGGGTCGTGCTCGTCGAGGGTCACCCGGAACGGCTCGCGGTCGGTGCGGGTGTGACTGAACCAATCGTGCACCTCGAACTGGATCCAGGCCGCCGCCAACAGGTTCAGTGTCGTGGCTGGCTGGAAGCGGTCGCGGGCCAGCAGGCGCAGGCTGACCTGGCGCGGGTTGGGCTCCTGGATCCGGACGGCGTCCTCCGGATGACTGTGCTCGGGGGCGAAATTGCGTCCGAACCGGCAGCCGACCGAGCCGGTGCGTGGATCGTCGGCGTTGTTGTAGGAGCCGTCGATGGTGCGCGCGGCACGGTGTTCGCCGGTCGTGTCCGGCGGCAGTGGTCCGGCCGGATGTCGGCCGGTGTCGAACAGATTGCGGGACCGCAGCCTGCTGCGCAGGCCGACCAGCACGGCCAGCCCCAGCGGTGTCGGTAACCGGAACCAGCCCACCCGCCGGTCGAGCACTTCGGCGGCCTCGACCGCGGCGCGGGCGACGAACGACAGGTGGGGTGGCGACGACTGCGGCGGAATCGCCGGCTCTGCCTCGACCATCGAGAACCTCCACATAGCTGACTGGCTCGAACCGCGATGTACGAGAAGTGGTCGAAGATCAGTTTCCTCCTCCGACGTGACCTATGTCATGAGTAGTGCACTACTCATGGCCGTGACCGGCCCGTGTCCGGATTGCCGCCGTGGCGCCGTGAGCCGGCCCGCGGCAATCGAGTAGCGAATTACGCGCGCCGAGCGGTGGGGCGATGGGCGACGCTGCTCGGGTGAATACTCCGATCGAAATCAAGGTCAATGTCGACGGGGACCTCGTCGATGCCCAAACCCGGCTGGGCTGTACCAACGCCGCCGCGATCAGCCGGGACGTGTGGTTCGCCGAGCCACGGGTCCCCGGCGCCCGTGGCGCGCCCGCCCTGCTGGCGGGCCGGATCGCCATCCGGCTGCGCAGCGGCGACTACGACGACCTGACCGTCAAGCTGCGGCCGTGCACCGCCGCGCAGCTGGTCGGCCGCTGGGCGACGCCGTTCACCGAGCCCGGGATGCAGTACCGCGTCGAGGGCGACTGGTGCGGCGACCGCCGGGTGCTGTCGGCCTCGGTGGTGAGCAGGCGCCCGGCCGGTTCGCTGCGGGTGGCCGCCCTGTGCGGCGAGGACGTCACCGAGGCCCTCGACTCAGCCCAGCGCCAGTTCCTGGTCAGCTGCACGCCGCCCGGTGTGGCGGTGGACCATCTGCGGGCGATGGGCCCGGTCGCGTCGACGAAGTGGACGAATGTCGCCGTCGGTGACCTGGCGGTCGACGCCGAGCGGTGGACCGTCGGTGGCCTCGACCTGTTCGAATTGTCCCTGCGAGTGAACCCCTGGCCCGGCGAATCCCCCACCGACCTGCACGCGCGCGCCCTCGACGTGCAGCGCGCGCTGCACGCCGCCGTCCGCGGCTACGGGCTGTCCATCTCGACCGAGATGACCAAGACCGAGCAGGTCCTCACCCTGCTCGCCGAGACGAGCTCGGTCGTCGAGTAGGCGCTACCCCGGCCGGGTCACCAGCGGCTTGCCGGTCTCGCCGTCCGTGTCCGGTGCCCCGGCCGCGCGCGCTCCGCGCAGCCCGGCGAAGACCGGATCGTCGAGTGCCCGCTCGGCCACCTCGTGCCCGAGGGCGCGGTAGGCCTCGAAATCCCATTCGCTGTAGAGCTGGTCGCCGGTGGAGGTGTACGGGAAGTCCGGATGCGCCCTGCTGTAGTTCTCCAGGTCCCAGCTCAGGTCGTCGATCAGTTGCGACCTGACGTAATAGATGTCGGTGGTGGCGCCGTCGAGATGCGTGGCGACACCGCGCGCCCACGCCTTGTGTGCTCGTTTCCGGTCGCCGCGCAGCATCTGCCGCAGGTCGACGCTGATCTCCACGCAGTGGTCCATGCGCGCCGTCGCGATGGCCTCGGCCAGCGCGCAGAACCGGTCGTCGGGACTGCCGCTGGCGTCGAGGACGATGACCGCCGCCGGCCGCCTGCGCAGCGCCTCCACCAGGCCGAGGTTGTCGTAGTGCCCGCCGTCGGTGACATAGAGCCACCGGTCGTAGAGCGACGGATTGCCGAACGCCTCGCGCAGCAGCCGGTACGGTCCCGGCTTGTCGGCCCAGCTGTACAGCGCGGGCAGCTTCGCGGCGAGCTTGCCCTGCGGGACGGGCTGCCAGTACGGATTCGGCAGCCACACCCCCAGGCGCGCGTTGAGCAGGGCGAGCAGGATCCGCACCGGCCGGGTACGGGCGCTCTCGCGGCCGGTGAGCGGGCTGAACGCGGCGCCGCTGATGGCCATCGCGGCGGGCACGGTGACATCGCGATACCGGTAGTCGGCCAGCTGCTCGTAGGTCCCGGTCGGGCGCAGGCCGTCCTGGGTGAGCGCGCGGTCGCCGACGACACCGATCCGCTCCGGATCGAAGACGAACGGCACGCAGCCACGCCGGGTGGGCACGAAGGCGACGTCGTTGGCGTTGGCGGCGGCCGCGATGACCAGCCGCGGTCCGTGCCCGACCGGCCTGCCGTAGTCGGAGTAGCGCAGCGCGGTGCTGTAGGGCAGCGGCACCGCCTGGTGCGAGCGCGGATCCTTGTCCACGAGAAAGGCTTTCGACAGCGCTTCCCGATAGTAGGTGTGCAGCGAGGTGCGGTTGGCGTCGGTGAACACCTTGATCGCGACGGCGATGCCGATCATCCACCAGGCCAGCGTCCAGTTCGAGCGGGCGTGCGCGTCGGTGGCGAAGACCGTCGTCCAGCGCAGCAGCAGGACGACCGCGACCGCGACGATCAGCGCGCTGCCCAGCCACGGCGCGACCTGCTTGCGCACCACCGCGAGCACGCGTCCGTACCAACCGCTCGACCCCTCCCCGGTGTGTAGGCCCTTCCACGCCGAGCGGCCGAGCCCGATCACCGCGATCAGCGTCGCGGTGAAGGTGAGCGCGCCCTTGCCGCCCGGGTCGACGAGCCCGACCAGCAGCGTCGTCGCCGCGCCGCCGGACCCGTCCGTCACCCGGCTCAGCGCGTACAGCGCGACCGGAACCCCGACGAGCAGCACGGCCAGCGGCACCCCGATCCCGAGCAGCACCCGCGATGCCTTCGCGAGGAGGTTGCGCATCCGGTCCGGCACCATCGTCAGCCGGTCCCAGGCCTTCTCCAGCACGAACGCCGCCAGCGCCAGCGCGAACGGGCCGAGCGCGATCGCCAGGTACCAGTACCCGCCCGCCGGGACCAGGTGCAGCTCGAGCCGGTCACCGTCGCGGGTGAGCACGTCGATGTCGTCGAGCAGCCAGCCCAGCCACCACGACACCGCCAGCAGCGCGATCCCGACCAGTGTCGCGTTCACGGCGATGCCGTAGAGCAGGGAGAACACGGCGCGGAACTTGTCGGTGCCGCGCGGCATCAGGTAGCGCGTGCGGCGGCGCAGATAGGCCAGTTCCGAGGATTCGAGCGCGTACGGATCGGTGAAGTTGCGGTGCACGATGTGCATGGCCGCGGCGATGTAGCCGCCGCCGCTCACCCCGACCACGGCGGTGGCGCTCTGGTAGCGCCCCCGGTCACGCAGCACCTGCAACGCGCCGAGGCAGAACGACGCGGACCGGATACCACCGCCCGAGCAGCAGATGACGAGCCCCTCGGGCGCCGTGGCGGCGGCCGGGGTCTGGGCGTACTTCGGTTGCGACGGGTCGTCACCGGCCAGGCGGTTCTTGGTGCCGCTGTACCAGATGATCGCGGTGATCACGAGGGCAAGCAGCAGGAAGAACAGGTGCAGACCCGCCTGGACGCGCAGCGCCATGACGGTGGTGCCGCCGCACGAGGCGGGCGCGCCGGTCAGCTGGATCGCCAGCACGAGGTCGGCCACGCCGTCGCCCGCTGACAGGATCAGCGAGACTCCGAAGACCCATTTCGCGAACCGGGCGTACTTCGGGTCCAGCCGCAGCGAATAGATGTAGACGTAGTACCGGTAGGTCGCCGTCGGCGCGGCGATCGCCATCATGGCGCCCACCAGCAATGCCAGCAACCCCGCGGTGTGGCATTCCTGCGGCGTGCGCGCGCCGAGCGGGAACGCCATCGTCGCCTGCACCGCGACGAGGAAGACCACGATCCCGGTGGTGGACGCGAAGACCTTGCCCCGCCCGACCTGTTCGATGGTCGCCAGGCCCGAGGTGACGTGGTCACCGCTGGCCCGCACGGGCGATCCGGCGTGCTGTTCGGCTGTGGTCATGGCGGTCAGTTCACGATGATGAAGTTGAAGAGCACCCGCAGGTTGGCGTCCCAGCCGACGTGGTAGCGCACCGTCATGGTGCCGTCGGCGTGCGGGACGACATTGAGGACCTGCATCGTCGCGGGTCCGAGGAACGGGGTGCCGTCGGCGTCGACCTCGGTCAGGCTGACCGAGACCTGGCTGTCGGCCAGCACCGTGGCGTTCGGGAAGCCGAACACCCAGGCGCCCGTTCCATGGGTACGGAGCACCTTCTGGGCCCAGAAGAGGGAGGAGACGTTGGTCCGGTCGATTCCCCTCGTCCCGACGCCGTTGTCGGGACAGCCGGCCGGTGCCTTCGTCGTTTCGAACCACTCCTCCTCGGTGTCCGGGCTGGCTGCCAGGACCGCGTCCTCGGTATCCGAATCGAACATCTCCCTGTCCTTCCGAAGAGTGGGGAGATTCCCACATCGCTATGGTCGCGCATCCGGTACCCGTTCCGAACGCGTACCGCACTACTCCACCTCGACGCGGCGATTTCGCCGATTGGGGTAGTGCCGCACGCTATCGAGACAGGTACGGCCGCCGAAGAATTGATCCGCGCCGGACTCCCCCGGCACACCTGATCGGACATCCCAGAAAGAGGGAACGACAGTGAGCGGATATTCCTTGCACATCGGATTGAACCGGGTCGATCCCACCGCCTACGGCGGCTGGGACGGCGCACTCGCGGGCTGTGTCAACGACGCGAACGCGATGGCCGCGCTGGCGGCCGCGCAGGGCTTCGCCGCCCCGCGCGTCCTGCTCGACGGCGCGGCGACCTCGTTCGCGATCATCGGCGAGATCGCCCGGCTCGCCGGCACGGCACGCGCGGGTGATCTGGTGCTGATCACCTACTCCGGCCACGGCGGCCAGACCAGGGACGTCGACGGCGAGGAGGACGACCGCCAGGACGAGACCTGGGTGGCGTTCGACCGCCAGATCGTCGACGACGAGCTGTACCGGATGTGGTCGCGGTTCGCCCCCGGCGTGCGGGTGGTGGTCTGTTCGGACAGCTGCCACAGCGGCACGGTGGTCCGCGACGCGTTCACCCGCGAGACCCGCACGGCGATCGTCGATCTGGCGGCGCGCGACTATCCCGGCGACGATCTCGGCGCCGTCGTCCACGGCAGCGCCAAGGCGATGCCACTGGACGTGCAGGCCGAGGACAACAAGCAGCGCGCGGCAATGTACGCCTTCGTCCAGCAGCTGGCCGGGCCGAGCGCGCAGGCCGTCGTCGAGGCCGGCGTGGTGCTGCTGGCCGGGTGCCAGGACTCGCAGCTGTCCTATGACGGACCGGTCAACGGACAGTTCACCGGTGCGCTGCTGCGGGTGTGGGGCGACGGCGCGTTCACGGCCGGCTATCGGCAGTTCCATCAGCGGATCATGAATCTGATGCCGCCGGACCAGGTTCCGAACCTGTTCACGATCAACGCCGACACCGCGTTCCTGGAGCAGCGCCCGTTCACGCCGTGAACAGCTCGAGCCGGGTGCGGCGATCACCGCACCCGCCCCGGGGTGTCCTCAGTCGGTCAGCGTGTGGCCGATCGTGGCCGCCACCGCCGGGTGGGCGAGGTACTCGGCGATGTCGTGCGCCCGCTCCTTCGGGTTCTCCACCGGGAGATCGCGCAGCCGCGGTCCCCACGCCTGCCGCAGCGGGCAGCCGATGGCGATCGGGTCGCCCGCGTACCAGGTGTTGAGCCAGTCGCCGACCCTGTCCGGCCGGTGCGGCCCACCGCTGAGCAGCTTGCCGTACACCCCGTCCAGCCCGAGCGGGCTGCCCGCGGTGACGAGCAGGCGCACGGTCACCTCCCGGGGCAGCTGGGTGAGCAGATCCATCGCCACCACCGTGCCCAGACTGTGGCTGACCAGCACGAGCTCACCGCTGGTCGGCATGTCGGCGAGCACGGTGTCGAGCACTCCTTTGCGCACCTTCTCGTCGTCGAGATAGGCCGCGACGTCCTTGAAGATCGCCCCGATGAGCAGCGAGTCCAGGCCGCTGCGCGCGGCGATCCAGCCGAGCTGGTCGCGCACCCGGCCCAGGACGACCGAACCGAAGCCGAAGCGCTCCTGCGCGATCGGGTCGGCGGGCGCCTCCTCGGCACTCGGCATCCCGAAGCGCTGGGCCGCCTCGGCGACCAGGCTCTCGTACAGCTCCGAGCCGGTCTCGACGGTGGCTTCGCGGGCGCTCAGACTCGCGACGAGCTGATCACCGTAGAACGGGAAGTAGACGTCGGCGGGATCGATCGGGCTCAGGTCCGCGAGGGTGAGGCCCTTGTTCAGGCCCGCGGTCCAGACGCGGCGCAGGTCGGCCGGATCGCGGCCCTCCTGCCTGCGTCCGTGCAGGAACACCACGCTGCGCTTGCCGCCGAACGCGGTCGGCCTGCCGTGGGTGCCGCGCACGATCGTCTCCGCGGCCGACTCCGGTTGCGGCGCAGCGGCGGTCGTGTCGACGACGACTGTCTCGGCGGACAGGCCCGCGGCGGGGCCGAGCTGGTCGAGCAGCGCGCGCTGCGCCGGATCGAACGCGCGGGAGCCGAGATCGGCCAGCAGCACGCTCACCCGGACACCCTCGTTGGCGACCCAGTCGATCGCGTCGTCGCCGTCGCCGCCCTGCCACGCCTTGCCGTCCTTGCGCAGGACCCGGCCCTTGTCGTCCTTCTTGGGCACACCGGCGTGGTGCAGGGCGACGATCTCCCACTGATCGTTGAAGACCGGCGAGCCGGAGTTCCCCGGCTCGGTGTCGGAGGTGTAGTGCAGGAAGTCGTCGAGTTGCAGGTCGAGCCGGTTGTCGCGGATGGAGATCTCCTTGAGCCTGCCCAGCGGATGGCCGACGACGTTCATCGCCTCGCCGATCACGATCTTGCCCGGCTTGGCGATCAGCGGATTCCAGCCGAACGTGTCGCCAGCGGCGGTGCCGTCGGCGCCCGGCGCCACCCGCACCAGGGTGTAGTCGAGATGCTTGCTCGTGACGAAGAAGTCGCCCGGCGCGAGATCGAAACGCACCGTCTGGGTCGGCACATTGTCGATGCCCGCTTCCGCCGCGAATTCGATCAGCACCGAGGCGGCGACGTCGACGTTGGGCAGCACGTGATTGTTCGTGAGCAGCAGTTGCGGCGAGACCAGCGACCCGGTGCCGATCGGCACCCGGCGACCGTGGTCGGTCAGCGAGATCCGGGCGACGGCGGCGGCCGCGCGGGTGCCGCGGGTCAGGAAGTTGACGGCCTGCAGGTCGTTGGCGAAGCCGATGACCCGCTCCAGCGAGCCGATGCTGTCGAGCGGGTCCTGTCGGCCCAGTTCGATGACGGCCTGGGCGGGCACCTCGCCGGTGACCAGCAGCCGGTCGGCTCTGGCGAGGATCTGTTCCTCGGTGTCGACGACATCGGATTCCGCCACCCGGCGTTTGCGGGTCACCTCGTCGCGCTCGGCCGCGCTGTCGGCGAACCGGCGCGACGCCGCGTCCATCTGTTCGCGCCATGCGGCGGTGCGGGTTTCGCTGTCGGTATCCATGGGTCACCTCGCCCGGAGAAGGATGCTGCTGGTCCCCTCAGCGTGGGCGGGTGACCGGGTGCCGGACACGAGTAGCGGACCACTCGAATTTCCGGGCTACTGCTCCCACCAGGAGGTGTAGACCCGGCCGTCGTTGCCGGTGACGAACGCGTCGAGTTCACCGGGGGTCCTGGCCACGGCGGCGACGGGCCCGCCGGCCGGGAAGACCCCGCCGATATTGCGCCACCGGTTGCCGATGCCGGACCAGTCCGACCCGGCCTGCCACCACGAGGTGTACACGCGCCCGTCGTTGCCGGTGATGAACAGATCCAGATTGTTCGAGGTGCGGGCCACAGCGGCGACGGGCGCTCCGGGCGGGAAGACGCCACCGATATTGCGCCACCGGTTGCCGATGCCCGACCAGTCACCGCCCTGATGCCACCAGGAGGTGTAGACGCAGCCGTCGTTGCCCGTGATGAACAGATCGAGATGATCGGCGGTGCGCGCCACCACCGTCACCGGCGCGCCCGCGGGGAAGATCCCGCCGATATTGCGCCAGCGGTCCCCGATGCCCGACCAGTCCGACCCGGCCTGCCACCACGAGGTGTACACCCGCCCGTCGTTACCGGTGATGAACAGATCCAGGTTGTTCGCGGTCCGGGCGACCGAGGTCACCCGCGCGCTCGCCGGGAACACCCCGCCGATATTGCGCCATCGATCCCCGACGCCCGACCAGTCACCGCCCTGATGCCACCAGGAGGTGTAGACCCGGCCGTCGTTGCCGGTGACGAACAGGTCGAGATGGTCCGACCGCCGCGCGGTCGCGGACACCCGCGCGGTGCGCGGGAAGACGCCACCGATATTCCGCCAGCGGTCCCCGATCCCCGACCAGTCCGACCCGGCCTGCCACCACGAGGTGTAGACCCGGCCGTCGTTGCCGACGGTGAAGACGTCGAGATTGTTCGAGGTGCGTGCCACCGCGGCCACCGCCGCCCCCGCCGGGAAGACGCCACCGATATTGCGCCACCGGTCGCCGAAGCCCGACCACTCCGAGCCCGCGTGCCACCACGAGGTGTACACCCGCCCGTCGTTGCCGGTGATGAACAGATCCAGGTGGTCGGTGCGCCGGGCGGTCGCGGTGACCGGCGCGGTCCGCGGGAAGAACCCGCCGATCCCGCGCCAGCGGTCGCCCGCACCGGACCAATTCGGGTAGATCGCGTGCGCGGCGCCGACGTCCCCGGCCGACAGCGCCGTGCGCTGACCCATCGTCACCCCGGGCGGCAGCGCGACGCGCGGGACGATCGTGTCCTGCCCGTTGGTGCTGAAAGCCGTTGCGGGGTAATGCATGATCGAGCCGAAGTCGTAGCCGCCGACGTCGTCGCCGTCGGTGATGTGCTGGGCGAAATTGTGCCGGTTGTCCGCGCTCACATTGGCCAGGCGGATCTCGACGAACGTCTCGCGGTCCTCCCGGCTCTGTTCGTGCCAGAGGCCGATCGCGTGGCCCATCTCGTGCACGACGGTGCCGGTCGGTGCGCCACTGGTCAATTCGATCGTCTGCATCCCGCCCTGCCTGCCGACCGGGGAACGGCTGGCCGTGCTCGGCACGAACCGCACGAAGTCGGCGTGCTGGGCGGTGCGCGGGATGAACCGCAGCCGGGTGCGCGAATTCCAGTGCGCCACCGCGTCGGTGATCCGCTGCTGGCCCGGTAGCGCCGGGTCGATCTCGAAGGGGACCACCGCGTTGGGCCAGCGGAAACCGGCCCCCGAGATGACGATGCCCTCCTGCTCGCGGCGGGCGGCGATCTCGGCGAGGGTGCCGAGGACGATGTCGCCCTCGAAGACGGCGAGGTCGTCGACCGCCGCGTAGGGCACTTCCCGGAGTCCGCGGGTGGCGCTCGGGATCAGGGTCGTCCCGGCCTCGGGGCCGGAACGGAACTCACCGGTGTCGTCCTGTTCGACGGTGGCCGGGACGGTGTCGTCGATGATCATGGCTGCACTTCCTCGGATGTTCGGTGGCCGTGCAGGAAGTCTCGGCCCCGCGCGCCCGTGCGACACGCGTAGCGCGCTACCCGATGACGGGGCCGGTCAGACGGTGCGAACGGGAATGCTCAGGTCCGACACCGCTCCCTGCGCGGGCACCGGGACCGCTTGGACCGACACCAGGTCCCCGGCGACGAGCACACCGTCACCGGCCAGGTCGACATGACAGGCCAGCCCCAGTCCGCTCCCGGCGGGCGCGTCCACCGTGAACGGCCACCGCACGCCGGGCCCGATCGCGACGCCGACAGTCACCACCTCCGCGACGAGCGGGGCCGCGGCGTCGAGGTAGGTCACGTCCCGCACCTCGACGACGATCCGCGCCGTGGTCCGCGGACACTCCGGCGGCAGCACCACGAATCCGCTGATCCGGCGCACCTGGGCGGCCATACTTCGAGGGTAGGCCGCGCCGCGTTTCGCCCGGCCGGATGTGGCACCCTGGATTTATCCGGATCGTCCCGATCAGGAGGTTCTGATGTCCAGCTCATCATCCGGACAACGTTCCCGGCGGCACACCGGCCTCGTTCTCGTCGTTCTCACCGCCGCCGCGCTCGCCGCGTGCGGCACCAGTACCGAGCCGGTCGACCCGACCCGCCCGACCCCCACCCAGATACCGGAGATCGGCACCGCTGCCGCCGATCAGCTGTGCGACATGATGGCCGCCGAGATCGGCAACTGGCAGCAGCAGGGGCCCGCCATCGCCCGGGTGTCCTACAACGGCACCGTGCACAACTGGGCGCTGCGCAACGGCGCCATCAATACCGCGATCACGCTCAACCGGGGCGCGATCGACACCGTCACCATCGAGCGCTGCCCCGAGGTCCGCGACCAGGTACTGGCCACCCTCGACATCAGCGATCTCGCCTCGGGTCTGGCCGGGTTCTGACTCAGACCGTGGCGCCGGTGCCGAACCACTGCTCGGCCAGTTCGGCCGAGTCGGTGCCGAGCGCGTGCCCGATCGACTCCCAGGACGCGCCCGTCGCCCGGACGAAGCGGACGGCTTCGACCAGCCGCTGGCGCGCGGACTCCGAATCCTGGAAGGCCAGCCGCACCGGCATCAGCGCCCGCATCTCGAACTGATGGCACTCCCAGTCCTCGAGCACCAGCCGGGTCAGGGTGGGATCGAGCCGGCCGGACGGGCTGTGCAGGCGGCGCTCGGCGGGATCGTGCCCGAGCGGGTGCGCCGAGCGTCGCCACGGCTGCCCACGCCATCGGCCGCAGGAGCACTGCGCGCGCCAGCCGTTCGGCTCGCGTGCGTCGTCGCCGTCGACGAGGTCGACGACCCATCCGTGATGACACTCGAACACAGCATTCATACCGACTCCGATGTCGATTCCCGCCGACTCGGCCGTCACAGAACCCGACCGACTGGTGTGTGAGACTGCTCTTCCCAGGTATTCACCCTCGACGTCTTCCCGGCACGGCGCAACCACCTCACCCCGATATTGGGACCGATCACACAACCGCGGGACCGAGCATGGGACAACCGGTACGATCCGGCCGCCGCGACGGCCGGATCTCGGATCAGCGCAGCGTGACGGTGGTCGGCAGCGCGGCGAAGCCCCGGTTGTTGGACGAGTGGATGCGCACCAGGTTGTCGGTATCGATCTCGTAGTCGGCCACCGCGGCGACGATCTCCTGCAACGCCACCCGCAGCTCCAGCTGGGCCAGGTTCATGCCGAGGCAGTGGTGACGGCCCGCGCCGAAGGCGAGCGAGGCGCTGGTGTCGCGGTCCAGATCGAAGGTGTCGGGGTTGGCGAAGACCGCCTCGTCGCGGTGCGCCGAGCCGCTCAGCAGCAGGATCCGGGCCTGCGCCGGGATCTCGACGCCGTGCAGCTCGATCGGGGTCGTCGTGGTGCGCAGCTGGGACTGGGTGGCGGGGTCGTAGCGCATGGACTCCGCGATCCAGTCGTCGATCCGGCCGTCGAAGGCGGCGCGGCGCTGATCGGGGTGCAGCGCGGCGCTGTGCCAGGCGTTGCCGAGGGTCAGCATGACCGTCTCGATACCCGCGCCGACCAGCAGGATCAGCACCCCGACGATTTCCTCGGGGGTGAGCCGGTCGTCGCCGTCGGCGGCGTCGAGCAGACCAGAGAGCAGATCATCGGTCCGGTGCTGGCTGCGGGCAATGGTCAGCTCCGTGTAGTACCCGACCAGCGCCCCGATCGCGGCCATCGCCTCCGGGCGCAGATCGGTCGACTCGGCGTCGGTGTACATGATCTCCATGCCGAGCTTGCGCAGCAGCTCGCGGTCCTCCTCCGGCACGCCGACCAGCTCGGAGATCACATCGGTCGGGAAGGGCCCGGCGAAGTCGGCGATCAGGTCGAAGCTGCCCTGCTCGAGCAGCGGTCGCAGTGTGCCGCGGGCGATCTCGCGCAGGCGCGGCTCGAGACTCTGCACCCGGCGCTGGGTGAACGCCCGGACGACGAGCTCGCGCATCCGGGTGTGCTTGGGCGGGTCCATCGCCACGAACGAGAAGAACTTCTCCGCCTGCGGACCCCAGAACGCCGGTTCCATGCGCAGGCCGTTGGCGCTGGAGAAGCGCTCCGAATCGCGCAACGCCGCCCGCACGTCGGCATGCCGCGACAGCGCCCAGAAGTCGTCGGTCTCGTTGCGGTAGACGGGGGCCTCGCTGCGCAACCTGGCATAGTACGGATACGGATCGGCATGGACAGCGAAGTCGTAGGGGCTGAACTGCAGGGGCATGGCCGTGCCTTTCGCGGCGGCGGGACCAGCCACGCCACCACCGGTCTCGAGTCGGGCTGACAGGGACGACCGTAGTCGAGAGAAAGGAAGTGCGCCGTGGACTTCGACGCCGCTGCCGACCGGGTGGACGTCACCAAACCACACCCCGCCCGCCGGTACGACTACTGGCTGGGCGGCAGCGCCAACTTCGAAGCGGACCGCAAGTCCGCGGACGCGGTCGCCGAGGCATTTCCGTCCATCCATTTCGCCGTTCTGGAGAACCGCAGTTTCCTTCGCCGGGCGATTCCCTACCTGGTGGATACCGTGGGCATCCGCCAGTTCCTCGACATCGGCACCGGATTGCCGACCGCGGGCAATGTCCACGAACTCGCCCAGGCGATCGCGCCCGAATCCCGGGTGGTCTACGTCGACAACGACCCGATCGTCCTCTACCACGCGCGTGACCTGCTGGTCAGCTCCCCGACCGGCGCGACCGCCTATATCGACGCCGACCTGCGCGAGCCCAGCTCGATTCTCGACCATCCCGCCCTGCGCGGCACCCTCGACCTCGAGCAGCCGGTGGCCCTGATGCTCTGCGCGGTGCTGCACTTCCTCACCGACGAGATGCACCCCTACGACGTGGTGCGGGAGCTGTGCGCCGCGCTGCCCTCGGGCAGCTACCTGACCATGACCCACGCCACCGACGACCACCTCTCGGCCGAGGACCTCGAGGCGACCATCGCCGCCAACGAGCGCAGCGGCGTCCCGTTCCGCCTCCGCTCGACCGCCGAATTCACCCGCTTCTTCGACGGCCTGGAACTCGTCTCGCCGGGCATCACCTCGGTGATCGACTGGCGCCCCACCGAATGGCGTCCGCATCCACGCAAGGAAGCGGTCTCGATGCTGTGCGGCATGGCCCGGATTCCCTAGCCGCACAAGAGATTCCGCTACAGCGCCTCCAGCCGGGCCGGGACGTGTTTGTGCCACGGGGTGCCCGCGAAGGCGTCCTTGTGGGTGGTGCTGGTCAGTTCGTTCGGTGACACGCCCGCGCTGGTCGTGGTGCCGTCGCCGGCCGGGAAGTCGAGGCCGTGCCCGTTGGGCAGGGCGATATTGCCCGCCCGCATCATATCGCTGATCTCGACCGTCACGGTGGCCGTTCCGGTCTCGGTGACCAGGCGGGCCAGGTCGCCGTCGGACACGCCCGCCGCGGCGGCGTCGTCGGCGCTGATCCGCAGGTGGCCGTCGCGGTCGCGGCGGCGCCAGTCCGGGTTGCGGAAGATGGTGTTGGCGGTGAAGGACCGGCGTTCGCCCGCGGCGAGGACCAGCGGGAACTCGGGCGTGGTCCAGGCGGCGCGCGCGGTGGGCAGCGCGCGTACCTCGTCGAGCAGGGTGTCGACGTCGAGGGTGAACCGGCGATCCTTGCGTTTGACGTAGTGCCAGACGTCGTCCCAGGTGTCCTCGGTGAACACCACTCCCGACGGCGACGCGAGGATCGTGTCGAACAGCCGGTTTCCCGGGGTCAGACCGCCGCCGGTGAATCCGGCGCGACCGACCGCCTTCGGGTTCGACAGCGCGCACAGCTGGCTCACGCCCCACAGCACCGCGGCCCCGCGGACCGCGGGATCGAGGGTGGCCCCGAGTGTTTCGTAGAGCAGGAACGGCACGACCTTGCCGAGCGCGGGGTCAGCCGCGACGGTCGCCAGGAAGCTGGCGCCGAAGGTGTCGCGGCCGGTCTCGGCCGCCCGCCGCAGCCGGGTGATGGTCGCGTCGTCGACCACCCGCAGCCGGCGCAGCAGCCGCGCGTAGATCTCCGGTTCGGGCAGCGTGCCCGCGAGCGGTTCCAGCAGCGGCTTGCGCAGGTGGAAGACGTTGCGCGGGAACTCGAAATTGAAGAACGTGGCCTCGGGCTTCTCGAACTGACTCGCGGCGGGCAGCACGTAGTCGGCCTGCCTGGCCGTCTCGGTGAACGCCACATCGATGACAACGGACAGCTCGGTGGCCCGCATCGCCGCGCGGAAACGCCGGGAGTCCGGCAGCGAGTGCGCCGGGTTCGACGAGTCGATCCACAAGGCGCGGAACCGTTTCGGATGATCGGTGAGGATCTCGTCGGCGATCGAATTGCACGGCACCAGCCCGCCGATGATCTTGGCCCCGGTCACCGGCGTGACCCGGCCACCGCCGCCACCACCACCGCCGCCTCCGGCGAGCAGTCCGCCCGCCAGCGGCACCACCGCGTCGAGCAGCGCGGCGGCGCCCGCCTCCAGGCCGGGCCGCAGCGCGCCGACCCTGGCCAGCGTGGGCAGGGTCGTCCCGACGGCCGCCGCGACCGTGGTGACGGTGCGGGCCAGCGCCTTCTTGCGCAGCTTGTCCAGCGCGCTGGGTGGCTTGCGCGGGCCCGACGGCGTCCCCGAGCCCCCGGCCAGCAGCGCGAACGACGAGTGCAGGAACATCGTCCCCGGCCGCCCGAAATTGCCGGTGACGATCCACAGCAGCTTGTTCAGATACGAGACCAGCGTGGAGTTGGGCGCCTGCTGGATGCCGAGATCCTCGTAGACGCACACGCTCGACGCCGTCGCGATCCGGCGGGCGGCGGCCCTGATCCGGTCGACCTCGACACCGCTGATGGTGGCGAACGCGGGAATGTCGATGTCCAGGAACGCCGCTCGCACCTCGTCGTAGCCCGCGGTGTGCGCGGCGACGAACTCGGCGTCGACCAGGTCCTCCTGGATGATCACCGCGACCAGCGCCGCCATCAGCCAGGCGTCGCGGCCCGGCGCCACCCGCAGGTGGAAGTCGGCCATGGCCGCGGTCTCGCTCACGCGCGGATCGATCACCACCATCGACCGCGCCGGATCGCCCGCGACCTGCTTGAGGATCGGCCGCGCCCGCGGGAAACTGTGCGACTGCCACGGATTCTTGCCGACGAAGACCAGGACCTCGGCATGCTCGAAGTCGCCCTTGGTGTGGCCGCCGTAGAGGCGCCCGTCGACCCAGATCTCGCCGGTCTTCTCCTGCGCCAGCGCATTCGAGTGATACCCCGAGCCGAGCGCGCCCCGCAGCGCGAGGGCGTTGGCCGAGCCGAGGTGATTGCCCTGTCCCCCACCGCCGTAGAAGAAGATCGTGTCGCCGCCGTGCGCGTCGCGCAGCGCGGTCAGGCGCGCGGCGATCTCGTCGAGGGCGGTGTCCCAGTCGATCTCGCGATAGCTGCCGTCGGCCTGCCGCTTCAGCGGGGTGGTCAGGCGATGCGGGCCGTTCTGGTACAGATCGAGGCGCATCGCCTTCTCGCAGGTGTAGCCCTCCGACGCCGGGTGGGCCTTGTCGCCGCGGATCTTCGCCAGCCTGCGCCCGTCCAGTTCGACGGTGATGCCGCAGTTGCATTCACACAGGACGCACGCGGTCGCTTTCGGCTGCGTTTCCACCATGGGACATCCTTCGCCGCGGTGACGGAGATCGCCGTCACACCCGAGTAGTATGCTATGCAACATAACATAGAGAGCGGGCGCCTACCATGACAGTTGCCCGACCCGAGATCGCCGAAGGAGACCGTCCCCGTGGGAGCCCGCACCAACACCCGGCAGAAGATGCTCTACAGCGCCGTGGAACTGCTGCGCGAACGCGGTGCGGCCGGGGTGACCGTCGATGCCGTGCTGGCTCGCAGCGGCGCGCCCCGCGGGTCGGTCTACCACCACTTCCCCGGTGGCCGGGCTCAGATCATGACCGAATCGCTCACTCTCGCCGGTGACACGATCGGCACGATCATCGATCAGGCGGCGGCGCGCGGATCACGCACGGCGCTGCGCAGCATCGGCGAGTTCTGGACCGCGATCCTGCGCTCCTCCGAGTACGAGGCGGGCTGCCCGGTGGTCTCGGTCGCGGTGGGCGGTTCCTCCGAGGACCGGCACCTGCGCCCGGAGATCGCCGAGATCCTGCGCCGCTGGCATCGCGCCCTGGACGCGGCCCTGACCGCCGACGGCGTCGACCCGGCGCGGGCGGGCCGGCTGGCCACGATGGCGATCGCGGCCGTGGAGGGCGCGGTCATCCTGTGCCGGGTCGACGGCTCCACCGAGCCGCTCGACGAGGTGCTCGCCGAGCTCGAGACCATGCTCGGCGCCGCGACCGGCCGCGCGGCCTCACAGGTCGAGGACGAGAGTCCCGCTGTCGCACCGTGATACGCAGGCGAGGGTCGTGCCCTCGGCCCGCTCGGCGTCGGTGAGCACGGTGTCGCGATGGTCGGGGTCACCGGCCACCACCCGCACCACGCAGGTCCGGCAGAAGCCCTGACGGCAGGAGTACGGCTGGTCGGGCCGCAGGCGCAGGAGCGCCGCGAGCATGGTCTCGTCCGCGCCGACATCGACGGACTCACCGCTGCTCGCCAGTCGCACCGTGAACGGCGCGCCGTCCACGACGGGTGCGGGCGAGAAACGCTCCGAATGGAATTCGATGCCATCGCGTTCCCTGACCGCGTCCAGCAGGGCGGCGGTCAGGACGGTCGGACCGCAGCAGTAGATCGCGGTGTCGGTGTCGACACCGGCGAGCAGTGCCGCGGCGGTGGGGATGCCGTGCTCGGCGTCGGTGCGCACCGTGACGCGGTCACCGAACTCGGCGATCTCGTCGAGGAACGGAAGGGTCGCGCGGGTGCGCCCGCAGTAGACCATCGTCCACGGCACCCCGAGCCGGTCGGCCGCCCTGGCCATGGTCAGGATCGGGGTGATGCCGATGCCAGCGGCCACGAAATGCAGTCGGCGCGCGGTGGATCCGCGCCCGGGCGGGGCGAACGGGAAGGCATTGCGCGGACCGCGCACGGTCAGCTCCGCGCCGACCGGCAGGTCGTCGTGCACCTCGATCGACCCGCCACCACCGGTGGGGATTCGGCGCACCGCGATCCGGTAGACGCCCCGGTCGGCCGGATCGCCGCACAGCGAGTACTGGCGGACGCGCCCCGAGGGCAGTTCCAGGTCGATGTGCGCGCCCGGCTGCCAGCGCGGCAGGGCACGCCCCGACGGGCACTCCAGGCGCAGGCTCACCACGTCGGCGTCGGCCGCGACGATCGTCCGCTCGGTCACGACGACCGGGAAACGGCGGTCGTCCACGCCGGATTCGAGCCTGCGCCGGTTGATCAGCGTCGACAGGCTCACCTTCGCGGTGGCGATCCGGTCGATCACCCGGGTGGTCGGGTCGTGGTCGTGCTTGCCGTACAGGTCCGGCGGCAGCGTGGCGGGGACGCCGGGCCCGGTCACGGGTGCGCCGCCCTGGCCGCGGGCGACTTCGCCAGATACGCGATCGCCTGCTCGGTCGAGCCGACACTGTTCGGCGAATAACGCGGATCGAACGTCGACAGCGCGCTGCGCGCGAGCGCCCGCAGGCGCGGCAGCGCACCGCGCCGCATGGCACCGAGAATCCGCCACAGCAGCATCGGATAGCCGATGTCCGGCATGCCGGGGTCCTGGTTGATCAGGTAGCGGGTGCCGCGCAGGATCAGCACGAGCAGGATCGGGATGACGATCATCATCATCACCGCGCGCCGCAGATAGCCCGCGCCGAAGTAGACCGCCACATCGTGGGCGACATTGCGGTGCTCCACCTCCTCGGCACCGTGCCAGCGGAACAGGTCGAGCATGCGCGGATCGGCGTGGTGTTTCTCCAAGTCGGCGTTGAGGATCCAGTCACCGAGCCAGGCGAAGAAGTGCTCGAGGCTGGCGATGAAGGTCAGCCGCTCCACCATCCGCACCTCGGTGGCCGCGTCGCCCGCGTCCCGGGCGCCGAGGGTGTTGCGGAAGACGAATTCCATCTGCCGCACATACGGCGCGGTATCGATGCCGTGCGCGGCGAGCACCCCGGCCAGCACCTTCTGGTGCGTCTCGGCGTGCATCGACTCCTGGCCGATGAAGCCGAGCATGTCCTCGCGCAGCTTGGCGTCGCGCACGTAGGGCAGCGCCTCGGTGTAGGCCGCGCAGAACATCCGCTCCCCTTCGGGCAGCAGCAGATTCAGCGAGTTGACGACGTGCGAGGCGACCGGCTCGTCCGGCATCCACCGCAGGGCGGTGTCGGTCCAGTCGAACCGCACATTGCGCGCGTGCAGCGCGACCGGCGCGGGTGCGCTCCGGCGGCGGGGCAGTTTCATCGGACCTCCTCCGTGGCCGGGGTACCGGCGCGCAGGAACTGCCCCGCGCCCCAGGTGGTGCCGAGCCCGTCGGCGAACTCGCCGCGCGCGAACACCCGCATGCCGCCGACGACCGTGGCCAGCACGGCGTCGTCGCTGCGGTTGACCATCCGGTCCAGCCCGAATTCCGGCAGCGGCGCCTCGTGTAGCTCGTGTACCCGGGCGTCCAGGCCGGCGGGGTCGAGGACGAGCAGGTCGGCCCGATCGCCTTCACGCAGGTGACCGGCGTCGATCCGGAACCAGTCGGCGAGCTCCCCGGTGAGCCGGTGCACGGCCCGCTCCACACTGAGGAACGGCTTCCCCGCTTCCTGCGCGCGCAACACCCGTTCCAGCAGGCGCAGCGGGTAGTTGTAGAAGGCCATGTTGCGCAGGTGCGCGCCCGCGTCGCCGAAGCCCATCTGCACCCCGCTGCTGGCGGCGAGTTTGTTCAGGTAGCCGGGCCGGTCGTTGGCGATGGTGGTGCGCCAGCGCAGCGCGGAGCCGTGTTCGACGACCAGGTCGAGGTAGGCGTCGACCGGGTGCAGGCCCCGGTCCGCGCCGACCCGGCCGATCGTCTTGCCGACCACGGCGGCGTCGGGACAGGCGATGATCTCGGCGTCGAAGAAGTCGCGGTGCCAGATGCGCGGGGTGAACTTGTTGTCGTACTGCTTGCGGAACCAGCGCCGGTAGGACTCGTCGCGCAGCAGTTCGTTGCGCTCGACCTGGTCCTTCAAATGCAGCGCGGCCGCACCGGCGCCGAACTCCTCGAAGACCACCAGATCGATGCCGTCGGCGTACACGGTGAACGGCACCGGCAGGTGCTGCCAGCGGAAGTCGGTGCGCGCGAAGCGGTTCAGCAGCGGCGCCACCGTCAGCATGAACCACACCAGCGGCGGATAGGCCTTGGAGTCGGCGGCCGAGAGCAGCGAGGTGCGCAGCGGACGACGTCCGATCCCGGCGCTGGCCAGGAAGAACTTCGCGATGTTCGGGCGCAGGCTCACCGTGGGCGCGCTCTGCAGGACGCGGCGGTTGCGGCGCAGCACGCGGTTGAGCGCCCGGACCTCCTTGCCGCGGGCGTAGGTCGAGGGCAGCGAGCGGGAGCGGTACTCGTCGCCGTCGATCTTGTCGAGCGGGTTCGACATCGACGACAGGCCGAGGAAGCCCGCCGCGATCGCCTCACCGAGCAGCTCCTGCATCCGCTCGAGCTCCGCGGCCGTCGGCCGGGTGTCCCTGGTGACGGCGCGACCGAGGCCGAGCACATGGGTGCGCAGATCCGAATGCCCCAGGAACGCCGCGATATTCGGCCCGAGCGGCAGCTCGTCCATCGCCTTGACGTACTCGGCCGGATCCGACCAGCTCCGGGTGCGGTCGAGCGCGTCGTAGACGGCGTCGCGGGGCACGGCCTCGACCCGGCTGAAGATGTCGGCGCAGTCGGTGTTGGAGGCCAGCACCGTCGACAGCGAGCAGTTGCCGATGACGACGGTGGTGACACCGTGGCGCAACGACTCCGACAGCTCCGGCTTGATCAGCACCTCGGCGTCGTAGTGGGTGTGCACGTCGACGAAGCCGGGCAGCACCCACTTGCCGTCGGCGTCGATCACCTCGGTGTTCGGTCCGATGGGCAACGGCTCGGCCGAGACCCGCCGCACCACGCCGTCGGTGATGCCGAGGTGGCGGCGCTGCGCGGGGGCGCCGGTGCCGTCGAACCAGGTGCCGCCGGTGATGACGAGATCGAAATCGGTCATGGGAGAACTACTTTCCGGTGTCGGTCGAGTGCGCGGCGATGAACTTCTCCGCGTAGTCCGCGATCGCGCCGGGGTCGGCGAAGGGCAGCCAGTGGCCGCGCGGCAGGTCGTGGCGGACCAGCTCGTCGGCCCGGTCCGCGTAGCCGTCGTAGCCGGCCGGGCGCACGGCGATGTCGCGGGTGTTGACGATCAGCTGGACGGGCACGGCGGTGCGGCGGTCCCGCGGCGCGAACATCCGCGCAATGATGTTGGCCTTGTAGAAGCGCAGGCCCGAGACCATGTCGCGGCGCAGGCTGTCGGCGACGGTGACCTGCTCGGGCCGGATGCCCTCGACCAGGCGCAGGAACAGCCGCCACAGCCGCGCCGAACCGGCCGCCCGGAAGAACAGGCCGGGCAGCACCGGCAGCATGAAGAACCCGGTGTAGGCCGAGGACAGGGTCTGGGCCAGCGTGTTCCACACCGCGCGCGGCGTCGGCCTGCGCAGCGGTGCCCGCAGGAACGTGCCGAGGTGGTCGAGGTTGGGACCGGAGATCGAGGTGAACGACGCGACGAATTCGTCGGCGCCCGGCTCGCACACCGCTTCCCAGACCTGGACCGAGCCCCAGTCGTGCGCGACGACGTGCACCGGCTGCTCCGGGCTGAGCTGATCGATCACGGCGAAGAAGTCGGTCGCGAGCCGGTCCAGGCGATACGCCGACACCGCGCGCGGCGCGCTGGACTCCCCGTACCCACGGGTGTCGTAGGCCAGCACCCGGTAGCCGTCCGCCAGTAGCGCGATCACGCCGTCCCACAGGTGGTGGGTGTCCGGCCAGCCGTGGACCAGTACCACGGGTACACCGTCGGGCCGTCCGTACTCGAAGACGGCGAGCTCGATCTCACCGTTCCTGACCCGGTGCTGTCGCCGTGGTTCGGGCCGGACACTGGGCTGATGGTCGAGGTGAGCCGCCATGGGAATTCCTTCTGGACGCGTGCGCCACTGCACGTTGTACTCCGGGTTCGCTTACACGGTACCGCTGGTACCGGTGGAGAGTTTCCCGGGCCACCGGCGACCCTGTCAAGCACGACCGGGCAATCACCACTGGAACTGCCGGTATGCTGCCGATACTGCTTGGGGCGACGCGGAAAGAACAGGGACATGTCGATGACATCGGGGCGTTCGGCCGCGCGGATCCTCTCGCGCGACGATGTCGTCCAGGGGGCGATCCGCGCCATCGGCCGCGACGGCGCGCAGGTGACGATGGGGGCGATCGCGGCCGAGGTCGGCGTCGCGAAACCACGGCTGTACCGCATGTTCACCGACAAGTCCGACCTGGACCGGGCCGTCGCGGACTGGCTGGTCGACCAGATCTACCGGGCGGTGGCGCCGGATCTGTCGCTGATGATGCAGACCCGCCGGACGACCGTGCACCAGTTCCTGACCGCGGCCACGGAGGTCGTGCTCACGTACCCGAACGTGTTCCGCTACGTCGCGATCACCCAGAGCGTCCCGACCGGCGACGGCACGGCCCGCCCGCTCGATGTGGGCAGGCGCCTGTCCGGCGATCTCGCCGAACGCACCAGCACACTGTTCGCCGCGGTCGGTCTCGACACCGACGGTGTCGAGCACCTCGCCCGCGGCATCGTCGGCTTCCTCGTCGCGGTCACCGATCTCTGGCTCGACGTGCCCGGCACGCCGGATCCCGCCGCCACCAGGGAATTCATCGAGCGCAGCACCGATTCGGTCTGCCAGCTCCTGGACGGCTTCCTGCGCGGCAAGGGCGTCACCGTCGACCCGGATCAACCCGTGGTCGAAACCCTCGCCGCGATCTCCCAGGGTCTCCCCCAGGTGTG
Source organism: Nocardia sp. NPDC003269 (assembly GCF_042888005.1). Lineage (NCBI taxonomy): Bacteria > Bacillati > Actinomycetota > Actinomycetes > Mycobacteriales > Nocardiaceae > Nocardia > Nocardia sp. NPDC003269. The sequence goes on from NZ_JBIAPA010000003.1 coordinate 1,668,062, forward strand.
ACGCCGCTCAGCCGCGCTGGTGACGGCTCTCGTAGGCGGCGCGCTCGGCGTCGGCGCGGCGGCGTTCGGCCTCGTCGGCCAGCTCGGGGTCGAAGCCGTGGCTGACCAGGCGGTGCCGCCGGTACACGTAGACCAGGGCGACGGTGAAGTAGACCAGCGGCAGGTAGAGCAGCGCCATCATCGACAGGCCCATCCAGAGCGGGCCGGGGACCAGCAGGAACAGGCACAGGATCGGCAGCACCGGGAGCAGGAAGCGCATCAGGTAGCGGCGGGTGGCGCCGGGACCGGTCAGGTCGGCGAGGACCCAGTCCGCCATCTCCGGCGGCAGGGTGCCCCCGGTGACGTAGCGCACGCGCTGCCAGAGATTGGGGGTCGAGGCGGTCATTGGTGCTCCCTCACGTCCGATGCGCGCCGCGCGGCCGCGTTGACCCGGCCGAGGACATCGCGCAATTCTTCCAGGTCCGCCAGGCTCACGCCGAGCCGCTCGACGACCGCCGGCGGAATCCCCTCGGCCTGCCTGCGCAGGTCGCGGCCCGCCGCGGTGAGATCGATGTGCAGCGTCCGTTCGTCGTGCGGATCGCGACGGCGGGTGATCAGACCGGCGGATTCGAGCCGCTTGAGCAGTGGCGACAGCGTCGCCGAGTCGAGCTGGATCGCCTCGGCGACCGCCTTGACCGACATCGGCGCCTCACCCCACAGGGCCAGCATCACCAGGTACTGCGGATGGGTCAGGCCGAGCGGTTCGAGCAGCGGACGGTAGACCGCCAGCACCGATCGGTTGGCCACCGCCAGGGCGAAACACACCTGCCGGTCGAGCCGCAACGGGTCGTCGAGCTCCTGCATGGTCCACCGCCTTCCTTCGTCCGCACACTATTATGCCACTAATAGTTAGTGCAATAACTATTAGTGGCATCACAGACCGGGCGGCCGGGGATCACTCCTCGTCGACGAGCGGCTCCCCGGCGGCGGCGCGACGGACCTTCTCGCGGCCGTTGTCCTCCTCGGTGCGCCCCTGCCGCCAGTACCCGGTGAAGGTGATGGCGCGCTTGTCGATGCCACGGTCGCGCACGAGATTGCGGCGGGTGAGCTTCACCAGTTCGGCCTCGCCGGAGATCCACGCATACGGTGCGCCCGTGGGGAATTCGGCGGCGCACACCGCGTCCACGACGGCCGCGCCGTGCGGGCGGTCGCCGCGGTGCACCCACCGGACGCGCACGTCACCGCGGGTGTCGAACCGCTGCTCGTCGGCGGGACCGGCGACCTCGATGAACGCCAGGACCGCCGCGCCCGCGTCGAGGCGTTCGACGATCGCGCCGATCGCCGGAATCGCGGTCTCGTCGCCGATCAGCAACTGCCAGGCGGGATTCGGCGGCGGGGTGTAGAGCGCGTGCGGCGGGCAGAGCAGGCCGATCTCGTCACCGGGCGCCGCGGTCGTGGCCCACTCCGACGCGGGTCCGGCGTGCTCGGCGTGCAGCGCGAAATCGATGTCCAGCTCACCGATTTCGGGTCGCTGCGCCCGGATGGTGTAGGTGCGCATCGGCGGGCGGATCTCGTCGGCCATGGCGAGATACCGCTGGTACCAGCTCATCACGCTGCCCGCGTCGTCGAGCGGCGGCGGGACGACGGGACGCCGCTGGCCGGGCAGCGGGAAGAACAACTTCGTGTACTGATCCGGTCCCGTGTCCCCGAGGGCGGCCGGGTCCGAACAGGTCAGGGTGACACGCACCATGCGCGGGGTCAGCCGCACCGCGCGGCGGACCCGCAGCGGCGCGTAGACCATGGTCGGACGGGACACAGTCTCGGTTGCCATTAGGCAAGGCTAACCTATTGAGCACCGGGTCGGCACTCCCCTAGTCGACCGCCAGGCCCGAGATGAGCTGCTCGATGACGCCCCGGACAGCCGTCGTCGCCTCGGGATCGTCGGAGTTCGCCAGGTACTGCGCCGCCTCGTCCAGCGCGCCCACCACCACCAGCGCCAGGGGCCGCACCGGCTGTTTTCTGATCCGCCCGGCCGCCATCGCCCCGGCCAGCGCGTTCTCCACCAGGCCGATGGTGTGCCGCAACTCGATCTCGCGCCACCGGCTCCACCCGAGCACCGCCGGCGCGTCGAGCAGCGCGATCCGCCGTACCTCGGTGGCGGTGGAGGCCTGCAACCAGGCCAGGCAGCCGACGATCAGGCTCGCGATCGGATCCGCGGCCCGCGCCGCGGCGACCGCGGTGGCGATCACCTCCACCAGGCTGCGTTCGAGGTCCTCGAAGACCGCCTCGAACAGATCCTTCTTCTCGGCGAACTGGTGATAGAGCGCGCCGCGGCTGACCCCCGCGGCCTCGGCGACCGCGATGGTGCTCACCGCGCCGTATCCGAACTGCCCGAACAGTTCTCGCCCGGCGCGGACGACCGCGGCACGGGTGGCGGCCGAGCGCTCGGCTTGGGTTCGGCGATCAGGGTTCATGGCGACGTCGAAGTCTAGGGCAGCACGGCCGCCATGGCGGATCGAGGCCCTTCGCCCCCTTGACCGGGCACCCCCGCTCCGGGAACATACAGTCATCCTGTTTGTATCTCGGAAGGGGCCGGCCACATGTCCGATGCCACCAAGGATCTGTTCGAGCGCTACCACGCCTGCTGGGCCGACCGCGACCCCGATCGCATCGTCGCCCTGCACACCACCGATTCGATCTTCCACCTGCATTCCGGCGGCGCGCCAGCGCACGGACGCGACGAGATCCGCGTCGCCGCGGCGGAAACCTTCGCCCTGGTCCCCGACCTGACCTTCACCCAGGTCGACCTGCGCGTCGGCGACGACTTCTGGGTGGTGCGCTGGAAGCTGTCCGGCACCTCCGTCACCGGCGGCGCCGTCGATGTGGATATCGCGGACATGGTGCTCGTCGAGGACGGCGCGGTCAAGGAGAAGCACACCTACGTGGACGGCGTCGCCATGCAGGCCGCCTTGTCCGCGCCCGCCGAGATCGCCTGAGTCAGTGGGTCTTCGCCGGTGGCGCCGTCCACCGGCGAACTCCTCAGTGCGGCCGGTCGGCGTGCTCGATCGCCGACAGCACCGCGGCGGTGACCGTCTCGGGCGCCTCCACCATGACCAGGTGCCCGGCGTCGTCGACGACGATCTCGCGCACCGGCCGCAGCGTCCGGTTCAGCTGCGCGCCCGCGCGCGCCGACAGCACGCGATTGCGCGCACCCCAGACGGTGGTGATCGGCGGGAAATCCTCGGGCGGCACGAACTCGTCGAGCGTGGCCAGGCGCGGGATCTCGCGGGCGATCGCGGCGGTCACCATCAGCCTGCGCGGCTCGGTCCAGCTCGACCGCAGATGCCGGGCGGTCGCGTCGGTGTGGGCGCCGCCCGCGCCGAGTTGCTCGGCGACGATGAGCCCGGCGAGCGGACCCGGGATGCGGACCATCGACAGCAGCGAATCCAGGCGCACATGCTTGCCGAGCAGCGCGGCCCAGCCGGTCCTGGTCGGCTTCACGGTGGCGGGGGTCAGCGGGCTGCTCAGCACCAGCGACCGCACCAGGTCCGGACGCGCCTGTGTGAACAGCAGCGACAGCGCGCTGCCGAAGCAGTGCCCGACCAGCGTCACCTCGCGCAGATCCAGTTCGGCGAAGACCGCCTCGACCATGGCGAGGTAGTTCTCCAGGGTGTACCCCGCGTCGGGGGCCTCCGATTCGCCGTAGCCGATCAGGTCGACGGCGACGACCCGGTGCGTGGACCGCAGCGCGTCGTACTGCGCCCGCCAGATGGTGCGATCGCCGCCGAGATTGTGCAGGAAGACGACCGGTGGCCCCGATCCCGCCTCGTCGTAGGCGATCGACGTTCCACCGATATCGAGACGTGGCATCCGCGATGCCTCCTTTTCCCCACACCACCTCGTCGTGGTGTGGTCACGGTAACTCGAGCCCAGCGCCCGGTCCCGGCGAACCCTCAGACCGGCAGCAGGCCGTCGGATATCAGCTGATCACGAATGGCGTCGGTGAGCTGTTCGGTCAGCGGATCCAGCGGTGTCACCGGCACCGGGAGCCCGTCCTCGACGCGCGTCTGCACGAGGGCGTGCGCCAGGACCAGGAACTCCGCGGACCGGATGGTGCCCCAGGTCCTGGCCACGATCGCGCGGGTCGGCGCGGTCGGGTGGACCGCCCGGCGCCGCCACCGGTGCAGGTCGGTGTGGACCGCGGCGTTGAGGCGACGGTCGGCCGCCGCGTATTCGGCGCGGCGGCGCTCCGCGAGCATCTCGTGCGACACCCGCGGATAGAGGTATTCGCACAGCACGGCATGGCGGGCGTCCTCGCGCGCGGTGCCGCGCAGGGCCGCGACGGTCCGGGCGGCGGGGAGCCCGCTGCCGTGGATCGCGCGCCAGTCGGCGCGCAGGTCGTCGAGGATGGCCGCTTCGGCGACGGCGACCCGGCCGGTGAGCTCCGCCGCCTCGGCGTCGACGCGGGCGGCGCGATCGGCGGCCGATGTCGTGAATTCGGCGTCGTCGAGCCAATTCTCGTGAATTCTCGCGACTTCCGACCGGATATAGGAGTCGATATTCCGGCGCGTGGCGCTCGGCAGGCATTCCCGCGCTGTTCTTTTCCGATGGTCGTCCGGTGCGTTCATTCCGATTCCCCAGTAGTGCGTCGTTCGGTATGGGAATCGCGTTCCCATCTCTCCACCATCGGCGCCCCTGATCGAATCCGCCCGCGGATCGGCGCAACGCTGTGGGCATTCACAGCGGATCACGCCAGGATCACGACTTCGGCAGACCCAGCTGCGCGCAGGCCCGCAGGGCCACCTCGAGGTCGAGCCTGCGCTCGGTGAGCGGATGACCGAGCAGCTCTTCGGCTTTGCGCACCCGGTAGTGCACGGTGTTCTTGTGCACGTGCAGCCGGGCGGCGGCATCGGTGTAGCTGCCGCGCGCGTCGAGGAACGCCCGCACGGTCTCGCGCAATCGCGCGGCCGTCTCGTCCTCCCCCATCAGCCCGCCCAGCACCCGGCTCGCCCACTCCTGCACCTCGGGCACCCGGTCGGTGAACAGCGCCGACAGCGCCACGTCGGCGTATCCGGTGAGCCCGTGCGTCCGGGTGGCCAGCGCGACGGTGCGGGCCCGCTGGGCGTCGCGGCAGGTCTGCCGGAAGCCGTCCAGGCCGGTGGCCGGATCCCCCAGTGCCACCGACAGTTTCGGCTGCGCGCGCAGACCGCGGACGAGCCCTTCGGTGTCGAGCACCGGCTTCCCGGCCGAGGAGATCCACACCCAGCGGCTGTAGTCGTCGACCTCGACGGTCATCGGGGTCTTGCCGGTCGCGGCGGCCATCAGCGCGATGCCCGCGCGCAGGATCGCGCCGGGATCGCGGGTGCCCGGTGGCGTCCACAGCACCGCGAACTGCTGCCAGCCGCGCAGCGAGACCCCCAGCATCTGCTCGGCCGAGGCCAGGTCCAGATCGTCGGCGTCGAGCACCGCGCGCACCTGGGCGGCGCGGGCGGCGTCGGTGCGCGCGTCCCAGCGGCGGCGTTCGCTCTCGTAGATGTCGATCAGGCCCTCGATCACCTGGTCGATATAGCTGTTGACGATGTCGGCGATCCGGGCGGCGGCGGCCAGGGCGACGTCGGTGGGCGGGTTCAGTTCGGTCAGCAGCGTCATCGTCCACTGCACGAACATGTGCTCGCCGAGCCGGTAGGCCCGCAGCAGCGCCTCCAGCGACAGATCGTGCTGGGCGAAGCGGCGGGCGTATTCGGCGGCGGCGGGCGGCACGGTGACATCGTCGATGCCGATGGCCAGGGTGAGCATGTCCAGGATGGCGGCGAGGTTGGACTCGGTGCTGGCCACCATCAGCCTGCGCACCTCGTCGTCGTGCCGGAATTCGGGGATGACCTCGGTGAACATCGAGGTCATCGTCGGGGCCAGCCGGTCCAGGTCCGCCTTGATCCGGCCCGCCACCGTCCGCACGAGGGGGTCGTTGTCAGGGGCCATGGGCGCAGACAGTACCCCCGGTGGCGGGGCGGACGGCGCGGTTTGTGCCCGGGGCACAACACCGCGTCGCATTGCTGGGCTGCGGGCCCGTAGGCGGCGCCGGATCCGCGCCCTACCTTGGGACATGTAATCCAGATCACATCAGTCTCCGGTGAGGAATCATGCGACACATCGCCGAATTGCCCGAGGTCAGAGCCACCGCCGACCCGCACGGACCCGCGCTGGCCGACGACTCGACCACGCTGTCCAACGCGCAGTTCCACGCGCGGGTCGAGGCCGCCGCGTCGGTCCTGCACCGGGCGGGAGTCCGGGCCGACGATGTCGTCGCCGTCGTGCTGCCCAACCGGGTGGAGCTCGTGGTGGTCCTGTTCGCCGCCTGGCGGCTCGGCGCCGCGGTCACGCCCGTGAACCCCGGCCTCACCGACGACGACATCCGATACCAGATCGAGGACTCGGGCGCCGGGGTGGTGATCGGCGAACCCGGGCGCGCGGGGGTTACCCTCGCGGTCGACGACCTCGCGCGGTCCGCGGGACCGGTCGCCGCCGCGGCGCCCGTCGACAACCTGGCGCTGATCATCTACACCAGTGGCACCACGGGCAGGCCCAAGGGCGTGCTGCTCGGGCACGAGAACCTGGCCGCCATGTGCACGATGATCATCGGCGCGCTCGGCCTGGACGCGAGCGACCACAGCCTGCTGATCCTGCCGCTGTTCCACGTCAACGGCATCGTGGTCAGCGTGCTGTCGCCGCTGCTGGCGGGCGGCCGCACCACCGTCGCCGGCAAGTTCTCCGCGTCGGGATTCTTCGACGCCGTGGCACGGATCCGGCCCACCTATTTCTCGGCGGTGCCCGCGATCTACGCGATGCTGGTGGCCCAGCCCGAGGGCGAGCGCCCCGACGCGTCCTCGCTGCGACTGGCGATCTGCGGCGCGGCGCCCACTCCCGCCGAGCTCATCGACCGCTTCCAGCAGCGCTACGGCGTGCCGATCGTGGAGGGCTACGGACTGTCCGAGGGCACCTGCGCGTCGACCCTGAATCCGGTGGCGGGACAGCGCAAACCGGGCACGGTCGGGCTGCCGCTGCCCGGCCAGGCGGTGGCGATCATGGACCCCGACGGCGCGCTGGTGGCGCCCGGCGAGCCCGGGGAGGTCGTCGTCCGCGGACCGAATGTCATGCGGGGTTATCTCGGCAGACCCGCCGAGACGGCCGCCACCGTGGTGGACGGCTGGCTGCACACCGGCGACGTCGGCTACTTCGACGCCGACGGCTACCTGGTGCTGGTCGACCGGATCAAGGACATGATCATCCGCGGCGGGGAGAACCTGTACCCCAAGGAGATCGAGAACGCGCTCTACCGGCACCCGGCGGTCCACGAGGCCGCGGTGGTCGGGGTACCCGACGCCGTGCTCGGCGAGGTACCGGTGGCCCATGTGGTGGCCGCGCCGCGGGCCACGATCACCGCCGCGGAGCTGACCGAGCACTGCCGGGCGGAACTGGCCGCGTTCAAGGTGCCCGTCGCGATCCTGCTCACGGCCGAGATGCCGCGCAATCCGGTCGGCAAGATCGACAAGAAACAGCTGCGGGTACTCGCCACCCGCGTCTGAGCGCCACTGCGCCACTTATCAATTCGAACGAAAGTCGGACTTTCGGGCGCGGTCCGCCGCGTCCGCGAGCGGGAAGAAAGGAATCGGGCCATGGGCTTCAAGACGGGAGATTTCCCGCCGGTGGATACGGAGACATTTCTGGATCTGCCACTGCGCGAACGTGTTCGGACGCTGGCCTTGCACTGGGCGGAATACGGCTTCGGCACGCCGAAGATGATCCACACCATCTACATCCTGAAATTGCTGGTGGTCTATGTCCTCGGCGGCGTCGTGCTGGCGACCGCGACCTCGGGCACCGGGCCGTTCTGGGATGTCGCGCAGTGGTGGAACCAGCCGATCGTCTACCAGAAGCTGGTGCTGTGGACGGTCCTGCTCGAGGCCATCGGCGTCGCGGGCTCGTGGGGGCCGCTGGCGGGCAAGTTCAAGCCGATGACCGGCGGCGCGCTGTATTTCGCCCGGCGCGGCGCCATCCGCCTGCGGCCGTGGCATCGGGTGCCGTTCACCGACGGTGACTCGCGCACCCTGCTGGACGTGGCCCTCTACCTCGGCTTCCTCGCGTCCCTGCTGGTCGCGCTGCTGGCACCGGGCAAGACCACCGCCTCGCTGCTGGCGGCGTTGCCGGACAACACGTCCGGGCTGGTCGCGCCCGCCCTGTTGGTCGCCCCGATCGTGCTGTACGTGCTGTGCGGACTGCGCGACAAGACGATCTTCCTGGCGGCCCGGGGCGAGCAGTACCTGCCCGCGCTGCTGTTCTTCGCGGTGCTGCCGTTCACCGACATGATCATCGCGGCCAAGCTGCTCATCGTGATCGTGTGGGTCGGCGCCGGGGTGTCCAAGTTCGGCAAGCACTTCACCAATGTGGTGCCGCCGATGGTGTCCAACAGCCCGGCGATGCCGTTCCGGTCGATCAAGCGAGCGCACTACCGCGACTTCCCGCACGACATCCGCCCGTCGGGGCTGGCCTCGTTCATGGCCCACGTCGGCGGCACCACCGTCGAGGTGGTCACCCCGATCGTGCTGCTGTTCACCACCAACCACTGGCTCAACCTGGCCGGCGTCGCCATGATGGTGATCTTCCACCTGTTCATCACCTCCACCTTCCCGCTGGCGGTGCCGCTGGAGTGGAACATCCTGTTCGCCTACCTCACCGTGTTCCTGTTCCTCGGGTTCCCGAACGCCGACGGCTACGGCGTGTTCGACATGTCCTCCCCGTGGCTGACGGTGGCGATCGCGGCGGGTCTCGCGTTCTTCCCGGTGCTGGGCAATCTGCGCCCGGATCTGGTCTCGTTCCTGCCGTCCATGCGCCAGTACGCGGGCAACTGGGCCTCGGCGCTGTGGGCCTTCGCCCCCGGCGCGGAGGCGAAGCTGAACACCATCGCGCACCGGCCCGCCGACAACCAGATCGACCAGCTGCTGGCCATGGGCTACCCGCCCGCGGTCGCCGAGATCACCATGCAGCAGACCATCGCCTGGCGGTCGATGCACAGTCAGGGCCGCGGCCTGTTCTCCCTGCTGTACAAGCACATTCCGGCGCTGGACAGCTGGACGGTGCGCGAGGCCGAATTCGCCTGCAACTCGCTGATCGGGTTCAACTTCGGCGACGGTCACCTGCACGGTCTCGACCTGATCGCCGCGGTGCAGGCCCGGGTCGGGTTCGCGCCGGGGGAATGGATCGTAGTGTGGGTGGAGTCGCAGCCGATCCACCGCGGCACCCAGCGGTACCTGGTGGTCGACGCCGCGCTCGGCGTCCTCGAACGCGGCACCTGGGAGGTCGCCGACGCGGTGGCGGCGCTGCCGTGGCTGCCCGACGGCCCCATCCCGCACCGGGTGACCTGGCGACGTGACGACGTCACCGCGATCGCCCCGCAGCACGACACCGTGGCCCAGTCGGCCGAGTAGGAGAGGACGAGTCGATGACAACGGCGACAGTGGTCGGTAGCGGCCCCAACGGCCTGGCCGCGGCCATCACCCTGGCCATGGCCGGCGTGACGGTGACGGTGCTCGAGGCCGCCGACACGATCGGCGGCGGCACCCGCTCGAGCGAGGCGATCGTGCCCGGCCTGCTGCACGACCACTGCTCGGCCATCCATCCGATGGCCGTGGGGTCGCCGTTCCTGCGACGCGTCGACCTCGAGCGATACGGATTGCGCTGGGCGTGGGCCGACCTCGAGTGCGTGCATCCGCTCGACGACGGCAGCGCGGGCGTCCTGCACCGGTCGGTCACCGAGACCGCCGCGGGCCTCGGCGCGGACGAACGGCTGTGGCGCACCCTGTTCGAGCGGACGGTCGCCGGCTACGACGAGACCGGCACCGACATCATGCGGCCGCTGCTGCGGCTGCCCCGGCACCCACTCCGCTTGGCGCGCTTCGGCATTCCCGCGACGGCACCCGCCGCGCTGCTGGCGAAGGCGTTCCGCACCGAGCCGGGCCGGGCGCTGTTCGGCGGGGTCGCCGCGCACGCGTTCCAGCCGCTCGAGCGGCCGCTGAGCGCCAGTATCGGGCTGGGCATCCTGACCGCGGGTCACCGCTACGGCTGGGCGGTGGCCGTCGGCGGATCGCAGCGGATCGCCGACAGCATGGCGGCGGCGCTGGCCGACCACGGCGGCAAGATCGAGACCGGCGTGCGGGTGCGCTCGCTCGCCGATCTGCCGATCGCCGACATCACCGTGTGGGACGTCGCGCCGACGGCGGTGGCCGAGATCGTCGGCGACCGCCTCCCGCCCCGGATCGCCCGCGCCTACCGGCGCTTCCGCTACGGGCCCGGCGCGTTCAAGGTCGACTTCGCGGTCGAGGGCGGCGTCCCGTGGACCGCCGAGGCGGCGCGGCGCGCGGGCACGGTACATCTGGGCGGCTCGTTCGCCGAGGTCGCCGCGGGTGAACGCGACATCCACGCGGGTCGGCTGCCCCGGCGCCCGTTCGTGCTGGTGGGTCAGCAGTATCTCGCCGATCCGCAGCGGTCGGTGGGCTCGGTGCATCCCGTGTGGACCTACGCCCACGTCCCGCACGGCTACACCGGCGACGCCACCGCGGCGATCATCGCCCAGATCGAACGCTTCGCGCCCGGGTTCCGGGACCGGGTGGTCGGCTCGACCACCCGCACCACGACGGAGTTCGCCGACTACAACGCCAACTATGTCGGCGGCAACATCATGACCGGCGCCAAGGACATCCCCCAGCTGCTCTTCGGCCCACGAAAGACCTTGCAGCCGTACGACATCGGCCTCCCCGGCCACTACCTGTGCTCGGCGGCGACCCCGCCCGGACCGGGCGCGCACGGCATGTGTGGCGTCAACGCGGCCGAGCGCGCCCTGCGTCGGCTGGGCTGATCGGATACCGATCCGACCGGTACCGGGCACTCCGCCGACCGGCGGTCGACCAGCCGTCCGGGCGAACTTATCGGACGATCGACCTGGAGTTCGCCAACCTCGGCCTCGGCACTTTCCGCAGGTGGTAGGTTCGATTGCCAGCCCATAGCTGGAAGCGATCCCCACTCGGCCAGGAGGTGGTCAGCCGACATGTCCCGCGCATTCGCCGCGCGCTGGGCCGCGCTGCTGACCGCCACCGTCGACGACGCCGCACCGCCGGAGTGCCTCGTGACCGAGCTCGAGACCTGGACCGAGCGGCTGCTGGCCACCCTCGCCACCGGACATCCCGACCCCGTCGTCGCCCAGCGGGCCGGGGCCGCCGTGCACGACCTCGGCTGCGCCGACCCGGTGGCCATCGCCCGGTCGATGCCGGTCCTGCAGGCGATGAGCGAGGCGGCGGGCGCGGGCCCGGCGGCGTTCGGCATCGTCGCGGGCGGCTTCGGGCAGGGCTTCGCCCGCACGCTGGCCGACGCCGCCGCCCCGGCCACGGAGGGGCTGGAGACGGCGTTCCGGCACGCGTCCATCGCCATCTCCATCGGCGACGCGCACGGCAACATCATCAACGCCAATCCCGCCTTCGAACGGCTGACCGGCAAGACGCTGGCCGAACTCCAGGGCACCTCGGGCTTCGACCTGGCCGAGGAGGAGGTGCACCACGCCAGGGAACGCGTCCACGGCGAACTCGAGCGTTCCGAGACCGGCACCATCCGGATCGAAGGCGAGTACGAGCGCCCCGACGGCACCGAGGGCTGGGCCAGCTGGACGGTGACCCGGTGCGTGTCCGCCTCCGGCGGCCTCTATCTGCTCGGCTTCGGCGAGGACACCACCGAGCGCCGCACCACCACCGAGCGCCTGCACTGGCAGGCCCACCACGACCCGCTCACCGCGCTGGCCAACCGCAGGCACCTGCTCGCCCACCTCGACACGCTGATCACCGCGGCGGCGCCGGACGACGTCGCCGCGGTGTGCGCGCTGGACATGGACGGCTTCAAGGAGATCAACGACGCCTTCGGCCACACCGTCGGTGACAGCCTGCTCATCGAGGTCGCCGCCCGCCTGCAGGCCTGCCTCGATCCCGAGACCGATCTGCTCGCGCGCATCGGCGGCGACGAGTTCATCGCGGTGCTGCCGCCGCCGGCCGACGCGGCGCGCATCCAGCGCACCGTCGACCTGCTGCACGCCGCTGTCGACGAACCCTTCGTCGTCGCCGATCACGAGATCGAGATCACCATCAGCCTGGGCGCGATCGTCTCCCGGATCGCCGGCGCCGAGCCCCGCGACCTGATGACCGCCGCCGACAACTGCCTCTACACCGCCAAGGCCCTCGGCAAGAACCGCTGGATCCTGCGGCACTGGGACCCGGTCCCCACCGGCTCCTGATTCTTGTCTCCCCAGAGGTGGTGCGGCGCAACGGGTCTGCGGGATCCATCGGCCACACCACCGCCACGAACCCTAGCAATAATGTTGCACAGCAACATAATTCACGTTCGCGGACAGCGCCTTCCGGCTAGGGGTTCATCCGGTAGGTGCCCGCCAGTGCGCGAGCCTCGGTGAGCACTCGGTCGAAGCGCGTCCCGTCGTGGACGGGCCTGCGGACGAGGTCGAGGGCGCGGCGCTGCTGGGCGGGGGTCGCGGTCGGCTTGTTGTGCAGGGTCACCGCGTTGGTGGAGAAGGCGCGCACGAAGCCGTCGAAGATCTGGTCGAGCACGGCGGGGTCGGTGCCGTCGATGCGCGCCTGTTCCAGGATCAGCTGCGCGTAGGGCACCGCGGTGAACAACTCGCCGAGCGCGAAGAGGAAGTCGACGTCCTGCTGCTGGGCGGCGGTCGGCGCGGCGGCGGCCAGCAAGCCCTGGAGCGCGAGCACCTGCTCGAGGAACACCGCCACGTTGGGCACGGCACGGAAGCTCTCGAAGACCGGGCGCCAGTCGGCGAACCGGATCCGGCCCAGGCCACTGCTCGGCCCCTGGCGGAACAGGAACTCGTCGTCGGCGCTGTCGCGCCGGGTCGGCACCGGAGCGTAACTGGCACTGGCGAATTCGGCGCGCAGCGGCTTGACCACCGCGCCGAGTCGCGGCGCCAGCTTGCGGCTCGACCAGCTCAGCGCGCCGGTGACCGCCCGCGCGGCACCGGTGGGGGCCACCGCGGCACCGGGAATCGATTGCAGCGCGGCCAGTCCCGCGTCGGCGGGGTGGAACATGTAGTTGGCCATGAACTTCAGCGACAGCGCCATGTTCACGTGCACGGTGCCCTCGAGTCGCGGCAGGCCGAACATCGCCGTCATGGCGACCGGGAAGTACATGTCGTTCTCGAAGCCGCGCGCGGCGATGACGTCGGCCAGATCCTCGATGACGCGCTGCCCCTGCCGGGTGACCGACATCTTCTCGATGGCGTTGAACAGCAGGTAGCGGCGATCCTGCGGCGAGGCCGAGCGCATGTAGTCGATCGCGCGCTCGCTGTAGAGCTTCATCGCCACGATGCGCGCGTAGGAGTCGGCGATCAGCGAGCGCACCTGCGGGAACTCGGTCACCTTGTGCCCGAACAGGATCCGGTTCTCCGCGTGGTCGATCGCCTCGTAGAAGGAGTGCTCACAGGCGCCGATGGCGCCGAAGCCGAGGTTGAACTTGCCCACGTTCACCGTGTTCATCGCCGCGTGGAACGCGTCCTCGCCGCGATGCAGGATGTCGGCCTCGGCGACCGGGTAGTTGTCCAGCTCGAAGGCCGCGACGTAGATCTGGCTGTTGACCACATTGCGCTGGAGCTTGTAGGCCGGGTGCTGGCTGTCGGCGACGAAGAACAGATACCCCTCGTAATCCGCTTCGGTCGGCTTGCTGGTCAGCGCCTTCGCGCTGTCGATGATGGGCTTGTCGGAGCGGCGGCCGAACACCGACACCATCGAGGCCAGGTTGCCGTTGCCGATGTAGTGCTTGCCGCCGGTGGCCGAGTACCCGCCGTCGGGCTGCGGGTCGACGATCATGTCGGTGGAGTACACGTCGGCGCCGTGCTCCTTCTCCGAGAGCCCGAAGGCGAAGATCTCGCCGGAATCGAGCTGCGCGGCCGCCTTCTTCTTGGCCGCGGCGTTGCCGCTCTGCCAGATCGGGCCCAGCCCGAGGATGGTGACCTGCCAGACATACCAGTAGGTCATGCCGTAGAAGCCGAAGATCTGGCTGAGCACGGCATTGCGGCCGGTGTCCCAGCGCTTGTCCGGATCGCCGTCGGCCTCGGCCGCCGGGGTGAGGAACGTCGCGAACAGGCGCTCGCGCTTCACGAAGTCCAGGAAGTCGGCGGGCCAGACCTGTTCCTTGTCGTCCTGGAGCAGCCGGGCCTTGCCGCGGGCCTCGAACCAGTCGACGACCGCGTGCAGCAGCCTGCGGGTCTCCGGGTCGAACTGGGCGAAATCGCAGTTCTTCGGGTTGAACAGGACCTGGGGCATCGTCGGCTCCTCGTGCGGGCGTCCAGCGTGGTCGGGCGCTTCATTCAACAATGTAGCATTTTTCTACACTCGTGTAGGAACCTGTCCGCGGTTGCTATCGTGGACCGATGGGAAGCGAGTCGGCCGTTCAGCGGCGAGAACGGGCGGCACATCTCGGGCCCGAGCGCAGACGCCCCCAGGTCCTCGACGCCGCGCTGGCGATCGCGGCCGAGGAGGGCATCGCCGCGGTGACCATGGGCGCGATCGCCGAACACATGGGCGTGACCAGGCCGGTCGTCTACGCCTGCTTCCCCGACCGGGTCCAGCTGATCGACGCGCTGATCGAGCGCGAGGAGGCGTTCCTGGTCTCCGGTGTGCTCGATGTCCTGCCGCCGCGCACGACCGACGCCGACGAGACCGTCTTCGTCGAGGGCTACCGCGCGCTGCTGCACAAGGTGGCGAGCAGGCCCGCCGCGTGGCGGCTGCTCTACGGCAATCCCGATCCCGCGGTCGCCGCGTCCTTCGGCCGGGGCCGGACCCTGGCGATCGCGCGCTGCACCGAACTCTTGCGCCCGACGCTGCACGCGTGGGGTACCGCCGACGCCGAGCACAAGCTCCCCGCCCTGGTGGAACTGTGGGTCTCGGCCGGCGAGGGCGCGGTGCGGACCCTGTTCACCGACGGATCCGGGTGGGAACCCGACGAGCTGGGCGCCTTCGTCGGCGCGGCCGTCTATCGCGCCATGCGCGCGGCCTGAGCGTCCGCCCGTTCTCGCTCGGCGACCTCGGCCGCCAGCCAGGTGCCCATCATGCGCGCCGTCATCGCGATGGCGTCGGCGCGCTCCGGCGCGGAGACCTCCACCGCGGCGGCCCGCACCACGGCGGCGAAACCGGTGTTGATGAAGACGAAGGTCACCGTGTCGAGGTAGCCGTCGTCCGCGGGCCCGAGTCCCTGGATCAGCACGACCTTGACGAGCAATCGCAGCCGCTGTTCGAACTGCGGCAACCCGGTGCTGTAGAACTGCACGCCGCCGATCAAGGCCCGCAGCAACGCGGAATTCGCGACCAGGATGTCGCTGAAGATGCCGAGGATCTCGCTGACGATCCGCGTGCAGTACGCGGCCGAGGCGTCGCCACCCGAACCCGAGAACTCGAAAGCCCGGGCGGTGAAGCCCTGTTCGAGATCGGCCAGCAGGCGATCGAGCAGTTCGTCGACGATGACCGAGCGGTCCGCGAAGTACCGGTACAGGGTGCCGATGCTGACCCCGGCCTCGGCCGCGATGCGATTGGTCGAGGTCTGCGCGACACCGAGCGAGCCGAACAGTTCCGCGGCGGTGTCGAGAATGAGATCCCGGGTCTCCTTCGCGCGATCCTGCGAGGGCTGGCGGCGAAGCTGACCGGGCTGCTTCCGTCGGTGGGTTCCTTTGGGCGGCATTCGTCGACCTCCACCTTTCACGCCCGGGAGCTGCAGCGCTCCCCAGAATAGGAGAACCGTCCATCGCGCGGTGGCCGCGCGCGCTGTTCCACGTGACAGATCGGCCGGCCCGCCATGGTGAATTCGTCCAACGACCTGTGACGTTTCCTTTCCGCGGACATCCGGGCCCTAGTGTCTGGACGGTGTTGGAACAGACCACCGACGGCACCGCGGCCGGGTTCGACTTCGACGTGCTGATCGTCGGTTCCGGCTTCGGCGGCAGCGTCACCGCGCTGCGGCTGGTCGAGAAGGGCTACCGGGTCGGCATCGTCGAGGCGGGCCGCCGTTTCGCCGATGCCGATTTCGCCGCGACGAACTGGGATCTGCGCCGCTACCTGTGGGCCCCGCGGCTCGGGTGTTTCGGCATCCAGCGCGTGCATCGGTTGCGCGACTGTTTCATTCTGGCCGGCGCCGGGGTCGGCGGCGGTTCGCTCAATTACGCCAACACCCTCTACAAGCCGGGAGCGGCGTTCTTCGGTGACCGGCAGTGGGCCGCCATCACCGACTGGGACGACGAGCTCAGCCCGCATTACGACCAGGCCCGCCGGATGCTCGGGGTCGTCACCAATCCGCATCTCACCCCCGCCGACACCGTCATCCGGGAGGTGGCCGAGGAGATGGGCGTGGGCGAGACCTTCGTCCCGACGCCGGTCGGCGTGTACTTCGGCGAGCCGGGCCGCACCGTCGCCGATCCCTACTTCGGCGGCGCCGGACCCGACCGCACCGGCTGCCTCCAGTGCGGCGAGTGCATGACCGGCTGCCGCCACGGCGCGAAGAACACCCTGGTCAAGAACTATCTCGGGCTGGCGGAACAGGCGGGCGCGCAAGTACTTCCGCTGACCACCGTCGACGCGATCCGCCCGCGACCCGACGGCAGCTGGCGGGTGGACACCCGGCGCACCGGCGCCTGGGTGCGCAAGCATCGCACCACGCTGTCGGCACGCCAGGTGGTGCTGGCGGCGGGCACCTGGGGCACCCAGAACCTGCTGTTCCGGATGCGCGACCAGGCCGTCCTGCCCGGCCTGTCGGACCGGCTCGGCGTGCTGACCCGCACGAACTCCGAGGCCATCCTCGGCGCGGGCCGGACCACCGTCGACCCGGAGCGCGAACTCACCACGGGCGTGGCGATCACCTCCTCGTTCCATCCGACCCCGGACACCCACGTCGAGCCGGTGCGCTACGGCAAGGGGTCCAACGCGATGGGCCTGTTGCAGACCTACCTCGTCGACGGCGGTCATCGCGCACCGCGCTGGGCCAGGGTCCTGCTCACCGCCCTGCGGCATCCGCTGCTGACGCCGCGCCTGCTGCGCACCGGCCGGTGGAGCGAGCGGACCCTGATCCTGCTGGTGATGCAGAGCCTGGACAACTCGATCACCACCTACACCCGGCGCGGCCTGTTCGGCCGCCGCTTCACCTCGAAACAGGGCTACGGCGAACCGAATCCGTCCTGGATCCCGGCAGGCCACGAGGCCACCCGCCGCGTCGCGGGCAAACTCGGCGCCACCCCGGGCAGCACCTGGCCCGACGTGTTCGGCGTTCCGGTCACCGCGCACTTCCTCGGCGGGTGCGTCATCGGGGCCGACGCGGCGACCGGCGTCATCGACCCGTTCCACCGCGTGCACGGCTATCCCACCCTGAGCATCGTCGACGGGTCGGCCATCTCGGCCAATCTCGGGGTCAACCCCTCGCTCACCATCGCCGCCCAGGCCGAGCGCGCGGCCGCGCTGTGGCCCAACAACGGTGAGCCCGACCCGCGGCCACCGGCCGGAGCGCCCTACCAGCGCATCGCGCCGATCGCACCCGAGCGACCGGTGGTACCCGCCACGGCCGCTGCCGCACTGCGCCTGCCGATCTGGCCGGTGCGCTGAATACCGGCCGCCGTCAACACATTTCGATAGTCCAACAAAGCACTGCTAGGGTGTCCGGGATCGCCGGACAGCGCAGGGCAGCGAGCTCGGGCAGGAACCGAGTTCGCACATGTTCGTCTCGAATGGTGCAGCGGTACAACCACTTCGGACAGTGAACGTCGGCGACGCGGCTCGCCGGAGAGACCGGCGGGGTGCCGGCCACGTGGGCTCTTCGGTCGGTGACGACGAAGGAACCGATGACTCCGACAATCGCGGTGCTCCTGTTCTCTCTTGCCACTCTGGTGCTCCTGGGCGCGGTGACCGTCGCGGTCCTTGCGCTGCGCAATGAACGCCGCGTCCGCCATCGCCTCGACGCGGCCGAACGTGAGCTCTACGCCCACGAGGAGGCGATGACGCGGCTGGCCGAGCTCACCCTGCCGCGCATCACCGACGCGATCCGCCAGCACACCGAACCGATCGTCACGGCGGAAGTTCCCGCGCTGCTCCAGGATTCGCCGTTCGCGCAGAAGGTGGCCAGGATCGCGGTCGGTCATGCCGCCGACCTGCGCCAGGTCCGCCACGACACCACCGCCGCCGTCGAAGCGGCCGCCGAGGAACGGGCCATCGCGCGGGTCGAGGCGGCCGAGGCGGCGACCCGCGCACAGGTCGCCGGCGACGCGCGCGCGGCCACCAACAGCGCGGTCCGTTCGTTCGGGACCACCGTCGTCAGCCTCGGCGCCGATGTCGGCCAGGTGGTCAGCAACGCGTTGCGGGAGAACCGCAACGACGAGGTCTACGCGATCCTGAGCCGGATCGACCACACCGTGCAGCAGATGATCCGGCAGGCGCAGTCCTATGTCATCGTCTCCGGCGGCCTGCCCGGCAGGCGCTGGCCGCAGCAGACCGTCGACGAGGTGATCGGCGGCGCGACCAGCCGGGTGCGGGACTACCTGCGGATCCGGTCGGGCAACTGCGATCAGGTGATCGTGAGCCGGGCCGTCGAACCGCTGGTCCACACCGTGGCCACGCTGCTCGACAACGCGCTGCGCTACTCGCCGCCGTCCTCGTTCGTCGACATCTCCTTCCAGGAGGGGCATCACGGCGTCACCCTGATCATCGACGACGCGGGCGTGCGGATGAGCCAGGAGCAGATGGAGGAGGCGCGTCAGGTGCTCTCCGGGGAGCGCGCCGTCGACATCAACTCGCTCGGTCCGTCGCCCCGCGTCGGGTTCCCCGGTGTCGCCGCGCTGGCCCGACGCTACGGCTTCGCCGCCTATGTCGACGGGCCCAACATCTACGGCGGAACGCGGGCGATGGTCTTCATCCCGGCGGCGCTGCTCGTCGTCGCCGAGCCACGCCCCATCGACCCGGAACCCGTGCTGCGCGAACAGCCCGCGCTCGCCGCCGCGACCGAGACGACCGGTCGGCACCGGCCCGCCGCGGCGCTGCCCGCCGCCCCCGCGCCGGACGATCTCGCCGACAGCCGGACCACCGGCGGGCTCCCCAAACGCAGGCGTCGAGACGTCGCCCCGCTCGACGACCGCGCGAACACCGCCGACACCCCGGGCAGGCCGGAACTCGCCGCCGCCTGGCACAGCGGTTCCCGACACGGCCGCGCCGCGGCCGCGCAATCGACGGAAGGGCAGGACATCCGATGAGCACTCCCCTCGCAGACAGCACCAACCGGCTCGCCTGGTTACTCGACGACCTCGAGCTCGACGGTGTGCGCTTCGCGGTGCTGCTGTCCGACGACGGGCTGCGCATCGCCCACTCCGCCGGTGTCACCCGCGACGAGGCCGAGCGTTTCGCGGCCGCCGCCTCCGGCCTGCGGTCCCTGGGCAAGGCGCTCGGCGAGTTCTGCGGCAAGCCAGGAAATCCGGTGCGCCAGAACATGACCGAGTACGAGGAGGGCATGGTGCTGATCACCGCCGGTGGCGCGGGCACCCTGCTCGGGGTCGCGACGAGCAGCGACGTCGACCTAGCCCTGGTCGCGCACCGGATGAACGAGCTAGCGGCCCGGGTCGGCCGCGAACTGGGCACGGCACCGCGCCGCGGCGATCGGTCGCCCGCGTGACGGCCGACCCGACGCCCTTCCTGGTACCACCGAGAGGAGAACCCGCGGTGCCGCTCGATCTTCCGCTCGACCTCGCCCTGACCCGCTGCCCGGTATCACCGGACTCGCGCGACGGCCAGGATCGCGTCCCGCTGTACTCGCCGGAATTCGCGGCCGACCCGCAGAGCGCCTATCGCGCCATGCGGCACCGGTACGGCTCGCTGGTGCCGGTGGATCTCGTACCCGGTGTCCCGGCCACCCTGGTGATCGGCTATCGCACGGCGGTACAGATTCTCAACGACCCCGACCATTTTCCGGCGGATCCGCGGATGTGGCAGCGCGAGATCCCCGTCGACTGCCCGGTGTATCCGATGATGCGCTACCGCCCCAACGCGATTCGCACCAGCGGCGCCGAACACGTCCGGTACCGGCAGGTGACCGTGGCCGGGCTGGCGGGCGTCGACCTGTATCGGCTGCATCGGACCGTGGAACAGATCGCGATGCCGGTGATCGACGGCTTCTGCGCCGACGGCACGGCGGATCTGCTGAGCCAGTACGCGTTCCCGGTCGTCTTCGCGACGATCAACGCCATGCTCGGCGTCCCCGAGGAGATCGGCGGACGGGTCGCCACCGGGATGGCCCAGATGTTCGAGGGCGGCGACACCGCGGTCCGCGGCGCGCAGATGCTCGAGGACGCGCTCTACGACCTGGTGCGGCTCAAACAGGCCACCCCCGGCGACGACATCACCACCCGGCTCGTGCAGCACCCGCAGCAGCTCAACGACGAAGAGCTGATGAACCAGCTGCTGACCATGTACGGCGCCGGGATCGAGCCGATGCTCAACCTGGTCCTCAACACGATCCGGCTGATGCTCACCGATCACCGCTTCGCGGGCAGCCTGCTCGGTGGCAGCCTGTCCACCCGCGACGCGCTCGACGAGGTGCTCTACACCGATCCGCCGATGGCCAACTTCTGCACCACCTACCCGCGCCAGCCCATCCTGGTCGACGACGTGTGGCTGCCCGCCCACCAACCGGTGGTGATCAGCATGGCCGCGTGCAACAACGATCCCTCGATCGGCAGCGGTGACTTCCTGGACAACCGGGCGCATCTGGCGTGGAGCACGGGCCCGCACGGCTGCCCGGCCAAGTCCCCCGCCTACCTGATCGCGCAGGAGGCGATCGATCAGCTGCTCGACGCGCTGCCCGAGCTGGAACTGGCGGTGCCCGAGGCCGAATTGGTCTGGCGTCCCGGGCCGTTCCACCGCGCGCTGGCCGCCCTGCCGGTGCGCTTCCCGAGGACGCCGCCGCTCGCGACACCGACGCGGTGAGCGTGGTCCCTGCTCGGGCGTCCGAGCAGGGACCACCGCCGGTTACTCGCCGTGCACGCGCACCGGCAGGTGCTTGTGCCCGTTGGAGATGAAGCTGGGCACGGTGCCCAGCTCGCCGACCGGCGCCGCCAGACTCATCGCGGGGAACCGCTCGAACAGCGCGGGCAGCGAGACCAGTGCCTCGAGCCGGGCCAGCGGCGCGCCGAGGCAGTGGTGCACGCCGTAGCCGAACGCCATGTGGGACTTGTCGGCCCGGGTCGGATCGAACTCGTCGGCGGTCTCGCCGTGCCGCTTGGGGTCACGTCCCGCGCCCGCGTAACTCGCCAGGATCGCCTCGCCCTGGGCGATGTGGATGCCGTCGATGTCGATGTCGGACACCGCGAACCGCAACGGCAGGTGCGCGACCGGCGACTCGTAGCGCAGCGTCTCCTCGACGACGTCGGCCCAGGTGATCGTGCCCGCCGTGACCTCGGCGAGCACCGCGGGCCGGGTGAGCAGCGCGATGATCGCCTGATCGAGGAGGTTGACGGTGGTCTCGTGACCGGCCGAGATGACCAGCAGCAGGGTGCCGATCAGTTCTTCCTCGGTGAGCGCGCCGCCTTCGTCCTCGTCGCGCTGCGAGATGAGCAGGCTGGTGATGTCGTCGCCGGGGTGCTCGCGGCGGAAGGCCACCAGCTCACCGAGGATCCGGTACATCTCCAGGTAGTTGGCCTGGGACTGCTCCGGGGTGAGCGTGGTGTCGAAGATGCCGTCGACACACGTCCGCAGGCCCGGGTTCAGCGATTCGGGCACGCCCATCAGCTCCGAGATCACCTGGATCGGCAGCGGATAGGCGAAGTGCTCCCGCAGATCCACGGCCTCGCCCGGCGGGGTCTCGGCCAGCGCGTCGAGCAGGTCGGTGGTGATCCGCTCGACCTGTTCCCGCATGGCCTCGGTGCGGCGTGCGGTGAACGCGGGCGCCACCAGCCTGCGCAGCCTGCGGTGGTCGGCGCCGTAGGCGGTGAACATGTTCGACACCGCGACCCACAGGAACAGCGGCCAGTCGGGCGGGATCTCGCCCGCGACGAACGACGGCCAATGCTGCGAGGCGTCCTTGGAGACCCGCGAATCGGTCAGCAGCTTCTCCAGCAGCGCCTGGTCGGTGACCGACCACGCCGGCACCCCGCCGGGCAGCTCGACCAGCACCGCCGGGCCCTGCTCCCGGATGCGCGCGCTCTCCCCCTGGATGTCTTCCCCTGTTGTATCGATTACCAACCGACTCGTTACCGATTCCACCATGAACCTCTCGATCACCGGTGTTTCCCGGACCCCAATGCAGGCGATCGCATCGAAACATACTGCTGGACTGAACCTTCCGATTCGGTTAGCGATGCTACCGGTACGCCCGACCGGTCGCAGGGACTCGGCGACAGCGACATTCAGGCGGTGGCGACGCGATCACGCACGTAGGCAAGGGCATTCACGGGCGCCACCTGGGCGTCCTCGGCCCGAAGACACGTCTCGTACCGTGCCAGCGCCTCGTCGAGCCGGTCCCCCGGGCCACGCTCGGCCAGCAACACCACGACCGCTTCCCAGGTGCGCGACCCCGGGTCGGGGTCGGCGAGCAATTCGTCCAGATAGCGGTCCGGCTCCAGCAGGCGCAGCGCCCGGCGCGCGTAGACATGGACCCGGCGCGGCAGTTCCGCGCGCAGCGCCTCGATATCGGACTGCCGTACCTGCTGTCCGTCGACCGTGGGATCGACGCGCAGCGACCACGGTTCGATGCATTCGGCGGGTATCCCCCGCAGTTCGACGAGTCCGGGCCCGGTCGCGTCAGCGAGCGTCGTGGGCAGACCACCCAGCCGCTGCCTGCACCAGTCGCCGAACTCCCACCACGCCGTCGGCGTCGCGCTCACCTCCAGCCCGAATCGGACCTCCTGCTGACCGTCGGTCCAGCTCCGCTGGACCCGGCCGCGGCCGACCGACGCCACCCCACCCGCAGCCACCTGCGTCCATCTGGCTTCCGATCCACGAAAACCGTATGGCTGCAGCAGCTTTCCCACATCCCGCGTCAACCGGCGCAACGCCGGGTCCAGTCCGACCATCCCGGCAGGGTAACCACACCCACCGACAACCCCCCGTCGGCCGTCGCAGTGCTAGGAGGCCTCCTCGACGAGGTCCGTCGTCGCCTGTGCGCTCTCGATGCGCAGGGTGAAGCGGAAGCCGCAGGAGGATTCCAGCGAAGCGCTCCGGCGATCGGCGGCGGGCGCGGTGCGGACATCGATGCCGACGTCGAGGTCCTCCAACCCGACGTGGAAGCGCTCAGCGAGCCAGAATTCCGTGTGCCAGGCGGTCTGGCCCGCCAGGACGTCGCCGTCGTCCGCGTGGAAGTCGGTGCGGCGCACACAGATCGGGGTGTGACCGTCGGAGTCGGGCGGGAGGTACAGGACGACGGGTCCGTGCATGGCGGTCAGCAGTTGCAGCACGTGACGGGCGTCCTCGGTCGTGTCGATGGCTCGATGACGGTGGTTCGCGGCATGAACGTGCGGAGGCCGCTCACGGCGTCCGGACCCGGCTTGGTAAGGCATGGTGCGCTCCTCGGGAAGATCTCGGTTGTCGGGGTCGCCAGACACTATGGGTGGGCAAGGTTGGTCCAACGTTGGTGCCGATCGAATCTTGCGAAGCCGCGACCCGCCGTGGAATCCCCCGCGACACGCGGCGTTGACAGGGATATGACCCCGATACCCGAGGCAACCCGCCTCTCGATCCTGGATCGCTCGCGTGTCCGGCGTGGCCAGTCTCACGCCGACGCGCTGCGCGACACCGTCGAGTTCGCCCAGCTGGCCGAGCGGTGGGGATATCACCGGTTCTGGGTCGCCGAACATCACAGCGTGCCCGGTGTCGCAGGCACCGCACCGACGGTGCTGGCCGCGGCGGTCGCGGCGGCCACCGCTCGGATCCGGGTCGGGACCGGCGGTGTCATGCTGCCCAATCATCAGCCCCTGGTTGTCGCCGAGCAGTTCGGTGTGCTGGCATCGCTGTTCCCCGGGCGGATCGATATGGGTCTGGGGCGCTCGGTGGGCTTCACCGACGGTGTGCGCCGGGCGCTCGCCCACGATCGGGCCGATGCCGAGGATTTCGACGCCGACCTGGGCGAACTGCTCGACTATTTCGCCGCGGGCCGCTTCGGCGTGCACGCCGGAGCGGCCGAGGGCGCGCACCTGCCGACCTTTCTGCTGGCGACCGGTTCGGGCGCCGAGCGGGCGGCCAGGTTCGGGCTGCCGCTGGTCATCGCGCAGGTCGGCGGCCGGGCGGCGATGGTGCGGGCGATCGAGCGCTACCGCGCCGAGTTCCGGCCGTCGGCACGAGCCGAGCAGCCGTATGTGATCGTGTCGGCGACCGTGATGATCGCCGACACGACCGCGCTGGCACACCGGCTCCTGCTCCCCGAGGCGTGGTCGAGCGCGTATTCACGCACCCGGGGCGAATTCCCGGCGCTGCTCTCCCCCGAGGAGATCGACGCCACGACGATGACCGCCCGGCAGCGTGAGCTCTTCGAGCGGGCACTCGACGACCAGATCCACGGTTCCGAAGCGGAAGTCGCCGCCGCGCTGGGACAACTGATTACCCAGACCGGCGCCGAGGAAATCCTCGTCCACACGAGCACTTTCGATCGGACGGCACGGCTGGATTCGCATCGGCGGCTGGCACGGTTGGCGGGGTTGCGCGCCGCCGCCCACTGATCAGCCGACCGCGGCCTCGGTCCACGCCCTCGCCAAGATCTCCTCGACGGTCTGCTCCGGCGTCTGCTCGGAGGTGTCGAGCCAGAGCCCGAGCCGGGGCGTGTGGTTGCGCAGACCGTCGTCGAGCAGGTCGATGGTCCACCGGTGATACGCGTCCTTGCCCCGGGCCGCTTCCCTGGCCGCGATGGCGTCCGGCCGGGGCGCGAGCACCACGACCAGCAGCGGCCGATGCCGGATCAGCTCGATCATCTCCGGCAGGTGCTCGCCGAGGACGACGTCCTGGGCCAGCACCGTGAAGCCCTCCCGGAAGTACTCGTCGCAGGTCGCCGCCGTCAGCCGGTGCCGCAGGCGCAACTGCCGCACGGCTTCCTCGGACGGCTCCGGCGCCATCTCCTCGCGGCCGTTGATCACCATGCGCCGGAAGACATCCCCGCGCACATGCACCGAGCGGGGTAGCCGCTCGGCCAGCATCTGCGCGATGGTCGACTTCCCCGCGGCCTGGATCCCGGTGAGAAGAACGATGACCTGTGGCAGCGACCCGGTCACGCGGCAGCCCCTTCCTGATCGCGCGGCCGATGGTCAGGACAGCTGCCATCGGGCCGCGCCCGTACGGTGCCGACGAGGCTACGCCGCCGATGGTGTGCTGGGCCACAGAGTTTGTCGGCGCGGCGGGTTTTCCTCTCGCGACAAACTTCCCGGCGGCCATTTTGCCTCGGTGACAAAAGGTGTGGTCCCGGCGATACATTCCGTCCGGAGTTCATTCGTGAGGTCCCTCACTCCGAACCCTCGCCGACGCGGCACCCGACCCGCTCGCGACCGCGCACCGGAGCGATAGCCACCCTCTGCCCATACGCCGTAAACGACTGCATCACCGCTGCTCAACATCACTTCTCCAGTGATAGCCGCATAGCCAAGACTTTCGGTCACACATAGGTGCATCGATGGTCGTGCGCCCGTCCACAGCCGTTCAGATCGCTTCCGGGCGAATGCTTTTTCTCCGGTAGGGTTCCGTCCCACCGACGGTCGGAAATGATCCCAGGCGCACTTACAGACGTTGGAGGAGTTCACGTGTTGCATTCACGTTTCGAGTCGATCGGCGCATATCTTCCGTCGAATATCGTCTCCACCGCCGAATTGATTTCCCGTTTGAAAGTACCGCCCTCGTTCGATCTGGAGCGGATCACCGGGATCAAGGAACGGCGCGTGCGCGACACCGCGCCCGACGCCATGCAGGACTCGTTCGCGCTGGCCGTGCACGCCGCGCAGGACTGCTTGACCAGGTCGCGCTATGCCGCGAGCGAACTGGACGTGATCATCTCCTGTTCGATCACCCGCAGCAATCAGGGCACCCGCATGTACATGGAGCCCTCGTTCGCCTCGACGATCGCCCAGGCGCTCGGCGCCGACGCGGCGATCACCTTCGACGTGTCCAACGCCTGCGCCGGAATGCTCACCGGCACCTACATTCTCGACCGGATGATCCGGGCGGGTGTGGTGCGCAACGGCATGGTCGTCAGCGGTGAGTCGATCACCCCGATCGCCGACACCGCCGTGAACGAGATCTCCGAGAAGTACGACCTGCAGTTCGCCTCGCTGTCGGTGGGCGACTCGGGGTGCGCGGTCGTGCTCGATCAGGCCGTCGACGAGGCGGACATGATCCACTACGTCGAATTGTTCACCGCCGCCGAGCATTCGCACCTGTGCCTGGGCATGCCCAGCGACAAATCGGCAGGTGTCGCGCTCTACACCGACAACCGCAAGATGCACAACGAGGCCAGGTTCATGCTGTGGCCGGACGCGCAGGGCACCTTCCTCGAACAGCGGGGCCGCACCTTCGCCGACGAGCAGTTCGACTACATCATTCATCACCAGTTCGGCGCGGCGGCCGTGCCGTACATCAACGGCGTCGCCGCCCGCGAGTTCGGCACCCCGATGCCGCCGGACCTGAACGTGATCGAGAAGTACGGAAACACCTCGACCACCTCGCATTTCATCGTGCTGCACGACCAGCTGTCGGAGCAGCGCATCGAGACCGGGTCCAAGCTCCTCATGGTTCCGGCCGCCTCCGGCGTCGTCGCCGGCTTCCTGTCCACCACCATCTCTTCGCTGAAGGTCTGAGGTTCGTCATGGGCGTGCGTATCCGAGCCACCGGCGCCAGCAGGGCCGCCGACACCCACAGCATCGTCGAGCACAGCGGCCGCGCCGCGCGGCAATGCCTGCAGCGAGCCGATATCCGGCCCGAGCAGGTGGGCGTGCTGATCAACACCGGGATCTTCCGTGACTCGAACACGGTCGAACCGGCGGTCTCCGCGCTGATCCAGAAGGCGGCGGGCATCGGCCTCGACTACACCAGGGACGATCCGCGGACGTTCTCCTTCGACCTGATGAACGGCGCCGTCGGGGTGCTCGACGCCGTCCGGGTCGCCGGGTCGGTGCTCGCCACCGGCAGCACCGAGCACGTGCTCGTCGTCGCGGGCGACACCCATCCCTCGCTCACCCGCGGCACGGCCGACGCCGAATTCCCCTATGCGACCGCCGGTGCCGCGCTGCTGCTCGAGCGGGTCGACGGCCCGGAGGGGTTCGGGCCGGTGCACTCCGCGCGGTCGACGGGCAGTCCCGCCGAGGTCGCCTATGTCGACACCGCGACCATGGGCGCGATCGGCCGCAGCCTGATGACCATCGAGCGCGACGCCGATTTCGAGGACCGGATCCTGGCCGTCGCCTGCGACGCGGCGCGCGCCGCCCTCGCCGCCGCCGAGATCGACCCGGCCGACCTGGTCTTGATCGCCTCGACGCCGACCCCGCACTTCCCGAAGCGGCTCGCCGACGCCCTCGGCATCGACCAGGACGCGGTGCGCACGCCCGACCTCACCGACGGCGACCCGCACACCGCCGCGCTGCCGCTGGCCTACGACCGCGCGGTCGCCGAGCGCTCGCTGACCGGCCGCACCCACGTGCTGTTCGTCGCGGCGGGCGCGGGTCCGTCGGCGGCCGCCACCCTGTACCGACTACCCGCGGAGACCACCGCGTGACGACGGCGACCTACTGGCGGACCATCGACGACTTCCGGCGTTTCGCGCAGGCCGAACCCGATCGGGCCGCGGTGATCTACCCCGACGGGCAGACCGCCGCCGGTCTGCCCGACTACCGGCGGATCACCTACCAGGAGCTGGATCTGTGGTCGGACGCGATCGCCGAGCAGCTCCTCGGTTCGGGGGTGGGCAGCGGGACCAGGACCATCGTGCTGGTGCTGCCGAGCGCGGAGCTGTACGCGATCCTGTTCGCGCTGTTGAAGATCGGCGCGGTGCCGGTGGTGATCGACCCGGGCATGGGTGTGCGCCGGATGGTGCACTGCCTGCGCGCGGTCGAGGCGGAGGCGTTCATCGGGATTCCCCCGGCGCACGCGCTGCGAGTGCTGTTCCCGCGCAGCTTCCGTCGCGTGCGCACCACGCTGACGGTGGGACGCCGCTGGTTCTGGGGCGGACCCACGCTGCGGGCCTGGGGCCGGACACCGTCGGGCCCGCTGCCCGAGCGGGTGGCCGCCGCACCCGAGGACGTGCTGATCATCGGATTCACCACCGGCAGTACGGGTCCGGCCAAGGCGGTGGAGCTGACCCACGGCAATCTGGCCGCGATGGTGGAGCAGGTGCACGCCGCGCGCGGCGGGACCCCGCCGGGGACCTCGCTGATCACCCTGCCGCTGGTGGGCGTGCTCGATCTGCTGCTCGGCGCGCGCTGCGTGCTGCCGCCGCTGATTCCGAGCAAGGTCGGGTCGACCGATCCGGCACACGTGGTGGACGCGATCGACCGCTTCGACGTGCGCACCATGTTCGCCTCCCCCGCCCTGCTCATCCCGCTGCTCGAGCACCTGCGCGCGCACCCGGCCGAGCTGAGCACGCTGTCGAGCGTGTTCTCCGGCGGTGCGCCGGTGCCGGATTGGTGCGTCGCGGGGCTGCGCGAAGTCCTGAGTCCCGACGCCGAGATCTACGCGGGCTACGGCTCGACCGAGGCGCTGCCGATGTCGACCATCGAGTCCAGGGAACTGCTCGACGGACTGGTCGAGCGCGCCCACCAGGGGGACGGCACCTGCATCGGCCGCGCCGCCGATCGGGTCGAGGTGCGCTTGCTCGCGATCACCGACGATCCGGTGACCGACTGGAATGAGGCGGTTCACCCGGCCGGGCCGCGCGCGGTGGGCGAGATCGTCGTCACCGGCCCGAATGTCAGCACCCGCTACTACTGGCCCGCGGCGGCCAACGCGGCGGGCAAGATCGCCGACGGCGACCGCACCTGGCATCGCACCGGCGACCTGGGCTGGATCGACGAGCAGGACCGGATCTGGTTCTGCGGGCGCAAGAGTCAGCGGGTCGAGACCGCGCGCGGGCCGATGTTCACCGTGCAGGTCGAGCAGGTCTTCAATGTGGTGCCCGGGGTCGCGCGGACCGCGCTCGTCGGCCTCGGCGCGCGCGGTATCCAGCGGCCGGTGCTGTGCGTCGAGCTCGAACCCGGTGCCGATCCGGCGGCCGCCCTGACCCGATTGCGCACCCGCGCCGTGGAATTCGAGATCACGGCGCCCGTCACGGAGTTCCTCGTCCATCCCGGGTTCCCGGTCGACATCCGGCACAACGCCAAGATCGGTCGTGAGGAACTCGCCCGGTGGGCGGCGAAGAAACAGGAGTCACAGCGATGAAGGTCCTGGTCACCGGCGCGTCCGGGTTCCTCGGTGGCGCGCTCGTGCGCGCGCTGGTCGCCGAGGGCGCCCACGACGTGTCGATCCTGGTGCGGCCCACCAGCGTGCTCGACGATCTCGGCCCGGCCCGCGAGCGGGTCACGGTCGTGTACGGCGACCTCGCCGACCCGGCCTCGCTGGCCCGCGCGACCGCGGGCATCGACGTCGTGGTGCACAGCGCGGCCCGGGTCGACGAACGCGGCACCAGGGCCCGCTTCTGGGCGGAGAACGTGACCGCCACCGAGACGTTGCTCGACGCGGCCCGGCGCGGTGGCGCGGCCCGGTTCGTCTTCGTGTCCAGTCCGAGCGCGCTGATGGACCGCGACGGCGGCGACCAGCTCGACGTCGACGAATCGCTGCCCTACCCGCACCGCTACCTGAACTTCTACTCCGAGACCAAGGCCGCCGCCGAACGGTCCGTGCTCGCCGCGAACACCGACAGCTTCACCACTGTCGCGCTGCGGCCGCGGGCGATCTGGGGCGCGGGTGACCGTTCGGGACCGATCGTGCGGCTGCTCGGCCGGACCGCGACCGGGTCGCTGCCGGATCTGTCCTACGGCCGCACGGTCGAGGCGTCGCTGTGCCACGTGGACAACATCGTGCGCGCGTGCGTGCTCGCGCTCACGGCGGAATCCGTCGGCGGCCGGGCGTATTTCGTGGCCGATGCCGAGAAGACCGATGTGTGGGCGTTTCTCGGCGCGGTCGCGTCCCGGCTCGGTTACGCGCCGCCCTCGCGCAGGCCGAACCGCCGCGTGCTCACCGCCGTCGTGGCGGCCGTCGAGGCCGTGTGGCGCATCCCGGCCGTGGCCACCCGCTGGTCGCCGCCGCTGTCGCGGTACGCCGTCGCGCTGATGACCCGCAGCGCCACCTACGACACCGGCGCCGCCCGCCGCGATCTCGGCTATACGCCGGTCATCGATCGCGACACCGGGCTGGCCGGATTCCTCACCTGGCTCGATGCCGAGGGTGGCATCGAAACGCTCACCAGGGACCTGCGGTAGTCACCGCACGACCGACGCACCGGAGGCAATCATGAACGGCAGCAGCACCTTCCGTCGCCCGATCTCGACGACCGAGCGCATGTACTTCCCCATGCGCGACCTCGCGCCGCCGTTCCTCATGCAGCTGGTCGTCCCCGGCGACGGCGACCTCGACCCCGACCGGCTGCGCCGCGCGGTGGCGCTGGCCGCGACGGTGACCCCGGGCGCACGACTGGTGCGTCGCGGCACCGACTGGGTCGACGCCGGCACCGCGCCCGCGGTCCGGGTGGTGCCGGGCCATGTGCTCCCCGCGACCGCCCTCGAGTCCGACCCGGTGCTCACCAGCCCGATCGGCCCGACGCCGGAGACCACGGTCGAGGTGCTGCTGCTGACCGGCGCGCCGGTGACACTGGTCTTCCGGGTCTTCCACGGCGTGATGGACGGCATGGGCATGGTGCTGTGGGTGACCAACGTCCTGCGCGCGCTGCGCGGGGAGGACCCGATCCCCCAGCTCGACCCGGTAGCCGACCAGGAACTCGTGGACCGGGTCGGCGCGCCGGGCAAGCCGGCGGCGATGGTGCCGCGCTACCGCAGCGCGACCGCCCGCGGCAGGCAGCGACGCGGTGTGGCGCGGCATCTGCTGCGGCACCGGCGGATCGACGCCGCGGCCCCCGGCGCGCTGGCCCGGGTCTGCGCGCTGCTGGCCGCCGAGACTCCGGGGACCTCGCGCATCATGATGCCGGTCGACCTGCGCAGGCACGATCCGGCGCTGCGCTCGACCGCCAATCTGGCCCTGCCGCTGTTCCTCGATATCGAGTCCGGCAGCGACTGGACGTCGATCAAGGAGCAGATCACGACCGGCCTGCGCGAACGGCGCGAACTGAACCAGCTCGCGAACACCCGGATCACCCTGGTGCCCGACCCGATCAATCGTGGTGTCCTGCACACGACGAACTGGCTCGGTGCCCGCTTCGGCCGGAACCTGGCCTCGGCCACCGTGTCCCACATGGGCCGCTTCACCGCCGACGAGCTGGCCGTGCCCGGCTTCCGGCCGACGGGGCTGTATGTGCTGCCCCAGCACAGTGTCGCGATGCCACTGCTGTTCGGGCTCACCGAATTCGACGGCCGGACCGATCTGACGGTGTCGGCGCGCAACGGCGACGGGGTGGAGGCCCGGCTCGAGGCACTGCTCGACCGGATCGTGGGGATGCTCGAATCCGCACCGGCCCGGCTGGACCGCACGCTGTGACGGTGCTGGCCCGCCTGGTCACCGCCCGGCCGCGCGCGGTACTGGCCGTCGTCGTGGTATTCATCGGGCTGTGCGCGGCCTTCGGCGCCGATGTCACCCAGCGGCTCAGCGCCGGGGGTTTCGCCGATCAGGGCAGCGAGTCGGCGCTGGTGGACCGGGTGGTCACGGCGCGGTTCGGTCCGCAGAGTCCCAATGTGATCGCGCTCTACACCGCGCCGGACGGCCGGACCGTCGACGAGATCGGGCCGCAGGTCACCGCGGCACTGGACCGGATCGACCCGGCCCTGCTGGCGCGGCCGACGCAGAGCTATTGGCAGGCTGCCGCGCCGATGCGGAACTTCCTGGTCTCGCCGGATCGGCGCCACGCCGTGGCGGTGGTGTTCGCCGCGGGCGACGACACCGCGCGCATCGCCGCCTTTCCCGCCATCGCCGACGCGCTCCGGGTACCCGGCGTCGACACCCGGCTCTCCGGCTACAGCGCACTGAACTCCGAGATCGTCGCGCGCTCGCAGCGCGATCTCGTGGTGGCGGAGTCGATCTCCCTGCCGCTGACCTTGCTGATCCTGGTGCTGGTGTTCGGCGGGCTGCTCGCCGGTGCCCTGCCGGTGCTGGTGGGCGCGCTCGCGGTCGCCGGGTCCCTGGGGGTGATCCGGCTGCTCACCGAGACCACGGAGGTGACCACCTTCGCGGTGAACATCGCCTCGCTGCTCGGCCTCGGCATGGCCATCGACTACGGGCTGTTCCTGGTCAACCGATTCCGCGAGGAGTACGCCGAGAGCCGCGACGTGCCCGCGGCCATCGCCCGCACCTACGCGACCGCCGGGCGCACCGTCGCGCTGTCGGCGCTGCTGCTGATGTGCGCGTTCGCCGGGACCTTCGTGTTCCCGCAGGCGGTGTTGCGGTCGCTGGGCATCGGGTCCATCGCGGCGGTGGCCATGGCCGCCGGCCTGTCGCTGACGGTGCTGCCCGCCCTGCTGGCGCTGTTCGGCACCCGGATCGGACGGGCCAGGCCGACGACCCGCACCGAGCACTTCTGGACCAGGGTGGTCGACGCCGTGCTGCGGCGCCCCGGCGTGGTCACCGTCGTCGTCGGCGCGATCCTGCTCGCCCTGGCCGCACCGCTGACCGGCATCCGGCTCGGCGACATCGACCACCGCGCCCTGCCGCCCGACAGCGAGATGCGCCGCACGGTCGACGAGCTCACCGCGACCTTCCCGGCCGCGGCGAGCGGCGCGACCGTGTTGCTCCGCGGTATCGACGGCCCACCGCAGTCGGCCGCGGTCGCCACCGTGCTCGACGAGGTCGACGCGGTCCCCGGCGTCGGCGATGTCGTGCAGGTCGGGCGCGCCGACGATGTCGTCGTCCTGCACGCCTTCCTCACCGCCGCCGACCGCAGCGTGGACGCGACCGCCGCCGTCCACGCCCTGCGGGCGCTGGAACCACCGGCGGGCACGACGCTGGCGGTGGGTGGTGATACCGCGGCGACCGTCGACACCGTGGCGTCGACGGTCGGGCGGATGCCGCTGATGATCGCGGTGATGGTGCTGGCCACGATGGTGCTGCTGACGGTCGCGTTCCGCTCGATCATGTTGCCGCTCAAGGCCGTCGCGATGGCGTTCCTCAGCCTGGCGGCCACCTTCGGCGTGCTGACGATGATCTTCTACCACGGCCACCTCGCCGGCCCGCTCGGCATCACGGCCGGGCCGATCCCGGCGGGCATGCTGGTGCTGATCATCGCGGTCGTCTTCGGCCTGTCCACCGACTACGAGGTGTTCCTGCTCTCCCGCATGGCCGAGGCCCACCGCGCGGGCGCCGACACCGCGACCGCCGTGCGCGTCGGCACGGTGAAGACCGCCCGCGTCATCACCGCGGCCGCCGTCCTGCTCGTGCTGGTCACCGGCGCCTTCGCGCTCTCGCCGCTGACGCCGATGCGCTTCCTCGGCCTCGGCATGATCATCGCCCTGGTCCTGGACGCCACGCTGGTCCGCATGCTCCTCGTCCCCGCCCTCGTGCAGCTGATGGGCCCCGCCAATTGGTGGCTGCCGTGGCGAGCCGCCCGGTCGCCGGGGTGCACGAACACGCGCCGGAGCGCACCATGGAGACAGCCCGACTCTTTACCGCAGGACAGCTCTGATGATCGTGACGACCCGCGAGAGGTGGCAGTCGGCCGATGACCGGCTGCGGATCGGCGCGGAGGTCCTCCACGCCGCCGACGACGCGGCCGCGCTGCGCGCCGCCGACACCCTGCCAACGACCGCCCAGGTGCTGGTGCTGACCGTGCCCGGGCCCGGTTCGGCCGCCGAGAGCGTGCCGGTCGCCGCCGTCGAGGACGTGCGCTGGGTGCGGCGTGGACCGGACGGACGGCACTCCGAGGTGCTGCGTCGGCCGTCGACGGCGGCGGCACTGGATCTGCGACCGCATCCGGAGGGCGGCTGGTATCGGGAGACCTGGCGCAGCGCGCACACGTTCGCACCCGCCGGCTATCCGGGTGCCCGGGCGGCCGCGACCGGGATCCTGTTCCTGCTGCCGCCCGGCGAACACTCGATCTGGCACGCGGTGCGTTCCGACGAGGTGTGGCTGTGGCACCGGGGCGGGCCGCTCGAGCTCAGCCTGGGTGGTGACGGCGACGCGCCGGGCACCGCGACGGTGGTGACCCTGGGTCCGCTGGTCGACGCCGGTCAGCAGGTGCAGTACGTGGTCCCGGGCGGTCACTGGCAGGCCGCGCGGCCCGCCGGCGACGAGGAGGTCCTGGTGAGCTGTGTTGTCGCGCCGGGGTTCGACTTCGCGGACTTCCGCAGCTGAGGACCTAGCCCGTCAGCAGGGGCGGGAGGTGTTCGAGGCTGGCGATGACGTGGATGCCGTCGCGGATCTCGGTGTGGGAGTGGGTGTTCGCGCGGTCGAGCCAGCACGATCGCAGGCCCGCGTCGTGCGCGCCGACGGCGTCGACCGCGTACTTGTCGCCGACGTAGGCGACCTCGTCCGGTGCGAGCCCGAGCACGGCGCAGCCGGCCAGGAAGATGCTGGGCTCCGGCTTCGGCGCGCCGTGCTCCTCGCTGCAGACCACCCGGTCCCCGAAGTAGTCGAGCAGTCCCACGGCCGCGAGCTTGCGCTGTTGCTGGGGCACCGCGGCGTTCGAGACGATGCCGAGCCGGTAGCCGGGCGCCAGCTGCCGCAGGACCGGCTCGGCGTCCGGGAACGCCGACCAGGCGGCCCGGCGATGGGCGGCGAACCCGGTGAACCAGGCCAACGCGTCGGGATCGGTCACCGCCGTGGGCGCGACGCCGCGCAGCCGCGACAGGAACGTGCGGGCGCGGGCCCGCTGCTGCTCGGGGAAGGAGAGTTCCCCGACGACGAACCGGGTGTATTCGAGCTCGGTGATCTCGCGCCAGAGCGCCACCGCCGCCGCGGGGTCGGCGAACCGATCGAGCGAGCCGTCCTGGCGCAGGTGCGCGAGCAGCCCGGCCGCCTCCGAGGACGAGTAGTCGAACAGCGTGTCGTCGACGTCGAAGAGCACACCGCGGATCGGCATGGGCACCCCTTTCCGTTCCGACGCTCCCCCGGCGTCACCTGGCCCCGAGCATCGCATACGTCGTCACGGCGCCGCGGCCCCGCCTGCGGCCGCGGCGCCGTCCGCTAGCTGAAGACGTAGTCGGTGAGGGCGAAATGGCCGCTGCGCCAGGCGGCTTCGAGGGTGGAGGCGGGCCGGAGCGGGACATCGCCGTGCTTGTCGAAGTAGTAGCTGTTGGCGGTGGCGCAGCTGTCCTGCCAGAACACCTGACCGCCGCGGCGGGCGAGCATCTCCCGGAAGTAGCGGTCGTTGGCCTCCTCGGTGACCTCGATGCGCTCGGCGTCGGTGCTGCGGGCGTGGTGCAGGCAGCGCAGGATGTGGCGGGTCTGATTCTCGATCAGGGTGAAGTAGGACGCGCCGTTGTAGCCGTAGGGGCCGATGATGGAGAAGAAATTGGGGAAGCCGGGCACGCTGACCCCCTCGTAGGCCTGCAGGCGGTTCTCGTCCCACCAGGTCTCCAGATCGCGGCCGCCGACGCCGTGCAGGTCGTAGGTCGGCATGTTGCCCGACTCCATCACCTTGAAGCCGGTCGCCAGGATCAGCACGTCGGCGGGGTGTTCGACGCCCGCCTCGGTGCGCACCCCGGTGGACGTGATCGCGCTGATCGCCGCGGTCTCCAGGGTCACGTTCGACCGGTTGAAGGTCGACAGATAGTCGTTGGAGAAGCTGGGCCGCTTGCAACCGAGCGCGTATTTCGGGGTCAGCGCCGCCCGGATCGCCGGGTCCTTCACCTGGCGGCGCAGATGGGCCAGGCCGGCGCGTTCGCCGATCGCGGCGGTCGGCAGCGAGCGGTGGTAGTGGGCGGCGAGGGGGAAGGTGAACTCGACGTAGGTCTGGCTCACCAGCCGCGTCAGGGTGCGTCCGCCCGGCACCTTCAGCGCCAGGCGGGCGGGGAGCGGCAAGGGCATGTCGGGTCGCGGCAGGCACCAGATCGGCGTGCGCTGGAACACCGTCAGCCGCTCGACCTCCGGGGCGATCTCGGGAACGACCTGCACGGCCGAGGCCCCGGTGCCGATGATCGCGACCCGCTTGCCGCGCAGATCCTGGCGGTGGTCCCAGCGCGAGGTGTGCATCGTGACCCCGGCGAAGTCCTCGACACCGGGGATATCGGGCAGTTTGGGCCGGGTGAGCACACCGGTCGCGCTGATCACGAACCGCGCCGTCAGCTCGGTGCCGTCGGCGGTGCGCAGCACCCAGCGCCGGTCCCGCTCGTCGAAGTCGGCCCCGGTCACCGTGGTGCCGAAGCGGATGTGGGGCCGCAGCTCGTACTTGTCCACGCAGGATTCGGCGTAGGCCTTGAGTTCGCGGCCCGGCGCGTAGACCCGTGACCAGTCGGTGCGCTGCTCGAACGAGAACTGGTAGCTGAACGACGGGATATCCACGGCGACACCGGGATAGGTGTTCCAGTGCCAGGTTCCCCCGACGCCGTCGGCTTCGTCGACGATCAGGAAGTCGTCGAATCCGGCATTGCGCAACGCGATCGCGGCGCCGATGCCGGAGAATCCGGCCCCGACGATGACGATCTCGTGGTCGATCCCGGTGGTGGTCATGCGATCTCCTTCGTCGTGCCGGCGAATTCGGGCGAGTAGTGGGTGCGGCCGCGCCGGGCGAGGACGCGGACCACGTGCCCGGCGTCCTCGGCGTAGACGATGGTGTCGACCCGGTGCTCGATTCCGTCGACCGTGCGCACGCCCAGCGGGACCAGCCGCGCGATCGGCCAGGTCACCAGGGCGCAATGGGGTCGGCGTAGCGTGCGGTAGTAGCTGTTGTGCACGGCGACGCCGGCGTCCTCGTCCGGGGTGAGCCGGTGCCGCAGCCACGAATCATGCACCTGGACACGCAGATTGATCCGCGCGGCCAGGCGGACCACCGGTTCGGGCAGCCCGCGCAGGACCGCGGCGCCGGGCAGTGGCGCGCGCGGCAGGATCCACACCGCGTCGGTCTGGAACACCGTCACCCGCGCGGCCTCCGCGGCGATGCCGGGCAGCAGGCGCGCGGCCGCGGCCCCGCCACCGACGATCGCCACCCGGCTGCCGGTGAATTCGTGGCGCGGGAGGAAGGTGGTGCGGTGCAGCTGACGGCCGGTGAAGGTCTCGGCGAAACGGAGCGTGGTCATTTCGCCACCGGTTCGTAGGTGAGCTCGTCGGACCAGGACGGCCTGCGGCCCAGCATCCGCACCGGGAACCGGTCGATGCAGGCGTTGGACACGTCGGCCAGCAGCTGGAACGGCTGACGACGGTGAATCGTGGCCTTACCGTGCGTCTTCACCACGTGATACAGCGGCACCCGCCGGATCGCGGGGCTGCGCTCGCCGACGTTCTCGTAGCGGCGCACCGCCTGCCACAGCTTCTCCTCGTCGAGCCCGAGGGCGATGATGTTGGTCGACATCCGCGACAGCAGCGGCGCGTACAGCAGCGCGCCGAGCACGAACGACGGGCGCACGGCGAAACCGGCCGTCTCGATGGCGATCCGGCGGATCGGACCGGCCCCGAGCTGTTCGAGCACCTGGAAACCGACGGCCAGGTGCCGGGATTCGTCGTTGTTGATATGGCGGAACACCTCGTGGCACACCGGGTCGTCGACCTCGTCGAGCAGGAACTTCACCAGCGCG
The DNA here is from genome assembly GCF_042888005.1 of Nocardia sp. NPDC003269. NCBI lineage: Bacteria > Bacillati > Actinomycetota > Actinomycetes > Mycobacteriales > Nocardiaceae > Nocardia > Nocardia sp. NPDC003269. The sequence goes on from NZ_JBIAPA010000003.1 coordinate 1,705,959, forward strand.
CCGTCCAATGCCGTCTCCAGCGAGGGGATGACGGTGCCGAGGACCGGCAGGCTCAACTGGTCGGCGTAGCGGTCGAGCCAGCTGATCACCAGGCGAATGTTCTTGTTGGGCACCGGCATCGCGTCGCCGTCGAGCATCCCCCACCGGCGCATCAGCGCGAGTTCGGCATTGGCGTGCTTCTGTTCCTCGGCGTGGAAGTACCGGTAGATCTCGCGCAGCGGGCCCGGCGGTGCCTGGTGCACCAGCGCAGCGAACCCGCGCGCGCCGACGTGTTCGATCCACACCAGATCGGCCATGAAGGTGGCCAGCCGGGGGCGTTGCTCGTCGGTGATGGTGTCGGCACCCGGTGCGTCCCAGTCGATGTCGGCCAGGGCCCACTGCTTGGCGCGCACGGTGGCGAGCATGTCGGGATAGGCGAACGTCATTGTTCGATCTCCTTCGGTGATGGATCAGCGCACGACCCGCTCCAGCAGGCCGGCCGAACGGGTGTAGGTCGCGGGCATCCAGCGTTTGGCCTGCCAGAGCACCTTGGCCTCGAGTTGCGGCACCACGTACAGCTCGCCGTGGTCGACGGCGTCGAGGGTGGCGCGGGCGATGGTCGACGGCGCGCGGCCGGTCCAGCGCAGGAGCAGTCCGCCGAGCCGCTCGGCGGTCTCGTCCATCGGCGAATCCGCCTGCATGATATTGGTTTTCACGCCCGTCGGGCACAGCACGGTGACGCCGACGCCGGTGCCTGCCAGCTCCGCCGACAAGGTCTCCGAGAGCGCGAGCACGCCCGCCTTGCTGACGTTGTAGGCCGCCATCCGCGGCGCGGCGCCGAACGCGGCCGCCGAGGCGACGTTGACGATCGCCCCGCGTCCCGCCGCCCGCAGGATCGGCGCGAAGACGTGGCAGCCGTGGATCACGCCCCACAGGTTGACGCCGAGCGTGCGCTGCCAGTCGTCGAGGGCGAATTCCCCGATCACCGGGCCGCCCGCGCCGATGCCCGCGTTGTTGACCACGACGGTGGGCGCGCCGCCGAACCAGTCCTGGGCGGTGGCGGCGAGCCGGGTGACCTCGGTGATCGCGGTGACGTCGCAGGCGGTGCCGATCGCCTTCCCACCCGCGCCTTCGACGAGTCCGGCGGTCTCGGCCGCGCTGTCGGGGTCGAGGTCGGAGCAGACCACACGGCCGCCGCGCCTGCCCAGTTCCACGGCGAAGGCCCGCCCGATGCCGCTGCCCGCGCCGGTCACCACGGCGTCGGCGCTCGTGGTCCGGCGGCGTCCGCCGAAGGGAAACAGTCGCATGGCAACTCCCGGGTCGACCCGGTACGACTCGAATTGGTGGCATCTGCCACCATTGGCCGCACCTGACACCAATTAGGCTCGCGACGGAGTACTTTGTCAACCATGGATGTGCGCGCACCGGCACGAACCTGGGGCGGGCTGACCGCCGACCAGCGCAGGGCGCAGCGACGCGCCGGCCTGGTCGACGCCGCCCTGACGATCTGGCTGGATAACGGCTGGGCCGCGGTGACGATGCGCGGTGTCTGCCAGCGGACCTCCCTCAACGACCGCTACTTCTACGAGCATTTCGCCGACCGCGACGAACTGCTGGCGGCGGTCTGGGACGAGGTGTGCGCCGAGGTCTTCGCCGATCTGGCCTGCGTACTCGCCGAGACCGAGAATCGCACGCCGCTCGAGGTCATGCGCGCGGCGATCACCCGCGCGGTCGAGTTGCAGGCCGATCCGCGCGGGCGCGCCCGCATCCTGCTCGCCGATCACGCGGGCAGCGCCGTACTCGAGCAGCGCCGCAAGACCATGCTCACCGACGCCACCGACCTGCTGATCGCCGCCGCCTGGCCCTACCTGCGCCCCGGCGTCGACGAGACCGACATCCGGATGAGCACCCTGACCGGCATCGGCGGCTTCATCGAACTGCTCTCGGCCTGGCGCACCGGCGTCCTCGACGTCGACGCCGACCGCATCATCGACCACACCAGCGCCATCGCCGCCCAGCTGGCCACGATGTTCCTCCCGCCGGAGATCATCGGCGACCACAGATAAGTATTCCTTGACAGGAATATTCTCATCAAGGAATACTTCTGTGCATGGACGAGATCGCCGCAGCTCTGGGCGACGGCGCGCGGTGGCGCATCGTCGAACTCCTCGCCGAACGACCCCGCTCGGTGGGAGAACTGGCCGAGCTGACCGGTCTGCGGCAGCCGCAGACCACCAAGCACCTCCAGACGCTGGCCCGCGCGGGTCTCGTCACCGTGTTCCCGCTCGGGCAGCGGCGCGTCTACGCGCTCGAGGCCGGGCCGCTCACCGGGCTCGAACGGGCGCTGCGCCTGCTCGTCGAGACCGCCGAGGCGAACGCCGACGAGCGCGACGTGGTCGAGCGCTACCGCGCGGCCATCGACGCGGAAACCGCGGTCGCCGAACGGGATCGGTGGGCCGACGGCCGCACCTTCACCTTCGATCGCACCCTGGCCGCACCCCGCGAGGTCGTCTGGCGGCACTGGGTCGAGGCCGACCTGCTGGGCTCGTGGCTGGCCCCGCCCTCGATGACGATCACCGACTGCGCGCTCGAACCGAGGCCGGGCGGTCGCGCCGTCCTCGACTATCGCGACCCCGAAGGCCGCCGCTACCGCTCGGCGGGAAAGGTCGGCGCCGCAACCGAACCCGAGCACCTCGCCTTCGACCTCGCGGTCCTCGACGAATCCGGGGCGGTGTCGTTCACCGGCCACTACGACCTGACGCTCGACCCCGGCCGCGACGGCACCCGGCTGCGGCTCGGGCTGACCATCACCGACACCTCCGTCGAGGCCGTCCCGTACATCGCGGGAATCGGCACCGGCTGGGGCCAGGTGCTCGACAATCTCGCCGCCCGGATCGGCGGCACCGCGACGAAGGAAGCACAGTCATGACCGAACGCACCGTGACCGCCAATCTCGCCCTCACCCTCGACGGGCGCTATCACGGACCCGGCGGCCCCACCGACGCGGCGGCGATCGTGCGCTACGCGACCACCGAGGTCGCGCGCGAGCACCTCTCCCGCCTCTGGGCCGACGCGACGACGGCGGTGCTCGGCCGCCGCAACGCCGAGGGCTTCCTCGCCTACTGGCCCACCGTCGCCGCGGACGAGGCCGCCGACCCCCGCAATCGCGCCTACGCGAAGTGGCTGGCCGACACCGACAAGGTGGTCTTCTCGACCACGCTCACCGACGCGCCGTGGGAGCGGACCCGGCTGGTGAACGCGCCCGCGGCCGACGTGATCGCCGAACTGAAGACCGCAGGCACCGGCGACATCCTGGTCAACTCCAGCCCGAGCGTCATCGTGGACCTGCTGGCGGCCGACCTGATCGACCGGCTGTACCTGCTGATCTGCCCCGAGATCGCCGGTGGCGGCGCACGGCTGTTCGACGACGGCCTGCCCGGCACCCGGTGGACCGTCACCCACCACGCGGTGGGCGAACTCGGCGAGGTCGCGCTCGTCTACGACCGGGTGCGCTGACCGCTCGACAGCGCGCCCACGCCGAGATCACGCAGAGCCGCGATCAGGAACTCGTCGACGGCGTCGGTGCGTTCCAGCTGCACCAGGTGACCCGCACCCGGCACCTTCACCACCGCACGCAGATCCGGGACGTTCGCGCGCAGCACGGCCAGCGGGTCACGGCCGCTGAACCCCTCCATGTCCGGGTCGTTCTCGCCGTAGAGGAAGTAGGTGGGCACCGGCACCTGGGCGCCGGCGAAGGCTTCGGTGAGCGCCCAGTTGCGGTCGAGATTGCGGTACCAGTTCAGGCCGCCGGTGAAGCCGGTGCGATCGAACTCCGCTGCCAGGGTGTCGAATTCGGCCTCGCTCAGCCAGGACCAGGGCAGCTCGGGGGCCTGCGGCAGGACATCGAGGTAGCCGAGGCCCGGCGGGTTCTTCCAGGTGTCGAGGTAGTGGTAGTCGCCGGAGAGCGAGTAGTAGACCCTGGCCAGGAATTCGCGGGAACGCGCGGCCAGTTCGGCGTCGGCCACGCCCGGCTCCTGGAAGTAGGCCAGGTGCAGGAAGTGCCGCTGCGCGGCCTTGGTCCAGTACTCCGACGGCGCGCGCGGCGGACGTGGCGAGAACGGATTGTTCAGGACGGCAACGGCATCCACGCGCTCGGGCGCCCGCAGTGCCAGCTCCCATACGAGCTGGGCGCCGAAGTCGAGGCCGACGAAGACGGCCTTCTCCGCGCCGATGTCGTCGAGCAGCGCCAGCAGATCACCGACCACCGCCGCGTTGGTGTAGGCCGCGGCATCGGCGGGCGCGTCGGTGCGGCCGTAGCCGCGCAGGTCCGGGGCGATGGCCCGGAAGCCCGCGCCCGCCACCGCCGCGAGCTGGCGGTGCCACACGAAACCGGTGTGCGGGAATCCGTGACAGAAGACGACCGGATACCCCTGCCCCCGCTCGGTGACGTGCATCCGGACGCCGCCGGTGTCCAGGAATCGATGGGTCAGCTCCACTACCGTCTCCGTTTCTAGAACGTGTTCCTCTTTTGACGGTAGAGTCTGGAGGCCATGAGCGGAACACCCAAGATTCTCGCCGGCCGGGTCGCGGTGGTGACCGGCGCCAGCCGTGGCATCGGCAAGGGCATCGCCCAGGAACTGGGCGCGGCCGGGGCCACCGTGTATGTGACCGGCCGCACCACCACCGCGGGCAGGCTGCCCGGCACCGTGCACGCGACCGCCGAGGAGATCACCGCGCTGGGCGGCCACGGCGTGGCCGTCGTCTGCGATCACGCCGACGACGCGGCGGTCGAGAAGCTCTTCGCCCAGGTGCGCGACGAGCAGGGCAGACTCGACGTGCTGGTGAACAACGTCTACAACTCCCCCGCCGCGGCACGCTGGCTCGGCCGCAAGTTCTGGGACGTCCCGCCGAAGGCCTGGGACGAGACCTTCGACATCGGCGTCCGCTCGCACTACGTGGCCAGCGTGTTCGCCGCGCCGCTGCTGATCGAGTCGGCGGGGCTGATCGTCAACGTCTCCTCCCCAGGCTCCCAGCGGTATATGCACAATGCCGTCTACGGCGTCGCCAAGACCGCGCTGGACCGGCTCACCGCCGACCTGGCCCACGACCTGCTCGGCACCGGCGCGACCGCGGTCTCGATCTGGCCCGGCATCGTGGACACCGAACTGCTGCAGATGGTTCCGGCCGACGAGAACGGACGCCGCGAGGTGACCCTGCCCGGCGAGGGCACCTTCGACCTCAACGCCGCCGAGACCCCGCGTTTCCCCGGTCGCGCGGTCGTCGCGCTGGCCGCCGACCCCGCTCGGCTGACCCGCGGCGGCGGCGCGTGGAAGGTCGCCGACCTCGCGGTCGAGTACGGATTCACCGACGTCGACGGCCGGATTCCGCGGGCCGATTGAGCGGGGAAATCAGCCCTGGATTTAGGTGAGACAGTGCGTTACATTCAAATCAGGGAGAGTCGGCTCGACGGCGATCCCTGTGACGATGGAGAGAAACAATGACGTTCTCGAAGACCGCTGCCGCCGATCCGGACTACGCCGACACCCTGCTCACGCTGTCGGAGGGGTCGGTCCACCGCAGATTCGACCCCTTCCTCGATATCGACTGGGACGCACCGGAATTCGCGATCGACCGGGACGACCCGCGCTGGGTGCTCTCGGCCGAGCTCGATCCGCTGGGCGCCACCGCGTGGTACCAGTCGCTGCCGCTCGAGCGCCGCATCGAGATCGGCCGCTGGCGCCAGGCCAATGCCGCCAAGGTCGGGCTGGCCTTCGAGTCCATCCTCATCCGCGGGATGATGCAATACGCGATGGCGCTGCCCAACGGGTCGCCCGAGTTCCGGTACTGCCTCCACGAGATGACCGAGGAGTGCAACCACATCCAGATGTTCCAGGAACTGGTCAACCGCATCGGCGACGACGTGCCGGGCATGCGGCCACTGTTCCGGGTCGCCTCGCCGTTCATCGGCGTCGCGGGCGGCTACTTCTGGGCCATCCTGTTCATCGGCATCCTCGGCGGCGAGGAGCCGATCGACCACTATCAGAAGGCGCTGATCCGGTCCGGCAACGCGACCCAGCCGACGCTGCTGCGGATCATGGAGATCCACATCGCCGAGGAAGCCCGGCACATCTCCTTCGCCAACGAGTTCCTGCGCAACCACCTCGCGCGGATGAATCCGGTGAGCACCGCGGTCTGCGCCGTGGCCTTCCCGATCGCCATGCGCTGGCTGGCCGACGAACTGGTCAAGCCGTCGAAGTCGTTCGCCACCAAGTTCGATATCCCGGACGAGGTGTTCAAGGACGCCTTCTGGCGCAGCCCGGCCTCGCGCAAGATCCTCAGCGGATTCTTCGGCGACATGCGCGCCCTGGCCGGCGAGCTCGGCCTGCTGAACCCGGTGACCAGGCCGCTGTGGAAGCTGCTGAAGATCGACGGCGGCCAGGCCCGCTACCGCAGCGAGCCCGACCGCCGCCCCGCCTAAGCGCGGTAGCCGTCGGTACCCGCGCGGGACATGACGATCGTCGGGACCACCGCGCGGGCGGACAGCCGCAGCAGCGAGTCGACCATCTCGACGACGTCGTTCACCGCGAGCATCCGCTCGGGCGGGATCCGGTCGTGGATCCAGGCGCTCATATCGGTGTCGACATAGGCGGGCGCGATGGCGGTGGCGGTGACCCCGTTGCCGGACTCCTCGGCATTGAGCGTGGCGAGCAGCGAGATCATCGCCGCCTTGGCCGCGCCGTAGACCGCCAGGCCCGCTTCGGCGTACACGCCCGTGATCGAGGACAGCGCGACGACTTTCGCGCCGTGGGCCGGATCGGCGGCGGCCGCCGCGCGCAGCATCGGCAACGCGCCCTGGACGAGTTGCAATGGAGCGCGCACATTCACCGCGACGGTCTTGTCGAAGCGCTTCATCGAGGAGTCGGCGAGCGCGCCCGCGGTGCCGACACCGGCATTGAGGATCAGCGCGGCCAGGGTCGCGTACCGGTCGGCGTGCTCGGCGAGCAGGCGGGCGATGCCGTCCTCGTCGGCCATGTCGGCGGCGACGGCGACCACCTCGGGGGCACCTAGCGCCCGCAGATCGGTGGCGACCGCGTTCAGCCGGTCGGCGTCCCTGGCGGTGATGGTCAGCGAATACCCCTGCTGGGCAAGCCGGTTCGCGATCCCGAGGCCGATACCCCGGGACGCTCCGGTGATCAGGGCGGACTTGCTCGCGGTCACTTCCGGTGTCCTTCCAGTGCGCGCAGGCCGGCGGCCATGAACTCCGGGGTGGCCTCCGCGGCGCGCTCGGCGGCGTCGCCCGCGCCGGAACCGCGCAGCGCCCGGTGGGTGATGCCCTCGCCGATCACGCCGAGTTTGAAGTTGGCCAGCGCCAGGTAGAAGCCCCAGTCGCCGAGGTCGCGACCGGAGGCAGTGGCGTAGGACTGGGCGAGCGCGTCGGCGGTGGGCATGCGGTCGCTGGTCCACGCGGCCGACGAGCCGAGCACCAGGTCGAAGATCGGCGACCGGTACACGCACATCAGCGCGACATCGGTGAGCGGGTCGCCCAGGGTCGACATCTCCCAGTCCACGACCGCACGCACCCGGCCCGGGTCGGCGGCGTCGAGGATGGTGTTGTCGATGCGGAAGTCGCCGTGCACGATCGAGGCCGCCGAAGTGCTCGGCACCGCCTCGGCCAGCGCCGCGTGCAGCACTGCCACGTCGGCCAGCTCGCGGGTCTTCACCCGATCCCATTGGGACGCCCACAGATTCACCTGGCGTTCGACGAAGCCGGCGGGCCTGCCAAACGTGCCGAGACCCACCGCCGCCGGGTCGACGGCGTGCAGGCGGGCCAGCACGTCGACCAGTTCGGTCGCGCTCGCGGCGACCTGCTCGTCGGTGAGGGCGGCGAGGTCCTCCTGGTCGCGGACCACGCGGCCGTCGACGTACTCGACGACGGTCATCGGCGCGCCGAGGGCGGTGCCCTGCTCGTCGAAGGCGACCGTGCGCGCGACCGGCACCGCCGAATCCTGGAGCGCGTCGGTGACGGTGAACTCGCGCGCCATATCGTGCGCGGACGGGGTGAGCCCGGCGACCGGCGGACGCCGCACCACCCAGGTCGACACGTCGTCGGCGGCCGTGAACGTCAGGTTCGAGCGCCCGCCGCTGATCAGTTCCACGCGCAGTTCACCGCGCACCGGCACGCCGCTGTCGCGCAGGAACCGCGCCAGCGCCGCGACATCCATTCCGGGCAGGCTCATTCGGCATCCTTGTGCGCTCGCTTGGCCGCGCTCACCGCGCGTTTGGCGATGGCCCAGCGGTGCACCTCGGAGGGACCGTCGTAGATCCGGAACGGCCGGACCTCCCGCGAGAGCCGCGCCAGCGGCAGGTCCGCCGCGACACCGAGACCGCCGCACATCTGCATGCTGCGGTCGATGATCCGGAAGATCGCCTCGGCGGCGAAGGTCTTCGCGATGGAGGTCGCGTTCGCCGCGGACTCGCCGCGATCGAGTTCCCAGCAGGCACGGGTGAGCAGCGCGCGGGTCGCCGCGATGTCGATCTCGTTGTCGGCGATCATCTGCTGGATCATGCCGAGATCGCCTAGGCGCGCACCGAATCCGCGCCGCTGGGCCACCCGGTCCACCGCTACGTCGTGGCCGCGGCGCGCGGCGCCGAGCCAGCGCATCACGTGCGTCATCCGGGCCGGGCCGAGCCGCACCTGGGCGTACTCGAAGCCACGGTCGACCGCGCCGAGCACCGCCGAATCCGGGACGAGCAGGTCCTCGAAGAACACCTCGCAGTGGCCGCCGAGCATCGATCGGTCCAGGGTGTCGATATGCCTGCCGACCCGGAGGCCGGGGGTGTCGGCGGGAGCGAGGAACATCGTCGCGCCACCACGATCGCCGGGTTCACCCGAGGTCCGGGCCATGATGATGAAGAAACCGGCGCCGTCGGCGCCGGTGATGAACCACTTGTGGCCGGTGATGCGCCAGCCGCCCTCGGCGCGCACCGCGCGGGTGGCCAGGGCCGAGGGGTCCGAGCCTGCGCCGGGCGCGGGCTCGGTCATCGCGAACGCCGAACGGACCTCGCCGCGCGCGAGCGGCGCCAGGTACTGCTGCTTCTGTTCCGGGTCGGCGATGTGGGCGAGCATGTGCACATTGCCCTCGTCGGGGGCCGCGATGTTCAGGGCCGTCGGACCGAACAGGGAGTAGCCCGCCTCCTCGAAGATCGGCGCGCGGTCGGACATGCCGAGGCCGTGGCCGCCGAATTCGATCGGCGCGTGCGGGGCGAACACCCCGGCCGCGCGGGCCTCGCGCTGCAGGTCGACGCGCAGTGCCTCGCCACCGGCGGCGGTGATGTCGCCGTCGTGCGCGTCCTCGAGCGGGAGGACCCGGTCGCGGATGAAGGCGCGGGTGCGCTCGGCCAGACGCTGCACCTCGGGCGGCTGGGACAGGTCGATCGCCACGGATCCACTCCTCGACTCACTTGGCCGAACGTTCGCTCGGCACCGGACGCCTACGACAGTGACACGACCCGATAACTGCTGTCAATCGACGGATTCCCTCGGGGCACTATGTTCAGATATTCTGAACACCATGAACACATCGAACGGTGAGCTCGGCGCCCGCCTGCGCGCGGCGAGGACCGCGGCGGGCCTGTCGTTGCGGGAGACCGCCCGCCGGATCGAGGTCAGCGCCGCCACGCTCAGCGCGATCGAGACCGGCAAGACCGGCGTCTCGGTCCCGCGCCTGCGATCGCTGGCCACCGAACTCGGCACCACGACCCAGTGGCTGATCGGCGAGCCCGCGGCGCGGGCCCCGGAACCCCGGCCGCGCGGTACCGCCCCGGACCAGGACGCCCGCGCGTGGCGCGAATTCCCGCCACTGGACATCGATCCGGTGCTCGCGGCCGCGATCGACTCCTTCGTCGAGACCGGCTATCACGGCGCCACCATGCGCTCGATCGCGCAGCGCGCCGGCATGAGCGTGCCCGGCGTGTACCACCACTACCGCGACAAGCAGGCCCTGCTCGTGCGCGCGCTCGACCTGACCATGGACGAGCTGCACTGGCGGGTCGACGCGGCCCGCCGGGAGGCGGGCACCGGCCGCGACCGGGTCACGCGGGTCGTCGAGGCGCTGGCGCTGTTCCACACCCACCGGCGCGAACTCGCCTTCATCGGCGCCAGCGAGATGCGCAGTCTCGAACCGGCCGACCGGCGCCGGATCACGATCTCCCGCAACGAGATCCAGTATCTGCTCGACGCCGACATCGACAGCGCGCTCACCGAGCAGCAGCGGAGTACCGAACACGCGCGCGCCGCCGGGCGCGCGATCGCGACCATGTGCACGGCCCTGCCGCAGTGGTTCCGCCTCGACGGTCCGGCCACACCCGAACAGATCGCCACCGACTACGCCGACTTCGCCCTCGGCGTCCTGGGCATCCCCCGCTGACGGTGCGGCCCGCCCCGAAAACTCTCGGGGCGGGCCCTTCCCCATGCACCATGCGGCGCCGCCACGTCGCACGGCACGGTCCATCGTAGACGGGACGAGCTGATCTCTCCCGCAACCACACCCGGACGACCGCGGACAACATCGTGGAGCCCGATCGCCTACGGCGCGACCGGTTCCGGGCGCAGGGCGGCGAACCAGGCGAGGTAGTCGGCGGTGACGGTGCGCAGGCGGGTCACCGGCCAGTCGGCGGGATGGAGGTCGGCCGGGAGGACGGGGTCGGTGGTGAGGTGGTCGAGACCGGCGCAGACGGCGGCGAATCTGGCGGTGGGGTCGGCGGTGTCGATGGCGGCCAGCAGGCCGTGGGCGCGGGCGGACCAGTCGGCCAGCGGCCAGAGGCGAGCGGCGAGGTCGTCGGGCTCCTCGACCGGGCGGGTGCGCAGGCGGAAGGTGGTGTCGTCGAGGTCCGCGGGCCAGGCGCGGTCCAGGTTGGCCGGGCGCATCCAGACGCCCTCGCGCAGTTCGGCCAGGCGCAGCGACAGCAGGCGCGCGCGCAGCGCGGCGCGGTCGGCGGCGGGGCGGCCGGTGGCGGTGACGACGACCTGCTCCCAGTCGCCGGTCCACGGGAGCGTGGCCGGCGCGGCGAGCTCGGTGCGGCGGGCGCGCAGCGCGGGGACGAGAGTGTAGGCACGGTTCTCCCGCACCAGGTCACCGGCGGCGACCATGCGGGACACGGCGACGCGGACGGTCGCCTCGGGGTAGCCGACGGTGGTGGTGGCGGCACAGATCTCGCGTGAGGTCATCGTCGGCGAATCGGCGGCGATGAGAATCCGGACCAGCGCCGAGCGGGCCGATACCGGGCGGACCTCGGTATCGGGGCCGGTCACAGGGGGTTGCACGGATCGAGTCTACATATTTCACTATTGCCACGGCCATCTCAGATATGTAACGTTGCCGGATATCAGCCGCCTCTCCGGCGTCGCCGACGACAAGGAGCCTCGCCCATGACCACTACCCACCCGCTCGCCGGGCGCACGATGATCATGTCCGGCGGCAGCCGCGGCATCGGGCTGGCGATCGCGGTCGCCGCCGCGCGCCAGGGCGCCAATATCGTGCTGCTGGCCAAGACCGATGTCCCGGATCCGCGTCTGCCGGGCACCATCCACACCGCGGCCGCCGAGATCGAGGAAGCGGGCGGTCAGGCGCTGGCCGTGGTGGGCGATGTCCGCGACGAGGCCTCGGTGGCCAATGCGGTCGGCCAGGCGGTGGAGCGGTTCGGCGGCATCGACTACTGCGTCAACAACGCCTCGGCGATCGCGCTGGCGTCCACCGAGGAACTGCCGATCAAGCGCTTCGACCTCATGCAGCAGATCCAGCTGCGCGGCACCTACCTGCTCTCCAGCGCCTGCCTGCCGCACCTGCGCAACAGCGAGAACGCGCACATCCTGAGCCTGTCGCCGCCGCTGAACATGGCCCCGCACTGGCTCGGCGGGCATCCGGCCTACATGGTCGCCAAGTACGGGATGTCGCTGCTCACGCTCGGCTGGGCCGCCGAATACGCCGAGCACGGTGTCGCCGCCAACTGCCTGTGGCCGCAGACGCTGATCGCGACCGCCGCGGTGCAGAACCTGCTCGGCGGCGACGAGGCCATCGCCAAGGCCCGCACCCCGGAGATCGTGGCCGACGCCGCCGTCGCCATCCTCGGCCGCGACGCGCGCACCACCACCGGCAACACCTTCCTCGACGTCGACGTGCTGGCGGCCGAGGGCATCACAGACCTGTCCGGCTACGGCGGCTCGGGCACCCTCGAGTACGACATCTTCGTCGACCCGCCGCAGGCCTGACACCGTGCGCTGGATCAGCTCGCCGCCACCGCGGTGCGCTGATCCAGCGACACACCCGTGGCCGATCGGCGATAGCTGTTCGACACCGTCCGGCGGCGGAATTGTGACCAGCCCGCGTCCCTTTTGCCCGGTTACAGTGGAGAGGGTGCAGATCGACGTGACGCCGCTGCCCGGGGTCGGGGTACGCAAGGATTTCGCGGTGCGCAAGAGCGGGCGCCGCATCGGCGTGGTCGAGCACCGCGACGGCGCGATCGATCTGATCGTCGGCAAGCCGGGCAATCCCGATGTCACCGAGCAGATCGCGTTGTCGGCGGCGGAGGCGGCGGCCCTGGCCAGCCTGCTCGGCGCGCCACGGGTGGTCGCCCAGCTCGAGGCCGAGCATCGCGAGTTCGACGGCGTGCGCACCCGGCAGTTCCCGCTCGCGGCGCACTCGCCCTACGACGGCCGCACACTCGGTGACACCCGGATGCGCACCCGCACCAAGGCGTCGATCGTGGCGGTGATGCGGGCCGGCGCGGTACTCGCCTCCCCCGGACCGGAATTCGCCTTCGTCGCGGGCGACGTCCTCATCGTGGTCGGGTCCGCGGACAGCCTGACAGCCGCCGCGCAGCTCCTGCACGACGGCTGACCGGGGGTGAACCTAGTGGCGGTGCAGAGATCGCACCGTCGCCGCGCCCCACAGGGCCAGCCACGCCGCGGCGGCCATGTAGAGGACGTAGGCCAGCACGACCAGCTCGGGGCCGTAGCTGCCCGCCCACTCCCCCAGGCGCAGCAGCGCGACGATACCCAGGCCGAGCAGGAGCAGGCCGAGGATCAAGCCGGGCATTCCCAACGGGCCGAGCGACGATTCGGTGGGCCTGGGCGCGGTGACGCGACCATCACGGCCGGTAACTGACAGATTGCTGTTCGATTCGAAGTACATGCTGCTCATCAGCATGAGCCCCCTTCCGGGTGGCCGTCCCGACACGGCCGGTTGCTGATCCATACCGGATCTTTCGAGGCCCGCTACGCCGGAGCGGACGGACAGGGCGAATGTGACGGAAGGTCGGCGTCGACCTCGCCGTTGATCACAAACGGTTAACGTTCAGCAATTACGAGCGTGCCACTCCCGGTAGCCGAATGACAGGCGATGTGATCTGCATCACATAGAACATGCGTGCGACACGGGTCGATAACGCACGTTACATATCCGGCAAACACCCCCCGGAACTGGCAAAACCCGTGCACAACTGGACATTTGCTCAATATGCCGACAAGCCTGTGATTTACCGAACCGTTACGGCCCTGACGTGCGAAAACGCGCCGTGAGCAAACTGCGACACCACCGCTACCCGCATCGAGACCTCGCCCGGGCACCGACCGGACCGAACCCCGGCGCGCACCGGAACCGACACGCCCGGAACGGTTTTCGGGTATCACCGACAGGGAAAGCATGCCGACCCGCCGTCGTTCTCCTACGATGGGCGGCGGCACACACCGGTAACAGCGTGAGGGGTCGTCGACGATGAGCGACAACGCGAATGTGATCGACCAGTCGAGTCCGAGCATCGCCCGGGTCTACGACTATCTGCTCGGCGGCAAGGACAACTACGAGGTCGACCGCGCGATCGGCGACCACTTCAAGCTCAACCTGCCCGGTTCGGTGGCGATCGCGTTCACCAACCGGCAGGCCCTCACCCGGGCGGTCCGCGAGATGGCCGAGGCGGGCCTGACCCAGTTCCTCGACTTCGGCAGCGGCCTGCCCACCGCCGACAACGTGCACCAGGTCGCCCAGCGGGTGAACCCCGACGCGCGCGTGGTCTATGTCGACAACGACCCGATCGTGCTCGCCCACGGCCGCGCGCTGCTGGCGACCAACGAGAACACCACCGTCGTGCACGCCGATGTGCGCGATTCCGTCGGCATCCGCGCCAACGAGGAGGTGAACCGGCTCATCGATTTCGACAAGCCGGTCGCCCTGATCTTCAGCGCCATCCTGCACCACCTCAACGACGACGAGGACCCGCGCGCGGTCGTGCAGTACTGGACCGAGCAGATCCCGGTCGGCAGCAGCGTGTTCATCTCGCACTTCCGCTCCGGCGACAACGCCGAGACCATCGAGGCCGAAGCCAAGCTGCAATCCACCTTCGGCCGTGGCCGCTGGCGCACCGACGCGGAGATCGTCGCGCTGTTCGGCGATCTGCGACTGCAGGAGCCCGGCGTCGCCGCGGCCGCCCGCTGGCACCAGAACGTGCCCGACGACGACGATTCGGCGCGCATCGGCTCGCCCGATCGGGAGCTCTCGGTGTGGGAGGAACTCATCGTCGCGGCCATCGCCGACAAGCGTTAGGGCGGTTCGTCCGGGTCGCCTGACCCCGGTGAAATTCGGGCCACGACATCTCGTCTGTTCGCACGGGTGAACGCGTCACGTTCCGCTATCTTGTGCATCTAGTTTTCTCGATGCTGCTGGATCGTTCGTGTCGCTTCGCCGCAATCACGTGCCGCGTGAGATCCACGCCTCGTGTTTTCGGCGACCCTCATCAGACGAAGGACGCCGGTCACCATGCCCGCACCCGTTATCCTCCACGGCCGCATCGCACGGCTGGAACCCCTGGCACCCCACCATGTTCCCGGCTTGGCCGCGGCCTCGGTCGCGCTCGGTCCGGCCGGGTTCACCATCGTCCCGCAGGGCGAGCAGGAGGCCCGCACCTACGTCTTCCAGGCCGAGTCCGCCCAGCTGGCCGGCACCACCCTGGCCTTCGCCATCGTCACCGTGGCCGACGACTGCGTGGTCGGGGCCACCCGGTTCACCCGGCTCGACTACTGGCAGGGCCCGCTGAGCTGGCCGCTGGCCGCCGAGCCCGTCACCGCGCTGCCCGGCGGGGCGATCCCCGACGCCGTCGAGATCGGCAACACCTGGCTGACGCCCGCGGTGCGCGGCGGCGTGGTGAACCTCGAGTGCAAACTGCTGATGCTGACCCACGCCTTCGACGGCTGGGGCGTGCGCCGGGTGACCCTGCGCGCCGACGCCCGCAACCTGCGCTCCCGCGCCGCGATCGAACGGCTCGGCGCGGTGAGCGACGGTGTGCGCCGGGCACATTCGCGCGGGCTCGACGGCGCGGTGCGCGACACCGCGTTCTATTCGATCCTGCACGACGAGTGGGCGGGCGTGCGGCTGCGGATCACCGAGCAGCTCGCCGCCCGCACCGTGCTGCCGCGGGCCCCGCTGATCCCGGCCACCGCCGAGGCGTTGCGCCCCTTGGCCTCTCCGATCGGCTGACAGCTCAGACCCGGACGGACTCGATCCGCTCGGTGATGATCTCGGCCAGCTCTCGCGGACGCTCCTCGGGCAGCCAGTGCGAGGCGCCGTCCAGCACGACCAGCCGGTAGTCGCCGGTGACGTAGTTCCCGGTGAGCTCGGCGCCGCGGCGGGCCAGCGCCGTATCCCCGGAGCTCCAGACATGGGTCACCGGCACCTGGACCGGCGCCGAGATGGCCCGCTGGCCGAGCAGGATCATCGCCCGGTACCAGTTCAACCCGCCGGTGAGCGCGCCGGTGTCGACGATCTCGCGGTGCACCCGGGCGATCATCTCCGGTGTCATGCCGGTGCCGGCCAGCGCGCGGTCGAGAATCCCGGGCCGCGCGTGCAGCAACCGCTCGGGGAGCACCGGGATCTGGAACAACCCCATGTAGTACGAGCGGGCGAGCTGGTCGCTGCCGAGCAGTGAACGGCGGAACGCGGCGGGGTGCGGCACCGACATCGTCACCAGGGAGCGCACCAGGTCGGGCCGCGCGGCGGCGACCGACCAGGCGACCATCGCACCCCAGTCGTGGCCGACCAGATGGACGGGCCCACGGTCGATCTCGCGGATCAGCGCGAGGATGTCGTCGACCAGTTCGGTGATCCGGTAGGCGAAGCGGCCGCGCGGCCGGGCGCCCGGCGAGTAGCCGCGCTGATTCGGGGCGATGGTGCGGTAGCCGCGGGCGGCGAGCAGCGGGGCGAGTTCCCCGAACGAACTCGCGGTCTGCGGAAAACCGTGCAGCGCCAGGACGACCGGGCCGTCGATCGGACCGGAGTCCACCACGTCGAAGCGCAGTCCCACCCGGGTGTAGGAGGTCAGTCGGTTGCTCAAGGGACCCTCCGGTCGATCGACGGCCTAATTGACTGATGGGTAAATTACCTGTGGTTCAGTTGCCCGTCAATCATCTGGTCAGCGGCCGGTGCCGCCGTGCACGACGGCGACTTCGGTGCCGCCGAGATCGAAGGCCCGGTGCAGCACGCGCACCGCCGCGTCCAGGTCGGTGTCGCGGACCAGCACCGAGATCCGGATCTGCGAGGTGGCGATCAGATCGAGATTGATCCCCGCCTCGGCCAGCGCCTCACAGAACGTCGCGGTGACCCCGGGATGGTTCTTCATCCCCGCGCCGATCAGCGACACCTTGCCGACGCGGTCGTCGTAGCGCACATCGGTGAAACCGATATCGGCGCGACGTTCCCGCAGCAGGGCCACCGCGCGGGCGCCGTCGGCGGCGGGCAGCGTGAAGGTGATGTCGGTGCGGCCGGTGCCGGTGTTCTGCACGACCATGTCGATGGGGATCTCGGCGTCGGCGACCGCGCGGAACACCTGGGCCGCGTAGCCGGGTTCGTCGGGCAGGCCGACGACGGTCACCTTCGCCTCGCTGCGGTCGTGCGCGACGCCGGTGAGCACCGCCTGAGCGGCGGGGATGTCGGCCATCGAGCCGAACACGGTGGTGCCGATCGCGTCGGTGTAGGACGAGCGCACGTGCACCGGAACGTGATAGCGGCGGGCGTATTCCACGCACCGCAGCATCAGCACCTTCGAGCCGCAGGCCGCCATCTCGAGCATCTCCTCGTAGGAGATCTGGTCGAGTTTCTGCGCGTCGGGCACGATCCGCGGATCGGCGGTGAACACGCCGTCGACGTCGGTGTAGATCTCGCAGACATCGGCGTGCAGAGCCGCGGCCAGGGCGACGGCGGTGGTGTCGGATCCGCCACGCCCGAGGGTGGTGACGTCGCGGCTGTCCTGGCTGACGCCCTGGAATCCGGCCACGAGCACCACCTCGCCGTCGTCGAGAGCGCGCCGGACCCGATCGGGGTCGACCTCGATGATCTTGGCGTTGCCGTGCGCGCCGGTGGTGATCACCCCCGCCTGCGAGCCCGTCAGCGACCTGGCCTCCGCGCCGAGGGCGTGAATCGCCATGGCCACCAGCGCGTTCGAGATGCGCTCACCGGAGGTGAGCAGCATGTCCATCTCGCGCGGCGGCGGCGCGGGCGCCACCTGGCCCGCCAGGTCCAGCAGTTCGTCGGTGGTGTCGCCCATGGCGGAGCACACCACCACCACGTCGTGACCCTGCTTCTTCGTCTCCACGATCCGCTCGGCGACCCGCCGGATCCGCTCGGCGCTCGCCACCGACGATCCGCCGAATTTCTGCACAACCAGGGCCATTCCTCGTCCTCTCCCCTGCTCGCCCGCGTGCGACCCGCGGGTGACCCCTCCGAGTATTCCGGCATTTCTGGCACGGCTGTCCTGTTTCGTGGTGAAAACGGCTGCCGCCGAGTCGATCCGGCCGCGATACTGACTGGGCGGGGGCGGCGGCCACGGCGTTCGTTCCCGGCTCGGCAGTTCTCGGCGGTGAGGCGAATTCCCATGACCAATCAGCTCTTTCGTTCCCCACGCGGCTCGTTCGGGGTCGCCGTTCTCGGCACCGGCGCACTCGCCGCCGAGGTCGTGCGGATCATCCGTGACACGGGCGGGGACTTGCGGGAACGCGCCGGTGCGGAGCTGGTGCTCGCCGGGCCCGCGGAGCTGGTGGTGGACGCGACCGAGCACGTCGGCGCGGTGACGGCGGTGCTCGACGCGCTGCGCGCGGGACGGTCGGTGATCACCGCGAACACCGCGCTGATCGCCGAGCACGGGCACCGGCTGGCCGCGGCCGCCGAGCAGCACGGCGCCGATCTGTGCTTCGAAGCGGCGGTGGCGGGCGGGGTTCCGGTGGTCCGGCCGCTGACCCAGTCGCTCTCGGGTGACCGGGTGAACCAGGTGCTGGGGGTCTTCCCCGCCGAGCACAGCAGGCACGCGGCCGCGCAGGCGGCGATCCTGGCGACCCTGGCCTTCCACACCCGGGTGGAGGTCGGCGACGTGCACTTCGAGGAGTCCGGGCCCGCGGCGGCCGCCGACCTCGCCGCCGCGGCGGCGCTGGGTCTGCGCCTGCGCACCCTCACCGTCTGCACCAGGATCGCCGAAGACGGTGGCAAGGAACAGATCTCGGTCCGTGTCCACCCCGCGCTGCTCCCGGTGACCGATCCGCTCGCCCGGGTCGAGGCGCCGTCGAGCGCGGTCGCCGTCGACGCCGAGGGCGCGGGCAGGCTGATGTTCTCCGGCGACGCCGCCACCACCGCGACGGCGTCGGCCCTGCTCGGCGACCTCATCACCGCCGCCCGCAACCGCGTCCACGGCGGCCGCGCCCCCCGCGCCTCGCACTACGCCCAGCTCCCCATCGCTCCCCTCGGCGACACCCCCACCCGCTACTACCTCAACCTGCGCGTCACCGACCACGCCGGCGCCCTGGCCCAGGTCGCCGCCGTCTTCGCCGACAACGGCGTGAGCATCGCGCGCGTCCGCCAGGAACACCACGGCCCCGACGCCCACCTGATCATCCTCACCCACCGCGCCCGCGAGTCGGCCGTCACCGACACGATCGACGCCCTCACCGACGCCCCCTGCGTCCGCGAGGTATCGACCCGCTGGCGCATCGAGGGCACCGACGACTAGCCGCGTCGTGCCCGCTACTCCCCGCGCCGGGCCTCGGTCGGTTCGTAGCGGCGGGTGAAGTCCAGGATGCTCGCGGTGACCTGCTTCGGGATCTGGTGGAAGATGCCGTGGCCCGCGCCGGGGTAGATCTCGGTTTCGCAGGTGGGGACGTTGTCGCGCAGGCGTCCGGCGGCGATGGTCGCGTCGGCGGCGATCGATTCCGAGCCGAACAGGCCGAGGGTCGGCACGGTGATCGTCGCCAGCCGCTCGTCGGTGAACAGCCGGGGGTAGCCGATCGTGGGGATGTAGCCCAACGCGGCTTTCACACCGGCGAATTCGGCGTCGGACAGGGTGACACCGGGGTTCATCCAGGCGTTCAGCTTGCGGAGGTTCTTGTCGGTCGGGCGCGCGCCCACGGTGATCATCTTCCACAGCACGCCCCAGCGGATCTTCGCCAAGGTGCCGCCGGGTTCGATCACCGTCAGGCTCGCCAGCCGTGGCGCGCCGCCCGCCGCGATCGCCATCGCCTCCCAGCCGCCTTGCGAATACCCGACCAGATGCACCCGGTCGACGCCGAGACCGTCGAGCAGCTCCGTGAACCACGCGCCGAACCGTGTTTCGTCGATCGGCGCGGTCTGGACGCTGAGACCGGGCGTGCCCAGGAATTCGGGCGCGTGGACGACCCGATCGCGCGCCAGATCCTCGATCACGTGGTTCCAGGACAGGCTGTTTCCGCCGAGCGAGTGCAGCAGCACGAGCGGCACGCCGTCGCCGCGACCGAAGGTGCGGACCCGGGTGGTGCCGAAGGTCGTCGGCACGTCGACGGTGGTCGACGGAATCGGCTGCGCCTTCTCCAGCTCCCGATAGGCCCGCAGGTACTCCTCGCGCGCCTTGTCGTTCTTGAACCGCCCGATCTTGGCCATGACCACCCCTCTACTTCGTTGGTGATATTACCGTACCACAAAGATGGTATGGGCGTACCATCAAGAACCGGAGGGGACGAGCTGGAGCAGAAGGAGGCGGGCGTGCCACGGTTGGCCGATCACGAGGAACGGCGCCGGTCCATCACCGGCGCCGCGCGGCGCGTCATCGCCAGGGGCGGGCTCGATGCCGCGACATTCCAATCGGTCGCCGCCGAGGCCGGGGTCTCGGTGCGGTCGGTGCAGTACTACTTCGGCACCAAGAGGGAGTTCCTGCTCGCGACACATCGTGCGGTCGTCGCGGACTCGGGCGCCCGGCTGCACCGGGCCCTGACCGCACTCGGCCCGGAAGCGGGCCCGCGCGACGTCGTCCGCACGGTGCTGATGGGTCTGCTGCCGCTCGACGACGCCAGCAGACAGGATGCCGTCCTGCTCGGCATCTTCCACGCGGCCACGCTCACCGGACCCGATCTCGAATCCGCCGATACCGCTGACACGCCCACCTACATCATCGACGCGGTCGCCGCCCAGCTCCGGCAGCTCCGTGGGCCCGCGGCGGCGGAGCCGACGATCCGCGCGGATGCCGAGGTCGTCCTGCTCACGATCGCCGGTTTGGCCCAGGGCATGCTCACCGACCACGGCATGGCCGCGCGCGCACCACAACTCGTCGAGCATCTGCTCGACCGGGTGGTCGACGCCTGAGCTCGACTCGCCGCGGCGAGGGCCGCTACAGGCTGAAGGCGATCGCGCGCAGGACCAGCACGGCGATGAACACCAGGGTGAAGGCCAGGTCGATGCCGAGCCCGCCCATCCGGACCGGCGGCAGGATCCGCCGCACCGGCGCGATCACCGGTTCGGTCGCGGCATGGGTGACCTGCCGCGCCTTCCCCACCCAGTCCGGACCCTTCCCCGCCACCGCCAGCCAGTCCAGCACCATGCGCGCGAGCAACACGAACATGAACACCGTCAGCGCGTAGCCGACCACGGTTCCGATGAGACTCATGACGCACTCCTTAGGAAGCCGCACAGGGCCTCGTACCCCGATCAACGCGCCAGCCCGCGCCGAAGTGTCCCACCCCGATCGTTCTCAGCCGATTATCAGCCCTCCACCGCACCGGACCGCGCAGGCGCGTCCGGTGTCGGGAAGGGCGCGTTCACGCCTCGACCAACCGCTCGCCGGAATCGCGTCGCTCACGCGGTCGCGGCGACACCGCGCGTGCGGGCGACCACCCGCAGTGCCGCCGCGAGCAGCACGAGCGCGGTCGGCACTGCGTACCAGGCGTTCTCGGGGATGCGCCCGCCGTTGGTCACCAGGAACAACAGCCAGAGGAACCAGGATCCGACGGTCTGGATCAGCTGCCAGCGGGCAGCACCCAGCCCGGCCACGATCCGGTCGAAGGAGGTGACGGTGAGGATCGCGATGGCGACATAGCCGAGGCCGCCGCCGATGATCGAGCCCGCGTCGGTCAGCGTGGCGAAGGTCGACGGGTCGGTGGTCGCCAGCGTGATGATGGCAGCGAGATGGACGCCGTGCGACATCGCGAACGACAGGCCGAGGTAGCGCCGGTTGCGGGCGAGCCAGCGGGTCGGCTCGCCCGGCCGGAGCGCGAGCAGCGACGAGGCGACGAACGCGGAGAGGAACAGCGCCAGTGAGGTTCTGGCGGTCGCGCGGATGATCATCCGGTAGCCGTCGGTATCGACACCGACCGACGCCAGGATCACCAGCGCCATCGCGCCGACGGCCACCGTCATGGCGCCGAAGACGCGCCAACGTTCGAAACGCCCCGGCTGGACCGTGCTCACCGACGTCATCTCATGCCCCTCCCCCACGCACCCTGCGAACATCGGGGCGCACAGTCACAGCATAGGACCGCACGGGGAACGGGAGGGCAGCAGTGCGACGAACTGCACTGTCGCCCAACAGGTCCGGAGATGCCGCGAGCCCCGGGTCGGTCGACCCGGGGCTCGCGTGGTGACGCGCTACTTCTTGCGTTCCTTCTTCTCGCGCACGCGCACCGAGATGCGCACGGGCGAACCGTCGAAACCGAACTCCTCGCGCAGGCGGCGCTCCAGGAAGCGGCGGTAGCCCGCCTCCAGGAAGCCGGTGGTGAACAGCACGAACGTCGGCGGGCGGGTGCTCGCCTGGGTGGCGAACAGGACGCGGGGCTGGCGGCCGCCGCGCATCGGCGGCGGGGTGGCCGCGATGACTTCCTTGAGCCAGGTGTTCAGGCGGCCGGTGGAGATGCGCTTGTCCCAGGACTCGAGCGCGGTCTCCATCTGCGGCACCAGCTTGGCCACGGCGCGGCCGGTGTGGGCGGAGATGTTGACCCGCTGGGCCCACGGCACCCGCACCAGATCGCGGTCGATCTCGCGCTCGAGCATGTAGCGGCGGTCCTCGTCGACCAGGTCCCACTTGTTGAACGCCAGCACCAGCGCGCGACCGGAGTCGGCGACCAGGCTGATGACGCGCAGGTCCTGCTCGGTGATCGGCACCGAGGCGTCGATCAGCATGATCGCGACCTCGGAGGCCTCCAGCGCCGACTTGGTGCGCAGCGAGGCGTAGAACTCGGTGCCCGAGGCGTTGGACACCTTGCGGCGCAGACCGGCGGTGTCGACGAACTTCCAGACCTTGCCGCCCAATTCGACCAGCGAGTCGACCGGGTCGACCGTGGTGCCCGCCACGTCGTGGACAACCGAACGCTCGTCGCCCGACAGCTTGTTCAGCAGACTGGACTTGCCGACGTTCGGCTTGCCGACCAGCGCAACGCGCCGCGGTCCGGCGGCGCCGGTGCCCTCGCGCGGGGTCTCGGGCAGCGCGCCGAGCACGTCGTCGAGCAGATCGCCGGTGCCACGGCCGTGCGAGGCCGAGACCATGCGCGGCTCACCGAGACCCAGCGACCACAGGCTGGCGGCCTCGAGTTCGACCTTCTGGTCGTCGACCTTGTTGGCCACCAGGATCACCGGGATCTTGGAGCGGCGCAGCTTGCGCACCGCGGCCTCGTCGGTGGCCGTGGCTCCGACTGTCGCGTCGACGACGAGCAGGATCGCGTCGGCGGTCGCCATCGCGACCTCGGCCTGGCGGGCCACATGCTGCTGCAGACCCTTGGCGTCGGGCTCCCAGCCGCCGGTGTCCTGCACCAGGAATCGGCGGCCTGCCCAGCTGGCCTCGTAGGAGATGCGGTCGCGGGTGACGCCGGGGATGTCCTCGACGACGGCCTCACGGCGGCCGAGGATGCGGTTCACCAGGGTCGACTTGCCCACGTTCGGGCGGCCGACGACGGCGACCGTCGGCATCGCGAGATGCTCGTCGCCTTCGTGCTCGCCTTCGAGATCGGCGATCTCCCAATCGGATTCGTCGGACCAGGTGCCGTCTCCGACCAGAACCTCTTCGTCGATCATCGCGACCCTCCTGTCGTGGCCGAAAGCTGCTGGGCCACCACGCGGTAGAGCTCGTCGATGGTCTCGTCCATCGTCAGGTCGCTGGTGTCGACGAGCACCGCGTCGGCTGCGGGGCGCAGCGGCGACACCGTGCGGGTGGAGTCGAGGGTGTCGCGGCGCTGCACGTCGGCCAGCACGGCCGTGTAGTCGTCGCCGCGGCCCTCGCGAATGTTCTGGGCATTGCGCCGCTGGGCGCGGGCCTCCGCGGAGGCGGTGAGGTAGATCTTGGCGTCGGCGCCGGTGAGCACGACGGTGCCGATATCGCGGCCCTCCACCACGATGCGCCCGGACACCGCCGCGATCTCGCGCTGCAGGGCGACGAGCTGCTCGCGCACCTGCGCCACCGCGGACACGGCGGAGACGGCCTTGGTGACGGCGTCGCCGCGGATCTCGGCGGAGACGTCCTCACCGTCGAGCTCGATCACCTCGCGGCTGGGGTCGGTGCCGATCGACAGCGGCAGCGCCGCAACGGTTTCCGCGATCGCGTCGGCATCGGCCAGGTCGACCCCGGCGCGCAGCACGCGCAGCGTCGCGACCCGGTACATGGCGCCGGTGTCGAGGTAGCGGGCACCCAGGCGGGCGGCCAGCCGACGCGACACACTGGACTTGCCGGTACCCGACGGGCCGTCCATCGCGACGACGAGCGTGCCGTCACCGGTCATCCGGTCGCCGGCGAACTCCACCGGGAAATCCACTCCGTTCACAGCTGCACCGCCTCGTAGAGTTTGCCGATCTCGTCGCGGCCGAGCACGCGCAGCGTGCCGGGACGCTGGTCGCCCAGCGCCACCGGGCCGATGTGGGTACGCACCAGCCGGATCACCGGGTGGCCGACCTCGTCGAGCAGCCTACGCACGATGTGCTTGCGGCCCTCGTGCAACACGAGCTTGACCAGCGAGCGGCCCTCGTAAGCCTCGAGCAGCATGAACTTGTCGACCTTGGCCGGGCCGTCCTCGAGCTCGACGCCCTCGCGCAGCCGCTTGCCCACCAGGCGGTAGTTGACCTCGCCGTTGACGGTGGCCAGGTAGGTCTTGGGCACCTCGAAGGAGGGGTGCATCAGGCGATGCGCCATCTCGCCGTCGTTGGTGAGCAGCAGCAGGCCCTCGGTGTCGGCGTCGAGGCGGCCGACGTGGAACAGCCGCTGCCCGGCGGCGATCCGCTCGGCGACGATGTCGCCGACGCAGGGGCGGCCCAGGTCGTCGGACATGGTGGACTGCCAGCCCTTGGGCTTGTTCAGCACCAGGTGCACGAGTTCGTCGCGGACCACGACGCGGGTGCCGTCGACGCGCACGACCGCGTTCTCCGGATCGACGCGCAGACCCTGCTCACGCACGATCTTGCCGTCGACCTCGACGCGACCGGCGGCGATCATGTCCTCGGCCGCGCGGCGCGAGGCCACCCCGGCCTTGGCGAGCACCTTCTGCAACCGCTCACCCTCGCCCCAGGGCAGCTTCTTCGGGCCCTCGGTGTTCTCGGCGTGCTGGTGGCGGGCCGGCTTGGCGTTGTTCAGGATCGTCGGCGCGACGACCTTGCGCTGCGGCTTGGCCGACTTGGTCTTGCGCACGGGCGCCTGCGAGGTCGCGGGGCGGGCGGTGCTGCCCGCGCGCTGCGTGCCACGCGGCTGGTAGCCACCCTCACGACGGTCGTCGCCGCCGCGCTGGTACCCGCCGCGACGGTCGTCGCCGCCACGGTCGTAGCCGCCACGCCGATCGTCGGTCGCGCCGCGCTGGTAGCCGCGTCCCGTCGATCCGCGCCGGTCGTCGGCGCCGCGGGTGAAGCCACCCGAGGAACTGCGGCGGCCGGTCGACTCACCGCGCTCGTATCCGCCGGTGCCGCGGCTGCCCGACTGCCCGGTGCGCGCGGTGCCGCCGCGGGTTCCCGCGGTCCGGTTCGCGCCGCTACGGGGCTGGTCGCTGCGTTTTCTTCGGTCCGGTGTGCCATCTCGGCGAGCGGAAGTATTCATCTGTCCTGTCAATCGTCGGTGCCGAGGTCCATGTCGGACTCGGCCGGTTTCTGCAGCCTGGTGAACCGTGGATCGGTCTCCAGGCTCTCGCTGATCTCGTCGATCAGGTCGACGCCGGGAAGCAGCGGCGCCAGCGGTGGCAGGTCGCCCAGTGAGGCGAGCCCGATCCGTTCGAGGAACAACTCGGTGGTGCGGTACAGCGTGCCGTTGGTCTCCGGGTCCTGACCCGCTTCCGCGATCAAGCCCCTGGCCAGCAGTGTGCGCATCACTCCGTCGACGTTCACCCCGCGAACCGCGCTGACCCTGGTCCGGGTCACCGGCTGGCGGTAGGCGATCACCGCCAAGGTCTCCAAGGCGGCCCGGGTGAGCTTCGTCCGAGCCCCGTCGAGCAGTACACGCTCGACATAGGGCGCGTACTCCTGTCGAGTATAGAAGCGCCAACCGTCGCCGACGAAACGCAGGTCGATGCCGCTGCCCCGCGCGGTCAGCTCCGCCGACATGGTCCGCAGGGTGGTCTCGACCCGCTCGGCGGTGTCGTCCAGGGCCGCGGCCAGCTGTTCTACCGGCGCGGGAGCGTCGACGACGAGCAACATCGCCTCGAGCGCCGAACGCAGTTCCGCCTCGTCGAGCGGCTCGGAAGTGAACTCCACCACTACCTCGATCATCCGTAGTCCTCCTCGAACGTCAACGCCGCCGCTTCGGCGTCGGGATCCAGCTCGCCGAGCCAGCTCACGGCCAGCGGGCCGAGCGGATCGGGCTGGTCGAACGCGATGGTCTTGCCCCGGTACAGCTCCAGCAACGCCAGGAACCGGGCGACGATTTCCACCGGGACCGTGCAATCGGCCACCAGTTCGGCGAAGGTCGTCCAGCCGCCGGGCCCCCGTTCCTTGAGCCGGGCCAGGACGAGCTCGGCCTGCTCGGCGACCGAGATGGTGTGCATGTGCAGATGCGCGAGGCCGACCTGCGGGACCGGGCGCGGCCGGAACGCCGCCGCCGCGATCTCGGCGAACGCGCTGATGTCGACGCCGAGGGTCACCTCGGGCAGCAGCCCCTCGAACTGCTCCTCCAGCGCCACCGAGCGCGGATACCGGCGCAACGCGGCCGCTTCCAGCTCGGCGAGCAGTTCGGCCACCTGCTTGAACGCCCGGTACTGGAGCAGGCGGGCGAACAGCAGGTCGCGGGCGTCGAGCAGTTCGAGGTCGTCGGCGTCGGTCATCTCGCCCGAGGGCAGCAGCCGGGCCGCCTTCAGGTCGAGCAGCGTCGCGGCGACGACGAGGAATTCGGTGGTCTGGTCGAGGATCTTGTCCGCGCGCAGCTTGGTGTTCTCGGCGAGCTCGGCGGTCAGCGCCTTGGTGTAGGCGATGAACTCGTCGGTGACCTGATGCAGCGCGACCTCGGTGACATCGAGTTTGCGCGAACTGATCAGCGTCAGCAGCAGATCGAACGGCCCCTCGAAGTTCTTCAGCCGCAGGTGGAACCCGGTGTTCTCGGCGGCGGGTGCCGCTTCTTGCCGATCCTCACGCACCTCGGGTGTTGCGTCGATCACCGGCCCGACCGGTGGATGACCTCGCGTGCCATCGCCCGATACGACTCGGCGCCCGCCGATTTCGGGGCCCAGGTGGTGATCGGTTCACCGGCGACACTGGCGTCGGGGAACCGCACGGTGCGCGAGATCGCGGTGTCGTAGACCAGGTCACCGAACACCTCGACCACCCGCGACATCACCTGGCGGGAGTGCAGCAGCCGGGCGTCGAACATGGTGACCACGATGCCGTACAGGCTCAGGCGCGGGTTGAGCCGGTCGCGCACCTTCTCCACGGTGTCGTTGAGCAGCGCGAGGCCGCGCAGCGAGAAGTACTCGCATTCCATCGGGATGATCACGCCGTCCGAGCAGGCCAGCGCGTTGACGGTGAGCAGGCCGAGCGAGGGCTGGCAGTCGATGAGGATGTAGTCGTAGCGGTCGCGCACGCCGGCCAGCGCCCGGCCCAGCGACTGCTCCCTGCCCACCTCGTTGACCAGCTGGATCTCGGCCGCGGAGAGGTCGATGTTGCTGGGTAACAGGTCCATCCCGTCGACCTTGGTGGTCTGCAGGACGTCGTCGACGGTGGCCTTCCCGCCGATCAGCAGGTTGTGCACGGTGAGGTCGAGATCGTGGTGGGCCACCCCGAGCCCGGCCGAGAGCGCGCCCTGCGGATCGAGGTCGACGAGCAGGACGCGGCGGCCGTATTCGGCCAGGGCCGCACCGAGATTGATGGTCGAGGTGGTCTTGCCGACCCCGCCCTTCTGGTTGCACATGGCCACCACCAGCGCGTCACCGTGACGCTGCACCTGCGGCGGCTCGGGTACCAGTCGCAGCGGGCGCCCGGTCGGGCCCATCTCGACGGCCTCGGCGACCTCGTCCGGTCCACCGTCCCACGGTGTTTCCGCTGTCGTCACGATCCGCTGCTCCTTATACGTGTCCTACCGGTAACCCCTGTCGAGGGTAGCGAGGCCGATTCGGGCCCGGACTCGCTTTCGTACGGTCCAGCTCTTGGGGGTAGACGCTACCGCTCGGACCGGTGAGGTACAGCATGGCAACGCCGGGCGTGTTCGCACGATACCCGCTGGACGCGACCGCGCACCGCCGCTTTCACCTGGCCCGCGGATGCGCGGTCGCCCACACCTCGCGCAGCGTGCTCACCGTCACGAGGGTGTATATCTGAGTCGTCGTGACCGAAGCATGCCCGAGCAGTTCCTGCACCACGCGCACATCGGCGCCGCCGTCGAGCAGGTGGGTGGCGAAGGAGTGCCGCAGGGTGTGCGGCGACACCGTCGCCCCGATCCCGGCGCGCTCGGCGGCGGTCTGCAATACCTGCCAGGCGCTCTGCCGCGACAGCCTGCCGCCGCGCGCGTTGAGGAAAAGGGCTCCCCCGGAACCCTTTCCGGCCGCGGCCAGGGTCGGGCGACCGCGTACCAGGTAGGCGTCGACCGCGGCGAGCGCGGGCCTGCCGATGGGGACGAGCCGTTGCTTGCCGCCCTTGCCGCGCAGCACCACGCACCGCTGTTCGGCGTCGAGGTCGTCGACGTCGAGGCCGACCATCTCCGAGATGCGCGCGCCGGTGGAGTACAGCAGTTCCAGCAGGGCCCGGTCCCGCAATCCCCGCGGTCCGCCGTCGGCCCCACCCGAATCACCGTCGCCACCCGCGGCCTCGAGTACCCGCAGCACCTGGTCGTAGGGCAATGCCTTGGGCAGCCGCCGACCCGGCGCCGGCGGTTTCACCGCGTGCGCCACATCGGTGTCGGTGAGACCTTCGGCCGCGGCGAAGCGGTGCAGGCCACGCACCGCGATCAAGGCCCTGGCCACCGACCCGGCGGCCAGCGGCGGATGATCCTCACCGCCGGACCGCAACGCCATGGTGAACTCCGCGACATCGCCCTGCGCGACGGCCGCGAGATTCGCGATGCCACGTCCGGTGAGGAAGGCGCGGTAGCGGGCCAGGTCCCGCCGGTAGGCGCCGAGGGTGTTGCGCGCGGCTCCGCGCTCGACCGCCAGATGGTCGAGGTAGGCGTCGATCTCCCGCGCGAGCACGCCCGAGCCGCCTAGTCCCCGCCGACCACTGTCACGATTCGCTTCCGGCGCGCGCCTCGGCGGCCTTGCGCCGCAGGAACGCCGTCGGCTGACCCGGCCACGGCGCGTCGGCCGGGCGTAGCGGCACGGTGCCCGCCGCGGCCGCCGCGTACGCGAGCACCCCGGCGACCGCCGTCGCGTTCACGATCTCCCCGGCCAGCGCCGCGCGGACCGCCTCGGCGACCGGCATCCGGACCAGCTCGAGATCGGCCTCCTCGTGCTCCGGCTCCGGCCGGTCGGTGGCGGTGAGCCCGGTCGCGAAGAACACCCGCAGCGCCTCGTCTGTGAAGCCCGGCGACAACGCGACGTCCACCAGCACCGACCACTCGGCGGCGGCCAGGCCCGTCTCCTCGGCCAGCTCGCGCTTGGCCGCGGTG
This sequence comes from Nocardia sp. NPDC003269, assembly GCF_042888005.1. Taxonomy (NCBI): domain Bacteria; kingdom Bacillati; phylum Actinomycetota; class Actinomycetes; order Mycobacteriales; family Nocardiaceae; genus Nocardia; species Nocardia sp. NPDC003269. The sequence continues at coordinate 1,735,260 of NZ_JBIAPA010000003.1, forward strand.
AGCGGGTCCTCGCCGTCGATGTCGAGCAGCCCGGCGGGCAGTTCGAGCAGCCGGGTACCGATCGGATGCCGGTACTGGCGGATCAGGACGACGTCGCCGTCCGCGTCGAGCGCGAGCACCGCGACCGCGCCGTGGTGCTCGATGACCTCACGTTCGGCGACCCGTCCGTCCGGCATCGCGACCTGATCCTGGCGCAGGGCCAGGATCGCGCCGCTGTAGAGCACCCGGCTGGCGACCGTCTCGAAGTCATGACTACCGGGCTGGCTCACGTCGCTGCTCTCTCTCAGAGATCCGCGGCCTGCTCCGCGAGCTCTTCCTCCGGGAAGTCTACGGGAAGGCGTTCGGCCAGTTTGTATTTCAACGCCGCGTTGATCAGCGCGGCGAACAGCGGATGCGGCCTGGTCGGACGGCTCTTGAGCTCCGGGTGCGCCTGGGTGGCGACGAAGAACGGATGCACCGAGGCCGGGTACTCCACGAACTCCACTAGGTGCCCGTCGGGCGAGGTGCCCGAGAACACGAGCCCGCTCTTGGCGATGGCGTCGCGGTAGGCGTTGTTCACCTCGAACCGGTGCCGGTGCCGCTCGGAGACGTGCTCGGAGCCGTACGCCTGCGCGACGACCGAGCCCTTCTGCAAGGTGGCCGGGTAGGCGCCCAGGCGCATGGTGCCGCCCAGATCAGCCTCGCCGGCGACGACGTCTTCCTGGTCGGCCATGGTCGAGATGACCGGGTTCTTCGTGTCGGGCTCGAACTCGGCCGAGTTGGCGTCGTCGATGCCGACCGAGCGCGCCGCTTCGATGACCACGCACTGCAGGCCGAGGCACAGGCCGAGCAGCGGGATTCCGCGGTGCCGGGCGTACCGGATGGCGCCGAGCTTGCCCTCGATGCCGCGGATACCGAAACCACCGGGGATCAGCACCGCGTCGACGTCGCGCAGCGCCGCCTGGGCGCCCGCCTCGGTCTCGCACTCGTCGGAGGGCACCCAGCGGATGTTCACCTTCGAGCGGTGCGCGAAGCCACCGGCGCGCAGCGCCTCGGTCACCGACAGGTAGGCGTCGGGCAGGTCGACGTACTTGCCGACCAGCGCCACCTCGACGGTCTCGCGCGGGGAGTGCACGCGGTCGAGCAGGTCGCCCCACACGGCCCAGTCCACGTCGCGGAACGGCAGGCCGAGCTTGCGCACCACGTAGGCATCGAGGCCCTCGCTGTGCAGCACCTTCGGGATGTCGTAGATCGACGGCGCGTCCGGGGTGGAGATGCACGCCTCCACGTCGACGTCACACATCAGCGCGATCTTGTTCTTGAGCCCCTGCGGCACCTCGCGGTCGCAGCGCAGGATCAGCGCGTCGGGCTGGATGCCGATGTTGCGCAGCGCGGCCACCGAGTGCTGCGTCGGCTTGGTCTTGAGCTCGCCCGAGGGCGCCAGGTACGGCACCAGCGACACGTGCAGGAAGAACACGTTGTCGCGGCCGACGTCGTGGCGGATCTGGCGCGCCGCCTCGAGGAACGGCTGCGACTCGATGTCACCGACGGTGCCGCCGATCTCGGTGATCACCACATCCGGCACCTGGCCCTCGAGATCGGGACCCTGCATCGCCATGATGCGGTTCTTGATCTCGTCGGTGATGTGCGGGATGACCTGGACCGTGTCGCCCAGGTACTCGCCGCGGCGCTCCTTGGCGATGACCGTCGAATAGATCTGCCCGGTAGTCACGTTCGCGTCCTTGGATAGGTCGCGATCGAGGAACCGCTCGTAGTGGCCGACATCCAGGTCGGTCTCGGCGCCGTCTTCGGTGACGAACACCTCGCCGTGCTGGAACGGGTTCATGGTGCCCGGATCGACGTTCAGATACGGGTCGAGTTTCTGCATCGTCACCCGCATGCCGCGCGCGGTCAGCAACTGACCGAGGCTGGAGGCGGTGAGACCCTTACCCAAAGAGGAGGCGACACCACCGCTCACGAAGATGTGCTTGGTGGCATTTCGAGCCTGATTCCGTGTTTGACCCACGGAACTCCAGAGTAACAGCAGCCCGCCTCTCCGCGTATTTAGCGGGTCGTTAGCGGCGGGGCGTGTTGGCTGTCGGGCCGGCGGTGCTGCGGTCGGCGAGTCCTGGGCGTACCCGGCGAGTTACCCATGTTCTCCGGAAATCAGTCGTCTCGACGGTTCGCGACGGCGACTGTCAGCGAGGCATGGCGACCATCGTCAGCGAGGTGGCCGTCGGGCCCGTGCCGTAGCGGCCCGCGCCGCCGGAGAGTTGTTCGGTGAAGGCGAGAGCTGTTGTGACCCTGCCGATTTCGCGGTCGACGTTGTCGACGGTGGTGACCGTGGTCGCCAGCGGTGCCTGGGCCCGGACGTGGGCGATGGCGGCGTTGCCCTCGGCGGCTCCGGCGCGGCCGGCGAGCACCGTGCCCGCCGCCCTGGCCCGGACCGCGCCGGTGAAGCGGGCGATAGTCGCGCCCTGCCCACTGTCGGATGCGACACCGTTGCCGGTGACCACGACGGCGAGTTGCGCGGGTCGCACGGGAGTGTCGCCGTAGGCGAGGAAACCGCCACCGCGCAAGGTCTCCAGGACCAGGGCGAGTTCGGGGGCGGTACTGCGCGGCTGGTTGGTCGCCGGGTCGAGCAGCAGGGTCAGGCCGAGCAGGTCGCCCGCCATGCTGCCCTGGTCGACGGCGCCGGTCCGCAGCTGCGCGCCTGCGGGGACGATATTGGTCAGGGCCGAGCGCATCCGGTCGCCCTCCCCCGCGTCGACGAAGGCGTCGGTGAGCGCGATCCGGCCGGTCACCTGCGCGCCCGCGATCTCGAGCGCCCTGCTCACCCCGTCGATGTCGCCGGGATCGGCGTCGGGCGTGGTGAACACGACGACGCTGCGGTCGGCCAGGGTGCCGCCGAGCAGCCTGCCCGAGGAGTCGGCGATGAAGCGGTCGGCGGCGTCGAGGCGGGCGGTGAGCTGGTCGTTCTGCGCGCTCAGCGCGTCGACCTGGCCGCGCAGGTCGTCCTTGTCCGACCGCAGCCCGGACAGCATGTCCGAGGCCAGGGTCTGCGAGCCGAGCACCACCCCGACGGCCAGGGCGAGGAAGATCGCGGCGATCGAGATGGCATGGTGACGCAGCGAGATCACAGCAGACCACGCACCCACAGGACGAAGCGGTTCCAGTACTCGACGGCCCAGTCCAGCACCTCGGATCCGTTGTGCGAGGCCAGGATCACCACCACGATCGCGACCAGTGCCGCCAGCACCACCAGCGCCAGCGCGGCGCCGGAGGACCGCTGCCGGTACAGCGTGGAGACCGCCTTGGCGTCGACGAGTTTCGCGCCGACCTTGAGCCGGGTCAGGAAGGTCGCCGGATTGCTGTCACGGCGACCGCGATCGAAGAAGTCCTCCAGCGAGGCGGGCGCGCCGGCCAGCACGATCAGCGACGCGCCGTGATGATCGGCCAGCATCAGCGCCAGATCGGTCGGCGAGCCCGACGAGGGGAACGTGGTCGCCCCGATGCCGAGGTCCTGGATGCGCTCGAGGCCCTTGGCGTGCCCGTCGGTGTCGGCGGGCAGGATCATCTCGGCGCCGGATCGCAGGGTCTCGGTGCTGATCTCGTCGGGATCGCCGACGATCAGATCCGGCTTGTACTTGAGCTTGCGCAGGGTGTCGGCGCCCCGGCCGACACCGATCAGGATCGGCGCGTACTCCTTGATGAACGGCTTGAGCCGCTGGAGTTCCTCCTGGTGCCCCGACCCGTCGGCGACGACGACCACGTGCCGATTGCGCAGCTCCAGCTCGATATCGGGGACACCGATGCCGTCGATGAGCAGCGCGCTCTCGGTGCGGACGAACTCGGTGGTGTTGCCCGCGAACGCGTCGAGGTGATCGGCCAGGCCGTTGCGTGCCTCGATCATCCGGTCGGCGATGGCCGACTCGTCGAACTCGATGCCCTCGACCAGGACCTCGGGTTCCTTCTTGGTCAGCTTGTCCGCGTAGACGATGCCCTCGTCGATGCGGACCTTCATGCCGTCCTTGATCTTGCCGAAGGCGTCGGCCGACACCGCGTCCATCAGCACGATCCCGTTGGCCACCAGCACTTCCGGGCCGAGATTGGGATAGCGGCCGGAGATCGACGGCGAGGTGTTGATCACCGCGACGACGCCCGCCTCGACCAGCCGGTCGGCGGTGTGGCGGTCCAGGTCGGTCTCGTCGAGGACCACGACATCCCCGGGACCGACGCGCCGCAGCAATCGCCGGGTGTTGCGATCCACCCGAGCGATCCCGGTGACACCGGGCAGCGTTTCCGTGTTCCTCGACAACAACGCCGGCATCTTCATGTGGCCGATGATGCGGGCAAACCCTCAACCTTTGGTGGAGGCGCGCCGAATCACCGGTCACATTCGTCACTGTGATCCTCGAACACAGCAACCCGCCGGCATCGTCGCCGAGCGGGGGCTCAGCGAGCCTGGAAGGTGCCGTAGCCGGGCAGCACGGTCACGCTCGGACCGATATCGCCGCCGACGGACACCGAGTAGACACCGGCGACGACCTGACCCGCGCCGGTGCGCACCGTGACGGGACCGACCGGACACTGCGCGGGATCGGTACACGGGTGGATGTAGGGAACGTCGGCGATCCCCGATTCGCCGGTGGTCACGTTCAGCCACTGCACGCGGGCCCGCAACCACGGGGAACCGTCGCCCTTGTAGGGCAGCACGGCGGTGACACCGAAGGACGTCTGCCCCGGCTGCTCACCCGTCGTCGCCGTGACGGTGACATGGTCGGTGCCGGGTCCGTTCATACTCCAGCCCCACAGGGCCGCGGCCCCGGGGAATGTGGTGGTCACCGGCTCGGCGGCGGCGAGGCCGGTCGCGCCGAGCACTGCCGCCGCGGCGACCGCGGCCGTTCCGCCGATCCTGCTGATCCATCGCATCGTCTCGCGCTTCCTCTCGGTCGGCCCACCGCCGGGGCGGGGACAATCCACAAAGTTCGGCTAACCAACGATCTCCGGTCAGTATGTCGGACGTCGCCGCGCGAGGGTTACGCCTCGTCGTTCTCCCGCAACTTCCCGGCGACCTCGAGCGACGTGGCGTGCAGGCGATCGAACAGGTCGAGCACCAGGGCGAGCTGCTCGTCGGAGTAGTCGTCGAGCGCGGCGGCGAAGCTGCGCGCGAGCAGCTCGTAGTGCGGGGCGATCTCGTCGATGCGCGCCGGGATCGCCGTGACGATCACCCGCCGCCGATCCGCGACATCGTGTTCCCGGCGCACATATCCCGCGGCCAGCAGCCGGTCGACCATCTTGGTCACCGCGCCGGTGGTGAGCGCGGTCTGCGCGGCCAGCTCTCCCGCGGTCGCCGGCCCGCCCAGCCGCAACATGTTCAGGCAGCGCAGGTCGGTGACGTGCAGACCGAGCTTGTCGGCGACGGCCTGGTGCAGCATCACGCCGTCGGTCGCGCTGCGCTGCGCGGCGACCGTCAACGCGGCCGCGAGCTCGGCCCTCCTGTCGGACATCTCTTGACAACCTTCCACTCGGCCGTAATCATCTTCCTAGGTAAGATAATTACCGAAGACACTACTTCCCGGATCGACCTCTGACCGATCGATCCTAGTTTCCGGAGGACGTCATGACCGAGACCCGATCCGACGACAGCGCGATCCGCGCCCTGTTCACGGCGACGAGCGACGCCTGGGCCGCCGGTGACGCGCGCGCGTTCGCCGCCGCGTTCACCGACGACGCCGAATACGTCACCTGGTTCGGCCGCCACTACACCGGCCGCGACGCCATCGAGTCCTGTCACGCCGACCTGTTCGCCACCCACCTGAAGAACACCCGGCTCGACGGCGAGATCACCCGGCTGCGCTTCCTCACCCCCGATGTCGCGGTCGTCGACGGCCGGGGCGCGGTGGTCAAGGGCAAGCGCACGCGCACCTGGCGCAACACCAAGGACAACATCTATGTCGCGGTTCGCCAGGACGGCGCGTGGCGCTTCGCCGCGTTCCACAACACGAAATACCACTGGTTCTTCGATGCGATGGCGGCCAGGTCGGAGCGGGGCTGAGATCTACCCGTATGCTGCGGGTCACAGATACCTCGGACAGGAGACCATCCATGCCCCGCAGCACCGTCGAGACGGTTTTCGACGCACCTCGTGACATCGTCTACCGCCTTTTCACCGAGCGTGAGGCCGTCAGCCCCTACCTGCCGATCCAGGTCAAACTGATCAAGCAGGGCGACCCGGCCACCGGCGTCGGCGCACAGCACGTGCTCGGCTTCGGCAAGGCGGGCGTCACCGAGGAGATCACCGCGCTGGTCCCCGGCGAGCGGATGGAGTACAAGATCGTCAAGGGCGCGCCGGTCAAGCGCCACGTCGGCATCATCACCTTCGCCGACACCAGCTCCGGCGGCACCCGGGTGGTCTACACGATGGAGTCCGAGCCGTCGCTCCCCGTGCCCGCGCCGGTCCTCGAATTCGGCCTGCGTCAGCTGACCAACCAGCTCATCGGCGGCGTCCGCAAAGCCCTGAAGTAGATCGCGTCGACGTCGCCCGCGTCTCGCGCGGGCGACGCCACCCGCGCGATCAGGCCGGCGTGCGCTCCGCGCGCGCGGTCTCCAGCAGTTCCTCCGCGTGCGCGCGGCCGGTCTCGGTGTCGTCGAGGCCCGCGAGCATGCGCGCCAGTTCGACCACCCGCTCGTCGTCGGTCAGTGTGCGAACTCCGCTGTCCACCTTGCCTTTACCGTCGTCGGACTTGTTCACCACCAGGTGGGTGTCGGCGAAGGCCGCCACCTGCGGCAGGTGGGTCACCACGATCACCTGATGGGTGCGCGCCAGGCGCGCCAGCCGCTTGCCGATCTCCACCGCCGCCCGGCCGCCGACCCCGGCGTCGACCTCGTCGAACACCATCGTCGCGCCGTGATCCGAGCCGGCCAGCACCACCTCGAGCGCGAGCATCACCCGCGAGAGCTCACCGCCGGAGGCGCTCTTGCTCAACGGCAGCGACTGCGCGCCGGAATGGGCCGAGAGCCGGAACTCCACCTCGTCCACCCCGTGCGACCCGGCGTGCAGCCGCGCACCGTCGATCTCGATCGGCGCCGAGTCCTGCGCGTTCGCAGGCAGCTGCCGCACCTGCACCTCGAGCCGGGCCTTCCCCATCGCCAGCCCGCCGAGTTCGGTGCTCACCGCCGAGGCCAGCTTGCCCGCGGTCTTCGCGCGCGCCGCGCTGAGTTTGCGCGCGGCCTCGCGCACCTTGCCCGCCGCGGTCTCCACCTCGCCGGCCAGTTTGGCCAGCGCGTCCTCGGATACGTCCAGCGAATCCAGGCGCGCGCGGGACTCGTCGGCCCAGGCGATCACGCCGTCGATGTCGGGGGCGTACTTGCGGGTCAGCGACTTCAGTTCGGCCTGGCGGGTGAGCATCGAGTCGAGCGCGCCCGGGTCCGACGGCAGTTCCGAGAGATAGCCGCTGAGTTCGGTGGTCACATCGACGACCACCGCGATCGCCTCGCCCAGCCGCGGCGCGAGCGCGGTCAGCCCCGGGTCGTCGGCGGAATCCAGCCGGGCCCGCGCACCGCCGAGCAGATCGAGCACGCCGCCACCGTCGGCGGCGGAGTCGGCCGGACCGGACAGCGCCTCGTGCGCGGCGACCGCGGCCTCGCGCAGTGAATCCAGATCGCTGAGCCTGCGGATCTCGGCGACGAGCCGGGTGTCCTCACCGGGTTCCGGTGCGATGCCGTCGATCTCGGCCAGCGAATGCTTGAGCCGGTCGGCCTCGAGCGCCAGCTCCCGGCTGCGCGCGGTCCGCTCCAGCAGTTCCGCGCGGGCGTCGAGCCACGTCCGGCGATGCACCTGGTACTTGCGCAGCAGCCCGGCGACGCCGTCGCCCGCGAACTGGTCGAGCGCGGCGAGCTGCTGCTCGGGCCGCTGCAGCCGCAGCTGGTCGTTCTGGCCGTGCACGGTCAGCAGCCGGGAGGTGAACTCGCCGAGCACCGCGGCGGGCACGCCGCGGCCGCCCAGGTGCGCGCGGGAGCGCCCGTCGCTGTTGACGGTGCGGACCGCGATCACGCTGCCGTCCTCGTCGGCCTCGGCGGCGGCCGATTCCAGCACCTCGCCGACGGCCGTGCGGGCCGCGTCGTTGACGTCGTCGATGACGAATCGCCCCTCGACCACGGCCTTGGCCGCCCCGAGCCGCACTCGCCCGGCGTCGGCGCGGGCGCCGCTGAGCAGATGCAGGCTGGTGACCACCATCGTCTTGCCCGCACCGGTCTCACCGGTGAGGACGGTCAGGCCCGCATGGAACTGCGCGGTGGCCGTCGAGATGACGCCGAGTCCGTCAATCCTGATCTCTGTCAGCATCGCGGCTGTTCTCCGTTCGCTGTCTACCCCGCCAGCCGGTGACCGGCAGCTGGAACTTCCGCACCATCCGGTCGGCGAACGGCGCGGAATCCAGCCGCACCCACCGCACCGGTCGTTCGCCGCGGACCACTTCGGCGCGGCCGCCGCGCGGCAGCGCCAGGGTGCGCCTGCCGTCGAGGAACACGATCGCGTCGTGCCCGGTCGCCACCGTCTCCACCGCGATCAACGATTCCGGGCTCGTCACCAGCGGCCGCGCGAACAGCGCGTGCGCGTTGCTCGGGATGACCAGCATCGCTTCGAGTTCCGGCCACACCACCGGCCCGCCCGCCGAGAACGCGTAGGCCGTCGACCCGGTGGGGGTGGAGATGAGGATGCCGTCGCAGCCGAACGACGACACGGGCCTGCCGTCGACCTCGAGCACCACTTCGAGCACGCCCATGCGCTGGGCGTTCTCGAGGCTGGCCTCGTTGAGCGCCCACCCACGTTCGACGATCGAGTCGTCGACGCGGACGGTGACGTCGATGGTCATCCGGTCTTCCACGCGGTAGTCGCGGTCGACCACCTGGGCCAGCGCCTCGTCGAGATGCTCGGCCTCGGCCTCGGTGAGGAAACCGATGCGGCCCAGGTTGATGCCGAGGACCGGCACCCCGGACGGGCGGCCGAGTTCGGCGGCGCGCAGGAAGGTGCCGTCGCCGCCGAGCGCGAGCACCATCTCGCAGCCGATCGCCGCGGAGGGGCTGTGCGGCACCACCCGCACCGGGTAACCGGCGGGCTCGTTCTCGAACCGGGTACTGTCGGCCTCGTCGGCCAGCACCCGCAGGCAGATGCCCGCCTCGGCGAAGATCTTCGCCACCCGGTGCGCGGTCTCGATGATCTCCGCGCGACCGGGATGGGCGACGAGCAGGATCTCCCTGCCGTCGTCGTGCGTGTTCACTGGGGACCTTCCTCGACCGCGCGGGCGACCAGCGCTGCCACCGCCGCGGCGTCGTAGTCGAACGGGCCGACCTTGCGCAGCCACAGGAAGTACTCGACATTGCCCGACGGACCGGGCAGCGGGCTGGCGACGACACCCTGGGTCCGCAGCCCGAGCGCGCCCGCCGCGGCGGCCACCTCGCCCACCACCTCGGCGCGCAGGGCAGGATCGCGCACGACACCGCCGGAACCGACCCGCTCCTTGCCGACCTCGAACTGCGGCTTCACCATCGGCAGCAGATCGGCGCCGTCGGCGGCACACGCGGCGAGCGCGGGCAGCACCAGGCCCAGCGAGATGAACGACAGGTCACCGACGACGGATTCGACTGTGCCGCCGATGATCTCGGGGGTGATGTTGCGCACGTTGGTGCGGTCGTACACCTGGACCCGGTCGTCGTTCTGCAACCGCCAGATCAGCTGGCCGTACCCGACGTCGACCGCCGCCACCTCCTTCGCGCCGCGCGAGAGCAGCACATCGGTGAATCCACCGGTCGACGCGCCCGCGTCCAGGCAGCGCTTGCCCGCGACGCTGAGACCCTGCGGCTCGAACGCCTCGAGCGCGCCGAGCAGCTTGTGCGCCCCGCGCGACGCCCACGACACCTCGTCGGGTTCCTCCCGCACGATCAGCGGGGTTCCGGTCTCCACCGCCGTCGCCGGTTTCACGGCGACGGTGCCGGCAATCAGGACGCGGCCCGCGCTGATCAGCTCGACCGCGTGTTCTCGCGATCGCGCCAATCCCCGGCGAACCAGTTCGGCGTCCACACGCGCTCGCCTGGCCACCTCAGATCTTGTCCACTGTCGCCAGGGCGTCCACCAGCACGTCGTGCGCCTGCTCGAGAATGCGCGCACGCCGGGTGATGTCGGCTCCCGTCTCGGTGTTCTCGGCCGGTCCGGTCGCGACCGGTACCTGGCCGAGCTCGGCCAGCAGCGCGTCGACCTCGGCCTTGATCCGATGCGGGTCGGCCGGTTCCTGCCGCGCCTGACCACCGGGCAGGTGACTGCCGGGCAGGGGGATCCCGGGACGGGGTGGCTGCGGCGCGCCGGGCGTCGGTGAACTCGGAGTACTCATCGTGTCGTCAACGCTATCGGATTTCCGAATCGGCTGCGCGCACGCGTACCGCCCGGCCGGGGTGCTGTCGCAACAGTTCCGCGACCGCCGCTGGCGCGACCGCCTCGGGCACGATGTCGTCGTTGAGCGCGTCGAGCGAGGTGGCGATGAAGGTGGGTACCTGGGCCGGCGGCGCGATCAGGACGTCCGCCAGCGTGCTGACACCGGTGAGCACCAGCAGCGAGTCGAGCCCGAGCCCGTTGGCACCCTCGATATCGGTGTCGAGACGATCGCCGACGACCAGCGCGGCCCGGGCGCCCGCCCGCTCCAGCGCGTCTTCCATCAGCGGTGCGAACGGCTTGCCCGCGACCAGCGGCTCCCGGTCGGAGGCGGTGCGCAGCGCGGCGACCATCGAGCCGTTGCCCGGCGCCAGCCCGCGCTCGTTGGGCAGGGTGCGATCGGTGTTGGCGGCGACCCACAGCGCGCCCGCCCGCAACGCGTAGGCGGCTTCGGCTAGGTCGGGCCAGGCCGTGGTGGGCGAATGTCCCTGCACGACGGCGTCGGGCGGGGTGTCGCCGAAGCGCCGGATCGGCTCCAGCCCGACCGCGGTGATCTCGGCGGCCAGATCATCGGTGCCGACGACGAGCACGCGGGAACCGGGAGCCAGTCGATGCGCCAGCATCCCGGCCGCGGCCTGCGCGCTGGTCACCACGTCGTCGGTGGTCGCCGGATAACCCAGTTCCGCCAGATGCTCGGCCACCGGACCGGGCCCACGGGCCGCGTTGTTGGTGACATAGACCAGCCGCTGCGCCGATTCACCGTCCGGGGCGAGCGCTTTCGGGCCGCCGTCGATCACCTCGGGACCGCGGTACAGCGTTCCGTCCAGATCGAGCAGCAAAGCGTCGTATTGATCGCGTAGCCGGTTCACACACCCTCACTCCGTCGTCACTGCCGGGCCGAGCACCTGCGCCGACCCTAGGCGAGGCCACCGACAGATCCGCGTCCGCGGAACCGCCGAATCGCGCTCGCACCCTTCATGATCGAGCATGCGGAAACCGTCCGTGCACGGTGTACCGCTTTTCGGCGCCCGCCCTCGCGCGCGTCGCCGGGTGCGGTGATTCCCATCACCCCGCATCCTGCTCGTGCCGTTCCTGGTGGCCGACGTGCCCGTTCGAGCACCCGTTCTGGAAAGAGACCGGCCCGCTGCTGACCCCCGAACGCGAAACGGCCGCCGGGCCGGGAACCTGCGAGGGTTCCCGGCCCGGCGGCCGTTGTGTACCGGATTACGCGTCGCCGGTGAGTTCCGCGGCGCGGTCCTCGGCGTCGGTCTCATCGTCGAGATCGGCGGCGGCGGCATTGAGGAACCACTGCAGACCGTCGTCGGTGCGGCCCGCCGCGACCAGCGCGTCGGCGTAGGCGTAGAACAGGCGCGCGGCGGCCGAGCCGGTGCGCGCCGGGTCCAGATCGGGGGTCTGCAGTGTCACGACGGCCTGGTCGAACTGCCCCAGATCCATTCGCGCACCGGCGACCACGATCCGCAGCTCGGTGGCCTCGTCACCGGTGAGCGCCTGCGCCTCGTCACTGCGGCCGAGCTCGATGGCCCGTTCCGGCCTGCCCAGACCGCGCTCGCAGTCCGCCATCACCGCCAGCAGCCCGGAACCTCCGGACATCCGGCGCGCCGTACGCAGCTCGGAGAGCGCTTCCGCCCATTCCTCGGCGTGATAGGCCACCACGCCCGCGGTCTCCCGGACCACGGCGATCCGGCCCGCGCGCTGCCGCGCGGCCCGCGCGTGGGCCAGCGCGAGGCGGGGATCGTCCTCGAGCAGCTCGACGGCCATTACCATGTGCCGGGCGACGGTCTCGGCGTTGTTCTTGTCCAGGCTGAGCAGATCGCGGCGCACCGCGGGATCGAGATCGGAGGCCTGCACGTCTTCCGGCAGATCCGGCTCGTCCGGACGCGCGGCGCGCCGGTCCGACGACCGTCCGCCCGCGGTCCTGGCACCCTCGCCGCCACGACGCCGGTCGTCACGATCGTCGCCGCCACGGGCGCCGTAGCCGGAATCGCCACGACGATCCGAGCGGTCCGCCGCGTCGTCGCGGTCACCGGACTCGGCGGCGGCCGACTCGGCCCGAGCGTCGACGCCCGCGTCGGTCCGCTCGTCGGCGGACTCGGTCCGCTCGATGGCTTCGGCGCGATCGTCGTCGTCCGCGGACTCCGCCCGATCGCTGTCCGCCACGTCCGCGGCGCGATCTTCGGCCGACGAGGTGTCGTCGAACTGCTCAATGGACGCGGCGCTCTCGTCGCTCACCGTCGAATCGATGTCGGCCGAATCGCTCTCTGCGGCATCGGCGTTCGCGGCCGACGACACGACGCCGAGGACGTCGCCCTCACGCTCGCGCCGCTTCTCGCGGTACGTGCCGTCCAGCGGTGCGCCGTCCTCGCCGACGTAGCGCTTCCCACCGGAATCGCCACCACGCTTGAATCCACCGCGTCCGCGATCGTCGTCACGGCGGGGACCGCGAGCGTTGTCGTCACGCCGCTGGTATCCACCGCGATCGGAGCCCTCGCCACGGCGGAAGCCACCACGATCCGAGGAACCACGCGAACGATCGTCACTGTCGTCGCGGCGGAAACCACCGCCCTCGTTGCGCCGGAACCCGCCACGGTCGGAGCCGCCCCGCGAGCGATCATCGCCTTCGTTGCGCCGGAAGCCACCACGGTCCGAGCCGCCCCGCGAGCGGTCGTCGCCCTCGTTGCGGCGGAAGCCACCGCGATCGAAGCCGCCCCGCGAACGGTCGTCACCCTCGTTGCGACGGAAGCCACCACGATCGGAGGAGCCACGCGAACGGTCGTCGTCACCGCGCCGGAAGCCGCCCCGGTCACCGGAGCCGCCACGGCCCGCGTCGTCGCGACGCTGGTAGCCACCACGGTCACCGCTGTCGCTGCGCCGGAACCCGCCGCGATCGCCGCCACCGCGCGAACGGTCGTCGCCTTCGTTCCTGCGGAAGCCGGAGCCACCACGGGGACGGTCGTCGTTGTCGCGACGGAAGCCGCCGCGATCGCCGCGGTCGTAGCCGCCGCGGGAGCGGTCGTCGCCCTCGTTGCGCCGGAACCCGCCACGATCGCCGCCACGGTCCGAGCCGCCACGGGGACGGTCGTCGTCATTGCGCCGGTATCCGCCGCGATCACCGCCGCGGTCGAAACCACCTGCGGGACGGTCGGATTCATCACGGCGACGGAAGCCACCACGATCGCCGGAGCCGCCGCGACCGGCGTCGTCACGACGCTGGTACCCGCCACGGTCGCTGTCGCCACGCCGGAAACCGCCACGGTCGTTGTCGTCGCGACGCGGGTAGCCACCACGGCCCGCGTCGTCACGACGCTGGTAACCGCCCCGATCGCCACCACCACGGGGGCGGTCGTCGTCGCTGCGCCGGAAGCCGCCCCGGTCACCCGAGCCGCCGCGACCGGCGTCGTCGCGACGCTGGTAACCACCACGGTCACCGCTGTCGCCGCGCCGGAAACCGCCACGGTCACCGCCACGATCGTCGCGGTTGAAGCCGCCACGCTGGCCCTCGGAACCGCCTCGGCCACCACGATTGTCGTCGTTGCGGCGGAATCCGCCGCCTTCGCCACGGTGGTCACCGTGTCCGCCACGGGGGCGATCGGTCGGTTCGCCGCGCCGGCCGAAGCCGCGGGCGTCACCGTCCCGGCGGAAAGGCTTCCGTCCGTCGTTGTGTTCCGACACGGCGATCCCTTTCTAGATTCCCCGACCTCGGGGAGTGTTGTCGTGGCCCCGCCTACAAGAATTCAACCACGGGCGGAGGACGGGGCATCGTCCGCCCGGCGTGCCGGGGCCGTCACGGCCCACAAACGCCGATAGGGGACCCAATTCTGGGTCCCCTATCGCGAAGGATGTTCCGGCGGTGTCCTACTCTCCCACACCCTGTCGAGTGCAGTACCATCGGCGCAGGTGGCCTTAGCTTCCGGGTTCGGAATGGGACCGGGCGTTTCCCCACCGCTATAACCGCCGTAACACTATGAAACTGTCACACAGAGAGCCACCCCGAACCCTGCCCCTCAACGGGACCGGACTCGGAGAGTCTTCTCGGTGATCTGTGTGTTGTTTCAGATACCGCACAGTGGACGCGTAACACCTTCGATAGTAAGCCCTCGGCCTATTAGTACCAGTCACCTACACACATTACTGTGCTTCCAGTTCCGGCCTATCAACCCCATGGTCTGTAGGGGGCCTTAACCCATCAAGTGGGAGAGAAACCTCATCTTGGAACAGGCTTCCCGCTTAGATGCTTTCAGCGGTTATCCCTTCCGAACGTAGCCAACCAGCAGTGCTCCTGGCGGAACAACTGGCACACCAGAGGTTCGTCCGTCCCGGTCCTCTCGTACTAGGGACAGCCTTCCTCAAGTTTCTAACGCGCGCGGCGGATAGAGACCGAACTGTCTCACGACGTTCTAAACCCAGCTCGCGTGCCGCTTTAATGGGCGAACAGCCCAACCCTTGGGACCTACTCCAGCCCCAGGATGCGACGAGCCGACATCGAGGTGCCAAACCATCCCGTCGATATGGACTCTTGGGGAAGATCAGCCTGTTATCCCCGGGGTACCTTTTATCCGTTGAGCGACACCGCTTCCACTTGCCGGTGCCGGATCACTAGTCCCGACTTTCGTCCCTGCTCGAGCTGTCACTCTCACAGTCAAGCTCCCTTGTGCACTTGCACTCGACACCTGATTGCCAACCAGGCTGAGGGAACCTTTGGGCGCCTCCGTTACATTTTGGGAGGCAACCGCCCCAGTTAAACTACCCACCAGGCACTGTCCCTGAACCAGATCATGGTCCGAGGTTAGAAGTCCAATACGATCAGAGTGGTATTTCAACGACGACTCCACCAACACTGGCGTGCTAGTTTCACAGTCTCCCACCTATCCTACACAAACCGTACCGAACACCAATACCAAGCTATAGTGAAGGTCCCGGGGTCTTTTCGTCCTGCCGCGCGTAACGAGCATCTTTACTCGTAATGCAATTTCGCCGAGTCTGTGGTTGAGACAGCAGAGAAGTCGTTACGCCATTCGTGCAGGTCGGAACTTACCCGACAAGGAATTTCGCTACCTTAGGATGGTTATAGTTACCACCGCCGTTTACCGGGGCTTAAATTCTCAGCTTCGCGCCGAAGCGCTAACCGGTCCTCTTAACCTTCCGGCACCGGGCAGGCGTCAGTCCGTATACATCGTCTTACGACTTCGCACGGACCTGTGTTTTTAGTAAACAGTCGCTTCTCTCTGGTCTCTGCGACCCCACCCAGCTCCGAGTGCAAGACTCATCACCAGGCGTGGTCCCCCTTCTCCCGAAGTTACGGGGGCATTTTGCCGAGTTCCTTAACCACAGTTCTCTCGATCGCCTTAGTATTCTCTACCTGACCACCTGTGTCGGTTTGGGGTACGGGCCGTGTACCAACTCACTAGAGGCTTTTCTCGGCAGCATAGGATCACTGAATTCACCACAACGGCTACGCATCACCTCTCAGGCCATATG